>NZ_KI669406.1 GCF_000507765.1 Streptococcus parasanguinis CC87K | reverse complement strand
AAATTTCTTTTTCTTGTTTCATTTTATCTAACTTTTCTAACATTTCTAACAATTGAGAAGTAAATTTAGACAACACTTCTTTATCTGCTAAATTTTGATTTGTTAAAATTCTAATATCTTGTTTTAAATCTTTAATTTCTTCTCGAAGAACATCATTTTCATTTGATAGCTTTTTGATATCATTTGAAAATATCGTCCTCCTGACAAAAGGCTCTACTTTCATCTCGTTTTCTTCGGCCATTTCTTGAAGTTTGTTTTTTTCTTCTTCTGTAAGACGAATTAAAACAGTTTTTGTCCTGTCTTTTTTCATAGTTATCCTTCCTATTTACTCTCTCTGCAAAAAGATAGCATTTAGCTAACAATAAGATATCATAAAGTTATCAATTTGTCATCTTCCGATAGAAGCTATTTTTTTCAAAATATCTTGTTTTTCAGATGTTTCTAGAGATTTAAAATCTTTGAGCATTTCTTTATGTCGGTCAGACCTCTCTTTTTTAGGTACATTCTTCAATATTTCGAACAAATCGACTCCCCCTAGTTCAGCAACTTCTGCTAATAACTGCATAGTCGCAAAAACAGACGAATCAAACCACTCAATAGACTTATTTATTTGAGGTTCTAGATTTTTCCTATCTAATTTAACTTTTTTAGTATCATCTAAAAAATCTTTCCAAAAATCACTAATCGGCCACCGACTTCTATTTTTTTGATTCGGTACTGGGTCTACAAATCGAATATGTGCATTTAAAACGGCTAAATAAAGTTCAGCTAATTCCATACCTTCGCATAGATGTTTCACAAAATCAATAGCCTTTTCTTTTCTAAGTTCCATTTCATAACGTTGCCAACTATCATATTCAACAAAGATTTTTTTGTTTTCCTGCTCCTTCTTCTTATCATATAAGCGCAGTAAAAACTCTGAACCTCTTTTGCCAAAATACAAAGTTTTCCCTTTACTTTCTCCTCGATTATCAAAATCCTCTCTTTTCGAAAATTCAAAGCGCTCATCTACTTTTCTAGTCCTTGTTAAAGAAACAATTTCTCCATTCTTGATTTTGTTTTCTATAACTGAGAAATCTAGTAACTCATTAAAATCATCTAAAGCGACATCTAAACGAGTGATTCTACCACCTATTTCTAGAATTTGAGTTAGAAACTCTACCCACTCAAATGTTTTTTCTACAATTCGGCAACCTTTCCCAGTAAATTCAACATTCACCCCCATTTTTTTATAACGTTCTAATAAATCTTCTCGACCAGAAGGAATTTCTGTATATTTAATTTCATTAAAATAAACAGTCGCATACTCCTGTAATTTTAATGAACGATTATAGCCATTTCTCCCCTTCTCCTGAGGTTCCCAAGGCCATTCATTCAAATCAAGAGCATTTAAAACATCTTCAACACCCTTCTTCCCTATGCTATCTATCTCTACTGGAACTGTAAAAGCTAGCCAGTCAATTAAGAACACATTGTTTTCCTTACCTTCTATAGTACCCATAAATCTCTCCTCGGCCCGTATTTATAACCCCCCTCTTAGTACTTGGGGGTTAAGTGGAAAATCATAATTTCCACTTTCCTATTATTAAATTTTTTCTTGGACTGCGTCCAAACCTCGTCAGCCACCCAAACAATAGCGCTCCTCTTGCACCTTCGCAAGCCTTCAGTTTTAAAAACTTTTTTCTGTGCACTACGTGCGGCAAAAACTTTTTAAAACTCGAGCAAGCTCGGGCTTGTCAAAGTTGCATTTTCTCTATTTTGCTTTCTTCGTCAAGCCGAACCAAACAAAAACACTTGATTTAGTCGGCTTGAACCAATCATTATAATAGAGAAAAACGAGTGCGCCCCTCTCTCTAAAATAGCAATTACACATAAAAAGAGCGAAGGCACCGCCTACGCTCTCACTTTTATTTCTCTAATCTATTTGAAGATACTTTCTTTTTCATCCTACTAGCTTGCTAATAAAACATTAATCTGGTATAATCTTCTTATAGAAGAAATTTAGTGAAAGCATTCCGAAACTTGGCGGTGGATGGATGCTTTTTCTTTTTTATTTATTTTTTATTATACTACTATTTATTTGATTAGTAAAGTGTTTCCATTTTAGATTAGAAATTCAAGAAAAGGAAATCTAATAAATTTAGGCTCTATATCCGTGTTTTGAACTACCCAGCCTTCTCCAGCTTTCAAAGGGAATTTAGGTAAACTATCAGCTTTTTCTTGAAAAGCTACATTAAAGGTTTGTTCACCACTGTTTCCTAAAACAAAAATTGAGCCAAACTGTTCTCTTAATGAAGTTGGTATTACCGTTGCATTAGCTTGTTGCATTCCAAGAATAACAAAACAAGACAATGCTCTACCTTCTAAAATAATTTGATAAATATATTTCAAGAGTTCATCAAGCTCTTTTTTTTGTAGTTTTAATTGTAAACTAGCAAATTCATCTACTACTAGAATTCGCAGATTTAAACCATTATCTACTGCAGTTGTAGAAATAGGCCAATTTTCCTTTATTCTCTGTTTTTTGCGTTTTTCCATTTCTAGATAAACATTTTTTACCTCTTTAACAATATCAGTAGCTGAGGTTTTTGATTCTATCTTTAATTTTTTTGAAAGTTCAGCAAGGTCACTATTTTTAGGGTCACAAACTGAAATTTCAGCGTTTCTTACTGCTAATATCAGCAACAGATATAAAAGAGCATAGGTCTTTCCTGAACCTGTTTGGCCAGATAGAAGAATATGATTTAATGTGTTTATTTCAGTATTCTTGTCTATACTAATTTTAGAAACATCCCAGTTTTGTTCTACAATTTCACGAATATTTCTAAATTTGAATTGTCTATCATAATCAACCTTTTCTAATTCAAATATAATTGATTCTCTACCAATTGTATCAATAACCCTCATTTGTCTATAGCCTTTAAATATCGGCGAAAAATCAAATTCTTTTAAGATATTATAGTTGTCTATTGCTAATTCAATTTGAATCCAAATCTTAAATTCTGATTGTCTTAGAATATGAATTTTAGGTAATTTTACATAGATATTTCCTGTTTTTCTAGAATTAAGCCGAACATAAATTTTAGCGTTCATTAACTGGCGCTCTAATTTTAATCTACCAATCAGAAAAAGAAAATAATCAAATTTTGTCCTTCCTATATCATATTCTATTAAGAAATAAGCAATAATCAAGATAGACACGATACACGCTATTAAACTTGTTTGCCTGATAAAGCACAACAAGAAAGAGAAGAAAAACAGTACAACTAACCGTTTTTCATTCTCACTTTTCCTAGAAATCACCTGATATTCAATCATTATTTATCTTTTAAAACTTGAATATTTTTTGATTCAATAGTAAGATTCTCAGAAAAATTTCCCCAAACTTTAGCAGAACCATCTCCGATTTTCAACCTAGAACCCCGCTTTAGATTAACTGAGTTTGCTCCTTGAATCTTAATAGTCACTTTCTCATATAAATTGGTAACATCAGAATCATATTCGGTATCATCTTTAGTAATTACGCATAGGAGCTTAACTCCTAAAATGTTTTCTGTTTTTTTCCCTTCAACATACTCATAATAAGGATTAGAATCTAAAAATGTTAATTCTTTTCCTTTTAAAAATTCTTCTAAATCAAATTTTTGAAATTGCTTAAGTCCTTTCACTTTATTTCTCCTTTTTCCTTATAATCATTGATAAAATCGTTTATTTCGTTATCATCTGCATCAGCCATTATTAAGAGCTCCAAAGCTCGAGAATATAAATCTACTAATTTACCTTTTATAAATTGATAATCATTAGTTGTTAAATTCTGATGTCTGCATAGAAAGTACAATGCACTTTGCGATAGATTCGCAATTCTATAGGCATACAATTTTAAATTTTCTTTTTTAGCCATTTTAATCGTCCTCCCAAAAACGATATTCTTCAGAGATTACGTCAACTCTTTTTGGAGCCCAATATAATAAAACGCTATTCACTTCTTCTTCATAAATCGAATAATCACATCTTAGCACTGCTTCACTCAGTCGTTGCATAAAACCTTCTTCAAGAATGAAGACTGCAATACGATTAACCAAAGATGAGACAAAATCATCAAAAAACTTGTTAATTTCTTGTTCTGTCATTGAAGAACCATACAAAAAGTGAAAATCGATATTAAGACTTTCCAGGGTTCGTTTTTTTACTTTAAATTTTGGAATAAATTTAAAATACTCTTTCAAAAGTAAATCAAACTCAAGTGAATATCCATAATAAAAATCTTCAATCATTTGCCCCATAATATCTAAGACAAAAGATTCAAATTTGTCTTTCTTATTATGAAAGATATGATTTTTAATAGTTTCTTTTTGGACATAATCTCCAACATATTTCATAGGTTTTTCACCTCTAAGTTTCACATTTTTTTGTAAAACTTCCTTTATATTTTTATTTCCTTCTTCTATCTAATTATAGTGTCTTTTTTTCAAAAAAATTGGAAACAAAAAAGCGATACAAATCGCTCTTTTTTTATCTTCCAAAAATTTTTTTCCAAAAGGGTTTTTTTTCTTTCATTTCACTCAATTCAAGCGATAAAATTTCTTTTTCTTGTTTCATTTTATCTAACTTTTCTAACATTTCTAACAATTGAGAAGTAAATTTAGACAACACTTCTTTATCTGCTAAATTT
>NZ_KI669405.1 GCF_000507765.1 Streptococcus parasanguinis CC87K | reverse complement strand
ATGGCTCCTACCTATCCTGTACATGTGGCACAGACACTCAATATCAAACTGCAGTAAAGCTCCATGGGGTCTTTCCGTCCTGTCGCGGGTAACCTGCATCTTCACAGGTACTAAAATTTCACCGAGTCTCTCGTTGAGACAGTGCCCAAATCATTACGCCTTTCGTGCGGGTCGGAACTTACCCGACAAGGAATTTCGCTACCTTAGGACCGTTATAGTTACGGCCGCCGTTTACTGGGGCTTCAATTCATACCTTCGCGTTACCGCTAAGCACTCCTCTTAACCTTCCAGCACCGGGCAGGCGTCACCCCCTATACATCATCTTACGATTTAGCAGAGAGCTGTGTTTTTGATAAACAGTTGCTTGGGCCTATTCACTGCGGCTGACATAAGTCAGCACCCCTTCTCCCGAAGTTACGGGGTCATTTTGCCGAGTTCCTTAACGAGAGTTCTCTCGCTCACCTGAGGCTACTCGCCTCGACTACCTGTGTCGGTTTGCGGTACGGGTAGAGTATGTTTAAACGCTAGAAGCTTTTCTTGGCAGTGTGACGTCACTAACTTCGCTACTAAACTTCGCTCCCCATCACAGCTCAATGTTATAGAATTAAGCATTTAACTCAATTCACACCTCACTGCTTAGACGTGCACTTCCAGTCGCACGCTTTAGTTAGCCTACTGCGTCCCTCCTTCACTACATACTCTAGTACAGGAATATCAACCTGTTGTCCATCGGATACACCTTTCGGTCTCTCCTTAGGTCCCGACTAACCCAGGGCGGACGAGCCTTCCCCTGGAAACCTTAGTCTTACGGTGGACAGGATTCTCACCTGTCTTTCGCTACTCATACCGGCATTCTCACTTCTATGCGTTCCAGCGCTCCTCACGGTACACCTTCTCCACACATAGAACGCTCTCCTACCATACCTATAAAGGTATCCACAGCTTCGGTAAATTGTTTTAGCCCCGGTACATTTTCGGCGCAGGGTCACTCGACTAGTGAGCTATTACGCACTCTTTGAATGAATAGCTGCTTCTAAGCTAACATCCTAGTTGTCTGTGCAACCCCACATCCTTTTCCACTTAACAATTATTTTGGGACCTTAGCTGGTGGTCTGGGCTGTTTCCCTTTCGACTACGGATCTTAGCACTCGCAGTCTGACTGCCGACCATAATTCATTGGCATTCGGAGTTTATCTGAGATTGGTAATCCGGGATGGACCCCTCACCCAAACAGTGCTCTACCTCCAAGAATCTCAATGTCGACGCTAGCCCTAAAGCTATTTCGGAGAGAACCAGCTATCTCCAAGTTCGTTTGGAATTTCTCCGCTACCCACAAGTCATCCAAGCACTTTTCAACGTGCCCTGGTTCGGTCCTCCAGTGAGTTTTACCTCACCTTCAACCTGCTCATGGGTAGGTCACATGGTTTCGGGTCTACGACATAATACTAACTCGCCCTATTCAGACTCGGTTTCCCTGCGGCTCCGTCTCTTCAACTTAACCTCGCATCATATCGTAACTCGCCGGTTCATTCTACAAAAGGCACGCTCTCACCCATTAACGGGCTCGAACTTGTTGTAGGCACACGGTTTCAGGTTCTATTTCACTCCCCTCCCGGGGTGCTTTTCACCTTTCCCTCACGGTACTGGTTCACTATCGGTCACTAGAGAGTATTTAGGGTTGGGAGATGGTCCTCCCAGATTCCGACGGGATTTCTCGTGTCCCGCCGTACTCAGGATACTGCTAGGTATAAAGACTATTTCGAATACGAGGCTCTTACTCTCTTTGGCTGACCTTCCCATGTCATTCTTCTATAATCTTTAAGTCCACATTGCAGTCCTACAACCCCGAAGAGTAAACTCTTCGGTTTGCCCTCCTGCCGTTTCGCTCGCCGCTACTCAGGCAATCGCTTTTGCTTTCTCTTCCTGCAGCTACTTAGATGTTTCAGTTCACTGCGTCTTCCTCTACCTATCCTTAACAGATAGGAGTACTAGCCATTAGCTAGTGGGTTCCCCCATTCGGACATCTCTGGATCGTCGCTTACTTACAGCTCCCCAAAGCATTTCGTCGTTTGTCACGTCCTTCTTCGGCTTCTAGTGCCAAGGCATCCACCGTGCGCCCTTATTAACTTAACCTTATTTTTGGTCTTGCGACCTAAACTCTTTAAATATTTACAGCGTTTCGGTTTATTTTCTTGTTACTATTTGATATAGATATTCAATTTTCAATGTTCAATCTTAACACCCTTTAAAGTGTTAATGGAGCCTAGCGGGATCGAACCGCTGACCTCCTGCGTGCAAAGCAGGCGCTCTCCCAGCTGAGCTAAGGCCCCACAAGACCTCTCAAAACTAAACAAGACCAACGTACAGGTTTCCATTTCCTTAGAAAGGAGGTGATCCAGCCGCACCTTCCGATACGGCTACCTTGTTACGACTTCACCCCAATCATCTATCCCACCTTAGGCGGCTGGCTCCAAATGGTTACCTCACCGACTTCGGGTGTTACAAACTCTCGTGGTGTGACGGGCGGTGTGTACAAGGCCCGGGAACGTATTCACCGCGGCGTGCTGATCCGCGATTACTAGCGATTCCGACTTCATGTAGGCGAGTTGCAGCCTACAATCCGAACTGAGACTGGCTTTAAGAGATTAGCTTGCCGTCACCGACTCGCGACTCGTTGTACCAGCCATTGTAGCACGTGTGTAGCCCAGGTCATAAGGGGCATGATGATTTGACGTCATCCCCACCTTCCTCCGGTTTATTACCGGCAGTCTCGCTAGAGTGCCCAACTGAATGATGGCAACTAACAATAGGGGTTGCGCTCGTTGCGGGACTTAACCCAACATCTCACGACACGAGCTGACGACAACCATGCACCACCTGTCACCTCTGTCCCGAAGGAAAACTCTATCTCTAGAGCGGTCAGAGGGATGTCAAGACCTGGTAAGGTTCTTCGCGTTGCTTCGAATTAAACCACATGCTCCACCGCTTGTGCGGGCCCCCGTCAATTCCTTTGAGTTTCAACCTTGCGGTCGTACTCCCCAGGCGGAGTGCTTAATGCGTTAGCTGCGGCACTGAGTCCCGGAAAGGACCCAACACCTAGCACTCATCGTTTACGGCGTGGACTACCAGGGTATCTAATCCTGTTTGCTCCCCACGCTTTCGAGCCTCAGCGTCAGTTACAGACCAGAGAGCCGCTTTCGCCACCGGTGTTCCTCCATATATCTACGCATTTCACCGCTACACATGGAATTCCACTCTCCCCTTCTGCACTCAAGTTAAACAGTTTCCAAAGCGTACTATGGTTAAGCCACAGCCTTTAACTTCAGACTTATCTAACCGCCTGCGCTCGCTTTACGCCCAATAAATCCGGATAACGCTCGGGACCTACGTATTACCGCGGCTGCTGGCACGTAGTTAGCCGTCCCTTTCTGGTAAGTTACCGTCACAGTGTGAACTTTCCACTCTCACACTCGTTCTTCTCTTACAACAGAGCTTTACGATCCGAAAACCTTCTTCACTCACGCGGCGTTGCTCGGTCAGGGTTGCCCCCATTGCCGAAGATTCCCTACTGCTGCCTCCCGTAGGAGTCTGGGCCGTGTCTCAGTCCCAGTGTGGCCGATCACCCTCTCAGGTCGGCTATGTATCGTCGCCTTGGTGAGCCGTTACCTCACCAACTAGCTAATACAACGCAGGTCCATCTCTTAGTGATGCAATTGCACCTTTCAAATCAATATCATGCGATATCGACTTTTATGCGGTATTAGCTATCGTTTCCAATAGTTATCCCCCGCTAAGAGGCAGGTTACCTACGCGTTACTCACCCGTTCGCAACTCATCCGCTCGGTGCAAGCACCAAGCTTCAGCGTTCTACTTGCATGTATTAGGCACGCCGCCAGCGTTCATCCTGAGCCAGGATCAAACTCTCATTAAAATAATTGTTTGTCTTAAACTCATTCTGTCACTGACAGATTTATTGTTTTTTCATTGTTCAGTTACTATAACCTTAGTTATAGCGCCCTGCACATTGGTTCGTCTTGTTCAGTTTTCAAAGGTCTTTGTCGCTCTCGCGCGACAACTATATTAGTATATCATGACCTACCCTTACTGTCAACACTTTTTCTCAAAAAAATTTATTTTTTTGAAAGTTTTTAAGTTATATAAAAAATCAGGAGCACAGATGCTCCTGATTCTTCTATAATTTATTTGATGTTTTCAATCTCTTTTTTTGATCTCTATTCTTTTACTTCCAATAGACCGATGTCTCCATCTTCTCTACGGTAGATCACATTTGTTGTGTTATCCTCTGCATCACGATAAATGAAGAAATCGTGTGCTAATAGATCCATTTGAAGGATCGCTTCATCTAAATCCATTGGTTCTAGATCAATTGTTTTTGAGCGAACAACTTTTTCTGTGGTTGCTGCTTCTTCTACAACTGCATCGGTAAACAATTTACCTGCACCAGATTTAATACGATTTTTCTTTTCGATTTTTGTTTTATTCTTACGAATTTGACGTTCAATTTTATCTACAACTAGATCAATTGAACCGTACATATCTTGAGAGACATCTTCTGCGCGCAGTGTGATAGATCCAAGCGGAATGGTTACTTCTACTTTTGCGGTCTTTTCACGGTAAACTTTTAAGTTTACTCGAGCGTCTAGCTCTTGATCTGCCTGAAAATATTTTTCAATCTTTTCGAGTTTAGAAACGACATAGTCGCGAATGGCTTCTGTTACTTCTAGGTTTTCACCACGGATACTATATTTAATCATATTAGTACCTACTTTCTAAACATTATGTTTTTATTTATATGTATATTATAACGCTTTCATAAACTTTTTGCAAATCTTTTTTTACCTTGCGATTGAAAATGTCTTTATTTCTTTCACACCTTTTTCAATTAGTAGGCGCTTCATTAATTCGATTGTTTTGCCCGTTGTGTAGATATCATCGAATATAAGATATTTCTGCTTTTTTGAAACTTCTCCTTTTAATTGAAAGTGTTGAGAGGTTTTTAATCTTTCTTCTCTTGTTTTTTTTGATTGAGCTAAAGTGTCTTCTTTTTGGAATAGACTGTTGTATTTTATCTCTGCAAAATCTAGTATAGTCGAGACTTGATTGAATCCTCTCTCCTTCTTTTTTTCGTGGCTGATTGGAGTCGGTATTATCGTATAGCTTTTATACTTTTTCAAGGCTTTTTTGATATCACATGCAAATACCATTCCTAATAAACGATCGCCTTCAAATTTATATCGCTTGAAATAGTCCTTCATTGCTGCATTATATTTATATAATGCTTCATGTTCTACTATATTCCCCTTTTGTATCCAGTATTCGCAATCTTTACATACTTTCTCCTCCTTATCTTTATAACATCTAGGACAATGGATTTCGCCAATTTGTTCGAAGTCTTCTTTGCATTCTTTACAAATCCATTCTTCTTGTTGATTCATAATTATAAGATCTATGAAATGTTCACCAGTTTTCAACTCTTTAGTACAAAGCAGACATTCTTTCAAAATCCAGCCTCCTGATTCATTTCCTTTATTTCTTTAATCGCTTTTTTCATTTCTCGTGTTATACCATCTGATAGAAAAAGTAGTTCACCTGTTGGTCTTTCTTTACTTCGACCGACCCTTCCTGAAATTTGTACGAGGGCACTTTTAGTAAATAATTTGTGATTACTTTCTAAAACAAAGACATCTACAAATGGAAAAGTCACTCCTCTTTCTAAAATTGTTGTCGAGACTAGCATGGTTATGGCTTTGTTTCTAAACTCTTCTACCATTCGTAGGCGGTCTGTTGTCTGTGAGGATACAAAACCTACTGTTTCTTTGGGAAAGTATTTTTTTAAGTTCTCAGTGAATTGTTGTCCTAATTCTATTTCAGATACAAAGATTAACAATGGGTAGTGAGTCTGTCTTTGTTTCTTGATCAGTTGCAATAGTTCGTAAGGGATTCTTCCTTTTTCTATTTTTTCTCTAATTTTCGGCACCCATTTTATTTCAGGGACCACTAGTGGGTTCCCATGAAATCTTCTTGGAAGACTATAACGAATGATTTCTTTTTTCTTGACCTTTTTATCTAACTCATCTGTAGAGGTTGCTGTTAAATATAGGGTATTCCCCTCTTTTTTTATTGCATTCTGAGCTGCTTTATATAAGATTGGATTGTCCACATAGGGAAACGCATCTACTTCATCTATAATAAGGAGATCAAAGGCCTGATAAAACTTTAGCAATTGATGGGTTGTAGCGATCACCAAAGGTGTTCTAAAATAGGGTTCCGATTCTCCATGAAGTAAAGAGATGGGGCAGGAAAAATCTTCCTTCATCCTTCCGTACAGTTCGATACAGACATCGATTCTTGGGGTAGCAATACAGACTGCTTTTCCTGCCTTGATCGCTGTTGCTACAACCTGATACATCATTTCCGTTTTCCCAGCTCCTGTCACAGCATGTACCAGGGCATGTTTCCCTGCTTTAACTGCTTGGATAAGTCCTTCAGATACCTCTTGTTGATAGGAAGTCAAGGTCCCTTTCCAGTTTAGCACCTCTTGACCTTCAAAGTCTCGCTGTGCAATAGTATAAAGTTTTTGATCACTCCGGATCCTTCCCAATTGGATACAGGCTCTACAATACAGCACCTCCTCACTCAACTTCCAAAGTTTCTGATCAATCAAACTGCCACATCGAAAGCAATGGTACCTTCCATTCTCTTTTTCTATAGTTGGAAGTTCTTGGGCAATTTCTTTTAGATCATTTGTCATTTGACTCTCTGTTAAGAGTCTTCCATAAGAATCTTCTATCTTCATACTTATTAATTCGCAAAAGTTGGAGAAAATCATTCTTTTTTTGTAAAATAAGAATATGGAATATGTTACATTTAAAGAGAACGGCACTGTTCAAGAAGAAATCAAAAAATCAAAATTCATTTGTCATATCAAGCGAGTCTCCTCTGAAGAGGAAGCAAGAGATTTTATCAATGCCATCAAAAAGGAACACTATAAGGCTACACATAACTGCTCTGCTTTCATCATTGGAGAACAAAGTGATATCAAACGGACCAGTGATGATGGAGAGCCTAGTGGAACCGCTGGGGTACCGATGTTAGGAGTTTTGGAGAATCATCGCATCACTAATAGTTGTGTCGTGGTTACTCGCTATTTCGGAGGTATTAAATTAGGTGCTGGCGGTCTGATTCGTGCTTATGCTGGAAGTGTGGCACAAGCAGTTCGAGAGATTGGACTGGTAGAAATCAAAGAGCAAGTGGTTCTTGGGATCACACTTTCTTACTCCCAATACCAAGAATTTGCTAATTTCTTAAAAGACCATCAATTGGCGGAACAAGATCCGATGTTTACAGATCAGGTAATGACAACGATTTTTGTGGATAAAGAAAACACAAACTCTATCACAGCAGCTTTAGTCGAATTTTACAATGGCAAAGTCATTATTGAGGATCACGGAATTCGTGAGGTTGAAGTACCCCTACTTTCTGTAGAAAAATAATCAAAGAAGCTATCGGCAACGATAGTTTTTTTTTATCACACCCATAAAATTTCTATATTTTACATTCTTCTCGCAAGAGACTATACTTGTTAGTATCAAGAAAACCTAGAACTGAGGTATATTATGGCTATTTATGAAAATATTACAGAATTGATTGGGAACACTCCGATTGTCAAATTGAATCGTCTTGTTCCTGAAGGAGCTGCAGATGTCTATGTCAAACTCGAAGCCTTCAATCCTGGATCATCTGTCAAAGACCGGATTGCTTTGAGCATGATTGAAAAAGCTGAAGCGGATGGCTTGATCAAACCAGGTGATACCATTGTCGAAGCAACTAGTGGGAACACAGGGATTGGTTTGTCATGGGTTGGCGCAGCTAAAGGCTACAAAGTTGTGATTGTCATGCCTGAAACCATGAGTGTGGAACGTCGTAAAATCATCCAAGCCTATGGAGCTGAACTCGTTTTGACTCCTGGAAGTGAAGGAATGAAAGGCGCTATCGCTAAAGCTGAAGCAATCGCTGCAGAAAGAAATGGCTTCCTTCCTCTTCAATTTGAAAACCCTGCTAACCCAGAGGTACATGAAAGAACAACAGGACAAGAAATCGTTGATGCCTTTGGAAAAGATGGTTTAGATGCTTTTGTCGCAGGTGTTGGTACTGGTGGTACTGTTTCTGGTATTTCTCATACTTTGAAAAAGAATAATCCTGCTGTCAAAGTCTATGCCGTTGAGGCCAATGAATCTGCAGTCCTTTCTGGTGAAAAACCTGGACCACATAAAATCCAAGGGATTTCAGCAGGCTTTATCCCAAATACTTTAGACACTAATGCATATGATGGTGTTCGTCGCGTATCTTCAGAAGAAGCTTTCGAACTTGCACGCGCTATCGGTGGAGCTGAAGGATTCTTAGTCGGAATCTCAAGCGCAGCTGCTATCTATGCTGCTATTGAAGTCGCAAAAGAATTGGGTAGCGGTAAAAAAGTTCTTGCTCTTGCACCAGATAATGGAGAACGTTACCTTTCTACTACCCTTTACGAATTTGAATAATTCTCTATATTAAAAAAACTTCGGTAGGTTTCATCAACCTATCGAAGTTTTTATTTTTTTTCTTGTTTGCTAAAGAATACCTTTCCTTCTTTGACCCAGGTCGGCATCTGTTGAGCTAAGGGTGCAAAACCACTCTTGTGGCGGTCATTTGAAAAACGATGGTGTCGAATACTTCGTTGTGGTGTTTCTTCTAGTGTTCTCAGAGAGAGGCTAGCTTTCTTAGAATATTCATCAACATCGATGACTTGGACAAAGACTTTTTCTCCAATTGAAAGAATATCATGAATATTACTTACATAACCACTTCTAATCTCTGAGATATGAATCAAGCCTGTGACACCCGACTCTAGTTCGACAAAGGCACCATAAGGTTGAATGCCTGTAATGGTCCCTTCTAACTTATCTCCAATTTTCATATTAGTCCTCAATCTCGATGGTTTCAATCACGACATCTTCTACTGGCTTATCCATCATCCCGGTCTCAACAGCCGCGATCTCATCCAACACAGCAAAAGAAGCTTCATCCATCAATTGTCCAAATACGGTATGGCGTTGATCTAGGTGAGGAGTTCCCCCTTCTGTCGTATAGATTTCAGCAATTTTTTCAGGCCAGCCACCGCGGACCAATTCCTTTTTCGAATATGGAAGATGTTGATTTTGTACAATAAAGAATTGGCTGCCATTTGTGTTTGGTCCAGCATTTGCCATTGAAAGGGCTCCGCGAATATTGTACAATTCTTTTGAAAATTCGTCTTCGAAGCTCTCCCCATAGATGGATTCGCCACCCATACCTGTACCTGTTGGATCTCCCCCTTGGATCATAAAATCTTTAATAATCCGATGGAAAATGACACCATCATAATAGCCGGACTTAGCAAGAGCTACAAAGTTTGCAACTGTTTTTGGTGCTTGATCCGGGAACAATTGAATGTTCATCTCACCGTGATTGGTTTTGATCACAGCGACAGGACCGTCAACCGTAGCAAGTTCTAACTGTGGTAATGTCAATTCTTTTTCAACCATATTTAACTCCTCTAAGGCATAGAATATGCCATCTTCTTCTAAATTCTTAGTGATATAATCAGCTTTTTCTTGTAACTCTGGAGCAGATTTTCCCATTGCGATACTAATTCCAGCATAATCAAACAGTTCTAGATCATTTAATCCATCCCCAAATACTAAAACATTCTCTGGCTTCAAGCCCAAATGATTTACAAGATGAGAAACTCCTGAAGCTTTTGAAGCTTCAAAGCGAACAACATCTGACGAATGGGGATGCCACGAAACTAGGCGCAAATCCTCTTGCAAAGAAGGGGGCAACTCTAGCTCACTATCCTGTTCATCAAAGGTCCACATTTGGAAAATAGGTTCTTTCAGATGCAGATCTGGATCTACAGGTAAGTTGGGATAAATGATGTCAATAGCATCACTGATCAAGGGTGTCCGATTAGACAGGGCAGCTTGATGACTAGCCACTAACCCATAATCAATCTCAGATTTTTTGGCCCAATCTACAAAAGAAGAAACGATTGCTTCATTGATTGGTGATTGGTAGATCACAGTTCCTTTTGTATCTTCTATATAGGCACCGTTTAAGGTTACCAGAAAATCCGGCTTTAAGTCCATGATTTCAGGAACAACCCCAAAAATCCCTCTGCCGGTTGCAATCCCTGTTCGGATTCCTTTTTCTTTCAACTGATGAAAGACTTCTTTGACAGATTCTGGGATCAATCCAGTTTCTTTTGCACGTAATGTATCATCAATATCAAAAAAGACGATTTTAACTTTTTTGGCTTTATAACGTAATTTTGCGTCCACTTGTCTCCCCCTTATGATCATGCTCTATTATAGCATGTTTCCCTTTAAAAATCTTCTTGATTCACCAGATGGTGTCGGAAGGCATAGACGACTGCTTGCGTCCGATCACTGACTTCTAATTTGGATAAGATGTTGGAGACATGGGTCTTCACTGTTTTTAAAGAAATGAAGAGTTCATCTGCTATTCGTTGATTTTCATATCCTTTCGTCAATAAAGCCAGAATATCTCGTTCTCTAGCTGTCAAATCATCATGCAATTCAGCATGGTTCTTTCGTGACTCAACTTTTTGACTAACTTCTGTCTCAATTGCAAATTCTCCCTTTGCAACCTTTCTGACAGCCTGTAAGATCTCAGTTGCTGACGAGGTCTTTAAAATATATCCTTTTGCACCGGCATCTAAGACAGGGTAAATCTTTTCGTTATCTAAATAAGACGTCAAAATGACAATTTTAGCTTCCGGCCACTCTTTTAGGATGGCTAGAGTCGCATCGATTCCATTTAGCTCTGGCATCACAATATCCATGATGATGACGTCTGGTCTTTCTTTCAGCGCCAACTCCACCCCTTCTTGCCCATTTTTCGCCTCTAAGACTTTCTCAATATCGGTTTGCATGGACAAAAAGCTTTTCAATCCCAATCGGACCATTTCATGATCATCTACTAATAATACTTTCATACAGTTTCCTTTTCATTTTTATCTTTTACAAGGAGGGGAACACGAATATCTACAGCCACTCCCTTTTGAGGACTCGTTCTTATTTTAATGGTCCCCGCCATGTCTTCTACACGTTCTTGAATATTTTTCAACCCATAACTCAATCGTTCCAATTTTTCCTGCTCAAAGCCGATTCCATCATCCACCATCCGTAAATGAAGTTGTTTTCCTTCCTGATGCAAAAAGACATCCATTTGTTGAGCTCTAGCATGTTTCAAGGTATTGCTGACAATTTCTTGGACGATTCGAAATAGATGTTCTTCCATATCTTTTGGAATGCTCACGTCATTATGATGGAAGACAACTGTTAGGTTACTCTTTTCCTTCAATTCTCTAAAAATCATCTCCATACCTTCTACCAAACTTTTTCCTTCCAATTCTGTAGGACGAAGATGTAAGAGCAAGACGCGTAAATCATTTTGGGCTGTCCCTAGAATATCTGACACACCATTTAGTTGCTGCTGGATCTGACTTTTCTCTAACTCAAGGGCCTGTGCTGCCACTCCAGATAAAATCATATTGGCTGCAAACAACTCTTGACTAACCGTGTCATGTAGATCACGCGCAATTCTCTTACGCTCGATTTCCACAATTTCTTCCTCATTTCGCATCACACGATTTTCACTTTTTTGTAAATTTTCTTCTAGTCGAAGCAATTTGCTGTCCAATAAATCTAACTGTTGATTCAATTCTTTGGGGGCAATTTCTTTTCGCTGTGAAGCAGTCAGGATCGCTTCTACCTTTTGTTGTACTGCATGAACCGTTACAAATTGCGTGATTTTAATAATTAAGATAACCAAAGCCGTCAATGCAAGCGTCAGACTAAAAATCAAAAATAGGAATGATTGAAGCAAGGAAAGATCTGAGAGAAGTTTGCCCCACTGAAAACCAACAAAATGGAAAATGGTATGACAAATGACCGCAACCACCATTAGGGAATAGAAATACAATAGGAGATAGTCTAATTTCTTCATGCGCGAAACACCTCAACATCCCCAACAATACCAACTAACACAATTTTTACAGAACGGTGCGATCTCCGATAATGTGCCGTTTCAATATCTATGGTTTCATTCCTCATTTTACGGACAGGAAGATCCAAAAACTTCAGATCTCCATACAAGGTGTTAATTTGTAAATGCAATTCCAAATCAATCGGTAAGATAATTTTTGTATTTCCAAACCCTTTCCGAATGATCACTACATTGTCCCAATTGCAAATGGCTACCTCCTCTAAATGGAGGGTGTCATTCCCAAAAACTCGGATCACATTCAGATCTCGATACCCTCGACTTTGCTTTGAAAAATGTTGTAAATCACCAATCCATCGAGTTTTTTCCTGACGAATTTTCGTATCCTCTTCAACATCAAACACAACTGCTTCATTTTCCTTATACATATAAGGGTAAGCAATCAATAAACCATAAACCACCGCAAATAAAATGGCTGCAATCACAAAAGGATTCAGCATCACGATAAAAAACAAGAGCACACTCAGCGCGATTAATAGAAAATTCGCTTTTTGTTTGCCAAAATAGTAATACAAAAGGAGCAAAAAGAGAACCATCAAGACAACAAATCTGGAAAAATCGATTGATAAAATGGTGATCGCTGCTAATGTTAACAAAACGGCTTCAACGAAAATAAAAATTTGTATTTTCCACATAGTCTACCTCATCTTTTCCTATTTTATCAAATTTTTCCTCATTTGACTTCCGTCTGTGGGTGGATAATAGCAGACAATCAAAAAGACCCAGAAATCCATCTGAGTCTTAGACTGATTTATTAATCTCCACTAGTTGCACTACTGCTTGAACTTTCTGTATCTGATCGTTCACCAGAGGATGAACTAGATGTATCAGAACTTGATGAGGCTTTCGTACTTGAAGAAGCTGTCACTTTAGGCTCATATACAGTCAAAACAATTCGTGTTCGGTTAATATCCACCGTACTCGAAACTTCTGGAGTTTGACTGACAATTTGACCGGCAGAAACAACTACCCCATCAGGGAGATGTTCTGTTTTTCTTAATTCGATATTGGCTTCTTTAATACCATAGATCTCAATCAAATTACTTCTAGCAAAATCATAAGTTGATCCAACATAGTTTGGCATTTCAATTGAAGTCGTTTCTTTCGCTACTTTCAAAACAATCTTAGTTTTTGAATTCAGAGAATATTGCTCTCCTGGAGCTGGAGTTTGTTCAAGAACTGTCCCTGCAGCATAATCGAAGGTCTCAACTTCTTCAATCGTGATCATTTTGCTTGATACTTTATAAGTATTTTTCAAATCTTCTTCTGCTTTTGCCCGTGTTTCACCCACGTAATTTGGCATTTCAAAGCTGTTTGGTCCTTTTGAAACAATCAAATCAATTCGACTTTGTTCTTTCTTTTGGGCCCCTGCATTTGGATTGGTTCGAATGACATAGCCTTCTGCAACCGAATCACTGTACTCTTCTTTCTCTTCACCGACTTGAAGGTCTTGTCCCTCAATAACCGCTCTAGCTTCGGCAATGGTTTTGCCGGAAACATCTGGAACGGTTTTATTGGCTGGGCTCATATACAACAAGAAAGTAAAGGCAGCAAGAACTAGGGCAATGGCAACAAACAAGACCTTGTAGCGCGCCCGCAAGCGTCTTCTTGGCTTTTTACTTGGTGCCATGGTCTGCTGGTCAGATAATGGTCGATTAGGATCTACCGAACTGATTTCACTGCGTACCTCAGAGATTGGAACAGGAGCCGTCTTTGGAGTTGGACTCACTTTTGGAAGAGTCTTTGTATCAGCTTTCGATTGATCTTCAAAAATCAGTTTTTTCTCATTTCTTCTCTCGTAGGACAAGCAACTTGAAAGGTCCACATACATCTCTGCCACTGATTTATAGCGATCCGTCAGTTTTTTAGCTGTCGCTTTGATCACCACATTTTCTAAAGCTTGTGGAACATTCTTATTTTCTTCACGAATAGATGGGAGTGGCTTTTGAAAATGCTGCAAAGCAATTGTGACTGCACTATCTCCATCATAAGGAATGTGTCCTGTCAACATCTCATAGAAAATGATCCCCATCGCGTAGATGTCACTTTGCACCGTAGCTTTTGATCCACGCGCCTGCTCAGGGGACAAATAATGAACCGACCCCAACATCGAGTTGGTCTGGGTCAAGCTAGTCTCTGCGAAGGCCACTGCAATCCCAAAGTCTGAAACTTTTGCTGTTCCATCTGGTGTCAAGAGGACATTCTGTGGTTTTAAATCTCTATGGATAATGCCACGCGTATGGGCAAGACGCATAGCTAGAAGGATCTGCCCCATCAAACGAACAGCTTCTTCATTTGATAAAGGAGCATTTTCTTTGATATAGCGTTTCAAGTCTAAACCTGCAACATATTCCATTGCAAGGTATTGTTGTCCTTCTTCTTCGCCAATGTCTGTAATCCGAACGATATTTGGATGGTCCAGCTCTGCCATCGCCTTTGCTTCACGCTGAAAACGCGCAACCGCAATGGGATCCGTCTGGTAATTCGTACGCAGTACCTTGACTGCAACTTCTTCCCCATCTAAAATCAAATCACGCGCAAGATAAACATCTGCCATCCCGCCGCGTCCAATTTGTTGGATGATTTTATATCGCCCGGCAAAAATTTTGCCGATTTGAATCATGCTGCGTCCTCCTCAGTAAAGTGGAGCAGTACAACAGTGATATTATCCAAGCCTCCAGCATTATTGGCAAAACGAATCAAGGTTTGAGCTTTTTCTTCCAGTGAAACATCACTCAAGACAATATCTCTGATTTCATCCGGGCCAATCATATTAGTTAAACCGTCACTATTGATCAAAATATAATCATCTGCTTCAACCGTCACCAAACCATAATCCGGCTCCAACTCATCTTTTTGGCCAATGGACTGAGTGATGATGTTACGTTGAGGATGATGGGCTGCTTCTTCCTCTGTGATTTGACCTGCTCGCAAAAGAGCATTTACAAGAGAATGATCACTGGTCAACTGCTGGTATTCGCCCTGACGAATGAGGCCAATCCGCGAATCTCCAACATGGGCATAAATCACTTGTCCTTCTACAAAAGCCAAAGCTTCCAGTGTCGTTCCCATTCCTTTGTGCTCATCATCTTGCCCAGCTAAATGGATCCGACGGTTCACAGCTTCTAAATGTTCTGCAAACCATTCCCGTACTTGATTAACCGTCTCGATCTCAGAAGAAACCCAAGCCGCACCTAGGTCTGTGACTGCCATTTCACTAGCAATATTTCCGGCACGGTGTCCTCCCATACCATCAGCAAGTAAAACCATAGATTTTCCTGCCTTGTTTTTATATTGATTTGCATAGTCTTGGTTATTTGTCCGTCTTTGACCTACATCGGTTAAGATCGTAATATCCATACTGTCAGTTTCCTCCTGATATTATGAGATTCTCTTAAAACGACTGATAAAGAAGCCGTCGCTTCCATATAATTCGGGTGTAATAAGGATACAATCATTTTTAAGAATATCTTTTCTTTCGTGATCCAATGGGACTTGTTCGAAATTTGGATGGTTTTTCAAAAATTGGTCCACCACTTCAAAATTCTCTTTACCCATAATTGTACACGTACTGTACACTATTATACCACCTTTACGCACACTTTGACAAACACTATCCAGAATGGCCAATTGAATAGCTTGTAAAGATACAAAATCTGCACTCTCTTTATTGTACTTG
The DNA here is from genome assembly GCF_000507765.1 of Streptococcus parasanguinis CC87K. Lineage (GTDB taxonomy): Bacteria > Bacillota > Bacilli > Lactobacillales > Streptococcaceae > Streptococcus > Streptococcus parasanguinis_J. The sequence goes on along the minus strand of NZ_KI669405.1, from coordinate 78,219 downwards.
ATATCAGGCTTTCTCCGGATCAAACCAATCCCTGAACAAGGCGCATCCACCAAAATTTTATCGAAAGCATCAGGTCCAAATGTTTCAAAGACTTTTGTCGCATCTAACTTCTTTGTCAAAATTTTGTCCGCAACATGGAGCCGATTAGCATTTTCTTGAATCAATTTGAGCTTATGGTCATAGAGATCCAAGGCTGTGACTTTCCCAGTTGTGAGATAAGAAGCCAGGTGAGTCGTCTTTCCACCTGGCGCCGCACAGGCATCTAAAACCCACTCATCTCCTTGCAAATCCAAAGCCGGTGCCACCAATTGACTGGACTCGTCTTGAATAGTAATGTGCCCTTCTTTGAACAAGGAATGCGCTGCAAAATGTCCCTGTTCTTTCACGAGAGCAGAGGGAGCAAGTAGAGAGGAGGTTGCTTCGAGTAGCTGCGCTAACTCTTCTTTTTCGTCTAGATTAATCACACGAATACTGGATTTATTACGTTGATAGAGACTCTTAAAAATAGCGCCAGCACGTTCTTCACCGTATTCTTCGATCAATGCTTTGACCAACCATACGGGTAGGGAATACTCTACCGAATAACGTTTGTTCTTTCGCTTGATCGTATCAATAGCTGGTAGTCCCTCGCGGAGGAGCTTTCTAAGAATAGCATTGACAAACTTCTCACTGCCTTCTTTACGACGTTTTGCTATCCGGACAGCTTCATTGACGATGGCATGATCGGGAATTCGGTCTAAATAGACAAGTTGATACAAACTCATCATCAAAAGATAATAGAGCCAAGGATCTAATTTCGTCCGGTCTTCAATTACGTGGGCGAGATACCACTCGAGCGTTATCTTCCGTGCTACAGTACCGTATACAACTTCCGTAACAAAGCTTCTATCTTTATCTGAAAGTTGAGAGTGTTCTAGCGCTTGATTTAGGGCAATATTAGAATAAGCTCCCTGCTCAAAAACCTCTTCTAGCACTCGAACGATCTGTTCACGCGCATTCATTTGTTTAACTTCCAAAGTGATCTCCTACTTTCAATTGACGGCCAGCGCCATTCAAAAAGTCTGTGATGGACATTTTTGGTTTTCCTGCTGGCTGCACAACTTTAAGGGACAATGCGCCTTCTCCTGCAGCGACCAGCAACTCTTTTTTGGTCAAAGCAATCACTTCTCCTGGATTTCCATTTCCTTCGCATAGCTCTGCTTCATAAATTTTAAAGCGTTGCCCATTTAATAACGTATGAGCGACCGGCCAAGGATTCATCCCTCGGATCTGATTAAAGACTTGGCGATTGGTTTTGGTCCAGTCCAAAACCTCTTCTTCCGGTAAAATATTCGGTGAAAATGTGACCAAACTTGGATCTTGTGGACTTGGCTTGATCTCCCCTGCCAGGTAAGCTGGCAAAGTATCTAGGAGTAAGTCACGTCCAAGGACTGCCAATTTTTCAAACAAAGTTCCCACATTGTCCTCATCTAAAATTGGGAGAGAACGAGCTGCAATCATGTCTCCGGCATCCATTTCCTTGACCATTTCCATAATTGTAACCCCAGCTTCTTCGTCACCATTGATCAGGGCATAGTGAATGGGAGCTCCACCTCTATATTTAGGTAATAAAGACGCGTGGACATTCACCGCAAACTGAAAGTTCTCCAACAATTTTGTCGGTAAAAATTGTCCAAAAGCAGCGGTCACAATTCCATCTGCATCTAGTGATAAGAGAGTTTCCATTTCTGGACTACCCGATAATTTCTCCGGCTGAAGAACCGGTAGTTGATGTTCCAAAGCTACCTGCTTCACCGGGGTCATTCGAATCTCTTTTTTGCGACCTACTTTGCGGTCTGGTTGAGTCACAACTGCCAAAATTTCATAGCGCGAATCTGCTAACAATCCCTTTAAAACCGTCGCTGAAAAATCAGGCGTTCCCATAAAAATTAATTTTGTCATTTCTTTCTTCCTTACATAAAACTTTGAGGTTCATTATCAATACTGACACGTAGATCTTGGTTGCCTCTTTCTTGTGTAAATTCTAAGATTTGATTCAAGACCTGAGTCATGCCTTCTTCGAAACGATATTTCACAATGATTTGATAATGATACAAATTATGTGTGCGTGCAATTGGTTTAGGTGTTGGTCCTAAGATTTGGACCTGATCAGATAAGCCAGATCGGAGAATTTCCATGACCTGATGTGACTTCTCCATCACCATTTCCTCACTCTTATGAGATAGGGTTAGCCCAACTGTGAAGTAATAAGGCGTATAGCCTAACTGCCGGCGAATCTGCATTTCATAGGCAAAAAAACCTTCATAATCTTGGTCTTTGGCAAATCGAATCGCATAATGATTGGGGTTGTAGCTTTGAATGATAACCTCTCCTTCTTTCTCTGCTCGTCCGGCCCTTCCTGCCACCTGAGTCAAGAGTTGAAAGGTTCTCTCAGAGGATCGATAATCCGGTAAATTTAAAGAAGTATCCGCATTCAAGACACCCACTAACGTCACATTTGGAAAATCCAATCCCTTCGCAATCATTTGCGTCCCTAACAAAATATCCGCTTCTCCATTCCCAAAAGCATCTAATATCGCTGCGTGGCTCCCCTTTTTTCGAGTGGTATCCACATCCATGCGCAGAATTTTAGCTTCAGGAAAGATCTCTTGTAATTCATCATAAGCTTTTTGTGTTCCTGTCCCGTAATAACGAATGGAAGGACTTTGGCAATTTGGACAGTGTCGAGGAATCGCTTTACTATAGCCACAATAATGACAGTTCATGGTTTTAGTATCCATGTGGAGGGTCAAAGAGATGTCACAATTGGGACAAGTATCTACAGTTCCACACTCGCGACACATGACAAAACTGGAATAACCACGGCGGTTCAACATCAAGACAACCTGCTCTTTTTTCTGCAAGCGATCAGCAATAGCTTCCACTAGAACCGGAGTGAAGTTACCAGCTTCATTTTGGCCAATATAATCACGGAAATCAACGACTTTAACTTCTGGAATTTTGGCTACCGGATTGGCCCGCTGGGTTAGACGAATTAATTCATAAACCCCTTTTGTTGCACGAGCCCGTGATTCTAGACTTGGAGTAGCAGATCCAAGAAGCAAGACTGCTTGATTGTACTGAGCCCTTAGGACTGCGACTTCCCTTGCGTGGTAGCGTGGATTACTATCTTGTTTGTAGGAAGCCTCATGCTCCTCATCAATGATGATGGCTCCGATGTTTTTCAAAGGGGCAAAGATGGCTGAGCGTGCTCCAACGACTACCTTGGCCTCCCCACGTTCAACTTTTCGCCATTGATCATACTTCTCACCATTTGATAAGCCCGAGTGCAGAATAGCTACTTCCTGACCAAAACGAGAGATAAAACGATCCGTCATCTGTGGCGTCAGGGAAATCTCAGGAACCAACATAATAGCCGTTTTCCCCTTATTTAGAACTTCCTGAATAATCTGCAGATAAACTTCTGTTTTCCCACTTCCAGTCACACCTTCTAATAAAAAAGGCTTTGATGTTTTCCCAATTTGAGAAACTACTCTTTCTACAGCTTTTGCTTGCTCTGAATTTAAAAGCAGAGCCTGGGTCTGTTCTTTGCCTTCATAATATGCAGCCGCCCGATTCACTTCTCGTTCTGTTATTTCTAAAACACCCTGATCAATAAAATAAGCCACTACTTCTCGTGAAAAATCCTGATACAATCCTGCTAAGGGTTGCTCCCCTTGCTCTAGTAACAGGCGCTCTTTCAATGCTAGCCTTTTTTTAGCTCTCGCTGATAGTTGAAGTTCTTTTAATCCTTCCTGGTTAACGCGATACCATTTTTCTGTTTTAATTTGTTTCTTATCCTTGGCCTTGTATTCAAGTACCAAATCTCCTTTTCTGACCAACCGCATCACTTGGGCTTGATCGGCTGCATCTAGAGAAGAAAAAGAAACTTCATTTTTTGCACCAAAAAGTTTTATTTTGAGAGTGGGATCTAAAGAAGGTTGAGGATACAAAATCTTATCATAACTCGAATTGAGGAGAGAAGGAAGCATGGTTTTTAAAATCGTGATCTTATAAGAAAAAACACTTTTTCGTAATTGATCCGCCAACCAAAACTGCTCTTGATTTAAGACCGGAGTGTAATCCAAGACCTCCACAATCGCTTTTAATTCCTCGCTTGTGTCTGCCTCTTCTAAAACATCTACCACAATCCCTTGAATGAGGCGATTCCCTTTACCAAAGGGGACATGAACTCGCATACCTGCCTCCACCATATCCTCAAATTCTGATGGGATCTGATAAGAATAGGGTTTATCTGTCTGCATCAATGGGACATCTACGATGACTTTTGCTATCACTTTTTCACCTCCAGCCTCTATCATATGAGCTTTACTTTATCACGGAACCCTTTAAATAGCAAAAAATAAGATTGAGAAGCCCCAACCTTAAATTTTTTCACCATCTTCTTTTTCTTTGGCAATTTGTTCCTTAATTTTGCGCTCTTCTTCTTCTTTGCGAATCCGCTCTGCTTCAATCCGACGACGAAGCGCTTCACGTTTTGCTTCTGGATCCGGGTGAACAACTACGTTTCCAGACTCGATTTCTTCAAGCGCTTGTAATGTTGATTTAACTGATTGGAATTCTTGAGTTGGTACTGCACCACTTTCCAATTCGTGGGCCCGTTTTGCCTCAAGAATGACCAATGAATATTTTGATGGTACTTTGTCAAGCAATGTATCAATAGAAGGTTTTAACATCATATTCCTATACCTAATTTCTAATTATTTATCTCTTCACAATAGTTTGTGTTTTTGGTAACATATCCAGATAATGGCCAATGACACGGTCTACACGGAAATGCTCTGCTTCGATCACACGTTTGACACGCTCAGCAGCAAGAGGAACCTCGTCGTTCACAATGGCGTAGTCATATTCACGCATCATGGCGATTTCTTCTTTTGCTTTTTCAATCCGTTGCGCAATAACTTCTGCACTATCTGTCCCGCGACCCACTAATCGATCTTGCAATTCATCCAAATCAGGCGGAGTTAAGAAAATAAAAACTGCATCTGGAACTTTCTTCTTTACTTGAAGGGCACCCTGAACTTCAATTTCAAGGAATACATCGATTCCCTTGTCCAAGGTTTCATTCACATAGGTTAAAGGAGTCCCATAGTAATTTCCAACGTACTCAGCGTACTCCAACATTTGCCCTTGACGGATCAAATCTTCAAATTCTTCACGTGTACGGAAAAAATAGTCGACACCATCCACTTCACCTGGACGTTGTGCACGCGTCGTCATCGATACAGAATACTGAAACTGATTGTCCGAGTTTTCAAAAATTTCTCGTCTGACCGTTCCTTTTCCAACCCCCGAAGGGCCAGAAAATACGATTAATAAGCCACGATCCGCCATGATTTCTCCTTCAATGTCTTTCTATCTAGTGTAACAAAAATCGGCCTAATTTTCAACTGATTTTTTCATTCAAAAAGCTTGAGATGCTAGATCTCAAGCTTTTCATTTATTTTGCGTAATCGACTGCACGCAATTCTCGAATAACGGTAACCTTAATGTTTCCAGGATATTCAAGATTGGACTCGATCTTCTCACGAATATCATGAGCTAAGATCGTCACTTTATCATCCTTGATCGCCTCAGGGCTAACCATAATACGGATTTCACGACCCGCTTGAAGGGCGAAACTTGTCTTAACTCCTTCAAAACTATTTGCAATTTCTTCAAGATCTTGCAAGCGTTTGATGTAGCTTTCAAGTGACTCACTTCGTGCTCCAGGTCGAGCTGCACTCAAGGCATCCGCTGCAGCGACAATGACTGCGATGACACTTTCTGGTTCCACGTCTCCATGGTGACTGGCAATGGTATTGACAACCACTGGGTGTTCCTTGTACTTCCGTGCCAATTCAGTTCCAATCTCGACGTGACTTCCTTCCACTTCACGGTCAATCGCTTTACCGATATCATGTAAGAATCCTGCACGTCGTGCCAAGGTAGCATTTTCACCCAACTCGCTAGCAATAATACCAGAAAGTTTGGCAACTTCAATGGAGTGACGCAAAACGTTTTGACCATAAGAGGTACGGAATTGCAACCGTCCCATGATTTTCATCAAATCTGGATGGAGGTTTGGCGCACCAATTTCATAGGCAGCCGCTTCACCGTATTCACGAATACGATTGTCAATTTCCTGACGGTTCTTCTCAACCAGCTCTTCGATGCGGGCTGGATGGATCCGACCATCTTTGAGAAGGCTCTCCATTGTCATGCGGGCGATTTCACGACGAATCGGATCAAACCCTGACAAGGTCACCACCTCAGGCGTATCATCGATAATCACATCGACACCTGTCAAGCTCTCAAAAGTACGAATATTGCGCCCTTCACGCCCAATAATACGGCCCTTCATGCTATCATCTGGTAAATGAACCGTTGAGTTTGTTTGCTCAGCAACAAAATCACCTGCCATCCGTTGCATGGCTTGGACAAGAATGTCTTTAGCCATCTTATCAGAACGTTCCTTCACTTCCAACTCAGCATCACGAATTTGCGATGCAATTTCTTTTGAAAGATGCTCTTCCGTCTGATTCAAAATAATGTCACGCGCTTCTCCTTGACTTAGAGCAGCGACACGTTCCAGTTCTTCTACTTTCTTGTGTTCAAGCTCTTCCAGCTGTTGTTCACGCGTATCAATGTGTTTAGTTCTATCTGTAAGACTTTGCTCTTTGTGTTCAAGAGACTGTTCTTTGCTTGTTAAAATGTCGTCTTTACGATCAAGATTGCTAGCACGTTCTGCCAAACGGCTTTCTAATTGCTTCAATTCTTGTCGTTCTGACTTAAACTCAGCATCGACCTCTTCACGATATTTTCTGGCTTCTTCCTTTGCCTCCAAAAGTGCTTCTTTTTTAAGTGAACTTGACTCATGCTTCGCCTCTTTTAAAATCAAATCGGCTTCGCGTTCTGCCTGTCCACGTAAATTCGTTGCTTCTTGTTCAGCATTTAAAAGGGTGAATTCCGCAGCTTCTTTTGAAGCTTTCATTTTAAGAGCAGTTCCCACATATCCAATGACTAAACCAATGACCGCGGCAAAAACACCTGTAATTAAAAAATTCATGCTTTTACCCCAAATCTATTTAATTAGTTGAATTAAAAATTCTTTTACATTTTACCATAAATTACTAAAATTAACAATCTAAAAAAACAGGAAAAAACTTTTATATTTTTGCTTAACGATTGTTCTTTTATCTACTTTTCTTTCATGGAACATCTGTGAGGAATTCATCTATTTCCACTTTGTTGAATCTGCTTTTTATGCTATAATCAAGAAAAACAAAGAAGGATTTGAATATGACAAAAGAAGTAATTGTTGAAAGTTTTGAATTGGACCACACAGCCGTGAAGGCTCCTTATGTGCGCTTGATTGGGGAGGAAACTGGACCAAACGGAGATATCATCTCTAACTTTGATATTCGCCTAGTGCAGCCGAATGAAAATGCGATTCCAACAGCAGGGCTCCACACAATCGAGCATCTTCTTGCGATGCTCATTCGCAAACGCATAGATGGTATGATTGACTGTTCCCCATTTGGATGTCGTACCGGTTTTCATATGATCATGTGGGGACAACATTCGAGTACGGAAATTGCTAAAGTAATCAAAGATTCTTTAGAAGAAATTGCATCTGTCAGCACTTGGGAGAATGTCCCAGGCACCACTATTGAGTCTTGTGGAAATTACAAGGACCACAGTCTCTTTTCAGCCAAAGAATGGTGTCGCCTGATTCTAGATCAAGGAATTTCGGACGATCCCTTTGAACGTCATCTTGTTTGATATAAAAAAGGACGAACCTCTGGTTCATCCTTTTTTATTGTATTTCTTCCCAGAAAAGGGATGTCTGATCAAGCATTAATAATCCAGAGCATCTGAATGACCTTTGCCGTTCCCTACGAAATAACCAGTCTTGGCATTGATACTAAAGAGATAGGTTCCATCTGGTTTGAAGAGGTTGTAATAGCCATTACCGTTAATGATATTAACACGCTCTAAAATGTATTGATTGCCAGTGATATGCCCACGTTTACGAGCAATGTTCAATACTTTTTCAAGGATCCCATCACCAAACACCCAAGCCGGGTTATTGACATCATTGATAGCTGCTTGGTTATATGGCACACGGCTCAAGTTCCGCTGAAGTGGAACTCCATCGCTTGGAAGACCGTACCCTGAATAGCCTGGGTTTGCCGTTCCTGCACTACCTGTAGCAGCATTGACAGCTGGGGCCGTAGGCGTTGCTGCTTGAGCTGGGGCTGGAGTTGCATTAGAAGTATCTGTACCACCTGTCCCTGTCACTGGTGCCGGTGTCGCAACTTGTTGTGAACGTCCTTGCGCAACCGCCTCATTCAATAAGCTATCTAATTTTTCATTGCCTGTCTTTGTTTCTGCAAAGGTCGCATCACTTTTCGCTTTGGCAGTTGCATCAAGAACTCCATCTTTGATGACTGGAGAACTAAATTGAGAATTCACTTTTTGAATGGCAGAAACTTGCTTCACAAGGTCTTCATATTTTGTTTTAGCCGCATTATAATCACTGCTTCCTTCTAATTTGTCCAGCAGTTTCTTCAGATTTTCCAAGTCTCCGAATTTATCATTTTTAAGAGCACTTTTTGATTCATCTACAAAAAAGGCATCGTAGGCTTTGGTAAACTCTTCCAATTTTTGAGCCTGTGTTTCACTGCTACTTGATTTAGAAGTAGAAGATGACTTGCTAGATGAAGACGATACAACAGTTGTACCACCAGATTTTCCACGACTGTGCATCCAGTTATAGGTCACAAAAATGGCCGAACCGACAATCGCAAGACCTAAGGCAGAGTATAGAACCGCTTTGATTCGTTTGCCCGCATTGCTTGGTGTTTCCTCAGGAAGTTCCTCAGCTTCTACAATTGGTTCAGTTGGTGTGGGACCAAATTTAATCTTAGCAGGTAATTCAGTTGAGATAGCATCCATTTCAGGCCTTTGTTCCAAGACCGTTTCCGTCACTTCCGGCTCCTCCACTGCTTCAGCTACTTCAGCAACTGTTTCTGTAGCTGCCAACTCTTCAGCTTTAGCCAATTCTTCTTTGGCCAAAATTTTTGTATCGTATTTTTCAGCTTCAATTTCTGCTCGGTGTTGTTTGATGTATTTGTCTAAGACATTATCACCTTCAGTGACACCTGCTTCGATTTCTTCTGCCTTTCGATTGGCCTGCCCAATCGTCATCTCTTTAGCATCTTCAAACTCTAAAATTGATTCTGTTTCTTGCTCTAATGGCTTTTTATCCTTCTCTGTCATAAAAATCCTTTCTATGCCTTAATCTGCCGTTTTACTCGTTCCCCAAAATATTGGTAGAGATCAACTTTTAGGGTTCCGTTATAAAGTTTTCGTTTTTTATCTGCTTTACTACCGAATTTAGATTCAAAACCTTCATCACTGGTTAGGATAAATTTACTCCAGGTTTTGAGAGGTGCAAATACGTGCCCCATTTCAGTATACAATTTCGTCACACCTTCATCATCGGATAAGCGTTCTCCATATGGAGGATTGGAGATAATCACCCCGTTGATCTTATCTGAGTGAAGATCTTGGACTCGCATTTGTTTGAAAGTAATATCACTGCTAACGCCCGCTTTCTGGGCATTTTCTTTGGCAATCTCAACCATCCGTGCATCGATATCGGTTCCCATAATATCCAATTCGATCTCGCGATTGATTTTTCTGCTTGCTTCTTGACGGACTTCATGAATCAAGCGATCATCCATCCAGTTCCATTCTTCAAAAGAAAAGGTCCGACGTAAACCAGGTGCCATATTTCTCGCAATCATTGCCGCCTCAATACAAAACGTTCCAGAACCACATGTCGGGTCAATCAAGGGTTTATCTGGATACCAGTTTGACAGCAGAAGAATTGCTGCTGCCATGTTTTCCTTAATAGGGGCTCCCCCTTTTTCAGTCCGATAACCACGTTTGAAGAGGCTACTACCAGTGGTGTCAATCAAGACAGTGGCTTGATCTTTAAGGATCGATACTTCGATCTTGAACTCTGCCCCATTTTCCATGAGAGGAACACCTTCTGGCCGGGCATAATGTTTTTGTAACTTTTTAACCACTGCTTTTTTCGAAATGGCCTGAACGCTAGGTTCATTATGAAGTTTTGATTTGACACATTTAGCCTTAGAAATAGGAAAACGTGCTCCTAAAGGCAAATAATTTTCCCAATCCAAAGCAAAGACACCTTGAAAGAGTTCTTCGAAGGTTTTGGCTGGAAAAGTCCCAACCACAATTTTCACTCGATCAGCCGCGCGCAACCAGAGGTTGGTTTCTATGATTGCTCGACGGTCTCCTTGAAATCGAACCCGTCCATTTTCAACCTGGCAATCGTAGCCGAGATCGCGTAGTTCTCGACCAACAACAGCCTCTATACCAGCAGCGGCCGTTGCAATCAATTCAAATTGTTTTTTCATCTTATTCCTATCACTTTAAAAAAGGAGGTTGAGATCTCTCTCCACCTCATCAACCTATATGCAATTTTCTATAAGCCATGTTTTGTTCCAGAAATGACTAGGTACCATTTCCTTCGATAATCATCTGTCTACTGTTTCCAGTCAGAATGCTATGTTCGTTTCCACGCATTCCATGCCCCGACCAAAGTTTGGGTTGCTAGCTTGAGGGGTTTACCGCGTTCCACTTTTTAGGTTTCCCTAAAAACTACGTCACTGTGGCACTTTCAGAGTTACTAGAGCTTATCCTTAGACTTAGCTCCTTCACTCGCCGTAACTTGAATACCAAGTCCCTAGGCTTATGGATTCACCTAGCACAAACACTACAGGCATCACAGCCTGTGCTAGCATGGACTTTCCTCATGAGAGCATCCTCTCACGCGATTATCCAAAAATTGCACGATCTATGGGATTAATAATCGCGATCTACGATCTGTTTCCCAAAAACTTCTTTTTCCAAACGATTGAGACGTTTGAGTATATCAAAGTTCGTCGCTGTTGTCACTTGCGGAAATTCTTGCGTAGCGGTGCTAGCAATCGGAGATGTTTGTGGTGTTTCCTGTGCTTTTTGGGCAAGTTCTTCACGAAGGCGGGCGTTTTCTTCACGCAATTCCTTCACCAAAGCAGCATAGGTTTCATAGTCTTTTATGACATCATCCAAAAATTCATTTACTTCATCTTTATTATAACCACGAACTTCTCGTTTGAAATCTTGATCAAAAATATCTTTCGCAGTAAAAATAATACTCGCCATTACTCTCTCCAATCTAGTTCATCATCTCAATTATATAAAAAAATGGTAAGAAAAATCAAGGTATAACACTTAGTTTTCGTAAAAATTTTCAGCAAGTTCATTTAAGTCATCAAAACTTAATTGTTTGACATAAAATGGTTCTTTTTCTACCATCATTTTGTAAAGATATTTTAAATTGGTTTCATTTTCTGGATCATAAAAAACATAAGCTCCATCCGCGTTATCTATCAAAAACTGATTGTATTCTTTTAGTTGACCCGGATTGCTATAGTGGGGATAGGCATATTTCACGAAATCCACCTGTTTGAAGCGTGCTAATAATTCCTGATTGCTTTCATTCCAATTTTCGCCAACATTCTCAAATAGGAAGATTGTCGCCATTTGAAAATCGTAATCTTTTTTTAATGCAAAGGCGACCTCTAGTACCCAAGCCTCAAATCCCAAATTACCAGAAAAAACTAGCCATTTCACTCCTTCTTCAAATAAACGACGAAGATCTCTTTCAATGGCTTTTTTGATAATGGTCAGTCGAGGATCTTTATTGGAAAAGACGCCCACATCAAAACTCTTATAACCTGCAACAAGTATGGTATTCATTTTTTCCTCATTATTCTAATTTATGATATAATAGAGTGATGTAATTGTACCAATAAGGAGAACTATGGTCAACTATCCACATAAAGTAGCCAAAAAAACCTTGGTCTCTACACAAAGGAAATATCCAGTCGACTTTGCGAATCGTGGGATGACATTTGAAAAAATGATCAATGAAAGTAATCAATACTATCTTTCTCGAGGTCTAGCAGTCATCCATAAAAAACCAACACCAATTCAAATCGTGAAAGTGGATTATCCACGTCGCAGTCGGGCAAAGATTGTTGAAGCCTATTTCAGGCAAGCCTCAACGACGGACTATTCTGGAGTATACAAGGGACGCTATATCGATTTTGAAGCTAAGGAAACACAGCAAAAGCAATCCATGCCGATGAAAAATTTTCATCAACATCAGATCGATCATATGGAGGCGGTTGTCCAGCAAGGCGGTATCTGTTTCGTTCTCTTGCATTTTGCAAAGTTGAGTGAAACCTACTTACTTCCTGCTCCTGCATTAATTCACTATTACAACATCGATCATGGTAGTAAATCCATGCCCCTCTCCTATATTCAGGAGTACGGCTTTCTAGTAGATAAGAATCGACTTCCGAGCGTTCCTTATCTTGATATTATCGAACAGAAACTTCTAGGCGGTATTTAAATGAATAAACAAACAGTCATTCAATGGTTGAAATATGTTGCCATCGCAGCCATTTCATTTTTCTTACTTTTATTCGTCCTTGGTGGACTGATATTTAGTTACTATGCTATGAAAGCACCAACCTTATCTGAAAAAGATTTGGTTGCAACAACATCTAGTAAAATCTATGACAACCAAAATAACTTGATCGCAGATTTGGGGGCTGAGAAACGAATCAATGTCACAGCCAATGAAATCCCTACTGATTTGGTCAATGCTATCGTAGCGATTGAAGACCACCGTTTCTTCAATCACCGCGGGGTCGACATCATTCGGATCGGCGGTTCCTTCCTTCACAACTTACGAGGAGGAAGTCAAGGTGGGTCAACCTTGACGCAACAATTGATCAAGTTAACCTATTTCTCCACTTCGGCCTCTGACCGTACCCTCTCTCGTAAGATCCAAGAAGCTTGGTTAGCAACTCAACTGGAAAAGAAAGCAACCAAACAAGAAATCTTGACCTATTACGTCAATAAAGTATTTATGGCGAATGGGAACTACGGAATGCAGACAGCTGCGAAAAGTTATTACGGAAAAGATCTAAAAGATCTTTCGCTCCCTCAATTGGCACTCCTTGCGGGGATGCCCCAAGCACCAAACCAATACGATCCATACTCCCATCCTGAAGCAGCGCAACAGCGCCGAAACTTAGTATTAAAAGAAATGCTCGATATGAAGACCATTTCTAACAAACAATACGAAGCAGCGGTCAATACACCTGTTACAGATGGTCTGCAAAGTCTTAGTTCTTCAAGCAGTTACCCAGCCTATATGGATAATTACCTAAAAGAAGTGATCGAGCAAGTCGAAGAAGAAACGGGCTACAATTTGCTTACAACTGGGATGGATGTCTATACTAACGTTGATACCGAAGCGCAAAAGAAATTGTGGGACATCTACAATACAGATGAATATGTCAACTATCCAGATGATGAATTGCAAGTAGCTTCAACAGTTATCGATGTTAATAATGGTAAAGTCATTGCTCAGCTGGGTTCTCGTCACCAATCCAGCAATGTTTCCTTTGGTACAAACCAAGCGGTTGAAACGAACCGTGACTGGGGTTCAACAATGAAACCAATCACAGATTACGCACCAGCTCTTGAACATGAGGAATATACCTCTACAGCAGCTACTACAACAGATGCGCCATACAACTTCCCTCATTCATCAACGCCTGTCTACAACTGGGACCGTTCATACTATGGTAGCATGTCCATTACCTACGCAATTCAACAATCTCGTAACGTGCCTGCGGTGAAGGCCCTGGAAAAAGTTGGTCTTAAACAAGCTAAGAAATTCCTCAATGGATTAGGGATCGATTACCCAGAAATGGTTTACGCCAACGCTATCTCGAGTAACACTAGCGATTCTAGCAACAAATACGGAGCCAGCAGTGAGAAAATGGCAGCTGCCTATGCTGCTTTTGCCAATGGCGGTACCTATTACAAACCATCCTATGTTAGTCGGGTTGTCTTTAGTGATGGCACAACCAAGGAATTTGAGTCCGAAGGAACTCGTGCAATGAAAGCAACAACTGCCTACATGATGACAGATATGATGAAGACAGTTCTCTTGTCTGGTACCGGTACAAATGCTGCCATTTCGGGAATCTACCAAGCTGGTAAGACAGGTACATCAAACTATGCTGATAACGAAATCGGTAAATTGACAAAAAATGCTTATTCAAATATTGTAACACCGGATGAATTGTTTGTAGGCTACACTCCTGAATATGCCATGGCAGTATGGACAGGTTATTCCAATCGCTTTACACCAGTATTGGATAATGGAATACAGGTCGCAACGGATGTCTACCGTCAAATGATGCTCTATCTTGCTAATAATAATAACTCTGGTCATACGGATTGGACGCAACCAAGTGGACTGTATCGAAGTGGTTCTTATCTCTACTTAAACAATGGTAAGAACAACTACAATAACTACTACTATGAGCCAAGTTATTCCACTGATCAGTATTCGTATGAAGAACCATCGTCTAGCTCTTCGAACGAAGAAAATCCATCTAAACCATCTGAGCCTTCTTCACAAGAATCTAACAATCATAACGAATAATATAACAGAGAAGTCGGGCTTTTGCCCGGCTTTTTTTAAAACAATGGTTAAAAAACCAGAACGAATAAAATCTGATTTATTTAGTTAGACTTCCCAGCTTTTTTATTTTTGAGTATATAAAAAAAAGAGCCTTTCGGCTCTTTTCTGTATCATTATTTTGCCAAAGCTCCCATTGGATCCCACGGTGCTAGGACAATTGGTTCTGCTTCATAGGCTGCTAATTCGTCTGCTGTTAGGAATTCTTTACGAACCACGATTTGGTAGGTATATTCATCCATCCAAGCATCAGAAGCCACAAAGTAACCATCTGTACCGACCTTGTCTCCCCATGAATTTTCAACCTTCCATTTACGAGACTGACCTGCTTCGTCTAAATCAACCCCTGTCAAGACCATAGCATGTGTCATGAGACTTTCTGCATAGTCCAAGCGACCCGCCTTGTCTTGTGTCAAATGAATGTCCATGCCTGCTTCAAAATCGTAGACATCTGTTGCCAGGATTCCGGCTTTACGGTTGCTGACTTGGCCTACATCTGAACCAAACCAGACAGTTTCTCCTGCTTTCATTTGAGCAATGGCTAATTCTTTCAATCGATCCATTGGAACATTTAGGTAGCGGACTGGACGGCTACCAACCACATTGCCCAGCATATCTACGGTGTAAGATTTTCCATATGGCTTGTCTGTAGTTGGGGCATTGATAATAGAGACGTAATCGTCTAATTGAAGGTCTACATATTTTTTGTAGAAGCTTTGTGGAGTTAACCCACTTTCGCTATGGAATTGGTTGTCCTTATCACGGTATGAAAAGTCAAATTCACGCGGAGGCAATCCTAAAGACATAGCCAAGAAGTTAAAGATTTCTTGCAACAAGGCTTGTTTCTTGCTCGCAACTGCCTCACTATCTGCGCCTGAGTGAATCAAATCACGCAAGATTTGCGCATCTTGACGCAAGAGTTTATTGAGGTAGGTGTTCAATTCCCGGCTATTGCTTGAAGAAATCGATTCTGGATAAACTGATTTTGGAACCACTCCGTATTTCTCAAAGAGAGATACTACCATATCCCATTGACCGCCATCTTGTTGAGGGGTTTGTAGGAGAAAAGCCACCTTACGGCTGGTTAATTCTTGGTCTGCTGTAGTAATCACTTGCTCCAAAAACCAGTTTGCTTTTTCATACTTATCCCAAAAGAAAGTATGTGCTTGAGACAACTCAAAATCTTCCAATTGGAAGCTTGAGATCATCTTGTGACGGAAGGTATTTAAAGCCGCAAACATCCAACAACGACCAGATGCTTTTTGGTTTGTAACCTTGTCCTTGGTCAAATCAAGTGAAAAGACTGGTGTATGTTCTACTGCACTCTTGCGCGTTTCAAGCGATGCATGAATCCCATTGTGGGTAACAGCATTTTCAAGAGCCGCATATTTCACGTTTGCTTCATAATTGGCATAGAGCTGGTCTGTAAATTCTATAGTTAATTCTGACATAGCAATCTCCTTTTTTTGTTATCTACTATTATAATCCTTTGAGCAGAATCTTCAAGTAAAAATCACCCTATAGAGAGGGGTTCTGTATGGAATAAATAATTTTATCCCCGCAGTATCCTTTGCGTTGAATAGCATGAGGGATGATTTCTACATACTGCATTCCGGCCTTTTCCATGACTTTTCCAGAAGCAGGATTTAAACTGATATAAGTGGCTTTAATTTCTTTAAATCCAACTTCGTTCAATAAGAAATCCAAAACAGCTATGACAGCTTCTGTCATGAATCCCTTCCCCCAGAATTTCTTGCCAAGGATATAACCCAGCTCGCAAGATTGACTTTCCTGGTCTTGGGAAACCACACTAATATCTCCAATTACCTGATCCGGTGATGTTTTGAAACAGATCGCCCATTTATAAGTATCTGGTTTTTGATACTGTTCGACCCATCTTTTGATCGATTCTCTGGTCCTCTCAGAAGATGTATGGGCATCCCAGGTAACATATTTCAGATTTTCAGGATCAGAAGCCCAATTTTCATACATCGCTGGTGCATCTTCCAAAACGAAAGGCCTCAAGTATAAATGCTCTGTCTCCATAACAAGACTACCAAGATGATTCATATGTTATCTCCCTTCGTTTTTTCATGCAACTTGAATTCTGCAATTTTTTTACTTTAATCTAGATGAAAAGGACGGATAAAACCGCCCTTCTTTTTGATGATTTTCACAATATTGTATAGTCGGACTACGAAATCGAACTCTACGAGTTACCGATTTCTGTCTAGTATTAATAGAAAAATTCTATTTGTTTCCACCTCATCCATGAGCTTTTCAATGATACATTGACGCAGTAGCTGGCTGATTTGAACGGAGCTCTTTGAGTACCTTTCAATCTAGACAGCCTTGCGGGGGTGAGACTACGAAATCGAACTCTACGAGTTACCGATTTCTGTCTCACTCCCAGAAATGATCAAATACTGTGATTGGCAAGTGGCGTTTGTGTTGGCCTTTGTACCACCATTTTTCAATAGTTGCTTGAGCTTCTGGGCTTACTTGTTTGCCTTCTAGGTAATCATCGATTTCATTATAGGTGACACCCAGCGCTACTTCATCAGCAACACCTGGTTTTTCTTCTTCCAAATCTGCAGTTGGGATTTTCTCATAGAGAGCAGGATCAGCTCCCAAGGCTTTAAGCAATTGTTTTCCTTGGCGCTTGTTCAAACGGAATAGAGGTAGAATATCTGCACCACCATCTCCAAATTTTGTGAAGAAGCCAGTAATATTTTCCGCAGCATGATCCGTCCCAATCACTGCTCCGCTATGTGCTCCTGCTAGAGCATACTGAGCAATCATGCGGCTACGTGCCTTGATATTGCCCTTGTTGAAGTCGGAGATATCCGTTCCTGTTGCTTCGACAGCGCGTTCCATGGCATCAACCGATTCCTTGATGTTAACGACTAGGCTGACATCTGGCTGGATGAAGGCCAAAGCTTTTTGGGCATCTTCTTCATCTGCCTGTACCCCATAAGGAAGGCGAACAGCAATAAATTGATAGGAGGCATCTCCTGTCTCTGCGCGCATTTCTTCCATGGCTAATTGAGCTAACCGTCCAGCAAGAGTCGAATCTTGTCCTCCTGAGATCCCTAATACAAATGTTTTCAAGAAGGGATGTTTTTTTAGATATCTTTTTAAGAAATCAACTGAGCGGCGATTCTCTTCCTGAGGATCAATGCTAGGCTTGACACCCAATTGTTGGATAATCTCTTCTTGCAAACTCATTTTGCTTCTCCTTCTCCATTGGCCTTGTTACGCATTTCCTCGATTAGATCCATCTTATCCTGCCAAATATCTTTTGCCAAGTCAACTGGGTAATGCTGTGGATTGAGGACACGCTTGTATTCATCCCACAATTGATCGTAATTTTTACGAGCATATTCTTGAATTTCTGATAATGGTGGTAGTTGATAAACCAATTGCCCCTCTTTAAAAATATCCACTAAAAGAGGAATAGCCTCAAAGTTTCGGACCGTTTTATTGATGTAGGTATAAGTCGGATGGAACATTTTAAGTTCTGTCAGTTGTGAAACATCTACTCCATCATAAGTGATGTAGTCCCCTTCTGACTTACCTTTTTCACGACTCGTAATCCGCCAGACTTGCTTTTTACCTGGAGTAGAAACTTTCTCTGCATTATTAGAAAGCTTGATGGTATTGATCATCTCTCCTGCTTCGTTTTCAACAGAAACAATTTTGTATACCGCCCCAAGTGCTGGTTGATCGTAAGCCGTAATGAGCTTGGTTCCCACACCCCATACATCAATTTTTGCTTTTTGCATTTTTAAGTTGAGGATGGTATTTTCATCCAAGTCGTTAGAAGCGTAGATTTTAGCATTTGTAAACCCAGCCTCATCTAATTGCTGGCGAACCTTTTTAGAAATATAGGCAATATCTCCTGAGTCAATCCGTACGCCTAGGAAATTGATCTTCTCTCCCATTTCACGCGCTACCTGAATAGCTGCAGGAACCCCAATACGAAGAGTATCATAGGTATCGACGAGGAAGACACAATCTTTATGGGTTTCCGCGTAGGCCTTAAAGGCTTGGTAGTCATTTCCATATACCTGTACAAGAGAATGGGCATGGGTTCCTAAAACAGGGATTCCAAAGAGTTTTCCTGCCCGAACATTACTAGTCCCATTAGCACCTCCGATGACTGCCGCACGAGTTCCCCAAATCGCAGCATCCATTTCTTGCGCGCGGCGTGTCCCAAATTCCATCAAAGGCTCATCTTCAATGACCGAACGAATGCGTGCAGCCTTTGTGGCTATCAAGGTTTGAAAGTTGACAATATTTAAGAGGGCTGTTTCCACCAATTGACACTGAGCCAGAGGGCCTTCGACCTGGACAATTGGTTCATTGGCAAAAACTAAGTCACCTTCTTGAGCCGAGCGTACTGTCAGTTCCAACTTAAGATCACGGAGATATTCCAAGAAGGCTCCATGATAACCAAGTGACTCTAAATAGGCAATATCGCTCTCAGAAAAACTCAAGTTTTCCAAATATTTCACAATTCGCTCTAAGCCAGCAAATACAGCATAGCCGTTTTTAAAAGGCTGTTGACGAAAATACACTTCAAATACAGCATGTTTATTGTGGATACCTTGATCAAAATAGACCTGCATCATGTTGATTTGGTATAAATCAGTATGCAAGGTTAAACTGTCATCTGGATACATATGAATACCTCTTTTTTTTGATTTGTTCTATGAATTCCTACCATAAAATTAGTACCATTATAGCACATTTCAGCCCTATTGAATACTGAAAGGAAAGCACAAAAAAAATCTGAGACACAAACCTCAGATTTTTAAAAGATTAAAAGTTTTCTGTGATATATTTATAAACTTCTTGGCCAGCAATCGCACCGTCTCCGACTGCTGTCGTCACTTGACGTAGGTCTTTTTGACGAACATCACCAACCGCAAAAATACCTGGGACTGTGGTCCTCATATGATCATCCGTCACCACCCAGCCATTTTCATCTAAAATACCAAGTTCCGTCGCAAAATCACTGACAGGATCTAAACCGACATAGATAAAGACACCACCGAAAGCCTGCTCTCTAACCTCTCCTGTCTTCACATCTTTTAAAAGGACAGACGTTACTTTTTGTTCCCCCTTAATTTCTTCAACAACTGTATTCCAAGCAAAGTGAATTTTATCATTGGCAAAGGCACGGTCTTGAAGAACTTTTTGGGCACGCAACTGATCACGACGATGGGCAATGGTCACTGTTTTTGCAAACTGCGTCAAAAAGACAGCTTCTTCTACCGCAGAATCGCCACCACCAACGACCAAGAGATCTTCATCTCTAAAGAAAGCTCCATCACAAACAGCACAGTAGGAAACCCCTCTACTATTCAGCTCCTCTTCACCAGGGACATTTAATAAACGGTGGTTAGATCCTGTTGCAATCACAAGGGTCTTAGCTTCAAATTCCCCGTCATCTGTGACAATCTTTTTGGTTGCTCCGTGGTCTTCGATGCGCTCTACCTGACCAAACAAATGTTCCACACCAAGATTTTCTAAGGGCTCAAACATTTTTTCAGCCAACTCCGGGCCACTAATATTGGCATAGCCAGGATAGTTTTCAATGTCAGATGTATTGTTCATTTGGCCGCCTGGAATCCCTCTCTCAATCAAAGCGACTTTTAAATTACTTCGTGCTGCATAAAGGGCCGCAGTCATCCCTGCAGGACCTGCTCCAATAATCACTGTATCAAACATAGTCAACCTCTTTTCCGTTTCGTTGTAATCATTATAATTCTAACACGGCATTTTTGCAATTATCGTGCTTGAAAGATAAACAAGATCCCTATGACCGCAAAGGTTAAAATAGGAATCGTCATGATATCAATTAAGAGGATATCATACAAATGCGCTTGTCGTTGCTTGGCTGTTTTATCTTTCTTCTTAAGGGCACGGTAGCCAATCCAAATACAAGAAGCGATCCCAACTAAAATCGTTGTCGTCACTAAACTTTGTAAATATAAGGACAATAATTTATTTAACATCACGACTCCAAATATTTTTACATTTTCAGAAAACAAACCCAGCTAGCACCGCCAGCTGAGTCTTACCTCTTTTCTATTATATCAAACATAAGTCCGTTTGTAACTAGCAAAGAATTCTTTTGTCCGTTCTTCTTTTGGATGCTGCATGATTTCCTCTGGTGTTCCAGATTCAATAATCCGTCCTTTATCCAAAAACAAGACCTTATCTGCCACTTGTGCTACAAAAGACATATCATGGCTGACCAGTACCATAGTTTGTCCCGTTTTTGCGGCATTGGCAATGGATTTTTCAACTTCTCCAACCAATTCTGGATCCAAGGCTGAAGTCGGTTCATCCAGCAAAAGAACTTCTGGTTTCATGGCCAAGGCACGAGCCAAAGCCACGCGTTGCTTTTGTCCGCCTGAGAGATGACGAGGATAGTGATTTTCACGATCCGATAAGCCAACTTTTGCCAGTTCTTCTCGTGCAATTTTCGTTGCTTCTTGATCGGATAAGCCCTTTACAACAACGAGCCCTTCTTTCACATTTTCAAGAGCTGTTTTCCTTCCAAACAAATTAAACTGTTGGAAAACCATGGCCAACTTTCTCCGCAAAGTTAAGATTTGATCTTGACTAATATGTTCAAAGTCAACCTCGAAATCATCAATCTTAATTCTACCACTGTCTGGAGCTTCCAAATAGTTTAAACTGCGTAAAAAGGTCGATTTACCCGCTCCAGAAGACCCAATCAAGGCTACTACTTCCCCTTTTTGAATTTCCAAACTTAGATTATTTAAAACCTTTTGACCTGAAAATGTCTTTGATAATTCTGAAATATAAATCATTAGATCCGGACCTCCTGATCTGGTAAATCAATTGCTACGGGAGTCTCAATATCCAGTCGTCGTTCAATGTGACGGCCTAGCATTTCTATGAGGATATTCACAATCCAGTAAACAATCGATACCGTGATAAAGCGTTCAAAATACTTCAAATCGCTCCCCCCAATAATCCGTGCTTGGGCAAAAATTTCAACCACACTGGCACTAAAGGCTAGCGATGTCCCCTTAGTTAAACCAATGAGAGAGTTGATTAAGGTTGGAGTTGCAACGACTGCTGCATTGGGAATAATAATCCGGCGATAAACTTGACGGTTGGTCATTCCAAGACTACGTGCTGCCTCTATCTCACCAGGATCCACCGATAAAATCGCTGCCCGGATGGTCTCGCTCGCATACGCCGCCTCATTAAAGGCAAGGGCCACAATCGCAAATAGCTCAGCTGGAATGGCATTAATATTAAAAGCTGTTCCATAAGACTGATTGATCGCTTTTAAAATAAGAGGAATCCCATAATAGGTCAACATCAACTGAACCAACAAAGGAGTCCCACGTAAAAAGCTGACAAAAACAGCTTGAATCGGGTAGAGGATTCGTACACGATTAATTTTGACCAGAGCAAAAATCATGGCAAAAATAATCCCAACAAATGCGCCTCCCAGGGCTAGTAAAATCGTCACAGGCAGTTTCCCTATGACAGCTGGGAATGCATCCAATACAGCTCTCAAACTAAACAGCTTGCTATCTGGAACGTGTTTTAAAAAGTCGGCATACCAGTTGGCTGTTAATAGATTAGTTGTAAACATTCTTGTTACTTCCTTTCTCGAACATAAACATTCTATCACATTCACTATCGGAATTCCAAAAATTGCTACAGAAATAGAAAAATGATAGACTACTCAAATTTAGTCTATCATAATTTTAGACAAGTTCCTAATAGTTTTTCTTTATGGAGTTCATAAAGAAAATTTATGTTTTGTTCTGAACATTTGAAAGAAGGGGTTAGAAAGTTTGGCGTTTGGCCTTTCGTTCCGCCCGGCCACGCGCACGGTTTTCAGCTCGCTTAGCTTTTCTCCGCTTTTCATCAACTGCCCATTTGATTTTTTTCTTGTAGCCTGGTTTGATTTTTTTCTTTTTCTTCTTCACCAGACCAATCATTTCGATGTCGAGTTTCTCTTGCTTTTTCTCACGATTGGCCCGTCTGTCCCGATCATAGGTATCTTCAATAACCCCATTTTTCAACACTTTCGGTACGAAACGAATGCCCATTTTTTCTAGTTCACGGATATCTGAATCATCACTCGGTTGATAAAGAGTAATAGCGACACCTGGTAGACCATTGCGCCCTGTCCGGCCAACACGGTGAACAAAGAAGGAAAGGTCTTGTGGAATAGCATCGTTGATGACATGGCTCACTCCTTCGATATCAATTCCACGAGCCGCTAAATCAGTGGCCACAATATACTCAAAATCAAGATTTTTAACCTGATTCATGATCCGTTTCCGTTCACGTGGTGGGATATCTCCGTGAATCTTCGCCACTTTTAATCCTTGAGCCACTAAATAGGCATGGAGATCATCTGCTCTCGTTTTGGTATTAACGAAAATCATAGCCAAATAAGGTTGCAAGGTCTTGGTCAATTGGTAAATTTGCTCATTTTTATCCCGACCCTTGGTCGAAACCAGCCAATTATCGATGGTATCTGAAATCACCGTCTTGGTCTTAATCTGCTCCATGACTGGGTTTGAGAGATATTTTTTCAAGAAAGGTTGTAATTTCTGCGGAATGGTGGCTGAAAAAACTAAAAATTGCAGTTGTTGCGGAAGTCTTGAAGCAATCTTATCCACGGTTGACAAGAATCCCATGTCCAGTGTCATATCCGCCTCATCTACCACAAAAGTATGGGCCTTATGAATAGCCAGATCACCAGATGCAACTAGATCGTAGATCCGGCCTGGAGTTCCAATCACGATATGTGGTTGTTTGACCTGGAGTTTTTCAATCTGACGGCTTTTATCCGTTCCTCCAACATAATTCACAATCCGAATCTCTTTTTCAGAATGACTAGCGATTTGACGAGCAGCTTGGTAAATTTGCGTCGCCAACTCCCGACTAGGAGCCGTGATGACCGCTTCAACTTGTTGGCTGTCTTCGTTTAACGTTTGAAAAATCGGTAAGAGGAAAGTATGGGTTTTCCCAGAACCAGTCTTTGACTCTCCTACCAAATCATTTCCAGCTAGGACAATCGGAATTAGTTTTTCCTGTACTTCGGTTGCTTCTCTAAAATTGATTTCTTTCAGTGCCTCTTGAATATAGGGCTTAAAATTAAACTCTGTAAATTTCATTTTCTCAGTTCCTTTCATGATCTCTATTATTATATCAGAAAAGCTGTCTTCTTGCTTCTCTTATGAGTCATTTTTCCTAACCAGCGAAGTCTCTCTCAGTCAGCAAAAAACGATGGGCAAGCCCACCGTCGTTTTATAGGTAGAGAAGGACTAGAGTCACGACACTTGTTACAAAGGCGATGGTCCACATAAAGGCATCCACTTTCCATTCTGACCAGTTTTGCCCATTACCAGAAAGGCCGCCCAGTTCTAAATGATGGTGGAAAGGAGTCATTCGGAAAATCCGACGTCCTTCCCCGTACCGTTTCTTGGTCCATTTGAAATAGGTCACTTGTAGCATCACTGAACCTGTTTCAATGACATAGACCAGACCAATCAAGAGCAACGTCCACTCGACATGCAAAGCCATTGACAAGGCTGCAAGCATCCCTCCAAGAGCTAGACTACCGACATCGCCCATAAAGATTTTAGCCGGCTTGTGGTTGAAGACAAAGAATCCAAGCAAGGCCCCAATCATACTCAAAGTCACAAAGAGAATGTCCCATTTTCCTTGCATATAGGCAATAAAGGAATAGGCACTCAGGCTAATGGCAACGGAGATGCTGGCTAATCCATCAATCCCATCTGTCAAATTGACCGCATTTGAAAAACCAACCAACCAAAATAAAGCAAAGAGAATGTAGAAATAGCCCAAGTAAAGTTCATATCCGAAAACATTCAAAAGGCTTCCTGCACCGTGGCGTTCAGAAAAAATATAGAAGATGATTCCACCAACAAGTTGAAGGGCCAATTTTTGTTTTGGGTTAAGACCTTCATTAATCTTACGAAAAACTTTTAAAAAGTCATCCAAAAATCCAACAATTCCATAAAGAATCAAGATAAATAGAATCAGTTGAACAGGGCGCGTGAAATTTCCAGTCAATACGGTAACGACAAAACTAACTAGAACGGCTGTAATGAGAAATACAACTCCACCCATTGTCGGAGTGCCAGCTTTCGCTTTGTGTTGTTTCACATCTTCGTGCATTTGTTGCCCGGAAATATGAGCACGATGGTAAAATCGAATAAAGGCTGGAATAGCAGCCACTGTTAATAGAAACGATACAAGGATCGTAGCAATATACATCTTAGTCTCCTAATGTTAAGGTAATCTTTTTAGTTTTATTGAGTGAGGTGTTCATTTTGACACTTTGTTTGGTTACTTTCTTTCCACTACCTTTATAGGTAATCTCAATTCCAGTCCATTCTCCAAAGATATCAGCATTTTTCTTTGTCCAACCATACATATCTGGAACCGCATCAAAGTCTTCTGTTAATAACAATACTTGCTGATTGGCTTTGACTTTAGAGCCTACATCCACAGACATCTTGCGGATATTTTTCCCGGTTCCTAGGACAATTGGCTGCACCAAATTGCGACGCAATTCCTCTGAATAAGCACCTGGGCTCAGATTTTGTTTCAGATTCAACTCCTTAGAGAGAGTTTCTACTGAAGGGATTTTGTAGGTCGTTTCTTTGGTCACACCATCCAAAGTTGGTGCCTCTGATGTCAAATGCAATTCGTCTTTTAAAGCAACTGCATCTTCCAAAATAGGATTGACCAACTCTTCCCAGCTGGTGGCTGAGAATTTCACTTCTGGTTGTTGGACCGTCACATACATAATGAATTCAGGATCTTCTGCAGGTGTCATGGCTACAACCGAGTTGATATTATCATTTTCGCCTTCCAGGTAGCCATTAGCCGTTGCAATTTGGGCAGTCCCTGATTTCACCGCAACGTTTTGACCGGGTACCTGAATGATGGGTCCATCACTGTACAAGGTTCCATACTCTGGATCTGTTCCGACGGTGATCATATAGTTCCGTGTCTGTTGTGCAGCTGATCCTGAAACTGGTTTTCCAACAACTTCTTTTTTTGATTTGCGGGCTGTGTCTGATTTTTTATCGTAAATAGCACTAATAAACTTCGGCTCCAACATTTGCCCATCATTAGCGATGGCACTAAAGGCCCGTAACATTTGGGTTTGACTGACGGAAATCCCTTGACCGAAGGAAGACATGGCTTGAGTGACATAGTTATCACCTGGTAGGCCTCCAAAACTTTCGTCCCCCATTCCAAAACGTGTAGGAAGTCCGAACTTAAAGAGTGTGAGGTAATTCATCCAGACATTATTGCCCATCTTCTGTTCAAGCTTGGTCATCCCAATGTTACTTGAATAGGCAAAACCTTGGGCAATATTCATATAGCGACCTTCTGACAGTCCCATATTGACATCCCAGTCACGGATCGTCGCATCTTTTACTTGTAGTTCGTTATTGTAGTATCCTTCATTATAGGCTGGGAAGGTTCCATGATCAATCGCCGAAGCTAATAACATGACCTTCATCGTTGAACCCGGTTCATATTGATCTTGATAAAGGATGGTATTCCAGGTTTTCAAGTTTTTCAGATCCAACCCTTGTTTGGTATCCGCATTATAGGATGGACGTTGCGTTGTCGCCAGGATTTCTCCAGTTTTTGCACTCACAAGAGTCGCACTAACATACTTTCCTTTTACTTTTTCTTGGAAAACATCCATTCGCGTCTCAAGGTAGGTTTGTAATTCTGCTGAAATGGTCGTATAGACATCTTTTCCATCTTCTGTTTTGACAGAAACCTTATCTGAACCAGGAACGATATTCCCGTTTCGGTCTTTGTCATAGGTGATAACCCCATTTTGACCAGCGAGAATACGATCGAGGGATTTCTCCATCCCTGATTGCCCCTTCAAGGTTTTATTTCCCTCTTTATCTTCTTGAAGAGAGGCCTGCCCTATAAATTGAGAGGCGAAAACTCCATTTTTATAGCTTCGATTTGGACTAGTTGTAAAGGAAACCCCTTCAATCTTCGCTGCTTCCATGGCCTCACGGATAGCTGTCATATTACTATAAGTAATACCATTTCCGTTCGAGCCAAAAGAAACCTGTTTCAATTTCTTTTGCGACAATTGTTGAATGACGTAATCTTCATCCATTCCTAAGTACTGCTTAAAGATTTCTGCTACTTTTTTAAATTGGCTCTCTTCTACATAGAGGATTTTTCCAGTTGCTGATTTGTACTTTTTATCAATAACGGCATAAACGTTATAGGTCGTAGCATCTTCAGCAATTACTGCTCCATTTCGGTCATAGATCGTCCCACGTTTTGCAGGAACAATAACCGTCTGTTCATGGACTTTTTTTGCCTGATCCGATAAGGTCACACCGAATTTTTTGTCAGTCCCAATAATCATTGCAAAATTAATCAGAAAGAGAAAAAAGAGGAAAATCGCCAGTACACTGAGATTTTTCCCAACTTGTTTTCGATTCTGATCCGGCAAGCGACGTTTCTTTATCGAATACCCGATTAAAAATTTCTTAAATTTATTCATCACTACTTGCACTCACTGTTTTTCGATTTTCTTTTTGCAGCTTCATTCCTTGGGAGCTAGCCAACTTTGATAAACGGTCATAACGTGTTAATTCATTGACCTCTTGACGAACATCTGCCAATTCCGTCTTTTTGGCTTCTAGTTCCGTATTCAAATCAGTCAATTCACTTTGAACTTGTAAAATCCGTGTCTGCATAAAGACGATACTAATGGCTAAAATAACAGCTGTTAGGACAATCGACCCATAAAAAGCCTTTTCTACTCTAGAGAAACGGCGAAAGCGGTCTTGCAGTAGCTGTGTTCTTGTTCTCTCATCTCTTGCTGCCATATCAATTCCTCTTACTTGTGTATTTTTCGAGCAACCCGTAATTTTGCTGAATGGGATCGATTATTGCCCTCAAGCTCCTCTTCACTTGGCAAAATAGGTTTCCGGTTGACTAACTCCATCTTTGGTTTCAAATCATCTGGAATAAAGGGAAGCCCCTTTGGCACCTCAACCGTCGAAGCTTCTTTAAACAATTGTTTGGTCAATCGATCCTCTAACGAATGAAAGGTAATCACAGAAATACGACCATCGAGGGCCAACAAATCCATGGCTTGTTGAATCGATTCATCCGCTGCTCCCAGCTCATCATTGACTTCGATACGAATGGCTTGGAAAATCTGTTTAGCAGGATGGCCCTTTTTCTTGAGCTCCTTAGCTGGTTTAGCAGATTTAATAAGCTCTGCTAATTCAGTCGTTGTTTCAATCGGTTTAATTGCTCGTGCTTGCTCAATTTTCCGCGCAATTTGCTTGGAAAATTTGTCCTCTCCATATTTGAAAAAAATACGGACTAGATCATGGTAATCGTAGCTATTTACGACCTCATAGGCTGTCAAGGAAGCTTCTTGATTCATCCGCATGTCTAACGGCGCATCTTTCTTGTAAGAAAATCCGCGTTCCCGTTCGTCTAACTGAGGACTAGAGACACCTAGGTCATAACAGATTCCATCAATTTCAGTCACACCCAATTCGTTTAGACGTTCCTTCAAATGACGAAAGTTATCCTTAATGAAGGTTACCATGCCTTTCTCAATGAAAGGTGCCAATCGAATCTTAGCATTCTCAATTGCATGCTGATCTTGGTCAAAGGCATAAAGATGGCCCGATTCATTTAATTTTGTTAACAAATATTCGCTGTGGCCTGCCCCACCCAATGTGGCGTCTACATAGATCCCATCTGGCTTAACATCCAGCATATCGATCGTTTCATGAAGCAAAACCGTTACATGATGAAATTCTTTACTCATATCTTTACTATTTTACCACAAATAGGACCAAGATGCACTCCTGAAAGAAAATTCACTAACTAATCCTATCGGACCTTTTCGGATCCTACAAAATACCTAGAAAGGCTTGATTTCACTTGTTTCCTCTAGGATTTATGATACAATATTCTTATGAAAATAAGAAAACAGATTCTCATCCCACTTTTATTGGTCGATGCTATCGCTCTCTACTTTTTTCTAACCACTATTGAGGCTTGGATTTTTTGGCTTGCTGCCCTGATCCTAGCCGGCTCACTTTGGTGGCTCAAAAAAGCCATTCAAGGACAAAAAACAGAGATGGAAGAAAAATAATTTCTTCCATCTCTGTTTTTCTTTTATTCCCTCCAAGTAATTCCTTAAAAGAAAGCAAACTAGCTCTGAAATAATAAAGAGGCTGGGACAAAAGTCCTAGCCTCTCAATTATTTTTGGATTGTCGAGCAAGACGCAGTGGTTGAGTGGGCTCTACTACGCTGATTTCATCAGCTTTTACAGCCCTACTCAACTGTGCGGAGGTGGGACGACGAAATCGAATTCTAACGAATTACCGATTTCTGTCCCACTCTCTTGCGGTTTATTTACTATGTTTCCAATTGCTGTAAATCCCAAAAAGAATGATCCAGATGGTTGCTCCAATCGCTCCAATGTATGTTGATTCTTGCAAGAAGAGACAAACGAATACAAAGAGGAAGAAAACGATGGTCAATGGATTCAACACTTTATAGGCTGGCATGATAAAACCATCTGGCATAAATTCTTTCGATTTACGGTACTTAAGATGGGCAAGCATGGTCAAAATGTAAATAGCAATGTAGACACCAGAAGAAGATGCCGTAATCAAGGCAAAAGCATCTGAGACACCTGGCAAGACATTGATAAAGGCTGAAACAGCAACCACAATCGCAGAAAAAATAATCGCGCGACTTGGAATCCCCATACGAGATAAGCTATTCAGTTTCAAACGATTCATCACTTTACTGTTTGGTGTTTCCTTTGCAATCTGGTACAAGTGACGCCCTGTTGAATAGAGGGTAGAATTCAAGGAAGATGCAGCAGCTGTCAGTACGACAAAATTAATCAATCCTGCTGCCCACTTGATTCCTACCATCTGAAAGACCGTTACAAACGGTGACTTATTGACAGGAAGCTGTTGCCAAGGGAAAATAGCCATAATCGCTAACAAAGCCCCTACATAAAAAATTACAATTCGGATTGGAATTTCTTTAATAGCTTTTGGCAATACTTGGCGAGGATTAGCTGTTTCAGAAGTGGTAATCCCAACAAACTCAATCGCTTGATAAGCAAAGAAGACCATTTGGAAGGCCATGACGAACTTGACCCAACCATTTGGAAACATTTGAAAACCACTAGTAATATTAGTTAAACTAGCGTGTCCAGCTGGTGTTTCAAAGTTCGTCGTCACCATAAAGATCCCTGTTGCGATCAGGGCTAAAATCGTGACAATCTTGATCATTCCAAACCAGAATTCAACCTCTCCAAAAACCTTCACAGCGATCAAGTTTACACAACTTAAAAGCGCTAAAAAGATAATTTGAATCTGCCAGGCTGGCCAATTTGGAAACCAAAGCTGGACATAGTTGGAAACAGCCGTGATCTCTGCCATTCCCAAAAATACCAAGGAGACCCAATAGGACCATCCTGAAAAATAACCCCAACCTTTTCCTAGATACTTGGTGATAAAGTTGATAAAGGTGTGTTGATCAGGGTCCATATAAAGCATCTCTCCGATCGCCCGCATCATCAAGTACATGAAGGCGCCAGTCAGCATATAGACTAAAATAATAGAGGGACCTGTCAAAGAAAGGGAACGACCGGCTCCAAGAAAGAGTCCTGTCCCGATGGTTCCTGCAATAGCGATCAGCTGAACATGCCGATTTTGCAGACCACGAACCATCCCATTTTCGTTTTCTTCACCAGGATGATGTTTTTTTGACATATGATTACTCCAATTCTTTTTCTGTACATTTTCAGAAAAGTATACTTCAAATTTTCACACAATCTACTATACCATGTTTTTAAAAATTGGTCAATCTGGTCCAGAATATTCTGAATTTTAAAGATACAAAAGAGTGCTGGAGTCTATTCCAGCACTCTTTTGATTATGAATTAGGATCATCGAGACTACGGCCATGCAAACCTTTTTCCCGTTGCACTTGGCGTAGTTTTTCAGGTGTCACATCGTTACCTTCTTCGTCAACCACTTTAATTCCTTCGATATGGTGACGAACTGAGCGACGATAGCCCTCAATGTATTCTTCACGAAGTTTTGCTTGCTCCACTTCTTCTTCTGGAGTCAAACCTTCTGTTTTTTTCTTTTTAGCAAGCTCATTGATACGAGCAATTTTTTCAGGTGTCATAATAAAACCTACTTTCTACCTGTTACTAGGTCATTATTTTGTGTTCAATTGGTTGAAAGCTGCAACAGCGTTGGCTTTAGCTACAAGACCTGCAAGAAGGGCCAAACGGTTGTTTTTAACTGCCTCATCTTCTGCCATAACCATAGTATTGTCAAAGAAAGCATCGATGACTGGGCTAAGAGCAAAGAGTTGAGCCAATTTGTCACTAGCTGAACCAGTCAATTCTAGCTCTTCAATCGCTTTAGCAAGAGCTTTTTCTTGATCATTTTCAAAGAGACTAGCATCGACCGCTACTGAAGCATCTGCTTTTTCTGCCAAGTTGAAAGCACGTGAGAGGGATTCAACAGCTGCCTTATAACCATCGGTCTTCGCAGCTTCTGAAAGAGCTTCAGCTGCTTCCAGCATATCAGCCACGACAAAGTTTGAACCAGTAAGAACAGCGTCTTTGATATCTTTTGGTGTGCGTCCCATCATCTTGTCCACACGCGCCTTGATGAAGTTGAGCACTTCTGCTTGATTGTCATAGGAAAGGCTATCAAATGAAAGTCCGTAAAGGCTATCAATCAACTCATCCATCGGAATATGCCAGCCAAAGGCATCCAAGATTCGAACAATCCCTTGTGTTGCACGACGAAGCGCATAAGGGTCATTGGAACCTGATGGAATCAAGCCAACTGAGAAGAAGGAAAGGAGGGTATCCAATTTATCTGCAAGGGCAAGGATAGCACCAACCTTAGTCTCTGGAAGGGCTCCGTCTGCTGAATCAGGAAGGTAGTGCTCACGGATAGCTATCGCTACCGCAGCATCTTCACCAGCGAGGAGGGCGTATTTTTCACCCATGATTCCTTGCAATTCATCGAACTCTCCGACCATACCCGTCAAGAGGTCAAATTTGTAAATTTCAGCTGCACGAGCGACAGCTGCCGTTTCTTCAGCAGTCAAACCAGCTTGCTCAGCCAATGACGCTGCAATAACACCCGCACGGGCCATGTGTTCTGAAAGAGAACCGATTTTTTCATGGAAGGTTACATTCGCCAATTTAGCAACCAGATCTTCAATCTTGAGTTTTTGGTCTTCACGCCAGAAGAATTCACCGTCTTCAAGACGTGCCACCAATACTTTTTCATTTCCTCGAACGACATTTTCCAAGTGCTCAGCGTTCCCATTACGAACTGAGATGAAGTTTGGTTTCAGCTGACCATCAAGGTCACGTACAACAAAGTAACGTTGGTGCGTTTCCATTGAGGTCACCAAAACTTCTTCTGGAACATCCAAATATTTAGTGTCAAAACTTCCCATAAAGGCAGTTGGGTATTCGACCAAGTTCAAGACTTCGTTCAAAAGTCCTTCTTCGATTTGAACTTGAACACCTTGTTCTGCTTCGATGGCCTTGATTTGCTCACGGATCATGTTTTCACGTTCTTTGCTATCCGCAATCACGTAAACCGTGCGAAGGTCTTCTTCATAAGAATCCGCATTGGTAATTTCCACTTCATGTCCAAGGAAACGGTGGCCACGACTAACACGACCTGACTGGATATCCAAGAAATCAAGGACAAGCGCTTCGTCGCCCAAAAGAACGATCAAGGTGTGAACTGGGCGAATGTATTCAAATGTGTTGTTAGCCCAGTGCATGCTAACAGGGAAGGTCAATGAAGCAAGCACTTCTGGAACGCCAGCCAAGACTTCTTTGGCAGGTTTTCCAGCTTCGTGTTTCGTGACATAAACGTACTCTTCACCCTTGACTTCACGAAATTCGATATCATCAACGGTCAAGCCTTTTCCACGAACGAATCCTTGAGCCGCTTTTGAGAAGTTTCCGTCTGCATCCAAGGCGATTTTCTTAGAAGGTCCTTTAAAATCTTCGGTCAAATCCGATTGTTGATCCGCCAAACCAATCACACGTACAGCCAAACGGCGTGGCGTTGAGAAGGTTTGAATGCTTTCGTATGAAAGACGGTTGTCATCCAAGAAGGCTGCCATTTTCTCACCGAGTTGTTTTTCACTTGGTGTGACAACGTAGGCTGGCAACTCTTCAAGTCCAAGTTCTACTAATAAGTTTTTTGTCATGTTTTTTCCTTTACAAAATTCTTCTTTTTGATAGGCACCTTAGGTACTGGGGACGTCGCTAACTAACTTTGTGAGACTGTTGGAAATCTTCTGTCTCCTTGACATCGATTTCCAACAGTCTCATCAAAGTGGATTTAGCCAACTGATTTTTGAACCTAACGTTTCAAAAATCCCCATATAGCAGTACAGCGGTGCCTATCCCTTTAGCAAGTCTCCGACTTGCCTCTGGGTAGCCGTACGGGCTCACTTTGTTTGCCCATTTTCCATTCTTGTAACTCTTTTTATTCTTCCTCTTCTGCTAGGAGTTTTGCGCGTGTGGCTTCGTCGAGAAGTGGGTAACCGAGTTTCTTGCGTTCTGCGACGAAAGTTTTGGCTACGACACGGGCCAAGTTACGGATGCGGGCAATATAGCCGGCACGTTCTGTAACGGATACAGCACCACGAGCGTCAAGCAAGTTGAAGGTATGCGAACATTTCAAAACGTAGTCATAGGCTGGGTGAACAAGGCCCAATTCCAAAGCACGTCCTGCTTCTTTTTCAAATTTTTCGAAGTTTTCAAGAAGCATATCTTGGTCAGAAACTTCAAAGCTGTATTTTGAGTGTTCATATTCTGGTTGAAGGAAGATTTCTCCGTACTTAACGCCGGGAGCCCACTCAATATCATAAACAGAATCTACTTCTTGGATGTAAGAAGCCAAACGTTCCAAACCATAAGTAACCTCAGAAGTTACCGGACCAGTTGTCAAGCCACCAACTTGTTGGAAGTAGGTGAACTGAGTGATTTCCATACCGTCCAACCAAACTTCCCAACCAAGACCAGCTGAACCAGTTGATGGGTTTTCCCAGTTATCTTCAACGAAACGGATATCGTGCTCCAAAGGATTAATCCCCAATTTTTCCAATGACTCAAGGTAGAGTTCTTGGATGTTTGATGGAGAAGGTTTCATAACCACTTGGAATTGGTGGTGTTGGTAAAGACGGTTTGGGTTTTCCCCATAACGACCATCAGCTGGACGACGAGATGGCTCTACATAGGCTGCGTTCCATGGTTCAGGACCAATGGCACGAAGGAAAGTGTAAGGACTCATAGTTCCCGCACCCTTTTCGTTATCATAAGCCTGCATCAGCATACAACCCTGATCATTCCAGTATTGTTGCAAAGTAAGGATGATTTCCTGGAAGGTTAGTTTTTTAGACATTATTTACTCCTTTAATTTATATTATCTTTTTAGGTTTATTTATCAAGCAACCAAGAAAAAGCTGGATCCTGAAAAATATGACGTTTGGGAATAGTTTGTAAATTCTGATCGCATTCATCTATTGTACCTAATTTCAAAGCACAGACTTCTGGTATATTTTCTTGAACAGTGAAAATTTGACTATGACAGTTCTGGCAGTAGTAGCGTTGTTTTCCTGGAGATGAACTATAGGTAACCAACTGTTCTTTTCCATGCAATACTAGGTTTTTACTGCTAACTTTAGCATTAACTGTATAGGCAGACGCAGTTGCTTTCCGACAAAATGAGCAATGACAAAAAACTAATTCCGATAATTCCTCATCTAGAGTGTAAGTCACTGCTTTACATAAACAAGATCCTTTAAGCATTGTACTCCTTTCTACTTAGGCATTAGACGAATTCAAAAAGAACCGAATTTCAACACCCAAGCCTTGCGACTAGGGGCGTCAGAAACGCGGTTCCACCCTAATTTATTACTTCATTTTATCTGTTTGTCTTCAGCTCTTTGCTGAGAGAAAGCGCCACTTGCCTACTTTGCTCTACTTGGCTTTCACTATCCCAAGCTCGCTAGAAAAACGCCATAAGCCCTTCTTTCTTGACTAGTATTATAGCAAATTTTTAGGTACTTGTAAATAAAAATCCATCTGAAACAAATGTTTCAGATGGATTCTAGGCTAACAAACTATTTTATTTTTCTTATGGACGTCTTGCAGCTTTTGGTTTTTTACCATGAAGTTTTTTCTTGGCATTTTTCAAGGCTGTCAAAGCATCTTTTACATCTTGTTGGCTTGCTCCTGGATTTGAAAGGATGGTTTGTGCATCCTTGAAGGCTACTAGGTAAGCTTCTTTTTCTTCATTTCCAGCATAGATGAATTTCGCATTCTTTTCTTGGAACTTCAATTCTTCCTTGATGTATTTTTCAAGACTTGAAAAATCAGTTGCTTTCCCGTTTAATTTTCCTTCTGCACGGCTAAGCTCAGCAAGTGCTTGATTGATTTGTTCTTGTTTCACAGTTGGATCAACTGCAAGCAAGGCTACTGTTTGGAAAGCACGATCGTAGTCGCGACGTACTTTTTCTTTGGCATTGGCATAACGACCAGTTTTTGTCGTAGCATCGTAAGCCTGCATAGCTTCTTTCAAGGCCGCAACGTTTGAATCTTTCCCATCCAAAGCTTGGCTGGCAGCTTCAAGACTAGCTAGAGCTTGGTTGACTTGCTCTTGACTAACCTTGTTGGTCAAGGCTGCTTGGGCCGCTTGCAAGGCTTGATCATAGGCTTCCTTCTTATCCGCACTGGCATTGAAGTATTGCGCTGTCTTTGTAACATCTGCTTGGTTGTTCAAAGCAGCTAAGAGATCCACTTTTGAGATCACTCCAATACGGTAATTGTTGTTGCGCCCTGCGACAACTGAAATCACTGGTGCTTCCTCAGCTAGTTCATAGCCTGTAGGAAGAGTTGCAACCAAGGTATATTGACCAGTTGCTACAGATTTACCAAAGCCATTTTTACCATATTTTTCAGCAGGCAAGACAAAGTTTTCACCATCTGCCCCTTTTAATACGATCGTAGCTGCTTTTGAAACCGGTTGATCAAAGCTGATGCTAACTGGTGCATATTCTAAAGTATTGGCAAGAAAAGCAATCGTTTGGAAACTATTATCTTCTGTTAAATCAAATTCTTGCGTCAAGCTGCTGACAAATTTCACTTCTGTACGATCATAAGTAAAGATTTCTGCAGTGTAATGACCAAAGTTCAAGAGGTTAATATCTTTTGTCTTGTCAACTGATACATATTGACCATTGCTATCTTTGATTCGGTAAACATACATAGTATCCAAAGCTTTGTTCGTTTTAGCGTCACGAACTGCGATTTGAACCCGACCACTATTTTGATCCCGAACTAAATCAGCTAGTGAAACATAATCTACGTTCCCCGCAAAGTCTTCTACATAGTAGTAGATATTCTTCTTATCGATGTTTTCAGGAAGATCGAAGCTACCATCTGCATTGGCTTTGATCACATGGTAATTTTCAAGCGCACGTGTACCATTCTTATCTTCACTGGTTTGGACCATTGTCCCCTGATCATCAAATGGAGTCACGTAAACGAGTTTTTCAGTTAAGATACCACCTTCGCCAACATCTTTGGCTTTGCGTGCAACAAACTGTTGTGCTCCGTCTTTAAAGCGAATATAGCCAGATGTAATCACTGGTTTTTGAGTATCAACCCGAACCTTGAAGGTCGTTGATTGCTCCTCAGCTCCAGGAACCATTGGGGTGTAACGGATGACATAATCATATACACCATCTGCTACCGCATTTCCATTAGCATCGCTACCAGACCAGACAGTATTATCTAATGTGTAGCTGCGTGGGTTCTTTTGGTCACCGTTGAAGAAGTTCTTACGATGGTCAGATGGCGTTCCTTCCCAAATTGGATGTTGATGTTCCGTATCACTTGCTGCGTAGACACTTGCACGAAGGTTTTCAATGTTTCTAAGGGCAACTGTCTTGTATTCGACGAAATCTTTATTTCCATCTTCATTTGGCGAAATGGCAATGCGAACATTTCCGTTTTCATCTAGTTGAAGGGTGTGAGTTCCTTCTGTATTTTCGTCAATACCAAGGACTGTAATCCGACGACCATCTCGTTTTCCTTGAGTGAGAAGGAAGTCATTTTGCTGAGTGACGAGCGCAGAAACATTCGCACTAGAAGAGATATTCAAATCTTTTGGAATATGGTAGTAGAATCCATCTTTTCCTTCGCGAACCAAATCATAGACTGGCTTTTCAACAGCGGGAAGGTTTTGGAATTCTCCCTTGAAGCCCATAAATGGCAAGCTGACCACATCTCCATCATCAGCCGGATCAACAAAGCGAACAAATCCTTCAAGGAAATAGCCGTTTGGCATTTCTTTGCTCAATTCTTCTGTGAATTTACTTGTGTCGACTTTCACTGTAACCGTTTCAGAACTATGGGCTTTCACAGTTACTTCAGGCCAAGCAGTTTCTGTTAATTTACGTGGACGGAGGGTAAATTTACCATCTTTTACTTCATCTGTGTCAGTATTCACCAACATTTTCAAGGTACGATCGGTATCTGAAATATTGTGAACCGTCACATCAAATGTAAAGCTATCTCCAACATTACCAAGAGTGACGCTTGGATAGTTGTTTTCACCGGTCACATACAAGTCTGTTGAAACGGCTGCTGCTGTGTCAACAACCCCTGCTCCTTGTTGGCGTGGAGAAGTATAGACACCCGTTTCTTTGTTAACATGCGGTTTAGCCGTAGACATGATCAAGGCTTTCACTGTTTCAGAAACTTGTTCTGGAGTTAATTCTGGGTGATGCTTCACAAGGTATTCTTTAACCAAGGCTGCAACACCTGCTACGTGAGGTGAGGCCATACTAGTACCACTCATATCCCCATAGGTATTGTCATTTAAAGAAGAGAAGATGTTCCCACCAGGTGCTGTGACATCTGGTTTCAACTGACCATCGGTTGTTACACCCCAGCTTGAGAAATCAGACAATTGGTCTGCTTCTGGAGATGGACGGTTGGCCATGGTATTGTTAAAGACAACTTTGTAAGATCCAGCTTTAAGAGCTTCCCCATAGCGTTTTGAAATGAAGACAGATGGAATTTTCTTAGCATCCCCATCAATTGACATTCCAAGGTTTGATCCTTCCACATTATTGTAGACCATAGCCCCTACTGCACCATGATGGAGGGCATTCGCAATTTTTTCTGTGAATGGGATTTCTCCACGTTGAATAAGCGCTAATTTACCAGTAAGATCTAGACCTTTGAAATCATCTTCTTTCCCAAGACCAACAGATACGTACTCATATTCTTTGCCTTTTTCAAAGTCTGTATCTGTTGCAGATTTACTGTAGTCAAATTTCCCGTTATCTAATTCTGCATTTCCTTCAAGGCCTTTGACTTCAAAAACTTCTGTGGTAATGATTTTATTATTGATAGAAGCAACAGAGATGGAGTCCTCTACTGTTGAAGGATTTCCGACCAAACCATAATCTGGATTTTCAGCAGAAGGTCTTGAGTAACCATTTCCAAAGCTATTGCTATTTCCTGCAGAAATTAAGACAGATACGCCTTTAGCGCGCGCTCGTTTAATGGCATCCACAATATCTGAATCCGCATTGACCGTAGAACCAGTCGTAGAGCCAAGACTCATGTTGATAGTATCTGCACCAAGAGCTACAGCATCATCAATTGCTTTTACATAAAGAGCAGATCCCGTTGTTTTTTGACGATCTGAGAAGACACGCATAAACATAACTTGCGCTTCTGGTGCTACACCATAGATCTTTTCTCCGTTGCCTGCTACTTTATCAGGATTCCCCGTCGCAATCCCTGTAACGTGCATCCCGTGAGAATCTCTTTCAGCCTCTTTGATATTATCTGTACCATCAAAATAGTCATAGGCATAGACAACTTTGTCGTTGTACCATTTACCATAATCAATTCCTGCTGCTTTCTTAGCAGCTTCGATTTCTTCTTGGTTTTTAAACTTAGCTTTTGAAGGATCGGTAATCCGAAGAACCTCGTGGTTCACATCCAAACCAGAGTCGATGACGGCGACCACCATCCCTTCCCCTTTGTAGCCTTGCTTCCAGGTTTGGGGAACAGTAATAATTTCGTCACTTTCGATGCTTTGAGGTTTTTCAGTTGCCTCATGGCGATTCGTTGTTTCCGAACTTGTCGCAGTAGCCACTACTGTTGCTTTTTCAACAGGTTTTTCCGCTACTTCCGGTTTTGTTTCTGGAACAGCGGCTGTCTCTTTAGGAGCTTCTGCTTTTTCAACAACAGTAGCTTCTTTTGTATCAACTGTCTTTGCTGCAACAGCTGCGTCTTTTGTAACTTCAACTTTCTCACTAGCAACTGCTGTACTTGCTTCTGTTGCTTGTGAATGCTCTTCTTCAGCAGGTGCCTGTTGACTGTTTGCTACAAGCTGTGTCCCAGCGCTCGTTTGACCCGCTGTTTGTTCTTCTGCACTCGCTTGTGCAGATCCAAATACCAAAACAGCCCCTAATAAAACTGAGGCTACACCAAATTTGTATTTCCTTAATGAAAAACGCTCTTGTCTATTCATAGAAACTCCCCTTTTATTTTAATAGTAACTATTATAACGCAAAATTATCTGAAGATTCATTCAAAAATGAATTGTAACACAATTGTAATATTTACGTATATTACTAATTATTAACTTATTTTCGTTCGGAAATTTTTGAAGTTGGCCGGGAAAATATTATAGAACATCTGTTTTTGTTAGCCCCTTAAAATTATTTCATATTTGAAAGGTTTTTAAAAACCGAGAACGAAACTGTCCTCGGTTTTCATTAATGAATAGAAATTCTCTTTTAAAAATCTTTGGTGTCCGGATCTGGTGCACCTGCTTCAACCGGAAGATGGCGCAGGAGTTCCACATCATCTGCCGTCAATTCAAAATCAAAGCAATTTAAATTACTCGCAATCCGCTCAGGCGTAACCGATTTTGGCAAAGGAAGGAAGCCTTCTTGTAAACTCCAAGCTAAAGCTAGTTGAGCAACGGTCTTTCCATATTTACTAGCCATTTCTTTTACTTGTTCATTTTGGAACAACTCCCCTTGACCAAAAGGTCCCCAAGCCTCTAGTAAGATACCATGCTTGCGACTTGCAGCGATGGCTTCGCTTTGGTAAACCCCAGGTGCTAGACGAATTTGGTTCACAGCTGGGATGACCCGAGCTGTTTCAAGGAGCGCTTCCAAATGATGAGGAAGAAAATTGCTAATGCCAATAGCCCGAACCTTACCAACAGCTAGCATATCTTCCATGGCTCGCCAAACCTCAGCATTTCGTTTTTTCCAAGCATCACTTTCTCGAAGGGGCTTTGGATTTGGCCAATGAATCAAATATAGATCGACATAATCTAAGCCCAGTTTTTCAAGAGACGCTTCCAAAGCAGCTTGAGCCTCTTCATAAGTATGATTCGTATTCCAAAGTTTGGTAGTAATAAACAAGTCTTCGCGCTTAAGACCACTATCCTTGATCGCCCGACCCACACTCTCTTCATTTTGATAAATCGCAGCTGTATCGATATGGCGATAACCTGCTTTTAAAGCAGCTAACACAGCTTGATAGGCTTCTTCTCCATCCGCTGCTTTCCAAGTTCCAAATCCCAATACAGGAATCTCCACCCCATTATTTAAACGATAATGATTCATTTTTTCTTTCCTTTCTTCAATTTCGGTTTCTTAGGCCCTCGAAGCTTGAGCTCTGGTTTAAAAATATTCTTCTTGGTTGGCTCCATCTTCTTGCTATAAAAACTATAAACTAAGAATGCCCCACCAACGATCACAATAAAAATATTTTTTCTTACAATACCATAGAGCAAGAAAAAAATTCCCATCAATAAAAAACGTATATCAATTGCCTTCATAAGCTACCTCACATTTCAATTCCCATTATAGCATGAAAAGACAGCATTCACAAAATTGCACTACCATGGATAAACAAAAAAAGATCCTACATACTGATCCCCCTATGAATACATCACAAAAACCTCTCCAGGTATGACCTAGAGAGGTTTGTTCTATCTTCGATTCTTGAATCTAGTTCATAGCTTGGTAACGTTTGACCCCATCGAGATAGGTCGCCACCAGATCCAAATTTTGATCAAGCACAATGAAGTCCGCATCATAACCTTCTCGAATTTGACCACAAACATCATCAATATGGACTGATTTTGCAGGATTGAGGCTGGCCATCATCACTGCTTCGTGAGGGTTAGCAATTCCCCACTCTACAACATTTTTTAATCCATCTTTCAATTTCAAGATTGAGCCAGCTAGATTACCAGTTGATTTCAAGCGAGCAGTCCCTTCAGCAACCACGACTGGGAATTCCCCAAGCATATAATCCCCGTCTTCTAATCCCCCAGCTGTCATACAGTCAGTAATCAAGGCAACATTTTCTTTTCCTTTTTGTTTCATCAGGATATCACATGCTAGCGGATCAACGTGATGGCCATCACAGATCAACTCTGCTGTGGTATGAGGCAACTCATACATGGCACCAACCATACCGAGTTCACGGTGCGTCAAACCACGCATACCATTGTAGGCATGCACCCAGACACTCGCACCTGCATCAACCGCTTTTTTAGCTTCTTCAAAAGTAGCATTGGAGTGTCCCAAAGCGACTGTCACCCCTTCTCCTGTAATAGTCCGAACAAATTCTTCCACCCCTTCACGCTCGGGAGCAAGGGCAATCTTATTCAACAGACCATTGGCAGCTTTTTGCCAAGCACGGAATTCTTCCATACTTGGATCCTTCATATAAGACGGGTTTTGAGCTCCCTTGTATTTTTCTGTGAAATAAGGTCCTTCAAAATAAATCCCGCGAATCTTAGCTCCTGTTGCTTCTTTGTATCGTGCACCGATATTTTCCGTTACTGCCAAAAGTTGTTCGTAAGAGGAAGTCAAGGTCGTAGGCAAAAAGCTCGTAACCCCTGTACTCAAGAGCCCTTCACTCATGGTATGGAGAGTACCTTCGATATTATTATCCATCACATCTACCCCACCAAATCCGTGAATATGGGTATCTACGAGGCCAGGCGCAATGCTGTAACCAGAATAATCCAGCACATCCGCACCTTCTGGTAAGCTTTCCACATGTTTCCCAAACTTGCCATCAACAAGCTCCAAATAGCCTCCGCGGCGAACCCCATGTGGGTAATAAAATTGATCTGCTTTAATATATGTAGACATAAAATCGTCCTTTCCATTGTAGGAACTGTGTTCCATTTATATTCATACATATTATAACGCTTTCACTTCTATTTGTAAATGGTCTAGACCTATTTTTGAATAGAATCCAACAAAAAAACAGAGTAAGCTTCCTACTTACTCTGTTTGACGTTCCTTAAATTTGCTCGATTTGTACTTTTTCAGCCAGATTCATGGCATGGTCTGCAACTCGTGTATAGTGAGAAATAATATCAATAAAGTTCACTCCGGCTTGAGGTGTACATTCACCTTGGTTCAAACGACGAATATGGGTTTTCCGAAGTCTTTTCTCCAACTTTTCAATTGCCTCGTGACGTGCTACCAATTGGTTTGCAAGACTCACATCATTGTTCTCAACAGCTTTTAAGGCATCCTCTACAAATTGATGGGTTTGGTTGTAAATATCTTCCAATTCAGCCAAGGCCGCTTCTGAAAAGACCACTTTCTTACGAATTAAATAATCGGTCAGATTGATCAAGGCTTCCGCGTGATCTCCAATCCGCTCCAAATCCCGTGAAGAATCCAAGATATTGGTGAGAACTTCACTTTCTCTCGGACTCAAGGCTTCACTTGACAAACGAATCAGGTAGCGAGTCAAATCATCATCAATGGTATTGATGGCTTCTTCTGTCTTATGACCCTTTTCAGCTGTTTTCTCATTTTGATGAACAATATAATCATAAGAAAGATTAAAAGCTTTGTCTGCATATCCACCTAAATGAAGCAACTCTTTTTTCGCATTTCCAAGAGCAATCGAAGGCGCTTGAGTGATCAAGTTTTCATCCAAGTAGAGTGGCTCATATTTGACAACCTCATCCTCACCAGGAATCAGTTTGGTTACAAAGTATGCCAAAGCTCCAATGAATGGGAATTGAATGATAGTGTTGGTCACGTTGAAAGCTCCGTGAGAAAAAGCAATGGTCATTTCTGGTGACAAGTGCAAGAGCCCTTGGAAGTATTCAATCATGGCTGTAAAAGGTGTTAACAAGATCAAACAAAGGATTGTACCGATCAAGTTAAAGAGTACGTGAGTTGCTGCAACACGCTTAGCAGAAACATTGGCCCCCATCGCTGCAATAATAACTGTCAAGGTTGTTCCGATGTTGTCCCCAAAAAGAATAGGTAAAGAACCGCGAAGATCTAGGAAACCACCTGAATACAAACCTTGTAGAATCCCAATGGTAGCTGACGAAGCTTGAATCAAAACGGTGATGATGGCTCCTGCTAAAACACCCAGAATTGGATTTTTCCCAAGGGTGATCATGTACTGACTAAATTCTGGCAATTCTTTCAAAGGACTCATTCCCGCACTAATCAGGTTTAAAGCGTAGAAAATTCCTCCAACCCCAAAGAGAATCCGACCAATATTGTTGGCCATTCGATTCTTTGTAAAGAAAAGTAAGACCGTTCCAAGAAACATAATTGGAAGGGCATAAGTTCCCAGTTTAAACCCAATAATGAACGAGGTGACCGTAGTCCCGATATTAGCCCCCATGATGATCCCAATGGCTTGACGTAGGGTCAAGAGACCCGCACTGACCAGACCAACGGTAATCACCGTTACCCCAGTACTAGACTGAATAAGGGCTGTCACAACAATCCCTACTAAGACTCCAAGAAAGGGATTGCTGGTATATTTATCAATATAGTAGCGAAGACGGTCCCCTGCAGCTTGTTGCAGTCCTTCTCCCATGGTTTTAATACTATAGAGAAAGAGACCCAACCCTCCCAAAAAGTTAAACAAAATTTCCTGCCAGTTAATGGACATGATCATTCCTCCAAATATGAGATCAGAAATAAAACTCCTCTCCTATTGTAAAGGATAATTTCCAATCACACAAGAGATTTCTGTAAATTTCTATTATTTTTTGAAACCGTTTTTTTCTTTCTGTTTTATTTTCCTCATTTTAAGAGTCAAAAAAGAGGTTGGACACTATTGGTCCCAACCTCTCTAGTCTTTGTTCAAATTGCGCAACATCTCATCGATCTTATTCCCGTATTCGATGGATTCGTCTTTCACAAAAGTAAGATCTGGAATCTTGTACAATTTCAGATTCCGACCTAATTCACGCTTGATGGTTCCTGTTGCTTTTTCAAGGCCTGTCTGAGCCTTTTGATTGTCTGAAGCCAAATCACTCATAATTGAATAATACACTTTGGCCATAGACAAATCACCTAGCATTTGAACATCCGTAATGGTGACGCCTTGAACACGCGGGTCACGGACTTTCTTTTGTAAAATCTCATTGACTTCCCGCTTGATTTCCATCCCTACTCGGTCTGTCCGAAAATGACTTGCCATAGGAACTCCTTTCTGCTCTGTGTTTAAAAACTAGGAAATCAGAGGATCCCCCTTTTTTTCCTAGTCAGCTTGCTTATTTTTTAATTTCTTCCATGATGTAGGCTTCGATGGTATCATCTGTCTTGATATCATTGTAACCTTCAATCATCAATCCACCTTCACGACCATTTGTGATCTCTTTGACATCATCTTTGAAGTGTTTCAAGCTTGCAAGAGCTCCGTCATAGATCACGACACCGTCACGAATGACACGAACTTTGGAATCACGTGTAACCTTACCACTGAGGACCATAAATCCACCGATGGTACCCACTT
Organism: Streptococcus parasanguinis CC87K; assembly: GCF_000507765.1. Taxonomy (GTDB): domain Bacteria; phylum Bacillota; class Bacilli; order Lactobacillales; family Streptococcaceae; genus Streptococcus; species Streptococcus parasanguinis_J. The sequence goes on along the minus strand of NZ_KI669405.1, from coordinate 33,531 downwards.
TAGAGACTTTAAAGGTTTCACGAATAACTGCTTCCCCGATGACTTTCTCTTCAAACTCAGGATCCAACATACCCTTCATGGCATCTTCCATTTCTTCAATCACTTTGTAGATGATTGAGTGAAGACGGATTTCCACCTCGTCAGCTTCAGCTTGTTGACGTGCTTGTGGAGTAGGACGGACGTTAAATCCGATGATGAAGGCATTTGAAGCTTCTGCAAGGGTCACGTCTGATTCGTTGATCGCACCAACTGCTGAGTGAACGATGGTCACTTTCACACCTTCTACTTCAATCTTTTGAAGGGAAGCAGCAAGAGCTTCAACCGAACCTTGTACATCGGCTTTAATGATGACATTAACGGATTTCACTTCCCCAGCCTTCAAGGTATCAAAGAGATTTTCAAGGCTGACGCGGTTGGTTGCTTGTCGTTGTTTCATCAGAGCACGTTTGGCACGTTCTTCACCCGCTGCACGCGCTGATTTTTCATCTTCATAAACCGCAAAGTGGTCACCCGCCATTGGCGCTTCGTTCAAACCAGTGATAGAAACCGGAGTAGATGGTCCTGCCACCTTCACACGACGTCCAAGGTCATTGGTCATGGCACGGACACGTCCAAAGGTATTTCCGACAACAATTGGGTCTTGAACATTCAAAGTACCTTGTTGAACAAGGAGGGTTGCCACCGCACCTTTTCCTTTATCCAAGCGCGCTTCGATAACAGTACCGATGGCACGAACAGTTGGATCTGCTTTGAGTTCTTGGATTTCAGCCACAAGAAGGACCGTTTCCAAGAGTTCATCGATATTTTGGTTGAACTTAGCTGAGATTTCTACAAACTCAGAATCGCCACCCCAGGCAGTTGACATAACTCCATGCTCTGCCAATTCACCGATGACACGCTCTGGATTAGCGCCTGGTTTATCGATCTTGTTAATAGCCACAATGATTGGAACATTGGCAGCTTTTGAGTGGTTGATGGCTTCGATGGTCTGTGGCATCACCCCGTCATCTGCTGCTACAACCAAGATGGTAATATCCGTAACAGATGCACCACGCGCCCGCATAGAAGTAAAGGCCGCGTGTCCAGGTGTATCCAAGAAGGTAATCTTCTTGCCATTTTCCACGATTTGATAAGCCCCGATGTGCTGAGTGATTCCTCCCGCTTCACCTGTTGCTACACGTGAATTACGAAGGGTATCCAAAAGGGTAGTTTTACCGTGGTCAACGTGTCCCATGATGGTGACAACTGGTGGACGCTCTACCAACTCATCTGGATTCAAATAACCATCTTCAACGAAGAAGCGTTCGATATCGGCATTGTCCACTTCAACCTTTTTCTTGGCTTCAATTCCATAATCCACCATCAAGAGTTCAATCGTATCTCCATCCAGCGATTGATTTTGAGTCGCCATGACTCCCATCATAAAGAGTTTCTTGACGATTTCAGCCGGTTCACGCTTGATGCGTTTTGCGATTTCGGCAACCGTCATTCCATCCGTATACTCAAATTCACTTGGTAATTCATGGAATTTACGCTCTGTTACTGGTTTTGGAGCATCATTACGGTTGTTCTTTCCTTTTTTATTTTTCTTATTGTTATTCCAGTTACTATTTCTCTGATTTCTCACTTGATTTTGACTATTTCGATTCCTTTGTTGTTTTCTTGGACCATCTTCTTCACGATCAAAATCATCGCGTTTCTTATCTGGTCGCGCTTGTTTCTTCCGACGTGTATCGACTTGAGCTGGAGCAGCAGCAACAGCTGGTTTTGTATGGTTCTCAAGAGCTGGCTCCTGTACAGGTGCTTTCACTTCTGGTGCTTCTACCCGTTTCCGGCGCTGTTGACGTTCTTGTTCTGCTTTTGCAGCTTGTTGTTTGTAGCGATCTTCACTTCCACGTGCGTATTCAGCATTTTGTTCAGCTTTCAGTGCCGCTGCACGCGCTTTGAAATCAACTTTTGGTGCCACTTGGGGTTGTGCACTACGTCTTTGATCTGGTCGGTTATTGCGACGCTCAGAACCTTGATTTCGTTGTTCATTTCGCTCTTGTGGTCGTTGATTTCGGTTGTCACCATGACGCTGATTGTCCTTGCGATCGCGTTTTGGACGATTATCTTGTTGTTTCCTACGTTCAGCCTGCTCTTTTGCACGCGCTTCTCGTTCCGCTTTAAAGTTACGACTCTTTGGTTTAGCAGCTGGCGTTACTGATTTTGTCTCAGTTGCTCCTTCTTTTTTGACGGGCGCTGCTTCTTTTTTCTCTGCGACAGCCGTTGTCTTGGCAGCCACTTCTGCTACTTTCTTTTCGACTGTTTCTTTTTTCGCTGAAAAGCTCTTGATCAACTTTTCAGCAACATCAGTATCGACACTAGATGCATGACTCTTGACGTCAAAACCTAATTCTTTCGCACGAGTGACGACTTCTTTACTTTCCTTGCCCAATTCTTTGGCAATTTCGTATAATCTTTTCTTAGACAATTGCTGTCCTCCTCTTCTATTCCATAAGAGACCTCATTTTCTTTGAAAATCCAGCATCTACAACAGCGACGACCTTACGGGCACGTCCAATTGCAGTGCTTAATTCTAGTGTTGAAAACACGGTAGATACTTGAACCTCATAATAGTGACCCTTATCTGTCACCTTTTTTGTCAGGTTACTAGCTGCATCATTTGCCAGAAAAACTAATTGTGCTTTTTCTTCCTGGATGGCTTTGATCACGAGTTCTTCTCCAGAAATGAGTTTTCCTGCTCTTTGCGCCAAGCCCAACAAATTACTTATCTTTTGCTTATTCAAGGCCTAACTCTCTTCTCTTCACCTTATGATCTACATAAGCGATCAATTCATCATAGAAAGCTTCTTCCACTTCCATATTAAAGCTACGATTAAAAACTTTCTTTTTCTTAGCAAGTGCCGCTTCTTCATTGTCTAGCTTGATGTAAGCACCTCGACCATTGGCTTTGCCAGTTGGATCGATAAAGACTTGTCCTTCTTTATTTTTGACAATGCGGAGCAAATCGCGCTTATCAATAATTTCATTTGAAACGACAGATTTTCTTAAAGGGATTTTTCTTGTTTTTACCATTTTCCCTCCCTCTCTTAATCGACTTGCTCTTCGCCACTTTCTACTTGGTCTTCAAAAGTTTCTTGAGCTGCTTCCATTTCTTCGAACTCACTAGCAGATTTGATATCGATGCGGTAACCAGTCAAATGAGCTGCCAAACGAACGTTTTGACCACGACGACCGATGGCAAGAGATAGTTTATTATCTGGAACCACAACGAGAGCATGTTTGCTATCTTCATCATCAAAAATAACTTGGTCCACTTCTGCAGGAGCGATCGCATTGTAGATGAATTCAGCTGGATCTGGAACCCATTCAATGACATCGATGTTTTCTTCTGTCGGAACCATACGGTCTAATTTTTGATCGTATCGAGCTGGGTGGAACTTGCTGGTAATCTTTTTAATATTCGATCCACCACGACCAACGATAGTCCCAATCGCATCTACGTTTGGATTATGGCTACGAACCGCAACTTTTGTACGATCTCCAGCTTCACGCGCTACACTCATAATCTCAACAGTTCCATCATAGACTTCAGGAATTTCTTGTTCCATCAAACGTTTGATCATTTCAGGGTGGCTTCGGCTAACAAAGACATTGACACCACGTGGATTATCTTCTACCTTGTAGACAAATACTTCAATTCGATCATGAGATTGGAACACTTCTCCTGGAATCTGGTCTTGCTTAGACAATTGTGCTTCGATTGAGCCAAGATTGACATAGATAAAACGATTGTCAAAGCGCTCCACCGTTCCACTCATGATTTCATTTTCATGTTCTTTATAAGTGTTATAGGTGATGGTGCGCGTTTGCTTACGCATTTTTTCCATGATCGTTTGTTTGGCAGATTGAGCTGCTACACGACCAAATTCAGCTGGTGCTTCTTCAAACTTGATCTTATCCCCCAACTCATAAGCAGAGCTAATGGCCAAGGCATCCTTCAAGCTGATTTCTAAACGGCTATCAAAGACTTCATCCACCACTTCACGAACCGTATAAACACGGAAATCTCCAGTTTTTTCATTGAATTCAATCGCTGCACTTTCTGATTGTCCATAACGACGGCGATAAGCTGAACGCAATGATTCTGTGACGGCTTCGATGATATCTTCTTTTTTGATCCCTTTGTCTTCTTCCAAAATGCGGAAGGCTTCTAGCATTTCTTTACTCATGTTTTTCTTGCCTTTACTATAAAGGCATCCTTTCTTTCATTCTGTTACAATTTTACAGCCAACCTTGCTTTGGACACAAGGTTATAAGGAATTTCTACAGTTTTCTTTCGTGTTTTATCCATATACTCAATGGTCAAAACATCCTCTTCAAAACCTACCAAGTTCCCCTCAAAGACCTTTTGCTTTTCAACAGCCTTATACAAGCTGATATTGACATACTTGCCAACAGCTCCCTCGAGTGCTTCCTTGGTTTTCAAAGGTCTCTCCAAACCAGGACTGGTAACTTCTAAAAAGTACTGTTCTGGAAATGGGTCTGGTTTAATTTGATCCAATAGCGGGCTAATGATTTCTGTCAAATCCGCTGTATCATTCAGTGTGATCCCTTCTGGTTTGTCTACGAAAATGCTTAAGACGTAGTCACCACCCATTTTGCCATATTCAACATCGACCAATTCAAATGGTTCCTGGATGGCAGGCTGAATCACTTCTGTTACTAAGTCAACAATCGTTGCGATGGTTGCCACCTCCTCATAGATAAGAGGCGAAGATATTTCCCCGCCTCTCCTTTTCTATTCATTTAATGTATTATAACACGATTCCCCAATGATTGCAAGGAATATGCTAAAACTGTGCTTCTACACGGTAAATGACCTGTCCTTTACTTGAGAACTTCTTCTCATATTCCGTCATGACATTTCCCTCAAAATCACTAGCATGAAGGTCTAGCCAGACTCCCTTCAAAGTCATACCATACTGTGAAAAGCTCACCAAACTGTATTCAAACAGACCTCGATTATCTGTTTTAAAGTGAATCTCCCCATGTTCTGGAAGAATTTGCTTGAAGGTATCCAAGAAAGTCTTGTAAGTCAAGCGACGCTTCTCATGACGTTTCTTTGGCCATGGATCTGAAAAATTCAGATAAAGCTGATCAATTTCCCCATCTTCAAAATAGTTAGTCAAGCTATCTCCGTCTACCCAAAGCAATTTAATGTTAGGAACATCTGCTTCTAAGACCTTATCTAAAGCATAGCTCAAGACCGATTTTTGAATATCAATTCCGATGTAGTTGATCTCTGGATTGGCCTTAGCCATCCCAGTAATAAAGGCCCCTTTTCCGCTACCCACTTCGATATGAATAGGATGGTCATTTCCGAAAATCCCATGCCATTTTCCCTTAGCATCTTCTGGATTTAGGACCACATATTGTGGATTGGCTTCTAGTAATTCTGTCGCTCCTTTACGATTTCTAACTCTCATATTTCCTTTCCATATTTCAACCGGAAATTGCGCAGAGCATAGATCTCGCGATTGACATTTTCTAAATCATTATTTTCATAGTATTTAGCAATTTGCCACAAGAAGGAGTATTGACCAAACCAATAGAGTTTATCAAACACCTTTTGGTTGTACTTGTAACCATAATAACCTAACCAATCGCGCCAATTGGAATCTGGAATATAGTGACTCAAGATATGCGCCACATCCAACATCCTGTCAGTTAAACGAACGGAATCCCAATCGACTAGATAAATCAAGCCGCTCTCTGTCTCAATCCAGTTACTATGACGGACATCCCCATGGACGATCGTCGCATAATCCTCCCGAAAGGCTGGCACTGTCTTCCGTAAATTCTTTACGACTGATTGGATGTAGTGGTTCTGACGTAGGGCAATTGGCAACCGGTTACTCCAAGAATTGAGTAACTCTAAAGGAGATTCCACAGGATACCCAAGTTTCTTTAATTGGGTCATCAAAGGTCTAGAACGGTGCAATCTCGTTAAAATATTGACCACTTGTTTTTTTGACATTCCATTTGGCGTGAGAATCTCCCCATTCAACCATTCTTGGGCACTCATCACATTTCCATCTGGCAAACGTCGACTCCATAACAATTGAGGAGCAATCTGTTCTTTTGCTAGACCCGCAAGGATTGGGGTCGTATTCATTTTTACAAAAACGCGCCCACCATCTGGGTAGGTCCCCATGTAGGCCTTCCCACTCTTCCCAGGAATTGGGGTGAGGCTTAGCTCTTTTTCATTCGAGTCCATCTTTTCCTCCGTAAAAAGTTTCCAATCTATTTTACTAATTTTAACGACTTTCGTCAACCAAGCGCGCCATTTTAAATGGAAGATAGAGCAGGGTTAAAGCAACTGTATAAGCTAATAAGCCTAGTAACAGGACTTTATCTGATATAAAGACCAGGCCAATTCCCCCTTCTATCACCGTTATCATCCCCATGACCAGCTGAATCGTTTTATTTAACCCTGCCTTTTTACTGCCCCTTTTCATCGGGAAAAGAAGGGTCAACGGTTGGTAATCAAAAGCACTATAAAGCCCCAGTAATTGAAAAATAATTAAGTAATTGAGCAAGGCTACAAGGGCAATCACTACGAGAGGTTGAGGAATAAAGATCATGGCAAGAATGGAAAGAGCCAAGAGCCGTAGGGTCATAGAGAAAATATCTCCATTCCGTAGGAAGGAGCGCATATACAAGTGAAGCCAAGTATTCCCATGTGTTTTGGGAAGAAGCCCCAAGAAATCATCTAAATAAGCTCTTCTTTTGACACTGTTGGTAATGCCTTTCACCGTTGTAAACAAGGCAAAAAAGCGAAGAATCAATTGTTTCCTTGCATTCTCACGAGCAATGGCCAAGGTCCAATTCAAATTTCCATCTTGGTAGAAACGGGCTTCCTTCCAGCTAAAGACAAGCCCTTTAGCTATCCCTAAAATAAAGACGTAAGCCACTATTCCAAGTGCATTCACCCCCGTTGCAAGAAGGAGGGGAACAAATAATAGAAGGATAACACTTTGAATCAAAAGCCAAAATACAAAAGACTTCCTGACCTGCCCTTTGATATAGTTTTTCACTTCCTCTTCCTTTACTAAAAGGAATAAGGCATCGGGCTTCTCTAAGTAGGTCGCAATGGAGCCAATCGGAACCAAGAGGAGCAAACCAATCATGAGACTCCAGCGGATCAGGCTTGTATCTTTGGGTAAATCTTGCAAGAATTGGCTGTATTGAACCGCCAAAAATCCTATAAAAATCAGCATAAAGAGGACAAAATGATCATTGAGAACATAGCGACTATATTTTACACATTGAGTTCGAAACGTTTCTTGCCGTTTTTTCATCAACTCTTTCATGCTTTTTCCTCTTCTGTCAAGGTCATGTAGATATCATTTAGACTTGCTTTCTCATCCCCAAAAGTTGAACGCAGCTCGTCCAAGGTCCCTTTTGCTCGGATCTGACCCTTATGGAGGATCACAAAACCATCACACATCTTTTCAGCCGAATCCAGAACGTGGGTACTCATCAAAATCGATTTTCCTTTTGCTTTCTCATCTGCCAATAACTGAATCAAATCTGCAATCGCAACAGGATCCAATCCCAAAAAGGGTTCATCGACAATATAAAGACTTGGATCCACTGCATAGGCGCAAATAATCATGACCTTTTGCTTCATCCCTTTTGAAAACTGGGTCGGGAACCAATCTAATTTTTCAGCCAAACGGAAGCGTTCCAACAAAGGCTGGACGCGTACCATGACCTGATCCATGTCTAAATCATAGGCCATAGCTACGGTCTCGATATGCTCTCTCAGGGTTAATTCTTCATATAGGCTAGGGGTTTCTGGAATATAGCCGATTTTTTTACGATAGTCAGTTGGAGCTTCTGGAAGACTCAAGCCGTCAATCCGTACTTCTCCAGCATAAGGATGCAGGAGACCAATAATTTCATTAATCGTGGTTGACTTCCCAGCTCCATTAAGTCCAATCAAACCAATCAGTTGGCCATCCGGAACTGAAAAACTCACCTCTTTCAGGACAGGGATGTTGACATAGCCCCCTGTCAACTTGTTGATTTCTAACATATTTTCTCCGATTTCTGGTATAATGTTCTTATATTATAACAAAATTTAGTCTAAATGAGGTGTATTTATGGTTGACGATTGTATTTTTTGTAAGATTATAGCTGGCGACATTCCTTCCTCCAAAGTCTATGAGGACGAGGAAGTCCTCGCATTTTTGGACATCTCTCAGGTTACACCAGGTCATACGTTAGTGGTTCCAAAAAAACACGCTCGCAACCTCTTAGAGATGGACGAAACCGCCACAGCTCAACTATTTGCACGTGTTTCTAAAGTTGCTAAAAAAGTAGAAGCTGCTACCCAAGCTAAGGGAATGAATATCATCAGCAACATGGAAGAAGTTTCTGGACAAACCGTTTTTCACACACATGTCCACATTATCCCTCGCTATTCTGATCAAGATGAGCTTGCCATTTCATTTACTGAACACGAGCCTAATTTTGAACAACTAGCAGTTCTCGCAGAAACCATCAAAAACAGTTAAAAAGGAGGCCATATGAAACTCAAAAATCTCTTTTGGTTTGCAACAGGAGCTAGCATTAGCTACCACCTAGTAAAAAACCGCAAAGAAATCAAAACAGAGGTGACTGAATCCAGCCAATTGATCAAGGGAATTCAAGATAACCTAGCAAAAATCCAACGCAATCTGGATATTATCCAATACCAAAAGACCAATCTTCAAGAATTGGTAACGGATTTCCAATACAAGACCAAACTATTTAGTCAACAAGCAACAGCCTCTCTAAAAGAAATTCAAGACATCTGGCAACCAAGTAAAAACGATTGAGAAAACTCAATCGTTTTTTTCTTATTCTGAAGGTACCGTAGGTGTCACACTGCTCGACTCTGTAGCTGCAGGTGCAACTGGTGTCACTGGTGCAACAGAACTTTGAGGCGTCACCACTCCCGTATCCTGGGTCGATGGTACAACTGGTAGTTGGTTAAACTCTTGGTAAACAGGTGCTTCCTCAGATGATGCCGCTGGCGTATCATTTTGAGAAGAAGTATTCTTCAACTCTTCATCTCCATCTAATAGGTAAGCATTGGTTTTCAATGTTTTAATTTCTTTCATCCCCAAAGCTTTGCGGATGATATTTTGAATTTTCAAGAGATGTTTTGAAGTGACAATCTGATAACTTCCGCCATCTGCTAAGGTGGCATCTTCTCCTTTCAGCTGGTACTGATGAATCGTTGAAAGAGCATCTTTATATCCTAGCAATTGAAGAAGACTATTACTGTCAAGCGCTATGTTGGTTTGCATATTGTCACTAACAGACTCAATGATTCCTTTGTAGTGACTCAAACTATTGAGGCTTAAAACTTTCTCAACAATCTTTTTGATCACTTCACGTTGGCGTTTTTGACGTCCGTAGTCTCCTTCTGGGTCTTGGTAGCGCATGCGTGAATAAACGAGAGCTTGGTCCCCATTAATCTCCTGACGTCCTGGTGCAATCTTAGCCGTATATTCTGGCTCATTTTCCTCGATCGAGATATCGAAGTCAAATGGATTGTTAACCGTGATACCACCAACCTTATCCACTAATTGAACCAATCCCTTCATATTGATCATGACATAGCGGTCAATATGGATATTCAAAAGATCTTGAATGGTCTTAATGGCTAACTTGGCACCGCCTTGAGCATAAGCCGAATTCAATTTTGCTTGGACCGTTTCGCCATCTGAAGTAATATTGGTTAGGATATCTCTTTCCAAACTCGTCATGGTTGTTTCTTTTGTTTGAGGATTAACAGTCACCAAAATCATGGTATCACTATTTCCGGCCCAAGGATCTTCCCGAGAACCGCTACCTGTATCAACCCCCATCAAAAGGATAGTCATCGGCTTGTTTTCTGCAATGACATTGGTCTCATTTCCAAAGCCCTTATAAGTCTTACTGAGAGTCCCAGTCGTTTGATTGAGGATAGTGAGGCCATAGGCCCCGATCCCAATCACTGTTACCGTCAATAAGCTCAAAAACATCAAAATAATTTTTTTTACCATGTAGACTCTCTCTCTAATCTATCAGTTTCCCCATAAGGTAAACATCTAAGAATTCTCCTTCAGCTGAACAAGCTCCACGAGCTTGACAACCTTCGATCTCAAAACCTAATTTTTTATACAGGTGAACCGCCCGTTCATTGCGTACTTGGACATTCAAGACTAGTTTGCGAAGAACACCGGTCGAGTGCGCCCACTCGATCCCTTCTTCCAACAAGATCTGTCCAAGTCCTTGATTCCAATAAGCTTTTTGAACCACAATAAAGACATCACCAATATGCTGAATGGACCGTTGAGGGGCTGCAGTGATATTTAACAAAGCTGCCAGTTCCTGATCTAGAAATAGCAAGAGGCAAATCCGGTTTTCCGCCATCTCTTGCACCATCAGAAATTGCTCCATGTCTGCTGGAGACATGCCAATCCCAGCTTCATCTAGCGTCATGTAATCTGACTCTTTCCCAACTTGATTTAAGAAATCAACGACAAGAGCCGCGTCTGCACTGTCAGCTTGCCGAATTTCTAATGTTACTTCCTTTTCCTTAGTCATCGATTTTTTCCACCTGCTCAAAGGATGCCAGCAAAGCTTCTGCACGCGCTCCATGAGCTTCAAAAGCTAACTCTCGCCCATCTTCTAATTTTCGGATAAAAATTTTTAGATAAGCATCCGAGAGACTCGGCTCAATCAGCTCTCCCCATTCAATAATGGTCGCCCCATCTCCAAATAGAAAATCATCTAAATCAATAGAATCTGGATCATTCCCAATCCGGTAAACATCCAAATGGTATAAAGGCAAGCGACCTTCGTATTCACGAACAATGGTATAGGTCGGGCTTTTAATCATCTGATCAATCCCTAACCCCTTTGCAATTCCTTTGGTAAAGGTCGTTTTTCCTGCTCCTAGATCACCTGATAAGATAATCACGTCTTGCTTTTCTAAGAGTTTTCCTAGCTGTTTTCCTAGAGCGATCAGCTCCGTTTCATTATGACTAATCATTTCTCTATTATACCAAACTTTTTAAAAATCTGCTCTTTCTTTTAGAAATTGTTCGACTCCGGTTTGTTTTTGAGAAAAAGGAATCAAAGAAAACAGGAAACTCTCAAATTTATTCCCTCGATCCACCTAAAAAGGAATGGGAGACAATTCCCATTCCTTTTTGGCACTTTCCTGATGCTTAATTCAAGGCCATGCTAACGTAGTTTAAAATAAAGAGAACATCTAAAATCCAAATCATACTGTGCACTTCTTTGGCTTGTCCTTTAACCACTTTCACCAAGCTATAGGTGATAAATCCAGCAGCGATCCCTTGTGTAATCGAGTAGCTGAAGCCCATAAAGATAGAGGTGAAGAAAGCAGGAACTGCTTCTGACATATCTTCCCAATGGATATTTTTCAAGCCACTCAACATCATGATCCCAACAACAATCAAAATTGGAGCTGTAGCAGCGGTCGGTACAATCGCCAACAAAGGACTAAAGAGACTTGAAATAGCAAAACAGATCGCTACAACCAAGGCTGTCAGACCAGTGCGTCCACCAGCTCCAATACCAGCTGCAGATTCAACATAAGTCGTTACGTTTGAAGTTCCTGCAATAGCACCGACTGAAGTCGCTACAAGGTCTGAATAGAGGGCCTTATCTAATTTCGCTGATTGATGGTTTTCCCCATTTGTCGCAACAATCCCAACTTTTTCACCCGTACCGATTAAAGTTCCAATTGTATCAAAAATATCGGTCAAGGAGAAGGCTAAGATGGCCATTAAGGTCTCAGGCAAACGAGACGTATTGGAAATCAAAGAACCCAATCCTTTTGATCCCAAAGCTTGACCAAAGATCGTGCCTAAATCATTAAAGGCAGCTCCTAGATGATTACTTGCAAAGTCAATTTTAGTGATATCAACAACATGGATGATAATTCCAAGCACAGTCGTTGCTAAGATAGAAAGGATAATCCCTCCCTTAATCCCTTTGACAACAAAGAAAATAGTAATCGCAAGACCAACAAGAGCCAAGAGGACAGCCGGATTGTTAAAATCAACCAATCCAGGAACAGCAGATGCATTGGCTGAGATCGTTGCATTCCCCTTATCTGCTCCTTCTCCGACCACTGTATAGGTATGAGGGTCAATCGTGAATTTCAAAAATCCTGCATTCTTAATCCCAACATAGGCCAAGAAAATCCCGATCCCCGCTGAAATAGCAGATCGAAGAGCGGTCGGAATCGATTCGATGATCATCTTCCGAACCTTTGTCAATGTGATAATCAATGAAATCACACCACAAATGAAGACCATTCCCAAAGCTTCCTGCCATGTGTAGCCCATACCAAATACAACAGTAAAGGTAAAGAAGGCATTCAAGCCCATCCCAGGTGCTTGTGCATAAGGTAAATTGGCATAAAAAGCCATCATCAAGGTCCCCACAACAGATCCAATAATCGTTGCAAGGAAGACCCCTTGAGCTGGCATACCTGTTTGTGACAACATTTGAGGGTTTACGAAGAGGATATAACTCATCGCAAAAAAGGTTGTCAAACCAGCAAGAACCTCTGTTCGAACAGTGGTTCCATGTTCTGAAAGTTTAAAAAACTTATCCATTTCAGAATAAACTCCTTTTTCATCATTCTCGCTCCCAATCAATTTGCGAACGTTATATCTATTCTACCAAAAGATCTTTCGTCTTTCAAGAAATCCCGCTTCTCTTCTCGATTTTTGAGCGCTTTTCCGATTTTTCTGATATAATGGTCTCATTCTTCTCGAAAGGAACCGAAATATGCATAAAAAGATGATCGCTCTAGATCTAGACGGCACTCTCTTGAATTCCGATAGCAAATTGAGCGACTTTACCATTGATACGATTAAAAAAATTAGTGCTCTTGGCCATAAAGTCATTATTACAACAGGCCGCCCCTACCGTATGGCACATACCTACTACAAACAACTAGAGCTCAATACTCCGATGATCAATTTTAACGGCTCCCTTACGCATCTCCCAGAGAAAAAATGGGTGGATGAACAATGTTTGACTTTAGATAAAAAATACCTGCTAGATATGGTCGCTAACCGAGACACCATCCAAGCGGACTTTATAGCAGGTGAATACCGCAATAAATTCTTTATTACCGATCCAAATGAGCACGTTGCGGACCCTAAATTATTCGGTATTGAGGCTTTCCAACCAGAAAATCAATTCAATCCAGAGCGGGTAACGAGCGACCCAAACTGTATCCTCTTTCAAACGAAAGCGGAAGACAAATATGCTCTGGCAGATGAAATGAATCGGCATTATGACTACAATCTGTCTATCAATACTTGGGGTGGTCCCTTAAATATTCTGGAATGCAATCCAAAAAATGTGACCAAAGCATCTGCTCTGACCTACCTTCTAGATAAACTCAATATGGATCAGAAGGATTTGATTGCCTTTGGAGACGAGCACAACGATACCGACATGCTAGCTCTTGCTGGTCATGGATACGCCATGAAAAACGCGAGCTCTGTCCTACTTCCTTACGCGGATTCCGTCACAGATTTTACCAATAATGAGGACGGTGTCGCGCGCCAACTCATTCAATTATTCTTATAATAGGAACAGACATGAGCTATCCCTTATGTCTTTTTCTATCCTAAATACTTAATCGGTTAATCAATACCCTCCTATTTTTACATTTTTTTCATTGCCTTGCCATCTCGTTTGTGATATTATTAACATAGTTATTAAAGAAGCGCTTTCAAAAAACTAAATCGCTTCTCGTTCACTTAAGGAGGAACAAAATGAAAGCTGTTGTTGTAAATCCAGAAGGTACTGGTGTTGAAATCGTTGCAAACAAAGACATGCGTCCACTTGAAACAGGGGAAGCACTTGTTCAAATCGAATACTGTGGTGTCTGCCACACTGACTTGCACGTTGCTCACGGGGACTTCGGTAAAGTTCCAGGCCGTGTTCTTGGACACGAAGGAATCGGTATTGTTAAAGAAGTTGCTCCAGATGTCAAGAGCCTAAAAGTTGGGGATCGTGTCAGTGTCGCATGGTTCTTCGAAGGATGTGGAACTTGTGAATACTGTACAACTGGTCGCGAAACTCTTTGCCGTACTGTAAAAAATGCTGGTTACTCTGTTGATGGAGGAATGGCTGAACAATGTATCGTTACTGCAGATTACGCAGTGAAAGTACCTGAAGGATTAGATCCAGCCCAAGCTTCTTCTATTACGTGTGCAGGTGTTACAACTTACAAAGCCATCAAAGAAGCCAAAGCTGAACCAGGACAATGGATCGTTATCTATGGAGCTGGTGGACTAGGAAACTTGGCTGTTCAATATGCTAAGAAAGTCTTCAACGCACATGTCATCGCTGTCGATATCAACAATGATAAACTAGAATTGGCAAAAGAAGTTGGTGCAGACTTTGTCATCAACGGTCGCGAAGTTGAAGATGTCCCAGGATTGATCAAAGAAAAAACAAATGGTGGAGCTCACTCTGCTGTCGTAACAGCTGTTTCTAAAGTAGCTTTCAACCAAGCAGTAGATTCTGTTCGTGCAGGTGGCCGCGTGATCGCAGTTGGTCTTCCTTCTGAAATGATGGACCTCAGCATTGTGAAAACGGTATTAGATGGTATCCAAGTCATTGGTTCTCTTGTAGGAACTCGTAAAGACTTGGAAGAAGCCTTCCAATTTGGTGCAGAAGGCTTGGTAGTCCCTGTCGTTCAAAAACGTCCAGTAGAAGATGCAGTCAAAGTCTTTGACGAAATGGAAGCTGGAACCATTCAAGGACGTATGGTACTTGACTTTACCAACTAACTAACTAACTGAACCTACCAGACTAGCTCAACTGGGCTAGTCTTTTTTGAGTGCTCTCAATCACTCTATTTTACAATTTATTATAGATTTATTTTTTATTTTTGGGGATATAGATCGATTGTTGGAATATTTTTATTGAGAACAAAATCCTATAAAACATATTATTATTGATTTTTTAAGCATCAACAAGTAATAAACAAAATTCATTCAAGAGCATTCTTTTTCTATCTAACGATAATTTAATATAATAAATTAATGTTTTTACATCGAGATTTTGATAGAAAAATTGACTTAAGTGTGGAAACGATTTATAATAAAGTAGCTTAAAGTTTTCTTAAACTGAAAGTCAAACAAATTTTATAAGGAGGAATGTCAATAATGAGTATTGGTATCATTATTGCTAGCCACGGTGAATTTGCAGCTGGAATCCACCAATCCGGCTCGATGATCTTTGGGGATCAAGAGAAAGTTCAAGTGGTTACGTTCATGCCAAGTGAAGGCCCGGATGATCTCTATGCTAAATTCAATGCAGCTGTTGCCGCATTTGATGCAGAAGATGAAGTCTTGGTTTTGGCTGACCTTTGGAGTGGTTCTCCATTTAACCAAGCAAGTCGCGTCATGGGAGAAAATCCAGATCGTAAATTTGCGATCATTACAGGATTAAACCTTCCGATGTTGATTCAAGCTTATACAGAACGTTTGATGGATGCAAATGCCGGCGTTGATCAAGTCGCTGCAAACATCATCAAGGAAGCAAAAGACGGTGTCAAAGCCCTTCCAGAAGAATTAAACCCTGTTGAAGAAGCTAGTACAGCCGCTGCTGCTCCTGTAGCCCAAGCTGCTATTCCAGAAGGAACAGTTATCGGAGATGGAAAACTCAAGATTAACCTTGCCCGCTTAGATACACGTCTTCTTCATGGACAAGTCGCAACTGCTTGGACACCCGATTCAAAAGCTGATCGGATCATTGTTGCTTCAGATTCTGTTGCTAAAGATGAACTCCGTAAGGAATTGATCAAACAAGCGGCACCAAATGGTGTGAAAGCAAACGTTGTCCCAATTCAAAAATTGATCGACGTTGCAAAAGATCCACGTTTCGGAAATACCCATGCTTTGATCTTATTTGAAACACCTCAAGATGCTCTTCGCGCCATCGAAGGTGGTGTTCCGATTAAAACCTTGAACGTTGGTTCAATGGCCCACTCAACTGGTAAAACCATGGTTAACAATGTGTTGTCAATGGATAAAGATGACGTGGCTACATTTGAAAAAATGCGTGATCTTGGAGTAGAATTTGACGTCCGTAAAGTGCCAAATGACTCTAAGAAAGATTTGTTTGACTTAATTAACAAAGCCAACGTTCAATAATCGATTACTTACGAAAGGATTTTAAACATGTCTATTATTTCTATGGTATTAGTGGTCGTTGTTGCCTTCTTAGCAGGTCTTGAAGGTATCCTTGACCAATTCCAATTCCACCAACCACTTGTTGCTTGTACCTTAATCGGTTTGGTAACAGGTAACCTGACTGCTGGCGTTATGCTTGGTGGTTCACTTCAATTTATTGCACTTGGCTGGGCAAACATTGGTGCCGCAGTTGCACCCGATGCTGCTCTTGCATCTGTCGCTGCTGCCATCATCATGGTACTTGGGGGAGACTTCAGTGCAAAAGGAATCGCTGTCGCTCAAAGTGTCGCTATTCCGCTTGCAGTTGCTGGTCTTTTCTTGACCATGATCGTCCGTACCCTTTCCGTTGGTTTGGTCCACACTGCCGACGCTGCTGCTAGAAAAGGGGATATCAAAGGTGTAGAACGCGCTCACTTTGTGGCCCTTCTTCTTCAAGGTCTTCGTATCGCCATTCCTGCAGCCCTCTTGTTGATGATTCCTGCTGAAACTGTTAAAACTGCTCTTGAACAAATGCCAAAATGGCTCTCTGATGGAATGCAAATCGGTGGTGGTATGGTTGTAGCCGTTGGTTATGCCATGGTTATCAACATGATGGCGAGCCGTGAAGTATGGCCATTCTTTGCCATCGGTTTTGCTCTTGCAGCCGTTAGCCAATTAACTTTGATCGCTCTTGGAGCAATTGGTGTTGCCCTTGCCTTGATCTACCTTACTCTTTCTAAGAAAGGTGGCAATGGAGGTGGCGGTGCCGCTACTTCTAACGATCCAATTGGCGACATTCTCGAAGACTATTAAGAAAGGTGTGACACTATCATGACTGAAAAATTACAATTATCTAAATCAGATCGTCAAAAAGTTTGGTGGCGTTCAACCTTCTTGCAAGGTTCTTGGAACTATGAACGGATGCAAAACTTGGGTTGGGCATACTCATTGATCCCAGCTATCAAAAAACTCTACACAAAGAAAGAAGACCAAGCGGCTGCTCTTGAGCGTCACATGGAATTCTTTAACACTCACCCATACGTTGCCGCTCCTATCATCGGGGTAACGCTTGCTCTTGAAGAAGAAAGAGCAAACGGTGCTGCTATTGACGATGCTGCTATCCAAGGGGTTAAAATTGGTATGATGGGTCCTTTGGCGGGTATCGGAGATCCAGTATTCTGGTTTACAGTACGTCCTATCCTTGGTGCTCTTGGTGCATCACTTGCTGCGTCTGGTAACATCCTTGGCCCACTCATCTTCTTTATCGCATGGAATGCGATTCGTATGGCCTTCTTGTGGTACACGCAAGAACTTGGCTACAAAGCAGGTTCTGAAATTACCAAAGATATGTCTGGTGGGATCTTGCAAGACATCACTAAAGGGGCTTCTATCCTTGGGATGTTCATCCTCGCTGTCTTGGTAGAACGTTGGGTATCTATTAAATTCATCTTTAATGTTTCTTCTGTCAAATTAGGCGACAAAGCTTATATCCACTGGGATAAACTTCCTGAAGGATACAAGGGTATCCAAGAAGCCTTCGCTCAAGTTGGCTCAGGTCTCTCTCAAACACCTGAAAAAGTTACGACTTTCCAACAAAACTTGGATTCATTGATTCCTGGTTTGATGGGATTACTTCTTACTTTTGCTTGTATGTGGTTGTTGAAGAAAAAAGTATCTCCAATCACTATCATCATCGCCCTCTTTGTAATCGGTGTATTAGCACACGTTGCTGGCTTGATGTAAGCAAAGATCAACTAAAAAGAAGGTTTCGGCCTTCTTTTTATTATGATATAATGGAGTGAACAGCAATACAGGAGGATCTCATGGCTCAATCATTGAATAAAACCGTTGAATTCCATACTACAGGGGTTTCTTACCTTGGAGTGGGGGGAAAGGTTGGAAAAATCCTAGTAGGGAATGCCGCTTTTGAATTTTATGCGGATGCAAATGTAGAAGACTACATCCAAATTCCCTGGCAAGAAATCGAGCGAATCGGAGCCAATGTATCCGGACGTAAAATTAGCCGCCATTTTGAAATCTATACCAGAGAATCAAAATTTCTCTTTGCTTCAAAAGACTCTGGAAAAATTTTAAAGATTGCTCGGGAACATCTAGGGAATGATAAAATTGTCAAACTTCCTACGTTGATCCAAATCATCACGGCTAAAATTAAAAATCTATTTGCAAAATAGGATCTTTTCTTGTATAATAGACGCAAACGGATAAGTAAGTTAAGAGTCTCTTTCAGAAAGTCTGCGGTTACTGCGAGCAGATAGAAATCTTAATTGAAATTCTACCGTTTCTTTAAAATACAATATCGAATCAAGTGCACACCTGTGAAGTTGGATGGAACCGTGGCTCTGCCACTCCAACACTCTAACAGGTGTGTTTTTTGTTAAAGGAGAAGCTATGTTAGATATTAAACGGATTCGTACAGACTTTGATGCGGTTGCTAAAAAATTGGCAACACGTGGCGTAGATGCAGCTATTTTGAATGAAATGAAAGAAATCGATGCCAAACGTCGAGATATCTTAGTCAAAGTAGAAAATCTCAAAGCAGAGCGTAACACTGTATCTGCTGAAATCGCACAAGCTAAACGCAACAAAGAAAATGCAGATGATAAGATTGCTGCCATGCAAACCCTCTCTGCAGAAGTCAAAGCATTGGATACAGAATTGGCTGAAATCGATGCCAAATTAACTGAATTCACTACTACCCTTCCAAACATCCCTGCTGATAGTGTCCCTGTTGGAGCAGATGAGGATGACAACGTTGAGGTTCGTCGTTGGGGAACACCGCGCGAATTTGGCTTCGAACCAAAAGCTCACTGGGATTTAGGAGAAGGCCTTGATATCCTTGACTGGGAACGCGGGGCTAAAGTTACTGGTGCTCGTTTCCTCTTCTACAAAGGTCTTGGAGCTCGCTTAGAACGCGCTATCTACAACTTCATGTTGGACGAACATGGCAAGGAAGGCTACACTGAAGTCATCACACCCTACATGGTCAACCATGATTCTATGTTTGGTACTGGACAATATCCAAAATTCAAGGAAGATACTTTTGAACTTAGCGATACTAATTATGTCCTCATTCCAACTGCTGAAGTTCCTTTGACGAACTACTACCGCGAAGAAATTCTTGATGGAAAAGACCTTCCAATCTACTTCACCGCTATGAGTCCATCATTCCGTTCAGAAGCTGGTTCAGCCGGTCGTGATACCCGTGGATTGATCCGTTTGCACCAATTCCATAAGGTTGAAATGGTGAAATTTGCCAAGCCAGAAGAATCATATGATGAATTGGAAAAAATGGTTATCAATGCTGAAAATATCCTTCAAAAACTGAACCTTCCATACCGTGTGGTAGCTCTCTCCACTGGAGACATGGGCTTCTCAGCTGCCAAGACTTACGACTTAGAAGTATGGATTCCAGCGCAAAACACCTACCGTGAAATCTCAAGCTGTTCCAATACAGAAGATTTCCAAGCTCGCCGTGCGCAAATCCGCTACCGTGATGAAGCAGATGGCAAGGTAAAACTCCTTCACACTTTGAACGGTTCTGGGTTGGCTGTCGGACGTACCGTTGCTGCTATTCTTGAAAACTATCAAAACGAAGACGGTTCTGTGACCATTCCAGAAGTCCTTCGCCCATACATGGGTGGCGCAGAAGTCATCGCACCAAAATAAAGTTTAAAAAAACTGAGTCTTGCAAATTGCAAGCTCAGTTTTTTAATATTTACGAAAACGTTGGTAGCGTTGCTCCAAAAGATCTTCGAGAGGCAAGGCTTGTAAAACCTTTAACTCTTCCTGTAATTCCTTCTTCACTTGAGCCAGTAGTTCTCCATTTGAAAATCCATGCTCGGGAATCACCTTATCGACAATTTCCATATTTAACAATTCGTGAGAAGTAATCTTCATCAACTCTGCTGCTTCCATGGCACGACTTCCATCTTTCCAAAGAATAGAGGCAAAACCTTCTGGACTCAAGACCGCATAGATGGAGTTCTCAAGCATCCAGACCTTATCTGCCACAGCAAGAGCCAAGGCACCACCAGAGCCACCTTCTCCGATGATAATCGCGATAATTGGAACTTTTAGATCACTCATTTCCATGAGGTTGCGGGCAATGGCTTCCCCTTGTCCTCGTTCTTCAGCACCAACACCGGGATAAGCACCCGCTGTATTGATAAAGGTCACAACTGGACGGCCAAATTTCTCCGCTTGCTTCATGAGACGCAAAGCTTTTCGATAGCCTTCTGGATGTGGTTGCCCAAAATTACGTTTTAGATTATCCTGAAGATTTTTTCCTTTTTGGATTCCAACGACTGTAACCGTTTGATCGCCTAAGCGTCCAATCCCACCAATCACCGCACCATCATCACGGAAGTTTCGATCTCCATGCAATTCGATAAAATCATCAAAAATTCCTTGAGCAAAATCAAGCGCAGTCAATCTTCCTTGGTCACGTGCTTCTTTAATAATCTGTGTTATTTTACTCATGTTTACCTCCATGAAGGGCTAATAATTGTCCAACTGTCGCTCGGATTTGACTTCTCTCCACGATCAAGTCTACAAATCCATGTTCTTGTAGAAATTCTGCTTTTTGGAAATCATCAGGCAATTTTTCACGCACAGTTGATTCGATCACGCGTCGACCAGCAAACCCGACCAAGGCTTGACTCTCTGCCATGATAATATCACCTTCCATAGCAAATGAGGCTGTCACCCCACCAGTTGTCGGATCTGTCAATACCGTCAAATAGAATAATTTTTCTTTGGAATGGCGTTGAACAGCCGCAGAAATTTTTGCCATTTGCATCAAACTCACGATTCCTTCTTGCATCCGAGCACCACCGGAAGCGGTAAAAAGAACAACTGGCAATTTTTCTTTTGTCGCAAATTCAAATAAACGAGTAATTTTTTCGCCTACTACAGAACCCATTGAAGCCATGATAAAGTTGGAATCCATGATCCCAAGCGCAACTTTTTGACCTTTAATCAAGGCAGTTCCAGTCAGGACAGCTTCATCCAGTCCTGTCATTTCCCGCACTGCTGCTAGTTTCTTCTTATAATTTGGGAAATTCAAAGGATCTGTCGTTTCGATTCCTGTAAACATTTCTTCAAAGCTAGCTGGATCCACTGTCAGCGCCAAGCGTTCTTTAGCAGAAATACGGAAGGTATAGCCACAATTCGGGCAGACACGCTCACTACCTAAATCCTTTTGGTAAATGGTATGTTTACAACCTGGGCATTGTGAAAATAGTTCATCAGGAACTTCAGGTTTTGGCTGAGGCTCCTTCCAGGCTGACCTATTCGGATTGATCCGAATATATTTATCTTTTTTAGAAAATAATGCCATTACTTACTCCTTATAATATGCTACAGTATCTGCAGCATTACTATAAAAGCCTGAAACTGTGAAGATGATGTTCATACTTCCCTCACAACTCCAGGCTTTTTCATCATTCCTTATTATAATTTGGAAGGAATTGTTCCATCAAAAATGCAGTGTCGTAATCACCAGCGATCACATGCGAATCTGAGATCAAATCCAACTGGAAATTACTATTGGTGGTGACACCATCGATTTCCAACTCATAAAGAGCACGCTGCATTTTCATCAGTGCATCAAAGCGATTTTCCCCATGGACAATGATCTTGGCAATCATACTATCATAGTATGGCGGAATCGTATAACCAGGATACACAGCAGAATCCACACGCAAGCCAACCCCACCACTTGGAAGATAGAGATTAGTGATCTTACCTGGGCTTGGTGCAAAGTTGAAGGAAGGATTTTCCGCATTGATCCGGCATTCAATCGCATGGCCTTTAATGACAATATCCTCTTGAGTAACGGATAATTCTTGGCCAGCTGCGATTTTAATCTGTTCCTTAACGATATCAACTCCTGTTACAAATTCTGTAACAGGATGCTCTACTTGCACACGGGTATTCATTTCCATGAAGTAGAACTCACCCTTGCCTTCATCATACAAGAATTCAATCGTTCCAGCATTCTCATATCCAACTGACTCAGCTGCCCGAACAGCAGCAGAACCAATGCGATTGCGAAGCGTTTTTCCGATGGCAATCGAAGGGGATTCTTCTAGAACTTTTTGATTGTTCCGTTGAAGAGAGCAATCACGTTCACCTAAGTGAACGACATGTCCATGCTGATCCGCTAAAATTTGTACTTCAATGTGGCGTGCAGGATAAATCACCCGCTCCATATACATGGCACCATTCCCAAAAGCAGCTTGAGCTTCTGAGGAAGCTGATTCAAAAGCAGCAACCAGATCCTCTGGTTTTTCAACCTTCCGAATTCCTTTACCACCGCCTCCCGCAGATGCTTTCAACATCACAGGATAACCGATGCGTTCGGCAATCTCGAGGGCTTCTTCAGCAGTATACACTTCACCATCTGATCCAGGAATAACAGGTACTCCTGCTTTGATCATCTGTTTACGAGCATTAATCTTATCCCCCATCATATCCATGACTTTAGCAGATGGACCGATAAATTTAATGCCTACTTCCTCACACATGGTTGCAAATTTTGAGTTTTCACTTAAAAACCCAAAACCAGGATGAATGGCTTCTGCACCTGTTAAAACAGCAGCAGACAAGACAGCACTCATATTTAAATAAGATTCTGTTGATTTAGCAGGTCCAATACAGACTGCTTCATCCGCTAGTAAGGTATGCAAGGCTTCTTTATCAGCAGTAGAATACACCGCAACCGTCTCGATGCCAAGTTCACGAGCTGCACGAATAATGCGAACTGCAATCTCACCACGATTGGCGATTAAGATCTTACGAAACATAGATAGGCCTTTCTTAATTTCCAATTGCAAAAGTAAGTGTTCCTGAAGCTGCAAGCTTACCATCTACCTCTGCTTTCGCTTCAACAACAGCAATTGTTCCACGACGTTTGACAAAAGTAGCTGTCATCACCAGTTGATCTCCTGGAACGACTTGTTTTTTAAACTTCACCTTGTCCATCCCTGCATAAAAGACTAATTTCCCTTTATTTTCAGGTTTTGACAACTCTAGTACACCTGCTGTTTGTGCCAAAGCTTCCATGATGAGAACACCTGGCATAACAGGATACTGTGGAAAATGTCCATTAAAAAATGGTTCATTAATTGTCACGTTTTTAATGGCAACAATCGTATCTTCGCTTGTTTCTAAAACGCGATCCACCAAAAGCATTGGGTAACGATGCGGCAAAGCCTCACGAATAGCATTTATATCAATTGTCATTTAATTCGAACCAATCCTTTTCCAAATTCAACCATTTCTTCATTCGTTACCAAAATTTCAGTGACCACCCCATCTTTAGGTGCTGGGACTTCATTCATCACTTTCATGGCTTCGATAATTAAGAGTGTTTGACCCTTAGTGACCTTGTCTCCTACAGATACGAAGGCTGGTTTATCCGGAGCTGGTGACAAGTAAGCCACACCAACCAATGGACTTTCAACGACATCACCTTCAGCCTCTTGAGCTGGAGCAGCAACTGTTTCAGCCGCTACAGCTGGAGTTGCTGGTGCTTCAACAACAGGGGCTACTGCAGGAGTTTGAGGGGCCGCTACCACTTCAACCGCAGGGGCTACCGGTGTAGCCGCAACTGAACTAGTTTGGTTTTTACTCAAATTCAATTCTTCGCCGTTATTTTTATATGAGAATTCACGCAAAGTTGACGCATCAAATTGAGCCAACAAATCTTTGATTTCAGAAATATTCATGAATTAACCCTCCCAACGTTTAAAGGCCAGAACAGCATTGTGTCCTCCAAAACCAAAGGTGTTTGAGATAGCGTACTGAATATCAGCTTCTTGGCCTTCACCATAAACAACATTGGCTTCAATGTAGTCAGACAATTCTTTGGTCCCAGCCGTTTTTGGTACAAAGCTATGACGAATAGCTTCGATGGTAGCAATCGCCTCAACTGCACCAGCAGCACCAAGCAAGTGACCAGTAAATGATTTAGTAGATGATACAGGAACTTCTTTACCAAGTACAGAAACGATAGCTCCACTTTCACCTTTTTCATTGGCAGGTGTAGATGTACCATGTGCATTGACATAATCGACATCTTCAGGCTTGATACCAGCTTCATTGATCGCCAATTTAATCGCTTTTGCAGCACCTGAACCGTCTGGTGTTGGCGTTGTCATATGGTAGGCATCACAGTTTGATCCGTAACCAACAATCTCAGCCAAGATGTTAGCACCACGTTTTTGGGCATGTTCCAAGCTTTCGATAACGAGAACCCCTGCACCTTCACCCATAACAAAACCATTACGGTCTTTATCAAATGGAATTGATGAACGTTCTGGATCCTCTGTTGTTGAAAGTGCTGTAAGAGCATTGAAACCACCAATACCAATCTTAGTGATTGAAGCTTCAGCACCACCAGCCAAGACAACATCATGCAAACCGAATTTAATTTCACGGAAGGCTTCACCGATTGCATCATTGGCAGAGGCACAAGCAGTCGTCACTGATTTACATACCCCTTGAGCACCAATTTTAAGAGCAATGTTACCAGCACCCATGTTTGAAAGTGCTTTAGGGATAAACATTGGTTTGATACGTTTCATCCCACGTTCGTGCATACGAATGATTTGATCTTCAAGTTCTTGAAGACCACCGATACCAGATGACACGATGACACCAACACGATCACGATCTTCTTCTTCCATGTTCAAGCCTGAATTTTCAAGAGCTTCCATAGCAGCATAAATCGCATAAAGTGAGTAAGTGTCCATACGGTTAGTATCTTTTTTCACAAAGTACTTATCGAACGGGAAATCTTGGATTTCACCAGCGTTAAAGACTGGAATTTCAGAAGCATCGAACTTCGTAATTGGTTTGATACCAATTTTACCGTCATGAAGACTGTTCCAAAATTCTTCTGGTGTATTACCGATTGGTGAGGTTACGCCGTAACCTGTAACAACAACACGATTTGTAGACATATATATTCTCCTTTTGTCGGATGGATATTCTAATAAATGATTTTTTTGATATTGATATTCAATTATTGCATGGTCATACCACCATCAATAGCGATGGTTTGACCTGTGAGATATTCTTGACTAGCCAAGAATGCTGCAACTTCAGCCACTTCTTCTGCTTGACCAATACGTTTCATTGGCACTTGAGCAATCATAGCATCTTTCATTTTCTCTGGAATAGCGTCAGTCATATCTGATTCAATGAAACCAGGAGCAATAGCATTGACACGGACACCACGAGCCGCAACTTCACGCGCAACTGATTTTGTAAAACCAATCAAACCAGCTTTTGAAGCCGCATAGTTAGCTTGACCAATATTCCCCATGAGACCTACAACAGATGACATATTGATGATGGCACCTTGACGAGCCTTAGACATTGGTTTTAAGACAGCTTGTGTCATATTAAAGGCACCGGTCAAGTTGATTTTCAAGACCCGTTCAAAATCTTCTTCAGTCATTTTCAACATCAACTTGTCGTTTGTGATGCCAGCGTTATTGACCAAAACATCAACACTTCCAAGCTTTTCAATTGCTTCAGCCACCATACGTTGCGCATCTTCGCCATTAGAAATATCCCCAGAAATACCAACAACAGTCACACCATAGTCAGCAAACTGTGCAAGCAAGTCCTCAGAAATTTCAGAACGTCCATTTAGGACAACATTGGCACCGAGACTCGCAAATTTATGAGCCACAGCTAATCCAATTCCGCGTGTTGAACCTGTTACAAAAACATTTTTATTTTTAAGTTCCATCTTTACCTCGTTTTAAGCATTCAGAAGTGCATCTAGACTAGCCTGATCTTCGACGTTATGAGTTGGAAGAGTTTTATCAATTTTCTTCAAGAATCCTGACAAGACTTTTCCAGGTCCGATCTCGATGACCTCATCTACACCAAAGTCTTGAATCGTAGCAATTGAATCATAGAAACGAACCGGTTCTTTTACTTGACGGGCCAAAAGTGCTTTCACATCTTCTGACTTCATGATAGTAGCTTCTGTATTCCCAACTAAAGGAAGATCAAAATCATTAAATGATACTTTTTCTAGTTCAGCCGCCAATTTTTGACTAGCAGATTCCAGTAAGGCTGTGTGGAATGGACCTGACACATTCAAAGGGATCAAGCGTTTGGCACCTGCTTCCTTCAATAGTTCCACAGCATAATCCACAGCCGTAACCTCACCACCAATCACAATTTGTGCGGGTGTATTGTAGTTAGCCGGTGTCACTACACCCTTTTCAGATGCTTGTTGACAAATCTCTTCGATCAAACTTGGATCTGTATTCATAACAGCAACCATTTTCCCACTTCCAGCAGGAGCTGCTGTTTCCATGAATTCACCACGTTTCGCAACCAAAGCTACTGCATCTTCAAACGAAAGAGCTCCAGCCGCAACTAAGGCAGAATATTCCCCCAAAGAGAGACCGGCAACAATATCAGGAGTGATACCATTTTCTACTAAAAGACGATAAATGGCTACTGACGTTGTCAAAATAGCTGGTTGAGTATAACGTGTCTGATTCAATTTTTCTTCGTTAGAATCAATCAATTCACGTAAATCATAACCGAGAATACGATTAGCCGTATCAAATGTCTCTTTGACAACGGGATAAGCCGCATACAAATCGCTCGCCATGCCCAATTTCTGAGCCCCTTGACCAGCAAATAAGAACGCACGTTTTGTCACTATCCTAATCCTTTCGATGTTACTAGACTTTTACATTTGCCCAACGAGCAGCTTCTCTTTGGATCACTTTAGCCGCCCCATAATAGATATCTTCTAGAATTTCAGCACAAGTTTCTTCCTTGCTTACAAGACCTGCAATTTGGCCTGCCATTACAGATCCATTGTCAACATCTCCATCAACAACAGCATTGCGAAGGGCTCCTGCTCCTAATTCTTCAATTTCTTCTTGAGTCTTCTTACCTGCCAAGAAATCTTTTTCAGCTTGGTTATAGGCAGAAGCCAATTTATTTTTGATCGCACGAACAGGGTGTCCAACAACAGATGCAGAAACTACAGTATCGATATCTTTTGCTTTCAAGATTTTATTCTTAAAGTTTTGGTGAGCATTGGATTCTTTTGCAACCACGAAACGAGTTCCCACCTGAACAGCTGCAGCACCTAACATAAAGACAGCTGCAGCACCGGCACCATCAGCGACTCCTCCAGCACCAATTACTGGAATAGAAACAGCTTCAACCACTTGGCGAACCAAGGTCATGGTCGTCAATTTACCAATGTGACCTCCAGCTTCCATTCCTTCTGCAATCACTGCATCAGCGCCCAATTTTTCCATCCGTTTTGCAAGTGCAACAGACGGAACCACTGGAATGACAGTGATCCCTGCTTCATGGAAACGATCCATGTATTTCCCTGGATTTCCAGCACCAGTTGTAACAACTTTTACACCTTCTTCAATCACCAGGTCAACAATGTCATCCGCAAATGGGGACAAGAGCATGATATTCACACCAAAAGGTTTATCTGTAATAGACTTCACCTTATCAATGTTAGCCTTAACAACTTCCTTTGGAGCGTTTCCGCCACCAATGATTCCAAGACCACCGGCATTTGATACCGCTCCGGCCAAGTCACCATCAGCGACCCAAGCCATCCCACCTTGGAAGATTGGATACTTAATGTTCAATAGTTCAGTAATTCGTGTTTGCATAGTACCTACCTCATTTTTCGCTTAAGTAATAGTTTGAGTTTGTATGACTGTTTCTTTGAGCCTCAAACTATTACCTAAACAAGAGAGAATATCTTTCGATACTCTCATCTATCATTATTTTGTTTTTTCTTCTACGTAAGCGACAAGATCACCAACTGTAGACAATCCTTCTTCAGTTTCGATTTGGATATCAAAAGCATCTTCGATTTCAGAGATCACTTGGAACAAATCCAATGAATCAGCTTCTAAATCTTCGAATGTAGATTCAAGAGTTACTTCTGATGGTTCTTTACCAAGTTCTTCAACGATAATTTCTTGTACTTTTTCAAATACTGCCATGACAGGCCTCCTTAAAAAATAATATATAAATTTTTAAAATGTGTTTCCACATGTTTAACTAGATTGTAACAAGAAGTGTGCCCCATGTCAAACCTCCACCGAATCCTGTAAGAAGAATTTTTTGACTTCCATCCATCTTGATTCGATGATTCTCGACACACTCCGATAATAGAATGGGGATACTAGCAGCACTAGTGTTCCCATATTCCATCATATTTGCTGGGATCTTCTCTCTAGAGACACCCAGTTTTTTTGACATCTTATCTAACATTCGGTCATTCGCCTGATGTAAAAGAAAATAGTCAATCTCTTCTGCTTCCATAGAGGCGTCTGCTATAATCTTTTGAATGCTTTTCGTGACATCACGAATAGCAAAATCAAAAACCGCCCGTCCATCCATCGTCAGATATCTTCGATCGGTAATTTCCTCTGAATAAGGAGAAGACAGACCCAAATAGCAAGATTCAAGACTAGAACCTCGGCTACCATCCGTAAAGAGATTTTCAGACAAAAACGATTTTTGATCGCTCGCTTCAAGCAAAACACCGCCAGCTCCATCTCCAAAAAGTACTGAAGTAGAGCGATCTGACCAGTCTAATACTTTTGAAAGCGTCTCACTACCGATCACAATCCCTCGCCGGTACATCCCTGAAGAAATGTATTTTTCAGCAGTGGCTAATGCAAATACAAATCCGCTACATGCTGCAGTCAGATCAAATGCAAAAGCTCGAGAAGCTCCAATATTAGCTTGTACCCGGGCTGCAGTTGATGGCATTAAGCTATCTGGTGTAATCGAAGCAACAACGATGAAATCAATTTCCTCAGCATCTAAGTTTGCTTTTGCTAATAATCTTTGTGCAACAACTGTTGCTAGGTCACTTGTTGTCTCATCTTTTGAAATGTGACGCCGAAGGATACCTGTCCGACTACTGATCCATTCATCACTTGTATCCATGATCTCAGCCAAATCATCATTTGATACGACTTGGTCAGGTGCATAATGAGCAACTTGACTAATTTTAGCAAAGACCATTATTTAATTTCCTCCAAGAAACGATACAGATTTTGCAATCCTTTTTGCATCACTTTCTTCTCTTCGGGACTCATATCTCCAATAATCTGGTTGACCATCCGTTTATGGAATTGCTGATGAAGACGATAAAGTAGACGACCGTTCTTCGTTAAACTCAAGTGTACAACCCGGCGATCAACTTCCGATCTTCTTCTTTCGATATACCCTTTGCGCTCAAGATTATTCAAACTTGTCGTGACAGTCCCCAAAGTCACCATCAACTCCCGTGAAATATCACTCGGGGTTGCATTCGGTGTCGAACCAATCACATCGATCGTATGCATTTCTTTAATAGAAACATCTTTGAATCGACTTGCTCTTAGGCTCGACTCCTCAATAACCAAAACATTATTAAAGATGGATGTTAAATAGTCGTTAACTAATTGGTAATTCAAAACTCCACCTCCTAATTTTACTTTGATAGTCAAATTTTATCAAAAATGAAAATAATTTGCAAGCATTTTTTCACAAAACATAGAAAAATTACAAATTTATTTTCCTTTAAATTGTGGCCGACGTTTCTCAGAGTAGGCAATAACCCCCTCCTTGAAATCTTCTGTAAATGCTAGTTTCTTTTGCAAATCCAATTCAAGACCCGCATATTGGTCCCATTCTTTCAAGAATGCTTCCCAAACCATTTCTTTCATGGCAGCATAAGAATTTGAAGATCCTCTTCTTAATTTTTTAAGCAATTGCTCAACGGTTTTATCGAGTTTTTCAGATTCACAAACACGATAAGCTAGACCATAATCAAATGCCTTTTCAGCAGTCAAGGCTTCACCCGTCATTACTAAATGAGTAGCCCGAGACATGCCAATGGCTTTTCCTAACAAGAATAACCCACCCGCATCCGGTGCTAAACCAACCCCAACAAAGGCTTGGATAAATTTAGTACGATCACTAATAATACAAAAATCAACAGCTACTGCAATGTTAGCAGCTGCTCCAGCAACCGCTCCATCTGCTACCATAATAACCGGTTTTGGTAATTGCTTAATTTTCTTTGAAATTGTATTAACTAATTCGGCAATTAAAACAAGAGACTCGATATCATCCGCATCGACTGCGCGTTTCATTTCGCTCAAATCTCCACCAACTGAAAAGATTTTCCCTTCTGCTGATAGAATAATGAATTTAACTTCCTCATTTTTTTCTGCATCTTCCAAGGCAGCTAAAATTTCCTGACACATTGGAATGTTAAAACCATTGGATACTTCAGGACGATTTAAAGAGATTATCGCGAGGTCGTTTTCGACAGAATACAAAATTGTTTCAAACATCACAGACTCCTTTTATTTAAATATAAAATATTTTGATATTAAAACTTTTGAATTATAACATATCTTACCACAAAAAACAAAAATAGTAAAATATATCTATAAGATGTAACAAAATTGTAAAATTTGAATAATTACAATTTCTCTCTTCTACAGAATCAATTATTTTATGCCCTATCTGTAAATACATTGTATCAATAACTGAACTTTGGTATAATGTATTAATGAAACTATTAAGGAGAAAATATGAAAGTAACTAAATTCGGTGGAAGTTCTCTAGCATCAGCTCCACAATTAAAAAAAGTACTTAATATCATTAAAGATGATCCAGAAAGAAGATTTGTAGTTGTATCAGCTCCTGGTAAGCGAAATGCAGAAGATACAAAAGTAACAGATGCACTGATCCGTTATTATAAAGAATTCACTTCAGATAAAGATGTTACGCAAACACAACAGTGGATTATTGAGCGTTATCGTGCCATTACAGAAGAATTGGGACTCAAAGATTCTATCATTCAAGAAATTGCTGAAAATATCTATGATCTGACAAATTTGCCTAAAAAAGGAAATCCATTTACATACGATGCATTTTTGGCAGCCGGTGAAAATAACAACGCTAAACTCATAGCTGCCTATTTTAATCAAAATGGATTAGAAGCAAAATATATCCATCCAAAAGAAGCAGGAATTACAGTCACCGCAGAACCTTCCAACGCTCGTATTTTACCTTCTAGTTACGATAAAATTGAAGAACTAAAAGATGCAAGTGAAGTAATTGTCATTCCAGGGTTCTTTGGTGTTACCCAAGATGGGGACATTTGTACATTTTCTCGTGGTGGATCTGACATTACAGGATCTATCATTGCAGCTGGCGTAAAAGCAGACTTATACGAAAACTTTACAGATGTAAATGGTATCTTTGCAGCACATCCAGGTATTATTAAACACCCACATTCAATTCCTGAATTAACTTACAAGGAAATGCGTGAATTAGCCTATGCAGGTTTTTCAGTCTTACATGATGAAGCACTCGTTCCAGCATACAGAGGTAAAATTCCATTAGTCATTAAAAATACAAATAATCCAGACCACCCAGGAACCCGAATTGTTTTGGAACATTCAAATGATCATGTGACTGTTGTAGGAATTGCAGGTGATTCAGGATTCGTTAGTATCAACACTACCAAATACCTCATGAACCGCGAAGTCGGTTTTGGTCGAAAAGTCCTTCAAATTTTAGAAGATCTCAATATTAGTTGGGAACATATGCCAACTGGAATCGATGACTTGTCTATCATTTTGCGTTCACGTGAACTGACTCCGATCAAAGAACAAGAAATTTTGAAACAATTGACACAAAAACTCGAAGTTGACACAGCTGAAATTGAACATGATCTTTCAATCATTATGATTGTTGGTGAAAAAATGAAGAGCCAAGTAGGGGTTACCGCAACCGCAGCTAAGGCACTGTCAGAAAATGAAATTAATATTCAAATGATCTCACAAGGGTCTAGTGAGGTTTCTATTATGTTCGTTGTAAGTAAAGATCAAGAAGAAAAAGCCATTAAAGCCTTATATAATGCATTTTTTCCAAATAACTAAAAGTATAAAAGCTCCGTTTTTATAACGGAGCTTTTATATTTCCCAATTTGTAAAATTAAGCTAGACAGAAAAAGCCATTGATATTAGGAACAGATAAACACAACATTTGTCTGAAAGGAACTTACATAAATGACTCATACTCATCTTACCACAAACGAGCTTGTAATGATAGAGCATACTATCAAGAAAACATAAAAGTTTCAGATATCGTGACTTCACATGGCAGATCAAAACAAACAATCTAGGTTTTGAAAAAAATAAAAATAAAAAAGACCAGCCCACTGGTCTAATTCCTATACTCCGCCAGTAGGACTCGAACCTACGACATCATGATTAACAGTCATGCGCTACTACCAACTGAGCTATGGCGGAAAAAAGCTAAGCGACTACCTTATCTCACAGGGGGCAACCCCCAACTACTTCCGGCGTTCTAGGGCTTAACTGCTGTGTTCGGCATGGGTACAGGTGTATCTCCTAGGCTATCGTCACTTAACTCTGAATGATTAAACATTCAAAATTGAACATCTATATTCTAACAAGTTAACCTTTCGTTGTCAATATCTTCTGACTCTTTGGATAAGTCCTCGAGCTATTAGTATTAGTCCGCTCCATTGCTCACACAACTTCCACTCCTAACCTATCTACCTGATCTTCTCTCAGGGCTCTTACTGATATAAAATCATGGGAAATCTCATCTTGAGGTGGGTTTCACACTTAGATGCTTTCAGCGTTTATCCCTTCCCTACATAGCTACCCAGCGATGCCTCTGGCGAGACAACTGGTACACCAGCGGTAAGTCCACTCTGGTCCTCTCGTACTAGGAGCAGATCCTCTCAAATTTCCTACGCCCGCGACGGATAGGGACCGAACTGTCTCACGACGTTCTGAACCCAGCTCGCGTGCCGCTTTAATGGGCGAACAGCCCAACCCTTGGGACCGACTACAGCCCCAGGATGCGACGAGCCGACATCGAGGTGCCAAACCTCCCCGTCGATGTGAACTCTTGGGGGAGATAAGCCTGTTATCCCCAGGGTAGCTTTTATCCGTTGAGCGATGGCCCTTCCATACGGAACCACCGGATCACTAAGCCCGACTTTCGTCCCTGCTCGAGTTGTAGCTCTCGCAGTCAAGCTCCCTTATACCTTTACACTCTGCGAATGATTTCCAACCATTCTGAGGGAACCTTTGGGCGCCTCCGTTACCTTTTAGGAGGCGACCGCCCCAGTCAAACTGCCCGTCAGACACTGTCTCCG
>NZ_KI669404.1 GCF_000507765.1 Streptococcus parasanguinis CC87K | reverse complement strand
ATGGCTCCTACCTATCCTGTACATGTGGCACAGACACTCAATATCAAACTGCAGTAAAGCTCCATGGGGTCTTTCCGTCCTGTCGCGGGTAACCTGCATCTTCACAGGTACTAAAATTTCACCGAGTCTCTCGTTGAGACAGTGCCCAAATCATTACGCCTTTCGTGCGGGTCGGAACTTACCCGACAAGGAATTTCGCTACCTTAGGACCGTTATAGTTACGGCCGCCGTTTACTGGGGCTTCAATTCATACCTTCGCGTTACCGCTAAGCACTCCTCTTAACCTTCCAGCACCGGGCAGGCGTCACCCCCTATACATCATCTTACGATTTAGCAGAGAGCTGTGTTTTTGATAAACAGTTGCTTGGGCCTATTCACTGCGGCTGACTGAAAGCCAGCACCCCTTCTCCCGAAGTTACGGGGTCATTTTGCCGAGTTCCTTAACGAGAGTTCTCTCGCTCACCTGAGGCTACTCGCCTCGACTACCTGTGTCGGTTTGCGGTACGGGTAGAGTATGATTAACGCTAGAAGCTTTTCTTGGCAGTGTGACGTCACTAACTTCGCTACTAAACTTCGCTCCCCATCACAGCTCAATGTTATAGAATTAAGCATTTAACTCAATTCACACCTCACTGCTTAGACGTGCACTTCCAGTCGCACGCTTTAGTTAGCCTACTGCGTCCCTCCTTCACTACATACTCTAGTACAGGAATATCAACCTGTTGTCCATCGGATACACCTTTCGGTCTCTCCTTAGGTCCCGACTAACCCAGGGCGGACGAGCCTTCCCCTGGAAACCTTAGTCTTACGGTGGACAGGATTCTCACCTGTCTTTCGCTACTCATACCGGCATTCTCACTTCTATGCGTTCCAGCGCTCCTCACGGTACACCTTCTCCACACATAGAACGCTCTCCTACCATACCTATAAAGGTATCCACAGCTTCGGTAAATTGTTTTAGCCCCGGTACATTTTCGGCGCAGGGTCACTCGACTAGTGAGCTATTACGCACTCTTTGAATGAATAGCTGCTTCTAAGCTAACATCCTAGTTGTCTGTGCAACCCCACATCCTTTTCCACTTAACAATTATTTTGGGACCTTAGCTGGTGGTCTGGGCTGTTTCCCTTTCGACTACGGATCTTAGCACTCGCAGTCTGACTGCCGACCATAATTCATTGGCATTCGGAGTTTATCTGAGATTGGTAATCCGGGATGGACCCCTCACCCAAACAGTGCTCTACCTCCAAGAATCTTAATGTCGACGCTAGCCCTAAAGCTATTTCGGAGAGAACCAGCTATCTCCAAGTTCGTTTGGAATTTCTCCGCTACCCACAAGTCATCCAAGCACTTTTCAACGTGCCCTGGTTCGGTCCTCCAGTGAGTTTTACCTCACCTTCAACCTGCTCATGGGTAGGTCACATGGTTTCGGGTCTACGACATAATACTAAGACGCCCTATTCAGACTCGGTTTCCCTACGGCTCCGTCTCTTCAACTTAACCTCGCATCATATCGTAACTCGCCGGTTCATTCTACAAAAGGCACGCTCTCACCCATTAACGGGCTCGAACTTGTTGTAGGCACACGGTTTCAGGTTCTATTTCACTCCCCTCCCGGGGTGCTTTTCACCTTTCCCTCACGGTACTGGTTCACTATCGGTCACTAGAGAGTATTTAGGGTTGGGAGATGGTCCTCCCAGATTCCGACGGGATTTCTCGTGTCCCGCCGTACTCAGGATACTGCTAGGTATAAAGACTATTTCGAATACGAGGCTCTTACTCTCTTTGGCTGACCTTCCCATGTCATTCTTCTATAGTCTTTAAGTCCACATTGCAGTCCTACAACCCCGAAGAGTAAACTCTTCGGTTTGCCCTCCTGCCGTTTCGCTCGCCGCTACTCAGGCAATCGCTTTTGCTTTCTCTTCCTGCAGCTACTTAGATGTTTCAGTTCACTGCGTCTTCCTCTACCTATCCTTAACAGATAGGAGTACTAGCCATTAGCTAGTGGGTTCCCCCATTCGGACATCTCTGGATCGTCGCTTACTTACAGCTCCCCAAAGCATTTCGTCGTTTGTCACGTCCTTCTTCGGCTTCTAGTGCCAAGGCATCCACCGTGCGCCCTTATTAACTTAACCTTATTTTTGGTCTTGCGACCTAAACTCTTTAAATATTTACAGCGTTTCGGTTTATTTTCTTGTTACTATTTGATATAGATATTCAATTTTCAATGTTCAATCTTAACACCCTTTAAAGTGTTAATGGAGCCTAGCGGGATCGAACCGCTGACCTCCTGCGTGCAAAGCAGGCGCTCTCCCAGCTGAGCTAAGGCCCCACAAGACCTCTCAAAACTAAACAAGACCAACGTACAGGTTTCCTTTTCCTTAGAAAGGAGGTGATCCAGCCGCACCTTCCGATACGGCTACCTTGTTACGACTTCACCCCAATCATCTATCCCACCTTAGGCGGCTGGCTCCAAATGGTTACCTCACCGACTTCGGGTGTTACAAACTCTCGTGGTGTGACGGGCGGTGTGTACAAGGCCCGGGAACGTATTCACCGCGGCGTGCTGATCCGCGATTACTAGCGATTCCGACTTCATGTAGGCGAGTTGCAGCCTACAATCCGAACTGAGACTGGCTTTAAGAGATTAGCTTGCCGTCACCGACTCGCGACTCGTTGTACCAGCCATTGTAGCACGTGTGTAGCCCAGGTCATAAGGGGCATGATGATTTGACGTCATCCCCACCTTCCTCCGGTTTATTACCGGCAGTCTCGCTAGAGTGCCCAACTGAATGATGGCAACTAACAATAGGGGTTGCGCTCGTTGCGGGACTTAACCCAACATCTCACGACACGAGCTGACGACAACCATGCACCACCTGTCACCTCTGTCCCGAAGGAAAACTCTATCTCTAGAGCGGTCAGAGGGATGTCAAGACCTGGTAAGGTTCTTCGCGTTGCTTCGAATTAAACCACATGCTCCACCGCTTGTGCGGGCCCCCGTCAATTCCTTTGAGTTTCAACCTTGCGGTCGTACTCCCCAGGCGGAGTGCTTAATGCGTTAGCTGCGGCACTGAGTCCCGGAAAGGACCCAACACCTAGCACTCATCGTTTACGGCGTGGACTACCAGGGTATCTAATCCTGTTTGCTCCCCACGCTTTCGAGCCTCAGCGTCAGTTACAGACCAGAGAGCCGCTTTCGCCACCGGTGTTCCTCCATATATCTACGCATTTCACCGCTACACATGGAATTCCACTCTCCCCTTCTGCACTCAAGTTAAACAGTTTCCAAAGCGTACTATGGTTAAGCCACAGCCTTTAACTTCAGACTTATCTAACCGCCTGCGCTCGCTTTACGCCCAATAAATCCGGATAACGCTCGGGACCTACGTATTACCGCGGCTGCTGGCACGTAGTTAGCCGTCCCTTTCTGGTAAGTTACCGTCACAGTGTGAACTTTCCACTCTCACACTCGTTCTTCTCTTACAACAGAGCTTTACGATCCGAAAACCTTCTTCACTCACGCGGCGTTGCTCGGTCAGACTTCCGTCCATTGCCGAAGATTCCCTACTGCTGCCTCCCGTAGGAGTCTGGGCCGTGTCTCAGTCCCAGTGTGGCCGATCACCCTCTCAGGTCGGCTATGTATCGTCGCCTTGGTGAGCCGTTACCTCACCAACTAGCTAATACAACGCAGGTCCATCTCTTAGTGATGCAATTGCACCTTTCAAATCAATATCATGCGATATCGACTTTTATGCGGTATTAGCTATCGTTTCCAATAGTTATCCCCCGCTAAGAGGCAGGTTACCTACGCGTTACTCACCCGTTCGCAACTCATCCGCTCGGTGCAAGCACCAAGCTTCAGCGTTCTACTTGCATGTATTAGGCACGCCGCCAGCGTTCATCCTGAGCCAGGATCAAACTCTCATTAAAATAATTGTTTGTCTTAAACTCATTCTGTCACTGACAGATTTATTGTTTTTTTATTGTTCAGTTACTATAACCTTAGTTATAGCGCCCTGCACATTGGTTCGTCTTGTTCAGTTTTCAAAGGTCTTTGTCGCTCTCGCGCGACAACTATATTAGTATATCATGACCTACCCTTACTGTCAACACTTTTTTTAAAAATTTTTTATTTTTTTGAAAGTTTTTTTGAAATAAACAAAGAAAAGCCTGTATTACAGGCTTTTCTATTAGTCTAGTTCTTTGTTAATGATGAGAAATTTTTCTTCTCCATAACCTCTTTTAATTAATCCTGCTTTAGCTATGTCCAGAAGATCTTTTGAAAAGGATTGTATCGCTTCTTTTTCCTTTTCACTTAGATTTTTCTTTGAATATTTCTTTCTAAGTTTTCGATAGTCCTGTTCTTCATTTTTAAAAAATGAACATTCTTCTAAATAGTTTTCCAGTTTTTCTAATTCTACAAACAAGCCCAACTCAAAGGCTATCGGGGCAAAGGTGGTTTCTAATGGTTGTGTACAAACGCTTCTAAATTCCACAGTCCCACGAGCAGTTAAATCTTGAAATTGGTAACTTCGATGTTGTTTTAGATCTTCTTTTACAGGGTTAATGATCTTCTCATTTCCATCAGCCGTATAGGCCGTAATTTCTTTTTGATCTAGATAGTTTTCCACTCGAATTGGTTTAAAATAATAAGATTTTCCCTCTCTAGTTGCCGTAAAAATAGCTGTTCTAGCGAGATTATTAAAAAACTCTTCTTCGCTTTGGTAGTCCTTAGGATAAATCCCTACATTTTCCTTATAATAACCATGTAAGGATTCTTCCCAGAAAATATCTCTGGCAATTTTTGTATCCCAAACCTCTGCTGAAAATTCTGAGTTAGAAAACAAATATGCTTTTACTGCTTCAATTTTATTAAATGCATTAATGATGCGAAGATAGTTATCGCGCCTTACATCCAATTGAACCTGGTTTCCGCATATAAATGCTCCGTACGAAGGATAGGAGTGTGTTTTCATCCCTGTACCATTCATTGCAAGGAAAGCCATTAACATCTTGTATCGTTCGATTTTCACTGGGCTATTATCATTTTCTTTCCACAAAGGATGGATTCCGCGCCCTTGGATTTCGTGATTATTTTCTTGCAAAATCGGTTGAATGATCTTTAAATAGGCCTCAAAACGTTTGGCTACCTCATTTATAGAATGAGCTCTCTCAAATGCAAATTCAATTGTATTGTAACTCAACTCGAATAGAATACGATCTTTAGAAGAGCAGTGAATCAATTGAATGGGATTTTGATCGTCATCTATTTTTTCAACTTCAAAATCTGATAAGTTGGCTAAGGTTCGAAAAAGATTTTTCGTCACCTCTATATTTGTTTTGTTTCCATTTGTTTCTACAATCGGAAACTCTAATTCAACTCCGACAAAGAGTTCCGAATCCTCTTTCATATTACTAAGGTACTTCTCTTTTAGTAATTTAATTGCTTGTTGTTTTGTCATTGAATCCTTTTTCTTCTATTGGAGATATGGGTTCCATTATATCATTTTTTGCTATTCTCGACTACTCATGAAAAGCAAGACAAAACGCCTGCTTACGAAATTGTTTTAAATTAAAGCAATTTCGTAAACAAGCGTCTACCATTCATTCAATATGATGAGTGTTCCCGCTGGGGAAAATCCCCAGCGGTAGACCAGAGCTAGACTAAGAATAACAGTGTATTCCATCATCATAACACTCAACAAAATTGATGATATTATACCAATTCGATGATAGCCATTGGCGCAGCATCACCACGACGTGGTTCAGTTTTAAGGATACGAGTATATCCACCATTGCGCTCAGCATAACGAGGTGCTAATTCAGAGAACAATTTTTGAAGTGCAGTTGTTTCTGAGTATTTACCTGTTTCTTCATCAAAGTTTTGTGATGCAACTTCGTTACGTACGAATGCAGCAGCTTGACGACGTGCATGCAAATCACCACGTTTACCCAAAGTAATCATTTTTTCAACTGATTTACGGATTTCTTTCGCACGTGCTTCAGTTGTTACAATTGCTTCATTGATGATAAGATCTGTAGTCAAATCGCGAAGCATCGCTTTACGTTGTGAGCTAGTGCGTCCTAGTTTACGGTAAGCCATGTATTCCTCCTCTATTTATCGTTTTTTAACCCAAGGCCTAAGTCGGCAAGTTTGATTTTAACTTCTTCAAGACTCTTACGTCCCAAGTTACGAACTTTCATCATTTCTGCTTCTGATTTTTCAGTCAAATCGTAAACAGTATTAATGCCAGCACGTTTCAAACAGTTATATGAACGAACTGAAAGATCTAATTCTTCGATCGTACGTTCTAAAATGCGATCATCAGAAGTTGTATCTACTTCCTTCATAACATCTGTTGCAATAGCAATTTCAGTTAAGTTTGTGAATAGATTTAGGTGTTCTGTCAAAATACGAGCAGACAAACCTAAGGCATCTTCTGGAATGATTGTCCCATTTGTCAAAATTTCAAGGGTTAGCTTGTCAAAGCCATCGTTGCTACCAACGCGTGCTGGTTCAACTTGGTAATTGACTTTAGTCACTGGCGTATAGATTGAATCTACAGCAAGTGTTCCCACTGGTGCATCATCTTTTTTGTTTTGATCAGCTGGAACATAGCCACGTCCACTGTTTACAGTAAGCGTCGCTTTCAAAGATGCTCCCTCTCCGATTGTAAATAGATAATGATCAGGGTTTACAATTTCGATGTCACTATCAGTAAGAATATCTCCAGCAGTTACTTCTGCAGGTCCTTCTACATCAAGTTCAATAATCTTTTCGTCTTGGACGTAAGATTTAACGGCGATTCCTTTAACGTTAAGAATAATTTGCATAACGTCTTCACGGACTCCTGGAACGGTATCAAATTCGTGGAGTACACCTTCAATGTTGATTGAAGTGACAGCTGCACCTGGAAGTGAAGCCAGAAGTACACGACGAAGTGAGTTTCCAAGTGTTGTACCATAGCCACGTTCAAGTGGTTCTACGACAAACACGCCATAATCTTTGTTTTCATCAATTTTTGTTATATTTGGTTTTT
The DNA here is from genome assembly GCF_000507765.1 of Streptococcus parasanguinis CC87K. GTDB lineage: Bacteria > Bacillota > Bacilli > Lactobacillales > Streptococcaceae > Streptococcus > Streptococcus parasanguinis_J. The sequence goes on along the minus strand of NZ_KI669404.1, from coordinate 131,118 downwards.
CAAACTCAATCATTTGCTATACTCCCTCTTAAACGAAAAGCTGTGTAATTGTTGATGATTATACACGGCGACGTTTTGGAGGACGAGCACCATTGTGTGGTACAGGAGTTACATCGCGGATTGCAGTTACTTCAAGACCAGCAGCAGCAAGTGCACGAATAGCAGACTCACGACCTGAACCAGGACCTTTAACAGTTACTTCAACAGATTTAAGTCCGTGTTCTTGAGCAGCTTTTGCAGCAGCTTCTGATGCCATTTGAGCAGCAAATGGTGTAGATTTACGAGAACCTTTAAATCCAAGTGCACCTGCAGATGACCAAGCGATTGCGTTACCATGCACATCAGTAATCATAACAATTGTGTTGTTAAATGTAGCGTGAATATGAGCAATACCAGATTCGATATTCTTTTTCACACGACGTTTACGTGTTGGTTTAGCCAAGATTTTTACCTCCTTATTTTATTTTATTTTTTCTTACCTGCAATCGCAACAGCTTTACCTTTACGAGTGCGAGCATTGTTTTTAGTGTTTTGTCCACGAACTGGAAGTCCACGACGGTGACGGATACCACGGTATGAACCGATTTCCATCAAGCGTTTGATGTTCAAGTTTACTTCACGACGAAGGTCACCTTCAACTTTGATTGCGTCAACTTCACGACGGATAGCATCTTCTTGATCTGGTGTAAGATCGCGAACACGAATATCTTCAGAAACGCCTGCAGCAGCAAGGATTTTCTTAGATGTTGGAAGTCCGATACCGTACACATAAGTCAATGAAATTACTACACGTTTGTCATTTGGAATGTCAACTCCAGCAATACGAGCCATGTTTTCTCCTTTCTATCTTATCCTTGACGTTGTTTGTGTTTTGGATTTGCTGGGCAAATTACCATAACACGACCATTACGACGAATTACTTTACAGTATTCGCAAATTGGTTTGACCGATGGTCTTACTTTCATTTTTATCCCTCCAAGTTTTTCGATTATTTAAAGCGGTATGTGATACGTCCACGTGTCAAATCGTACGGACTCATCTCCACTGTAACACGATCTCCCGCTAAAATACGAATATAGTTTTTACGAATTTTACCAGAAACTGTTGCTAAAATCTGATGTCCATTTTCAAGTTCAACCGTAAACATAGCATTCGGCATTGTATCGACTACTTTGCCTTCTACTTCAATCACATCGTCTTTTGCCACGCAAAAGTACCTCCATAAATTTCGATTCATTCCTCTGAGCACAGAGGTAACAATTATAAGTCAGACTAACTAATTGTAACACTAGTTGTCCAATATTGCAAGCATGAAAAACGCTTTTATTTCAAATTTGACAAGACTTTTTCAATGTCTGAAAATACATCATTGATATCTTGGTTCCCTTGGATGTCATGTACGAGTCCTTTTGAACGATAAAATTCAATGATTGGTTCACCTTGGGCAATATTAACATCCAAACGACGTTTTACTGTCTCAGGTTTATCATCTTCACGTTGGTAGTAATCTTCCTCTTTGTAATCAACTGGTGGATTGAATACTTTATGGAAAGTTTCTCCAGTTTGACGATGAATGATACGTCCGCTCAAACGCTCTAAAAGACTGTCTGGATTTACTTCGATGTTGATAACACCTTCAAGCTCAATACCAAGTTCAGCCAATGTTTTATCTAAAGCATGAGCTTGCTCAATGGTACGTGGATATCCGTCTAACAAGAAACCTGTTTCTTTAATATCATCTTGAGCCAAACGTTCTTTTACAATCCCGTTTGTCACATCATCTGGCACCAATTCACCTTTGTCGATGAATGATTTCGCCAATACACCCATTTCAGTTTGGTTAGCCATTGCTGCGCGGAACATATCGCCGGTAGAGATATGCGCTACGTGAAACTCTTCAACGATTTTCGCCGCTTGGGTCCCCTTACCTGCTCCAGGCAATCCCATAATTAAAAGATTCATGATGAATCCTCCTTATTTTGTTTTTAAATGGAAGCAGGAGCGAATTCCTATTTCCATTTAAAAACAAAATAGAAGGCTGACAAAGTCAACCTTATTCTATTCTGTTGTTGTGTCCATAAATCCGACATACTTACGTTTTAATAAGTAGCCTTCTAATTGTTTCATTCCTTCAATACCTGTTGAAATAATGATTAACAAACTCGTTCCCCCAAGAGCAACTGCATCTGTCAAACCAAATAAATCTCGAGCTAAGATTGGAATGATAGTAATAAAGCCAAGGAATACTGATCCGACGCTTGCTAAACGACGTAGCAAACGAGACATAAACTCTTCTGTTCCCTTACCAGGGCGAACACCTGGGATATAGGCACCACTCTTTTGAAGGTTTTCTGCCGTTTTTTCAGGATTGATCTGAACAAACGTGTAGAAGAAGGTGAAGAGAATGATCAATAAGGCATACATTGCCACACCAGTTGGTGTGTTTGTAGCCAACATGGCTTGAGCTGTTTTCACCCATCCTGCATTGTAACCCATAGCGCTAATCACTTGGAAAATGGCAGCAGGCGCTGCTGTAATCGAACTAGCGAAGATGACAGGAATAACCCCTGCTGGGTTTACTTTCAAAGGAAGGTAAGAACTTGATGGAGCTCCTTGTGCAATCTTTGTATATTGGATTGGAATCTTGTATTGTGCTTGCTCTACAAAGGTTGTAAAGTAAACAATAACCAAGACGGCAAGGATTAATACCCCAACAAAAATGAGGGAATTGGTCATTTGACCAGAACGAACGTTCACAAATGCATTTTCATAGATTTCTTTAATCATCTCAGGAATTGATGACACAATCCCTGCAAAGATAATCATTGAAACACCATTTCCGTAGCCTTTATCTGTGATTTGTTCTCCAAGCCAAGTCACAATCATGGAACCGGTCGTCAGAATCGCACCGATTAATAGATAGGTCTTGGTATTTGGAGTTGCGACTAATTTCGCCTGAGACAAGGTGTGGAAGGTAGCTGTAATCCCGATGGATTGAACAAAGGCTAGAACCAAAGAAATATAGCGTGTTGCTTGGTTGAGCTTTCTTCGACCAACTTCCCCTTGTTTGCCCCATTCAACAAACTTAGGTAACAGATCCATTTGCAAAAGTTGCACGACGATCGAAGCTGTGATGTATGGGCTAACCCCTAATGCGAAAACTGAGAAGTTCCTCATGGCATTCCCAGAAACCAAACTGAGCATGTTCAAGAAGGACACATCTTGAAGGTTGTTCAGAATTTTCGCATTTACACCAGGCACTGTAATCGTGGTCCCAATGCGGAAAACAAGAATGATGAAGATCGTAAATAAAATCTTCGACCGTACTTGTTTCACCTTAAATGCATCTTTTAATAATTTAAAAAACATAGGTCACCTCACTTAGATGACTTCAACTGAACCACCTTTAGCAGTGATAGCTTCTTCAGCTGATTTAGAGAATTTAGCTGCTTTAACAGTCAACTTCTTAGTCAATTCTCCGTTACCAAGAATTTTGATACCTGATTTTTCAGCTTTTACAATTCCTGATTCTACAAGTACTACTGGAGTTACTTCAGCACCATCTTCAAAGGCGTTCAATTGATCAAGGTTCACAATAGCATATTCTTTAGCGTTGATGTTTGTAAATCCACGTTTTGGAAGACGACGGAACAATGGAGTTTGTCCACCTTCAAAACCAAGACGTACGCCGCCACCGCTACGAGCTTTTTGACCTTTTTGACCACGGCCAGAAGTTTTACCATTACCAGATGAAGTACCACGACCAACACGGTTGCGGACTTTACGTGAACCTGTAGCAGGTTGTAATTCATGAAGTTTCATTATTTATTTTCTCCTCTTTTGTAAATTGCTAACGCATGTAATCAGGAAAAGGTGTCCTAACTACAAACTCGCCTATACTTATATTTAGTTTTAGGGGATGAGAACCTCTCATACCCCTGAAAACTTTGTTTCTATTTTTAAATAGATTATTTTACTTCTTCAACTGTTACCAAGTGAGATACAGCAGTGATCATACCACGTACTGCTGGGTTATCTTCTTTAATAACAGAGCTGTTCAATTTGCCAAGTCCAAGTGCTACAACAGTTTTACGTTGTGACGGGATGCGTCCGATTGGAGACTTAGTCAAAGTAATTTTAATTTGAGCCATTTGAATCTCCTTTCTTAAGCCAAGTCAGAAACTGAAATACCACGAAGGGCAGCAACTTCATCAGCGCGTTTCAATTGTGCTAAACCGTTAACAGTTGCACGAACGATGTTGATTGGAGTGTTTGATCCAAGTGATTTAGATGTAACATCTGCAATACCTGCCAATTCGACAACGGCACGAACTGCTCCACCTGCAGCAACCCCAGCCCCTTCGATAGCTGGTTTCAACAATACACGAGCTCCACCAAATACTGATGTTACTTCGTGTGGAATTGTTGTTCCAACCATTGGAACTTCGATCAAGTTTTTCTTAGCATCTTCAACAGCCTTACGGATTGCTTCTGGAACTTCTTGAGCTTTACCAGTACCAAATCCAACACGGCCATTACGGTCACCAACAACTACAAGAGCTGCAAAACGAAGACGACGTCCACCTTTAACAACTTTTGTTACACGGTTGATGGCAACTACGCGTTCTTCAAGTTCAACTGCATTATCTTTAAATGCCATTTTCTAGTGTCCTCCTATTAGAATTTCAATCCGTTTTCACGAGCTGCATCAGCCAAAGCTTTAACACGTCCGTGATATAGATATCCACCGCGGTCGAACACCACTTCAGAAATACCTTTAGCAACTGCACGTTCAGCAACAAGTTTGCCGACAACAACGGCTTGTTCAGTTTTAGTTCCTTTTGAAACTTCTTTGTCAAGAGTTGAAGCGCTTGCGAGCGTTACACCCGCTACGTCATCAATTACTTGAGCGTAGATGCCTGTATTAGAACGGAATACGTTCAAACGTGGGCGATCAGCAGTTCCAGAGAGTTTTCCGCGAACGCGACGGTGGCGTTTTTGACGGATTTTGTTTTTATCTGGTTTCGAAATCACAATTTTCACCTCTTAATTTTAAAATCATGTGCTAAGCACTGAGTTGGTAAGATGAAGGTTGGTTGAAAAACAACCAAACTACATTATTTACCTGTTTTACCTTCTTTGCGGCGAACGTATTCACCAACATAACGGATCCCTTTACCTTTGTATGGTTCAGGTGAACGAAGGCTACGTACATAAGCAGCTGTTTGACCAACTACTTCTTTTGAAATTCCGCTAACAACGATTGTTGTTGGGTTTGGAAGTTCAAAAGTAATTCCTTCTGGAGCTTCAACTTCGTCTGGGTGTGATTTACCAACAGCCAAAACAAGTTTTGATCCTTGAAGTTGTGCACGGTATCCAACCCCGCGCATTTCAAGTTCTTTCTTGAATCCTTCTGATACACCAGTAACCATGTTGTTCAAAAGGGCACGAGTTGTTCCGTGGATTGTTTTCATTTCTTTTGAATCGTTTGGACGGTGAAGTGTTACTTCAGTACCTTCCACACGGATTTCAATATCTTTTGAGAACGTACGAGTAAGTTCTCCTTTAGGTCCTTTTACAGTTACAACGTTGTCATTGTTAGTGATTTCAACACCAGCAGGCAACACGATAACTTTATTACCAATACGTGACATGTTTTTTATTCTCCTGTTAAATTGTCAGGCCTTTGCGGGCCAGTTTTCACGGGGTTTAAATCTTTTTGATTTAAAAGTTAATGTTTAGGTCTCATTTTCTAAGTGAATCGAGGCATTGTCTCACAGACATAACTTTGGGTTAGACAAGAGACAACAACGAAGAGTCACAACGAAATTGGGAGCTAAATATTACCAAACGTAAGCGATAACTTCCCCACCAACGTTCTTTTGGCGTGCTTCTTTATCAGTAAGCAAACCTTCAGAAGTTGAAAGGATAGCAATTCCAAGTCCGTTAAGAACTTTTGGAAGATCTTCACGTTTTTTGTAAACACGCAAACCTGGTTTAGATACACGTTTCAAGTTTGTGATAACTTTTTCACCGTTTTGTCCATATTTCAAGAATACACGGATGATACCTTGTTTGTCATCTTCGATGAATTCAACGTTTTTTACAAAACCTTCGCGTTTAAGGATTTCAGCAATCCCTTTTTTGATGTTTGATGCAGGTACTTCAAGTACTTCGTGTTTTGCTTGGTTAGCGTTACGAATACGTGTAAGGAAGTCTGCGATTGGGTCAGTCATAACCATTATAATTTCTCCTCTTACTAGTAGTTTGCAAGTTGCACTTGCTAGTTAATACATGATACAGAGAGCGTAACAGCGAGAGCAAAAATAGGCAATTTGATGCAGGAGCGATGCTCCAAAGAAAATTGGTCTTTTTTGCCAAAGCTGTAGCTCGTGTTCAAATTGGCAAGCCCAACTGAACCCGGGCTAAACTCTGTGTGAAAAAGATAAACTTTCCTAGAAACTAAAGTTTCTTCGTCAAGTTTCCTATTTTCACTTGGAGTTTTAACGCCCTTGATATCTTAAATTACCAAGATGCTTTTGTGACACCTGGGATTTGACCTTTGTATGCCAATTCACGGAAGCAAACACGGCAAAGTTTAAACTTGCGGTAAACTGAGTGTGGACGTCCACAACGTTCACAGCGAGTGTATGCTTGAGTAGAGAACTTCGCTGGGCGTTTGTTCTTAGCAATCATAGATTTTTTAGCCATTAGTTTTACCTCCTATATTATTTTGCAAACGGCATACCGAGGCCAGTAAGCAATGCACGTGATTCTTCGTCTGTGTTCGCTGTAGTTACGATTACGATATCCAAACCACGAGTTTTATCAACATCATCAAAGTTGATTTCTGGGAAGATCAATTGTTCTTTCACACCAAGTGTGTAGTTTCCGCGTCCATCAAATGATTTTGTTGGAACACCATGGAAGTCACGTACACGTGGAAGTGAAACTGTTACCAATTTATCCAAGAATTCGTACATACGTTCACCACGAAGGGTAACTTTTGCACCGATCGCAACACCTTCACGAAGACGGAAGCCGGCGATTGATTTTTTAGCCTTAGTGATCAATGGTTTTTGACCTGAGATCAAAGCAAGCTCTTCAGCAGCTTTTTCAAGGTTCTTAGCATTTGATACTGCATCACCAACACCCATGTTCAAAACGATTTTATCAACTTTTGGCACAGCCATAACTGATGAATAGTTGAACTGTTCAGTCAATGATGGTACTACTTCATTAAGGTATTTTTCTTTTAAACGATTAGCCATTATACTTCTCCTTTCCTTCGTGATTAGTCAAGCACTTCGCCTGATTTTTTGTTGTAGCGAACTTTTTTGCCGTCTACAAATTTGTAGCCAACACGTCCAGCAACACCGTTTTTGTCCAAAACTTGAACGTTAGAAGCATGGATTGGAGCTTCTTTTTCAACGATCGCACCTTGAGGGTTTTCGTTATTTGGACGTTGGTGTTTCTTAATGATGTTTACACCTTCTACAACAACTTTATTTACTTTTGGAAGAGCAGTAAGAACAACAGCTTCTACGCCTTTGTCTTTACCAGCAATAACGCGAACTTTGTCGCCTTTTTTTACAAACATTTTATTCTCCTTTTATTCTTACGCCCGATGGGCACCCTGGCTGAGCCAGGGGACTGTGTTTGTTTTTGATTGATTAAAGTACTTCTGGAGCAAGTGATACGATCTTCATGAATCCACCGTCACGCAATTCACGTGCAACTGGACCAAAGATACGAGTTCCGCGAGGAGTTTTGTCGTCACGGATGATCACTGCTGCATTTTCGTCGAACTTGATGTATGAACCATCTTTACGACGAGCACCTGATTTAGTACGAACGATAACAGCTTTTACAACGTCACCTTTCTTAACCGCACCACCAGGAGTAGCTTGTTTTACAGATGCAACGATTACATCACCGATGCTCGCGAATTTACGTTTTGAACCACCAAGAACTTTGATTGTCAAGATTTCGCGTGCGCCACTGTTGTCAGCGACTTTCAAACGAGTTTCTGTTTGAATCATTTACGTTTTCTCCTTTCAGGTATGATTAGATGATGACCGCTTCTTCAACGACTTCTACAAGACGGAAGCGTTTTGTAGCTGAAAGCGGACGAGTTTCCATGATACGAACGATATCGCCTTCTTTAGCAACATTGTTTTCATCATGAGCTTTGTATTTTTTAGAATAGTTGATACGTTTACCATAGACTGGGTGGTTACGTTTAGTTTCAACTACAACTGTGATTGTTTTGTCCATTTTGTCAGACACAACGCGTCCAACAAGAACTTTACGATTATTGCGTTCCATTGAAATTCTCCTTCCCTAGTCTATTATTTAGCTTCTGATTGAACAGTTTTGATACGAGCGATTTGTTTTTTCACTTCTTTCAAACGTCCAGTTTGTTCCAATTGACCAGCAGCTGCTTGGAAACGAAGTTCAAACAATTCTTTCTTCAATTCATTTTCACGCTTCGCGAGTTCTTCTTGAGAAAGACCACGAAGTTCTTTAACAAATTCTTTTACTTCTGTAAGTTTCATGACCTCTCCTTATTCTGCTTCACGTTTCACAAATTTAGTTTTAACTGGCAATTTGTGGCTAGCAAGACGAAGTGCTTCGCGTGCGATCTCTTCAGATACACCAGCGATTTCGAACATCACTTTACCACGTTTAACTGGTGCTACCCAACCTTCAGGAGCCCCTTTACCAGATCCCATACGTACCCCGATAGCTTTAGCGGTGTATGATTTGTGTGGGAAAATCTTAATCCAAACTTTACCACCACGTTTCATGTAACGAGTCATGGCGATACGAGCAGCTTCGATTTGACGGTTTGTGATCCAGTGGCTAGTTGTAGCTTGAAGACCGTATTCACCGAATGCTACTTCTTTTCCACCTTTTGCTTCACCGCGCATTTTACCACGGAATTCGCGACGGTGTTTTACACGTTTAGGTACTAACATTGGTTATTTACCTCCTTTAGCGTCTTTACGAGCCGGAAGAACTTCACCACGGTAGATCCATACTTTAACACCAAGTTTACCGTAAGTAGTGTCTGCTTCTTCCCAAGCGTAATCGATATCAGCGCGAAGTGTGTGGAGTGGAACAGTTCCTTCAGAGTATCCTTCTGCACGGGCAATATCTGCACCGTTCAAACGACCTGATACTTGAGTTTTGATTCCTTTAGCTCCAGCACGCATAGCACGTTGGATTGCTTGTTTTTGTGCACGACGGAAAGCAACACGTTGTTCCAATTGACGAGCGATTCCTTCACCAACAAGGTGAGCATCCAAGTCAGGACGTTTGATCTCAATGATGTTGATGTGTACTTGTTTACCAGTCAATTTGTTAAGAGCTGCACGAAGTGCATCAACGTTTGCTCCACCTTTACCGATAACCATACCTGGTTTAGCAGTGTGAAGAGAAACGTTAACTTTGTTTACTGCGCGTTCGATTTCAATAGTTGAAACGGCTGCGTCAGCCAATTCTTTTTGAATGAATTTACGGATTGCAAGATCTTCATGAAGGTAATCCGCGTATTCTTTTTCAGCATACCATTTGGCATCCCAATCACGGATGATACCAACACGCATACCAATTGGATGTACTTTTTGACCCACGAGTTTACCTCCTTATTTTTCTGCAACAGCTACTGTGATGTGAGCTGTACGTTTGTTGATTGGTGAAGCTGAACCTTTCGCACGTGGACGGAAACGTTTCATTGTTGGTCCTTCGTTTGCGAATGCTTCAGATACTACCAAGTTAGCTTTTTCCAAACCAAAGTTGTTTTCAGCGTTTGCTACTGCTGAGTTCAACACTTTAAGGATGATCCCTGCAGCTTTGTTTGGTGTGAATGTCAAAATAGCGATGGCATCGGCTACGCTTTTACCACGGATGTTGTCAAGAACAAGACGTGATTTACGAGGTGAAACACGCACTGTACGAGCCATTGCTTTAGCTGAAGTAATTTCTGCCATTTATGTTCTCCTTATTTTCTACGTGTCTTCTTGTCGTCTGCCGCGTGACCTTTGTAAGTACGAGTTGGTGCAAATTCACCAAGCTTGTGACCTACCATGTCTTCTTGGATGTAAACAGGCACATGTTTACGTCCATCATAAACTGCGATAGTGTATCCGATGAAACTTGGGAAGATCGTTGAACGACGTGACCAAGTTTTAATTACTTTTTTCTTTTCGTCGTTTGCTTGAGCTTCAACTTTTTTCATCAAATGCTCATCGACGAAAGGTCCTTTTTTAAGACTACGTCCCATTTTGTAATTTTCTCCTTTAAAATTTAGTACCACAGCGGCTTGCGCTGCTATGCAGCGCTACCGAGCTGGCGGAAAGTGTAAGCTAGTTGCTTATGATTATTTTTGGTTGCGACGACGAACGATAAGTTTGTCAGATTTCGCTTTCTTGTTACGAGTTTTAAGACCAAGCGCAGGTTTACCCCAAGGAGTAGATGGCGCTTTACGTCCAACTGGTGCTTTACCTTCACCACCACCGTGTGGGTGATCATTCGGGTTCATTACAGAACCACGAACTGTAGGGCGAACACCTTTCCAGCGGTTACGTCCCGCTTTACCAAGGTTTACAAGTCCATGTTGTTCGTTTCCGACAACACCAACTGTAGCACGGCAAGTTCCAAGAATCATACGAACTTCGCCTGATTGAAGACGAACAAGTACATATTTACCTTCAGAACCCAATACTTGAGCAGAAGCTCCAGCAGCACGTACCAATTCTCCACCTTTACCAGGTTTCAATTCGATGTTGTGGATCAAAGTACCAACTGGGATGTTAGCAAGTGGAAGAGCGTTTCCGACTTTGATATCTGCTTCTGGTCCTGATACGATACGTTGACCTACTTCAAGACCTTTAGGGGCGATGATGTAAGCTTTCACACCGTCAGTGTAGTGTACAAGCGCGATGTTAGCTGAGCGGTTTGGATCGTATTCGATCGTTTTAACGACTGCTTCAACTCCATCTTTGTTACGTTTGAAATCGATCAAACGGTAATGACGTTTGTGTCCACCACCTTGGTGACGAACAGTGATACGACCGTTGTTGTTACGACCTGCTTTGTTTTTAAGAGAAACAAGCAAAGTTTTCTCAGGTGTGTTTGTTGTGATTTCAGCGAAATCCAAAGAAGTCATATTACGGCGACCGTTTGTTGTTGGTTTATAAACACGAATTCCCACGATATTTCCTCCTTAGATTATTCAGCTTCAGTAGCAAACAACTCGATTGCTTTAGAATCAGCTGCAAGCGTGATGATAGCTTTTTTAGTTTTTGAAGTAAAACCAGTGTAACGTCCAACGCGTTTTGCTTTAGGTTTTACGTTTACAGTGTTCACATTCGCAACTTTTACACCTTCAAACGCAGCTTCAACAGCTTGTTTGATCAAAAGTTTGTGAGCGCGAGTGTCAACTTCAAATACATATTTGCCTGCTTCAAGTTGAGCCATTGACTTTTCAGTGATAACAGGTTTTTTGATAACATCATACAAATTCATTATGCAAGAACCTCCTCGATTTTAGAGATAGCTGCTTGAGTAACAAGAAGTTTGTCACTATTTGCGATGTCAAGAACACTTGCAGTTGTAGCAGTCGCAACTTTCACGTTTGGAAGGTTACGAGCTGAAAGAGCTGCGAATTCATTTCCTTCTTCAAGAATAACAAGGACTTTAGAATCGATGCTCAAAGCTGCAAGAACTTTTGCAAATTCAGCAGTTTTTGGAGCTGTAAATTCAAGAGAATCAACGGCTACAAATTTGTTTTCAGCAACTTTTTCTGAGTAAACAGATTTAAGTGCAAGGCGACGAACTTTTTGAGGAAGTTTGTACGCATAGCTACGTGGAGTTGGTCCGAAGACAATTCCACCACCACGCCATTGTGGAGAGCGGATAGAACCTTGACGAGCACGTCCAGTTCCTTTTTGACGCCATGGTTTGCGTCCGCCACCTGAAACGGCTGAACGGTTTTTAACTGCGTGAGTTCCTTGACGAAGGCTAGCACGTTGGCTGATGATCACATCAAATACAACTGCTTGGTTTGGTTCGATACCAAAGATCGCATCGTTAAGAACAACTTCGCCCGCTTGTTTACCAGTTTGGTCGAATAATGTTACATTTGCCATTTTGACTGTATTCCCCTTTCCTTATTATTTACCAGCTTTAACTGCTGACTTGATAGTGATAAGAGATTTCTTAGCACCTGGTACGTTACCTTTGATAAGGATAACGTTCTTTTCTGGAACAACTTGTACAACTTCAAGGTTTTGAATTGTTACACGATCGCCACCCATGCGTCCTGCAAGGTTTTTACCTTTGAATACGCGGTTAGGTGCAACAGGTCCCATAGAACCTGGACGACGGTGGTAACGAGAACCGTGAGCCATAGGTCCACGTGATTGTCCGTGGCGTTTGATAACACCTTGGAAACCTTTACCTTTAGAAGTACCAGTTACATCAACAATGTCTCCAGCTTCGAAAGTGTCAACTGTGATTTCAGCACCAACTTCCAAGCCTTCAACGTTTTTGAATTCACGAATGAAGCGCTTAGGAGCCGTGTTAGCTTTTGCTACATGTCCTTTAGCAGGTTTGTTGCTCAATACTTCGCGTTTGTCATCGAAACCAACTTGGATAGCGTTGTAACCATCTGTTTCAACAGTTTTAACTTGAAGAACAACGTTTGGAGTTGCTTCGATAACTGTTACAGGGATCAATTCGCCAGCTTCAGTGAAGATTTGAGTCATTCCCACTTTTTTCCCTAAGATTCCTTTTGTCATGAGAAAATAGTTCCTTTTCTATAGTTTTTTATTCAAAAAGTTTTTAACGAGCGTTTTTTATGCTCTAGATCAAGCTTTAGATTAAAGTTTGATTTCTACGTTTACACCACTTGGAAGATCCAATTTCATCAAAGCGTCAACTGTTTTTTGAGTTGGGTTGATGATGTCGATCAAACGTTTGTGTGTACGCATTTCGAATTGTTCGCGAGAATCTTTGTATTTGTGAGTCGCACGAATGATTGTGTAGAGGCTACGCTCAGTTGGAAGTGGGATTGGACCCGCAACTTGTGCACCTGTACGAGTAGCTGATTCTACGATTTTTGCAGCCGCTGTGTCGAGTGTACGGTGTTCGTACGCTTTCAAACGGATGCGGATTTTTTTGTTTGCCATCTTTTTCTCCTTTTCGTCTATTTAAGATAATAGGCTAGCTCCACAAGAAAACCGACGCGCGTTGCGTGGCAATGCAACCGAGCGTGTCGCAACCTCTTGCATCAAAGCTAATAGCTGTTTTTCACAGCACCATAGTAGTTTAACACAAACAAAGGCCCAATGCAAGGGATTTGAGAAGATTTTTTTCGTTTTTTTGATGAAAGTGTTTTCGAAAGAAATAGAGTGCTAAAAAAGTTGCTATTATATAGGAAAAAGGGAGCGAGACAGAACAAATTTATATCCAATTTGTTCGTCGTCTCGCCCCCGCACAGTTGATTAGGTTATCTTTGGAGCTTAACAAGCGAACAAAGATACCAATCAACTACTGCGTCTAGCAGTTATTCCTATTATTCTCAGATGGATGTAGTCTTTTTTCTTCCTATTTATCTATTTCTAGAAATTCCGTCCTGATTTGTTATAGCCATATTTTTCGACGAAATGCTCACGGAATTCTAAGAGATTGTCATCCATGATGGCTTGACGGACCTGTTTCATGAGGTTGATCAAGAAATAGAGGTTGTGGTAGCTAGTCAAGCGAATGCCGAAGGTCTCATCTGCCTTGAGGAGGTGGCGAAGATAAGCTCGGGTGTAATTCTTACAAGTGTAGCAATCACATTCGGGATCCAGCGGTGTAAAGTCTTCTGCAAATTGCGCATTTTTCACTACTAGGCGTCCTTGACTAGTCATACAGGTACCATTTCGCGCAATCCGCGTCGGCAAGACACAGTCAAACATGTCCACTCCACGAATAACCCCATCAATCAAACTGTCTGGAGCTCCTACTCCCATGAGATAGCGTGGCTTGTTCTCTGGTAAGAGCGGAGTTGTGAAATCAAGCACGGCATTCATCTCTTCATGGCTTTCCCCAACAGCTAAGCCACCGATGGAATAGCCTGGAAAGTCCATGCTGACCAAATCTTGGGCAGACTGACGGCGCAAGTCTTCAAATCCAGCCCCTTGAACAATCCCGAAAAGACCTTGATCATGAGGACGACGGTGAGCCTTCAGGCCACGTTCTGCCCAACGACTGGTCCGTTCGATTGATTTTTTCACATAATCATAGGGCTGATAGAACTGAGGGCATTCATCAAAGGACATCATGATGTCGCTCCCTAGATTGTTTTGGATGGAGATGGCCTTTTCTGGAGAGAGGAACATCTTCGAGCCGTTGAGGTGGTTTTTAAAGGTTACCCCTTCTTCGGTGATGTTGCGGGTATCCGCTAATGAATAGACTTGGAAGCCTCCACTATCTGTCAAAATCGGCTGGTCCCAGTTCATGAACTGGTGCAGTCCTCCTGCTTTTGCGACCAAGTCGTCCCCGGGACGAAGCCAGAGATGGTAGGTGTTGGCCAAGATAATTCCGGAACCCATTTCCTTGAGTTCTTCTGGCGATTGGGTCTTAACGGTTGCCTGAGTCCCTACAGGCATAAACATTGGGGTTGGGAAGGTCCCGTGAGGGGTGATAATTTCTCCCAGACGAGCACCTGTATGCTTTTCTTTTTTGATTAATCGATATTGAATCGGTGAATCTGTCATGGTTACCTCCGTACTGGGAAAAACAGTCCCAGCCTTCTTATTCCTGTCACAGTTTTCCTGTGAGCACCTGTACGATTGTACCAAATTTTACCGGCTCTGTCACGGACTTATGTTATAATAAAAAGTACTACTATGAAGAGAGTGTCATCTATGAACCTTAAACTGATTCGCCTCCGGGCACGTACCATGCAAGTCCAGCAACCGGGCTTAGCTATCCTTTTTGCTCTTCCGGTCCTGTTGACCATTCTTGCTAACTTCCTCTTAAGTGGGCAAGATCTGGTCGATCTACTACCGGATATGACCTTGCAGCAAGCAAGTATCTACATGATCCAGCGGCAACTCTTTCCTTCTGTCGTCTCCTTTGTCATCTCCATTTTAGTGGTCGGTGCGACTTTTAGCTATTTAGATACGATTAATCCCAAGATCGAACACCGAACACGTGTGTTAGATATCTTTAAACAAGATCGCTTTACCTCTGTATTTGCCACCTTGATCTTGAAGCAAGCCGTCCTCTTTTTATGGGGACTCATCCTCTATGTGGGGAGTCTCATCAGCACCTACGCTAGCATTCGATTTTTGGCGATCTACGATAAGGTGGGCAACCCTAGCACTCTGAGTGCTTCCAGTCCTGAATTCCAATCTCTCATGCAACAAATGCCTCTGATGACTGCTGGTGTCATACTTGGCCTGATTGGCCTCCTCTTTTACCTGCCACAATACTACAGTCTTAGCCTGGTCGAATTGATCCTCTATGAGCAATTACGAGACGGCGACTACAAGGGAGCCTTTGGAGTCCTTCGCCAAAGTCGTGAAACCATGAAAGGGTTCCGCAGCAATCGCTTGGTGCTCGATCTAACCTTGGTTGGTTGGTACTTCTTGAATTACTTCACGCGCGATGTCATCGGCTTTTATACCATGCCTTACTTTATCAACTGCCAAATTGCCTTTTATGATCAAATCAAGCAGATTAAACAAGGGCCTCGCCATTTTACAGGCCATCCAAGCCATGAAACTGAATAAGAGTAAGAAGAAAACCCCAGCTTGCTGGGGTTTTCTTCTATGTCAATTGTTTATCATTTATAAACCGTATAGGGAGTCTCCTAAGATCAGTCTGGTATGTTCCCGTTTGATACAGCGGTTCATGACGATATCTTCCCGTCCAGCTCCACGAAGGATTTCTTCTGCTTCTTGATTTTCCAACTCCAATTGTGCCCAGAAAATTTTCGCATCCTTCTCAATAAAATCACGTGCCACATCTGGTAAAAACTCACTGCGACGGTATACATCAACGATATCTACTGGGAATGGGATCTCCTGTAAGCTAGCGTACACCGTTTCTCCAAGGATCTGGCCACCAGCTGCGCGGGGGTTGACAGGAATAATCCGATAGCCTCGCTCTTGCATCTCCTTACTGACACGATGACTGGTCGTATCTTCACGATCAGATAATCCCACTACAGCAATGATCTTGCTGGTTTCTAGGTAATGTTTGATAATGCCATCACTAGGATTGCGAAATGAATAAGCCATAAGAATCTCCTTTTTGTGTTTCTTGTCTTAAGAATTTATATGATACTGGACGTGCTTGTACGACTTCCATTTTATTTGGCTTCATACCATGTCTTGCCTTCGTTTTCATCGGCTTCCAGTGGTACTGCAAGTTCGATAGCGGATTCCATGGTCTCTTTGACGAGTTCTTTGATCGCTACCAGTTCATCACTTGGTACTTGCAGAACGATTTCATCATGCACCTGAAGAAGCATCTTGGTCTTGTATACTCCTCTTTCTAGCGCTTGGTCTAAGTGGATCATAGCAATTTTCAAGATGTCTGCTGCCGATCCTTGGATGGGTGAGTTGATAGCCGTCCGCTCCGCAAAGCCTCGAACATTGAAGTTGCGAGAATTGATATCTGGAATCTCCCGACGACGCTTGAAGAGAGTCTCCACATAGCCTTTGTCACGCGCTTCCCGTACCACTCTCTCCATATAGTCCTTGATGCCAGGGTAGCGTTCGAAATAGGTCTCAATGTAGGCCTTGGCTTCTTTTCGACTGATCCCTAGGTTGTTAGACAGGCCAAAGTCGGAAATTCCATAAACCACACCGAAGTTTACTGCTTTTGCATTGCGACGGTCGTTCGGCGTCACATCTTCTGGTTTTTCAATATTGAAGACGCGCATAGCAGTCGATGTATGGATATCTGCCCCATGTTTAAAGGCGTCAATCAAATGCTCATCTCCCGAAATATGGGCCAAGACGCGCAATTCGATCTGTGAATAGTCCGAACTGAGCAAGACACTGTTTTCCTCTTCTGGGACAAAGGCCTTACGAATAAGGCGACCTTGTTCCAATCGGACAGGGATATTTTGCAGGTTGGGATCCACGCTGGACAAGCGGCCTGTCTGCGTCAAATCCTGTACATAGCGGGTATGGATCTTCCCATCTTCCAAAATCCAATCTTGAAGACCGATGACATAGGTCGACTGGATCTTAGCAATTTGGCGGTATTCAAGAATCTTAGACACAATTGGTGCGATGGGAGCCAGGCGTTCCAAGACATCAACAGCTGTGGAATAGCCGGTTTTGGTCTTCTTCGTATATTCAAGAGGGAGTTCCAATTTTTCAAAGAGGATGACACCCAATTGTTTTGGAGAATTGATGTTGAACTCTTCTCCTGCAAGCTCGTAGATTTCTTGGGTCAAGCGTTCCAAGACCGCTTCGTTTTCCACTTGCATATCTTGGAGGGTCTGGCGCTCTACCTTGATCCCCGCGATTTCCATCTTGGCCAAAACAGCTGCTAGTGGTTGCTCCATATCATAAAGCAAATCTAGCTGATCATGGGCTTGCAACTGCTCCATCATAGGCTCTTCGGTATCCAGTAGAACAGCGACTTTCCGTGCCAAATGCTCTAATAGGACCGCCTTCTCTGGGATAGCTTTTTTGGCTCCCTTGCCATAAACGACTTCGTCCAGTGGCAGCGCAATCTGACTATAGAGACTCGCAATGGTTGAAATCTCATTGTCCTCTACGGTCGACAAGAGATACTTGGCCAATCGACTGTCAAACGCGGGATTTTGAAGGGTAATGCCCAAGTGGCTGAGCAAGACCTTGGCCCGCTTGAAGTCATAGACCTTGAGGGGCGTTTTTTCGAGAAATTCTTTGAAAATCGGTGTTTGCAAAAGACCAGTATCTGTACTCGCGTAGAGCTGACCTTTGGTCCCCCATGCAAAGCCGATAATGGGTTCCGTATGGTAGTTGTCCCCAAAAATCTCGAAATGGAAGAAACTATCTTCCGTAAGCATATCTGGAGTGACTTGCTCGACTTCTGTATAGTCAATGGCTACAGGAGCCGCCTCTTCTCCACTGAGATCCAAGGCCTGACGGAGTTGCTTGAAGCCCATCTCCTCATAAAACTTGGCGAGATTTTCTAGATGGGGGCCCGTATAGGTGATATCATCCAGGCCAATCTCAATGGGCGCATTGGTATCGATGGTCGCGAGAGTCTTGGACAGATAGGCCTGCTCCTTGTCGTTGATGAGGTTTTCCTTCATCTTAGAAGCTTTCATCTCATCGATATGCTCGTAAATACCATCGAGAGAGCCATACTCTAGGAGTAGTTTGATCCCTGTCTTTTCTCCGATCTTAGTAACACCTGGGATATTATCCGACTTATCTCCCATCAAGGCCTTGAGGTCGATAAATTGCTCTGGTGTCAGACCCATTTTTTCTTTGAGATAGGCTGGAGTGAATTCTTCAAACTCTGCCACCCCTTTTTTGGAGATTTCAACCACCGTATTGTCATCCGTCAGCTGGATCAAATCCTTGTCCCCAGAGACAATGGTGACTTCAAATGGCACCGAGGTAGTTTCTGCCATCTTACCCAGCGTTCCAATAATATCATCCGCTTCATACTGAGCTAGCTCATAATGGCGGATTCCCAAATGATCCAGTTGCTCACGAATGAAAGGAAACTGCTCGCGGAACTCATCTGGAGTTTTTGCACGACCCCCTTTGTAGTCAGCATACATCTCCGTCCGAAAGGTCGTCTTTCCTGCATCAAAAGCGACGAGGACATGGGTTGGTTGGATGCGCTCCAAGAGATGACTCAACATGAGATTAAAGCCATAGACCGCATTGGTATGCAGACCATTGGCATTTTTGAAGCGATCAATTTGATGATAGAGTGCGAAAAAGGCACGAAAAGCGACGGAAGACCCGTCGATGAGTAGTAATTTATTCTTTTTTTCCATAGGCCTATTATACCACGAATCACAAGGTCTCTGGTACATAAAAACTCTACCCTTTCGGGTAGAGCCTTCTTTAGGAGTTTCTTATGAAAAATGAAGAGAAGTGTTTATTCACCGTAACAAGAACCTTGTTGTGGCAATTTCTTAAAGCGTTTTGGATAATTAACTGAGATTTTCATTTTCTGTACCTCATTTCTTATTGGATGAGTACAGTATACAAGAGAAACCTAAACGATTCCTTATAGAAAGCTTCAAGAAAACTAAAAGCTGAGGCGCAAAACACGCGGTTGTTTTTTGCTGCAAGCTGGTAACTGAAGATGGAGCCCTGTCTCATCTTGGCTCCAAGAAAGGGGCTGACTTTCTCCAAGGAGCTCTAGCTTTTGAATGCGCGCATGAAGAATTCTCGGTTGCTTGAGATCATAGGCGAGAGACGGTAAGGCCAACTCTTCTATCCTTCCACTTGGTTCCAGCTGGATAGCATAAAGAAAACCATCACGCATGGTATAGCGGAAATCTTGGCTGGTATAGAGTGGCGCTTGCCCATCTGAGAAGGAACCTTCCTGGGCCTCGGTCGGTCCGTCTGATGACACACGCCAAGGCCGACTCTGATAAATGGCTTCTCCATTTACCGCCAGCCAGTCCCCGATCTCTGTGAGGATGTCTTGGTCTTGCTCAGGGATCGTGCCATCTGCCTTGGGTCCAATATTGAGCAGAAGATTGCCATTTTTTGCCACAACATCAACTAAATTTTGTAGCAATTCCTTACTGGTCTTGTAGGCTAGATCCTGGGTATAGCACCAAGAATTACGGGCAATCGCGGTATCCATTTGCCACGGAAAGGCTTGCGTCTCTCCGTATCCTCCCCGCTCCATCTCAACGATTCCTGAACCGAAAGGGAGGGCATCCTGTTTGTAACAAACAGCCACCTTGCGATCCTCTTGTGCTGCTAGATTGTAATAATAAGCCAAAAAGCGCATCAAGTAGGGACGGAAACTCTCATGCTGGATCCACCAGTCAAAATATAGGAGCTCTGGTTGGTAGTCCCGCACCAGTTCACAGGTTCGCAAAAGCCAATCTTCCAAGAATTCTTTGCTTGGATAAGGCTTGGAAGTCAGATCAAAATGATCCTTGGGCTCTGGCTCCGCTGGCCAATAAAGACTGTCTCTTGGGACTTCTTGCGGAATGTCACTAGTGAATTCCTTGCCATGTGAAAAGAAAAACTGGTGTTCTGCCCGGTGAGAGGACGTACAGAAGTGCAGGCCACGTTTTTCTGCTTCCTTCCTCAGCTCTCCTAAGACATCTCGTCTCGGCCCCATTTCTAAGCTATTATAAGGCGAGAGAGTAGAGGCATACATCTGAAAACCATCGTGGTGCTCCGCAACTGGAAAAAGATACTGGGCTCCCGCTTTTTGAAAGAGATCTAGCCAAGATGCCGGATCAAAGCGATCGGCTGTAAAAAGAGGAATGAGATCCTTGTAGCCAAAGCCGGCCTGGTCTCCAAAATGCTCTCGATGATAGTCACAACAAGGATTCCCTTGGATATACATATTTCGCGAATACCATTCTGAACCAAAGGCAGGTACACTGTAGACGCCCCAGTGGATAAACATTCCAAATTTGGCATCCCGATACCAATCCGGACAGACTTGATGGCTAAGAGAGTCCCAGGTGGGTTCAAAAGGACCTGACTGGATGACTTGATCAATCTCTTCAAGGCTTATCATTCTCTTCTCCTCTTTTCTTGTTACTACCTCTATTGTAACGAGAAAGCCTCGTTTGTAAAGACCAACGAGGGGAATGTTTAAAATAGTAGACAAAGAGCTTGATCTAGGAGAATCAAGCTGATGATGAATGGAATGAAGCTTCTAACCCTTCACTGCTTGAGAAATAAAACGAGCAATGGCGTCTGTCTCCCCTTGGTGGAGAGCCTTAACGATTTTGGACCCCACAATAACCCCATCTGAGACCTTGTTGAAACGGTGAACATCCTCCATGCTGGAAACTCCAAAACCTGTTAAAACAGGAATAGACGCTATTTCATGTAATTGGGCCAAATGGTGATCCAAATCATCTCGATAGCTACCAGCTTTCCCCGTCACTCCATTGACGGCAACGGCATAGATAAATCCTTCTGCATCTTGGATCAATTTCTTCTGGCGCTTGATTCCTGTGGTTAAGCTCACTAGCGGCACCAAAGCGATGTCTTTATCCACTAAGAGAGGTTCTACCAGATCCGCATGCTCATGGGGGAGGTCCGGAATAATCACTCCCTTGACTGCTGTTCCTTCTACATCTCTAAAAAAGTTTTCTAGACCATATTGGAACAAGGGGTTGAAATAGGTCATGATGACCAAAGGAACACTTGTCTCTAAGTGCTGGATCGTTTGCACCAGTTCCTCTGTCGTCGTCCCATGGGCTAAACTTCGTAGTCCCGCCTCTTCAATCACAGGACCATCTGCCACCGGATCCGAAAAAGGAATACCAACCTCAATAGCTGAGACACCAAGTTCCTCCAAAAATTGGATGGTTTCCTGCAAACCTGCCAAGCCTTTTTCATGATCTCCTGCCATAATATAAGGAACAAAGATCCCTTGCTGCTGGTCTTTCAGCTTTTGTAAATGCTCTGTTAAGGTCTTTCCCATCTTACTCTCCTCTCTCTTTTTCTAGGCGGTCTTTGACTTGTACCACATCTTTATCCCCACGACCTGATAAGCAAACAATCATAGATTTTTCAGGTCCCATCTCCTTAGCCAACTTCACCGCATAGGCGATAACATGGCTCGATTCCAGAGCTGGAATGATTCCTTCTACTTTCGAAAGCAATTGAAAGGCTTCTAGGGCTTCTTGGTCTGTCACAGGCACATAGGTTGCCCGCTTGATGTCATGGAAATAAGAATGCTCTGGCCCAATCCCTGGATAATCGAGACCTGCCGAAATCGAGAAGGCTTCTAAAATCTGTCCATGGGCATCCTGTAAAACATCCATCAAGGCGCCGTGAAGGACTCCCGGACGTCCCTTGGTCAAGGTTGCTGCATGCTGGTCTGTATCTACCCCAAGGCCAGCAGCTTCCGCCCCATACATGGCAACAGAGGTATCCTCAACAAAAGGATAGAAGAGCCCAATAGCGTTCGATCCGCCTCCTACACAGGCTAGGACGGCATCTGGCAGCGCACCGTCATTTTGCTCTGCAAATTGGCGTTTGGCTTCTCGACCGATGACACTTTGAAAATCACGGACAATTTCTGGGAATGGGTGAGGTCCTAGAGCAGAACCCATGATATAGTGGGTATCCTCCACATTTGCTACCCAGGCTCTAAGGGCAGCATTGACCGCATCCTTGAGAACCCGTGACCCATCTGTTACTGATTGAACCTTGGCGCCCAACAACTCCATCCGAAAGACATTGAGGGCTTGGCGTTTGACATCTTCTTCCCCCATGTAGATGGTGCATTCCATACCAAATAAAGCAGCAGCCGTTGCCGTTGCAACACCGTGCTGACCAGCTCCTGTTTCTGCGATGATCTTCTTTTTGCCCATCCGGTGTGCCAATAAAACTTGTCCTAGGGCATTATTAATTTTATGAGCCCCTGTGTGGTTGAGGTCTTCTCTTTTAAGAAAAATCTTGGCTCCACCGACATACTTGGTAAGATTTTTAGCGTAATAGAGCGGTGTTTCCCGACCGACATATTGTTTCAGAAGCTGATCCAATTCTGCTTGAAAAGAAGGATCTGCTTGACTTTCTCTATAGGCTTCTTCTAATTCTAAAACTGCTGTCATCAAGGTTTCAGGGACAAATCGTCCCCCAAACCGCCCGTAAAATCCGTTTTTATCTGGTTGTTTATATGCCATGCTTGACTCTTTCTATAAATCGTTTTATCTTTTCTTGATCTTTTATTCCATCTATCTCGACCCCACTGGATACATCCACCGCATAAGGATGAAAGAAGCGAATGGCATCTGCTACATTATCTACCGTCAAGCCTCCTGCAATAAAGAAGGGCTTTGTAACGTTTTGACTTTCGAGTTCTTGCCACTCAAAGGTCTGCCCACTTCCTGCTACAGGAGCATCAAAGAGCAGATAATCAGCACTGGTCTCAGGAAGAGCTGCATCTTTCCCCACTTGAACAGCGCGAATCGTTTGTCGGGGAAGGTCTTGCAAGATGGTTTCATCTATCGGCCCATGCACTTGTATCAAATCCAAGCCCACAACTTGGCAAGCTTGCTCCACTTCTTCTCTTTGTGGCGATACAAAAACACCGACTTTTTGAACCCCCTTTGGAATCCCTGTAGCCAACTGCCGAGCTTGCTCCAGCGTCACTTGCCGTTTGCTTGGTGCAAAGACAAAACCAATGTAATCCGCACCTGCCTCAACAGCTGTCTGGACAGCTTCTGGGGTGGATAATCCGCAAATTTTAACCTTTGTCAATCTGCAACTCCTTTACTTTTTCAGCCACATTGTATGCCTTCATGAGGGCTGTCCCAACGAGAATGCCATTAAAATAAGGAGCCAGCATGCGCGCGTCTGCTGCTGTGAAAATAGCAGACTCCGAGATGTAAACCGGTTCTTGTTCAAAATTGGTCGCCAATTCAAGGCTAGTATGAAGATCTGTCTCAAAGGTCACCAAGTTGCGATTATTGACCCCTATGATCTGAGCCCCAATCCGGTGAGCTACCTCTAGTTCTGTCAGATTATGGGTCTCCACCAAGACCTCCAGTCCAAGATGGGTCGCAAAATCGAAGAGTTCTTTCAGACGAGCCTCTGATAAGGCTGCAACAATCAACAAGATCACAGTTGCCCCTGCGTTTCGCGCCCGAATCAGTTGCTTTTCATCCACAATGAAATCTTTGTTGAGGGTTGGAATGCGCACCTGACTAGAAATTTCCCGGAGATACTCGATACTGCCCTTGAAAAACACTTCATCAGTCAAGACAGAAATCATCACGGCCCCATTTTCTTGGTAAGTCTTAGCCTGCGCGACGATATCCACATCGACATGAATGTCTCCCAGACTCGGGCTAGCCTTTTTCACTTCCGCAATGACCTGAAGCTTTTCTGGATGACTCTTTAGGTAATCATACAGGCGGTAGGTCTCGCGCAAAGGTTGGAGCTCCTCTTCTTTCATCACAGCCACTTCACGCGCCTTTTCCTTTAGAATCTTTGGCAAGAATTCTTGACTCATTTTTGATACTCCTGTAATAATCTCAATTTCTCAAGGGCGGCCCCACTGGCAATCACTTCACGTGCCAAGGCAATCCCCTCCTTGATAGAATCTACTTTGCCGTTGGCATAAAAACCAAGGCCAGCATTCAAAACAGTCACCTCTAAGAACGGACTCGCTTCATTCTTCAAGACGCTGAGCAAAATTTCCGCATTGCGTTTGGCGTCTCCACCTCGTACTTGATCAATTTCGATGCGCTCCATTCCCATATCTTCTGGTTGAAAGCTGGATAAGGTAACCTGTCCATCTTCCAGAATAGCGAGCTGGGTTTTCCCATCAAGGCCTGCCTCGTCTAAACCTTGTGGACCACTCACCACCACTGCGCGTTTCCGACCCAAATTCTTTAGAATCTCCGCCGTACTTTCCAGCATATCTGGACGACTGGTTCCCAATAGCTGGGTTTCTAGAGGAATCGGATTGATAAGAGGACCGGTTAAGTTCATCACCGTTGGAACCCCTAGCGCCAAGCGAGCGGGCATAATATAGCGCATGCCAGGGTGCAGATTTTTGGCGAACAGAAAGACAATGCCCGCCTTTTCAAACACTCGTCCCAAATCTTCTGGACCCAAATCAAGGTTAATCCCTAGCGCTTCTAGCACATCCGCAGAACCAGATTTAGAAGAGATCGAACGATTTCCGTGTTTCGCCATCTTGATGCCACCACCAGCAAGAACGAAGGCAACTGTTGTTGAAATATTGAAACTATAAGAACGATCACCCCCCGTTCCACAATTGTCCATCGCTCCTTGAACTTCTGTAGGAATAGCGACGGCATAGGCCTGCATCACTTTTGCAATAGCCGTCCGCTCTTCAACCGTTTCTCCCTTCATTTTGAGACCTAGAAGAAGGGCCGTCACCTGTGCTTCTGAAGCACGACCAGCAACGACTTCCTCCATGGCCGCTTCTAACTCTGCACTGGTTAGATCCATTCCTTCCGCTACTTTTGCAAGCACTTGTTTCATCTTCCGCTCCTTGACTAGTTTGACAAAATTTCCGATGGTCTTGATCCCATCTGGCGTTCCGATACTTTCTGGATGGTATTGAAAACCATAAATCGGTAAGCTGCGGTGTTGAATTCCCATAATCGCTTGATCATCCGTCGTCCGAGAGGTAATGACAAAATCCTCTGGCATGTCTTCAATCGTCAGCGAATGGTAGCGCATGACTGGGACTTCTTTTGCGACACCCGCGTATAGCGGAGAAGGAGCTTCTAGCTGGATCTGGCTTTGTTTGCCATGCATGACCTGTGGCGCCAATCCCAAGCGCCCTCCAAAAACTTCCGCAATCGCTTGATGTCCCAAGCAAATCCCCAAGATTGGTTTGATCCCTGTGAAATCTCGGATCATCTCCTCCATCTTGCCCGCATCCTTTGGCCAACCTGGACCTGGAGAAAAGACCAAGGCATCTGCTTCTTGGGCAACCTGGTACAAATCCGGATCATCATTTCGAAGCACCTGGACCTCATCAAATTTTCCGATATACTGTGCTAAATTGTAGGTAAATGAATCGTAATTATCGACTAATAAAATCATCCTTCTTCTCCAATCCTAGTCATTGATTTTGCCTTATTGACGGTTTCTTGGTATTCATTTTCAGCGATCGAATCATAAACAATTCCTGCTCCAGCCTGCACATAAGCCTTCTTATTTTTGAGGATCATGGTTCGAATCGCAATAGCAAAATCGAGATCCCCCGTCACAGAGAGATAGCCAATAGCACCCGCATAGACGCCTCGTTTTTCTTTTTCTGCTTCATAGATTCGCTTCATGGCTCGAATCTTGGGAGCACCCGAAACGGTCCCCGCTGGAAGAGTTGCCTTCAGAGCCTCAATGGAGGCTAGTCCAGGAAGCAATTGACCCTTGACCACACTCGTCAGGTGCATCACATAACGGAAGAACTCCACCTCCATATATTTGGTCACTTCAACCGACCCATTTTGGGCGATACGCCCAATATCGTTTCGCCCTAGATCCACCAACATCCGGTGTTCTGCGACTTCTTTTGGATCCCCTGCCAAATCAGCTGCCAATTGCCGATCAGCCTCTTCATCGATCCCTCTTGGACGCGTGCCAGCAATAGGATTGGTTGTCACCACTCGATCCTTGACCGACACCAGACTTTCTGGACTAGCACCGATAATTTGGTACTCCCCAAAATCATAAAAGTAGAGATAATTCGAAGGGTTGGTCACGCGCAAATTGCGGTAATAATCTAGTGGTTTTCCTGAAAAATCAGCTGAAAAACGTTGACTAAGCACGCATTGGAACATATCCCCTTTTCGAATATAGTCCCGCGCTAGGGCCACCATTTCCTCAAACTCTTTTTGATCCAAATGATTGTGGAAATGAAGTGCATGCAGATCCTTGTCCTGAAACTCTTCTTTTGCAGGTCTTGCCAATTGTGCTAACACTTGCTCCAAGCTCGACGCTTGCTCTGCTTCACTCCGTCCACTATAGAGGTTTTCTTCCACCACATAGACCTTTTCCTTTTTGTGGTCAAAAATCACATAGCTTTCATATAAGAAAAAGTGGAGATCTGGGGTGCCGATCGTATCTTCAGGAATGGAACCAATGTTCTCATAGAGGCCAATCAAGTCATAGCCGACAAATCCAATCGCCCCACCGTTAAAAGGAAGTTCTTCTGAAGTTTTCGTTTTGACCGTGATGCGGTTCAAAAAGTCCAAAGGATCCTCTTCAACAATTTGATCATTGTAATAGAGGACACCATGTTCAAACTTGACTTCACTGACCGGCCGATAGGCTACAATTGAAAAACGCGCATTCTCTTTTTCACGAGGGATCGACTCCAAGATCATTTTATGGGGCGCTTCCAAACGCATATAAGCCAAAATTGGACTCAACACATCAGCAGATAAAACTTTTTTCATATCAGAAACCTCTCTTTTAGAACTCTTTTATTCTAATGAATTCAACCGCACCCTACTTCGCTTGCTAAGGCGATTAAGGTTATCCCATCGCTCTGTTTGCGCTTTGGGATCTATGTGCCTAAGCTCGCTTCGCTTGCTAAGGCACATAGAAAAGCCCTCACACAAAAACTGTGTGAGGGCGTAGTGTCCGCGGTGCCACCTCTTTTATAGGGAAAAATAGCTGGTCTTTCCCCACATCTCTATCTCCTCTATCAAGGAGTTGCACGGTAAGGGGTGCTAACCGAATTCACATGGGTTAGAATTCATTGATCATAACAGTCCAATTTTCATCAGTCGCTATTGCTTGTTCACAATTCCCACAAGCTCCCTGGAAATAGCTGACTCATTACTTTTCTGTTGCTACCATTATAACCCTTTTTCTTAGAAAGTCAATAAAATTTTTAGTCTTTTTTTATACTTTTTTCTACACTTATTTAATACAATCAACTCAAAGTTCCCTATCGGCGCATCTTTTTTAACCCAAAAATAGGATACTTAACAAGGCCAAAATAGCAGGGCCACCTTGGGTCAAGATAATCTTTTTATTGGCTGTCATCGCACCGTAAGCTGCGGCTCCAATAATAAAGAGCACGAAAATCGTAACAACTTCACTATTTTTAGAGACAAACAATCCATACAAGAGGAAGACACCAATCAAGGCATTGTATATCCCTTGATTCTTAAATAAAGAGGTCACAGATGGGCGAGCGAGTTCTTCTTTATCCATGTTGAAAACCCGACTTGTGGTATCAGATGTGGTTCTGATGCTCTCCAAATAAAAAATATATAAATGCTCCAGTGCAGCAAGACTTGCTAAAATAATCGTCAGTAATGACATCGTAGATTCTCCTTTTTATTCGACTGTTATTTGTTCAATGCCAGATACTAATTTGTCCAGCAGGTAAGAAAATTGCTCTTGTTCTTGAGCCGTCAAAATCCGACTCATCTGTTCTTTCACCGCCACATGATAGCGAGGGGGATGTTTGACCAAACGATTATAGGCCGTATCCGTCAAATGAATTAAGATTTCCCGCTGGTTCTTTGGATTTCGACTCCGATGGACAAACCCTTCCTTTTCCAATATTTTGAAATGCCGCGTTAAAGCAGCTGGATCAATCTGCAAGCGTTCCTGAACCGCGATCTGATTGCAAGGTGCTTGTTCTAATAAATCCTGCAAAATTTGGTAACGTGTTAAGCTAATCCCTAGTCGCTTTTCAAAGAGTTGCGTAGTTGATTGATCTGCCAAACGTAGTTGGTAGAGCAAATCATTTATTTCTGCCATATTCCTTCTCCGTATTATTTTTGATAAATCAATAATTGATAAGTCAATTATAAACTTTTTCTTCTATCCTAGCAAGGAAAAGAGCTTGTACTGTTTTTTCACACAAAAAAAGCCGCCTGATTTGGCGACTCTTAGGGAGATTATTATGAAAAAGAAAAGTTTTAGGATTTTTCTAAACAAAGTTAGGAGGTCTTTGTTTATGGTTCTATTATAGCGGACATTTCTTAAAGAAAGCTTACGACTTTATTTCAAAATGAAAACAAATTCTTTACAGATTCTTTTCAGCGTTTAAAATACGTGGGATATCTAGTAAGGTGTTCATCTGATGATTGCCTTGATAGTAAGACGTCAAGAAATTGATACTATGAATCTGGCTATTTCTTGCAAAGTCAATATCCAGGCTCCGATCCCCTATATAGTAGGTCTTTTCTGGATGCAACCCGTACTTCTCCATCAGATACATAGCAGCTTCTGGGTCAGGCTTGCGGGCAAAACCACTTTGACTGGTCAAAATCTCTGTAAAAAAAGATTCCAAACCCAAATCCCGTAGGATGACAAAGGCATTCTCTCCCTTATGGGTATAGACAAACTGCTCAATTCCAGCTTCTTGTCCCCAGGATAGGACATCACGCGCCCCATCCATCAGAAGGACCTGGGCATTTTTCTCCGCTAGACTTTCTGCTCGGCGATGATTCAAGTCGGTCACATCCAGATGATACTCCTCCGCCACAGCTACTAAAAGATCTTGAACCGAATGCTTCAAGATGTAGTCTTTAATGCTGGCTCGGTCAAAGGGAAGCTGATAAGTTGCATAGGTCTCCTCAAGACCTGCTAAAATAGCATCATAGGAATCCAGCAAGGTCCCATCCAAATCCCAAATAAAGGCTCGTTTTGTCATTTTTTCTCTCCTACTTTTCGTCTATAAAGTTGACTCAAAAATAGCCAACGGAAGCCATTGTCGAGCAGCGTCCCAGTCCAGACCCCTGGAAGGCCAAAGCCAAGGGTTACTCCAAGCAGATAACCGGCTCCAATTCGAATGACCCACATGCCAATCGTCGTTGCATAAAATGGAAGTTTCCCATTTCCCAAGCCTTGCCAAACAGCTGTATAGATGACCGTTCCTGCTGTAAACGGCGTTCCCAACAAAGAAAAGAGGACAACCGATAGGCTAGCTTCGACTGCTTTTGTATCTTGGGTGTAGAGATGGGTCAGAAGGGTGCCCCCAAAAAAGATTCCCAAGGCAATAGGTAACATTAACACGAAGGACAACCAGTAAGACTGCTTTCGAAGGCGAGCAATCTGCTCAAGATCACCTTCACCTAGGCTCCGTGCCACGAGCATGACCGTCGCTGTGGCCACTCCAAATACAGGCATATAGTTAAACTGGGTCAAGGTCTCTCCGATGGCATTTCCTGCGACTGCCTCGGTCCCAAAAGCAACCACGATCGCAATGATCACCACATCTCCAGCTCGCATCATCAGCCGCTCCCCGGCAGCTGGAAGCGCTAAGTTCAAGAGCTTACGATCCAATCCCCAACCAAGGGGGGCAAAGGGTAGCTGGACCTTTTGCCACAAGAGGATGACGCCCACCAGACGGGCCAGCACTGTCCCCAAAGCTGCACCAACAATGCCCCAACCAAAAAGGAAAATGGCTACAGAGGAGAACAGAGCGTTTAATAGATTGGTCAACAGGCTCACATACATAGGAAGACGTGGATTGTTGGCCACCCGAACCAAGGAGCCCAAGGTCGTCATCAATCCTAAGAGAACTATGGTCCCGCCAACCAAGGAAAGGTAAATCCCCCCGCTTTCGGCTACTGCAGCTTCAGTCCCCAACAGCGAAATCATCTGGCGTCCAAATAACAGCGAAGCCCCTCCTAGGAGAGCACTCAACAACAAGGTCACCTTCAGTGACTCTGTCGCATGGTAGGCAATGGTTTCTTTATTTTTTTCACCCAAGCTTTTGGACATTACACTGGCAACTGCCGCACCCAGTGCCAAAAAGATGGCTTGATAGATCGTGATGATATTCCCTGCGACGGAAACACCTGAAATGGCAATCAAGCCCAGGTGAGCCACTAAATAAGAGTCCACCATGCCCATCAGCATTTGTAAGAAATTTTCACCCATGGCAGGAAGAGCGATATTTAAGATTTTTTTGTATGAATTCATGCGTATATAAAAGAGCCAAACGGCTCTTTTGATCTTTCTAATACAGAGAATTAAAGTCCCAAGTAGTCTTCTACGGCTGCTTGCATGTCTTTGGCTGCCACGCTTGTACGATGGCGAACCGGTGCAGTTTCAAGGCCGTCTACAGCCGGTGGCACAGGAACACCTGAGAGTGTGTGTAATTTAGCCAAGGCTTCGAAATCGCCTAGACCTGTCTCACCTGTCACCGCTTCTACTGCAACAACTGGGAATTTGTAAGGACTTGCTGTAGAGGCAATAACTGTTTTAGCAGTATCTCCTGTTTGAGTCCGGTATTTTTGATAAACGGCTGATGCTACGGCTGTATGAGGGTCTTCGATGTAATCAGACGTTTCATAGACCCGCTTGATCTCTGCAGCGGTTTCTACTTCATCTGCGTATGCAGCCGCAAACAAATCTAAGATGTCTGCATCAAAGTTGGACAATTGGTACTGACCTGTTGCAACAAGGCTTTCCATCAATTCTTTGGTCTTTGTGGCATCATTGCCTACCAAGTGGAAAATCAAGCGTTCCAAGTTTGAAGAGACCAAAATATCCATCGATGGACTGGTGGTCACCTTGAACTCACGTTTCTTATCATAGACATGTGTTTTGAAGAAGTCTGTCAAGACATTGTTTTCATTTGACGCACAGATCAATTTCCCAACTGGAAGACCGATTTGTTTGGCATAGAAAGCCGCCAAGATATTTCCAAAGTTTCCTGTTGGGACGGTAAAGTTGACTTTTTCTCCCGCTGTGATTTGGCCTGTCTTCACCAATTGCGCATAGGCGTATACGTAATAGACAACCTGAGGCACCAAACGGCCAATGTTCATAGAGTTGGCTGATGAGAATTGCATCTTGTTGACTGCTAATTTTTCACGAAGCGCCACATCATTGAACATGTGTTTGACATTGGTTTGGGCATCGTCAAAGTTTCCATCGATGGCGATGACATGGGTATTGTCCCCCGTTTGAGTCGTCATTTGCAATTCTTGCACCTTGCTGACACCATCTTTTGGATAAAAGACAATGATCTCTGTTCCTGGAACATCGGCAAAACCTGCCATGGCAGCTTTACCAGTGTCTCCAGAAGTCGCCGTCAAGATGACAATTTTATTTTCCAAACCGTGCTTTTTAGCTGCTGTTGTCATAAAGTAAGGCAAGATCGACAAAGCCATATCTTTAAAGGCAATGGTGGAACCGTGGAAGAGTTCCAAGTTGTATTGCCCATCGAGTTTGACAAGCGGAGCAATAGCCGGGGTATCAAACTTGCTGTCATAAGCATGAGAAATACAGTAGTCCAACTCCTCTGCTGTCAAGTCGTCCAAAAAGGCTGACAAAACAAGCTTGGCCACTTCTTGGTAAGAAGCGTCTTTGAGGGTATCAAAATCCAGCTCTACTTGAGGATAAGAGACTGGAGTAAACAAACCGCCATCTGTCGCCAATCCTTGAAGGATGGCTTGACTAGCTGTTACAGTATTTTTTTCATCTCGTGTTGATTGATAAACTAATGTCATGACTGTTTCATTCCTTTACTAGTAGTCTTCTCATTATATCATAAATGTCAGAAAATTTAACGGCTTTTCGCCAAATCTTGGCAAAGGACGGCAAACAGAAGCTAGATAAAAGAGAGCAGGCGCAACGACTTTGCTCCTACTCCCATGCGAATCTGTTTTTCAGGTGTCTGCAAGACTTGATCAAGCCAATCCCAACTCTGCTAAAACAGATGGGAAGTCTTTCTTCAAGCTTTCAAGAGCTACCGTTACTTCTTGACGAGTTTGGTTATTTTTCACAGTAACTTGACCGCTCTCAACTTCACTACTTCCTAAGGTAATCAAGGCTTTGGCCGCAAAGACATCTGCTGACTTAAATTGTGCCTTGAGCTTGCGTCCAAGGTAATCACGTTCTGCCTTGAAACCTTGGATTCGAAGGGCCTGAACCAAGCTAAGCGCTGCTTCATTGACCTCATCTCCTAGGACAGCGATATAGGCATCTAAGCCTGTTTCGATCGGTAATTCAATGCCTTTCTTTTCAAGAACAAGAAGGATCCGTTCCACACCGATACCGAATCCAAAACCAGCTGTCGCAGGGCCACCGAAGTATTCAACCAACCCATCATAACGACCACCCGCACAAACTGTCAATTCATTGCCTTCAATTTCTGTAATGAACTCAAAAATCGTGTGGTTGTAGTAATCTAAGCCACGCACCATATTGGTATCGATGACATAGGCTACCCCCAAGTCTTCCAACATCCGACGAACCGCATCAAAATGCGCTTGGCTTTCTTCATCTAGATAGTCTAGGATGGAAGGAGCCTGTTCAACCGCGGCCTTGTCTTCTTTTTCTTTTGAATCCAAGACACGAAGTGGATTTTCTTCTAAGCGACGTTGGCTGTCCTTAGACAATTGATCCTTCATTGGCAAGAGATAATCAATCAAGGCTTGACGATAAGCTTGACGACTAGCAGGGCTTCCCAAGGTGTTCAAGTGCAAGGTCACATTGTCAATTCCTAGTTCTTTCAGGAATTGCGCTGCCATGGCAATGGTTTCGACATCCGTTGCAGGATTGCTCGATCCAAAACATTCTACCCCAATCTGGTGGAATTGACGCAAACGACCTGCTTGAGGACGTTCATAGCGGAACATTGGGCCTATGTAATAGAACTTACTTGGTTTTTGTACCTCAGGCGCAAAGAGTTTATTTTCTACATACGAGCGGACAACAGGAGCTGTTCCTTCTGGACGAAGCGTGATATGACGGTCTCCCTTGTCATAGAAATCATACATTTCTTTGGTAACGATATCCGTCGTATCCCCTACTGAACGGCTGATGACTTCATAATGTTCGAAGATCGGTGTGCGGATTTCATCATAATTGTATCGCGCAAAGACCTTGCGCGCAAAGCCTTCTACATATTGCCATTTCGCTGAATCGCCAGGAAGGATATCCTGGGTCCCTTTTGGTTTTTGTAATTTCATAGCCTTCATCCTTTGTCTTACTTTTGCCTCTATTTTACCACAAATTCGAAGAGAAATGGAGACTGGACCGAATTTCCTTCGTTCGACACGTTCAAATCCTCTTTCTCTTCTTGCCTTATCAGCCGAATTATGAGAAAATGGAAGCCATACTACACTGAAAGGATCTTGCAATGAGAGAGGATATCAAAATCAATGACCGCGCCCTGGCACTAGAGAAGTCATTAATCGAAAAATTGGAGCTTGTATTTGATACCGATGTTGAGTTAGATGTTTATAACCTGGGACTGATCTACGAGATCCATCTAGATGAAACCGGCACTTGCAAGGTGGTTATGACCTTTACCGATACGGCTTGTAGCTGTGCTGAGAGCCTTCCGATCGAAATCGTCGCTCGCCTAAAAGAGATCGAGGGGATCGAAGATGTCAAGGTTGAAGTGACTTGGTCACCCGCTTGGAAAATTACACGAATCAGCCGATACGGGCGCATCGCCCTTGGTCTTCCACCACGATAATAAGCATTACCTTTTAAAAAATGCATTCAACTAATGAAGGAAGGCCTCTTTGGAAATCCGATCCACAATAAAAACGAGGAACACCAGCTCTGCCATCAGAGTCTGTTCCTCGTTTTTTATAATGTTTAAATCCATTCAAACTTTTTCACTACCAGAATGGACTAAGCCTCATCAGCTTTTGGTTCTGGAAGGATTTGATACAACACAATTCCAAGAATTGTTGAAGTTGCCACACCTGTAATTCGGAGACCACCGAGGTCAATCATCAAACCACCGATCCCTGATACCAAGATAACACTTGCAATCAAGAGATTCTTTTTATTATCAAAATCAATCTTATGTTCAACTAAAATTTTCAAACCACTAGCAGCGATAACCCCAAAGAGGGCAATAGACAAACCTCCCAATACAGGAGTTGGAATAGAGTGCAAGAGTGCTGATAGCTTCCCAATAAAGCTCATGACAACCGCAATCACTGCTGCGCCTGAAATAACGTAAACTGAGTAGACCTTACTAAGGGCCATCACCCCAATGTTTTCCCCATAAGAAGTTACCGGAGGAGCTCCAAAGAATCCAGCAATAATCTGTGCCAAGCCATCACCAGTAAGCGTATGGTCAAGCCCTGGATCCTTGAAGTAATCACGCTCAGTCAAACTATTTAAAACCATGAGGTGGCCAAAATGTTCCGTCATAGTCACAAAGGCAATCGGAGCCATGGTCAAAATCGCACTTGGATAGAGTTTAAAGCTATAATCCACAAATGGAATGTCGAAGTTTGGAACTTGAATCCAATGTGCCGCTGCTACCTCTGAGAAATTGACAAAACTATGTCCTGTCAGCAAACCAAGAGCCAATGAGAAAATATAGCCCACAATTAATCCAAGTAAAATTGGGACGACACCGACAATCTTCTTGCCATACATGTTAAAGAGGATAACCGCAAAGAGGGTCACCATCGAAATCAATAGAGCATAACCACTATAGCTTTTATTTAAGGTTGTCGCATCAGTGACTGCATTTGCCGCAAGACTCAAACCAATTACCATGATAATGGGACCAACCACGATTGGTGGAAGGACCTTATTAATCCAATCTTTACCCGCATGCTTAACAATCAGAGCTACAAACAAGTAGACCAAACCACCCGCCATAGCACCCTGGGCAACTGCCGCGATCCCATCTGACTTCATCAGCATTTGCATCGCTGCAATATAAGCAAAACTAGACCCCATATAAGCAGGAATCTTATACTTGGTCACTGTCAAGTGAGCCAAGGTCCCCAAACCAGATGAGAACAAAGCAATGGCAGGATCAATCCCAACCAAAATCGGCACCAGCACTGTCGCCCCAAACATGGCAAACAAATGCTGGAAAGATAAACCAACCAATAAACCAGGTTTTGGCATATCATTCACATCATATTTAACGTCATTCACGATCGTAAAAACCTCCTAAAATTAAGATGCGACAAGCTATGGCTGAACAAAAACGTCTACCTTCGATGACCAAATCGTAAGGGAGTGCTTCATGCTCCATCATCGACGATTTCTTTTTTATCAAACCACTTTTCAATATACAAAAAAATCCCCCACAACAAGGAGATACACAAAATATAGGCTGGTCTTCCCAGGCCTTTCATTTCCATAGCTCCTTGCCTGCCTCTCTGGACAGTATTAAAGGATTGATTCGATTAGTCACAATTATAGCAGATTATAGACGAATTTACAAGAAAAATGGCAGATGATACACTCAAATCCCCCAAAAAGTAATATTCATACGCTTCAGCGACAGGGTTGAAAATAGCCACTCTGAGACAAAA
The DNA here is from genome assembly GCF_000507765.1 of Streptococcus parasanguinis CC87K. Taxonomy (GTDB): domain Bacteria; phylum Bacillota; class Bacilli; order Lactobacillales; family Streptococcaceae; genus Streptococcus; species Streptococcus parasanguinis_J. Next base: position 95,174 of record NZ_KI669404.1, on the reverse strand, counting down.
AAGAGGCTGGGACAAAAGTCCTAGCCTCTCAATTATTTTTGGATTGTCGAGCAAGACGCAGTGGTTGAGTGGGCTCTACTACGCTGATTTCATCAGTTTTTACAGCCCTACTCAACTGTGCGGAGGTGGGACGACGAAATCGAATTCTAACGAATTACCGATTTCTGTCCCACTCTCTCTTTGGACAAAGTCGTCCTTGCAATTATTGTTTACCAGACTGTTCCATATTCCAGAAGTCGGTCACGGCACCACGAGATGCTGAAGAAACGATGTGGGCGTATTTACCCAAAACCCCACGACTATACAGTGGTGGCAAGGTTGTTTCTGCCTTGCGTTTTGCTAACTCTTCGTCTGAGACATGCATGGTAATTTCTTTGGTATCTTGGTCAACGGTCACCAGATCCCCTGTGTGGAGGTAGGCGATTGGGCCACCAACCTGAGCTTCAGGCGCAATGTGACCGACAACGAGACCGTAAGTCCCACCTGAGAAGCGTCCGTCTGTCAAGAGGGCCACCTTGTCTCCTTGGCCTTTCCCAACGATCATAGATGACAAGGACAGCATTTCCGGCATACCAGGACCACCTTTAGGACCTACGAAACGAACAACGACAACGTCGCCATCCACGATTTCGTCCGAAAGAACGGCTTCAATGGCAGCTTCTTCTGAGTCAAAGACCTTAGCAGGGCCCGTGATGTTACGAACTTTCACACCTGATACTTTGGCAACCGCCCCTTCTGGAGCCAAGTTCCCTTTCAAGATGATCAATGGACCATCGGCACGTTTCGGATTTTCAAGTGGCATGATGACTTTTTGACCCGGTGTCAAATCAGCGAAGGCTTCCAAGTTCTCAGCAACAGTCTTACCAGTACAGGTGATGCGATCCCCATGAAGGAAACCATTCTTAAGAAGGTATTTCATGACGGCTGGCACACCACCGACATTGTAAAGGTCTTGGAAGACATATTTCCCTGAAGGTTTCAAGTCCGCCAAATGAGGCACGCGCTCTTGGAAATCGTTGAAGTCTTCCAGGGTCAAGTCCACGTTAGCCGCGTGAGCGATCGCAAGCAAGTGAAGAGTGGCATTGGTAGAACCACCCAGCGCCATGGTGACAGTAATGGCATCTTCAAAGGCTTCACGGGTCAAGATATCCGATGGTTTGAGTCCCATTTCCAGCATCTTGACAACAGCACGACCTGCTTCTTCGATATCGGCTTTTTTATCAGCCGATTCAGCAGGGTGAGAAGAGGAACCAGGAAGACTCATCCCAAGGACCTCAATCGCTGTCGCCATGGTGTTGGCCGTATACATCCCACCACAGCCACCAGGGCCAGGGCAGGCGTTACATTCTAGTTGCTTCACTTCTTCAGCGGTCATATCACCGTGGTTCCATTTCCCGATTCCTTCGAAAACAGAAACCAAGTCGATATCTTTTCCATCGAGATTCCCTGGGGCAATGGTCCCACCATAAGCAAAGATCGCAGGGATATCCATATTGGCAATGGCAATCATCGAACCAGGCATGTTCTTATCACAGCCCCCGATGGCTACAAAGGCATCGACGTTGTGACCGCCCATAGCCGCTTCGATAGAATCCGCAATGATATCGCGAGACGTCAAGGAGAAGCGCATTCCTGGAGTCCCCATAGCGATCCCGTCCGCAACCGTAATAGTGCCAAATTGGACTGGCCAAGCACCTGCATCTTTCACGCCTTCTTTGGCCAATTTTCCAAAATCGTGGAGGTGGATGTTACAAGGGGTATTTTCCGCCCATGTCGAAATCACTCCAACAATCGGTTTCTCAAAACTTTCATCGGTCATTCCCGTCGCGCGAAGCATGGCACGGTTGGGAGATTTTACCATGCTATCGTAGACACTACTACGATGGCGTTTGTCTAATTCTGTCATGTCATTCCTCTCGTTCTATTTTTTACCATTATAGCATAAAAGAAGGCCCAACGACAGAAGAAAATTCTTGAATTTTCAGACAATTCAGCTTGCTCGGTTTCTTGCTAAAATAATTTACAGTTATATCTTGACTTTTGTAAGCAAAGTGATATCATTTAGATATCACAAAGAAAGAAGGGTTCGTCCCATGGAAGAAAAAATTTTAACCCAAAAGAAAAATGGCTTAGCTGCCCTTATAGGCTTGCTAGTTGGGGATCTTGTCTTAGTTTTAGCCTTTATTAGTGCGATTGCTAGTCTACCAGAAGGTTTTCCACTTGCGATTGCAGTTATTACCTGTATTTTTCTCTTTATTGCTAGTCTGGTGTGCTATGCGGGGATCAAAATTATTAAACCGCAAGAGGCCTTGGTCTTGACCTTGTTTGGGAACTATATTGGAACCATTCGTGAAGCGGGTATTTACTTTGTCAATCCCTTCTGTGTCGCTGTCAATCCTGCCAATAACACCCGCTTGGGCCAAAGTGGTGATGTCACCACCAAGTCCCCCATGTCTGTCAGTAAAACAGCAGAAGGCAACAATATTTCCATCGAGACAGGTAAAAAGAATATTTCCTTAAAAGTGATGACCTTGAACAACTCTCGTCAGAAGATTAATGACTGTTTGGGAAATCCTGTAGAAATTGGTATTGCAGTTACTTGGCGCGTAGTGGATACGGCTAAAGCAGTCTTCAATGTGGATAACTACAAAGAATATCTCTCATTGCAGTGTGATAGTGCCCTTCGTAATATTGTCCGCATCTATCCTTATGATGTAGCTCCTAATGTCGATACGACAGGAGACGGCCAGGCAGATGAGGGTAGCCTCCGAGGCTCCAGTGAAATTGTTGCCAGTCGTATTCGAGAAGAGATTCAAGTACGTGTAAAAGATGCTGGGCTCGAAATTCTAGAGGCTCGCATTACTTACTTGGCCTATGCTCCAGAAATCGCAGCTGTGATGCTTCAACGCCAACAAGCGTCTGCCATTATCGATGCGCGGAAGATGATTGTCGATGGAGCAGTTGGGATGGTTGAAATGGCCCTTGAACGCTTGAGCGAAGGAGAGATTGTAGAGCTAGACGAAGAACGGAAGGCTGCCATGGTATCGAACCTTCTAGTCGTTCTATGTGGCAATCATGATGCACAACCAATTGTCAACACAGGAAGTCTCTATTAAGAATGGCTGATCAAAAGAAAAAGCAAATTCCACTTAGACTGTCAGCCAAGTTATATGCTGCTATCGCATCATGGGCAGAAGATGACTTTCGATCGGTCAATGGTCAAATCGAGTACCTGCTGACAGAATGTGTCAAGCAACGAAAAAAGGATGGCAAATACGTTTCGGAAACGATTGATGAGCCATTTGAAATAGACCTTTAAGGAGAACTCCTGTCCCATTTGATGAGGCAGGAGATTTTTTTTAATAATTTTTTGTCAAGTAACTTTACTTTACAAAAAAGATTTGTTATACTGTTACAGTTGATGAAAATCAAACCTAATTGAATTTATATCTTAAAAGGAGAAAAACGAAATGGCAGTACCTGCACGTCGCACATCAAAAGCGAAGAAAAACAAACGTCGTACGCACTACAAAGTAACAGCTCCATCTGTAAACTTTGACGAAGCAACTGGAGATTACTCACGTTCACACCGTGTATCACTTAAAGGATACTACAAAGGACGTAAGATCGCTAAAGCTGCATCAGCTGAATAATAGAAGGGAGATACCATGCGCGTAAATATTACACTTGAACACAAAGAATCTGGTGAACGCTTGTACCTTACTTCTAAAAACAAACGTAACACCCCAGACCGTCTTCAATTGAAGAAATACTCACCAAAACTTCGCAAACATGTTGTGTTTACAGAGGTTAAATAGTGGGTCATTACGTTTCAGTAGAAACGAAAAAACCTTGATTTAACGCGATTCTTGAATTTTCAAAATTCAATGTATTGCAATAAAAATCAACCGAATGACTACATTTTTGACTACATTTTTTGTGAAATAATTAGATGTTCGGATATATAGAAAACGCTCTAGTCATATTGTCTAGAGCGTTTTTGTGTTGTTTAAAAGAAATAGATGGTAGTTTTAGATAACTACACATTTCAGATTTTTTAAAACAAGATTTAATTGTTAATAACTAGAAAGGATTATTATGTTTACAAAAAATAAATTTCAATACTGTATTTACATTATATATTTCAATTCCTATGCAAATCTCTAAATTTTTCGGGAGTATTTACAAGATTTTCAATTTTAAGTTTTAATAGCAACAAAAAAGCACTGTCAGAGGAAGTTAAGTCCTCAGTGCATTAGTAATGATAGCAGAAAAAAGTTTTATTAGATGCTATCCAATAGCTTAAATATAAATGAGAGTTAAAAAATATATAGAAAAGGTCAAAAAAACGAATAAAAATGTTAGAGAAAAAACTACCCAATAATAGTTTTAATGGAAGTTTGTACCAAATATCTCATCAATACGTTTATAGTTTATCAGATATCTTACTTAAAAAAATAAGAAGTTGGACATTAAATATGATTTATTTAAGAATTTTTGTTATGGTCTTAAGATTGATTTTAAGGAAAGCTAATGATATTATGATAATTGAAATACAGGCTTATGGAGGTAATTAAACATGCGTGGATATTATTATTGTTCCTTAAATACTTTTTTAAATATTCTAAAGAATAAGCAAATTTATCTTTCAGATCCATTAAAAATGAATGATACTTTAGAAATAAAATGGTATCTGGAGAAACTAAATAATGAAGATCGTACTTTTAGTACGCTAGATTTTGATGTGGCAGAATCACTTATAGAAAGGGTGAAAGCACGTTCATATATAGATTTTACTCTTGAGGAATTCATGGAAATTTTGGATTCAAAAGGGCAGAGTAGTGTATATATTAGTTGTTTTTCAAAAGAACCAGATATATTGAGCCAATGGAGAGCCTATGCTGAAGATGGGAAAGGAGTTTCTATAGGTTTTAATTTAGATAATCTATGTACTTCTTCAAATATATTTTTTGAAAAAGTAACTTATACTGATAGTGTAGTTTATAATGATGGAGAAAATAATTTAGAAATAATAGCCGATCAAATAGGAACGGTATTAGACATAAATAATATTACCAAAAAAGAAGAACAGGTGGAGGTGTTTTTACATGAATTAATCCAAGAATTTGTAAAATATAAAAATCCAGCCTTTATAGAAGAAAAAGAAGTTCGACTCGTTTATTGCGATGATATGAAGTTTGAAGAGATAGTTAATAGTAAGGGAGCATTTCTTGAACCGTGGAAATCAGTTAAATTAGAACATGATTTCAGAATTACTGGAAATGCTGACATTACAGAGTTTGTGAAATTAGACTACGATCCCTTGGCAATTGAAGAAATATGTATAGGGCCCAAATGTTCTCTAAGTGAACAAGATGTAAAAAATATTGTTTATAAATTACTAGGAACAGATGTTAGTGTAAGAACATCCAAGTCTAGCTATAGATAATAATCTTAAAGAAATTTGAAAACCTTTTTTAGTCAGTGTCAATATATGTTATTTAATGCTATTCTTGAATTTTCAAATTTCAATGTATTGCAATAAAAATAAACCAAATGATACATTTTTTGTGAAATAAATTAGATGTTCGGATATATAAGAGACACCCTAGTTCAAATGAACTAGGGTGTTTTTTCAGAATACTACAACTCTCTCTAATACAACTTATACTTCACTGCTAATCAAAATAGCTTTTTAATTCTTCTCTTAGCAATTTTTTAGACATTTCAAAATGACTTTTAACAGTTTTATGACTCTTGTATCGAGTCTCTTTTGTTAGTTCTAGTAATGATTTTCCGTGTATTACTATCCCTAAAAATATATGTCGGTCGTCTTCTGAAAGTTTGCTTAAAGCTCTGCAAAGATATTCACGAACTTCATTAATAAGTGTCATCTCAAGTGGATTCAAACTATTATCGTTATATAAGTCAATTAATTCGATTATACCTCCTTCATTTTTTACTATTGCATTCAAGCTTGAAAGATGATACTTGCGGTCTTGTCGCTTAATATTATCAAATTGTTGGTCTAGTAATCTACTCACTTCATTCCAATCGTTTTCACGTATTGCTCTATTAATTTTACGTTCTCTGCGTTCTTCAATTTTTGACATATTTTCTCTTTTCTAACAGTCTCTTTTGCAAAGACGAATAGAAACTCTAATATTCAAAAATTGAAAGCCTTGTTGTCAAATGCACACTAAAAATCGGCGAAACAATTTTTACACAACACAACCTTTATCGTTATATTGTTTATATTAGTTTCAATCCGTCTTCTTGATGCGCATCATCAAAGACTATACATGTTTTTTGTAAAGAAATTTCTTTACTTCATTATGTTAACAAACTCCCTCCAAGAAAAATTAAGCGATTTATAAAAAACTGGGATTTTTGATATAATCTAATATTATGAGAGATAATTTGTTCTTATTTAAAGATTTACTTGATGAATTTTTAAGAGAAATAAAAAAGAAGTTTGGTATATCTACTAAACTTCTTACTGTTGAGCTAGGAATATCAAAAAACATGCTAAATAATTGGAAAAAAGGAACTTACTCTCCAAATATTAAATCAATTAAAAAACTTTTAACATATTTAAATAAATTTAATAAAGAACAAAACGAAATTATTGTTAAGGATCCTAATATTAGTTTTTTAATCGAAACACTTTTAAACATGTTGTATACTGAAGTTGACATTTATTCAGAAACAAACAATGAAGAGAGCCGAAAAAAATGGCTTCAAAAAGAGAGAAAAGAAAATTTTAAACAGAGTTTTAATAATTATATTCTACTTTTAAATGAAATTAATTTAAGCTATAAAAAAGAATGTAAGAAACTACCTAATGATAATGTTGATGACCAGTTAAAATACGAAATCCATGAAATGTTAATTACCGAAGGACTAATTAATTCAGATAGGAAAACAGGAGTTCAAAAAATTTTGTCTCAGAGATTAGGTGTGAGCTGTGCTCAAATTAGTCGCTGGAAAAAAGGGGAAGATTACCCTTCGAAACTAAACTTAGATAGAATCAAAAAACTAATGGCAAAGGATCCCACTTATCGGGTACTGACAAAAGAAGACTTTCGTAATAACTATGAGAGTTCAAATAAGTTAATGTTTATTAATAATTTTGAGATCAATTATATCAGGCGATTAGAAGATATTATTTCAAGTACTAAAAGATTGAAAGATAACTTTCTAAACGAGTTTCCAAATTGGCAATTTCTCCGACCAACAATTTTCGAACGTCGCCAAAAAGCAATAGAAACGCTATACAATGAAAATATAATGTTGTTAAGGACTGCATATAAGATCATTAAAAAAACAGATGATAAATTTCCAGAATGGCTTTATAACAAGATAGCAGATGAAAAGCTACTTAAAATACATGTTGGAACTATGGAACTTCCTATAAGTTCTTGTAAAAATTACGAGTATTTTTCAAGGGAAATATATGATTCTTTTAAAGATATTAGGAATTTCCAAAATAAATTAAATTCAGGAGATTCATTAAACTCAACAGTATTAAACAACTGTGTGCTACTTGTTTTGGCTAGAGAATTTATAATAGAAGACCTCCTTATGAAGGATAGAAAATCATTTATTGAATGGTTCCACGAAAATTCAGATAAATTCGAAGTTGTTGAAAATTATGCCGTTAAAAGTATTAATCTAGTTGACCAATTTAATAAAACTAAAGAAGAACCACTGAAAGAATTCTTTGAACAGTTTAGGCAACTAATATTGGATAAGCAAAAGGGCATTTCTATTAAGGATACTTCCTATGAGATAGATAAAGATATAGACAACTACTTATTCCACTTGGTTGATGTGCTTGATCTGGATAATTTAATTGATGAACTTAACCCTGAATTTAAAAATAAATATGGTTTTTCTCTGAGTGATTTTATTGAGGCAAAAAATGTTTTTGAATCCATTTTGAAAACAAACAATATTCATAAAAGAAATAGCGAAGAAATTCCTTTTTTAGAATCTGTACGTAGAGATGAGCAAATAATTATCGAATTCTTTAAAATTCATCCTGTTTTGAATTCCTTTATTATGAATGGTTTATAGTACATAAAAAAATGTATTTAGTCTCAATAAAACCGCCAAAACACACCCATTTTGTTTAATAATTGTATATAATATGTTGATTATATTTACAAATTGTGATAATATGCTGATTATAGTTAGAAGTCATACATGATTTTCTTGAATAGAATATCATCAAAAAGTCACTTACTAACACCACTAATATAAAATTGTTACATTGGGGGACATGATGTCATTAAACAAATTCATTAACGGTGTAATAGCAGGTCTTTTTACAGCTAGGGTCAAACAATCCGGCGATAATTATATAAAGAGATCTCATAATACAATTAAAGCTAATAAACCAATCAAAAAAGATTGGAGTAAATAAATTGAGAGAGTTATTATCAAAAGCTTGGTACTATAGCACTTTGCCAATCTATTGGTTTTTTGCTTTTGTAACCTCACAACAGTTAGTTGGTATCTTTGGAAGTGGAGTAATAATCGGTTTTCTCATGTTCTTGTTTACATGGCGAACTACATGGTTTTGGTTCCAATTCACAATGTTATGTGTATTTTGTTCATTTGCCCTGTGGATAGGTGGCATCGCTTATGGTTTCATTGGAAAATATGTAATTAAATTCATTCGATTCATTCAAGGAATCATCGACGGTGTAGATTATAATGATTAATTCATTAAACAATATCAGTCGCAACTTCTATATATCATAAATTAAAAAGAGGCACTTGCCTCTTTTTAATTTATGACAGAAATTCCGATTAAACTAAAATGCTTATCTATCTTCACTCAACCTTAAAATGTTCAAGAATACTTTTATGTATTCACTACTATCTTCTTTCACTTGAAGTTTCTCAATAAGAAGTTGGAGGTCTTGATTTGAAGAATAAGAAAGAGGTTTAAAAAAATCACTTGGTTCAATTTCCATCGCTTGTAAAATCCTAAGCAGTGTATCTACTGATAGATTTCTTCTGTTATTTTCTACTAAATTGATAAAAGGTAAACTTAAATCGCTTAATTCCGCCAATTCTTGTTGGGTCAAATTCTTTTTTAATCTATATTCTCTAACCAATTTACCAATTATCATAAAAAACTCCTTTTATATATTGTATAAATTATGGACCCATTTTTATATAAACAATTGTATCTTTGTTTTAATAAACATTTACAATAGTTACAGTTAGTGATATAATATCACTGTTACGAATTGTTTAGAACCAATTAATTTTAGGTTTCTTACACAAATTACTTTTAGTAGATAGGAAAACAAATGAAAAAGAGAAATGTCACAATTGCTATTGCAACTGGAATGGCGTTAACAGGTTTTACTGCTGTTACAGCTAATGCTGATGAAGTTGTTACACCCTCAGAAACAAAAGCAACAACCGTTGCTTCAAAAACAAGTGAAGTAACACAAGCAGAGGTCACAACTACCGAAACATATGCTAATCAAGCACAAAGGGATGTAGATGCCCAACAAACGGTTGTAAATGAAGCTACTAGAAATGTCGAAAAAACATCAAATGCTGAGAAAGAAGCCAAAGCTAATCTGGATATAGCGACTGCCAATGCTAATGAAGCAACTCCAGAAAATATTCAGTCTGCAAAAGAAAAAGTTGAAGCTGTTAAAGCTGAAATCAAAGCAAATGAGACTAAAGTAGCAGAAAAACAAGCTAATGTAAACGAAGCAACAACAAAAGTTACAAACCAGAACGATAAAGTTGCCACAGCTCAAAAAGAAGTAAACAGCGCTCAAAAAGAAGTTGAAACTGCTAAAGCAGACGTGAACAAAGCACAATCAATTCTTGACGGAACAGGTGCTAAAGAAGTCATTTCTAAAGCAGAACAAACACAAGCTAAAGTAAATGCAGACAAAGAAGTAGTTGCTAAAGCTCAAACAAAACTTGATGAAGCTAAAAAAGCTGACGAAGCACGTTCTAAAGCTATTACAGAAGCTAAAAAAGATCTTGCAGTTAAAGAAACTACAGCTAATAAAGCAGACGAAACTTTGGCGGACGCTTCAAAAGTTGCTGAACAAGCAAAAAATACTTTGGCAGACAAGAAAGTTGAGTTTTCTAAAGCGGAAGCAGACTTTAAAGCAACAAACACTATTGTAGTACCTGCTAAGTACATTGAAGCTCTAAAAGCCTATAAAAACTATGAAGATCTGAGCGAAGAAGGCAATAAGAAACGTTCAGAAGCTGAACAACAACTTAAAGCTATGAACAGCGAAATGGCTTCCTTGAATAAGTTTAATTCAAATTCTAATGATAATGGAATTACACTGACGCTTGGTTCATTGACAGATGAACAAAAAGCGGAATTGACTTTCTTTGCAAATGATCTCTTGAACCAAATTCGTGAAGCCTTTGGAACCAATAAAGTAGTTATCTCAAAAGGAGCTATGAAGTTTGCTGATGAAGTAGCTGACCGCTATGTAGCTGATAATTGGGATTGGGATAAAGTTGTTTCAGAAGGTCATGACGAGGCAGGTATTGAAGATCTTGCAGGTAAGAACGGACTGTTTAAAGGGCAATTCTATGAAAATATGTATACAGAATACGGTAGTCGTTCTACAATGACTATGAACCGTGCTAAACAGTTAGTGTTTGAAGCCTTTGTAAGTTTCCTTTACAACGGTCAAGAGTGGGAACACGCAGGTTCGGTTTCAGGCGTAACTTCAACAGAAGATAAACAATTTATGGGGATTGCACTATCTTCACGAAAAAATGTGACAGGAGTTCATTTGATTACTGTTGCAGAACGTCTTATCCGTGAGGGTTCATCATTCGACACAACAGCTATCGTCAATCCTGATACAAAAGAAGTTATTGAAGCACGTTATAACAACGCTAAAACTGCATTGGAAAATGCTACAACAACTTACAACAATGCCCAAACTGATCTTGTTAATGCCCAAAACAGCAAAAAACAAGCAGATACCGCACTTTCAGTAGCTAAAAAAGTCTTGGCTGAAAAAGAAGTTGTAAAAGTACAAACACCAGAAGCACAATCAACTCTTGACAAAGCACAAGAAAACTTGGTAAAATCTACTGCTGACAATGAAAAGGCTCAAAAAGCTGTAGCTGAACTTAATGCTGATATTCAAGCAAAACAAGCTAAATTGGCACAAGCAAAAGCTGTATTGTCAACAAAACAAGAAGTCTTAAATGCCAAACAAGCAATTCTAAACGCTGAACAAGCTAAATTGACACAAATTGAAGCGGAACTTGTAACTGCTAAAGAAAGCCTTGAAACTGCTAAAGCAGAATTGAAACAGGCAGAAAAAGCACTTGTAGTAGCTCAAACTAAAGTTCAAACTTTAGAAAATGCTCCTGCTAAATTGGCAGAAGCAGAAAAAGCACTTGCAAAAGCGCAAAATGCACTTGTAGAAGCACAAAAGAACCTTGAAGCTGAACAAATTAAATTGAATGAATTAATTGTTAAACGTGATGAGGCTAAAAAAGCTTACGAAGTGATTAAAGCACAATTCGATAAGCAAGAAGAAGCTAAGAAACAAGCTGAATTGGAACGTAAACGTGACGAATTAGCTAAGCAAGGTATCCAAAACATTCCAGTCGTTTCTCAAACTGGAAAAGTAATCGGCTTTGTACAATCAAAAAATCGGTATAAATATGGTGCTGTTGTTTCACCACAAATTGTTCCATACAATTCCGAAAATAATTTTGAAAAAACAAATCAAAACTCAGAACGACAATTGCCTTCAACTGGACAATTTGATAGTGTGTTCAGTATGATTGGTGCATTATTAATCGGCACTTTTGGTTTTGGGTTAATAACTAAAAGAAAAGAAAATTAATTAAAACTAATAAAATCAGATTGAAGAAAAGGTCCATTTTAGACATTTTTTTCAATCTTTTTTAGCAGGGATTACCAATTCCCTGCTTTTTTTCTCCTTAAAGATAGGAGGTGAAATTATATAGCGTCAGAAAGTCTAGCTCCGACTTAAACCGAGCATATCAGATCAACTCTACACTAACAAAGAAAGGAAAATATTATGAAAACACATAATCGTACAGCGGGATATTCAATTAACACCGCAAAACACTACATCAATACTAAGCAAGCTATTTACTGTCTTAGTGATGAATTAGAATCACAAGTCAAATTTGAGAACAATCAACCAACTGGAGAGGTCATTGCTTATAAAGCGTGGTTTTCACAGAAGGGACTACCACCTTTTCAGGTGAAATTTGAATCAGAAGTGCCTCTGCCTTCTTATTTGGCGATGGTTGATTTCGATAATCTTGAAGCATGTGAAGTTGGTTATAACGTTTATTTCCGCGCAAATGATGTTAAAGAGGTTAAATAATGGATAAAAAAGCACTTGAACAATATTTGTTGCAAAGTCTAAACATGGGACTAGGATCCTCGATACAGGGAGAAACTAGTTATACAAACAGTTTCGATATTAAAATCACTGCGGAAGGCTTTATTTTTATACCACGCCTTCCCGCCAGTTATATAATTGATGACGAGCTCTATCAGAAAATCTTTCTAATTGCTAACGCATCTTTATACCCAAGATATACCCTACTCAAGCAAAATTCAGCATTTTTCATTGCTCTTGACACCGACGATATTCATGTTCAGCGCGGGCTCTTCTTTCCATGGAAACTTGGTATTTCTGAACGCATTGTAATACCCGATTTAGAAGAATTTTCAGAAAATCAAAAAGGAAATCTAATCCCAATCATGAAAAATCTTTCTATTGACTACAATAAAGTAACTTCTATGGCTATCGCTGGGAACAGCGGATCTGGTAAATCTTATGCTCTGACCTATTTTTTGACTTTGCTCAAAAATTTTTCTGACTTGATTATTGTAGATCCAAAGTTTGATACTCCCAGTCGTTGGGCCCGCGAAAATGGATTTCCTGTTCTCCATCCTCAACGAAATCGTTCTAAATCAGATTTTGTTTCAGAAATCAATGAACATCTTAGTTCTTGCTTAAATCTTATCCACCAAAGACAAGAAATCCTCTATGATAATCCAGACCATAAATTTAGGCATTTTACAGTTGTAATAGATGAAATGCTTGCATTATCTGAAGGAGTCAATAAAACTATAAGGGATTCATTTTTTTCACTAATTTCAGAAATCGCTTTGCTCTCGAGATCGTCAAATGTACATCTTTGTATGGTAGGACAACGTTTTGACCATACTTCTATACCGGTTTCTGTTCGAGAGCAATTAAATGTTTTAATTCAGATAGGCAATATCAACAAGAAAACAACGCAGTTCCTATTTCCAGATTTAGATCCCGAAGGAATTGTTATTCCTATTGGCAAAGGTACTGGACTAATACAAATTATTGATAGCGATCATCCATATCAGGTGCTTCCATTACTCTGTCCCACTTATTTTACAAAGGAAGGTGTTTTATAACAATGAGGAAGAGTTTTTTTCAAAAAACATACAATATTAACACTGGGTTAATCTATTTCATATTTATGAGCATAATTTTAAATCTAGCATTAAAACAACTTAGACAATTATTTGAAAAATTAAATATTCCGCAACTTAAAAATACATTCTCTCTTATTCAAGAAAAATTGGGAATTATCGAATACATGAGTAAAGTAACATCGATTATTTTAATAACTGTAATTGTTTTTCTTATTACTATCGAGTTATTTCAAAGATTTAGAAGTGATTCTGTCTTTAATTATTTTAAATCAATTTTTCAAACAAATAGATTTCGACATTTTTTAAAACAGTACGAAAAAACTGAAACAGTCAATGATAGGGACAATAACATAACAAAAACTCAGTTAGATCCTGTCATACAAAATTTTAACAGTTCGATCTCTAAATGTACGATTGACGTTAGGAATACAACTGTAAGTGTCGTTATGCAATATCCAAAGACTCAACAAGCACAAAAAATTCTACGAGAAATGACCGGACAAATTAAGGAAGAGATTTCTAATTATAACCCACGTTATATTTTCTCATCTCCTACTAGGGAAGGGGATAAATACTGGTTTAAGGCAACAAAAGTATAACAAAAGGCAGTGCTTGGCTCATATAATGATAGCCAAGAGCACTGCCTTTTGTTATTTTTAATCAAGATATCTAATGGGGCCCACTACGACAGCCCCCAATAGATAGACAATCATTAATCAAATTATTTTTTAAATCATTACCAAAAATGGTCAAAAATTCTCCTAATTAATGAGAATAAAAAAGGAGGTTGTTAACTTGGCAAAAAACATACGGTCAAATAAATGGACTTTCTTGTTATATCAAGAAAGTGCCCCTGAAAACTATCTTGAGATTCTAGAAGAGATGCATGTTCCTTTTGTTCTTAGCCCTTGGCATGATAAAGATGTAAATAAAGAAACTGGAGAATTCAAAAAAGCTCACCGACATGGTGCACTATATTTTGATTCGCTTAAAAGTTACACTCAAGTTTCTGATTTACTGACCAAGAATCTTAATACCCCTGCCCATGTGGAACCAGTCATGTCTCCGAAAGGGATGTACGATTATTTCACTCATGCTCAAAATCCTGAAAAAACTTTATATGATATCAATGATATTGAATCCGGTTGCGGTTTTGAACTAGATAAATTTCTTATTAGTAATAACAATGACGAATTTCTTTCAATGGTAATCGATGTCATTGAAGAATATAATTTTACAGAATTTAATGCACTAGTAATATACGCTAGAAAAGAAAATAAACAGTTGCTAGGTTTAATTATGGATAAAACTTACTTCTTTGCTAAATATTTAGATTCAAGGAGACACGATAAATCAAGAAAGGAAAATACAAATGACAAATATTGAAAGTACAAAACTCGATCATATTGAACAGCTTCTGATATGCTTGGTATCCATTTCTCAGAAACAATTGGAAAGATATCAAAATTTAAAGATTGTAACTCAGAAAGAACTCTTAACGATTTTACAGATATCTCCTAACACTCTAAAATCTTGGGAAAAAACGGGACTTAAGCGTCTTGAACCACCCATTGAAGGAACTCGAACAGTCTATTATAAGATGCAGGATGTAATAGATTATTTGACTCCATAATATTTAAAATGTGTTAAAATAACAATATCACATAGAATAGTGTGAGGTTGTTATTTTAGCCTTTTATATATCCGAACGTGAAAGGCTACTATGCAGAAAGAAACTATCATTCACAACAATCGAAAAGTCATTAAAACTATCAAGAATAATGGAACTATTAGCTATACGCAACGTGGTGTGTATATTGGTGTAGATGTTAAGACTGGTAAAAAAGTTACATCATCTATAACTGCTAAAACTCTAAAAAGTCTTGATAGGAAAATCATTCAAGCTCGAATTGATTTTGAAGCAAAGGGATCAACTCTAAAAGAGACCTTGTTGATTAATAACTTCGAGGAGTTAGCAGAAGCCTGGTTTGTCAGTTTTGTAACTTGGGTGACTTCTCAGAATACGATCAATCGAGTTCGAAGCTATCTTGATACCTATCTAATCCCTAAGTTTGGAGAATATAAGCCTGAAGAAATAAAATCTGCAGATATTCAAATTTGGGTTAATAAATTAGCTCAACAATCTAAAAAGTCTGTTGAATCGGGTGTTAAAAAATCCAAAAAGGGACACGCCAAAGATTTCGGTGCAGTTATCTATAAGCTTAGTGATATTTTCGATTATGGGATTACAAATTTCGAACTTTCTCATAATCCAGCTCGGACAGTAAAAATCCCTCCAAAACCAAAGGTGGTAAAGGAGAGAATCATGGTATTACATGGAGAGGACTTGACTACTTGGCTGAACTATCTTGATACTCTTCCTGATACACGAGCTAATCGAAGATTCAAAGTTATCTGCGACACACTTTTAGCTTCTGCACTTCGAATCAACGAGCTTCTAGCTTTGACGATCAATGATTTAGATTTTGATGCTAATGAAATTATCGTCAATAAAACGCTAATGTGGAAAGCTGGAAATAAGAAACTTGGGATTAAGGGCGAGATTGTTTGTAAGAACAGTGCAAAAACGGATGCTGGTAACAGAAGAGTTGCAGTCCCAAGACAAGTCTTAGATGACTTGAAAGCTTTTCATGCTGAGATGAGTGATTATTTTGTGAGTCACGATTTACCAACTGTAGACTTAATTTTCCCTACAATTTACGGGAACTATATGTGTGACAGAAATGAACGTGCAACGCTTAAAAAGCGTTTGACCGAGTTAAGACTACCAAACTATGGTTTTCACCTTTTCCGCCATACACATGCTTCTTTAATGCTGAATGCTGGTGCAAACTGGAAAGAGCTCCAGATAAGAATGGGCCATAAGTCGATTAAAACGACAATGGATACCTATGCTGAATTGGCACCGAAAAAGAAGGCAGAAGCAGTTGAAATCTATCTCAAAGAAATTGCAAAATTGACAGCATAGCAAAATGACTACATTTATGACTACATTTTCTAAAGAACAATCTAAAAACGTTGATATGACGGCGTTTAAAGAGTGCTAAAATACCATTAACAACCTTTACAGAAGTTAAATAATAGAGTTTAAAAAGTCGTTGAAATTGATTCTCAACGACTTTTTCTTTTTACCAAATGCGAACTATTGCACTAAAAACCAACCGAATCACTACTTTTTTTGAAAACCAATTTGTCAAATTAATCTAGACAATTTTACCTGACTCAAAAAAACTTGATATGGAGTTTAGTAATTAAATCCATAATTTTCCCTAAAATTCAATATATATCTTATTGGATAATGAAAAATTTTGCTTTACACTTCTATTTAATGGGTGGATGGGCTGTCCCCACTTTGTTAATGGTGCAAAAGAATATACTCGAATATCATTCTCCTTAAAAGATGAAAGAAGTAACTCTTTGCCTTGTTGTAGAGATGTATGACCTAGATTCCCCCATGCGCCCCAAACCTCATTAATACCATTCTCAAACAAAAAATTAATTATCAACCTAACATTTTCTGCTGCAAGTTCCAAATTAAACTCATCTAAATCAGAGGCATTAGTCGCTCTTTCTGGATAAACATTTGCCACTATCCAGCCATCATATCCTAATTTCTGGCTAGCACCAATAATTCGGTTAATTGTTCTATCACTGTACTCTTCATTAGCAGCTGACGGATTCATACAAATGGCAACCAGAGGTCTCTTTCCTAATCTACCCAATAAGAATCTATGATACTTATTATAAAGTTGTGGAATACATAGATTAGGTGCCTCGCCAACAGGATAACTTGGTCTGACTTTTGTAACTTTTTGATTCATAAATATCACCTCAAAGATATTATTCTACGAATACGCTGACATATAACGTCAAAAAAGGAAGGCCACAATAATCGTGATCTTTCTTATGGAGATTATGTAAAATCAAAAATCATTTAGGAGCGACGATAGTATATATACCTAAAATAGAGATACACTATTTTAGTGAATCTTGGGTCTTTCTCGAGTAAATATAGTTGCTAAGGTATTTGCATAAAGTTCAGGCGTGAAATCTTGATTTTGAACCTTCTCCAGTAATTGTACAAAATATTCCTTCTCAGTACCCTTTGTAGTAGAAATCAGATCTAACAAAAATCTATTTAATTCACCAGCTGCGTTTTCTGAGCTGTAGGATTCATAAAATTTTTGATAAAATTTATCGTATTCCTCGTTTTTTTTGAGTAAGTTCACTTCCTCTTGCTTATCTAACAGTTGTTGATAAGAGACATTAAGATCAAGCCAATCTTTTTCAAACTGCTCGAGTAATTTGTCTGAGACTTTTTTCCTATTATAATATAATTTTATCAAAGGTATAATATCTATCCATACCTGATCAATAAAAACTTTAACAATCTTGTCTTTAAAGATAAGTAAAGGCTTATCATCACATGTATGCACACGATATCCATTTGTCTGTAATTCATTTATCAGGTCTTCAATATGAGTTTCTGATGTTTTGACTATATATTGTTTCAGCCATTGTGGCATATTAGGATCTTGGATATGCCAAGATGCGCTCAAATATTTACAATCATTTCTTCTAGTTTCATCTTTTTCTAGACGTCCTGGTACTCGTGTGCTAGAAATAGTATATTTTTCAACGATATCTCCTTTTTGATAATATTCATTGTGAAAGCGTTCGTATTTATTGGGTCTATGAATTTTTGTTCTATAAATTAATTCCATTACTATTCCTTTATTTTTCTTCATGTGTCAAATTAAGCTAGACATTTTCACCTGGCTCAGATAAACTTGATACAGAGTTTTGAGGTTCAATGACTTCATTGAGATTCGATTTCTCTTATCAGCTAGAGCTGATAAGAATGTTTGATAAAATCTACTAAAATCCATCTGCTTGGAAGTACATGGCATCTCAACAAACCGTTAGAATGGTCATTTAGTCCGCGTTGACTAGGGTGCCCAGGATCCACAAAGAAAATATCAACGTCCTATTTGTTAGAAATTGATTTCCAATTTGAGAATTCCTTCCCACAATCAAAAGTGATGGACTTAAAGAGATTCTTAGGAAACTGGGACATCCAAAGGATATAATTTCAGTATAAGTATATCATAAATAACAACAAAATTTTTACTTTTCGAAAATAAATCTTTCCCTAAAAATTTGGAATTTGAAACGATGAATATGCAAAAACAACCGGAAAAGAAACAGTTCCCAACTAGTTCTTCTCTGGTTGTTTTTTATAAATCATACATAAAATAAACTTTTCTAAAAAGAAAACCGGATGACTCTTTTAAAAATCTAATATATATTAATGATTAGTTCACTATCTATACTGATCTAACATATTGTTGATTGTTTGCTTTAAATCATCTACTAATTTTTGAGGTTTAGTGATCACCAAACTATCTCCCTGACTTAGTAACCACCTTTTCAGACCTGGAGTATATTGGGTTTCAATCTCCATAACTGTCTGATTTTCTTCTTGGCTTAAAATTCT
Organism: Streptococcus parasanguinis CC87K; assembly: GCF_000507765.1. Classification (GTDB taxonomy): domain Bacteria; phylum Bacillota; class Bacilli; order Lactobacillales; family Streptococcaceae; genus Streptococcus; species Streptococcus parasanguinis_J. The sequence continues at coordinate 76,170 of NZ_KI669404.1, read as the reverse complement.
TGTATTGGGAAATTGATCGAGAACAATAGATGGATCATTATTAAACTTGAGCCTGATTTTTATGAGAGATCCTGAAAATGCATCAACTTTTATGTTTCTCACATCTCCATCACGAAACTTATTGCGATGGGGTATGTTTGGTTTCTTACTATCGCTTAATTTCCATCTTTTGATACGATCAATTTTAAACGTTGTATATGTCTCATGCTTAAGGTGATATGCAACTAAATAGAAATAGTGAAAATCATAATACATTGAGACTGGGAAAACGATGTGCTTTTTTACAACATCCGTATAGGGACTTTTATATTCTAATTCAATTACTTGTTCATAAATAATCTTTTCTGAGAGCTCCCATGTTTTAAGTATACGATCTTGCTTGTCAGAGATCGGCTCGTAATTTAATTATTCGCTAGCTATAACTGATTCGATTAATTTTTTATCATCTATTGAGAGTGTGTTTAATAAACTATTTATCACTCTATTAAATTCATTTTTATTTAATGCTCTGTTTTCCAACAATATTTTAGATATAAACAGTACTTCTTGCTTTTCTATAGTTGATGGTCGATCTATTGAATATTTTTTTATATCTCTATTGTAAACAAGATTACCTAAAATACTTGAATGAACAGACACAAAATATCTCAAAAATGATAAATCTCTTTGTATTGTTCGTTCATTAACTTCAAATTCATCTGCTAGAGATTTCTTTTGTAATTTCTCTCCAAAAAACAAACGTAAAAATATATTAAGAATTCTTCCTTGATCATTCATATTGATTACCCCACATATTAAAAATTATAACATACTAACAAACCTTACAAAATTTGTTTTTTACAATCTTGACAATTAAAAAGGACAAATATTGTCTATCTGATCTGATATAATTAACACATAGTGAGTTTCTCACTAATGCTTTTAGAAAAAATTTAATTAATATTTTACCTTTACTTAAGGAGTTTGGATCATGGAAGAAATGCAAATTGTTTATCAAGGACAACATCAATCTTTTGAATCTTTATCATATATTGTATTCGATATAGAAACAACCGGATTAAATGCCACTAAAGATGAACTTATTCAAATTAGCGCCGTAAAAATTGAAAAGGGAGAGAAAATTGATAGTTTCAATGAGTATATTACTCCTTCTCAACCTCTCAGTGATTTTATAAAAAAAATTACCAATATTACAGATGAAGATATAATGAATTCAAAATCATTACCAGAAGTACTACAAGACTTTTTAGATTTTGTTCAAGATAGTGTACTTATTGCTCACAATATAACTTTTGAAATGAAGTTTCTTCAAGAAAAACTAAAAAATTTTCATTACCTGCCATTAGAAAATACGTATATCGATTCTCTGGAACTCGCTCACCGTATTTATCCAGATAGAAAAAGGTATGGGCTTGTGTCACTGATCCGAGATTTTTTGAACAGTGAAGACTATAGTGGCCAAGGTTGTTTGGCAGGTGTAAACGCGCTTTGCAAACTGTTTCCTATCATGTTAAACGAAACCCTAGCCAAATATAATTTTAAAGAAATTGAACAACTAAATGATTTACCCGTAAAAAATCTATCTATATAAAAAATGTAATTCTAGAGTTTTTTATCTTTTGTCTTTGAAAAATTCCCTACATTGACAATACTTGCACTAGGTAAATTATAGATTTTATTTAGGAGAAAATAGATTATTATGAAAAAACAAACTATTGTTTATTGTTATAGGATGACCCATGATTATGGTATAAATCCTTGTGTTTTTACTGAAAATTATGATAAAACACCTCAGCTTCTAAGTGAAGGTGGTTGTATGCAGCAGTTAAGAAGAAACATTAAGAAGAACTGGGCCGATAAAATTAATAATAATGAAGTGGATGCATACATAATGGCGATAGCTGGCCATTCGAAAGATGGTCAACAGTGGAAAGATGACCAAGGCACCTTTATTACCCCCAAATACAATCATTTAATTTTTGTGGCTAAAATTAGTGAAATTATGACTATGGGAGAATATTTAAGATCTCCAAAGTCAGAAAATCGGCGGGATTCGTATACTTATCAATGGATGATTGAGCATGATGGATTGCATAATACTCATTTTATGAATGAGGTGGTTATTCTCGCAGACCGTTTTAGCTATTTTGGAAAATCTCCTCTTGAAATACCTAAGGAAATCCTTTCCTTTTTTCCTATGGGAAGCCGAGCTAGACTAAATGGCAAACCATTTCCGCGATGGAATGCAAAAAATGGTTTTTATAATTCAAATGATCGATTTATGGATACTCTAGAGTTAGCAAATTTTGCTGAGAATTTACTAGGATCACAAAACAAAATTATTGATTTACCATACCATCCATTCTACATAAAAGGAAATAAACTATGAAAATTATTTTATCTAGAAAAGGGTTTGATTCATCTAATGGAGGAATTCCAAGCCCAATCTTACCTGACGGAACCTTATTATCATTACCAATACCTGGGAAGTTTGATAACTTATCTTTTGATGACTTAAACTATAACGGGGTTAGTTTCTCAAATATTTTAAGACAATTGAGAGGAACTGAAGATAAGACTAATCATTATAACTGCCATCTTGACCCTGATATAAGAGAAGGTCTGAGAAATGTGCCTGTCTCTGACTGGAAACCTGCATTTGGACAGATTAATAGTTCGCAAGGTTTACTACGAAACCAAAATGTTGCGGTTGGGGATCTTTTCCTATTTTTTGGTTGGTTTAGACAAACCGAAGGAGATATTCAGAATGGAACACTACATTTTAAAAAAGGTTCACCTGATTTAAATATTATTTATGGTTATTTGCAAATTGGTGATCTAACAAATAATCAAGATATATTGAAAAAAAGTTATTCTTTTCATCCTCACTCTAACAATCATCTGATCAATGCTAAATCAAATATGTTGTATATGCCCAGTGATAAATTAGCATTTTCATCTAATTATAAAGGTTATGGAACATTTGATTTTGATGAGAAGAGGGTATTAACCTTGAGAGGAAAAAGCCGGAGTGTTTGGAAAGAAATCCCTGCATTAAGGCCTGAAAATCTATGTGGTAATCATAGAAATTCTGCTAAAAACGAGGGAATACAATATTCTGGAATATGGCAGGAAAAAGTATTAGTGGAGAACAAAATCTCAACTAATTGGGCAAAAAGTCTATTTTCGTAATTGGAAGGCAAATTAATGCATATTCTAGACATTCCAGCAAGAGGAAACATCTACCAAACTGTTGACCTGAATTGCTATCGGCATAAGAGCGTATTCTTATGAAAACAAGCAAAAACAACCGGAAAAGAAACAGTTCCCAACTAGTTCTTCTCTGGTTGTTTTTCATACTAACGATTTTTCCGACTTAATTGATAAGAGTACATCACAGGGATAAACACAATGGCGAGGATGACCAGCACCAATACATAAGAAAGCGCGAATTGAAGGCCTGCTTCAAGTAGAAGAATCAAACCTCCGAGGACCCACAACTTCCCTGCCAAGCGATGGGTTTTGTGCCAGTTATCTTCACTCTGCAAGGTCCAAGGCAGACGGATTCCAACCGTGTGATTCACTTTTAGCTTAGGCATGTAATTGCCCATGATTACAAAGATGAGCCCTAGCAGAACCGAAACAAAAACTGATGGATTGGTAGTAGATCCTAGCGCCTTGCTATAGATGAGATAGGAGGTACTTAAGGAAACGATTGGGGTCAACCAGTAAATCGCTCTGATCATTTTCTCATTCATAGCGCTATTCTTAGAATCGCGACCGATCATAAAGATCATAAACAGATGCACCATGAGATCGAAAATAGGAAGACCAAACACAACCAGGGGTTTCGATTGGAAGTTATTGGCCTGGCCAGCAAAATTGAAGTGAATCGGGATTTGGTTAGGCAATTGTGGCCAAATCATCAGCCCCCAAAGCATGGGGAAAAGGATCACCATAGAAGTTAATAGCAATAGTTTTTTATTCGTTTTCATCAGTAGAGTCTCCTTTCAAATCAACGAGCCAGACCATTAAATCCTCCAAGACTGAAGTATTGAGTTCATAGTAGATAAAATTTTTCTCTTTTTCCTCTCGAATTAAATCTGCCTGCCTGAGAATGCTTAAATGATGGGAAATGGTCGCTCCTGCTACATCAAAGTGGCCAGCGATATCGCCCGCGGATAATTTCCCCGCCTTTAGCAGTTCTAAGATACTTCTTCTTATCGGATTCGATAAAGCTTTAAATGTTTGCGCAAAATTCATTCTCTATCTCCTCTATTCTATTTAGAAATCTTTCTAAATAGATTCTAGTACTTTCAGATGGGTTTGTCAACTCTATTTAGAAAAAAATCTAAATAGTTTCTGTTGTAAACAAAATATCAGACCTAAGACCGATTCTTATAAGCAGCGTCTTTTCTTAAGTTTTCTTTAAGAAATCAGCCTTATAATAAAACCATCAAATAAAGACCTCCTAACTTTGTTTGATAGAAAATCCTAAACTTTTTCATAATAATCTCCCTATAAGAGCCACCAAAACCGGTGGCTTTTTCTATGTACCTTAGCGAACGGTAGTGAGCTTAGGTACGTTGACGCAGTTCGAACGACAGTGAGAACTACGATCCTTAATACGTTAGCGAACTTAAGTACATGGATGCCTTGCGGAACTACTTTTTACAGGACAACAAAATAACCTCCACGAGAGCTCTGATTTTCGATCATGACTCTTGGGAGGTTTTTTCATCTTTTATCTTTTTGACATTACATATCTTTGTGGATACGATAAGTATTGTAAGCAGTGACTACATTAGCAACGGCGCTGACCCTTGAGCTACGTGCAATATCGGCTTGTAGGGCATTGGCTTCCTCTTGCAGATTAACTTGCGTTTCATGGAATTGTTGCATTTCAAGCAGATTATAGGCTTCTGGCAAAGTAGAGGCACGGCCTTCTGCGATTAAGTTATATAGTCGGAAGAGATCGTGGTAGTTGTAAAATTTTTGCGGGAAACCTTGCATCCCTTGTTGGTAGGCTGGTTGGCTGATTTCCTGGTTATAAAGGTCCTGGACATTGGCAAGAGCTTGCTTGGCTGGGGCTACAAATACAAAATATTTGATCGCAATCAACCCACCCATCAATCCAAGCATCAGTAGAAAACCGTGCATCAGGTGACTTTGTTCCAACAGAAAAATCGTAAAGGCAAAAAGAAGATTGAGGGCCAGTGTGACCGTGATTGGCCCATTGAGTCTCTTCGCTGCTTTATTTAATCGGTTTTGTTGCCGTTGAACTTCATCCCAAGCAACTGCTGCAGGGGCTGTTAGCACGCGCTTTTCATCTAATAGTTGTAAAATTTCTTGTGTCGTCATTGTAAATCTCCTTTTGTTATAAGCTTATCTTCTGGAATTGACCTTATTTTATCAAAAATCCCTCCCTAAAAAAGGGGCATGTAAACTATAGTTTCATTTTTCTTAAAAATTGAAGAATTTCTAGTTTTTTTGTCAAAAATTAAACTCTGAGTTTAATTCCATCCCTTTTTGAGGTATACTAATAGTATGATAATTGAAAGGAAGCCCCCCTATGTCCTCATCTTCGCCATTTGGTCCAACATTTCGTAAGATTCGTGAAGCACGCGGTCTTTCTCTAAAAGAAGTCGCTGCAGATATTGTCTCTCCTCAGTTCCTCAGCCAATTTGAGCGTTCTCAAAAAGGAGTAACCATTGAGACCTTCTCGCGCCTCTTGCTGTCTATGGGGGTGGATTGGGATACCTTTTTGTCCCATTATCCTGGCTTAACCATTCAAAATTTCAGCCCTATTTTGATGAAGCACATCAATCAAGAAAACATGGATTTTCTGTCCATTATTGAGCGCTTGAAGCACGAAAAATCACCCGTTGCAGAGGAGAATAAAGAGCTCTGGCAACTCTATTTGCGCTCGCTTGAAATCAATGTCAATAACGCGATGGGAAAAGAAATCCATCTGGAAGACGCACCTGTGTCGATTCAACGAATCGCTCAAGAAGTACCTTTTGCCTATCAAAATGAAATTGAGCAAGACTTCACCATTGCCCTTTTATCTGTCTTGCCCTATGAAGTCGTCGCTAAGATTCGAAAGGAATCCTTGGAACTTTTTGAAAGCAGTTATTCTGCATACTCTGCCAATGCATTGGCCTCTTTGCTGTTAAATCTGGCCAACTACCTGATAAAAAAAGAACTCTACCTAGAAGCTCTGAATTTTCTTCAATCGATTAACCAGCTTCGCAAGCGCAAACCGATTTTAAACACCAGTATTTCCATGCAGTTAGAATTTATGCAGGTCTATGCCTTCCTTGGCTTAAATGACAAAGAAGGGATCTACCGTGCCAAGCAGGTCCTAAAAGCCCTGGAAGGCTTGATTGCACTTGAAAATTTCGGAAGCCCGCTTGTTCAAATCAAGACAAAATTCATGTTACGGGTCAACGAACTCAACAAAACCGGCATTGATTTCTTCAGTGAATAAAGACGTCTCAGACTTTAGACCGATTCTTTCAATCAGCGCCTTTTCTTAAGTTTTCTTTAAGCAAACCGCCTTATAATAAAACCATCAAATAAAGACCTCCTAACTTTGTTTGATAGAAAATCCTAAACTTTTTCATAATAATCTCCCTATAAGAGCCACCAAAACCGGTGGCTTTTTCTACGTACCTTAGTGAGTCAAGTCCAATAGGGGCGTAGACGAACTTAGGTACGTTGATGCAGTTTGAGCGAAGCGAAAACTACGTTCCTTATTCCTTTAGCGAACGTTAGCGAGCTTAGGTACGTTGATGCAGTTCGAATGACAGTGAGAACTACGTTCCTTACCCTTCATTTGCACTAATACTCCAATTTATGCTCCATCTATGTTATAATGAAGAGAATTTTTGTCTGAGGAGGATTTATGAAAAAAACACATTCTATGCTATTCATCCCGGGCATCATTATGCTTGGGATTGTTTTACGAACACCATTTACTACGCTTCCGACGGTCTTGTCTGACATCGCAGCTGGTTTGGAGGTGGATGTGAGCTCTCTGGGACTATTGACTAGCTTGCCACTTCTCACCTTTGCCATTTTCTCACCTTTTGCGATTCAATTTGCTAAAAAGTTGGGGATTGAGCGCCTCTTTTTCCTAGTTTTGATCGCGATTACGATCGGATCTGCCATTCGGATTATCAACCTCCCCTTCCTCTATCTGGGAACCATCTTGATTGGAGCTGGCATCGCCTTTCTCAATGTGCTACTTCCAAGCCTCATTCAGGCGAACAGACCCCGTCAACTAGGCATTCTGACCACTTTGTACATCACTTCTATGGGGATGTCCACAGCGATCGCCTCTTCTTTGGCCGTTCCGATCACCAAAGCCACTTCTTGGCAAGGTTTGGTCAACATCTTGACAGCCTTGTGTGCTCTTGCTTTGGTCATCTGGATTCCTAACCTTCGCTACAACCACCATCTAAAAAAGACGGCCACTACAGAATCTAGTAGCAAGTGGTATACCAATAAATATGTCTGGGCTATCATGATTTTCGGAGGCTTGCAGTCACTGCTTTTCTACACAAGTATGACCTGGCTTCCGACCATGGCTGTTCAAGCTGGCCTTTCAAAGGTTGAATCTGGACTACTGGCCTCCGTGTTCACCCTGATCAGTCTCCCATTCTCCTTGACGATCCCAAGTTTAACGACACGATTATCCGATCGCAATCGACGCTTGATGCTTGCGATTGTTGTCGGAGCAGGGATTCTGGGGGTAGCCATGCTCTTAATCCCGACCAGCAACTTCTTCTACTGGTTGGTATTAAATGCCCTAATTGGCAGTTCTGTTAGTTCGCTCTTCCCTTACCTCATGGTCGCTTTCTCCATGAAATCCAGCACACCTGAAAAAACAGCTCAACTTTCTGGTCTTGCCCAAACAGGAGGCTACGTCTTTGCAGCCTTTGGTCCCATCCTCTTCGGCTACAGCAAATCTCTCTTCCACTCTTGGACACCTGCCATTCTTATGCTCCTGGTCTTAACCATTATCATGGCCATTGCCCTTTATCAGGTGGAAAAAGTCGATCATATTTTATAATCATCGTCTGGCTGGAAGATTCATCTTCCGGCCTTTTTTGTGCATACAAAAAAAGAACTAGGCACTTGTCCTAGTTCAAAGTTTTATTATCCGTTAAATGAGATATGTACGTGGTCGTTGTGGTTTGCTGTATCTCCACCACGGTCCGGCATTTGGTTCCATGTATTAGCTGGTCCGTAAATGTTATTTACTGGCATGTAGAATTGTTGTTTCCAGATAATATATGAGATACCTGCACGGTCCATGTTATCAATCGCATACTGTGCAACTTGATCTCCAAGCTCTGAATTTGTTGGAACCATCACGTCTACTGCAAGTCCTTTACCATGGTCTTCTGGATCCCCTTCACGGTAACCACCGATGTTTGTGATACCGAATTTCGCTGCAATTTCTTGACGGAAAGCTTCCGCTTGCGGTTGAAGATTTGGATCAGTTGGAATAGTATTTCCGCTTGTTGGAGTTGATGCTACTGGTTGCACTTCAGGTGCTGCAGTCGTTTCTGCTGCTGGTTGTGCTGCTGGAGCTTCTTCTGCTACTGGAGCAGATTGAGGAGCAGCTGGAGCTTCAGGAGCAGCAGCTGGCGCTACTTCTTGATTTTGTACTTCAACATTGACAGCTGGAGCACCATAGTTTGGTGTTTCTGGAACAGCTGGTTGTGCTGGTGTTTCTGCTGCTGGTACTTCAACCACTGGAGCTTCCGCTGGTGCTTCTTGAGTTTCTGCTGCTGGAGCAACTGGAACTGCTTTGTTATCTTCATTGACTGGTTTTGACAAGTCATTAACAGCGACTGTTTGGTCGTCAACTGTCACTTGGTTTGTTGTCAAATCAGCACTTGCAGTTGTAGCATCTGTCGCACCTGCTTGAGGAGTTTGGATTTCAACTGAAGTTACTTCTTTTTGATCATTTACTGTTGTTTTCAAAACAGTACCTGGGTAGATCAAATCCATGTTGCTGATGTTGTTCAAGTTTGCCAACACATGTACATCGATTCCAAGCGCCTCTGCGATCGAACTCAATGTATCACCATATTTGATGGTATAAGTTTGTTGGTTTTCACCGCTTTGTTGGATATCATGTTTGATTTCATCTACTGAGCGAGCTACCCAATCTTCAAGTGTTTCTGCAGTGGCTTTTGTAAATGGAATCACTGCAAGAGCTACTGTTGAAGCGATCAAGGCTTTCGTATTAACTTTTAATTTCATCTTTTATCCTCTTTTTTCTTTGTTTTTTTGCTCAAGATTTTCTTGAACAAATTAACTACTATACTATCTTATCACAATTTATAAATAATAAAAGGCCTTTTTGGCTATTTAACAAAACTGTATTTTTCTTGTAACATTTCGTCTTTCTTGTCACATTGTTACAAACTAGTAACATGAAAAGAGGGTGGTGGAAGAAGAGTTCGAGGGCGCAAAAAAGCCTCATCAAGGAATGGTTTCTTGATGAGGTTCTTGTATTTTTTAAGTAATTGAGGCCGGCTGAAAAGCTGGGTGAAAAACGCAAACTGTAATAGTACTAACTTCAAAGGCACAGTAGCTGATTGGATTTTTCTCTCGCTTTAAGAGCTCGGAAAAATACTAATCAGCCTTGTGGGGGCAGGACAACGAAGCATTCTATACAACAGTGCTTCTGTCCTGCTCCCTATTTTCCTTTGAGTTGCTTAACGGCTTTGTATCTTGTGAATTGAACACGCCCTAAATGCTGGGTGAAAAAGATAAATTCTCTTGTGAGCATCGCTCACTGCAAGAATTTCCTATTTTCACTTTGCATTTTACGGGCTTTGTATCTTACTTCACCTTCATGATTCTGACGAGGTTGGCGCGTTCGGCTTCTTCGAGTTTCATTTCGATATAATAGATAGTTTCTTTGAGATCTGGGATGGTCGCATACTCAAGTCCATTCACTCGACGGCGGGTTTTCTCGATTTCGTCTGCCATAAGTTGGCAGCTTTTTTCGATTTCCGCTAACTTGAGCAAATCTGGGAGTAGATCCCCCATTTCTTGGATGGTGCTATCCATTTGACTGTTGGAGGCGAGGTAGCTATAAACCACGTCCCCTTCATCATCTCCGTATGGATTATCGATACGGGCATGGAGCTTGGGCACGCGCACACTCATGACATTTTCTTCCTCAATATGCAGCATCACTTCTCGCGTGGGAACAGCAAAGATTTCTTCCACCATGAGGTCGCTCTCTAGTGACTTGGCCATCACGAAATCTTGCATATTGTCCACAAGCTCCGCCTCTACCTTTTGGCGCAGGCGATTATTCTCACGTACAGCTTCAATAAAGCGGCGCATGAGTTCATCCCGCTTGTCCTTGAGCAACTTGTGCCCCCGGGTTGCTGTCTTGAGGCGCTCTTTGAGAATATTAAGCTCCATCCGAGTTGGTTTTACATTTAATCGTGCCATAGGCTAATCCTCTTTGTTTGGCAGATACTTGTCAATCATCTCATCCTTGATCCGTTTAAGCTCTGTTCGCGGAAGGATAGATAAGAGTTCCCAACCGAGATCCAAACTTTCCTCAATCGTCCGATTGGTGGTAAAGCCTTGGTTGATGTATTCTTGCTCAAAGCGGTCCGTAAATTTGACATAAAGCTTGTCGGTATCTGACAAGGCAGACTCCCCAAGCACTACAGCCAGTTCTTTGGCTTGTTTTCCTTGGGCATAGGCCGCAAAGAGCTGGTTCATAGTCGCCGCATGGTCTTCCCGAGTCTTGCCTTCACCAGAACCCTTGTCCTTCAAACGAGAAAGGGATGGAAGAACATTGATCGGTGGGCGGTAACCACTATTGTAGAGATCGCGGGACAAGATAATTTGTCCTTCCGTGATGTAGCCTGTCAAGTCAGGGATGGGGTGGGTGATGTCATCTTCTGGCATGGAGAGGATCGGAATTTGGGTCACCGATCCCTTTTTCCCAACCAAGCGTCCTGCACGTTCGTAGAGGGTCGACAAGTTGGTATAGAGGTAACCTGGATAGCCCCGACGTCCTGGAACCTCCCGGCGGGCAGCAGATACTTCCCGAAGGGCCTCACAGTAGTTGGTCATGTCGGTCATGATGACCAAGACGTGCATGTCTTTTTCATAGGCCAAATATTCTGCTGCGGTCAAGGCGATCCGAGGAGTCGCAATCCGCTCGATAGCTGGGTCGTTGGCTAGGTTGATAAAGAGGACAGAGCGGTCAATCGCTCCTGTCTCCCGCAGGTCGTTCATGAAGAACTCGGCTTCTTCAAAGGTGATTCCCATGGCCGCAAAGACCACGGCGAAGTTTTCTTCAGAATTAAGAACCGTCGCTTGACGAGCAATCTGAGCCGCCAACTCCTTGTGAGGGAGACCAGAACCTGAGAACACGGGGAGTTTTTGGCCCCGAACCAAGGTATTCAAATGGTCAATGGCTGAGATCCCTGTTTGGATAAATTCATCCGGATAGTCCCGCGAAACAGGATTGATGGCTTGTCCATCAATGTCCAAGTACTTCTCTGGGATAATCTCTGGACCACCATCGATCGGTTTGCCCATCCCGTTAAAGATACGGCCCACCATGTCTTCAGACACAGGGAGTTCTAGGGGACGTCCGGTAAAGCGGACTTTGGCTTTTTCCAAGTTGATCCCGCTAGATCCTTCAAAGAGCTGGACCATGGCCTTGTCTTCTTGGACTTCGAGGACTTGTCCCTGACGGGTCGTTCCATCATGAAGCTTGATTTCTACGAGTTCATTGTAGTGAACCCCTTCGACCTGATCGACAATCATCAAGGGGCCAACAACTTCGCTGACAGTACGATATTCTTTAATCACGCTCATTGTCTACTCCTCCTTTTGCGACGATTTGGTGTAGGGTTTCTACGATTTCTTCTTTCAAGGCTTGGATGGTTGCCAATTGATCCTCATGGATGAACTTGCTACGGGCAATGCGGTCTCGAAGAGCCACGGTTCCTTCCATGATTTCTGTGAAGTAAGCCCCTAATTCTAGAGCTTTTTGACTTTCTTGATCAAAGGTCAAAATGTTGGTCAACAAGGCCACCTGCTTGCTGAAAGAGGTATAGGTATCGACCTCATCAAAGGCATTTTGTTGCAGGTAGTCTTCACGGATCATCTTAGCCGCATTCATGGTCAAGCGGTCTTTTTCAGACAAGGAATCTAGACCAACCAAGCGGACGATTTCTTGCAATTCACTTTCCTTTTGAAGCAAATTCATAGCGCGGGTCACTTTTTCAGACCAGCTGATTTGTTCATGTAAATCGATATAGCGACCGACTTCATCTTGGTAAAGCGAATAAGAACTCAACCAGTTGATGGCTGGGAAGTGGCGGCGTTGGGCCAATTGAGCATCTAAGCCCCAGAAGACCTTAACAATCCGCAAGGTATTTTGGGTCACCGGCTCTGAAATATCTCCACCCGGAGGGGAAACAGCACCGATAGCGGTAATCGAGCCTTCACGCGCAGTGGTTCCGAGTGTCTTGACCCGACCTGCACGCTCGTAGTATTCGGCAATCCGGCTACCAAGATAGGCTGGGTAGCCTTCATCCCCTGGCATTTCTTCTAGACGACCAGACATTTCACGGAGAGCTTCTGCCCAGCGCGATGTCGAATCGGCCATGATGGCAACGGAATAGCCCATATCACGGAAGTATTCGGCGATGGTAATCCCTGTGTAGATGGAAGCTTCCCGCGCCGCTACTGGCATGTTCGAAGTGTTAGCGATCAGAACGGTCCGTTGCATGATGGATTGACCAGTTGTTGGATCGATCAATTCTGGAAATTCATTCAGAACGTCCGTCATTTCATTTCCGCGTTCCCCACAACCAACATAAATTACAATGTCTACATTGGCAAACTTGGCCACTTGGTGTTGCACAACTGTTTTCCCAGCTCCGAAAGGACCAGGAACAGCTGCAGCTCCACCTTTTGTCACAGGGAAGAAGGTATCGATGACCCGTTGACCGGTGACCAAAGGCTCTACTGGGATGAGCTTTTGGGCAAAGGGACGGCCTCGACGAACCGGCCATTTTTGCATCAGGGTTCCAGTAAAGAGGCTACCATCTGCCTGCTCAATCTCATAGACCGGCTCTTCCACTGTGTAAGAACCTGCTGCGATCTTGGTCACACGTCCACTCACACCAAAAGGCACCATGATGCGGTGTTCCACCATATTGGTCTCTTGAACGGTCCCGACGATGTCTCCAGCGACCACCTCTGTCCCTTCAGTCACGCTTGGTTCGAAGGCCCATTTGATATCCCGATCTAGATTTGGAACTTGCACCCCACGAACCAAAAAGTCACTGGCAGTAACTTCTTGGAAGCGTTCCAAGGGACGTTGGATCCCGTCAAACATCTGAGAGATCAAGCCTGGTCCCAATTCAACAGAAAGGGGGGCTCCGGTTGTGACCACTGGTTCTCCTGGACCGACTCCAGACGTTTCTTCATATACTTGGATAGAGGCTTCGTCCCGCCGCATCTCAATAATTTCACCAATCAAACCAAGATCGCCGACCCGGCAAATGTCTTGGATATTAGCCTCCTGCATCCCTGATGCAACCACCAAGGGACCGGAAACTTTAATAATTTTTCCTTGAGTCATGTATTCCTCCTGGGAATCCTTTGTTTCTTTGTTTTACTTTTGCGCTATCTCTCTTAGAGCTTGCTTTTGTTGGCCATTGGCATCGAAATTGCTTGGATCCAACCAGGCTTCGAAGCGCTGTTTGATAGCTGGCCATTCTTGATCAATGATGGACAACCAGTCTGTATCACGGGTCCGACCTTTATAAACAACAGCCTGACGGAAACAGCCTTCATAGGTGAACCCTAAGCGCTCAGCTGCTTTGCGAGATGCTTGGTTTAAGGCATCACATTTCCACTCATAGCGGCGGTAGCCTAAATCTTCAAACACGTAGCGCGCTAACAGATACTGAGCTTCCGTAGCCATGCGTGTCTTTTGGAGCGCTGGTGAATAGGTCACTGCTCCAACTTCGATCACCCGGTTGGCTTGATCGATCCGCATAAGAGAGAAAGTCCCCAAAGCCTTGCCTGAATCTTTGTCTACAATCGCATAGTAAAAGCGACCTTGGGCTGTCATGAGATCATCTAATAAGTGGTCCCACTCCTCCTCATTGCGGGCAGGGCCTTTGAACAGAAAGGTCCACATAGCTGCTGGAGAGTCCGGCCCGTAGACCTGATAAAGATCTGCTCCATGTTTTTCTTTTGAGAGGCGCTCGATCACAGTATAGCGACCTTCGATCCGCTCAATAGCTGGCAGACGCCCCGGTGTAAAATCCGGCAGTGCATCGCCAATCGCTTGGCCAAATTCATTTGTTCTCATAAAATATCCTGTCCTACTGCTTTTTCGACATTATCACGAATCCGCTGTTGGCCCAGTCCCGTAGTTCCTCTATGGGTCGGGATAAGGATCAGAGCCGGAGTCAGCTGCTGGTCGTAAAAAGCCACTGTATCTGGAATAGCCTGAGCAATATCCTCTGTCAGGTAGATAATCCCGAAGTTTTCCCGACTGAGTTTTCGCAGGGTATTGATCGCTTCTTGTGGCTCTGTGACCGGATAGGTTTGAAAGCCAATCAGGCGAAAAGGAAGGATGGCGTCCCGATTGCCCACAACGGCGATCTTATAGGTCTGTTTGTCCATAAATCGGTCTCATCCTTTCTTTGATGTCTGCTAGCGGAAAACCATTGTCCAAACCAGAGAGGACCAAACGAAGGTTGGTCACCTCTAACTCTTTTCCGTAAAGATAACGAACAAGAGGGAGTGGTCCATCAACTTCAAAACGGCCAGCGTCTAGAAGACTGAATTTCACCAAACTCTCTAAATACTCCAACTCTACGGTCTTTAGTTGACCGGTGCGCATCTTTTCTTCATAAGTCTCTAAAGCGAGATCGTACTCTAGCGGATTGACTTGATAAAACCAGGTCAACCACTGACCGGATTCTAGCAGGTCGATCACCTGATGGGCACTGAGGCTCCCTTCATCTGAGAGCAATTGGTGCATAAAGCTATGCGGTTTTTGCTGATCCAAGGCCCGCTTAACTGTAATCGCATTGTAAAAGTCAATGGTCACGTCCACCAACTGCTTCAGAATCGGATGATCTAGGCTGTCCCCTAAGTATCTCAGGTGTTTAAAATAAGCTAAGTCCATCCCGATTTCGAGGACCCGCAAGTCCTGATAGTCTTGGAATTCTTGCCAGGTTGCAGCCACTTCTTCCGCCATAAAGGCCGGACAATGCTCCGCAGAAAAGGTCGCCACCAAATGCTCGAGCACATCGAGAGAATAAGGACCGATAGGGATCAATAAGTGCCCCAACTTGCGCTCTGTCGCCTTGTGTTTCAGACAAACCTTGAGATTATGATAGGTGTATTTCAAGGTAAACAGGCTAACCAAGTCTGGCTGAGGGCTTACCTCAAAAGCCCATTGGTATTCTGCCAACAAGGCTGCCATCAGGCGGGCTTCAAGGGCTGATAAATCCTTGATCTCCTGGCTGTCTAAAGCATAAGGTGTTCCTTGTAGCAAGCCTTCTCGGCTCTCGCTTGAGGGACTTGCGAGCAACTGCTCGAACTGACTGGGACTGACAAAACTAGCCTCACGTACGCTGATTCCTGTATTGACTTGAGAATAGGTCCGTTCGCTCATTGCAACCTCCTAGTTCTCTTCATCTGTGAAAATGCTGGCTGCCATCTGGTAGCTTTCTTGCTCCCAAATGGAATCCACCAAATCACGGTAGAGATAGTTGTCATCAATCTTCCCAACCGACAAGACAAAGCCTGCTTGAGCTGGGATTGTTGCATCTGCAACTGTCACATTCTGATGCGTCTGCTTCAATCTCTCGAGAGCTGCTGAATCAAATTTAGCAGCGCTCACTGCCCCAAAGGTCAGGGTCACAACTTGTCCCTGATAGCGCTCTAAGACCGCATCTACAAACTGCATTTCCTTTTCAAGGGGCCAAGCCACCATCGCTTCATAAGCATCTGCAAAGAGATCCTTTAAGACTCGTTGCTTGGTGACAAGGGTTGATTGGCGTTTTTTATTTTCGATTTGTTGGGTTTCACGTTGCAATTGACGTTGAATCCGCTTGAGCTGCTCGGAGCGTTGATTGAGTTTATCTTGGATCAAACGCTCTTCTTGTGCAGTCTCTTCTTTTAGGATGGTTTCCTTGGCCTCTTCTAAGAGTTTACGCCCTTTTTCGTGGGCTTGGGCCAAGATCGAATCCTTTAATTGGGTTTGTTCATCCATATCGTTTTTTCTCCTATTGCATGCGTCTTGTGTTTTTCGCCTCGTAAGGCGAATCCATCAAAGCTAGCTCTTAGCCGACGCGTAGGGTCAATAGGAAGGACACAACGAAGGCCAAGATGGCGTAGGTTTCAACCATGGCCGCAAGGATAACCCCTTTCATCATGTCTTCAGGGCGTTTGGCCAAAATTTGCATACCTGCTGTCGCAACATTTCCTTGGTGTTTTGCTGAGAAATAACCAACGATCGCAACTGGAAGAGCTGTAAAGAAGTAAGCAACTCCTGTTTCAAGTGGCATATCTGGCTTAATTTGCAACCAGATCAAGATCCCGATAACGAAACCGTACAAACCTTGTGTACCTGGCAACAATTGCAAAATCAAGGCTTGGGCAAATTTTTCAGGTTGTTCTTTCAAGAGCGCTGCTGCTGCTTGACCCGTTTTACCAACCCCAAGGGCAGATCCCATTCCACTGAGTGCAACGGCGATCGCCACACCAAATGCTGCAAAGAAGGCGCCCCCATGGGCTGAAAAGTATGATGCTAAAGATTCCATGAATATACTCCTATTTATTAAAGATAATACTTATTTTTTTGTTTTAATATAGCGTTCAGAAGGTTTGAGAGGACGAAATGGCTTGCCTCCTCCTTCGTAGAACTTACCGAAGAACTCCACAAAGATCAGACGGGCTCCATGCACATATCCTGACAAGAAGGACAGGAACATATTAATGGCATGTAGAACGATAAAGAGTAGAAGCCCTACCGTAAACCGTCCAAGCGGTGGAAAGAGATTGACAATGAGGTTAAAGGCCGAACCGATACTCGCTCCAGACAAGCCCAAGGCCATCAAACGGGTGAAGCTGACCAAGTCTCCGACGTACCCACTAACATTGTAGAGGTTAAAGAGACCAGACGCTAAACCGGATAGCTTCTTGGCACTGACAATGGAAACAATCAAGATCCCAATGGCATTCAAAATAGCCAGCCACTTGCCAATCGGAACTAGAAGGCTCATCCCTGGCAAGATATTGCCTACAGCTAGAAGCATTAAACCAAGTAGGATCAAGACCCAAGCAAAGCCCGCATTATAGGCTTCCGTGTAGTCTTTGAGGCGAACATTTTTCATTCCTCCTAGGAAGAGGCCCACTAAGACAGTGACAAAACCAAAGACCACTGAGAGGATCAGGATGGTCATGGCGTTACTGGTCGTACTGATCAAGGCAAAAGGCATCTCAAATCCAAAGAAAGAGCCATAGACCACACCCCAAAGGGCAACTGAAATTCCGAGGAGACTGAAGAAACGAAGGTTCTTGGCTGTCCCAGGCTTGAGCTTGAAGGCTTTAAGGGCAAAGCCTGTCGCCAAGGTTAGCAACAGTCCATAACCGATATCTGCGACCATCATGCCAAAGAAAACAAAGTAGAAGAGAGAAACGATTGGTGTCGGATCTTTCTCGTAATACTTAGGCAGGGCGTACATCTCTGTAACTAATTCAAAGGGCTCTACCAAGGCATTGTTTCGCAACTGAATCGGAACGTCATCCCAATCTTTTTCCGTCACATCGCGTGTCTCTAGTAAGACCCGAGAACCAAAACCTTCTTGCAAGAAGTCTCGTAATGAGTCCACTTGGGATGTTTCAATCCAACCCTCTAGGGCTACCAAGCTTTGCGTGCTGGCAAGAAGCGACTTGGCTTCCTCACGAGCTCCCAAGCTCAACAAGTAATCCATCTGGTACTTGAGTTGGTCCAACTCCTTCTGGGAGTTTTGTAACTCTGCTAGGATTGCTGCAACGACAGCTTCTTGCTCTTTGATTTCCCCTTCTAGGCGATCCAAGTAAGCGGCTGGGACTTGCTCTTCTTCATAGTCCAATTCTTTGAACCCATGGTCTTCTAGAAGCTCCTGAACAGCTACACGATCTCCCGAACGATACAAGATGACATAGCCGTGTTCGGTTTCAGACGTAAAGACTTCTTCTAACTCCAGCTCAGGATGAGCTTTTAAGGAAGAACGAACAGCGTCTGTATCGCTATTCGGGATGGTTCCAATCAAACCATGCACATAGTGAAAGGTAGCAAGGGCAGCTGGTGTCACCTCTAACGGGCGCCATTTTTCTAAGCGTTCGATCTCTCCCTTTGCATCCGCAATCTTCTGACGAGCCTTGTCTAACACGCGCAATTGGCGTTTCAACTTGGTCAATAGAAGTTCCTCGTCTCGAATCATCCCGTGAGCCTGCAAGTCATCAAAAGACAAGCTTAAGGGTTCTTCCTTCAGAGCTTGCAGGGCCTTTTTCTCAGGTATGTAGGGCTCCAGAGTCTGAATCATTTTTTCAACTTGTTCTTGACGTTTTTGCAGCTCTACCAAGACTTGACGATTTTCCTCTGTCAAGGGTTGAGACAAGGTATTTGCCTCAAAGGCAGCCTGCCATTCTTCATGCTCACTGAGGTCATAAATCTGGATTTTTGCCTCAGACTGTAGCGCTAGTAGGAGACTGTCCAAGTCATCTTTGGGTAAGATGAGGGACAGTTTTTGCATCTGACTAACGGCCATAGCTTGCTACCACCTTTTCTACAATGGCTTCAACTAACCCAGCTCGCTTGTCGGTCATCGCCTGTTGTACCTTGGCATCATTGCGCGCAACCGTTTCTTCCAGATCTTTCGTTAAACGGACGAGTCTTTCCTGAGCGTTTTTTTCTGCCTCTGTGACCAATTGCTTGGTTTCCTCATCGTAATGCTGCGCCACTGTTGCAAGGCGATCGCGCGAATCCGTCCGAATTTGCTCGACCTGATCTTCATAGCTGGCGATCACTCCTTGAGCAGCTTGTTCGATCTCTTGCATCATTTCAAGTGTTGCATTCGACATCGTCACACCTCCTTATTCAACCATTGTTCTTCCAACAACAGTACAATTATCTTAAATTATACCACAATTCATATCGTTTGTTCAGGCTAAATCTAGAATGTTCAGAAAATTATGGATACGCACTAAGGCCGTCTTTTCAACATTGGTAACGTTCTCTTTATTTGTATATCCTGTTCCTAGTTTCAGTATTTCTTGATTTCTTTTACTTGAATAAAGCGGTTAGCCATGTTATAATGTGTAATATATTATAGGAGAATCCTGTTATTTCATTTTGCGAGGAAGGAGGATTGCTGTGAAACAAGATCAAGATTTACGCTCGATTATTGCCAGTCATGAATCAGAGCTGACAGATATGGAACGTGACATTGCCCAATACTTTTTATCGTCAGAAGCGCGACAGCATTCCCTGTCTTCTTCTCGTGTCACTGAGTTGCTTCATGTTTCAAAAGCAGCTTTGACGCGTTTCTCTCAAAAATGTGGTTTCACCGGCTATCGGGAGTTTGTTTATCATTTTAATGAAGAAACCAAGAATCAAAAACAAGTGCAAGATCATGACGAACTTACTCTCAGTGTTTTGCAACGCTACCACCATATCAGTAACGTCACTGAAAACCTAGTAAACGATTCACAATTGGATCGGGTGGCTGAACTGATCGACCAAGCGGACCGGGTCTACTTCTTTGGGATCGGTAGTTCTGGTTTAGTAGCTCGAGAAATGAAATTGCGCTTGATGCGACTGGGCGTCGTTTGTGAGGCTCTGACAGATCAAGATGGCTTTGCTTGGACGACGAGCATTCTCGATTCCTCTTGTCTGGTCATCGGTTTCTCACTATCAGGAAGTACGAGCTCTATTACAGACAGTCTTCTAAAAGCCAAGGAAAAAGGGGCCAAGACGATTCTTATAACTTCTAACCCTGCGGCTATCCACCAAGGATATACAGAGGTATTGCCTGCTGCACCCCTTCCTAGTAGCACCTACATCGATCGAATCTCTGCCATTTTCCCTCTCCTCATCGTAGTGGATTTAGTCTATGCCCATTTCCTCAATAAAAACCGAGAACAAAAAGAAGTCGTCTTTAATAGCTACTGGGAAAACAAAAAACTCTCTAGTCAACGTTCTCGAAAATCTTAATATGGTCTCCCTATTTAAAAAACCATGAAGGTTGGGGCTTCTCTCATCCTTCATGGTTTTTATGATGAAGCAAAAACAAGTCGCCTGTGCGACTTGTTTTATGTTGCATGTTTTTGTCTAAAGTGATAGTAGGCCCCCAACATACCCGCAGCATTTTGATGGTGAGCAAATTCCAAACGGATTTTATCTGCTAGGCTAGGTACAAGTTCGGCGCACAGAGCTTGATAGATTTTTGGTTTGAGGATGGCTTCCTGGGCCATAATCCCCCCTCCAAGAACGATGACCTCTGGATTGACCACGTAGGCGATATTGGCTAATCCTTTTCCAAGGTAGGCCACCATCCGATCAATCCCTGCCATACAGATCTTATCTCCTTCTGTCGCCTGCTTGAAAATACGGCGACCATTCCACTGGTCTGAAGGATCGCCATGGCACGCCGCCACATACTCGACCAAGGCAGTTGTAGAAGCTAAATCTTGAAAGGCGCCATCTGGCAAATGAAGATAGCCAACTTCACAAGCTGAATTGCTAAAGCCATGAAAGACTTGACCATCCAACAGGAGGCAACCGCCAATTCCTGTTCCAATTGTCAGGCAAACAGCATTGTTCGATCCTATAGCATGCCCTGTGGTAACCTCTGCAAGACCAGCACAATTGACATCATTTTCAATCTCACAAGGGAGCTGAAAGGCCTCCTCAATTTCCTTTTTGAATTGAGTGCCAGCATAGTTGGGAATTTGTGGTCCAGCATAAAAGATTTCTCCCTTATCAGGATCCACCATCCCAGCTGAGGAAATCGCAACTCCTGCCAAGGCATGCTTCTTTAAATAACGGGCTACGATTTCTTTCGTTGTCTTAAGAATGTGAGGTCCTCCTTTTTGGGCCTCTGTTGGCATTTCATGGGTCTCTATGAGTTGCCCTTCTGCATCGGCTAGACCATATTTGATACTCGTTCCGCCGATATCAATTACAACATATGGATTCATCTAGACCTCCTTTGATCAAAGGAATCTGTCTTTTGTGTCCTTAATGAGTTGAGCAGCACGTTGGATCACTTCTTGATCCGCTTCTACTACTGCCGTCAAAGGGGAACGAACAGATCCTAATTCCAACCCTTCGTTGATCCGCAATACTTCCTTGATGACTCCATACATGTTTCCATGAGCAGACGTCAAGACTCCGATAATGTCATTGATGGCAAACTGCAAGTCACGCGCAGTCTCCAAGTCTTTCTCAGCAATCAGCTGATTGAGTTTCAAGAAGAGCTCTGGCATAGCACCATAGGTACCTCCAATACCAGCTCCTGCTCCCATCAGACGGCCACCTAAGAATTGCTCATCTGGACCATTAAAGACGATGTGGTCTTCACCACCTAAAGAAGCAAAGGTTTGAATATCCTGCACAGGCATCGAAGAGTTTTTCACCCCAATGACCCGTGGGTTTTTCAACATTTCTTTATAAAGACTCGGTGTCAAAGCCACCCCTGCCAATTGCGGGATATTGTAGATAACAAAGTTTGTGTTTGGCGCTGCTGCGCTGATTTCATTCCAATAGTGGGCTACACTATACTCTGGCAAGCGGAAGTAAATCGGCGGAATGGCCGCAATGGCATCTACTCCTAGGTCTTCTGCATGTCGTGCCAATTCCACGCTATCCTTGGTATTGTTGCAGGCTACGTGAGCGATGATGGTCAATTTTCCTTTAGCCACTGCCATGACTTCTTCCAAGACTAGCTTGCGATCGGCCACGCTCTGGTAAATACATTCGCCGGAGGATCCGTTGACATACAAGCCCTGCACACCTTTCGCGATAAAATATTCTACCAGCGCTCGCACCCGCTCCGGGCTAATTTCTCCTTGGTCATCATAGCAAGCGTAAAAAGCAGGGATGACTCCTTCATATTTTTTTAAATCTGACATTTTTTCTCCTTTTGTCGTATCAGTAATGTTATTAACCCATGATCTCTGATAATTTAACTTTTCGGTCCTCATTAATCGAACGAGTACAAGCATCAGCAGATGCAATTGCTTCTAGCGCCGCTTCTCCGGTTAATAGTTTTTCAAATTCTTTTGATACAGGAGCACCATTCATTATGTCATGAAGGTATTTCATTTCTTTATCAATAACAGATGAAAGCCACAATGGAGTTCGTTTCCCTGGTTTACCATAGGCAATGGCACCATCCATCTCCGTGCTATGATAAATTCTTGTACGGTCATCATCTTCTTCCTGAGATTCATGAATTAAGAAATATGATTCTTTTCCATCTACTTTCAGAGTACCTTTACAATTAAATAGGTCTAATTTTATAGCACCCTTCGTCCCCTGAATCAGAACATAGTGTTCTCCCCAACGATAGGCTGAGCCCCATTCAAGCAAAGCAAATCGCTTACCAGGGAATTCCATATTGACAAAAATCATATCATCTTCATCGCCAAAGTTTTCTCCTTGGTGAGCAACATTTCCGCCTGTCATCGTAACTGTTTCAGGAATCCCTCCCATTAAAAATTGAACGCAATCCAACTCATGAATATGGTGGTAAAGATGTCCTCCTGACTTTTCACGAATTTTTTTCCATGAAATGGATGGTTGTTGTTCTTCCCAGCCATTTCTAGCTGTATGACAGTACAAAACATCTCCAACAACTCCTTGGTTGATCAATTCTTTAGCATGATGAACACCATTAAAGAAATTCATAATATGACCAGCCATGAAAATCACACCATTTTCTTTACATGCTTCTACCATCTCTTTACAATCTTCATATGATAGGGCAATCGGTTTTTCACAAAAAACATTTTTTCCATTCTGAGCAGCTTTAATAACGGGTTCTTTATGCAGATTATTAGGAGAAGCAACAATCACACAGTCCACATCATCACTTTGAACCAATTCATCGAGTGATGAAGCCACTCGGGCACCTAATTCTTCTGCTACAGCTTCTGCATTTTCTGGATCATACACAACTGTAATTACTGCTCCGTCATTTTCTTTCATATATCTTGCCAATTCAGCACCAAAGTATCCTGTGCCAACAACACCATAATTTACAACCATTGTTTTTCTCCTGTTTCTATTTTTACTATTTTACGGATCCTTCAGAAAGACCACTTGCGATTTTGTTTTGGATAATTGAGAAGAAGATGATTGAAGGCAATACCACAATTACAGATGCCGCCATCATATCTCCCCAATCCAGTATTTCCGAACCGTTTAATGAACGCAAAGCTACTGCAACCGTCATCTTGCTTGTATCGTTGATCAAGATCAGTGCGTAAAGGAATTCATTCCATGCATTGATAAAGGTATAGATCGCTGTAGCAACAATACCTGGTGCAACAATTGGCAACACCACTTTATAGAAGGTAACAAATTTATTCGCGCCATCTATTTTTGCTGCTTCCTCGATTCCAATTGGAACGGTTTGGAAGAATCCTACTAACAACCACACTGCATAAGGGACACTAAATGAAAGATAAACAATCATTAAACCAATTAAACTATTGGTTAATCCAACTTTTGCAATAGCAATAGAATAAGGAATTGCCAACAAGATCGGAGGGAAGATATAGGTAATGACTAGCAACCGAGACATGATCGCCCCTAATTTTGGAAAGAAGCGAACAATACCGTAAGCAGCCATTGCAGAAATAATAATAGCGATGACAGTTGTCGTTAATGCGATTAATAAGCTATTTTTTATATTATTTATAAAATGTAGGTCATTAATAACATGCGTAAAATAATCGAGAGTAAACTGTTTAGGCCAAAATCTTGTTGGAAACTGGGTTAATTCACCTTTTCCTTTTACAGAAGATAGAAGGATCCAAATTAAAGGAAAAATTGCGATAATAGTTGAAATAACTAAAACAACATGTGACCCAATATCAAGGAGTACATTTGTTCTTCTCTTCATCATTTTCTACCCTCCTTCTCCCATTTACTAATTACTCCAAAGTAAATGAAACATACTGCCAATAAGAAAATAAATAGCAAGACTGTTACCGCTGAGGCACGCCCAAGAAGTTTTGTTCCCCAACCGAGATTATATGCAAATATTGGCAATGTTGTTGTTGCGTTTGAAGGGCCACCACCAGTAATCAGATAAATAATATCAAAGTTATTAAAGATCCATACTGTTCTCAGTACAACAAGTAATCCGACTACTACTTTAATGTGAGGTAAAATAACAAATCTAAAAACTTGCCAACTGGAAGCTCCATCAATCCTAGCGGCTTCAAACTGTTCCTCCGGAACCGTTTGTAAGGCAGATAGAACATTGACCATGATCATAGGGGCACCAAACCAAATATTAATAAATACTAAACAGATAAAGGCCCAGGTACTTTCTGTCAAAAATCCAGGAACATGATTCATCAGTCCCAATTTCACAATCAAGTTAGGTAGATAACCATATACCCCGTTTAAAATCCATTGCCAAGAAAAGGCAATAACAATTGTTGGGAAGGCCCAAGGAACAATCAACAATGTTCTATATAACTTCTTAAAACGTCTAACTCTGTGCAATGCAAGTGCTAACACAAAACCAACAAGCACTTGTCCCACAAGAGAAAAGACTGTCCATTTAAGGGAGTTGAAGAAGGCATTGTAGAAATTAGGATCCGATAAAACTGCTTTATAATTTGCTAATCCTACAAATTTATACCGCGGCATGATCAAATGTTTGTTTGTAAAGCTAAAATAAATGCTGGAGAAAAATGGGTAAACAAATAATAGTCCAACAATGATAATAGCAGGTAACACAAACACCCATCGAGTCAAATTTCTATTTTTGACCATATGCTTTTTCCTCTCTAAAAACAGAGGCTACATTATTGTAGCCTCTGCTATTATTATTTAACATCAACTGCTACAGTTTCGAATAAATCGTTCAATTGTTTTTCTGCATCCTTAGCAGCCTCCATTGGATCTTTACCATTTGTAATAATATCTTGGAACATTTGTTCAATGATATGTTGGTTTGTTAACATTCCAGCTTGAACACTTGGACCATTTTCATATCCAATAGCTGTACCTTTTTCTGCTGCTTTTGTAATAACTTCTTCTGCATGTTGGAATTTCTTGCGAACGTCATTATCTTTATAGGCTGGATCATCACTAATTCCTTTGATGGCAGGCAACATTCCAACAGGAGTTGAATCTAAGAAGCTAATATAATCTTTCTTTTCATACAAAGATTCTAAGAATGCTTTCGCTACTTCTGGATGTTTGGAATTCTTCCAAACTACCAATGGAATATTAGAAGTTTCAATACCATAATCTTTATCTGATTCTTTTACTTTTGGAATCGGATAGGCGTCAATTGCATCAATCAATTGAGGGCTATTTGCTTGAATACCACCTACATGGAAACCTGAGTTAAAGTCAAAGGCTGTCTTTCCTTGATAGAACAAAGTAGCTTGCTGCAAGACATTAAAGTTCAATGAATCTTTAGGAGAAAATTCCTTGTACATCTTCACCCAATATTTAATTCCATCTTGGGCCAGCTTGCTTGTCAAGTTAGCTTTCAAATCTTTTGTCAACAGACTTCCGCCACCGCTTCGTACGTAGAAATTTAAGAAGCGTGTACCCATCAGGTCATTTGTCCCAAAAGGAACAGACAATCCATAAACTCCATTTTCTTTTAATTTTTTTGAAGCTTCATACAACTGGTCCCATGTTTTTGGAACTTCAATATTATATTGTTTCAATAAATCAGTGCGAACCCACATGACTTGAGCATGTGAATACAAAGGAACAGAATAAAAATTGCCATCAACCTTCGCTTCATCTAATGCTGTTTTATTAAATTTATCTTCTCCGATTTTCTTAACGGTATCATTCAATGGAACTAAGGCATCTGAATTTACCATTTCCATAACTTGGTTTGGCAAAGCTGTACTAATATCTGGAACATTGCCATTTGCTAATCCAGTCGTCCATTTTGTATAGAAGTCATTCCATGAAAATGTCTCAATCTTGATTTTAACTTTTGGATGCTTCTTCATGAACTCATCAGCTGATTTTTGAATACTTTCTAACCGAGGCCCCTGAGTAAATGAGTGCCACATTACAATTTCACCAGATAATTCTCCAGTTTTATTACTTCCTTCTGCATCATTTTTTGAAGATGAACATGCAGTGACAAACAATGCGAATAACGCGAGAACCAAAGCGAAAAGAATTTTCTTACTATTTTTCATTGTTTTCCTCTTTCTGTTTTAAATACAAAATATGTAATCAGCGCTTTGAAGACTTAACTTCTCCGAAAAAACTAACTATATTGCCTATCTCCTCCATTTTCTATTTAAGACATCTAATCAATCGCAATTTTGAATAAATATTTTCTGACTGTTTCTTCCTGACCTGAATAACCATTTGGTTGGTGAGGTTCACCAGGGAAGAAGACTGCAAAATTATGATAGCCCAAATGAAGTGGATAGAATTTCTCACAATGAACAAAGCCAATATCACTTGCTTCATCAAATGGAATAGCTTCATCTAGGATACGGGAACCGTAGCTAGAGAATTCATGCCCTTCAACTAATAAATGAAGGTCGGCATAACGGCGATGATGTTCAAAGCGATTATTTTCATCTTTGTTAAGGGTGTTTTCTTGAACAACGAGAAAGACCTTGTCACCGTCGATATCATATCTCCCTAGCTCAAAAGAATCTTTCCGGTGTTCATAGAGAAAATCAATCGCTTGATCCAGATTAGGATGAATCCCTTTGTACAATTTTATGTTTGTTAAATCATCAAATATCATCTATTTCTCCTTTAACACTAGATTTATGTTACAGAAAGTTAAGCAAATATGACTTCCTTCTTGAAATCTACATCGTTATCCCTTCACTGAAACATTCTCATTAAATGAATTCGACTACTCTCTATTGGGTCTCCTCCTCCTTCAATCTACTGTTTTGTTTTCTCATTTTAAGGCTGCGACAAAGCGCTCGGTGATCTCTTTCGGTCGGGTAATGGCGCCACCTACAACGATCCCGCGAACCCCAAGGTCATGGATTTTCTTGGCCTGATCAGGATAGTGGATCTTGCCTTCTGCGATGACATCCACTCCTGCTTGACAGAGGCTATGGATCAGTTCAAAATCTGGCCCATCAACCTTCGGACTGTAGTCCGTATAGCCCGAAAGGGTCGTTCCGACAAAGTCTACTCCCGCTTCGACAGCTGTCAATCCTTCTTCCAGAGTAGAGGTATCAGCCATCAAGAGTTGGTCTGGATATTTCTCTTTGACTTGATGGATAAAGTCACTAATCGAAAGTCCATCATGACGTGGACGTTTGGTACAATCAAGCGCAATGACCGC
The DNA here is from genome assembly GCF_000507765.1 of Streptococcus parasanguinis CC87K. Classification (GTDB taxonomy): domain Bacteria; phylum Bacillota; class Bacilli; order Lactobacillales; family Streptococcaceae; genus Streptococcus; species Streptococcus parasanguinis_J. The sequence continues at coordinate 48,547 of NZ_KI669404.1, read as the reverse complement.
GATATCCAAAGCTGCCAACTCATCGACTTCTTTCATAGTAGCCGTGATAAAGGGTTCTTCAGGTGGGTAATCGCGTTTGATAATCCCAATGATCGGTAACTTGGTCACTTCCTTGATTTCCTTGATATCCCGGACACTATTGGCTCGGATTCCGACAGCTCCACCCTGCTCAGCCGCTTTGACCAAGAGAGGAATGACTCCTCCTGCTTCTGTATAGAGCGGTTCATGAGGGAGAGCTTGACAAGAAACAATGATGCCGTCTTTGATTTGTTCAATCAGTTCATCTTTTGTAATCTTTGACATAACTCCTTCTCCTTTGATAATAAGGCAACTCGAGTACTTGTAAATTGATTATAATCTATTTTTAAAGCGCTTACAATATTAATCGTGCAATTGGATTATAGTTTCACATTTTATGGGAAAATAAAAAGATCTCTGAAACTAGTTTCAGAGATCTAGGACATGGTGATTCCCTAAGCCATCTTTTGAGTCGCTTTTTCCTTTACGACAAATACAAAGCCAATAGAGCCGACGACGGCTCCAAGCAAGATCCAATAGACCATATCCGATGAAGCGATCGGGCCTGCCAAGAGACCAGCTAAGACAAAGAGATCGATATACAGTCTGATATCCCGGTAGAAGTTCCAATTGAAGTGGTAGCTTCCTTCAGGGTACTGACGTGTCGATACAGGCGGTTGAAAGACCTGCAACAGAATCAAAATCCCAACAAAAGCAAGATAAGCTAGGCTAACTACCGAAAGCGGAGCCTGCATCATCAAAGCTACAGCCGCTAAAAGCAAGACCAAGATCCAGAAATGGAAGTCCATCCAGAATTCATGATGATAACGAAACCGTTTCATAAGATCACACCTTTCTCTTTATGTAATCGTTTTCTGCACTTATATTATAAGACATCAAATTTATTTTGCAAGGAATCATCGGCTATTTGGGGTTGAAAATAGGACCAGAATTTCTCTGGTCCATCTAAAAAAACTATGAACAAATATTAGTTGCCACTTCATTTACTGATATCATTTTCGATAATGACCTTGAGTGCGTGGTTTTCACCCGCGTGTTTAAAGACATCATAGGCTTTTTCAACTTCTGAGAGTTTGAAGTGATGGGTGATAAGCTTGGTTGCATCGATCTTGCCTGATTTCAAGACATTGAGCAACATTTCAGTGGTATTGGCGTTGACAAGACCGGTGTTAAGGGTAATGTTCTTGATCCACAATTCGTCCAAATTGAAGCTAACCGGTTTTCCGTGAACACCGACATTGGCAATATGACCACCGACAGAGATGACGTTTTGGCAGACATCAAAGGTAGCAGGATAACCCACACATTCCATAGAAATATCAACCCCACGGCCATCCGTCACTTCATTGATAAAGGCCTTGATTTCCGCAATATCGCTGGAGCAGATGGTGTGAGTTGCCCCAAATTTCTTAGCTGCTTCAAGACGAGATTCAGATAAATCCACCATGATAATCGTAGCTGGTGAGAAGAATTGAACGGTCAAAAGAGCCGCAAGGCCAATCGGACCAGCTCCAACGATACAGACATTGTCCCCTGGTTTCACATGAGATGGGAGGACCCCAATTTCATAAGAGGTTGGGAGAATGTCTGAGAGCATGACCAAGGCTTCGTCATCCACCGTTTCAGGCGCATGATAAAGACTGCCATCCGCATGTGGAATATGGACATACTCTGCTTGGGTTCCGTTGATCAAGTGACCCAAAATCCAACCACCATCTTCACAGTGAGAAGGAAGACTACGTTTACAGTAGTAGCAGGTGTTACAAGCTGTGACACAAGAGATAATGACCTTGTCGCCCACCTTGAAGTTGGTAACCGCATCACCGACTTCTTCAACAATCCCAATTCCTTCGTGACCTAAAATCGTGCCTTCTTTACAAGCTGGAACATCTCCTCCTAGGATATGAAGGTCTGTCCCACAGATGGTTGTCTTCAAGACACGCACAATGGCATCCGTTGGGTTTTTGATCACTGGTTTTGGTTGGTCAATCAGTTGCAGATTGCCTGCAGAGACATAGGTTGCAGCTTTCATAAGCGACTCCTTTTCTTTGTTGGTTTGATAAAACCATTTTATTTTCGTTTCTTTGTGAATATTATAACATATTAAGTAAACGCTTACAAGAATTTATGAGCACATTTTTAAAAGTTTTTTGAGCAAACAAAAACATTCCTCTTATCTCTACCAGAGGAATGTTTCAATCACCTTGTTCTAATTGTTGGCGCTGCTTATAGTACTCTTGCTGCTCGCGCTCACGCTCTTCTTCTAAACGCTCTTCATAGCGCTTGAGTTCTGCCTCAAACTCTTCTTGCAAGGCAAATAAACGCTCCAAGCCACTTTGAGCCTCCGCACTTGGGGCTTGAAAATGCAGGGCACTCAGCCAGTCTACTAAATTTTCTGTATGTTGGCGGACATCCATACGCATATCCGCATAATCCCACTCCAACTCGCTCAGTTTCTGGTTGAAGCGGTAATGTCGATCTTCTAGTTGTTCTAATTCACTATTTCCTGAATGGTACATCACATACCTCCTTTAATCGGACTCAATAAAATCGGCTTTTTCACTGATTTCAGTGCTGCTTCTGCCGCGTCCGCTGCTCCTCCTGTAAATCCATCTTTCAAATCATTAACTAGAGTTGTTGTAGCAAAAGAGCGCATTTTTTCGGATTGACCGCTCAAAGTCACCTGCAAACTCATCCCTTCCAACATCATCAAAGCTTTTTGCGTTGCAATCAAACTCCGAATTGCAATCCGCTCTTGCTCCTTTTTAATCTCTCGATGGAGCTCCTCAATACGTTCTCTATCCTCTCCCAGGATCTCTAACATCTTTTTCTCCTACTTATGAAAATCAAAGGCCGCTGCTTGTCCCTTGTCCAAGTCTACCAATTGGGCTGATGCAGCCTCCAGTTGCCCTGCCAAATCTGACAGACGTGTCGAGTAGGCCTTTGCTTGGGCCAGGTTTTCCGCCTCGACCGCTTGGTCCCAGCAAGTATCCATGGAGAACTCTCCTAATAGTTGCTCCACTTCTGCGTCTGTCAAAAATTGGGCCATGCTGTGGGCCATTTGAGACACCTCAGCGACCTTATGAGAAACCGTCTCCTTGGCCACTTCTAGCTGGTCTTTGAGCTCGGCCTCAAAGACCGTCGCTTGCGCTGAAGCATTTTGTGCTACTGCCAGTACCAATTCCTCTCGTAATCGAATGGTCTGGGTACCAGATGCCCCTGCCAATTGCTGATGGAGACTCGGAATGCTGGGCTTTTCCTGCCCATACATGGAGACCACCGAAGCAGATGATGGCTGATTTTCTGAAGCGGACGTTGCCCGATCTCGTTGGGGCATTTCAATAATTTTCTGTGCCTGATCTTGTCTTCCTTGCACGTCACCTTCTAACTCCATTTGAGATGGCCTCCTTTCTTGGATTTATTTTTTCGTTTCCTATAACTGAAAAAGGATCATAACCCTTCAGCTACAGGCAGATTCATACACTATAGGGTAACATAAAATAGCTCGGAATGCTATAAAAATAACACAATTTTTGAAAAAAAGTCTAATTTTTTATGAAAAAACGAGTTTTGGACCCAAATAGCAAAAATCCCCCACTTTTACGAGTGAGGGATAGCTGATAAACATCAGTTGTTCCTTGGCGTCTTATTTACGACGTCCTGGACGTTCCTTGTAACCATAGTAAGCATCTTCGATGATTTCTTGCATATGGTCTACCATTGGAAGACGTGGATTAGCTGGTGAACATTGATCTTCGTAAGCAAGGAAGGCCAATTCACGAGAATGTTTCTTCCATTCTTTTTCATCGATGCCTTGTGCTTTGAAGTTCATTTCGATACCACAGCGTTCACCGAGTTCGTATACAGCTTTTGCGTAAGCATCAACGGCTTCTTCTGGTGTAGAGCATGGAAGTCCTAACATACGAGCGATATCTTGGTATTTTTCATCTGCACGGTAGTAGTTGTACTTAGGCCATGTAGCTGTCTTGGCTGGACGTGTACCGTTGTAACGGATAACGTATGGAAGTAAGATCGCATTGGTCCGTCCGTGAATGGTGTGGAATTGCGCACCGATCTTGTGGGCCATTGAGTGAGAAATACCGAGGAAGGCATTGGCGAAGGCCATACCTGCGATCGTTGACGCATTGTGCATCTTTTCGCGTGAATGGAAGTCCGCGTTCTTCACTGAGCTTTCCAAGTTTTCGAAGACAAGTTTAATGGCTTGAAGAGCAAGACCATCTGTGAAGTCGCTAGCCATTTGTGATACGTAAGCTTCTGTCGCGTGCGTCAAGACGTCCATACCAGTGTCTGCTGCAACAGATCCAGGAACTGTCAATACCAAGGCAGGGTCTACGATGGCTACTGTTGGAGTCAATGAGTAGTCTGCGATTGGGTATTTACGGTTGTTTGCTTTATCAGAGATAACGGCAAATGGAGTTACTTCAGATCCTGTACCAGATGTTGTTGGGATGGCGATGAATTTCGTCTTCTTACCAAGCAATGGGAACTTGAAGGCACGTTTACGGATATCCATGAATTTTTGAACCAAGTCACGGAAGTCCACTTCTGGTTGTTCGTAGAAAAGCCACATAACTTTGGCCGCATCCATTGGTGACCCACCACCCAGAGCAATGATAGTATCTGGTTTGAAGGCACGCATGATCTCTGTACCACGTTCAACAGTTGTGATATCTGGATCTGGTTCTACATCTGCAAAGATTTGGTAAACCACCTTGTTGCGACGAAGGTCAAGCTGTTCGATGATACGATCAAGGAAACCAAGCTCTACCATAGCGTGGTCTGTAACGATCATGACACGTTCAACGTCACGACATTTTTGTAGGTATTCAATTGAATCACGTTCAAAGTATGTTTTTGAAGGAAGTTTCATCCATTGCATGTTATTTCTCCGGCGTCCGACTTTTTTGATATTCAAGAGGTTGATGGCACTAACGTTGTCCCCAACAGAGTTGCGTCCGTAAGAACCACATCCAAGTGTCAATGATGGCAAGAAGGCATTGTAAACATCCCCGATACCACCGAAAGTCGAAGGAGAGTTGCAGATCACACGAATGGCTTTAACTGCTTTACCAAATTCTTTGGTCAATTCTTCATCAGCAGTATGGATGGCTGCTGAGTGGCCAAGACCGTTGAATTCAACCATTTGGCGAGCTTTGTTAATTCCGTCTTCACGGCTTTCAGATTTCAAAACAGCGATGACTGGTGACAATTTTTCACGAGTCAACGGTTCTTTTTCACCAACTTCTTTACATTCTGCCGCAAGGATATTGGTTCCTTCTGGTACAGAGAAGCCAGCTTGTTCAGCGATCCATGCTGCTGGTTTCCCAACGATGTCCGCATTTAATTTCGCACCAGCGCAGTTCTTGCTGTTGGCTTTTACGCCGAAGCAGAACTCTTCAAGAAGGGCTTTTTCTTTTTTGTTGACAAAGTAAGTATGGTAAGATTTGAATTCTTCAACAAACTCATCGTAGATTTCTTTATCGATGATAACCGCTTGTTCAGACGCACAGACCATACCGTTGTCAAATGATTTAGACATGACGATATCGTGTGCTGCTTGGCGGATATTGGCTGATTTTTCAACATAAGCAGGTACGTTTCCGGCACCGACCCCAAGAGCTGGTTTTCCACAAGAATAAGCGGCTTTTACCATGGCGTTACCACCAGTCGCAAGGATCGTAGCAACTCCTTCATGGTTCATAAGGGCACTAGTTGCTTCCATAGAAGGTTGGGTAATCCATTGCACACAGTTCTCAGGTGCTCCAGCTGCAATTGCCGCATCGCGTACGATTTGTGCCGCATGAGCAGATGATTCTTGAGCAGATGGGTGGAAGGCAAAGACGATAGGGTTCCGTGTTTTCAATGAAATCAAGGCTTTAAAGATTGCTGTTGAAGTAGGGTTGGTTGTAGGAGTGATCCCGCAGACAACTCCGACTGGCTCTGCAATCAGAGTTAAACCAGTGACGTCATCTTCTGAAATGACACCAACTGTCTTGGTGTGACGCATGTTGTTCACAACGTGTTCACAAGCGAATAAGTTTTTTGTTGCCTTGTCTTCAAAGACCCCACGACCAGTTTCTTCATAAGCATGAAGAGCAAGCTCACCGTGTGCGTCAAGAGCAGCTACAGATGCTTTCGCTACAATGTAGTCCACTTGCTCCTGGTTCAATTTGCGCATTTCTTCAAGCGCCACCAGCGCTTTTTGCACCAACTCGTCTACGTGTTTTTCAGCAGCGAGTTTCTTTTCTTCAGGTGAGAGAGTTTTTTTATCAGCCATTTGATGCTTTCCTCCAATGTTTGAAACCCTTATCCTTTTCTAGAACTTTTTCATGTTTTCGGAAATTTTCAAGAATAGTGTAAGAAATTTCGATTTGTTAATTATTTCACAATATAATTGTACTCTATTTTGAGATTTTTGTAAACACTTCCAAGCAACTTTCACAAAGAATTTTTCGAAGTTTGTGAAAACTTTATCAATCGTATTGCTGTGAAAGCAATTCTTTAGCAAAATTGTGAAGAAATAATTAAAAAATTTTTTTCTTCACAAAGTGATATTTTCAATTGATTTTTGTAAGCGTTTTCTTAATCTTACTAAAAAAAGCAGCTTTTTACAAGTAAAAAGTTGCTTTTTGTTTTATTTTGTTAGGATTTGTTTTGTTTCAGTTTCAGAGAAGCATTGTTACTTCTTGACCGGACCCTTTTCGGCCTTATCAAGGGCTTCTTTGACTGTTTGAGCATAGAGTTCCCCACCATTGGTTTCCATATTGAAGTGAACAGAGTCTGTTCCCACCCAAATGTTTGGATTTTCAATTGCTACTTGGTACCAGTCCGCAATGGTGATAAAGTCGTATTTCTTAGCTAGTTCCAACTCATAAAGACGCGTTTGAACCGATTCACTGGACTGATCGTTGGCATAGCGCCCATCATATGGTGTCACAAGGATCAAGCGACGGCCTTTTGGAAGTTTCTCAACATACTGATCCAGCAATTCTTTGTAGTTGCTTACAGTATTGGTTCCTAGGGCAATGACCACATTTTTTAGGAGAACTTTATTGGAGATATCGGTCTCAAAGACCTTCATTCCATTTTCCAACTGACGGCTCACCACTGCATCGATCTGGATGCCCGGGATCGCTTTGGTTAGGTAGTCCTGCGCTCGCAAGTTAACCGAATCACCGATCATGGTCACACCATTTGAGACGTTATAGTCTGTTGCAGTCGCATTGTCCACTTGCGTCCGTGTGACCTGCATTTTGCTGTCTGCTTGATTGAGCCCACTCACTACCAAACTCTCATCAAAAGCTCCGACGGTTGGTGCAAAGGCAGAGATTCCAATCATCAAGAGAGCCAGAGGAATCATGAGGTAAAAGATCGGTTTGGTCAAAAAACTGAGATCCATCTTCATACCAAAGACACGAGGCTCTTTGCCTGCAATGGTTGGCTCCAAAATATAGAAAGACAGAGCCGTTAAAATCAAGGAAACGATCGTCGTCACAAGGGCTGCCATCATATTTCCCAAATGTTGAGAGAAGATGATAAAGAAAGGCCAGTGGAAAAGGTAGACACCATAACTGGTATCTGCCAAGAAATTGAGGATGGCTGGTTCTTTTTTATCTGGAGTCTTTTCATGGAGAATGCGGGCCGACAGAATCATGGCACAAGCTGCGATTGTCGCTGCTAAAAAGCCAAATAGATAGGTCCACAAGCTATCAAATGGTAAGAAAAGACTGAGCACGAACAAGAAGGCAAAGCTTCCACCCAAGACCGACAAGGTCTTTTTCATGCTCCAAGACTGCACCAGCTTTGTAAAGTTCGGACTGACATTGGCAATCCCTGTCACCGTTGCTAGGCATGATCCCGCAAAGAAGGGGAAGATGTGAGTGAAGCTAGAAAAATAGATGGTGGAGAAATTAGCTGTCAGAAAGGCACGGATGAACATGGACAAGAAGGTGAAGAGAAAGAGCCCGCTGGATGCTAGGAAGAGCATGCCTCGGTACTTTCCAACCGTCTTAGCCCGCTTAGCCAAGAACCATGCCAAAAGTGCCCAGAGCACATAGTAATGCACTTCTAGAGCCAAACTCCAGGTATGAAGGAAGAGATGCGGAATGAAGTTACTTTCGTAACTACCACCCGTTGCCATCTCAAAGAAATTAGTCACAAAACCGAAGACCGCCGCAATCTGAGTCCCAATACCAGCCACGTAGTCCCGTTGGACCATAAAGGTAAAGGGCATCACGACCAAGACCATAAAGACAAGGGGTGGTACGATCCGGTAAAAGCGCCGTTTCAAGAATGCCAGGTAGTCGATTCCTTGCTTGCGCGCAAATTCATCGATCAAGAGCGCTGTAATCAAAAATCCTGAGAAGGTGAAGAAAATATCTACCCCAATGAAGCCTCCAGGAAAGGCCTTTTGGAAGAAATGGTAAAGCAATACCAATAAGAGTCCTGTAACACGGACTAGTGAAAACCATTTAATGCGCATTTTGATAAATCCCCTGCTTGAATGTTCCTTTGTATACGACGTTGGCTTCTGTGGTTAAGGTGCCTTTGCCCTCCGGCTGGCCATTAACAAACTGCCCTTCATAGGTCCAACCATCCTTGGACTTAAACTTACCATAGCCACTAAAAGAGCCGTTGACGAGGTTACCTGTATAGGTATCCCCATTTTTAAAGGTGACGGTTCCCTTGCCATTCATCTTGCCACGGACCAAACTTCCGTCGTAACGGATCGCCCCCTTATCCAAGGTCAAAACACCCTGACCTGGAATGGCTGAAAGGAAAACCATCAAAGCAGATAGAATAATCACGACTAATGCTGCTATTTCTAAATTTTTTCGTGTTAGATAGACCTTATAAGTCTCATAAAATTCTTTCATATTCTGTATTCTCTCACATATCAAACTCTTAGGAAGTTGCTAGCTGATCCAACCAGGCCTTACAGCCGCTCAGGACTCTGGAATAGGTCTCCTCAAAATCACCGGTATACCACGGATCTGGCACACTTTCAGCAGCAAAAAGATGAATCTTGTGCTCTGTCCCCGCAGGAGCCATTTGCTTCAAATCTGCCACATTATTTTCGTCCATCCCTAGAATCAAATCAAAGTTGTAAAAATCCTCTTCTTTGATCTGTAAAGAAGTCTTGGCTGGATCATAAGGGACCTGGTATTTTTGAAAGATTCTCTGGGTTCCCCGATGGATGGGATTGCCATGTTCCCAGCTAGAGGTGGCACGGCTTTCAATCTCATACTGATCTGTCAAATCCTTCATGACAAACTCCGCCATGGGGCTCCGACAAATATTTCCTAAGCAGACAAAGACGATTTTTTTCATGATTCCACCTAACTCCTTGTTCGGACTGCCCAACCTAGCTGAGCTCTTGGCTTTCCACTATGGAAAACCAGCATACTATTACTATTATAACAAAAATGTGACAGAAAGATGACAAAGTGGCTCCATCATTTTAAAGAAAAATCAGATTCCTTTTTCAAATCTGATCTGTTTCTCTATTTTGGAAAACGAACCTCTAATGGAGGCCATTTACTCTGCCAATTTTTCTTTTTCATACGCTCTGTATAAACCGCTAAACGCTCTGAACTGGCTAAAAAATGTGGAGTCGGCTGAACGATGAAGTCTTCGATATCCCTTGTCCCATAAGGGAGAAAGAGCTCTAGCAGATCGTCTTTCCTTAAGCGAACCGCAAGAGCCGTACACTGCTCGGGGTATTTGGAAACCGCATCGCAAGAACTAGTGTAGGGAGCTGTCCCTGGGCTATGTTGGTGCATGTAGACTTGGTTTTTGACTTCCCAAGCGTACTGGGGATAGGTCCTCTTTAATTCTTGCTCGATCTGCAGAGTCTCCTCATAGCTGATCTCAGGGTCATAAAAGACTAGATCCATATCGGTTGTCCCATCAAACTCAGGTCTTCCAGAGAGCTGGTTCCAGATGAAATTGCGCACCGCGCCTGCTGCTAACCAGGCATCTGCCAGGTCGAGATCTCGAATAATAGTCAAGACGGCCATCATCTCTTGATCCGCTTGGATCTGTTCTACTATCGCTTCTTCCGTCAGCATCTTCTTCTAGTCTCCATTATAGGGATAACCCAGGTGTTCATAGGCCTTGCGGGTTGCCACGCGCCCTGTCCGCGTCCGCATGATAAAGCCTTTTTGAATCAGGTAAGGCTCATACATATCTTCTACAGTCTCCCGCTCTTCAGCAATATTGACCGATAGGGTTCCAAGGCCGACCGGGCCACCTCCGTACATCTCAATCATAGTGCGCAGGATCTTTTGATCGACATAGTCCAGCCCTTCATGATCCACATCCAGCATGGAAAGGGCCTTGTCGGTAATGGTGTCATCAATCAAGCCATCGCCCATAATCTGTGCAAAATCACGCACCCGTTTGAGCAAACGGTTGGCAATCCGAGGAGTCCCACGACTACGAAGAGAAAGCTCTTCGGCAGCTTCGTGGGTGATCTCCATCTCAAAGATCTCGGCGGTCCGCTCGACAATCTCTGTCAGATCATCTTGCTCGTAGTATTCCATATGCCCCGTAATTCCAAAGCGAGCGCGCAAGGGATTGGACAGCATACCCGCTCGCGTCGTCGCCCCAATCAAAGTGAAAGGAGGAAGGTCCAGATGGACACTCCGGCTGCTCTCGCCAGCGCCAATCATAATGTCGATATAAAAATCTTCCATGGCGCTGTAAAGCACTTCTTCAACCGACATAGGAAGACGGTGGATCTCATCAATAAAGAGAACATCCCCCGGCTCTAGGTCATTAAGAATGGCTACCAAGTCACCAGCCTTTTCAATGACAGGACCCGAAGTCTGCTTGAGATTGACGCCCAGTTCATTGGCAATGACAAAAGCCATGGTGGTTTTCCCAAGGCCTGGAGGGCCAAAAAGAAGGACATGATCCAGCGCTTCATCCCGAAGCTTAGCCGCCTCAATAAAGATTTTCAGCTGGTCCTTGACCTTATCCTGACCAATATATTCATGTAAATATTGCGGGCGCAGCGTCCGTTCAACAGCCTCTTCGTCGCCCATGATTTCATTGTCTAAAATTCTACTCATACAGTCTATTATAGCAAAAAATGACGTCTCTGATGATTTAAAATCATATTCTATTCGATATATTACTAATTATTGATTGTCGGTTTTCGGAACCGATTTTCCTCTTAAAATAACTTGTTTCTTTTTAAGGATCGTAGTTCTCACTACTGTTCGAACTGCGTCAACGTACCTAAACTCGCTAACGTTTGTAAAAAATAAGGAACGTAGTTTTCGCTTCGCTCAAACTGCATCAATATCTCTAAATTCGGCTGAACTCTCTGAGTTCACCTCATTAAGAGATATAGAAAAGCCACCGGTTTTGGTGGCTCTTATAGGGAGATTATTATGAAAAAGTTTTAGGAGTTTTATCATTCAAAGTTAGGAGGTCTTTGATGATGGTATTAGTATACGATAGGAAGCTTAAACTTTCCTTATAGTTTTTCTAAAAAATTTTTTCGAGAAAAAGAGGAGGTCTCAGGCAAAGATTTCACATCCTTGTTTGGCCACTCCCCCTTTTCTTATTATTTTTTTACGATGGCATGGTAGCTAGTCTTACTGATAAAGACTTGACCTGCTCTCAGGATGACCCTCTCAGCCTGGTCACTGTGAATGGCATCTGGCACTGTTTGAAATTCGAGCGCCAAGCCATTGTGCTGAACCATTGGTTGGCCTTGCAGACGAACGGTTTCATCTACGAAATTGGCAGAATACACCACCAAGGCGGAAGCCTCTGACTTGAAAGTCAAAAAGCGCCCAGACGGCTGATGGTAAAGAAAGCCAGCATTTTCATGTCCATCTGGTAGAGCGAAAGGATGGTCCAATCCTTCTACCAGGCGGATTTGCGGATCTGAATCCTTAAAGAGATCCTCTAAGAGCATGGCTTGGTAGAGATGCTGAACGATTGGACTTTCTCTATCTACGGTCTGAAGAGGGACGCCATCTGGGTGGATAGGGTAAAGCCCTTTATGATTGATCTGAAAGACATGGTCATGAATTGGCTGAGTGAAGTTGCCTGATAGGTTGAAATAGCTGTGGTTGGTCGGGTTGACCAAGGTGTCTTGATCCGTTTCTACCCGATAAGCAATCTCGAATTCACCATCTTCCGTTAAACCATAGGTCACCCAGATCTTGAGATTTCCAGGAAAACCGCCTGTCCCATCCGCCCGTTCTGTATAGAGAGTGATTCCTTGATCCGTTACCGACTCCACGCTAAACAAGGCGCTGTCCCAACCCGTCGACCCACTGTGGTTGCAGTTGGCACCGTTATTAACTTCCAAGTGATAGGTCTCTCCATTGAGTTCAAAACTGGCGCCTGCAATCCGACCCGCTACCGGGCCAATACTAGCCCCATATTTAGGGCTATTGCCCACATAGTCCTCAAAGCGATCAAAGCCTAGAATAATATTCGTAAACTGGTCTTCTTTATCAGGCGTCACATATTCTAAGATCGTCGCCCCATAGGTCATGACAGATAATTGGTAACCCTTGTCATTTTCGAGGCGATAAGCCCGAACCTCTTGATTCTGCCATTCCCCAAACACGCTTTCTTGATACTGTTTCACAAACCTTCTCCTCTCACTGTTTTTCTCCATTGTATCAGTTTCACAAGAAGAAACACTCCACTTTTTATAGAAAATTAGTGGTTATTCTTTATGAAATGGATGAATGATCACCCCTTGAACAACCCGATTGACAGTACCAGTTGGTGATGGCGTGTCTGGGCGATTTTGCACCTTGAGCGAAGTCAAGAGAGAAATCAACTGACCGTAGATAATGTATGGGAAGGCACGGTAGATATCTAGGGAGTCTGCTGATGCTTTCACCAACACTTCCCGTACATGCTCGATCCCTGCAGCTTGATCGGTCAAGAGGACAACTTGACGGGCAATCCGATCCCCTGCAACTTCTCGAACCAAGTCCAGATCATACTGACGGGTATAAGGATCAATGGCTCCAAAGACCAAGATGAGGGTCTGATCATTGATGAGGGATTTTGGACCGTGACGGAATCCGACAGGACTCTCATACATGGTTGCGATTTTGCCTGCCGTTAATTCCAAAATCTTGAGCTGGGCTTCATGGGCTAGGCCAAAGAAAGGTCCTGCTCCCAGATAGATCACGCGCTCAAAGTCTAGATCGACCACTTCCTTGACCGCACGGTCCTTCTCCAAGATTTGCTCAGATAGATCAACCAGCTCTGCTACTCGTTTTTCCTTGATCTCTTCTTCACTTGGATCAAAAACCAAGAGAGCTGTCAAAAGCATAGAGGTAAAGCTAGAGGTCATCGCAAAGCCGGCATCATTGGTTTCTTTAGGTTGGAGAAGCAAGAGATTGCGCTCATCTCCGTGGGCTTGCTGGGCCAGTTTTCCTTCTTCGGCACAGGTAATGGTGATCTGATAGAGCTCATCAACCAAGTCTTGAGCCAACTGCACGGTGGCGACACTTTCTGGCGAATTGCCACTCCGGGCAAAAGATACTAAAACAGTCGAAACCTCTTTTTTCAAATAGGTTTGAGGATGAGCTACGATATCCGTCGTCGCAATGGATTGAAAATTCCAGTGGCGTTCATCGTGCACTTCCTGCAAGTAAGGAACCAAGGTATCCCCCACATATGCTGAGGTTCCTGCCCCTGTCAAGATGACCTTGATATAGTCATGCTCTTGCCCAATCTTTTCTAAGAAAGCTTTGATTTCCGCTTTTCTTTCTTGGTACAAGCGAGCCGTTTCTTTCCAAACACTTGGTTGTTGGTAAATCTCACATGTTGTGATCTCTGCTCCTAGCTCCTGCAAGTCTTCTTTTGTATAGTCTAACATAGAACCTGTTGTTCCTTTCTACAATCTAACGTTGATAAATGGGAAAGGAGCCTGAGATGATGCTCCCAGACTCCCATACCAACCTACTCATCTTCATCATCATCAAGGTTTGACAAGAGGTCATTGACCTTGACAATACTTTCTTTTGCACGTTCAGGGTAGTCCCCTTCATTACCAGTCAGGCTACTATTGATGAATTCGATAACCATCGGAAGATTCATCCCTGCGTATAAGTCAATCGCACGTCCTTCAAGGATCAAGCGGCTCACGGTGTTGCAAGGAGTTCCTCCCAAGAGATCGGCAAATACAATATAGTCTTCTAGACCTTGGACTGTTGCTTCGAATTTAGCAGTAAAGTCTTCTGGTCCTTCTTCTGGTAAGAGTGCAACCGTATGGATGGATTCTTGTGGTCCCATAATCATCTCTGTGCTCGCTTTGAGCTCTTCACAAAAGCGACCATGGCTGACCAATACTAACTCTTTTGCCATACCTTACTCCATTATGCCATTCCAAAGAAGAAGTGGCCAAATGCTGAGAATGCGATTGCTGCAAGGATGATGAGCAAGATAGCTTTTGTAGAGTTCATACCCTTACGTCCAAGCAACCAGTAGATTACACCTGTGATGATAGCTGGTACCAAACGTGGGAAGATAAGGTTGAGCATATCTTGAATTTCAATCGCTTTGTCCCCAATGTGTGGAGTCCAAGAAACTTCAACACCAATCATGCTCGCAATCAAGGCACCAACCATGAAGATACCCAGAACGGCAGCTGCGTCGATCAAAGCTGTCAAGGTACTTTGCATGTTGTTGATGAGGTTAACCCCTTCTTTATAGGCAAATTCCAACTGTTTCCAACGGAAAATGTCATAAGCAACTGCCACAGCGATCCACAAGAAGATACCGGCTGGGTTTCCTGCAATAGCCAAAGTTGCTGCGATTGAACCCATAATAGCTGGTACCAATGATCCAAAGATTGAGTCCCCAAGAGGGGCAAATGGTCCCATAAGACCTGTCTTGATCCCGTTCACCGCATCTTTTGATTTGACACCATCTTTTTCTTCCAAAGCAAGGTCAAAACCAGTGATAATAGTGTGGAAGAATGGAGAAGTATTGAAGAATTGCGTATGCAATTTCATCATTTCTTTCAATTCAGGTGTGCCGTCTCCATACATTTTCCGCAATTGTGGAAGAAGCATGTAAAGGTAACCAGAAGCCTGCATCCGTTCGTAGTTCCAACCCAATTGGAAGGTGAAGAGGCTACGTTTGTTAATTTGTTTAAAATCTTCTTTTGTTAGTTTGTAATTAGAATTCGTCATCTTCAATTTCCCCGCTTTCTACATTGCTTGCTGGAGCAGCTACAACTGTACGTTGGCTGTTTTTGAAGTGTTGTACTGCAAGGAAGATACCGATGATGGCAATACCAATCATAGATACACTCTTGAAGTTGTTAACAAAAGTAATAGCTTGTTCTTTTGGAAGTTTAGCGAACACATCAGAACCAACAATGCTAGACACTGCAGCACCAAGGCTTTGAACATTGCTATAAAGCACTGTCAACATTGCTGTTAAGCCAAAGCCAAGTGCTAAATAGTGAAGGTTACGACGAACAGGAAGGTAACGAAGCAAGATCGCAAATCCAAGACCTGGAAGCATTTGACCTGCAAGTTTCAGACCGTTTGCCAACCATTGTACATTAGCAAGACCTGTAACAACAGTTTCTACGAAAGAACCACCAAAGGCAAGAGCCAAGAAGACTGGAAGGGCACGAGAAAGAGCCCAAGGAACAGCACCAAGAAGGTAGTTGCGTTCAATTCCTTTATAGTCGTAACGTTCGATCGCAGCATCTACACGGTGAGCGAAGTAAGTTGTAGTCATACGACCAAGAATATCAAAGTAGGTCAACAAAGTTGCTACCGGCACAGCGATTGTAGCAATAGCAATCTCTGGATCAATCCCTTTTGCTACTGAAAAGGCAGTTGCAAGAACGGCACCAGATGTTGCGTCAATACGAGAAGCTCCACCGAAAGTACCAACACCGAGCACTGTCAATTGGAGAGAAGCTCCGATAAATAGACCTGTCTTTAAATCTCCCATAACAAGTCCTGTAATGAAACCAGCAAAGACTGGTGAGCCTGCTGATGAAACAATCGTCAACTCATCACAGATTTGATAAGCTGAGTACAAAGTAAGTAGTAAAATTTGCCACCATTGTATCATGACAATTTCCTCCTAAAAATTTTCTTTTACTTTAATAACTTCATAAAGTCTTCTGCAGTGTCGTTTGGCACCATCTGAGACGTAATCTTTACACCTTTTTCGTGGATTTTGTTGAAGTCTTCCACATCCGCGTCCACCACATTGATCGAGCGGGTAATCGCACGTGTCTCATCAGATTGAGACATATTGCCGACATTCAGCGTTTCAAGCTGAACGCCTGCTTCGATCAAACGAAGGAAACGATCAGGTTTGCGAGCTACGATAAAGAGTCGTTGGCTATCATATTTTCCAGCCAAGATATTTTCCGCAGCCTTTGCGACTGGCAAGATACTGAGCTTAACACCAGGTGGTGTCGCTAGTTTCAAGCCACTTTTTTCAATATCATTTTGAGCGACTTCATCATCGATCACCATGATACGTGAAACATTTAGTTTGGTAGTCCAAAGATTGGCTACCTGCCCGTGGATCAAACGTCCATCGATACGGCATCCTACAATAGTCATAAGTTTTCCCCCTTTACTTCTTTGAATGTAGGTTGTTGAACAAGTTCAAGTGTCTCTTGGTAACGCCCTTCTGTCTCAAAGACGATCAGGCTATTGGCTCCTTCTTTGAGGAAACCATGAGGCACGTAAAGTGAAGTGGTCGGTCCGACTTCCCAGAAGCGGCCAAGGTTGTGGCCATTGACAAAGACGACCCCTTTCCCAAATCCTGTCATATCCAGATAAGTGTCAAGGGTGTGGTCCAGCTGAAAATCATATCGGTAAAAGGCTGGAGCACCTGCCTGCCATTCCTTTGAAAAATCGAGCTGACTGAGATCTTGTAAATCCAGTGGGTACTGCTTCCAATGAAGGTGGAAGTGCAAATCCACACAGACACCTGTGCGAATGCCCTTGTGCTGGCTATCAGCTAAGAGCTTGTGCCCATAGTTGACACGTCCCATATTTTCAAGCAAGATTTTTAAATTCGTAACCGCTTTCTTTTTTCCTTTGATAAAAAGATCTTCACCGATCTCTGTTTGGTATTGTGTTGCTACATGTTGATCATCCAGGTAAATCTGTACCCGATCCCGACCATCAATGATGCGCAGTCTTTCTTCTTCCGCATCCAACTCAAGGTCTGTCTCATATAGGAGATAACCTGTGGTTTGCCCCAACTCTTCCATCTTTTCGGGATAAAGGCTGGTCTCGACTTGAGCCAAATTATCCAGATTCCCAAAAAGACTAGTCTTGGCCGCCAATTGCAAGGTTTGTTCTGGTAAACACTCTTTGATAAGTGGTTCTTGCTGTGGGTATTCCGAATAATAGGTCGCCATCATCTTTTGAATGGCATAATACTTCTCCGTCGGATTGCCCTGCTCATTGAGCAAAGCCCCATAGTCATAGGACGTCACCTGTGGCAAATCAAGCGTCCCCCGAGCTGAACAACCATTCATGAAGCCAAAATTGGTTCCGCCATGAAACATGTAGAGATTAATGGAGCCAAGCTCCAAGACCTCATGGACAGCTTCAGCCAACTCCTCTGGGTCCCTTTGAATCACAGGTTCTTTCCAGCGGGTAAACCAGCCATCCCAGAATTCCATACACATCAAGGGCCATTTCTTGCCGTATTCGTCAAAGAATTCTTGCATCTGACCGAAGTTATAGGCTGCTTTGGAACCGAAGTTTCCCGTCACGAAGAGATCTTCTTCGATCAAGGTTCCTGTTCTTAGCGTTGCTCGCCATGGTCCATCTGATGTAAAGAGAGGACAGGTCACGCCTTTTTCCTTCATCAAATCCCGAATGGCACGAAGATAATCCTTGTCTTCTCCATAAGAGCCGTACTCATTTTCCACCTGCATCATGAGGATTGGACCACCCTGATCCACTTGGTAGGGTGTTAACAACCCAAGCAAGCGATCATAATAACGATCCACTGCTTCGATAAAGGCTGGGTCTGATGAGCGGATTCGCAGGTCTTCTTCCAAGAGCCAGGCTGGTAATCCACCAAATTCCCACTCTGCACAGATAAAGGGCGACGGCCTTACAATCATGTAAAGTCCTAGGGACTGGGCTGTTTGAATGAAACGCTCTAGATCCAATCGACCACTAAAGTCAAACTGCCCTTTGCGGGGTTCATGCGCATTCCAAGGGACATAGGTCTCAACCGTGTTAAAACCCAAAGCCTTTAGATTATACAAGGAATGATACCAGTCTGCTGGGTCAATTCGGAAATAATGGATCGCTCCGGATAAAATCTTGAAGGGTTGATCTTTTAAATAGAAAGCATCGCGAATCTCAAAAACTCCCATAAACGCCCCCCCTTTCTTATATGTAACCCTTTTCATTTATTAATATAATAAATTATTTAAAAAATGTCAACACTTTTATAAAAAATATGTTAAAATAGGGTTAAATAAGAGAAATCTAAAGAGAGGTAGCACTATGGCAATTCCAAAGTACCAACACATCAAAGATGAATTGAAGCAGCAAATTATCTCCGGAAAATTTGAAAATGGAGATAAATTTTATACTGAAGCTGAACTCATTAAAATTTATGATGTCAGCTCTATCACCGTTGTCCGTGCTTTGAACGACCTCGCTGCTGATGGCTACATTGTCCGTCAGCAAGGAAAAGGAACCTTTGTTTCTCGTGCTCGAAAACACAAACTGGTTGAATTTTCAGATGTTGAAACCTTCCCAATCCAAAAGGCCAAAGTCAAAGTTCTCTCTATTAAACGTGGAAATACCTTAAGCATCCTAGACAAACTAGGCCTCAACCCAACGCAATTCTACTATAAGATCGAACGGACTCGCCAGACAGGGGATGATACCTATATCTTCCACCAAACCTATGTTCCTGAACAATACATCAATCCAAACTATCCAAATTTGGAATACTACAGCTCTATCTATGATCGCTTCAAAGAAGACTACCACATTCATATGAATGACGAGCACTTCGAAGAAGTCAACGAAATCGTCTTTCCTACACCAAGCAAGATTGCTAAAGTATTGAAGATCGATGAAAATTTCCCAACGGTCAAACAAGTGAAGACGACCAAGCTAGAAGCGACTGGCCAAATCCTTGAATACACGGAAACCTATAAACGCGGTGACTACTACAAGATCAAGTTCATCTCCTGTGACCGCGATCACTAAGAACCAAAAAGACTGAGACATCTCGGTCTTTTTTATAGCTCCAGTATAGCATGTTAAAAACGATTTCTAAAGACCTCTTTAAAAATATATATAATTAGTGATAGTTTAGCTATAAAAAGTTTAAAAAGAGAGTGGGACAGAAATCGGTAATTCGTTAGAATTCGATTTCGTCGTCCCACCTCCGCACAGTTGAGTAGGGCTGTAAAAGCTGATGAAATCAGCGTATTAGAGCCCACTCAACCACTGCGTCTTGCAGTTAGTCTTATCAAACATCAAAGGCTGGACAGTTTTTGCCCAGCCTCTTTCGTCTATTTTTCAAATTCCCTTTTTCGTTGCGATTAGTCACCCAAACCGATGCGTTCGAAGATTTCATCCACCCGTTTGGTGTAGTAAGTTGGGTTGAAGATTTCGTCGATCTCTTCTTGAGTGAGACGTGAAGTTACTTCTGGATCTGCTTCAAGAAGTGGTTTGAAGTCTACTTGGTTATCCCATGATTGGGCAGTCTTCGGTTGAACAAGGTCGTAAGCTTGCTCACGTGTCATCCCTTTTTCAATCAAAGTCAACATGGCACGTTGGCTGAAGATCAAACCAAATGTAGAGTTCATGTTGCGAATCATGTTTTCTGGGAAGACTGTCAAGTTCTTAACGATGTTTCCGAAACGGTTGAGCATGTAGTCAATCAAGATGGTTGTGTCTGGTGCGATGATGCGCTCAGCTGATGAGTGAGAGATATCACGTTCGTGCCAAAGGGCTACGTTTTCATAAGCTGTGACCATGTGACCACGGATAACACGCGCAAGACCTGTCATGTTTTCAGAACCGATTGGGTTACGTTTGTGCGGCATTGCTGAAGATCCTTTTTGACCTTTAGCAAAGAATTCTTCCACTTCACGTTGTTCAGATTTTTGAAGACCACGGATTTCAGTCGCCATCCGCTCGATCGAAGTTGCGATGCTCGCAAGAACTGCAAAGTACTCAGCGTGAAGGTCACGAGGGAGCACCTGTGTAGAGATTTCTTGAGCACGGATACCCAATTTATCGCAGACGTATTTTTCAACAAATGGTGGGATGTTAGCAAAGTTACCAACCGCACCAGAAATCTTCCCAGCTTCCACACCAGCAGCAGCATGCTCAAAACGCTCAATGTTGCGTTTCATTTCGCTGTACCAAGTTGCCAATTTAAGACCAAAAGTTGTCGGCTCAGCGTGCACACCATGAGTACGACCCATCATGATAGTGAACTTGTGTTCTTTGGCTTTGTCAGCGATGATGTTGAGGAAGTTTTCAAGATCCTTGCGGATGATATCGTTGGCTTGTTTGTAGAGGTAACCATAGGCCGTGTCTACCACGTCAGTAGAAGTCAAACCATAATGAACCCACTTGCGCTCTTCACCAAGCGTTTCAGAAACCGCACGTGTAAAGGCCACCACATCGTGACGAGTTTGCTGCTCGATTTCCAAAATACGGTCGATGTCAAAGTCCGCTTTTTCGCGAATCAAAGCCACATCTTCCTTAGGGATTTCCCCCAACTCAGCCCAGGCTTCGTCAGCCAAGATTTCCACCTCAAGCCAAGCACGGTATTTATTTTCTTCAGTCCAAATGTTCGCCATTTCTGGGCGAGAGTAACGTTCGATCATGTTTTTATTTTCCTTTCTTTTGATGTTTTACATCAGTTAGCAACTGGCAATCACTTTATTCAAATTCTTCTTTCCCAATCCACACTGACGGATAATGATCCAGTGTATTCAAATCCGTATCCAGCGGCAGATCATAGATGGCTAAATAGTTTTCAGGATATTGAGCAGTCAGCTCTTCATACTTAGCTTTCACTTTTTCGTGATCGCTACTAGCATACAAGACTTCGACGACTGCCCCAGTCTTCTCTTTTTCGACAAATGCGTTGACAATGAGTTGAATCATAAAACCTCCTAAATCGAAATGCCCTTCATATTTGCTTCCAGAAAAGGCATCTTCACACCTAACTCCTGACCAGTCTGATAAACACTTTGACAACAATAGAAGATGTCCTGTTTATCATTGTGTAAGGTCATGATTTTTCGGGTCAGCTCATTTTTCGCAAACATGACTTTCATGGCTTTGCCAGCTATCCAAGCGGGAATTTTGTAGGGCAAGAGTTCGGCTTTGTAAAGCTTCAAATTCACGCCACGCGCTTCTACAACTTTCAAGGCTTCTCGAATGGCCTTGATAGCCAATGATAATTCCGATGAACTATTCATCAAGTTCAAAGCCAATTCTTCTGGATTTTCCAGATTTCCCGAACGTGCAGCTGTCGAAGTAACACCCGCATTAATCGCCATGTGAATCCAAATCCACTCGACCATATCATGAGGCACTTCCCACTTCAAATCTGCAGAAGTCAGTAAAGTCGTCAAATCAGAATAGTTAGAAATGTGTGCTTTTTGCTCACCTTCTAGCATTAAATGGTCGAACAAGACACCATCCAAATGGTCCTCCTGCATGTGACCTCCAGCTGTCGGAAAGGCCAGAATATAGTCATAATCTCCTGCCCACTCTTGGACATCTTTTCGTGTATTCCAGAAATTGCAGAAGAAAACGAGGGTGCCTTTGATATTATTTTTTCGCAAGGTTTCCACGGCTTCTTTGACAAAACCATGACGTACACTTAGAAAAATAAAATCATATTCCGAATCAGCTTCCGCCACATGAACCTCATAGGTGTCGTGTTTGTTTTCACCTTTGGAATGATAGCGACCATCTAGTAGATCAACCGACAACTCCTTCGGAGCAGTGCTTTTCTTACTATCTCTCAGTACGTGTTCCACTTGATGGCCTGCTTTTTGAAAGGCGTAGGCATAAGTAGTCCCGATGACTCCAAGTCCTAGAATCGCTATTTTCACTTAAAAATCAATCCCTTTCCCAAACTCTTCAACCTCATCTGGCACATCACTAAACAAGGTCACATGTCCCATTTTGCGGTTGTGCTTTGCTTCTAGTTTACCATATAAGTGGAGGTGAGCGCTTGGATTTTCTGTCACATATGTTTCAGCAGCTTCGACGTGTTGGCCGAGTACATTGAGCATGACAGCAGGCGCATGGAGGTGAATAGCAGGAAGTGGTGCTCCGAGAACTCCTAGAATATGGGTATCAAACTGTGAAAAGTCGCAAGCTTCGATTGAGTAGTGCCCTGAATTATGTGGGCGTGGCGCGATTTCGTTGACGATGATATCATCAGCTGTCGCAAACATTTCTACACAAAGTGTACCAGACAAGTTCAGTTGTTCTGCGATTCGCACTGCCATGGCCTTGGCTTTTTCAGCTAGACTTTCTGAAATGCGAGCGGGTACAATGGTTTTTGAAAGAATGTTGTTGCGGTGGATATTTTCCTGAACGGGGAAAACCGTCACGTCCTTGCCATTACCAGACACAATAACAGAAATCTCCAGGTCAAAGTTAACAAATTCTTCCAAGACACAGTCTGCTGAATCAGCCAGTGCATAGGCTTCTTCCAAATCGGCTTCGGAACGAATAACCTTCTGACCATGGCCATCGTAACCACCGGTCGCTGTCTTAAGGACATAATTTTTCGAGAGGTCGATATCTGCCAAGTCTTTGCTAGAAGTTACGACCTTGTAAGGGGCCACAGTGATTTGTGCTTTGTTGGAAAGAAAGTCCTTCTCAAAGATCCGGTTTTGGGAGATGCGAAGCAGGTCAGTTCCTTGTGGGAGCTGTCCTTCTTTGATAACAGCGTCCAAACCGTCAGCATCGACATTTTCAAATTCATAAGTGAGAACATCACAGCGATCAGCCAACTGACGAAGGGCGTCTACGTCGTCGTAAGGGGCCACGATGATTTCCGCCACACGAGAGGCTGGGCAATCCGCTGCTGGATCCAAGGCGATAACCTTGTGGCCCATGTAGATAGCTGAGATTGCCATCATCTGACCGAGCTGGCCACCACCGATGATCCCAATGGTTTTAGTTGAGCTCATTTGTAGACTCCTCTGCGATTTTTCCTTGTTCTTCTGCGAAATCCGCTAACGCTGTCGCAATAGCCTGGTCCTCTACTGAAAGAAGACGGAGGGCAAAGAGGGCAGCGTTGGTCGCACCTGCTTCACCGATCGCCATGGTTGCGACAGGCACCCCACCTGGCATCTGAACGATAGAATAAAGAGAATCCACACCGCTAAGGGCACGAGACTTGACAGGTACCCCGATGACTGGAAGAGTTGTTTTAGCAGCAACCATACCTGGCAAGTGAGCAGCGCCACCCGCACCTGCGATGATGACCTTGATGCCACGGCTACGTGCTTCTTCGGCATGTTTGAACATGAGGTCCGGCGTCCGATGTGCGGAAACAACTTTCTTTTCGTAAGCGACACCGAAGTTGTCGAGGACTTCAGCGGCTTTTTGCATGGTTGCCCAGTCGGATTTTGAGCCCATGATAATGGAAATTACTGGTTTCATTTTTTCTCCTTTTTTGATAATGGTCTTAGGTGGTGGGGACGGAAGCAAACCTTCGGTTTCATTCCTAAACATTGAGCCTAAGGTCTCAATGTTTCCCCCGACCAGAACAGAAACTGTTCTGGTCTTTTCACCACGGCGACCATTATCGGATTGGCGACTTCGTCGCGCTATTCTTGTACTTCTACTTTATTGCCTTACTACCAATGTCGTTTCGGTAGAACAAGCCTTCTGTGTTTTGTTTGTTGAGTTCGTTGTAGATGATGTTTTGGCCGTCTTTGACAGTATCTGCTGTTGTGACTAGCATATAAACGCGCCCTCCGTTTGAGAGGAGGTCTTGCCCGTTTTCAGCGAATTTGGCACCAGCATAGTAAGTGATGATGTCACCATCTGTCTTGGCTGGAAGTTTGACACCCTTCTCATAAGCGAGTGGATAGCCGTTTGAGGCCACAACCACGCCTAGTGTCACACCCTTGTTCGTCCACGTGATGGCTGGCTCTTTGCCATCCAAAATATCAGTGATGTTTTGTGCAAAGTCAGATGTCAAACGAGGCAAGATGATTTGCGTTTCAGGATCTCCAAAACGAGAGTTGAACTCGATGACTTTCGGTCCATCAGCTGTCAAGATTAGCCCCGCGTAAAGGACACCAAGGTAGGGACGCCCTTCTTTGATCATGCCTTCAAGAACTGGCTTGACAATGGTGTCAACCGCTGTGTCAACCACGCTCTGTGGCAAGTGAGGAACTGGCGCATAGGCACCCATCCCACCAGTGTTGGGACCCTTGTCACCATCGTAGGCACGTTTGTGGTCCTGAGCTGTTGGCATAATGTAGAACTTATCCCCATTGACAAAGGCAAAGAGTGAGAATTCTTCCCCGTCAAGAAATTCCTCGATGACCACACGCGCACCTGAATCACCGAATTTATTGTCCAAAAGCATCTCGTGAGCGGCTTCGACGGCTTGCTCAACTGTCTCCGCAACGACGACACCTTTCCCAAGGGCCAAGCCGTCTGCCTTGACGACAATTGGAGCGCCTTTTTCTTCGATGTAGGCCTTGGCTTCTTCGAAATCTGAAAATGTGCCATAGGCTGCTGTCGGAACATTGTATTTGACCATGATTTCCTTAGCAAAATCCTTAGACCACTCAAGCTCAGCTGCAGCCTTGGTCGGACCAAAAGCCTTAAGACCAGCTGCATTGAAATCATCCACGATACCAGCCGCAAGGGCATCATCTGGACCGATAAAGGTCCAAGCAATATCATTGACTTTTGCGAAGTCAATCAGCTTAGAATGTTCGGAAATTCCGATATTGATCAAATCCAGACCGTCTAATAGCATCCCGTCATTACCAGGAGCCACAAAAACCTGCTCAACGTCTGTAGACTCCAACAATTTCTTGGCAATCGCATGCTCACGACCACCAGATCCAACAACCAAAAGTTTCATCTCGAACCTCTTTTGCGAATTATTTTATTAAATTATATCATAATCGTTCGTTTTATTCTAATGATTTCAGCAAAAGTCTCCTATTTTCAGTAGAATCCAAACATTTTTTGCTATTTTCTCCTATTTCTCATTTTTTTCCGAATAGTATAGGTGAGACCTACTAATTGACGAAAAGGAGTATTATGCAAACGATCAAAAAATTTGTCGTACTGACTTGTGCGACATGGGGGATGCAAGCCTCTATTGCCCATGCAGATCAAGCGACCAATGCTATCTATGCCGAAAAAGGGCAACTGGTGATTCATCTCGGAAACGTCCCGGATAAGTATCAAAAGATCCAAGTTCCCGTCTGGTCTGACCAAAATGGCCAAGATGACCTCATTTGGTATCCTGTGGAACGCAGTGACAAGGGATTTGACCTACAAGTGCCATTGACCAACCATTCTGATCAAGCCGGACTTTATCATGTCCATGTCTATGGAGTGGAGGCAAATGAACAGCTAACCGGTCTTTACCCTCTCACGACCAGCGTCCAGCAAAAAGACCTCGCCTCCTCCCAACCCAAGATCACGATCACACCCATCTCCTCACAAGAATTTGAGGTAGACCTAAAGTTGTTCGAAGACGTTGACGAGATTGTCTTCCCCATCTGGTCTGAAGAAAATGGGCAGGATGATCTGGTCTGGTATCCCGCAAAGAAGATTGCACCTGGACACTTCCAACTGCGCTTTCAGGCTCAAAAACACAAGGGAAGCGGGTTATTTCACCTACATGTCTATCAGAAAAGCCAGGGACAACTAAAAGGGCTATTCCCCACTACCTTTCAAGTAGAAAAAGCAAAGCCAAAACTTACTCCACTCGCGACACATCCGGGAAACACCTATCCGATCGGTGAATGCACCTGGGGAGCCAAAGAATTAGCCCCTTGGGCCCACAACTGGTGGGGAAATGGCGGCATGTGGGCAGCTAGTGCACGCGCTGCGGGATTCCGGACAGGAGACACTCCAGAGGTCGGTGCCATCGCTTGTTGGGACAATGGGGGATATGGCCATGTCGCCTTGGTTACGGACGTCGAACATGACCAAAAAATTCAGATCCAGGAGGCTAACTACAACGGCCATCGCTATATCGACAACTTCCGTGGCTGGTTCGACCCGACCAATCCCGTCTGGGGAACAGTCACCTATATCTATCCCGATTAAGGGCTTCATGACCAGCAGAAACGGCACCCATCCATTGATGCGTGCCGTTTTTGATTAATGACGGAAGTGACGAACCCCTGTAAAGATCATGGTCAAACCATATTTATCAGCCGCTTCGATTGACTCTTGGTCACTTCTTAATTTTGTTCTTTCAGAAGCTAAAAATGGGTCTCAATTCATCATTTTTATTTCATATACTTTTCTAAGCTTATTTGAATTTTCGGCATGATTTGGTGCATGACTTTAAGATTCGTATAGGCTAATGCCATCGCTACGAAAAGATATGCAATGACTGACAGCAGAGAACCCTCAGAAGGCCAATAGTGGAAAATAATCATTAAAACAATGGGCAATTCTAGAGTTACTGTGACGACCCCGGGAACATAGCCTCTAAATTGCAGACACATGATATAATGGATCATGAAATGAGATGTATAAGCTATTACAAAAGCTAAATAGAGTACTGTGTTATGAGTCATCTGACAAAGACCAGAAATAAACAGCAAAATGACAAACTCCTCTAAAACACCTACTGCAAAGGCAGAGCCCTGCGTAACAGAACCAAAGAACGATTTCTTAAAAGTCACCAACTTTTGACGATACCGTTTTTTCCACAAGGGCATAAAGATCATTTCTTCAAAATCGTGTAAAATAAATAAAATAGGTAGCATCCAAACATCAAAAAGAATGCCCATATCTTTACCTCCTTAATAACAACTAACAATTGTACAATGTTAAACATCAATGATAATCATACATCGCGCGCAACACTTTTAGTATAAAGACAAACTGTTACAAAAACAAGAGGTTCAGTGAAATTGGCACAGTTTGAACAAAAGTGTGACAGGAAAGGAGAACTACTTTGGAATATCAAACACGGCAATGGCTAGAGGAAGCCTTGTTCGATTTATTAGCAACTAAGAAATCCCTGCATAATATCAGCATTGCAGAACTCAGTGAGCATGCTCAGATTGCTAGGCGCACGTTTTATCGTTATTATCATTCAAAAGAGGAGGTTCTTACGAACTATTTAGACCGCTTAATCCAAGACTATATCATTGAACTTCAAACAGAAAAACTGAGTAATTTTGAGGATTTAGTAAACTTTTTCTTTCGCTATTGGAGCCAGTACACTGAGTCATTAAAAATCTTGCAGAATGCAAACCTGCTCGTGCTTATCTTGCAAAGGGCTTATGATAAGCTTCCTGCTATTTATACCACTGTTATGGCACCTTGGCACATCACAAACACTAATCAAAAACAAATCACTTATGATAGTCGATTCATTACCGGCGGTTTCTACAATATTTTTGATGAATGGTTAAAAGGAGATTATCAGACAATGCCTGTTAACGAGTTAGTCACTACAGCATTGAATACCATAAAACGAATGAAGGATAGTTAAGTGAAAAAATGATTTCTAAAACTAAAATGCTTATTATTTTAGCCATACAAAAAGAGAAGACCACTTGTATCTTCTCTTTTTGTTAGCTATCAGTCATTCATGATAGTTGATAACGAGCTAATTTTTAAATACCCATCAATGTCTAAAATGTCTCACGCCTGTGAAAACCATAGTCAAGCCATATTTATCAGCCGCTTCGATTGACTCTTGGTCACGGACTGATCCACCCGGCTGGATGATCGCTTTAATCCCTGCTTTGGCGATTTCTTCCACGTTATCCGCAAATGGGAAGAAGGCATCTGACGCAAGAACAGCGCCGTCAAGACGGTCTTTAGCTTGGTCAATAGCAATACGAACTGAAGCCACACGGTTTGTTTGACCAGGGCCAACACCAAGTGTCATGTGGTCATTAGTCACGATAATTCCATTTGATTTGACATACTTGATGGCTTTCCAAGCAAACTCAAGAGCTGTTGCTTCTGTCTCCGTTGGTTGACGCTTGGTCACCACTTGCCAGTCAGCTGGGCTTTCTTTAACAACGTCTTGGTTTTGAACGAGGAGACCACCAACAACACCAGTGTATTCTGCTTCCACTTCACTAGCATCTTGAGCGTCAAATGGCAATTCAAGAATCCGCAAGTTTTTCTTCTTGGTTGTCAAAATTTCAAGCGCTTCATCTGTGTAGCTTGGTGCAATGATGATTTCAAGGAAGACACCGTGCATTTTTTGAGCTGTCGCAGCATCCACTTCACGGTTAAGAACGACGATACCACCGAAAATCGATACTGGGTCAGATTCATAAGCATAGTCCCAAGCCGTTTCGATATCGTCAGCTTGACCGATTCCACATGGGTTCATATGTTTCAACGCCACAACGGTTGGACGGTCTTTGAAATCGCGAATGATACGAATCGCAGCATCCGCATCACGGATATTGTTGAAGGATAATTCTTTTCCGTTGAGCTGTTTAGCGGATGCAATCGAATAGTCCGTTGGCAAGGCTTTTTGGTAGAAATCAGCGTCTTGTTGAGGATTTTCACCGTAACGCATAGCTTGTTTGAGGTCATAAGTCAAAGTAAGTTTTTCAGGCTTACTTTCACCCACTTGAGCTGTGAAGTATTCTGCGATCAAAGCATCATAGGCTGCTGTGTGGCGGAAGACTTTCGCTGCCAACCGTTGACGAGTTTCGTAACTTGTTTCGCCGTTTGCTGCCAATTCGTCAAGCACAACAGCATAGTCAGCCGGATCTACCACAACTGTTACGCTAGCGTGGTTTTTAGCTGCTGAACGAAGCATAGATGGCCCACCAATATCGATATTTTCAACCGCATCCGCGTAAGTCACGTCTGGTTTAAGGATAGTTTCCTTGAATGGGTAAAGGTTGACCACCACAAGGTCGATCAACTCAATCTTGTTGTCCTTAGCAGCCTCTAGGTGGCTATCGAGGTCACGACGAGCGAGGAGACCACCGTGGATATTTGGGTGGAGAGTCTTCACACGACCGTCCATCATTTCTGGGAAACCAGTCACATCGTCAATGGCAATAGTGTCTACTCCAGCATTATCAAGGGCAACTTTAGTCCCACCTGTTGAGATAATGTCCCAACCAATTTTTTTGAGTTCTTGGGCAAATTCAACAATACCCGCTTTGTCTGAAACACTAATTAGTGCGCGTTTAGTCATTTGTTCTCCTTACTTATTTGAATAGACTTAGGAAATCTGAGTTAAATTCATCTTCTCTTATCTTTCGTCTAGCTTTTAGAATATTATTTCTTGATAAAACTGCATTTTGACTTGAAAACTCATAAAAATAATCTATTAATTCACTATTTTCAATATCAAAAGTCTCTTTCATTCCAAATTCTGAATTAATAAATATATTAATCCTTTCAAACCATTCATTTCTACTTCTAAAAACAAAAACTGGTTTTTCTCCACCATTCTTCAAATAATTTGAAATTCGTTTCAAAATAATACTCACTGTGAAGTTCGTAAATTTTTCATCGACATCCGATAATTTAATATCTTTCTTATTCAGCGAAGCAAAAGGAACCAATTCTAAATTACATATATCTAACTTTAGGTACTTTTCTTTATTTTCCCAATCTAAGTTTTCTACCAAGAAAGCAACAGCTTTATCTACCAATAAATTCTCAGGCCTATTTTTACCTAATAATTCTGCATAATATTTTCTAATATAATAACACTCCGAATTAATAAACTGTTTTAGTTCTTTAAAATTTGGTCTCTTTTCAAAATTATTATAGATTATCTTAATTTCTTGATCGATTATATTCTCATTCTGCACAATTTTCTTAATTACATCATCTTCTTCCCATGTCTCACTACCCTGAAACATTCGTTTAATGTACTTTTCTTTTTGTGCAGATTTAACAAAACTATTAAAATTAATTTTATCCAAATCCCAAACAGCCTTAGCAACCCCAGGATTAAACAAACAAATATATAAATTCGCGTTTTCATAATCTCCTTGAACATGTGTAGGGATTATGTATCTTGTTGCAGGTTTGTATTTTTTTCTATTAGGTTCAATCCAAGAAAATTCATTATTCGGTTTTGTTAAACATTCAAGAAATTCATTAATCAACCTTATACCTTTATTATTTTTCCATGGATTATAGTCACTGACATTTTTATCCCAGTTTTTCAACTTTTCTTTAAAATCCATATTTTATCTCCTCTCCACTCCCAAACGTTCCAAGACTTCTGGATAGAGTTTGTACTCTGTTTCGTGGATGCGGGTTTCAAAAGTATCAAGGGTATCCCCTTCAAGGCGTGGCACACGGATTTGTTTGATGACCTTCCCAGTATCAACGCCAGAATCCACCCAATGAATGGTCACACCGCTCTCAGCAACGCCTGCATTCCAAGCATCCTCAATACCATGAGCACCAGGGAATTCAGGGAGATAAGCCGGGTGAATATTGATGATACGGCCTTCATAAGCTGCTAGCAAGGTTGGGCCAACGATTTTCATATAACCCGCCAAACAAACCAAGTCAATCTGGTGTTCATTCAAGAGTTTAACGATAGCTTCTTCATAAGCTGCTTTATTATCAAATTCCTTGAGTTCAAAGGCATGGCTCACCACGCCAAGGTTTTTGGCACGTTCTAAGACATAGGCATCCCGGTGATCGGAAAAGACAAATTCTACTGGAAATTGTTCCGCAATCACCTGAAAGTTTGAGCCGTTGCCAGAGGCAAAAACAGCAATTTTCATATTCGATACAAAGGGACGTTTCGGCTAGCCGAACAGTTTCGTAGAAAAATAGGAAATCATTGCTGGGTGCTTGCACACAAAATGATTTCTCTTTTTTCCTAGAAAATGAGTCCCGTGTTCAGTTAGGCTAGCTAACTAAACACTCCTTTCTACAATTTCTCCGTATAAAATGGTGATAGCACCATTATTTAATCACCACACTTGCGCCATCTTTCTTCACAATCCGACCAATTTCATAAACAGGTTCGTCAAGAAGTTCTTTGACACGTTCCACATTTTCTGGTTTCACTGCAAGCATGAGACCAATCCCCATGTTGAAAATTTCAAACATTTCTTCATGTTTGATTTGGCCATATTTTTCAAGGGCTTTGAAAATTGGAAGAACTGGCACTTTGCTTTCATCAATTTCAGCAGCCAAGTCATCTGAGAACATACGTGGTACATTTTCGATGAAACCACCACCTGTGATGTGAGCAATCCCATTCACCAATTCTTCTTTGATGAGTGGCAAAGCTGCTTTGACGTAGATACGAGTTGGTTCCAAAAGAACGTCTTTAAGTTTCTTCCCTTCCAATTCTGGGAGAACTTCTTCACCTGTGTAATCTGCAAAGACACGACGAACAAGTGAGTAACCATTTGAGTGGATTCCGCTTGAAGCAAGTCCAAGAATCACATCCCCTTTAGCTACTTTTGAACCGTCGATGATTTGAGATTTTTCTGCAACACCGACAGCAAACCCAGCCAAATCATAGTCATCTTCACCATACATGCCAGGCATTTCAGCTGTTTCCCCACCGATAAGGGCTGCACCAGCCTGCACACAACCTTCTGCAACACCAGCAACGACTTGCTCTAATTTAGCAGGTTCATTTTTACCAGTTGCGATATAGTCAAGGAAGTAAAGGGGCTCCGCACCTGCAGCGATGATATCGTTAACACACATAGCGACACAATCTTGACCGATGGTATCGTGTTTGTCGTACTTGATGGCAAGCATCAGCTTAGTACCGACACCATCTGTACCTGAGATCAAAACGGGCTCTTTGACACCTGTTTTTGAAAGGTCAAACATGCCACCAAAACCACCAAGAGCTCCCATGACACCCGCACGTTCCGTACGAGCAACGTGTTTTTTGATCCGTTCAACAACTTCATAACCCGCTTCAACGTCTACGCCAGATTGAGCGTATGCATTCTTATTTGTCATTTTTTAATCCTTTTCTTTTTTTGAGAAAGAGTGCGACGTATTTTTTGATAAACAATTTTTTTATCTAAAAATACTAGTCAGGTCTCTAGCTTTGGTCCCATAGGGCAAAGCGTCTACTGACAAATGCTTTAGCTTTTAGTCAGTAGTGAGACGTGGAGCATAAGCATTTTTATTTGTCATTTGTTTCATTCCTTTTCTTTTGCACTGCTCTTAATAGAAAGAAGTATGTTCTTTCAAACTTTCCACATAGCGTTCTTCGTAGTCATACAAAGGCGTTGGATATTTTCCATCAAAGTAAGCCACACAAAGACCGCCATTTGGAGCATCTGTATCAATTCCAATAGAATCAATCAAGCCATCGATTGACAAATACGTCAAGCTATCTGCACCAATGATATCGCGTGTTTCCTCTACTGTGTGATTGGCAGCAATCAATTCCTTACGTGTTTGAATATCGATCCCGTAGAAACATGGGTAGGCAAGGGCTGGGCTACCGATTGCTACGTGGACCTCTGTAGCTCCTGCTTCTTTCAATAACTTCACAATTCGACGTGATGTTGTCCCACGTACGATAGAATCATCGATCATGACAACCCGTTTGCCTTTCACGACACCGGATACGGCAGAGAGCTTCATCCGAACCCCTTGCTCTCGTAGTTCTTGTGTTGGTTGAATAAAGGTCCGTTGGGTATATTGGTTTTTAATCAAGCCCATTTCATTTGGTAGGCCAGATTCTTCCGCAAATCCCATGGCTGCGCTAAGTGATGAATTAGGTACACCGACCACAATATCTGCTTCATGTTTGAATTCACGTGCCAATTGAGCCCCCATACGTTTACGGGCTGTATGGACATTGACCCCTTGGATATTGGAGTCTGGGCGGGCAAAGTAGATATACTCCATTGAGCAAACAGCCAATTGGGTGTCCGTTGTATAGTTATCGTAAGTGATGCCGTTATCATCGATGATCACGACTTCACCCGGATTCACATCGCGGATCCACTCAGCACCAACCACTTCAAAGGCACAGGTTTCAGAGGAAACTACGATAGCGCCATTGGCCATTTTCCCAATCGAAAGAGGACGGAAACCATTTGGATCCAAGGCCGCAATCAGCTTATCTTCCAGCATGAGAAGGTAAGCAAATCCACCTTTCACCGTATTCAGGGCTTCTTTCACCTTACCCATGAAAGAAGGGTTGTGGCTCCGACGAATCAAGTGGGCCAAAATTTCTGAGTCAGAAGTTGAGCTAAAGATCGCCCCGTTATTTTCCAACTCCCGTTTGAGGGACTTGGCATTGGTCAAATTCCCGTTGTGAGCCAGTCCAAACTGGGTATCATGAAAGCGAAAGAGGAAGGGCTGGATGTTATCCACCGAAGCTTCCCCAGCTGTCGCATAGCGAACATGGCCAATCGCTCCCGTCCCCGTCAACTTATCCAAGTTAGCAGGATTTCGAAATACTTCTGAGAGAAGCCCCGTGTCACGATACCGTTTTAGTTGACCCGCATCATTTGAAAGGATCCCTGCCCCTTCTTGACCACGGTGTTGAAGACTGTGTAATCCGAAATAAGTCAGTTTTGCAGCATCTGGGTGTCCCCAGATCCCAAAAATACCACATTCTTCATTAAGAGATTTAACTTCGTATGTCATTTTGTATACCTTTTATTTTCCAGTAAAGTATTGAACTGCTGATGCAAAGAGATGTTGATCTTTATTTCCTGGAATATTTTGGAAGAGTCCGTCTTCGAAACGTTCTGAGTGTCCCATCTTACCAATAATTTGACCGTTCTTGCTGGTGATACCTTCAATCGCATTGACAGATCCATTAGGATTGTATTTTGAATCCATGCTTGGTTTACCTTCGAAGTCAACATATTGGGTAAAGATTTGACCATTGTCACGAAGCTCTGCGAATTCCTCAGCTGTCACGACAAACTTCCCTTCACCGTGTGATACTGGAATGGCATGGATGTCACCAACTTCTACTCCGGCAAGCCATGGTGAGTTGGTGTTGGCAATCCGTGTTTCAACCATCTTAGCCACGTGTTGGTTGGCATCATTGTAGAAGAGGGTTGGACTGGTGCTACTTGCATCTTCAAAGTTACCGTATGGAAGAAGACCTGATTTAACAAGAGCTTGGAATCCATTACAGATACCGATGATCAAACCACCTCGTTCGATGAAGCTATCAATGGCTGCACGTACTTTTTCATTGAGCAAGATGTTCACGATGAATTTAGCGGATCCATCTGGTTCATCCGCTGCTGAGAAGCCACCTGCAAAGAAGATAATGTTAGCTTTTTCGATATTGTCAACCATAGTGTCAACAGACTTGACAATAGCTTCTTCATTCAGTGTGACAAATGGTACCAAGTTGACTTTTGCACCTTCTTTTTCAAAGGCCTTAGCTGAATCGTACTCAGAGTTAGTACCTGGGAATACTGGGATGTAAACCACTGGTGTATCAACTGTTTCTTTAGCTTTGATCACAGCATCTGATGCCACAGCTGGTACTTCTTCCAACTCAGTTGCCTGTGCAAATTCCGTTGGGTAAACTTCTTCCAATTTACCTTGGAAAGCACTGTCAAGTTTATGTCCATCAAGCGTTACACCATTGACAGTAAGTGTAAAGTCAGCTGCTGTTTTTCCGATCGTAGCAACACCTGCAATTTCTTCAGGCGAAGTGAAAACGAATCCACCCAATTGGGCTGTCAAGCTAGTGTCAAGATTATCTAATTCAACATTAGCTCCGATATGGTTCCCAAATGTTGCAAGGGCAAGAGCTTCAACCACACCACCATATTTAACAGCTGATGTTGCTGTCACTTTGTGGTTAGTTTGGATGGCTTCAAATTGAGCAAAGTTAGACTTGATGAGATCAAAGTCAATTTCTTGTGCCAAAGCTTGACCTGGGATGTAATATATATTTTCACCAGCAGCTTTAAATTCTGGAGAAAGAACCTTACGGCTATCCGCAGTTGTTACCCCAAAAGCAACCAAGGTTGGTGGTACTGTCAATTCTTCAAAGGTACCAGACATAGAGTCTTTTCCACCGATAGATGGCAAACCAAGTTGAATCTGAGCTTCGATTGATCCAAGGAGAGCTGAGACTGGTTGACCAAAACGCTCTGCTCGTTTATCCATACGCTCGAAGTATTCCTGATAAGAGAAACGAGCCTTAGACCAGTTTGCACCAGCAGCAACCAAACGAGCTGTGGCTTCGATGACCGCATAAGCAGCGCCATGATATGGAGACCATTCTGCTACATAAGGGTTGAATCCTTGCGCCATAACAGATGCAGTTGTTGTCACGCCATGTTGGACTGGCAATTTCTGTACAGAAGCTTCCGTTGGTGTGATTTGGTAGCGACCACCAAGTGGGTGATTGACTGTTGAACGACCAACCGAGCTATCAAAGATGGTTTGTAAACCTTTTTGACTGGCATGGTTCAGGTCAGCCAAGACTTCAAGAGTATCCGCTTCAAGGGTTTCAGCAGATGTTTGACGTTCTTCTGGAAGCTTGACATCCTTGTCAACCACCTTAGCATCTACAACCACACGTACACCGTTTGTATCAAGGAAACGACGTTCCAAATCAACGATGGTTTCACCATTCCAGTGCATGACAAGATTTGGTTTTTCAGTTACTGTTGCAACGACAACAGCATCAATATTTTCTTTGTTACATTCAGCAACGAAAGCATCTACATCTTCTGGACGAACCACTACAGCCATCCGTTCTTGAGATTCTGAGATAGCAATTTCTGTACCGTTCAAACCTTGGTATTTCAATGGCACTTTGTCTAGATCAATTTCAAGACCATCTGCCAATTCACCGATCGCCACACAGACACCACCGGCACCAAAGTCATTTGATTTCTTGATCAGACGGGTCACTTCTCCATTACGGAAAAGACGTTGAATCTTACGTTCTTCGATGGCATTCCCTTTTTGAACCTCAGCACCAGCTGTTTCAACAGATTCAACCGTTTGAACTTTAGAAGAACCTGTCGCACCACCGACACCGTCACGTCCAGTCTTACCACCAAGCAAGATAATCACATCACCTGCTTCAGGTTTTTCACGAACCACATTTTCTTTAGGAGCCGCACCGACAACTGCACCTAGCTCCATACGCTTAGCAACAAAACCTGGGTGGAAGTATTCACGAACATAAGTTGTCGCCAAACCAATTTGGTTACCGTATGAAGAATAACCGTGAGCCGCTGTTTTAGAAATCACTTGTTGTGGCAATTTACCAGCGCGAGTTTCTGAAATTGGAGCCGTGATATCACCAGCACCTGAGATACGCATGGCTTGGTAAACGTAGGAACGACCTGACAATGGGTCACGAATGGCACCACCGATACAAGTAGCCGCTCCACCAAATGGTTCGATTTCCGTTGGGTGGTTGTGCGTTTCATTCTTGAACATAAGAAGCCATGGTTCTTTGACACCATTGACATCCACTTCAATTTCAACTGAGCAGGCATTGATTTCATCAGACACTTCCATGTCATCCAAACGACCATTAGCACGCTCATAACGGCCAAAAATAGTCGCCATATCCATCAAGGTTTGAGGTTTTTCGGTACGCCCCAACTCATCACGCATGGCAATATACTTGTCATATGTCGCTTGCAATTGTTTTTCAAATTTAGAAGCTGAGAAGTCGATATTCTTCAACTCAGTCTCGAAAGTTGTATGACGGCAGTGGTCAGACCAGTAAGTATCCAACACCTTAAGCTCAGTCTCAGTTGGTACACGTCCAATAGATTTGAAGTAATCTTGAATGAAGAGAAGGTCATCCACTTCCATTGCCAATCCTTGCTCAGCCTTATACTGTGCAAAATCTTCTGCCGTATAAGTTTCAAAGAAATCCAAGCTTGGAATGGTCTTATCAGACTCAGAGAAATCCTGTTTCGCAATGTCAAGAGTGATATCTTTGAAACGAGAATCCACTGGGTTCAAGAGGTAGTTTTTGACAGCTTCCAACTCATTCGTATCAATATCCTTGTTAACCAAGTAGAGTTGTGCTGTATTCACCGTTACATCATTTGAACTACCCAACAAAAGCAAAGCTTCTTGTGAAGATGCCGCACGTTGGTCAAATTGACCAGGCAAACTTTCAATGGCAAAGAAAGCATGCTTCTCAAGATCAGCCTTAACCTCAGCTTCATCCAAAACAGTATCGGTCACCTGCTCAGAGAAGATATGTTTTTCCGCACGCGCAAACAAGTCCTCTGCCAAACCAAAAACATCGTAAACCTGAACAATCCGAAGATCCTTCAAGGTTTTCAACTGAAGATTATGCTGTAATTCTTTTACTAAAGAGTCCGATTTCACACGAAAATCAGCTTTTTTCTCAACGAAAATACGTTTATCCATTTTATTTCCTTTATCTATTTCTACTTAAAGATTGTAGTGAAGACCAAGTATTCTATTTGTAAAAGGCTACTTCAATCCTTGCAATTTTTCCAATACAACTTCATAAACATCTGTCAAGCTACCAAGATCACGACGGAGTGAAAAGGTCTAGTAGTCCTTGTCAGCCTGAGTCCTTTTACTTGAAAGACGAAGGTTTTCCGTTTCAAAAAGATTACTTCAAGCCTTGTAATTTCTCCAACACAACCTGATATACATCCGTTAGACTGCCCAAATCTCTACGGAAAACATCCTTGTCCATGTGGTGCCCTTCCGCATCCCAAAGGCGGCAGTTATCTGGAGAGAATTCGTCTGCCAAGATAATCTTGCCATCCTTATCAAAACCAAATTCCAATTTGAAGTCAATCAAACGAAGACCAATTTGTGCAAACCAATCTTTCAGCAATTCATTGATACGACGCGTTTCTTCCTTAATATAAGCAATTTGTTCATCATTGGCAATATCCAAAAACTTCACATGCTCGTCATTGATGAATGGATCGTCCAACTCATCGTTTTTATAGTAAAATTCAACGATTGGAGTTTCCAAATCCAAACCTTCTTCAACGCCAAAACGTTTAGAAAAAGAACCCGCAGTAACATTACGAAGAACAACTTCCAAAGGAATGATTTTCACTTTCTTGTTGAGTTGTTCGGTATCAGAGATACGTTCGATAAAGTGCGTCGCTACTCCCGCAGCATTCAATTTTTCAAAAATAAGAGACGAAATCTGATTATTTAGCACACCTTTTCCCTTAATAGTCTCCTTACGAGCCCCATTTAGCATGGTTGCCTGATCCTTATAGACCGACTTAATCACATTTTCGTCCTCAGTAGTATAGATATCCTTAGCTTTTCCAGTATAAATCAGTTGATTGGTCATGACTTTGTTCGCCTTTCGTATTTTATCACCTTCATTCTATCACATACAAAGTGGATTTTCAATAAATTTCCGTACAATATAGGCAGAAACCGAATGAAAAGGACAGAAAAAAAGATCATCCAGAACAATCTCTGAACGATCCCTTTTAAACTAGTTACTAGCAGTTCGTTTTTCGATATAGTCAACGACATCTCCTACCGTGTTAAAGTCATCAATAGCCTTGTCTGGAATCTCCAATTGGTATTCATCCTCAAGATTGATAATAAATTCCATCAATTCAACAGAGTCGGCTTGTAAATCCTTACGCAAATCTGATTTCAAAGAAACTTGGAAATCAGGTCCCTTGCGGTCTTTGAGAAATTCCTCAATTGTAGCTAAAATTTCGTTTTGTTTACTCATACATTATCCTTCCTTCGATAATTCCTTCACTGATTTTCCAACAACATCTGTCTCTAACATAGTCCGAATCTGACGAATGGTACTATAGACTGCTTTTGCATCACTCGAACCATGCGTTTTAACAACAGGTGCTTGAAGGCCAAATAAAACCGCTCCTCCAACATCTGAGAAATCCAAGGTTTGTTTCAATGATTTCAACCGGTCCTTGAGGAGAAAAGCTCCTAGTTTCGCCTTCCAGTTTCCAGTAGCAATCGCTTGTTTCAGTTGCTTCAAGATTCCAAAAGCTGTTCCTTCCATCGTTTTCAAAACAGCGTTTCCCGTGAAACCATCCGCCACAACAACATCTGCAACACCATCCATCAAATCACGCGCTTCCACATTTCCAACAAAATGAATCGACGCATCCTCAGATAACAATTGGTAAGCTTCCTTGCGCAAAGGATCTCCCTTACTAGCTTCTGTCCCATTATTCAATAGACCCACACGTGGTTTTTGAATCCCACGAACGTTTTCCGCATAGTAAGACCCCATCACAGCATACTGATGCAAGTGCTCTGGTGTATTTTCCGCATTGGCACCTAAGTCCAACATGTCATACCCGCGACCATCAACTGTCGGAAGTGTGGACATCAATCCAGGGCGTTCCACTCCTTTGATACGGCCAACGATAAAGAAGCCTGCTGCCAACAAAGCACCTGTATTCCCTGCAGAAAGCATGGCATCGACCTCACCAGCCTTCACATCCTTGGCAGCCAAGACCATAGAGGCCTGTTTCTTCCGACGAATAGCACGTGCCGGCTCATCATCTGAATCGATTTTTTCCTCCGTATGAACAATTGATACACGCTCTGTAGCGGTTAAATAGTTTTTAATTTTTGCCTCATCACCATACAAGACAATCTCAATATCATCAAAATCACGAATAGCTTGATTCACACCTTCTACCAAGGCTTGAGGTGCATTATCGCCCCCCATTGCATCTACTGCAATTTTTTTCATGTTTCACCTCCAGATGAATCTTTCATAATCGCTCCCCAATCACTTAAGGAATCGATAAACTTTTTAGCTTTTAAATGGATCCCTACATACTCCTCATACAACTGATCAATTGCCTGACGTAGAGCTGCTTTCATCTCCGCTTGTAGAGAAATCGTCTCTAGCTCACTGAATCGCACTGCTTGAAACTGATCCAATAAATAGAGAACATTTGGATGCCAGTGAGCGCGTCTCTCATCCTGATCATAATGATCCGGACAAAGGACCCCACTATACCGGAAGGAATAGTCAAAAGGAAGGCCAACCCGATGGCAGAAACAGCATTCATGCAGATTCAAGACAACCCCAAACCGCGATAGAATCTGAATCTCAAAAATATTGGTCAAAACCTCATAATCCAAGCCTTCTTCCATCAAAGACAGGGTCTTTTCCAAAAAAGTAAACAAGGCCGGATCCACCTGATTATCCTGAATACTGGCATCCGCAAGCGCCAAAACATAGGTCGCATAAGAAAGGGCAAAAAGATCTGCATTGATTTTCTTATAAACCTGCACATCTTGAAAATCATCAATATAACTCAACCCATCATCATTGATTTTCAGCAACATATCCGCCGTTACCAATGGTTGTAACATGGGATTCAACCGTGATTTCCCCGCATGTTTCACAAAAAACATCCGCTTACCTGACTTCTCCGTGAAGATTTTGACCAGCTTGTCATCCTCACGAAACTCCCGATTATACAGTACAATTCCCCGGGTCTCAATTGACTCCAGCATGTTCTTCCATATACTCCTTCAAGCGTTTCATAGCTTCCTTGATAACCTCCATGCTGGCTGCATACGACAAGCGCACATAACCTTCACCATATTGTCCAAAAGCAGCACCAGGAATGAAAGCAACCGCTTTTTCACGCGCAAAATCTTGTAAGAAAGCAAAGGAATCTTGATTATAACCAGCTGGGATTTTAGCAAAAATATAAAAGGCTCCATCTGGCTTAATCATCTCAAATCCAAGCGCAGACATCTTTTCGATGATATAATCCCGACGTTTCACATATTCCTTCTTCATCGGCTCTGCATCATCCCGACCAGCAGTCAAGGCCTCAATCGCAGCATACTGGTTCATCGTTCCAGCAGCTGTTACCAAATACTGATGACTCTTGATGAGTTGAGCTGTCAATACAGCCGGAGCAAAGATAAAGCCAAGTCGCCAGCCTGTCATGGCATGAGATTTAGACAAGCCATTAATAACAATGGTCTGCTCAGGGATAAATGTTGCCATGGAAACATGTGCTTCCCCTGTATAAGTCAGCTCTGAATACACTTCATCACAGATGACAAAAATCTCATATTTTTTCAAGACAGCAGCCAATTCTGACATCTGTTTGCGCGAATAAGTGACACCCGTTGGATTAGCTGGATAGTTAAGGATAACAGCCTTCAATTTTTCACCCTGCTCTAAAATCGCCTTTTCCAACTTTTCAGGCGTCAAGACAAAACGATCTGCTGTCGTATCAATTTCAACAACATCTGCTCCCACCAAATTTATAATCGGTTCATAACCAGGATAAGCCGGAGCAGGTAATAGCACTACATCACCAGGCTCCAAGATTGCTGTCAAGGTGGCAGACAAGGCTTCAGTCGCACCAATCGTCACCAATATCTCATCCTCAGGACGGTAGTGAATACCATATTTATCAGCCACAAACTGACTCGCAGCCTCACGCAAAGCCAGCAACCCACTCATCCCAGTGTAATGGCTAAAATTCGCATCAATAGCAGTCTTTCCTGCTTCTTTTATATGTTCAGGAGTTGTAAAATCCGGTTCCCCTAAAGTCAAACGCAAGACACCAGGAATGGAAGAAATTGATTGATCGAACTGACGAATCAAAGATACTTCAATCCGATTCAGATTTTTATTAAAACGTTTCGTTAAGTCCATAGAACACCTCCAAAAACACTTATATTCATTATACTATAAATAGTACCCCATCGCAAAAGAACAGCCAGGTCCCCACCTTTTGCTTACCTCCAAAGGACTTTTCAAAAATCCTTCCATGCAAAAAAGACTTAGCAATGCTAAGTCTTTCAAGTCATTATTCTTGACCACGTGTTGCCACATATTTCAATTGATCCGCATGTTTTGCCACAAAATCCTTCATTTCTGAATCAGGAATTTGACGAAGGTAGAGGTTAGAACGAATCGTTTCATCCTCTTCACGACAAGTTGACAATACTAAATACTTATCAGATGCCTTGATCTTAATATTAGGATTCTTGGTTTGACCATCCTCATAAACCTTCTTCAACTGAGTTGTAAAGTCTTTATCGTCTTTAAAGCTAGTACGATAAAAAGCAGTTGTTTCAGGAACAATGACCAAGCACATAGCTTCATAATAATACTTACGCTCAGGTGTTTCAATGACAACATATGGATGTTGATCAAAGAATTCTTGCTTATCATAAAAATTCACATCATTAAACATCCGGTGATCAGCAACCTTACTACCACGAGCATGGCCAAAGAGCCAGGTCAAACGGTCACTAAAATTCTTCTTGTTATCAGTATCCATGAAGACTGTTCCCAAATATGGTTGATAGCCACCATCAAAGGTCTTATCCAAATAAGTGGCATTATCACCAGTTTGTACTACCGGCTCATCCAACTGAGTACCAGGAGCATAAACATAGGCAATCGTTTCAGGGTTTACGGCCGTCAATTGTTCAAACCGATTTTTTAGGTAATCTTTTTCTTCTTGGCTAGGTTCATACTTTACAGTCTGTGATGAAGCACTGGTTGAAGAACCATTTGTTTTCTTAGCCGTATTAGAGGCCTTTCCACCAAATGGATTAAAGAATAAAAATCCGGCAACCACCACAACAACTGCTAAAAGAGCGACAAATAGCCCAACAATCTTCCCACCTGAAGATGTTTTTTTTGCAGAACGTTTCATAAAATAAACTCTCCTATTAGATATTTTCTCTAAAAAATATCACTGAGCCCAAGGACTCAGTGATATTTTTATGAGCTAAT
This sequence comes from Streptococcus parasanguinis CC87K, assembly GCF_000507765.1. Lineage (GTDB taxonomy): Bacteria > Bacillota > Bacilli > Lactobacillales > Streptococcaceae > Streptococcus > Streptococcus parasanguinis_J. The sequence continues at coordinate 5,581 of NZ_KI669404.1, read as the reverse complement.
TAATAATCAAATTATTTAACTGCGCTTGTTTTTGGAAGAGCTTTTTGACCTGCAGCTGCTGGAGCTTTAGCGTCTTTTTTAGCATCTTTGTTTTCTTCAGTTTTAGCATCAGCTTTAGCATCAGCTTTAGCTGCACCTTCAACTACGAATTCACCTGGAATTGGTTTACCATTTTCATCCAATTTAGGTTTAACTGTTTCACCAGCTGCTTTAATTTTATCTTTAGTTGAGTCAGCATCAACATTGTTAAGACCGTTTTTAGCTGCTGGAGTAAGTTCATTGCTAAATTCTTTAGATGCGTCATCTACGAAGAAGTCTTTTCCTTCAACAGGTTTGTTGTTGTCAAGATCTCCTGTATGAACATAACCTTGGTTGTTAGCGAAAACTGGTGTTGCTGCTGCAAATACAGCAAGTGCTGCTACTGATGATAATAAAACTTTTTTCATTGTTTTATCTCCTTTTTATTTTTAAAAATATTCGTTACTTCGTAACTATGATAAGTATACTAGGATATTCTCCCTATGTCAAGAGTTTTTCTTCAATTTTTTAAAAAAAGTTTAAGATTTCTTCCTATTTGATCCCTAAAATTACGATTTAGTAACATATTATACTCATCTATTAGAATTATTCAGTTTTTGGATACTTTTACTCAATCGTTTCTCTATGAAATACACCGAACTTCCCTAATTTAACCAATCCCCTCTTCTTTTCCTCTCCAATCATTTCCTATTTTACCGCACGATTTTTGGGCAGAGTCTTTTTTGGCAAACTTGGATCTGCCTTACTTTCTAATTTTTGAGCTGCTTGAACCAATTTTCCCCGTTTTTTTTCTTTTTTTAGATTTTCCAACCATTTTCTAATTTCCATCTGTATTTCCTCCTATACAAAAGAGGCTGGTCTCCAGCCTCCTTATTGTTAACATTTTTTGGCATTTCCGATTTCAAACAGAGGGGAAAGCGGACGATTTTCGTGAATGCGAACAATGGCCTCTGCAAGAAGTTTCGCAATCGAAATTTGCTCAATCTTATCAATCAATCGATCTTCTGGTAGATAAATCGTATCCAACACGACCAACTTCTTAATGGCTGATTTTTGGATGTTGTCCATCGCTGGGCCTGATAATACAGGGTGAGTACAGCTCGCATAAACTTCAACAGCACCTGCTTCTGCAAGGGCATCCGCAGCATGACAGATTGTACCAGCTGTATCAATCATATCATCAATCAAAATACAAGTCTTGCCTTCAACACTCCCAATGATATTCATCACTTCACTCGTATTCATCTTATCGACACTTCGACGTTTATCAATAATCGCAATCGGTGTCTTCAAAAATTCAGCTAATTTTCGAGCACGAGTCACACCACCATGGTCTGGACTGACAACAACATAGTCTTTCCCAATCATCCCACGACGTTCAAAATAGTCGGCGATCAAAGGCGCACCCATCAAGTGGTCAACAGGAATATCAAAGAAACCTTGAATCTGAGCGGCGTGCAAATCAATTGTCAAGAGGCGATCAACACCAGCAACCTCAAGCATATTGGCTACCAACTTAGAAGTGATTGGTTCACGAGCTCGAGCTTTCCGGTCTTGACGAGCATAGCCGTAATATGGCATCACCACATTAATGGATTGCGCACTAGCCCGTTTCAACGCATCTACCATAATCAAAATTTCCATTAGATTATCGTTAACCGGTGAGCTAGTGGATTGCAAAATATAAACATCTTTCCCACGAATTGATTCTTCAATATTAACCTGAATTTCTCCATCAGAAAATTGACGAACCGTTGACTTTCCAAGCGGTAGCCCCATTTCACGAGACACACGTTGAGCCAATTCTTGATTTGACGACAAAGCAAAGAGCATTAAATCAGAAAATGACATGATTTCCTCCAGTAAAATCTAAAAACCATATTGTACAGTCAGCACAAATTTCTCCTGTAATCATTTTATCGCTTTTTAAGCAAATATTCAAATATTAATTTATGGAAAATACAAAAGAAAAAATCTGAAAAATAAAAGAAGCAGAACCTTTGTCCCGCTTCATGATGATTTTTAGTTTGGATAGATATAAGTAACAGTACCTTGAGCATTGACTGGGTTAAACCATCCACGGTAGTTTCCAATACTACGAACTCCTAAATAGTTAGATTCAGAAACTTGGATGCTTGTTGTAGATTGAACAGCTGTGACGACTGCTACGTGTCCATATCCACCATCATTCCAACATGCAATAGCACCAACTTGTGGTTGAGATCCTGTACGGAATCCAGCAGCCGCTGCACTTGCTGCCCATTGAGCACCGTTACCCCAGTAATCGCCAGCCCATGGAGCTAAGACTTTTGCACCCCAAGTACATTCACCAACTGGATAAGATGATGCAGATGTACTATAAGTTGGACGAGAAGTAGTTGCTACTGGTGCTGCTGCTGCTTGAGTTTGAACAGCAGGTTGAGCTGCTGCTTGAGTTTGTGCAGCCGCTGGTGTTGCAGCAGGTGTTTGTGCTGCTGCCTGAACTTGTGCTTGAAGGGTAGTATTTGCAGAAGCTTTCACAGCTGCTTGTTGTTCCTTTTGTTTTGCACGGTAAGCTGCTTCGGCTGCCGCTGCTGCCGCTGCCGCTTTTTCAGCTTCAGCTTTTTGTTGCAACAAAGCGTTCTTTTCGTTTTCAGCAGATGATTTTTCAGCTGCCAAATTCAATTGTGCCACTTTCAACTCAGCTTCTTTAGTTGACAAAGCTTGCGCATCATCTTCTAATTGCTGTTTATTTGCAATAACAGTATTGATAGCGTCGTTGTTTTCTTTTTGTTTTTGTGCAATGTCTTCTTTATCACGTTTTTGCTCTTGCAACATTTTGTTGTTAGCATCTGCAATTTCATTCATAGCAGAAATACGTGAGATAGCTTCTGTCAAAGATCCAGAGCTAACAATCGCATTAATATAGCTTGTTGCAGTCCCAGTTGTTTGAGCACTACGTGCTTGATTTGCAAGTGATTCTTGACGAGCAACAATATTTTTTGACAACTCATCGATCTCAGCTGACAATCGTTCAGATTCTTCATTCAAACGGTCATTTTCAGCTTGAAGATTTTCTTGTTGTTGTTTAATTTCAGATACTTGACCTTGGATTTGATCTACCTGAGCTTGTGCACTTTGTTGTTGTTGATTAATACTATTGATTTTGTTATCTTGAGCAGCAATCTTATCATCTGTTGAGTCAGCTGATACACCTGCTACAACAGCACCTTGTGATAAAGCAACTGTACTCAATAAGATTGTGGCAAATAATTTTTTCTTCATTAGATAAATTTTCCCTTTCTAATAAGACACTAACTAGTATAACAAATTTTTTGAAAATTTATATTACGCTATTGTTACATTTTTATTTCGAGTTTATAAATAAATCTTTTCAAGTAAAGGCTGTAATACGATCATTAGAAGCACATTCAAAATTAAACTAGGCGCAATTTGATGGATAATGAGAGTAATCCAGTTGAATTTTATACCAATAAAAATAATCAGAAGAAGATTGGTTGAAATCTGAAATATTAGAATCGTTAATAAAAATGTAAAAAAACGAGTCAATCGATTGACCAAAATAATCTGATTACACCGATAAAAAATAACCTGTAACAAAGGGAAGACTAGAAAGGCAATTCCTATAGTGCGTAAAAAATACACATCAAAACAAAAACCAAAGAGGATTCCCAACCAAATACTAGCTACCTCCGAGAAATAGAGGCTCAGTAACATAAAACCATATAGAAATAAAAATGAAGTAGGTTCAAAGGAGCTTGGACAAAAACGAGTAATAAGAAAAGAGATCTGCCCATCAACAAATAAAGATAAGAATAAGATTAAAGGGAAAAAATGGTACTTACGTATTACTTTCACACTACTCTCCAATCAATAGTACATAACGATTGACATCTAAATTAGCCTTTGGTTTCACACGAATTTCTTGCCCTAACTGATCAGATGCCTTTTGAGTAGAAGTCACTGTACCAAGAGGTAAGTCACTACTCTTATATTTTCCTAAACCACTTGTTGAAACCAGAGATCCTTTTTTAATTTCAACTGGATCTCCAATTTGCAACAACCGAAACTCACCTGTCTTCTCGTCATAACCATTTAATAAAGCAAAAATAGATTGACCTTGACTCTCGATTTTAAACGTTAGGTGTTGTGAAGAAATAGTATCTTCAACCAATAATTTCACTTTACTAGAATTTTTCTCAGTACTATCTACTACACCGATGACCCCGCCAGATGAGAGAACAAACATAGAATCAGTAATTCCATCTAAACTACCTTTATCAATTACAAATTCCTGATCCCAAGAACTATAATTACGGTCAATAATCTCACTAACAACATGTTTAGAACCAGATGCAGAATTTTTGATTGAGATCAAGTCTTTCAATTCCTTATTTTCTGATTCCAAACGACTAAGTTTTGACTGGTCAATATCCTTTTGATAAAGACGTGACTTTAAAGAGCGGTTTTCATCATTTAATTCAGATAAATTTTTTAAATCATTTGCCTTAGATTCAACAAGAACAAATGGTACCGATACAGCCTTATCAACAATAGCTAATAGATCGGAAGAATTTGAAACAATCGCATTTCTAACAGATGGGAATAGAAATAAAATTCCTGAAACAGTCAAAACAAACACCAAACTAAAAACTTTTAAGAAACGATTCAAGAACATAGACAAAACCTTCAAAAATATAAAAAATAGTTTGAGATGACATCTCAAACTTCGAAATTATACGGAGAATGGGGGATTCGAACCCCCGCGCCAGTTACCCGACCTAACGATTTAGCAAACCGTCCTCTTCAGCCTCTTGAGTAATTCTCCAAAATGGGCACGAGTGGACTCGAACCACCGACCTCACGCTTATCAGGCGTGCGCTCTAACCACCTGAGCTACGCGCCCAAGTTAAAAACTTGGTAATGAACTAATGTTCAAAGCGGGTGACGAGAATCGAACTCGCGACAACAGCTTGGAAGGCTGTAGTTTTACCACTAAACTACACCCGCTTATTAATAAAAGAAATGGCGCGAGACGGAATCGAACCGCCGACACATGGAGCTTCAATCCATTGCTCTACCAACTGAGCTACCGAGCCAAATTGCGGGAGCAGGATTTGAACCTACGACCTTCGGGTTATGAGCCCGACGAGCTACCGAGCTGCTCCATCCCGCGTTAATTTTAAAAAAGGAGGATGTGGGATTCGAACCCACGCACGCTTTTACACGCCTGACGGTTTTCAAGACCGTTCCCTTCAGCCGGACTTGGGTAATCCTCCAATATAACAATGGACCTTGTAGGACTTGAACCTACGACCACTCGGTTATGAGCCGAGAGCTCTAACCAGCTGAGCTAAAGGTCCAACAAGATCAACAATATAGCGGCGAAGGGGATCGAACCCCCGACCTCCCGGGTATGAACCGGACGCTCTAGCCAGCTGAGCTACACCGCCATAATATCGGGAAGACAGGATTCGAACCTGCGACACCTTGGTCCCAAACCAAGTACTCTACCAAGCTGAGCTACTTCCCGATCTAAAGC
>NZ_KI669403.1 GCF_000507765.1 Streptococcus parasanguinis CC87K | reverse complement strand
TTTTTAATCACTGTTAACTATCAGTTTTTAAATGGAATTTTTAAAATCCTTTAGATAGTTTTCTAATTTCTTTTTCATTTTTGCTTTTCCTTGACATCTTCTGTTTGTTAGTAATGCTTCATATTGTTCTTTTTCTTTTACTGTTAATTTTTCTTTAAAATCCTTTAAAGAATCTCTTAGAACTACCAGTTCGTCTAAATACATTTTTCTTGATGAAATTCTGTGGCTAATTTCCCCAATTTCAATATATGGAAGTCTATTAATTTTTCTTTTATCACTTTCCTGTTGTCTTATTTTATCTTTAATATGATTACTAAATTTTGTTTTGAAATATGTATAAAGTAATTCTTCATTTGTTTCAATTTCAGGATTCTTTTGATAAAGTTCAAACAGAGTTAGCTGACCTTCTTGTTCCCAATCATCTTTTTCCCATAATTGAATATAATATTCTTTTTCACATTTTCTTACGATATATTTTACTTTTTGATACATTTTATTAAATTCCATAAGCTCTCCTTTACTTTTATCTGTATTTTATAAAAATAAAGAAGCCTATTGGACTTTTTTTCTATTCTGCACGTTTTTTTAACTATTTGGTTATTATTTTAACTATTTTGGTCAAATACACAAAAAAACTGCCACTTGGTGACAGTTTATCGATAGTCCGTACGGGATTCGAACCCGTGTTACCGCCGTGAAAAGGCGGTGTCTTAACCCCTTGACCAACGGACCATTTTTACAACATATTCTATTATACAGAATATTTTTACTCTGTCAACACTTTTTTAATAAAAAAAGAAGGAAATATTTTCCTTCTTTTAAATTAGTTGTTTTCTTCTAATTTTGACTTAATCTCATCATAGGATAGAGGTTTTGCTTCTTCTTCTAATTCATGTTCTGAATTTTCGGGCATTTTTCCTGTTTCGTATAATGATTTAATTTGGACACTATCCAAGGTTTCATATTTTAATAGAGCTTCGGCAATCAGTTTATGCGTTTCTCTATTTCCTTGAATAATTTCCGCAGCTTTATTACGGGCTTCATTCAACAGACCACGAACTTCTTCATCGATTTCGTAAGCTGTTTGTTCTGAAATCATTTTTTGTGGACTTTGGGCACCAAACATCGCATGATTTCCTTCATATTGAACCGGTCCAAGTTTTTCACTCATACCATATTCTGTTACCATCGCACGCGCCATTTGGGTTGCTTGTTCAAAATCATTTGAAGCACCTGTTGTTTGCGAATTGAAAATAATTTCTTCGGCAACACGTCCTCCCATGAGCCCTGCTAATTGTTCTTTCATATCTTCTTTAGAAAGTAACATTTGATCTTCTTTAGGAAGGGCAATCATGTAACCGCCTGCGCGACCACGTGGAACAATGGTAACTTTATGAACCACACGAGCATTTGATAAGACAAGACCAACGATCGTATGACCAGCTTCATGATAAGCAACCATTTCTCGTTCTTTTTGTGAAATCGTCCGATCTTTCTTAGATGGACCTGCAATAACACGATCTTCTGCTTCATCGATATCAGCAGCATCAATTACTTTTTTATTTCGACGAGCCGCTACCAAGGCTGCTTCGTTCAAAACATTTTCAAGATCAGCACCGACAAATCCTGGTGTCTGTTGAGCAACCAGTTTTAAGTCGACATCTTGAGCAAGTGGTTTATTCTTAGCGTGAACACGAAGAATCGCCTCACGACCTTTCACATCTGGACGTCCAACCAATACTTTACGGTCAAAACGGCCAGGACGAAGAAGGGCAGGGTCAAGAACATCAGAACGGTTGGTTGCTGCGATCACGATGATTCCTTCGTTGCCTTCAAAACCATCCATCTCAATCAAGAGCTGGTTAAGGGTTTGTTCACGTTCATCATTTCCGCCACCAAGACCTACACCACGTTGGCGCCCAACAGCATCAATTTCATCGATAAAGATAATGGCTGGTGCTGCTTTTTTAGCATCTTCAAAAAGTGAACGAACCCGGCTAGCGCCGACTCCGACAAACATTTCAACGAAGTCAGAACCAGAAATACTGAAGAATGGCACTCCAGCTTCACCAGCTACTGCTTTTGCTAAAAGGGTTTTACCAGTTCCGGGAGGGCCTTCAAGAAGCACACCTGCTGGGATTCTTGCACCCAATTTAGTAAAGCGTTTTGGATCTTTTAAAAATTCAACAACTTCAACAAGTTCTTGTTTTTCTTCTTCAGCTCCTGCTACATCTGAAAAACGAACTTTAATATCTTCTTTATTAGCAGCGCGGGCTTTATTACGACCAAAGTTCATGGCACCGCGGGCACCTCCGCCACCGCCTTGGTTCATCATTGAGAAGAAGAAGAACATGACGATAACAAATGGAACAATTGAAGTCAGAATGGTTATCCACATGCCACTTGAGCTTTCACGTTTGATAGTGATTTCCGCTTTGTGGTCAGCTGCTAATTTTTGTAATTCATTGACAGTGATGTCAGATGGAAGGATGACACTAGTAAAGCGAGATACTTTTTGAACACTTGGGGTAAAAAATTGAATTCCTGTATCATCTTTTGATTCTTTAGCTTTATTATAGGTCCCTGCAATTTCAATCACACTACCATTTGGTTGGTAACTGATCGTTTTTACATTATCATTTTTAATTTCTTTGACCAATTCTGTGTAGTTGATTTGCTGACTTTGACCAACTCCATTACCCGCAAAAAAGTACTGGAACCCTGTCACAGCCGCTACAATAATCAACAAATACAGAAATGGATTTCGAACAAAACCGTTATTTTTTCTGTTATTCATCTAGTCTCCTCTATTTTGAGTACACTTCCTCTTTTAATACACCAACATAGGGTAGGTTACGATAATTTTCATCATAGTCTAAACCATATCCTACAACAAACTCATTTGGAATCGTAAAGCAGGTATAATCTGCTTCAATCTCAACCAAACGTCCTTCAGGTTTATCCAGTAAGGTAGCAATCTTCACAGATCCTGCATTTCGTTCTTCAAAGAGTTCTTTTAGACTCTTGAGGGTTTTACCTGTATCGATAATATCTTCTACAAATAAAATATCTCTACCAGTAATATCTTGGTCGATATCCTTGATAATATTAATAATACCTGAGCTTGCTGTACCACCATGATAACTTGAAACCAGCATAAAATCCAATTCAATATGTGTATCCACGTGGTTGATCAACTCTGCCATAAATGGAACAGAGCCTTTCAAAATTCCAACAAAAATTGGATTTTTTCCTTGGTACTCTTTTGTTAGGGTTTCCCCCAATTTCTTTGCTGCTTCTACAATTTCATCATGTGAAACCAATACTTTTTTTATATCTTTTTCTAACATGTTTTTACCTATCTATTTTTTGAATATAAAGATCATCTTTCATTATACCACTTTTTGAGGGCTTACTCAAATCACTCGTTACCAATCCCACTACAGAAAGAATATTATGATTCTGTTCTATAATGAGAGCCTTTTGCCGAAGAGAAATTGGAATTTTATGGTTGATAAACCACCGCCTTAATTTTTGATGGTGGCCATTAACAAGCAGCTGATCTCCTTCCTTTCTCCTTCTAATTAAGATGGGAGTTTCGCGTGAAACAGAAAGAATTTCTACATTTTCCCCTACTAATGGTTGTCCAAAAGATAGTTTATAATTTGCAATTTCAAAAATATTCCCAAATTCTAACAAAAATGGGAGGGGTTGGTCATCCGACTTTTGACTGATTTTTTGTATTTCAAAGAAATCATATTCTTGATGTAGTTCATAATTCGACTTTAAATAATGAACGCAATTTCTTTTTTTTCGCAGTAAATCTAATAATTCTTGAAACTGTACCCTACCAAGTTGCAAATCTGGAAATTGTGCCAAATACTCTTCTAATAAGAATGATTGTACAGAATCAGAATACGTTCTAAAAGAAGCTAAATCTTGAATACTTAACTCGCTAGTCAATTCTTTCAGGGCTTGGTGCCAATGAGTCACTTCCTCTGCTAAATAACGAAGACTTGCTTGCATTTGAGGATTTTCTTTTTCAAATTCAGGAAGGTATTGATGGCGTACACGATTTCGGAAATAGTCCTGTGAGTCATTGCTACTATCTTCAAAGTGAGGGATTTCCATCAACTCATCTTTGGTAAAAATTAACAAAGGACGGATTAGCTCACCCTTGCCAAATGGTTGGCGTACAGGAATGCCACTTAAATGGCGTAATTTTGTTCCTCGTATCAAGCGCATGAAAGTTGTTTCAGCTTGATCATTTGCATGATGACCTGTTACTAAAGCAGTGCAATCTTCTTTCTCCATAATCTGTTTAAAAAAATCATAACGAAAGGTACGAGCTTTTGCTTCCGTAAAATCACCCGAATAGTGAGCCACATGAATACGTGTCTCTCGCCTATCAGCTAGCGTTCGAAGTTCACTTTCTTCTAAATCTGATTCTGGTCTTTGTCCATGATTGATATGAGCGAGTACCAGATGGATTTTCAATCGTTCTTTATTCTTATATAAAAGTTCATACAGATTCATTGAATCCAATCCACCAGATAAGGCAACTAAAACACGGCGATGGGGAGTAAATAGATCTTGTTTTTCACAAAACTCTAAAAATCGCTTTTCCATTATTTCAATACCTCATAGATATCCTTTGAAATGTTGGAAATCGTATCATAATTCGAATGATCTGTAAAAACGACTAGTACATAGGGTGAATTTGTGTATACAATCGCAACATCATGTCTAAAATCATAGGCATCTCCAATTTTATGAGCAACTTTTACTGGAAGGTCACGCGCAATCCGTTGATCATCATATTTTGTAGAGGAGAGTGCATCAATAATAGAGCCATTTTGTTGATAGACAGCCTCCATGACATTGCCAGCCATTTCAGCGGATGCTTCTCTTTTTTCAACATCCCAATGTTTCTTTGCAATTTTATCCAAAGTTTTTTGGAAGTCTTGATCTGATTGATGAGTGACATAATAATTCAAGATATTATGTCCAACATTATCTGATTCTTTTGCAATTTTATCTACCAACTCTTGAACACTATATTCTTTTCCATCTGGTGTTTTTGAAAGGCTACCACTTCCTTCTGGTTCATAGCCACCTTTGAAATCATTGACTTCTGGAATATATTTGTAGGTTGTAGTTGGAGAAATGGCTTTTTTCTTGAGCTGTTCTTGGACGTAGTACAAGTATGGTAATTTCGTTACACTGGCAGAATACATTTCTTTTTGCGGATTGATTCCAGCAGTATTTCCAGTCTCTAATTGTTTTACATAGATTCCATACGAAGGAGAATTGTATTTACTATTTAACAAGTCCTGGACTTTTTCCATTCGATTATCTTTTTCAGTAACGAATGGTTTGTTCACCCAGCCCTGACCTTCAATCTCCACAAATTCATCTCGTAAAGTCTTAGCTGTACGTAAGACTGTCACTTTTGTATAAGGAGAAAGAGGTGTATTTTTTTCTTTTGCACCATTTATTAAGGGTCGGTCATACACTTTAAAACCAGGTTTTAGCCACATGTCTTGTTTTTTTTCTTGTGTTTCTTGTACAACATCAGAAAAAATGACAGAAGAATCTGCTAATACATATCCTTTATCTGCTATTTTAAATACAGCTTTCCCTTCATCATTTACAAAGAGTTGTTCGATTGTAAACGGTGTGTTGGGAAGAATTTCTCCTTTTGCTTTTTTCAACTGAGGATCAGAAAAAACAGAAATTTTGCGATAGACATTCGGGTTCGCTGGAATTGAAGAAAAATAAAGTTCTGATGGATGAGCCATTGTCTGAGAAGACTCAGACTGCTCGATACTCGCTGCTTGAGACCCAATAAATAAAATTGGAACTAACAATAGGAGCAGAAATCGTTTAGACACCTGTATTCCTTTCCTTTTCATCCTTTTGAAGTTTAATCATTTGGTTTTTCTTTTTTAATTCCTCTAATTTTTCATCCGAAAATTCAAGGAATTGTTTAACTGTTTGTAAGATATTTTCCATCGGTTATTGGGGGAGTAAATCTGGGATGGTATAAACATATTCACCATCTTTTGAAAAAGAATACTTAGCGCGTGCATATTTTGTTGCATAATCATCGTCTTTTAATTTTTTAGCGATGTCTTGTTGGTATTCTTTTTGTTCACTTGTTTCTTTATACTCTTTTTCCAACTGTTTGTATTGTTCTTTTTTATCTTGTAGCGATTGATAGCTCTGGGCTAAATTATAAGTTGGAAGAATAAACAATAACATGACCAATATCAAAACGAGCCCCAGAAAACGATTGCGTTTTTTTCTTTCTTCTTCTAAAAAACGTTTTCGCTGACTTTCGTCTTTGATATATTTATTGTTCATTTGAACGATATTTTTAGGCATCTTCTTCTATCCTTGTTTCACTAATTATTTCGTACATTTTGGATGCATCTTCTTTTTTTGTACTATCCAACATTTCCAAGACTTTAACCGTCAATACTTTATTTCCAAAACGAACTTCAATTTGATCATTCACTTTCAAATCCGTTGAACTTTTGGCTAATACTCCATTAACTTTGATCCGCCCTTTATCTGCAACTTCCTTTGCAACAGGGCGACGCTTAATAATGCGAGAAACTTTTAAATATTTATCTAATCTCATACTGTCACCTCTAACATAGTATTGTATCATTTTTTATACATAAAATGCGAAAAATGAGCTGAGAACTGCTAGTTCTCTTCTTTTTCCTGTTTAATTTCCAATAAGGTTTGACCAAATTGCTTCAGAGCTTCTAAAATTTCAAAATCTTTCTTGTTTCGAATATCAAAGATCACTTCAATCAATCCCTTTTCTTCTGCAATCTGTGCCTTCAACTGTGTCATTGACAGAGCTTTGAAATAATCCTGTGTTAAAAACAGTTGTTTGGCAATAGGTTCAAATTTCACTGTCACTTTTTGTTGTTTTCTCTCAACAAGACGGACAAAGACTTGATCTAAGTAAGCTTTCACTAAACCAATTTCAAGTAGATAGGCCACAACATCTGGGTATTCTCCAAAACGATCAATCAATTCATCTTGCAAGTATTCATAGTCCGTTGTAGAATTCATTTCACGAATTTGTTTGTAAATTTCAATTTTTTGACGTTGATCTGAAATATATTCATTAGGTAAATACGCATCTATTTGAAGGTTCAACTCTGCATTGCTCTTTTGCCGACGATGCTCTTGGCCTTGTTTCTTAGCAATAGCTTCTTCTAACAATTGAGAATACATTTCAAAACCAACTGAATCGATGAAACCAGATTGAGAAGCTCCAAGGATATTCCCTGCTCCACGGATCGATAAATCTCGCATAGCAATTTTAAATCCAGACCCCAACTCAGTAAAACCTTTAATCGCTTCTAAACGTTTTTCAGACACTTCTGTAAGAGATTTGTCTGGACGATACATCAAATAGGCATAAGCAATTCGATTGCTTCGTCCCACACGACCTCTTAGTTGATAAAGCGTTGAAAGTCCCATATGATCCGCATTTTCAATAAAGAGCGTATTGGCATTTGGAATATCCACACCTGTCTCAATAATGGTTGTCGTCACTAAGACATCGTATTCGCCATTAATGAAATCCAACAGGGTATTTTCTAAGCGAACCTCACTCATCTGACCATGAACAAAGCCAATCGAAGCCTCTGGAATCAACTCTTTTAATTCAGACACCTTTTGTTCAATTGTATCTACCTTGTTGTAAAGATAATAGGCTTGTCCTCCACGATCCATCTCCCGCAACACAGCGTCTCGAATAATGGTTGGATTGGTCTCTAATACAAAAGTTTGCACAGGATACCGATTGGTCGGAGGTGTTTCGATGACAGACAAATCTCGAATTCCTAGCATAGACATGTGAAGAGTTCGAGGTATAGGGGTAGCTGTCAAGGTAAGCACATCCACCTTTTTTTTCAATTCTTTCAAGGTTTCTTTGTGCTTCACTCCAAAACGTTGTTCTTCATCGATCACGATTAAACCTAAGTCTGAAAAAACAACATCTTTGGACAAGAGACGGTGAGTTCCAATAATAATATCCACTCGTCCTTTTTTCAACTTTTCAAGCGTTTCTTTCTGCTCTGCCTTACTCTGGAAACGACTTAAAACAGCAACCTCTACTGCAAAAGATTCAAAACGCTCCTTAAAATTGGCATAATGTTGTTGGGCAAGAACAGTGGTAGGAACCAGCACTGCTACTTGTTTATGATCATTTACTGCCTTAAAGGCTGCTCGCATAGCGACCTCTGTTTTTCCAAAACCGACGTCTCCAACCAGCAATCGGTCCATCGGACGATTCGATTCCATATCTTTTTTAATTTCTTCAATGGAACGTAATTGGTCATCTGTTTCAATATATGGAAAATCTTGTTCAAAAGCCTCTTGATTTTCATCATCTTGGGAATAGGCAAAGCCTTCTAATTGACTACGCTCCGCATAAAGTTTTATCAAATCATCCGCAATGTCCTCTACCTGGGTCTGAACCTTTTGCTTCGTTTTTTGGAAACGCCCATCGTTTAACTTGTTAATTTTTGGCGTTTTTCCATCACTTGCAACGTATTTGGACAACATCTGAATCTGATCGACAGGAATCGAGATGCGATCTCCATTTTGATATTGAATTGAAACATAATCACGATGGACACCCGAAATTTCAATCGTTTCAATTCCCAAATATTGACCAATACCATGAACTTGGTGAACAACATAGTCCCCTTTTTCCAATTCATTATAATTTTTTAGGCGTTCTGCATTGGAAATATTTTGCCTGCGAATCTTTCGTTTGATCTTTTTCTGATAAATCTCTGATTCTGTAATGTAGACAATTTTTTCATCAACAAATTGAAAACCGTGAGCTAATCCTCCAACGACTAATTGACTAGCTTGAGGAATGATCGTATCCCCATCAATATAATCTAATCGAATCCCATACTCTTCTAAATTTTTATGGAGCTGTTGAAGATTGTGATGAGAAGTTGCTTGGACAATAACAGTATAGTTTGATTTTCGATACCGTTCAATTTCCTCTTTTAGTAAATCAAATTGTCCAAAAAACTCCTGCATGGGATATTGATTGAATTGATACAAATGATCAAACTTCAGATTTCCTAATCCTTTTTGAAAGTTTGAAAAATAAGTTGCAGGCGTATATTTTCGTAATGTTGTACTGGTGTCTGCAAAATACACTTGGCGAGAAGAAGCTCTATTTTTATGTAAATCTTCCGTCAAGAGATTAGCTGTATCTAGTTCAAATCTCGCTATTTGGTCTGCTATTTTTTGATAATCATCCAGAAAGACTGGAGTATGTTTAGGGAGATAATCGAATAGGGTATATTGCTTTTTGTAAAAGAAACTAATAAATTTCCTAAGATCCGGATGGAGTTTCCTTTGAGAAATATCTCCCAGAATTTCTGCTAGATAAGATTTAAATTCTTCATTTGCACTCTGTTCTTGCAATTGTTCTATTTGCTGCTGACCACGGATAAAATCTTCCTCTTGCAACAATAGATCACTCACTGCCTTCAGTTGAACTTCTTCAACATTTTCAACAGAACGCTGACTTTCTGGGTCAAAGATTCGGATTCCATCAATCTCATCTCCGAAAAATTCAATCCGATAGGGTTGGAGTTGGTCGATCTCAAAGATATCTAAAATATCTCCTCGTAGACTAAACTCTCCCTGTTGCAAAACTTGGCTCACCTTTTGGTAGCCAATTTTCTGTAATGTTTCACTCAGAGTAGTTAAGTCTATTTCTTGACCAACCTTCAATTGAAAAATGCTAGATGCAAAAACTTTAGGAGAAGGTAATAGTAGTTTTATACCACTCACATTGGTCACAAGGATGCCTTGACGATCTTCTTGGCATAAAAAGTTCAAAGCCTCTAATCGTGCAAATTGCCTTTCTTGTGAAGCAAAAACAAATTCTGCTAAAGGGTTATCATCTCCCAAAAATGTATGGACTTTCTCTTCTCCAAGTAAGGCAATAAAATCACTGGCCAATCGTTCTGCTTCGTTATAACTGGAAGTGATGAGGACTGCTTTTTCAATAGAATCAAAGACTGAAGCCATTACAATAGCCTTTGTGGTCGCAGATAATCCTAAGATCAATTCCCTATTATTTTTTTGCAAACCTTGTTGCCAGGATAGAAGGTTGGAGTTTTGACTCACTAAATCAATTACATTCATCTACTTACCCGTTGTATTTCTGCATGCTTCTTTCAAAATTTTCTTCTACCAAGTAATCGTTAACCGCTTCTTCTACTCGATCGATTGTTTGTAGAATAGTGATGTAATCGCCTTTATCAAATTTTCCTAATACATGATGAACAACTGACATGCCCTGCTTAGGTCTTCCAATTCCAATCTTAATTCGATAAAAAGTCTGAGTTCCAATATGATTGATAATCGATTTGATTCCGTTATGACCTCCAGCTGATCCTTTCGCTCGAAGACGAATCTTACCAACTTCCATATCTAAATCATCGTAAATAACCAAAAGATCTTCAATATCCAGACCATAATAAGTCAGAAGGGCATGGACTGCTTTTCCACTCTCATTCATGAAAGTGGTCGGCTTTACAAAATAGACCTTTTCTCCATTCAAAAATGTTGAGGCGATATCAGCTTGAAAAATCTTATCATGGGAGAAAGTAAGATTTAAAGACTTTGCCATTTGATCAACTAACATAAAGCCTACATTGTGTTTCGTTTCAAAATACTTATCACCTGGATTTCCCAATCCAACAATTAATTTCGTCATCTCTTTCCTTTCAAAACACTAAAAGGGTTGGAAATATTTTTTCCAACCTTTACATTTTTTTAACTATCTTATACATTAAAACGGAATTCCATGATGTCCCCGTCTTGGACAACATATTCTTTTCCTTCTTCGCGCAAGCGTCCTGCTTCTTTTACAGCCTTTTCAGAACCGTATTTAACTAAATCATCATAGGACATGGTCACGGCACGAATAAATCCTTTTTCAAAATCAGAGTGGATGATTCCAGCAGCTTGAGGAGCTTTCATACCACGTTTGAAGGTCCAAGCACGCACTTCTTTTTCACCAGCTGTGAAATAAGTGCCAAGTCCCAACAAGTGGTAAGCTGCACGCGTGAGTTTATCAACTCCAGACTCTGTTAGGCCAATTGCCTCTAAAAATTCTTGTTTATCTGCATCATCTAGCTCAGAAATTTCTTCCTCAGCACGCGCAGAAATCACCACGACTTCCGCATTCTCTGTTGCCGCAAAGTCACGAATTTGCTTCACATACTCGATAGAATCTGGATCTGCAACAACATCTTCATCCACATTGGCTACATAAAGAACTGGTTTGGTAGTCAAAAGGAAAAGTCCTTTCACCACTTTTTGTTCTTCCTCCGTGAATTCAATGGTCCGAGCTGATTTACCATCTTCAAGAACTGGTTTGATTTTTTGTAGAACATTAAATTCCGCAACAGAATCCTTATCTTTTTGTGTACGAGCGATTTTTTCTACACGCGCATAGCGTTTATTGACAGACTCTAAGTCGGCTAAAATTAATTCTAAATTGATGGTATCAATATCTGCCAGTGGATCAACAAAGGCATCTTCACGACCTTGCTCCCGCATGACATTTTCATCATCAAAAGCACGCACTACATGGACAATGGCATCTACTTCACGGATATTGGCCAAGAATTTATTACCAAGTCCTTCTCCCTTAGAAGCCCCTTTCACAATCCCAGCAATATCTGTAAATTCAAAAGTAGTCGGAACTGTCTTCTTAGGAGTAATCATTTCCGTCAATTTTTGGAGGCGTTCATCTGGAACTTCTACCATCCCGACGTTTGGATCAATGGTTGCAAAGGGATAGTTTGCGGCCTCTGCTCCTGCTTTTGTAATTGCGTTAAATAGGGTTGATTTACCAACATTTGGTAAGCCAACGATACCTGCTGTTAATGCCATTTTTCTTTTTTCTCCGTTCAAATTTCAATCTCTTTTATTATAACATAATTCAAAAGACAAGTAATGAAAAATAAAATATTTCATGACCTTTGAAACTAGATTTTTTCATCAAACTGTAACGTTCTAAAAAGATAAAAATGATATACTATATTTAACAATGAACAAAGGAGTTTTTCAGATGAAAAAACAAATATGGAAATCTATTTTTCTTTCTTTAATCGCTATCTTTACGCTCTTTCTTCTTGGAGCTTGTGGACAACAATCTGTTCAAAAATCCTATCTTCAGGCAATCAACCAAGAAAAGAAAACAGATGTTCGTATTACACTAGAACATAAAGGTGATAAAGCGATCAGTAACCAAACCACCACTACTATTTATTACAAAGAGGCGGGAGTTACGAAAGATCAATTAAAGGAAATGATCGATAAATATGATGAAGAATACAAAGATGTCAAAGGATTCACACATTCTGCTGAATATAAAGATGATTATATGGTTGAAAAAACAACACTAAATTATGAAAAGGCAGACTTAGATCAGCTAATTGAAAAGAAATTAGTAACGACACAAAAAGATAAAAAAGTCGACTATATCAGCTTCAAATCAACTTTTGATATGATGAAACAGGGTGGTTTCAAAGAAGTTAAAAATGGAAAATTTGAAGAATTAAAATAATCGAAAAGGTTCGGTCACATAAGTGACTGAACCTTTTATAGTACTTTCTTCATTTTCTGTTCAAAATCATGGCGACTCATCATGACCACATGATCACAATTGCTACACTTGATTTTTATGTCTGCACCAAGTCGCGTAATTTCCCAACGATTTGCCTTTTTGCCTGTTTCTTTAATCACACAAGCGTGAGGCTTTTTCATTTCTACAAAATCACCTAACGTATACATGATTCACCTTTGTTAATTTGTGCGAACTGGCGTAATCAATTGAATGAACCCTTGTTCATTTCCTTCTGGAACCAATGTAAACGGTCTAACAGAAGAAATAAAACGAATAACAACTTGTTCACTGTCAATAGCTTTGAGCGCTTCAATCAAATAAGTTGGATTAAAGCTAATAGACAAATCCTCTCCTGAAACGGCGCTCGTATCGATCTCTTCATTTACTCGCCCAACTTCTGGTGAATGAACGTGGGAAGAAACCACTCCATTTTTGAACTCTAATTTAACCGTTCCGTTTTGAGTCGCATTTGAAAGAAGACGAGCACGCTCCATTGCAAATCGAAGGTTGGCCACATTGAAGGTTGCCTCTGTATTGAATTCTGTTGGAATGAGACGGTCTGTATCAGGATAATTTCCTTCTAGCAAACGGGTATAGAAACTAATGTGTTCACTTCTAAAGAGAATTTGATTGTTTGCAAAGAAAACTTCAACTGTTTCAATATCATCAGAAAAGACAGAGGTGAATTCACGAAGAGAGCGACTTGGGATGACAACATCAAAGTTGTCTCCATTTTTCTCCAGTGTAATCACTTTTTGACTCATACGGTGAGAGTCTGTTGCTACTGTTTTTAGCTCTTTATTATCCGATAGAACAAAGTGAACACCTGTCAAAATTGGCCGACTTTCTTGTACACTTGCTGCAAATGCTGTTTCATTAATTAATTGTTTTAATAATTTTGTTTCCAAAACTAATGGATTACTTGCAGCAATTTCTTGAATACGTGGATATTGATCTGCATCTTTTCCTTTAAGTGTAATTTCTGATTTTCCACTTGTTAAAAGAACCTGTTTTTGTTCAATCTCTTTAAAATCTAAAGTAACATCTGGTAAACTTGAAACCACATTAATAAAGAAAGTTGCTTCTAATAAAATAGAACCTGGAGAGGTCACCAATAAACCAGCATTTTCATCTTTGATAGAAATAAAGTTTTCAATTGAAATTTGGCCATTCGATCCAGATAAGGCAACTCCTTCTGGAGTGACATCAATTTTAATCGTGGAAAGGATTGGGATAGCATTTTTTGAACTGATCGCTCTTTTGGTAGTATTTAGTGCTTGTAAAAATAAAGTTTTGTTAATAGAAAAATTTATCATGGTCATTCCTTTTATTTATTTTATGATTAGTAAATTAATAGTAATAGTAGATTGTGTGGAAGTTGTGGAAAACTCTCAGAATCCTGTCTATGACTTGAAAAGTTACTTGTTTAAAAATTGTGCATAACCCCTAGAAGTTTAGAGGAAGTTATCCACAGATTAATTTAACTTTTTCTTGATACTTTGAATTTCGAGTCGTAGATTATCATCTGTGTCGACCATACTTTTAATTTTTTCATAGGCATGAATGACAGTCGTATGGTCTTTCCCACCGAATTCTTTTCCTATTCGAGGAAGTGAGTTGTCCGTCATCTCTCTTGAAAGATACATGGCCACTTGTCGTGCTAGGACAATATTCTGAACTCTTCGCGAACCTTTGATTTCTTTTACACTGACTCCATAAAAGGCTCCAACTGCTTCCTGAATTTTTTCAATGGGGATGACAAGCGTCTTGCTATTATCGTTTTTACGAGCTCGAATAGCTTCAGCTGCAACATCGATCGTAATTTCTTTTAGTTTTTTCACCTTCGCCATTAAAGAAATATCATTTAAGGCACCTTCTAAGTCTCGGACATTTGAATCAAACTGACCAGCTAGATATTCTAGTGTGTCATTAGGAAAAATATAATCTAGATCTTCAATTTTATTTCGTAAGATGGCAATCCGAGTTTCAAAATCAGGTGGTGTTATATTTTGCGTTAGTCCCCATTTGAAACGAGTAACCAGCCGCTCTTCAAGACTATCTAAATGATCCGGACTTCGATCGCTTGTTAGAACAATCTGTTTGTTGTCGCTATGGAGAGCATTAAAGGTATTAAAGAATTCCTCTTGAGTCGTGACTTTTTTCCCGCCAAGTGACTGGATATCATCGATTAGTAAAAGATCAAGACTTCGATAGGTATTCTTGAACGTCTTCATTTCTCCTAATCGAAGGTGTTCTAAAAATTCATTAATAAAGGTTTCTGCTGGGACATACTTAACCCGTGCATTTGGAATATTTTCTAGGATTTGATTTCCAATTGCGTTCAATAGGTGAGTCTTTCCAAGCCCTGGTCCACCATAGATAAAGAGAGGGTTGTATGTTGTTGCAAGATTTTCAGAAACTGCAAGCGCTGCTGCTTTCGCCCAAATATTTCCATCCCCTTGCACAAAATTATCAAAGGTGTACTTTGATTTCAGGCCTGTATCAATTTTAGGCAACGGTTCGGTTGTTAAGCTACCTGAAGATAATCTCCTGTTCTCACTGCTATGACTACTAGGAATTTCTTCGGTATCTTCAAAAACGAAATGGAACTTCAAATCTGTATTGTAGACTTCAAAGCTGGCTGTGATCAAAGCATTTTTTAGATTTGTTTCCCAAAATAATTCTTTATAATTTCCATCAAGATAAATGGTAGCCGTCTCTCCATCGATTTTTACTAATTTTGAATCGGCGACAAAAAAATCATAGGCACTATCTTTTAGTTGTAATTGGGCTAATTCTAAAAAACGAGACCAAAATTGCTCTTCTTGTGACACTATCAGACTTCCCTCCTTTTCTTGAATTGTATCAAATCATACGTACTCCTATTCTACCACAAACAAAAATAGTTTTCCACAGGCTAAATTTCATGAAATTAAATTATAGTTTTAAACTTTTTCCACAAGTTGTGGATTTAAATTCACATTGTTTTTAAAAGTTATCCACAAAGTGGGGATAACTAGTGAATATCCTTATTTTTCTGCTATTTACAAAAGATTTTTATGGTGGAAAAGCTTGTCAATACAAAAAATAAAAATAACAGCCTTATTTAAGGCTGTTGATAATTCGTTGGTATTCATCAAGACTAGAAAAAGAAATTTGGATAGTTCCTTTATTTTGAGAAGAGGAGTGTATCGTCACATCTGTTCCTAATATTTTTTTCAATCGTTGTTCCTCTTCTAGTAGGAAGCTCTCTTTTGCTTTTTTATTTTTCTGTTTTCTTTTTGAACTGATCTTATTTTCTAATGTTCGAACATTTAAATGATCCTGTTTGATTCGCTCCAACCAAAAGCGCTGCTCTTCTTCATCAAGAGGAACAAGAACACGCGCGTGAGCCGAAGAAATATCATTTTGAATGACTGCTTCTTGAACAGAGGGAGCTAGATGTAACAAGCGAAGCATATTGCTGATATAGGGTCTAGATTTCCCCATAAATTGAGCGATTTGGTCGTGCTTATAGCCATGATCAACTAGCTTCTGGTAGGAGATAGCTTCTTCAATTGGATTGAGATCTTCTCGTTGAAGATTTTCAATAATGGCTTGTCGCATCATTTCTTGATCTGTTAACTCTTTAATAATCGCAGGAACAAGCTCTAATCCAGCAATTTTTGAAGCTCTAAAACGTCTTTCACCTGCAAGCAATTCAAAACCAATTATTGGAGATTTTCTGACAATAATTGGTTGAATTAAGCCATTTTCTTTGATTGACTGAGCCAGTTCTTCTAATTTTTCTTGATCAAATACTTTTCTTGGTTGGAAAGGATTGGTTCGAATGTCCTTTACCGCTATTTTTTCTAATTTTTCCATCTTATGAATAGAATAACACACCTTTACAAATTCGTAAAGGTGTGTTTACAAGTATGTCAAGAAAGTGAAAGTTAATCGCTCAGATCCTCAGTTGATTTTGTCAACTTGATAGAAGTTGTTTGTTGTTTTCCATCACGATAGAATGTGACCTTGATCGTATCATTGATTTGGTGAGAATAGAGGGCGGATTGTAAATCTGCCGTTGACTCGATATCTGTATCATCGATCTTTGTGATGACATCATAACGTTGCAATTTATCTGAAGCAGGCATATTTTCAAGTGTTGAACGAACCAGTACTCCTCCAGAGATTTTTTCAGGAAGTTTTAATTGGCTTAAATCAGAAGTTGAAAGGTTGGATAAATCCATCATTTGGATTCCAAGAGCTGGTCGAACTACTTTTCCTTTTTCTTCTAGTTGCTTGATAATATTGACAACATCATTTGCAGGAATAGCAAATCCCATTCCTTCTACTGAAGTTTGTCCGTTATTTGAAATTTTACTTGAGGTAATCCCGATGACTTGTCCTTGAATATTGATTAATGGACCTCCAGAGTTTCCTGGGTTGATGGCTGCGTCTGTTTGTAGAGCGCGTGTAGAGATATTTTGTCCATTATCAGCTTTCAAATTCACATTGCGACCTTGGCTAGAAATGATCCCTTGAGTAACAGAATTAGCATAATCTGTTCCAAGAGGGCTACCAATTGCAATTGCAGTCTCACCGACTGTTAATTGGTTTGAATCTCCGAATTCAGCTACTGCCTTTGCTTTATCCGCACTGATGCGAACTACTGCAATATCAGAATAGACATCTGACCCAACTACTTCTCCGGGGACTTTATTACCATCTGCTAAAAGAATGTCTACTTTTTTAGCACCATTGATTACATGGGTGTTGGTAACAAGGTAGGCATATTTTCCTTCTTTTTTATAAATGACCCCAGAACCTTCACTAGAAATTTGTGAGTCAGAGTTTTCTTCTTTTTCAAATAGCCCTTGATTCGAAGAATCAGAATAAGTAATCACAGAAACCACAGCATTTTTCACCTTGTCTACGGCCTCACTAGTTGAGGTTGTATTTTTATAAGCTGTTTTAACAGTGGTTGAGTGTACTTGCTTACTTTCAGTATTTGAAGTAGAAGAATGAGAGGTTTGTAAGGTTAAAAAGGTTCCAAGAATCCCACCTAGAAAACCTACAACGAAAATGAGGGTTATGTTTCCGAGTTTTTTCAGTAAATTAGATGAAGATTTCATATTTTCCTCCTAAGGATATCAAATTGTCTAAAGTATAGAAAAACTTTCTTAATTATATCTTAAATAACTAAAGTTATCCACAAATTGTGGATAACTTGTAGAATTTAGTTGAGAAATGGCTTTAAAAAGGACTTTATAGAATAGATTTCCTTTCTATAGCTGTGGATTATTTGTGGAATTGAAGAATTATGCTACAATAGGGGAATGAAAATTAAATTGATAACCGTTGGAAAATTAAAAGAAAAATACTTAAAAGATGGGATCGCGGAGTATATTAAAAGGCTTGGTCGATTTGCAAAAGTAGAACAGGTTGAGTTAGTTGATGAAAAAACTCCAGATCGTGCCAGTCAACTCGAAAATCAACAAATCCTTGAAAAAGAGGGGGAACGAATTCTCTCTAAGATTTCAGATAAGGAATATGTGATTGTATTAGCCATCGAAGGAAAACAATTTCCTTCAGAGAAATTTAGTCAAACGATTGACCAGATTATGACATCTGGTTATTCAAACCTTACTTTTGTTATTGGAGGCAGTCTTGGTCTGTCTCCTGAAGTGAAAAAAAGAGGAAATCTATTAATGAGCTTTGGTCAATTAACTCTTCCTCATCAGTTGATGAAATTAGTGTTGGTGGAACAAATCTATCGTGCTTTCATGATTCAACAGGGGAGTCCTTACCATAAATAACCTTGACGCTCCTTCCTTTTTCTGCTAAAATGAAGTAAGTCGGTCTCATAGCTCAGCTGGATAGAGCATTCGCCTTCTAAGCGAACGGTCGCAGGTTCGAATCCTGCTGGGATCAAATGAGAGATGCAGCTTTTGCTGCATCTTTTCTTTTATGTAAAAATGTATAATTTTTCATTATCTATTAATTTTTGTATACTTCACTATATACAAATAGTAATGAAATGATTTATTAGGAATATTTAAAAAAAAGAACTAACAATCCCTATATAGTGCAAAGTGTAGATTATATAAATTGTGTAAAATAGTTTTCATTCATGTAACAAAAACATTAAAAACATTACAATTTTACCGATTCCCTTTAATTTTAGGCTATTTTATATTATAATTTTTTGTATATAAAATTTTATTTTTTTATAATAATACTAGAGTATAATAAAATAGAAAAAAGTGGGAGAGTTTGTGTGATTCAGTCATTAATCTTGTCTTTTCTCTTGGGAGGGATCATTGTTCTGACGTTTGCATTAGTGGACGAAAAAATCTATCAGGAACATCAATTTGCATTTATCTTTCTGCTGAGCACCTTTGTTCTTCTTTTTGAAAGTCTCTTAGTATTTTTAGATGTGACTTTATTTTCAAATATTCGACTCTCTGATTTAAATATGCTCTTATGGCCGGTTTATTTATATCCTTATTATCATTATGCCAATCGGACGAATCGCTTGTGCGCCATTTTTTATTCTTTTTTTACTTATTTAGCGGTTGAAGGAACAGCAACTTTTCTGACGATAATTGTCTCTTCAGTGTTGGGAGATGCTGTTGTAGCAGCTTACTCGATTGTCTACAATATGTGCATTCGTTTGGTCTCTTTAGGAATCATTTTGAAGTTAATTGACTTATTTGAATTTGATTTCACTCCTTTTTATGAGAAAGAATTTGAAAAATATTTAAAGAGACTCATCTGTGTTTATTTTGCTATATTTGTAGTGATTAATTTTGCTTTATGGATTAGTGAACAAGCGCAATTTAAAAATTTTGGGAGTATGTTGGCAACGATTTGTTTTTTCTCTTTTGTAGTCAGCTTATTCCATATGAAAATCGAGCGAGATCAGTATCGTAAAAATTTAGAACTGGAGTATAAAGAATTTTCTGAGCAACAAATGAGTCGGTATATGGCTGAAATTCAAAGTCTCTATTCTATTGTTAGGGGATTTCGTCATGATTTGGGAAATTTAGTTATTTCTATGTCATTAGCTATTGAGGAAGAAAATATTCCAGAAATACAGAGAATCCATAGAGAAGTATTGGAAAAAGGTTATAAAGAGATCAATACAGAAGCATTATCAGGATTCAACTTGGTCAATATCAAAGATTCTGCTTTACGAAGTATTTTGATTCGAGGCTGGTTGGATGCAAGAGATGCTGGGGTGGAAATGACCTTTGAAACGAGTGAACCAATCGAGCAACTACCAGTTGATTTATTAGATATCGTGAGAATCGTTGGGATTCTGGTGACAAACGCTTTGGAAGCTTCAAAAGAAGCAGAAGAAAAGAAAGTTCATATTGCTATTTTCTCTATTTCAAAAATTGTTTACTTAGTGATTCATAATACAACAAATGAAATCACTTTTGATATTAGAAAAATATATGAAGAAGGCTATTCGACAAAAGGAGAAAATAGAGGACTAGGATTAAATAATGTGAGAAAAATCTTAGCAAATTATGGAACGATGTTTTTAGAAACGGAATTGCAAGGAAATCGTTTTTTACAAGTTTTGAAGATTGGAGGATACGAACAAGAATGAAGATTTTTTTATTAGAAGATGAGCTCTCTCAACAGATACGGGTAGAAAAACATATTGCAGAAATTGCTAAGGAATTAGAAATTAAACTTGAAGTGATTTCTACCGGTAAAATTTCGGAATTTGAAAATTATATCCAGCATTCGGATATCCACCAATTATATTTTCTAGATATTCATATCCAAGACAATGAGTATTGTGGGCTGGAAATTGCTCAAAAAATACGAGAAGCAAATCCTTATGCCATTATTGTTTTTATTACTACAAAATCAGAATTTGCTTCGATTACCTATCGTTATAAAGTATCTGCCTTAGATTTTATTGATAAAAATTTGAATGAAGATTTATTTAGATTAAAAATTAAGGAGTGTATTGAGTATCTAACGACTATTCAAATTGGAAATGATGATTTGACAGATTATTTTGAGTATGACTTTAAGGATAAAAAGATAAAAATTCCATTTAAGGATATTCTTTATATTGAAACTGTTGGTTCGGCTTATAAATTAAACTTAGTTGGGAAAAATTTTCAAAAAGAAATTGCGGGAAGTTTATCAGATGTCTTGGAGAAAGATGTGGAGGAGAGATATTTCAGTCCCCATCAATCTTTTATCGTGAATAGAAGTATGATCATTGGAATGGATAAGAAAAAGAAACAGCTACTGTTGAAAGAAGGCTATTCTTGTCCAATCTCAAGAAGCAATATCAAACGTGCCAAAAAATTAATTGAAGAGCAAAATTTAGAATTTAGTGCTTGACAATTAGTTAAATTTTGATATAATGGGATATGTTCTGTTAATGAATATATGGTCCGTTGGTCAAGGGGTTAAGACACCGCCTTTTCACGGCGGTAACACGGGTTCGAATCCCGTACGGACTATATCTCATTCCGCCATAGCTCAGTTGGTAGTAGCGCATGACTGTTAATCATGATGTCGTAGGTTCGAGTCCTACTGGCGGAGCTAGTATAGCACCCATTTGGGTGTTTTTTTGTTTTGAAAAAGGCTAGGATAATGACTATCCTAGCCTTTTATTTATAAGTGAACGATGGTTAGATTCCTTAGCTTTTTCGTCTTTTTATTTGTCTCCATTCGTAGAGGAAGAAGAGAATGATTCCAACGAAAAAGGCAATGAGTCCTTCAATGAAGCCTTGGGGAACAAATGTTAAGGTGAGCGTTCCTGATCCTTTTGAAACACGAACTCCC
The DNA here is from genome assembly GCF_000507765.1 of Streptococcus parasanguinis CC87K. GTDB lineage: Bacteria > Bacillota > Bacilli > Lactobacillales > Streptococcaceae > Streptococcus > Streptococcus parasanguinis_J. The sequence goes on along the minus strand of NZ_KI669403.1, from coordinate 202,197 downwards.
ATCAATCCTTTCTGGATGCGATGAATTTGGATAGGTTTTCCATTTTGTTTAGCTGACCAGCCTTTATCATAAGGGAGTGTAAAAATAAGGGTAGTGTCTCTATTTGCGTTATAGGCTGCTACCAATTTGTTTTTCTTTTTGTGAATAGCAACTTCTTGCTGACGAATACTAGCGATAGCTTGTGTGTATTGGTCAAGATCCAGAGCAAAAAATTCTGGTGTATCAAAGGAGACTGTCGAATTTTCGGGAAAACTCATACGAATAGTAACTGTTTCCTCTGTGTCAAAATGGCCAATCGAAAAGAATGGAAAGGCATTATCAATGGTATAGCGTTGGGTCTGTCCATTGTAGCTGATTTCAATATCTTTTCGATCATCGTTTGAAAATTGTAAATTTGGAACATTGACATATAGTTGGCTATGGGCAGGAACCGTTACTTCATATTGAATACTTGCGTAGGAAAGATGACTATCTTCTTCAATTTTTGCAGTTTGCAACGAAGATGTAGTATTTTGTGAAGTAGGCGAGAGAATATTTAATTTCTTATAAAATTTATATTTTTCATCCGTGATTTGATGGATGAATCGTGTCTGATTATCCAGTGTCAAATTCGTAAAGGAAGTATTTTTATAAGGTTTTGCTGACAGAAAGGCGATTGGTAAGGCATATTCGTTTTCTGAAAGTGAGACTCCATTTTTGGTTGCAATCTCTTTAAATCCAAATTTTTGAACAGGTTGTTGGCTTAAATTATAGCGAACACCAAATAGACTATCCATTAAAATAGAATTGTTTTGGTATCTAAGATTGAGGTTGGTTCCTTCAGATTTAAATCCAAGTTTGTCTAATGTCGAACTAGCATCCGTATTTCGTACAGATGAAAATTGAGAAATTCCATTATAACCATACTTCATGCTATCATTGCCCGTTTGTGGCTGTAAAATCTCAGTCCGATAATTAGAGTCTGTCTTCTCTCTTACTAAGGATTGGATGGCTTTTAAGTCTCGTTCGTAGGATGACCGAGAAGCAAAGACCCATTCATTCGCAATTCCTTCCATTTGATAATAACTATTCACCGATAATTCAAAGATGGAGAAAAACAGGATTGAAAGATAGAAAAGTCTAGGCGGTATCTTTTTTAGGATAAATCCTAAACAGACCAAATAGAAAGCAATTAAAAATTCAAAAGTAACAATGAAATTGACTGCATCTAAAAATTTATAGTGACTGCTGTAAAGGACAGTTGCTCCAAATCCTAGAATAAGGAGGAAATTAGCAAGACTAAAACGAATCCAAGTGATCTCCTCTATTCTATTTAGTACTTCTCCTGCCATCAGAATAATCGTCAAAGAAAAGATCCAAGAGTATCGATGAAGAAACATATTTGGCGCGTGCATACCTTGCCAAAGGAGATCTAATAATTGAAAACGAAAACTCAAAATAAGAATGGTCAAGAGTATAAAGTAAGAAAGTTTCACGTGAAACTTGATCGACTTTACAAAGAAAAAGGTAATCGCTAAAAGAAGTGGAAATAATCCCACGTAGATCATTGGAATTGATCCATATTTAGTAGTGTCAAAACTTCCAATGAAATTTTTCGCAAATACGTCAAGATACCAACTTTTTTCTGTAAAGATACTGTCAACCTTTGAAAAACTTTCTCCATGAGTGCGTAAATCTAAGAAGGTTGGATATAACATCACAAGGCTTGTTATAACTGATAAAAGAGATACAATCACAAAATGAAAGAAGCGTTTTCCAATTCCTTTGATGTCCCATGACAGTTGTGTCAAGTACCATAAAATAAGAAAAATAGACATCATAAACCCAAAATAATAATTTTGGATAAACAAGCTGGTTAAGCTGATAAAGTAGAGAATCTCTCCCTCATTGTAAATGAGTTTTTTGAATCCATAAAGAATTAATGGTGCTAGGATAAAAACATCTAGCCAAGTTTTGATTTCAATTTGGCTGATAGCAAAGCTCATAAGAGCAAATGAGGTTGAAAGGGTAAGAACCAGGGATCTAGGAATTTTAGAAAACATTCCATGTAAACTAATATAAGTGCTTAACCCAATAGCTCCAAATTTAAGAAGAGTGATGAGGTAAACAGCATCCGGCATGGATTGTGCATTAAAGAAGTAGACAAGAGGAGAAAAGAAACTTCCTAGATAATAGCTACTGAGTGCATAAAAATTAATACCTAATCCACTTTGAAAACTGTAAAATAGGCTATCTGTCCCGTGTAAAATATTTCGAAGTGTGGTATCAAAAATGACATACTGATGATAACCATCTCCTAATAAGGGGGATGTATCACTGTTCCAGTAGATTCCTTGTGAGAGGTAAATAAAGAACATCATGATAGCTGGAATCAGGAAAGAAGATACTATAAAAAGGGATGTTTTTAGCTTTGTTTTATTCATATATTTCTACTGAAAGAGCCTGAAATAATGATTTCAGGGCTCTTTATTTTTATGATTGACTCCAAAGTTCTTTCACTTTTGCTTGAACTTCTTCATTTTCAAGAAACTCATCATAGGTTTCATCAATACGATCGATCACGCCGTTTTTTGAAAGAACGATAATATGGTTGGCGAGTGTTTGAATGAATTCGTGGTCATGGCTGGCAAAGATAATCGATTCTTTAAAATTCTTCAATCCATCATTCAAACTTGAAATAGACTCCAAATCCAAGTGATTGGTTGGATCATCCAGTACAAGAACATTTGACTTGAGGAGCATCAATTTAGACAACATGACACGAACTTTTTCTCCTCCTGACAAGACGTTGACAGACTTGTTAACTTCGTCACCCGAAAAGAGCATACGTCCTAAGAAACCACGAAGGAAAGTATTGTCATCTTCTTCTTTACTTGCAAATTGACGAAGCCAATCAAGAATACTTTCACCACCTGCAAAATCACGACTGTTGTCTTTTGGTAGATATGATCGACTAGTTGTAACTCCCCACTTGACAGTTCCTTCATATTCAATATCATCCATCAATGCACGGATCAAAGTGGTTGTTTGAATATCGTTCTGTCCGATAAGGGCGGTTTTGTCACCAGGACGTAAGATAAAGCTGATATTGTCAAGGATAGTTTCACCATCAATCTTGACAGAAAGATTTTCAACTGTCAAGAGATCGTTACCAATTTCTCGTTCTGCCTTAAAGTTGATAAATGGGTACTTCCGACTAGATGGAACAATTTCTTCAAGTTCAATCTTGTCAAGCATTTTTTTACGCGAAGTTGCTTGTTTTGATTTTGAAGCGTTGGCTGAGAAACGTGCGACAAACTCTTGCAATTGTTTAATTTTTTCTTCAGCTTTTGCATTTCTATCTGCTTGTAATTTTGCTGCAAGTTCAGAAGATTCTTTCCAGAAATCATAGTTTCCGACGTAAAGTTTAATTTTTCCAAAGTCGAGATCCGCCATATGGGTGCAGACTTTATTCAAAAAGTGGCGGTCATGGGATACAACGATAACCGTATTTTCAAAATCAATCAGAAAATCTTCTAACCAGGTAATGGATTGAATATCCAATCCATTGGTCGGCTCGTCCAAAAGAAGGACATCTGGTTTACCAAAAAGGGCTTTAGCTAAGAGAACTTTCACTTTATCCCCATTGGCTAACTCGCTCATAGTTTGATAATGAAGGTCTTCTGAAATATTTAGATTTTGAAGCAATTGAGATGCTTCACTTTCTGCTTCCCATCCACCAAGTTCGGCAAATTCACCTTCAAGTTCAGCTGCACGGACACCATCTTCATCAGAGAAATCTTCTTTCATGTAGATAGCATCTTTTTCCTTCATAATGTTGTAGAGCTTTTCATTTCCCATAATGACAACATCGATGACCCGCTCGTCTTCGTAGTCAAAGTGATTTTGACGCAAAACAGACAAACGTTCATCAGGGCCAAGAGAAATATGACCAGTTGTTGGTTCAATATCTCCAGCTAAAATTTTTAAAAAGGTTGACTTTCCAGCACCGTTGGCACCGATGAGACCGTATGTATTTCCCTCTGTAAAGTTGATATTGACATCGTCAAACAATTTTCGATCACTAAAACGTAGTGAGACGTCTGATACTGTAAGCAATGATATTCTCCTCTTTCTATAATGTCTTCATTTTACTAGAAAATAGGGGAAAATTCAACTTTTTTACTGTCAATTTGTTTTTACAACTATGTAAACGAAATTGACAGTTTAGTAAAGTGTTAATTCCTTACAAACATAGAGGATAGACTAACATTTTCAACTAGAAAGTGCTATAATGATAGGGATAACGATTAAGGAGAAGAGTATGACAAAACCCATCATTCTGACAGGAGATAGACCGACAGGAAAACTCCATATCGGCCACTATGTTGGTTCTTTAAAAAATCGCGTCTTGTTGCAAAATAAAGACGAGTATAATATGTTTGTTTTCCTAGCAGACCAGCAAGCTTTGACAGACCATGCAAAAGATCCAAAAACGATTGTAGAATCTATTGGTAATGTTGCTTTGGATTATCTGGCAGCTGGACTAGATCCTGAAAAAGTTACGATTTTCATTCAAAGTCAGATTCCTGAATTAGCGGAATTGACAATGTATTACATGAATCTAGTATCTTTGGCGCGACTTGAAAGAAACCCAACTGTAAAAACCGAGATTTCTCAAAAAGGTTTTGGTGAGAGTATTCCAACAGGATTTTTGGTATACCCTATTTCACAAGCAGCCGATATCACAGCATTTAAAGCGAATTTTGTTCCAGTAGGAAATGATCAAAAGCCAATGATTGAACAAACTCGTGAGATTGTTCGTTCCTTTAATCATGCTTATAATACAGATACTTTGGTGGAACCGGAAGGGATTTATCCTGAAAATGAAGCAGCTGGTCGCTTACCTGGTTTAGATGGAAATGCTAAAATGTCTAAATCGTTGAATAATGGCATTTACCTAGCTGATGATGCAGATACTTTAAAGAAAAAAGTGATGAGTATGTATACTGATCCTGATCATATTAAAGTAGAGGATCCAGGAAAAATCGAAGGCAATATGGTATTTCATTACCTGGATGTATTTGGCCGTCCAGAAGATGCAGCTGAAATTGCAGAAATGAAAGAACATTATCAACGTGGTGGACTTGGTGATGTAAAGACCAAACGATATCTTTTAGAAATTTTAGATCGTGAATTAAGACCGATTCGTGAAAGACGCCTTGAGTTTGCAAAGGATATGGGTGAGGTCTACTCTATTCTTGAAAAAGGAAGTGAGCGCGCTCGAAATGTAGCAGCTCAAACACTAGATGAAGTAAAATCTGCGATGGGAATTACCTATTTTAAAAAATAAAACGACTTCATTAATAGCGAACATTTCTTACTGTTCATTGATAATTTACCAATAAATGATTGACAAATTGCGATAGAATGGTATGATATTAACAATAAAAATTCGAGCCTTGCTCAAATAAAAAGAAAAGAGGATCCAGCTAATGTCTAATTGGGACACAAAGTTTTTAAAAAAAGGGTTTACATTCGATGACGTGCTTTTGATTCCAGCGGAAAGTCACGTATTGCCTAATGATGCAGATTTAAGTACACAATTAGCAAGTAGTTTACGCTTGAATATCCCAATCATTACTGCTGCTATGGATACAGTGACTGAAAGTCAAATGGCAATTGCTATGGCACGTGCTGGTGGACTTGGTGTGATCCATAAAAACATGTCAATTGAGCAACAGGCAGATGAAGTACGCAAAGTAAAACGTTCTGAAAATGGGGTTATTATTGATCCGTTCTATTTGACTCCGTCTCATACAATTGCAGAAGCAGATGAGTTGATGGGACGATACCGAATCAGTGGTGTCCCTGTTGTTGAAACACTTGAAAATCGTAAATTAGTTGGTATCCTTACAAACCGGGATTTGCGTTTTATTTCTGATTACAATCAACCCATTTCAAATCATATGACAAGTGAAAATTTGGTGACTGCACCGGTTGGAACTGATTTGGAAACAGCTGAACGCATTCTACAAGAGCATCGTATTGAAAAATTACCATTGGTAGATGAAAATGGTCGTCTTTCTGGCTTGATTACAATCAAAGATATTGAAAAAGTTATTGAGTTCCCAAATGCGGCTAAGGATGAATTTGGTCGTTTGCTTGTGGCTGGTGCCGTAGGGGTTACTTCAGATACTTTTGAACGTGCAGAAGCTCTTTTTGAAGCTGGTGCAGACGCAATTGTCATTGATACTGCTCATGGACATTCTGCGGGTGTTCTTCGTAAGATTGCAGAAATTCGTGCTCACTTCCCAGATCGTACCTTGATTGCAGGAAATATTGCAACTGCTGAAGGTGCTCGTGCATTATTTGATGCAGGGGTAGACGTAGTTAAGGTCGGAATTGGTCCAGGATCAATCTGTACAACTCGTGTTGTTGCAGGGGTTGGTGTTCCTCAAGTGACTGCTATTTATGACGCAGCCGCTGTAGCTCGTGAATATGGAAAAACGATCATTGCTGATGGTGGTATCAAGTATTCAGGAGATATTGTCAAAGCACTCGCAGCTGGTGGAAATGCAGTTATGCTTGGCTCAATGCTTGCAGGTACAGATGAAGCACCAGGTGAAACAGAAATCTTCCAAGGTCGTAAATTTAAAACATACCGTGGTATGGGATCTATTGCAGCAATGAAGAAAGGTTCTAGCGACCGTTACTTCCAAGGATCTGTTAATGAAGCCAATAAATTGGTCCCTGAAGGAATTGAAGGACGCGTTGCTTATAAAGGTTCTGTAGCAGATATGGTCTTCCAAATGATCGGTGGTATTCGTTCAGGTATGGGTTATGTTGGTGCAGCAACCATTCAAGATTTACATGATCATGCACAATTTGTTGAAATGAGTGGTGCCGGATTGAAAGAAAGCCATCCTCATGATGTGCAAATCACAAACGAGGCTCCTAACTACTCAGCACAATAAATTTACACATTTGTAAATAAAAATAACAGCATCTTGACAGTATTGTCAAGATGCTGTTTTGATATGACCGGCTTGAACAGTGAAAATTTTCAACTCTTCAGGCAGGTCTTTTAAATGATCGAGAGTGGTCGTTGTAATAAATGTTTGAATATTATTAGAGATAGTTTCAAGTAGTTGAAGTTGACGATAATTGTCAAGTTCGCTCATGACATCGTCAAGTAATAAAATAGGCTTTTCTCTTGTGATTTCTTCCATCAATTCGATTTCTGCTAATTTTAGAGAGAGAACAACACTTCGATGCTGGCCTTGACTACCAAAGGTAGCATTCATATTATTGATAAAAAATGCCAAATCATCCCTGTGAGGCCCAATACTTGTTGTTTTCCTAAAAATATCCTTCTGACGGTTTTTTTCCAACATAGAGAGAAACTGCTCTTCTATATCATTTCCTTCTTCAGAAAAAACAGTTGACTGATATTGAATCGATAGGTCTTCTTTGTTGTCAGAAAGTCGAGTGTGTTTTTCTTTTGCTTTAGCTTCTAATTTCTTAATAAACTCAAGCCGATGATGGATGACGCGACTTCCAAAACTAGCTAGTTGTGAATCTAAGACCTCCAAAAATGTGGCATCAATTTTTTCCGAATTTTTTAGATAACTATTTCTTTGTTTCAGTACATGGTTGTATTGAGATAAGTCGGATAAGTAGAGAGGTTTCATCTGACCTAATTCAATATCAATAAACTTTCGACGCCCTGCAGGTGATCCTTTGATCAGTTGCAAATCTTCGGGTGCAAAAAGGACAACATTCATATGGCCAATATAGTTCGATAATTTGGCTTGTTTCAAATGATTTACCTTAGTTATCCGACCTTTTGGTGTCAAGGAAATTTCTAATGGAAGGGGACCAGTTTCTCTTTGTAATTGACCAGAAACTTTAAAATCGGTGGATTCAAAATAGATGAGATCTCTATCATTTCGTGTTCGATGACTTCTGGTTAAAGCTAGAAAATAAATTGATTCGAGAATATTGGTCTTTCCTTGAGCATTTTGACCTAGGAAAATATTTAATCCAGGATGAAACTCGACTTCAAGTTCTTGATAATTACGAAAATGTTGAATGGATAACTGTTTTAACCACATTACGAGATACCAGGAAAGCGAATTGCTTTTTCTTTTTTGTTAGTCTTTGTCGGTAGTTTCTTTTGTTGTTGATTGAGTTGCTTGACAAGTTTAGCAACACGTTCCTTTTCTTCCTTCTCTTTAAGATGCTCTTCTATTTCTTTTTGAGAAGGTTTAAGAATGGTGATAGTCATGTTCAGTTCAGGAATGTCAATTTGATCATTGACACGAAGTTTACGGCCTCTCCGTTGTTCTAATTCACCATTAACAAAGACTTCTTTTTCTTGAAGAAAGGCTTTGATTGCCCCACCACTCTGTATAATACCGAGTTCTTTTAAGATCGCTTGTAATGTAATAAAGTCATCAAATAATTTGTAATTCATAGTTCACCTCTTTGCGTGTTATTATACCATATTTTTAGTTTTTCTAGGGTAGAGAATATTGAGTGATTTGAGGAGCTTTTTCACAGTTTGAATTAGGATTTTAGTGTGATTTCGTGTTATAATGAAAGTTACTATTGAGTAGAACGAGGATGAAAATGGAATTAGTAAAGGGCGTGAATCTTCACTTTCTTCAATCAAAAAAATTTAAAACCAATAAAATTAAGGTCCGTTTTTCATCGCCATTAGATGAAAATACCGTGGCTGCGCGTGTTTTAGTAGCCTGTATGATGGAAACTGCAAATCAAAAATATCCAACTTCACAATTATTCCGTGAAAAATTAGCGAGTCTATACGGGGTAGAATTGTCCACCTCAGTCTCTAAGAGGGGGCGTGTTCATTATGTTAATTTGAATATTTCCTTTGTGCGCGATGACTTTTTGAGCAAGAAAAATGTTCTTACTGATGAGGTTTTGGACATTATAGAAACTATCTTCTTTTCACCTTTGGTAGTAGAAGATCACTTTGACAGTGATACATTTGACGTTGAAAAGAAAAATACAATTTCCGATTTGGAGTCGGAAATTGAAGAGCCTTATTATTATGCACATGGGCAATTGAATCAACTGTTTTTTGAAGACGAAACAATTGGGATGTCAAGATTGGGGAAAGTTGATTTAGTGAGACAAGAAACAGCTCAAAGTTCTCTTGAACAGTTTCATCAGATGCTCCAATTAGATAACATTGACTTCTTTTTCATAGGTGACTTTAATGAGGTCGCTATTTTGGATCGAGTGAACCAGTTTGAATTCAAACCACGTGATAACAATTTGTCTGTCACCTATCAACAACCTTTTACAAATGTTGTTAGAGAAAAGTTAGAGCAAAAACAAAACCAACAATCTATTTTAGAATTAGGTTACCATTTTTCTACCCAGTATGGAGAATCTCTCCATATCCCACTAGTTGTATTAAATGGGATGTTGGGAGCTTTCTCGCATTCGAGACTTTTTCAAATTATTCGAGAGAAAGAAGGTCTTGCTTATACTATCTCTAGCCATTTTGATATTTTTACAGGCTTTATGAGAGTTTTTGCAGGCATTGATAAGGAATCTCGTACGAAAGTAATGACCTTGATTATGAGACAGTTGAATGATTTAAAACGAGGCAAGTTTACAGAGTCAGAGCTTCAATTGACAAAAGAAATGTTGGTGAATACGACCTTATTAGCACAGGATCGGCAAAATACCTTAATTGAAAGGGAATATTTGAAAACGATCCTAGGAAAGAAAGTTCTTTCTTTAGAAGAGTGGTTAGAGTCCATCGATAAGGTTAGTAGAGAAGAAATTATTGAAGTGGCAAAAACAATTAATTTACAGTCTGTTTATTTTATGGAAGGAAAGTAGTGTAAAGATTGAAAATTAAAGAAAAATATTATGAATCAGTTGGTGAGCAAGTATACTTTACACGCTTGTCAAATGGGTTGACTATTCATTTAATTCCCAAAGAAGATTATTATGAAACCTATGGAATAATAACAACTAAGTTTGGCTCAGTGGATACACGAATTCTAGTGAATGGTGATGAAAGGCAATATCCTGCAGGAATTGCTCATTTTCTAGAACACAAAGTATTTGAAGATGAAAATGGTCAAGATTATTTAAAAAAATTCGTTCATTTAGGATCGGAAAGTAATGCCTTTACAAGCTTTACAAAGACAAGTTATCTTTTCTCAACAACTTCAAAAGTCCCTGAAAATATTCAATTGTTATTGGAGATGGTTTCAAAGGCTTCCTTTACAGAAAAATCTGTATCAAAGGAAAGAGAAATCATTCAACAAGAAATTGGAATGTACCAAGATAGTCCAGACTATCGATTATTTTTTGGTGCTTTAGAAAATTTATATCCTGGAACACCGTTAGCAGATGATATTGCTGGAACCAGGGAGTCTATTTCTGGTATTACAATAGATAATCTCCGTGAAAACTTTGATCTATTCTATCATCCCTCTCAAATGCACTTATTAGTGATCGGAAACTTTGATGTTGATGAAGTATTGCAAGTAGTAAAGAAATATGATCTGACTTCTCCTCGTTCTTCTGTTGAGTTAGAACGTTTTCCTGTAGAAAAAAATGAAGTAAGATTGAATCAATCTTGTAGAATGGAAGTTGCTACTCCTAAGTTGGCAATTGGAATTCGAGGAAATGATATCATTAAGGAAGAGGAAAAATTTCGTTATAAATTGATGTTGAAATTACTGTTTTCGATGATGTTTGGTTGGACTTCGCAACGGTTTCAAAGTTTATATGAATCTGGGAAGATTGACAACTCATTGACACTTGAAGTCGAGGTTGAGGAATTATTTCATTTCGTTATTTTGACAATGGATACTCAAGAACCGGTGTCCTTATCTCATCAATTTAGGTCAGCGATCAAACAATTTGAGAAGGATCCAGATGTGAATCAGGAACATTTGGATACGATTAAAAGCGAAATGTTTGGTGATTTCTTACAAGGTTTAAATTCGCTTGAGTATAGTGCCACTCAGCTTGAATATTTTTCAGACGGTAGCACTTCTTATGATCTTCCAAAGATTTTACAAGGTATTAGTTTACAAGATATCATCAAATTAGGACGTCAGTTCATCGACCAGGCTGAGATGGTAGACTATATGATTTTTCAAAAGTAGTAAACAATGTATCAAGAAGGGAAAACATGAAGAAGAGAACGATTGGTCAAGTGTTAAGACTGTCAAGAGTAAATTTACACTTAAGTTTACAGGATGTGTCAAATAAGACAGCCATTGAAATTCCTTATATAGAAGCGTTGGAAAACGATGAGTTTGATCTATTACCGAGTCCCTTTTACGCTCAGATCTATCTTAAAAAGTTAGCATGGGCTTTGGGATTAGATGAGTCCATCCTATTGACAGCTTTTCGTGAAGGAAAAGAATTGTTATTTGATGAAGAAATACTTGTAGATGACGAAGAGCTTCATTCAAGAAAATTAAGACAGAAAGCGAGCTGGTTACCAATCCTGTATTATCTACTAGTTAGTTTTGTCATCCTTGGCTTTGTGATTTATATCGTATATTTTTATGAGTTTACAGCATCTGTAAAATAGATGTAAAGATAGTTTATTTTTTGGAGGAAGTATGAAAAAAGAAAATATTCCTAATGCATTGACATTAATTCGGGTTGTGATGATTCCTATTTTTATTGCCATTTTAAGTTTAAGTCACTCTTACTTAGGACATATTGTAGCGGCAGTTATTTTTGCAATTGCTAGTATTACAGATTATTTAGATGGCTTTCTTGCACGAAAATGGAATGTAGTTAGTAATTTTGGTAAATTTGCCGATCCAATGGCAGATAAATTATTGGTTATGTCAGCCTTTATCATGATGATTGAATTAAAAATGGTTCCTGCTTGGATTGCAGCTGTTATCATTTGTCGTGAGTTAGCTGTTACTGGTTTGCGTCTTCTTCTTGTTGAGACAGGTGGTACAGTTCTTGCTGCAGCCATGCCAGGAAAAATCAAAACCTTTAGCCAAATGTTTGCCATTATCTTTTTGCTTTGCCATTGGACTCTTCCAGGGCAAGTGTTGCTTTATATTGCATTGATTTTCACAATTTATTCTGGTTACGACTACTTTAAGGGAAGTAGCTATCTCTTTAAAGACACATTTAAATAAATGAAACAGATGATTGAGCTAAAAAATGTATCCTTTCGATACGATAAAACAGTAGAAGAGTATCAAATTGACACGGTTTCGTTTCACGTGAAACAAGGAGAGTGGCTTTCAATTGTTGGACACAATGGTAGTGGGAAATCTACAGTTGTACGCCTGATTGATGGTCTTTTGGAAGCTGAGTCTGGTGAGATTTACGTTGATGGAAAACAACTGACTCGTGAAACCATATGGGAAATCCGTAGTAAAATTGGGATTGTATTTCAGAACCCTGACAACCAATTTGTTGGTGCGACAGTAGAAGATGATGTTGCCTTTGGTTTAGAAAATCAAGGAATTCCACGGGAAGAAATGCTTCAACGTGTGGAGAAGGCTATTGAGCAAGTCGGTATGCTGGAGTTTAAAGATCGCGAACCATCTCGTTTGTCAGGTGGTCAAAAGCAACGAGTGGCCATAGCAGGTATTATCGCCTTGAGACCAACTATTATTATCCTTGATGAAGCAACTAGTATGTTAGATCCAGAAGGCAGAGAGGATCTAATCGCGGTAATGAGAGAACTTCAGAAAAAATTTCAATTAACAATTATCTCCATTACCCATGATTTAACCGAAATTGCCTTAAGTGATCGAACACTCGTCTTTCAAAAAGGAAAACTAGAGTCTTCTATGACGCCGCGGGAATTGTTTTCAAGAAATGACCTTAATGAGATTGGACTAGATAAGCCTTTTAGTAAGCAGGTTCAAGAATCTCTCAGCTCGCATTTTCCGCTAAAACAGGATTATCTAACAGAAAGTGAGTTATTAGACCAACTATGGGAATTTCTTTAAAGAATGTCTATTATACTTATCAAGAGGGAAGTCCTTTTGAAGGGCAGGCGCTTTCTGATATTAGTTTGGAAATAAAAGATGGATCTTATACAGCCATCATCGGACATACTGGTAGTGGTAAGTCCACTTTGTTGCAATTACTAAATGGGTTACTGCGTCCGACTAAAGGAACGATTCAATTTGAAGATTTTGTTTTAGATAATCATTCTGAGCCAAAAGAAATGAAGTACTTGAGAAAAAAGGTTGGTTTGGTTTTTCAATTTCCAGAAAGTCAGCTGTTTGCAGAAACCGTTCTAGCTGATGTAGCCTTTGGACCACAAAATTTTGGGGTACCTAAGGACAAAGCGGAGGAAATAGCCAAAGAAAAATTAGCGATCGTTGGTTTAGATGAGTCTATCTATGATAAAAGTCCATTTGAACTATCTGGTGGACAGATGAGACGGGTTGCGATCGCGGGTATTTTAGCTATCGAACCAGAGATTTTAGTATTGGACGAGCCGACAGCAGGGCTAGATCCTGCTGGAAGAAAGGAATTGATGGCGCTGTTTGAGACATTACATAAAAATGGGATGACCCTAGTTCTGGTAACTCATACGATGGATGATGTAGCAAATTTTGCTGATACCGTATTTGCTTTAGAAGCGGGAAAACTTGTTCTAAACGGATCCCCAAGGGAAGTGTTTCAACAGGTTGAGTATTTACAAAAACTTCAATTAGGAGTCCCACAAATTACGAATTTTGCTCTTCAATTGAAACGAAGAGGACTTCCTCTGGACAGACTACCAATCAAAATTGAGGAACTAAAGGAGCTGTTACTTCATGAATAATATGATTTTAGGAAGGTATATTCCTGGAAACTCCATTATCCACCAACTAGATCCTCGTGGGAAGTTGCTCTCAATGTTTTTATTCATATTTCTTCTGTTTTGGGCAAATAATCTCCAGACAAATGTTCTTCTCTTTGCTTTTATTTTTGTTTTAATGTATCTAACGAGGATTTCGGTTAGTTTTTATATTAAAGGCTTAAAATCAATGATTTTTATCATTGCTTTTACAACTATTTTTCAATTATTTGCGACCTCTCAAGGAACTATTTTGTATCAATGGTGGTTTTTTAAATTAACCGACCAAGGATTGATGCAAGCCGCCATCATATTTTGTAGATTTATTTTAATCATTTTTTATTCGACGATTTTAACAGTGACGACGACACCATTGAGTTTAGCAGATGCTGTTGAAAAGATCCTTACACCACTAAAAATTATTAAGGTTCCGGCCCATGAGATTGGCTTAATGCTATCTATGAGTTTGCGCTTTGTTCCAACCTTAGTAGATGATACGAATCGAATCATGAATGCGCAAAGGGCGCGTGGTGTTGATTTTGGTGAAGGAAATCTATTAAAAAGGATCCGTTCCTTTATTCCAATCCTCATTCCTTTGTTTGCCTCAAGTTTTAAACGCGCAGATGCATTAGCAATTGCGATGGAAGCGAGAGGGTACAAAGGCGGTGAGGGACGAACACGCTATCGGACTCTGCAGTGGGGAGTAAAAGATACCCTGGCATTGCTCGTTATTCTGTGCCTCATGTTGATAGTTTTTTATCTAAAAAATGGATAGAGCTAGTTGAATTGGTTCAAAAATAAGGAAAAAGCGCTATACAAAGCGCTTTTTACATTAAATTCACATATTCTTGTAACATTTGTAATATATTCTACAATAAACTGTAACATTTTGTGTGTATGATAGAATTATGTTCGAAAGGAGAATAGAATTCATGAACAGTAAAAAGTTCCAATGGACAGTCACTTCCCTACTTTCAGCAGCATCACTTTTCATTTCTGGTATTGCTACAGTGAATGCTGAAACTTACGAAGTGAAGTCTGGAGATACTCTATCAAAAATTGCACTAGAAAATAACACTTCAGTAGAAAATATTATTGCATCTAACAATCTGACTAATGAAGATTTGATCTATGCAGGACAAATTATTGAGTTAGGTGAGCGTTCAAAATCTATGATTGATAAAGTTGCTCCACAAGAGCAAGCAAAACCTGCTGAAAGTGCACCTGCAGCAGCACAAACTGCTCAAAAACAAACAACTTATGCAGCAAATGCTGCAGTGACTTCTGCACAATCAACAAATGGTGGAATTGTTCTATCAAATGGGAATACTGCTGGAGAACAAGGATCTTATGCAGCTGCTCGTATGGCTGAAATGACTGGTGTACCTGCTTCTACTTGGGAAGCAATTATTGCCCGTGAATCAAATGGTCAAGTAAATGCAGCAAATGCTTCTGGTGCCAGTGGTTTGTTCCAAACAATGCCAGGTTGGGGTTCAACTGCAACAGTTGATGATCAAATCCAGGCTGCATACAATGCATATAGTTCACAAGGTTTATCAGCTTGGGGTTATTAAAAAATAGGTTTACAATTTGTAAACCTATTTTTTTAATGTCTCAAGAATGTCAAGTGGAGAGTGACAAATAAAATCTGGTGAGTAAAAAAGTAGCTCTTCAAGATCTCCAAATCCCCAAGTGACTGCCATGGTTTTTATGCCAACTGTTTGACCTCCAATGAGGTCAAATTTTGTGTCTCCAATAATCACTGTCTCCTCTTTTGGAAGGTCATTGATTGACAAGGCGTATCGAATGACATCGGCTTTGTGGATACGATCTGAATTTGATCCATAAATTCCTTTAAAGTATTTAGCGATACCTAAATCTTGACACATCTGTAAAGCAACCGGTTCATGTTTTGAAGTAGTTACATAAAGAGGAATGTTTTCGTCTTGTAATGCTTTCAAAGCTTCTACTATCTGAGGAAACAGAGTTGATTTGTATTGACCTTTTTCATGATAATACTGGCGATAGATCGTCACTGCTTGATCTACCAAAGTTTCAGGAAGGGTAGCTTCAAAACTAGAGATCAAAGGTGGTCCCATAAAACTACGGATGGTTTTGAGATCGGGTTGAGGAACCTTCAAAGTATCGAATGTATGTTGAAAGCTCTCTGTAATTCCCTTGGAACTGTCAACTAATGTTCCATCTAAATCAAAAAATAAGGCTTGCATGTTATTCTCCAAATATCTCTTTTTGTAATCTACGTCCGGTTGGTGTTGCTGCCAATCCTCCTTCAGCTGTTTCTCTAAAGGCAGTCGGAAGACTAGAACCAACTTGGTACATGGCGTCAATCACTTCATCAACAGGTATTTTTGATTCAATACCTGCTAAGGCCATGTCAGCAGCAATGAAGGCATAGCTGGCTCCCATTGCGTTTCGTTTGACACATGGAACTTCCACGAGTCCTGCTACTGGATCACAAATGAGCCCAAGCATGTTTTTGATGACAAAACAGACTGCTTGACTCGCTTGATAAGGAGTTCCTCCAGCAGCAAGTGTCAATGCAGCCGCACTCATAGCTGAAGCAGAACCAACTTCTGCTTGACAACCACCTTCTGCACCTGAAATAGAAGCATTATTGGCGATGACTAAACCAAAAGCTCCAGCTGTCAGTAGAAAATCTAGTTGTTGCTGACGGTTTAACCCTAATTTTTGAGTTGCTGCAGTGAGAACTGCGGGAAGGCAGCCAGCAGATCCTGCAGTGGGTGTTGCGCAGACCAGTCCCATCTTAGCATTGTGTTCGTTGACAGCAATAGCATTCTTCGCTGCGGTTAGGACGGTCAAGTCAGATAACGTTTTTCCTGATTTGATATAGCGATCTAATTTTGCGGCATCCCCACCGGTTAACCCACTACGAGAGTGGTTTTCATTTAACCCTAACCTTACAGAATCAATCATCACTTCTAAATTACGGGTCATTAATCGTAGGACTTCTTCTCGTTCACGACCAGTTAGTTCAAATTCAGTCGCAATCATTAACTCTGCGACGTTTCCTTGGTATTGCGTGCTTGCTTGTTCTACGAGGTCTACAATTGAATAAAACATATGAACTCCTTATTTGAAAAAGTTGACATTATGAAGATGAGGAATTTTACGGATATCGTCGATCGCTGCTTCACAACTCCTTGAGTCAACTTCTATAATCATAATCGCTTTTTCTCCAGCTTTTTCCCGCGTCACATTCATTTGTGCAATGTTAATATCATAGCGAGAAAGAGCTTCTGTCACATGAGCGATCATTCCAGGGACGTCCTGGTGAACAATGATAATGGTTGGAGTATTCATATTTAGCGAGATAGCAAAGCCATTTAACTCAGTAACCTGTATGTTCCCACCACCAATTGAGATTCCAGTGACAGAAATCGTTTTATGATCATTTTTAACAGTAATAGTCGTTGTGTTTGGGTGAGGAGCATTGCTTTCTTTTTGAATAGACCAAACAATCCGAATGCCTCGTTCATGTGCAATTTTTAGACTATCTGGGATTCTAGGATCATCCGTGTCCATTCCTAAGATGCCCGCTACTAAGGCTAAATCTGTTCCATGACCACGATAGGTTTTGGCGAAGGAATTAAATAATTGGAACTCAACTTCTTTTGGTTCCTCTCCAAAGATAGAAGAAACAATTTTACCAATTCGAACAGCACCTGCAGTGTGACTACTGGATGGGCCGATCATCACAGGTCCAATAATATCAAAAACTGATTGGAATTTTAAAGAGTTCATGCTCTGCTCCTTTGTGATCACTTTACTTCATTATATCAGATATGGCTGATGATTTCTTCTATTTTTCCCGAAATATCTGAGAAATCTTAAAGGGAACTTAAAGCATTTATATTATCCTTGATTTTTAGTATTTCTAACATCTGACTGAAATATTTGACACATTATTTCAATAAATATGAAATATTTCTTGTGTAGTATAGAGGTATACCAATAAAGGAGTACATAATAATGAATAAAAAACAAATGATGAAACGAATGATTGGACTTAGTTTACTTGCAGGACTTTTCCTTCCAATTGTAGCGAATGCAGATTCTTATACTGTAAAATCAGGTGATACTTTATCAGCTATTGCTAAAGAGAAGAACACAACGGTTGATGCAATTGCTAAGAAAAATAAGATTAGTAACGTGAATCTCATCTCAGTTGGTCAAGTTCTTGAGATTGAAGATGCAAATACAACGCAGAAAACTACGGAGCAAGCTCCTGCTAGTAAAACGGATACTACACAAGCAACAACTACTGTCTCTGCTTCAGATGGCTTGAGTGCGGAAGATGCAGCTGCTAAGGAATGGATTGCCCAAAAAGAGTCAAGTGGTAGTTATACAGCACAAAATGGCCAATATTATGGCCGTTACCAATTGACTATCACTTATTTGAATGGTGATTTATCACCTGCAAACCAAGAAAAAGTGGCCAATCAATATGTTGTCAGCCGTTATGGATCATGGTCAGCAGCTAAAAATTTCTGGTTGGCAAATGGCTGGTATTAAATTCGTATGAAAAGAGTTCTTGAATAGGACTCTTTTTATATTTACAGGCCTGTAAACCCATCGATCCTGATCAACAAAAGAATAGTAAGATGCTTGTTTTCTAATATAAAGCGTGTTAAAATGGTAACTGCTCAAAACGACCTTCAATCGTTGAAGCAAACCACGACCTTCAATCGTGAGAAACGAAAAGATGGGAGAAATCTATGAGTGATAACTCGAAAACACGTGTTGTTGTTGGTATGAGTGGTGGTGTGGATTCATCTGTAACAGCTTTATTATTAAAACAACAGGGTTACGATGTCATCGGCATCTTCATGAAAAACTGGGACGACACAGACGAAAATGGCGTCTGTACAGCTACAGAAGATTACAAAGATGTAGCAGCGGTTGCAGACCAAATTGGCATTCCTTACTATTCTGTCAACTTTGAGAAAGAATACTGGGATCGTGTCTTTGAATATTTCCTTGCTGAATACCGAGCTGGTCGAACACCAAATCCGGATGTCATGTGTAATAAGGAAATCAAATTTAAGGCCTTTTTAGATTATGCTATGACACTCGGTGCAGATTATGTTGCGACAGGGCACTATGCGCGCGTGGCGCGTGATGAGGATGGCATTGTCCATATGTTACGTGGCGTTGACAACGGGAAGGATCAAACTTATTTCTTAAGCCAACTGTCACAAGAACAACTTCAAAAAACCATGTTCCCATTGGGACATTTGGAAAAGCCTGAGGTTCGCCGTCTAGCTGAAGAAGCTGGATTGGCAACAGCTAAAAAGAAAGACTCAACTGGAATTTGCTTTATCGGAGAAAAGAATTTCAAAGAGTTTCTAGGGAACTACCTTCCTGCCCAACCAGGTCGAATGATGACCATCGATGGACGAGATATGGGTGAACATGCTGGTTTGATGTATTACACAATCGGTCAACGGGGTGGACTTGGAATTGGTGGCCAACAAGGTGGAGACAATGCTCCATGGTTTGTAGTTGGGAAAGACCTCAGTCAAAATATTCTTTATGTCGGTCAAGGCTTCTATCATGAAGCATTGATGTCAACAAGTTTACAGGCTAGTCAAGTTCACTTTACACGAGATATGCCAGAAGAGTTTACATTAGAGTGTACAGCTAAGTTCCGCTATCGTCAGCCTGACTCTAAGGTGACTGTACACGTTAAAGGTGACAAGGCAGAAGTGATTTTCGCAGAACCTCAACGAGCCATTACACCAGGACAAGCTGTTGTCTTTTACGACGGTGAAGAATGTCTAGGCGGTGGCTTGATTGACAATGCTTATCGGGATGGAAAAGTTTGTCAGTATATTTAGAATTTTCTAGGAGGAACGAAAGTGTTTCAGTTCTTTAAGAAAAAAATAGAGAATACAAAGACTATCTCTGATTATAAGAAACAATATTTGAGGGAAAAAACGACGGAGTCAATTGAAGCTTTGTTCAAGGAATTGAAGCAATCTAAAGTTTGGGTTCCCTTTAATGCTTCTTTAATGGATGGGAGTGATGAACAAGAAGGTGTTCGTCTAAAACCGGATATTCTACGAAAGGGAGACGACTACTTTTATCCTTGTTTCTTGACGGAACAGGATATTCCTAAAGATTATTACGATCGTTTTTCTTGGCTGCAAATACCTTTTACGGACTGTTTATTTACTGCAGAAAGGATAGGAAAGTTTCCAGTGAGAGGGATTGTTCTAGATGCATTCTCTGATCCAGTTGAGATTGACAAAGGAGTTTTTGAAGCAATCCGTCAGTGTTAGTATATTTAAATTGACAAATTTTCTCAATTTGCTACAATAATAAAAGCAATAGAAATGATGGTCAAAGCTCATGGATGTTGCAGGCTTTTTTGTCCTGCACTTCTCAGAGTTTTGACTATTTTTGTGTGATTTCGAAAGGAAGTAAAATGAGGCAACAGGATTTTCGAACGAAAATAGGTTCTACTGTTTTTGGTGTGAGGGCGACTGCTTTGATTGTAAAAGATAATCGCTTGTTCGTCATAGAAGATGAGGACGGCTGTTATACAATCGGAGGTGCTATTCAAGTCAATGAAACTACAGAGGATGCTGTAGTTCGGGAAGTCAAAGAGGAACTTGGTGTCACATCTACAGCAGGTCCGTTAGCTTTCGTGGTTGAAAATCACTTTGAACAAGCTGGAATCCACTACCATAACATTGAATTTCATTATTTGGTGGACTTGCTAGAAGATGCACCTTTGGTCATGCAGGAAGATACCAAGCAATTACCTTGCCGTTGGATTGCTTTAGATGATTTACATACTGTTGACCTGAAACCAGCCTTTTTAAAATCGGCCCTACCAGAATGGGACGGAAAATTACGACACATCCATCTTGAAAAATAGGAGAA
Source organism: Streptococcus parasanguinis CC87K (assembly GCF_000507765.1). Taxonomy (GTDB): domain Bacteria; phylum Bacillota; class Bacilli; order Lactobacillales; family Streptococcaceae; genus Streptococcus; species Streptococcus parasanguinis_J. The sequence continues at coordinate 181,451 of NZ_KI669403.1, read as the reverse complement.
AAAATGACTTATAATTTTATTGAAGAATACGATATCATTGTAATCGGTGCGGGGCATGCGGGAGTAGAAGCCTCTCTAGCTGCTAGCCGTATGGGTTGTAAGGTCTTACTTGCGACTATTAACATTGAAATGCTGGCTTTTATGCCTTGTAATCCCTCTATCGGTGGTTCTGCTAAGGGGATTGTCGTGCGTGAAGTCGATGCCCTCGGTGGAGAAATGGCGAAAAATATCGACAAGACCTACATCCAAATGAAAATGCTCAATACTGGTAAAGGTCCTGCGGTTCGTGCACTTCGGGCTCAAGCAGACAAAGAACTTTACTCAAAAGAAATGCGGAAAACGGTTGAAAATCAAGAAAATTTAACTCTTCGCCAAACTATGATTGATGAGATTTTGGTGGAGAATGGTAAGGTTGTTGGTGTAAGGACTGCAACTCACCAAGAATATGGAGCAAAGGCTGTTATTGTCACTACTGGGACAGCTTTACGCGGAGAAATTATCATTGGAGATCTCAAGTATTCATCAGGACCTAATCATAGTCTAGCTTCTATCAATTTGGCCGATAATCTCAAACAGCTAGGATTAGAAATTGGACGTTTCAAAACAGGGACGCCACCTCGTGTAAAGGCGTCGTCAATTAATTATGACGAAACGGAAATTCAACCCGGAGATAAAGCTCCAAATCATTTTTCTTATACATCGCGTGATGAAGATTATGTAAAGGATCAGGTTCCTTGTTGGTTAACTTATACGAATGGGCATAGCCATGAGATTATCCAAAATAATTTACACCGGGCACCTATGTTTACAGGGGTTGTAAAGGGAGTAGGTCCTCGCTATTGTCCGTCCATTGAGGATAAAATTGTCCGTTTTGCTGACAAAGAGCGTCATCAACTATTTTTAGAACCTGAGGGACGAAATACAGAAGAAGTCTATGTTCAAGGGCTGTCAACGAGTTTACCAGAGGATGTTCAACGGGATCTCGTCCATTCTATTAAGGGACTTGAGAAGGCAGAAATGATGCGAACGGGTTATGCAATTGAGTATGATATGGTTTTGCCTCATCAATTGCGCTCAACTTTGGAAACTAAGAAAATTTCAGGTCTCTTTACAGCTGGCCAAACCAATGGAACGTCTGGCTATGAGGAGGCTGCTGGTCAAGGGATTATTGCAGGGATCAATGCGGCTCTAAAAATCCAAGGAAAACCAGAACTCATTTTGAAACGCAGTGATGGTTATATTGGGGTCATGATCGATGACTTGGTAACAAAGGGAACGATCGAACCGTATCGTTTGTTAACAAGCCGTGCAGAATACCGTCTGATTTTGCGTCATGATAATGCCGATATGCGCTTGACAGAAATGGGACGAGCAATTGGATTGGTAGATGATGAACGTTGGCAACGTTTCGAAACCAAGAAGTATCAGTTTGAAAACGAGATGAAGCGTTTGGATAGCATTAAGTTAAAGCCTGTAAAGGAAACCAATGAGAAGGTTGCTGCAATGGGCTTTAAACCATTGACAGATGCTGTCACTGCTAAAGAATTCTTGCGAAGACCAGAAGTCTCTTACCAAGATGTGGTAGAATTTATCGGTCCTGCAGCTGAAGAACTGGATGATAAAATCATTGAATTGATTGAAACTGAAATTAAATACGAAGGCTATATCTCAAAAGCAATGGACCAAGTCGAAAAAATGAAGCGTATGGAAGAAAAACGAATTCCTGCGAATATTGACTGGGATGATATTGACTCTATTGCAACCGAAGCGCGTCAAAAATTTAAATTAATTAATCCAGAAACGATTGGTCAAGCAAGTCGTATCTCAGGTGTCAATCCAGCGGATATCTCTATTTTAATGGTTTACTTGGAAGGTAAATCTCGTAGTATCTCCAAAAACAAAGCAAACCACTAATCAAATGGGGCTGAGATGATGTTTCAGCCTCAATTTTATGGATTGAAATCTGTTGTTGCTGTTTACACAGTTGTAAACCTTGTTTACAAAGTAGTGAAGTGGAGGAAGAGCTTTTTGCTGGTCAATTTTCTCTGTAATATAGAGAGAAACCTCGCTTTTTACCTCTATTTATGGTATAATTCCGAGAAGAGGTTTATGATGAAAAAATTTCGTTTATCGTTCATCCATTATGTGTTAATTGGTTTTATTTCATTTGCAATTTTAGCAATTTTTTTAAGAATCTTTGGCAAAGGCTATGTAACTCTCATTGCAATTTTTTTAGTCTTAGCTGGATTGATTGCTTTATTTGAATACCAGTTACAAATTTCAGAGTTAGATGAATTAGAACAAATACAATATGTTAACCATCAGGCAGAAAGCGGATTAGCATCCCTCCTTGATAAAATGCCTGTTGGAGTTATCAAGATTAATGAAGAATCAAATGAAGTAGAGTGGTTCAACCCTTATGCTGAATTGATTTTTTCAACAGATGATGGGGACTTTGATGTTGAATCATTGAAAAAATTACTCAATACTTTGTTTGAGGATAAAGGTCATTATGTCACGGTAGCCGATAAGAAATATTCTGTTTACTTTGATCAGACAGCTAGTGTTGTTTACTTTTTTGATGTATCTAGTGAGTATGAGGCAACAGTTGGCTTGGTGACAACTCGTCCTGTTATCGGTATTATCTCTGTTGATAATTATGATGATCTGGAAGATGTCATTTCAGACTCTGATATTAGCAATATCAATAGTTTTATTGCCAACTTTGTAGAAGAGTTTACAGCTCGCTACCATATGTTTTACAGACGTGTGGGAATGGACCGTTTCTATTTGTTTACAGATTACACGGTCTTGGAACAATTGATGGAATCGAAGTTTTCAGTCATCGATCAATTCCGAGAAGAGGCAAAAAATCGTGAACTTCCAATTACCCTAAGTATGGGATTCTCGTATGGTGATGGAGAGCATGATGAAATAGGTAAAGTAGCTCTCTTGAACCTGAACCTTGCGGAAGTTCGTGGTGGGGATCAAGCAGTAGTCAAAGAAAATGATGAACAGAAAAACCCTATTTTCTTTGGTGGTGGAACAGCTTCAGCTGTGAAGCGGACTCGGACTCGCACACGCGCTATGATGACAGCTATTTCGGATAAAATTAAATCCGTTGATCAAGTCTTCATTGTTGGACATAGAAACTTGGATATGGATGCTTTAGGAGCGTCTGTGGGAATGCAGTTTTTCTCTAGCAATATTTTGGCCTCCTCTTATGTGGTCTATGACCCGCATGCAATGGCTAGTGATATTTCAAGAGCGATTGCGAAACTAGAAGAAGAGCAGGTGACGAAAATCCTTCCCCTAGAGGAAGCCATGCAAATGGTGACGGATCGCTCTTTGTTAATTATGGTTGACCATTCTAAGACGGCCTTGACTCTTTCAAAAGAGTTTTATCAGGAATTTCAACAGATTATTGTCATTGACCATCACCGTCGGGATGATGATTTCCCTGAAAATGTTCTGATCACCTATATTGAAAGTGGAGCAAGTAGTGCGAGCGAATTGGTTAGTGAACTTATTCAGTTCCAGAAGTCGAAGAAAAATCGGTTAACGAAGATTCAAGCTAGTGTCTTGATGGCTGGGATTATGCTGGATACTAAGAACTTCTCCGCACGTGTTACGAGTCGGACCTTTGATGTGGCGAGTTACCTTCGTTCAAGAGGTAGTGATAGTGTAACCATCCAGGAGATCTCTGCGATTCAGTTTGATGAGTACCGCGAAGTGAACGAACTGATCTTGACTGGTGAAAAGATTTTGCCGCATATCATCGTAGCTTGTGCCAATACGACTAAAGCCTATGATTCAGTAACTATTAGTAAAGCAGCTGATAGTATGCTGGCCATGTCTGAGGTGGAAGCAACCTTTGTCATTGCTTGTAATCAAAGTGGGACTGTCTCGATTTCTGCACGAAGTCGAAGCAAAGTCAATGTACAGCGTATCATGGAACAGCTTGGCGGAGGAGGTCATTTCAACTCGGCAGCCTCTCAAATTGAGGGTCAAGATTTGATGAGTATTCGTCAACAACTGATTGAGACTATTGAAAACGAAGTAACTATTGAAAAGGAGAATGTAGAATGAAAGTTATTTTCTTAGCGGATGTAAAAGGTAAAGGTAAAAAAGGCGAAATTAAAGAAGTACCTACTGGTTATGCACAAAACTTTTTGATCAAGAAAAATCTTGCGAAAGAAGCCAATGCCCAAGCAATCGGTGAACTTCGTGGAAAGCAAAAGTCAGAAGAAAAAGCGCATGCTGAATTGTTAGCGGAAGCGCAAAAGATTAAAGCAAAATTAGAAGAAGAAGCAACTGTTGTTCAATTCACTGAAAAAATTGGGCCAGATGGCCGTACTTTCGGCTCTATTACCAATAAAAAGATTGCAGAAGAACTTGAGAAACAATTTGGCATTAAGATTGATAAACGTCATATCCAAGTTTCCACTCCAATTCGTTCAACAGGTTTGATTGACGTCCCTGTAAAAATTTATCAAGATGTTACAGGTGTGATTAATATTCGTGTAAACGAAGGGTAAACACGATCGATAGAAAGGTTTTTTTATGGCTGAGATAGAGGAATTACGAACACAACCTCAAGATATCCAAGCTGAACAATCAGTGTTGGGAGCCATTTTTATTGATGAGGGGAAATTGGTCTTTGTTCGTGAATATATCGAGCCTGGCGATTTCTTTAAGTACTCGCACCGTTTGATTTTTAAAGCCATGATCGATCTAGCTGACCGCGGGGATGCGATTGATGCGACGACTGTTCGAAATATTTTAGATAGTCAGGGGGATCTCCAAAATATTGGCGGTCTCTCCTATTTGGTAGAAGTCATTAATTCGGTACCAACTTCAGCTAACGCAGAGTATTACGCGAAAATTGTTGCCGAAAAAGCTGTTTTACGTCGATTGATCTCTCGATTAACGGAAAGTATTAATCAAGCTTATGATGGTGCAAGTCCTTCAGATGAAATCATTGCGGGTGCTGAAAAAGCTCTGATTGATGTTAGTGAAAACGCAAATCGTAGTGGATTTAAAAATATTCGAGACATCTTGAATATAAATTTTGGTAGCTTGGAAGCCCGCTCGCTTCAAACCTCTGATGTTACGGGTATTGCGACAGGCTATCGCGATTTGGACCATATGACGACAGGGCTACATGAGGAAGAATTGATTATTTTAGCGGCTCGTCCTGCAGTAGGGAAAACAGCCTTTGCTCTAAATATTGCTCAAAATATCGGGACAAAGTTGGATAAGACAGTGGCTATTTTCTCATTAGAAATGGGTGCTGAAAGTTTGGTTGACCGGATGTTAGCAGCTGAAGGCTTGATTGAATCCCATTCGATTCGTACAGGTCAATTGACGGATGAAGAGTGGCGGAAATATGCCATTGCTCAAGGAAATTTGGCCAATGCGAGTATTTACATCGATGATACCCCAGGAATTCGGATCACTGAGATTCGTTCGAGAGCAAGAAAATTAGCGCAGGAAACAGGCAATCTCGGTCTTATTCTGATTGACTACCTGCAGCTGATTACAGGAACTGGAAGAGAAAACCGTCAACAGGAAGTTTCAGAAATTTCTCGTCAGTTAAAGATTTTGGCGAAGGAACTAAAAGTTCCCGTTATTGCTTTGAGTCAGCTATCACGTGGTGTGGAACAGCGCCAAGACAAACGTCCTGTTCTTTCTGATATTCGTGAATCTGGATCGATTGAGCAGGATGCGGATATTGTTGCTTTCTTGTACCGTGATGATTATTATGATCGAGCTGGTGAAGAGGAAGAAGATGGAATGCCCAATAATACGGTTGAAGTGATTATTGAGAAAAACCGTTCAGGTGCGCGTGGGACAGTCGAATTAATATTCCAAAAGGAATACAATAAATTCTCAAGTATTTCAAAGAGAGAGGATCAATAAGATGAGTGATGCATTTACAGATGTTGCAAAAATGAAAAAAATTAAGGAAGAGATCAAGGCTCATGAAGGACAAGTGGTTGAAATGACACTTGAAAATGGACGGAAACGTCAAAAAAATAAATTTGGACGCTTGATTGAGGTCTATCCTTCTTTATTTATTATCGAGTATACGAACGACAATAGTTTACCAGGTGAACCAGCTAATACCTACGTGGAGTCTTACACCTATTCAGATATTTTGACAGAGAAGAATTTAATTCGTTATTTGGATTAATTCCTTGCTTTTATCGTCTAAATCAGTTATTATAATAAATACATATGGGAGTCTGTGTACAGTCTGAGAGGAAGTGTAAGCTTCGACCGCACCTGATCTGGGTAATGCCAGCGTAGGAAACAAATGAAATGTATTTTTCGTTATGAGTGACCTTGTGCAATCCGTCTCCTATTTTGGAGGCGTTTTTTATTTGTGTGAAAGGAGGTTACGATGTCTCTTGTAAAAAGATATTCAAAACAATTGATAGGATTTGCAGGTTTTAGCAGTCTTCTTGTCTTATGGCAGTTAGCAGGATTTTTAAATATCCTCCCCAAATTTGTATTACCAACGCCACTTGAAATTGGGAATGCTTTTGTACGAGATCGAGCTCTCCTGATACATCACAGTTTATCTACCCTTCAAGTGGCCTTGATCGGACTTGTTATAGGGATTCTTCTTGCTGCTGGATTTGCGATTCTCATGGATAGTTTTCAATGGGTGAATGATCTGGTCTATCCTTTTATGGTTGTTATTCAAACCATTCCGACGATTGCCTTGGCCCCTATCCTGGTTCTTTGGTTTGGTTATGGTATGCTTCCAAAACTGGTTTTGATCATTATTACGGTGGTATTTCCCATCGTAGTCAGTCTGTTAGATGGTTTTCGGCATTGCGATCAAGATATTCTGAGATTGTTTCAGATTATGCAAGCCAACAGCTTTCAGACCTTAGCTCATTATAAAATTCCTGCAGCGCTTCCTTATTTTTTTGCAGGTTTACGTGTGAGCGTTTCCTATGCTTTTATCAGTACGGTAGTTTCAGAATGGTTAGGAGGTTTTGATGGATTGGGGGTCTATATGATCCAATCGAAGAAGTTATTTCAGTATGATACGATGTTTGCGATCATTGTATTGATTTCTGCTATTAGTTTACTCGGTATGTTTCTCGTTGACCAATTAGAAAAAAACATTCTAAAATGGAAAAAGGATTGACAAACTTGTAAATGGTGTAAAAATTAAATTGACAAAAATGTAAAAGAGGTATAGCTAATGAAAAAGTCAATAGGTTTATTTTTCTCAATAATATTGGGATTTGTTTTCTTGAGTGCTTGTCAAAATTCTGTCAAGCAATCGTCAAGTGGTTTGAAAAAGATTGATTTTATTCTAGATTGGACCCCGAATACCAATCATACGGGTCTCTATGTAGCAAAGGAAAAAGGGTACTTTAAAGAAGCAGGACTGGATGTAGATATAAAACTTCCTCCGGAAGACAGTAGTTCTGATTTGATTATCAATGGGAAAGCTCCATTTGGTATTTATTTCCAAGATTCTATGGCCAAGAAATTGGATAAAGGTGCGGGTATTACCGCTGTTGCAGCTATCGTCGAACACAATACGTCAGGAATTATTTCAAGAAAAGATGCAGCGATCACAAGTCCAAAAGATTTGGTTGGTAAGAAGTATGGTACCTGGAATGATCCAATTGAGTTGGAAATGATCAAATCGATGATGAAAAAAGAGGGGGCTGATTTTAATCAAGTAAAATTGGTTCCAAATAGTGATTCAAATTCTATTACTCCGATTGAAAATAAGGTCTTTGATGCTGCTTGGATTTATCATGGTTGGGATGGAATTTTGGCTGAGCAAAAGGGAATGAAGACAAATTTCTTCTATATGAAAGATTTTGTTCCTGCATTTGACTACTATTCGCCTGTTATTATTGTTAACAATGACTATTTAAAGTCTCATAAAGAGGAAGCAAAAAAATTCATTCAGGCGGTGAAAAAAGGCTACCAATATGCTATAGAGCATCCAGAAGAAGCTGCGGATATCTTGATCAAACAGGCCCCTGCCTTAGCTAACCAGCGTGATTTTGTACTTGCTTCCCAAAAATATCTTTCCAGTCAATATGCTTCAGACAAGGATAAATGGGGGCAGTTTGACTCCAAGCGTTGGAATGCTTTTTATGCTTGGGCAAAAGAGCAAGGATTGGTTTCAAATGACTTAGAAGACAAAGGTTTCACAAACGAATTGGTAGGTGACTGATATTTTAACCGTAAAAGATGTAAGTTTCTCTTTTGGAGATAAAGCAGTTTTAAACAATGTATCACTAGAAGTGCAAAAAGGAGAGATCGTCTCTATTCTAGGTCCGAGTGGGGTAGGGAAATCAACCTTGTTTAATTTAATTGCTGGGATCCTTCCCTTACAAAAGGGTACCATAGAAGTAGATAATGCTCCGATCTCCTTTGGGAAAGTCAGCTATATGCTACAAAAGGATCTTTTGTTGGAACATAAGACAGTATTGGGAAATATTATTCTTCCCCTTCAATTAAAAAAGATTCCTAAGGAAGAGGCGGCATCTACAGCTCTAAAATTGTTAGATGAATTTAAATTGGGAAGTATTGCCAACCTTTATCCCAATGCCCTGAGTGGGGGGATGCGGCAACGGGTGGCGCTATTGAGAACCTATCTTCTGGGTCATTCTGTCTTCCTATTAGATGAAGCTTTTAGTGCCTTAGATGAATTGACAAGGCAGGATCTTTATCACTGGTATCTAGACAGTAAGGAACGTCTTGGTCTCACCACTCTAGTGATCACTCATAGTATCGAAGAAGCTTTGACATTGAGTGACCGGATCTATATCTTAAATCATAATCCCGGTGAAATTATTGCAGATCTTCCTTTAAAATGGGATCCAGCAACGGATAGAGACTGGCAACAATTGCAATATAAAAAACGAATCATAGAATTATTGTCTGAATTTCATTGAAATTGTTTTGAAGGACTTTACAAAGTTTCTATTCCGTGATAGAATAGAATTTGTGCGAAATGACAGCAGGACAAAATGAAGCTCGTCAACAGGAAGCCAGCTAGAAAAGTAACCTTTGCTGTTTGGGCGAAGGCGTTCTGAACGAATCAGGTTTGTCTAAAACGTTATTTCCTACAAAAATTATTTTTATAGGAGGACATTTCACATGTCACGTTATACAGGACCATCTTGGAAACAATCTCGCCGTCTTGGCTTGTCACTTACAGGTACAGGTAAAGAATTGGCACGTCGTAACTACGTACCAGGTCAACACGGACCAAACAACCGTTCAAAATTGTCAGAATACGGTTTGCAATTAGCTGAAAAACAAAAACTTCGTTTCTCTTACGGACTTGGTGAAAAACAATTCCGTAACTTGTTCGTACAAGCTACTAAAGTTAAAGAAGGAACTGTCGGTTTCAACTTCATGCTTCTTTTGGAACGTCGTTTGGATAACGTTGTTTACCGTCTTGGACTTGCGACTACTCGTCGTCAAGCTCGTCAATTCGTTAACCACGGTCACATCCTTGTTGACGGAAAACGCGTTGATATCCCTTCATACCGCGTAACTCCAGGTCAAGTGATCTCAGTTCGCGAAAAATCAGCTAAGGTTCCAGCTATCCTTGAAGCTGTTGAAGCTACAGTTGGACGTCCAGCATTCGTATCATTCGATGCTGACAAACTTGAAGGTTCATTGACTCGCCTTCCAGAACGCGATGAAATCAACCCAGAAATCAACGAAGCACTTGTCGTTGAATTCTACAACAAAATGTTGTAATATCTTTTTAACTATGATAGGCTGGAAAGCCTTCAAACAAAGCACTTTAGGTATTTTCCCTAGAGTGCTTTGTTTCTTTTTACTACCCTTTTAGTTACCTATGACTAATTTTTGTATAGTAAGAGGGTGTACCTTTTCAGGTTCACCCTGTATTTTACTGTATTTATAAATTGCTGATTGCCGTTTCAAATATTGAGACGGCTTTTTTTGCGCCTTCTTTTGTAGCGTGGACGTATGTATTTAATGTCATTGTTATATTAGAGTGGCCTAGTCTATATTGCAGATCTTTAGCCTCTATTCCAGCGTAAAGCATAATAGTAGCATGGGTATGACGAAAACCATGAAAACTTATATCGGGTACCCCAGCACTCTTAAAATGCCCCTGTAGTCTTTTTCTCAATAAGCAAGCGTAAGCGTATTTAGTAGTAAAAGGTGTGAACACAATATTTTCAGACCTTCCCAGCTTCCAACATTCTACTTGTTGGCGCTTTTTATACTGCTTTAAAAGTGAGATAGTCGCTGGATCTATTTCAATATCTCTTAGGCCTGCTTTTGATTTAGGGGTATTTGTTTCTTGATATCTGTTTAAAGTCTTAGATATACTGATCGTACCTGTTTTAAGGTCTATATCAGACCATTCAAGGGCTAGAACTTCCCCAATACGGCAACCACTGGCCAGCAAAGTTTTATAAAGAACGTAATCAAAAAGATTTTCATATAAATTTAGATCCAAACTATCAAGATAGGCTAGAAATTTCTTTAATTCTTGATTGCTAAAAAATCTAATCTTTTGTTCTTTTGCTTGTTGCTTACGCGGAATAATAACATCACGGGCTGGATTGTGCTGGATCACTTGCATAGTAACTCCATATTGAAGTATACGGCGGTTAATATTGTTTAGAAAACTATAATTTGCGTATGCCCCCTTCTCCCCTCTATTCGCTCTATCTGCCCATTTATTTACTTGTTGCTGAATAATAGGGGTAGTTAAGCTATTTAGTTTATAATCGCCAAAAACGGGCAAAATATGAAGCCTTACAATACCCTCCATAGATTGTTGGGAGTTTGGTTTGATTGTGTTCTTATAACTCTCCCACCATAGAGCAACTAACTCTCTATAAGTAGTGATCGTTGGTTTATTTTTAGCACAATATCCATTGTTGGCAAAAGTATTAATAGCTTCCCTAGCCTTGATTTTGACTGCCGTTTTAGTATTAGCCGTAACAGTGGTACGGGACTTTTTCCCCGTCATCTGATCTACACCTAAATAAACACTAGCACGGTAGACAGTTTGGCCATTCTTTTTTACTACGGTTTTGATATTCATTTTTCTTTCCTTTCCATCAACAGGCAAGCGGATAGGTGAGAAAAGAAAACTAAATAAATGTGACAACGTTGTCACTTTTCAAGTTTATTAAATGCGACCATGTGGTCGTATTTGCCATTTCTTGGGCCTTCTAAATTATGTGACGTCCCATAATTTCAAATTACTCAACGTTGAGTAATTTGAAATCGTTCAACGTTGAACGATCTTAGGTTATGTTGCAACGTTGCAACATTTCGAAACGTTACGAAATTTGATAAACGACAACGTTGTCGCTTTTAGGTTAATAATGTAGTCGTGATTATTAAAGTAGCATTTAATATTACCCAACGTTGGGTAATTTTAAAATAGGGTAAGTTGCTTTTCAAAAAGTCGAAACGTTACGACTTTTTGAAATTATCTACTATATCAGATAGCAACTTTAACTTACTATTTGTAGTTTTTTTATCTTTTACAAAATTAGTTATGTTTTCTATATAAAAATATCTTTTATTATTTTCTGAAGAAGCGTCCACAAGTCCTTGGGGGGTAATGTCTTGGAGATCGTCTTCATCACTAGGGAAATCCTCTGGATTTTGCTGAGCCAAGTCGTACATAGATTTATGGGGTTCATCAGTATAACCTAGCAAATAGCCCACATCAACTTTAAAATAATCTGCTAAAAGTTGAGCTTTCTCTGACTTGATCTGTCTCTCGTTCTTTTCCCAGTATATATATGTTCGTTTTGTTACACCTATTTTGTCAGCTACCTCTTGTTGAGTAACTCCAACTTTTCCATTTTCTTCTTTATTAAGCCTAAGTTCTTTAAGTCTATTCATTTATAAGTAACACCTTTCAAGATTATTATATCACGTTTTAGTTTTACAGTGAAAAAAAATTACAACTTTTTTTAAAAAAACTATTGACATTGAACAAAAAGTACAATATAATAATCGTGTCAGCAGATGTTGAACAAAAATTACAACTTTTCAAGATGAGCACCTTTCATTTTATTGGAGTTGATATGTAAAGGAGGTATAACATGAAGAATAATATGCGCCTGTTATTAGCAAAGCAACGGAAAAAGACTTCTGACGTTGCAGAAGCTACAGGAATTTCAAAAAGTACACTAACGGCATTATACTATGAACGGGCAAAAAGTCCAACATTGGATACTTTGAAGAAAGTTTCAAGTTTTCTAGGGGTAACTATTGATGAATTTCTAGATGTGAAAGATTAGGAAGGATACATAATGTATACATGATTTTCAAAAAAAGACAACAAAAAAAGTCAAATACTCGCCTTCGCCAAAAATTGAGTATATGACTTAAAAGAAACAGGTACCTAGAAAGAATACTTTCTAAATACTTTTTATGTACCTAGTATATCAGAAATTAGAGAGGTACACAAGATGAAAGGAAAGAAGTTTTCCCATTATCCCCGCTTATTAAGTAGGGCAGTGACATTGGTTTCACAACTATACCATGGAGAAATTACAAGATCTGATTTTGATATCTTTTATAAAAGACTTGGAGATCAGATAGAACATGAACAAAAATTAAATAAATAATCACTTATTAAACAGGCAAGCGGATAGGTGAAAAAAGAAAACTGTATAAGAAAAGCCATGCTGACAGGACAATTTAAAGGCTTTGTTTAGAAAAAATGTGGGTGATTTCCCACGAAACACCACTACAAGCGTTCGCCAACTTGGGGCAATAGCCTAGCGTTTGGAGTGTTGCTAACTCAGTATAGGAAATGGCAATTGAAAGGAACAAGAAAACAATATGACAGTAAAAACAAATGATGTTTTAGTTGAGTATGAAAGGATTTGTTCACAGTTGAGTGAAATTCAACTAGTCTTAGAAATGGCTAGTATGGAAGACGGTAAAAATTCATCAGCTTTATTAAATACTGTAATTCAAGCTATAAACCAACTTATTTTAGAACATACTGAACAGGCCAATAATTATAGAAAGATGATATAAATGGATATCTATCCATGAAAAACCGCTATAAACCGCCTAAAGATCAGGAAAAAGCTGATTTAGAGGCGTGTAGAAGTTAAAAAGAGAATGAGGGAAATAAAATGAATGAATGGAATTTACCAACTGACAAAACCATTATTTTACTTGTAATTCTATTTAAAATTGTATGGAAAATATGGAATAGACCCAGTCCAATCAAACCAGTTGAAGAAAAAGAAAAGGTAGAAGTTTCAAAAGGATTAAATCCAGATTATGGGGCTTATGTTTGGCTAGCTGGCAAGCGTTTTAATTGAAAGGGGTAAGGATATGGAATTACTTTCAAAGGAAATTCAATTGGAATGGCTTCAAACTCAAAAAGAGACTTTAGAAACCCTTGTGAATTTAGAAATGGAACGAAAAGGGAAACTAGATCTTATTACTAGAGAAGAATTAAAAGAGGCCCTAGGAGTCTCAGGAGAAACACTAAGAAATTGGGAAATGATGGGTTTACAACGTTTTCAAACTCCTATGGAGAGAGCTAGAAAAGTTTATTATCGCCCAAGTGACATTTATTTGTTCTTATCAGTGAGGTAAATAGAAATGGAAGTAAGATATTATGAACCGTCTAAAGATTTTAACAAAGCAGTATATAATGCTCCTTTTAATCTTTTATTACTGCCATTAGGTACAAATGAAGAAGCTGAAAAGAAGATCATAGAACATTTTGAGGAGGTGAAAAGATGTATAGACAAGTGATTTTATTTCTACAAGAACAAAAGATACAAGAATTTGACTTTTTGAAGGATACCCCTACTAGGGTTTATAAAAAGAATGAGTGGTACGCTTTTGTTTACTATGAACCGATGGGGGAAAATCTGACTGAACAAGTAAGCCCTAAAATGCTTATCCAAGTAGTAACCAACTCTAAAAACCTAGAAAATAGGGGCTGGAAGTTAGTACGTAATTTCCCTATTAGTAAATTACAAGGGGACTTACTAGAGTTTTTACAATTATATGAAGTCTATAAATTTAGAGGTTATAAAAATGGCTATGGTTTAGAATTTAATGGGCCATTACTGGAATTTGTTGCGTATGGCTTAAATGATCGAACAGAAGTATCTACCTTTTTAAAAATGATGATCGGGGCTGGATATAATTTAGAAATAATCATACAGATCTTTTCAAATATCGTTAAAAAGAAATCTCTTGCCCGTGATTTTGTTGAATTGATAAACCGCTATGAGGTAACTACATGAGTGTTAAAAAAGCATTAGAAAAGACGATACAAGAAGAACGGGCTTCCCCGAACTTTCCAAACCTTACGGAAAGAAGAGAAACAGAAACCGAAAATAATAGTCTTGGTTTGGTTGAAAAGGCCAAAGGTAAAGGCTGGGCTTCTAGTTTAGATAATTTGAGTAAGATTATAAGTGGCGATAGTAGACTAAAAGAAAATCTAAGATACAATGAATTCACACATGAAATCGATATTGTTGGTTCATTAAAGCTTAATAGTGATAACGGGCTTACTGGGGTAGCAGATGATAGTGTTTTAAAAGAAATTCGTCTATATATTGCCAAAAAATATAAAGTGGATTTTAAAAAAAGCGATATTTCTGATACTTTGGAAGTTGTAGCCCGCACACAAGGTTACAACCCTTTGAAAAATTTCTTGCTGGAATGTGAAAGGGAATATAATTCTTGTGGTGATCCACCAGAAACATTTAACATTTTACATCAATATCTTAACGTAGAAGATTGTCAATACAATCGGATAATATTTGATCTATTTTTCCGTGGAGCAGTTGCGAAAGTGTTTGATCCTAGTGTAAAGTTTGATTTTGTATTAGATTTGACTGGTAAACAAGGGGTAGGAAAAACACAATTTTTTGAAGGCTTGTTTACAGATCAATACTTCACAACCGTTGAAACTTTCACGGATAAAGACGATAAAGCCCGAATGGTGCGAAATTGGTGCGTTTTTGATGATGAAATGGTAGCAACTAAAAAAACCAGTTTCCAAGAATTAAAAAGGTTCATAACTGATAGAAAAATCGAATATCGACCGCCTTATGGTAGTACTGATAGGCGATTACTGAAAAACTTTGTTATTGTACGGGCAACAAACCAGCCCGACTTCCTAAATGATTTAACTGGAGAACGCCGTTTTCTAGTTGCAGAAGTATATAAAGATAGTTCCTACAGAGGTAGGAACTGGACTGAAAATGATCGTAGGAGGTTCTGGGGGGGAATGGTTAAGGCTTGGAGAGATAATAAAGACTTAACCCTATCAGATGAGCAAGAATCTCTAGTAAACGCTACACGGGCCAAATATAAAGCTATAGATGAAGAATTAGAGGATCTTGAAAGATATCTTAATACCCCATATCCCGAAAAAATGTATTTTAGCCCTCCTAATGATAAAATTAGAAAGTATTTTATCCATGAAATTTTAACTAATGGAATTTGGCTTAATGGAAATGGTGAGGAAGAAAAACTAGATGAAAAATACGGGAAATTAGTTGAACGTGATCGCTTAACTGTTAATCTATTTTTTCAAGAAGTCTATCTGAACGATAGCCCTACACCAAAACAAAAGGCAAAGATTAGGCTAGCAATGCAAAATAAAAAAGATTGGGGATATAAAAATAGTGTAAAATTCGGAAGGGTTGTAACATCTGGTTTTTTCAAATAATAAATTACCATGGTAGGAATTTCGGAAAAAAAGTAGGAAAAAGGCCCCAAAAAATCCTACCACTTAACCCGTTGGGAGAGTAAGTTTCTACCTAATAAATGGGATTGCGGTAGGAAACTAAAAATAAAAATCCTACCATTGAAACCCATTGGGAGAGTAAGGGAAAGATAATAATGGTAGGAAAATACAACATTTATTAATAAACTTATTATTATTAAATAAGTTATAGCTATATATGTTATAAGTTGTTAAGTTGTCTAAAAAAAAATCCTACTTTCCTACTTTTTGCGAAAAACGTTGATTTGACGGGCTTAATTTGGTAGGAAAATTTTCCAACACTTTCCTACCAGTTTAAAAAAATCCTACTACGAATATTAAAAAAAGGAGGTGCAAAATGAAAATAAAACTAAAATACGATGTAAAGGAATTTAATTTTACATATGATTTTAAAACAGAAGAAACAGCTCATATAGCTTCGGAGGCACTTATAGGATATTTACTGGGTACTCATTTTAGGGTAAATGCAAAGGTGGACTTCCTATGTGTAGAAAAGGACAGTAGTCTAACTAGATTGTTGTTAAAATATGTATCTGTAAATGATTTAAGCAGTATTCTAAATCAAATCTGTAACTTTTATGATGAATATCGTACAGGGCTAAATTTAGATTTCGATAAAGAATGGGAGGGGTTATAATGGATAAACTAAATGACGGTTGGATATATTTTATGAACCGTGGTATAATAAAAAACGTGAAGATCCCTGAATTTGGGGAGATAAATTTAAAGATCTCTAATGGTGTAGTTACACTTGTAGAGACGAAAGAACAGACAAAAATATAATTGCTAACTTGAAGACAAGAGGCATGACATAAGACGTTTTTAAAATTCGTTTTTGTCATGTCTCTTTTTTGTAGGAATTTAAAGAAAAGAGGAAAACAATGGAAATTAAAGACGCAAAAAAGATTTATTTTGAATTAGTTCAAAACTATAATTTATTTAATAAAAAATCTACCTATTTTGGTGTAGAGAATAACGATAATTATCATTACCTATCGCTAGGACTAATTCCAGAAATTGCCAGTACATTATCAGGGGGTAAAGAAATTATTAAATTTGTTGAAGAAATTTGTAGCTCAATTAAAAAATATTGGGAACTTCGAACAAAGTCAATTGAGGAAATGGATAAACTTCTTTCTGATCGTTATCTTACTAGCAAAAAGAAGGATCAAAAAGCAACTGAATTAAAAAAAGAAATTACTTTAAATCTAAATGAGTTAGTAAAAGTAAATACAAAACTTGCTAGTAAACAAGAAAAAGTATTTTCTCCAATTTTAAAAATAGTTAAAGAAGCTAGTGAAGCACTTGGGGAATTTGGCGACAATAAAGTTCTTCCTTCAAAGATCGATCTATATACGAACCATCCAGAGTGTACAGAAATTGAATTTACAAATTATTTTGTAGATGAATTATATACACCTTACCCACCTTTAAAAGATCGTGATTTTAATTATTTCATTAGAATTGGTGAAGAAGTTTCATTTACACGTCATGCGGAAGCGGAGTTTGAAGAACTTGGTTTACCAACACTTAATAGACATTTAACAAACTTTAAAGTGGAAAACTATTGGAAAGAAAATGGTTTTAGTTCAAAAGTTGAATGGCTTGCAAGTGTCCATGAAAAAAGAAAAGAAGCGGAAGAACTTGAATATATTGAAGACATGAAAATGCAACAGGCTTTGAAAGAACTGAAAGCACAAGGGAAACAAGAAGGATTTTTTAAAAAAATGTTAGGAGCTTTTACAAATGAATAAGATTGAGATTAAAGGGGCAATTATCCCAAATAATAGTATTGAAGCATATAAAAAAGAGGGGAAGGAATACACGGCCTTACAAGATATTGAATTACCGTCTTCTTCTCAACCCGTAGAAGTGATTATAAATTCTGGCGGTGGTGATGTATTTACAGGAAGTGAAATATACAGTCGATTAAAAGAATATAAAGGACAAGTAACAGTAAAAATAGTGGGAGTTTGTGCTAGTATTGCCAGTGTGATTGCAATGGCTGGGGATACTGTAGAAATGAGCCCGACAGGTTTGTTTATGATACATAACGCAATGGCTTGGACGTATGGTAATACTAAAGAGCATAAAAAACAAATTGAAGCTCTAGAAGTAGTAAACAATAGTATCGCTTTGGCATATCAAAACAAGACAGGTTTACCAATGGAAACTATTAGAAGTTTAATGGAAGAAGAAACATGGTTTTCTTGTGATCGTGCGTTAGAGTATGGGTTTGTAGATAAACAAATGTTCATGAAAAAAATTTCCCGTGAAATGGTTGCTAGTATTCTCGAACATGTCCCAGAACAAGGGCGACACTTGTTTATGGAAAATGTAATCAAAAAGAATCTAGATAAAATCGATGCGAATATCGAAGAACTGAAAAGCATTGAGAATAACAAAGATCAGTCTTACGGACAGAAACTAATGACACTTGGAGTAAAGGAAAAGAAAAACAATCTGTCATACGGTCAGAAGCTAATGACAATCGGGTTGACACCAAATAAGAAACTCACTACTCAACAGATGTTAAACGTAGCAAAAGACGCTGAAAAAATAGTCATGTTGTTAACTCTCGAAGCAAGACATGAAGCATTAAAAACTATTCGGGAGAAAAGATTTGAACAAATTCAAAAAGAGATAAAGGGTAGTTATTCGGAGCCATACCTAAACGAAGGATACCAGGCTGGAGATGTAATACTGGAGAATGGAAAAACTGTATTAGTGGCTCAAGGTCTCAATGATTATCAAAGTAAAGTCGATGAGTTGAGAAGATAAAATAGGTAGAGGATAGGCTTCGGCCTATCTTTTTATCTTTCAATTCTTCCAATTAGACATAATGAGGGAAACGCCAATTCATTTTTTAAAATCTTGTAGTTCCTTGATACGCTTGGGGTTTGGTGAATAAACGAATTAGACAGAATGTAAGATATGTCTAAGTCAGATGTGATAAAGAAGATAGGAAGAAATACAATTAGTAACTAAATAAGTGAATAACTTATATGAGTTAGAAGAAGAAAAGTTAGGATCTTATTTAAAGTCTAGATCTTGTGTGAGATTGAAACAGAAGAATATAATTAGTTAGTTTTCTTTTATAATATGAATAACAATTGGTATTTAATGAACAGTATGTTCTTATTGCATGGTGAATGATTATTTAAATCAGATTGATTACACAAAAATAGATAAGTAAAAGGAATTCATAGCGAATGATAACGAAACATAAAACAATGAGTTTGTAATTAAAATTATATAAATAATATGTAAAAATAAAAAAGTAGAATTACCTATTTTTGGGAACGTACACAAATTTGAAGATCTCCAAATAAGACCCCCCTGTCGAAAAAAATCGAAAAAATCAAGCGCTAGGGAACCGGTGGGAGGGGTCGATTTTCTAAATATAAGGGTTAATTTTTAAGGGGGGTGGGGGTATAGGTCAAAAAAAGTCAAAGATTTTAAAAAAGCCCCAAAGTTTTGGAGCTTAATTCTTGCCTGTTGAACTCATTAGATTTAGTTCCCTTTTTACTACCCTTTAAGTTACCCCAGCATGTCTCACTTTGTTAGTGATTGTTGAAATACAATGTTTTTGGTAGTTAGGTTGCCTTATTATTACTATACATGTTTAAGTGCTGATAACAAAATGCTTTAATTTTAAGATATACTTTGCAGAAAGCCTACTACAGTGGGCTTTTTGTTTTGTCTTAAAGGGTTGATTTCTGGCTTTGCTCCCCTTTTTGTTTTCTTAAAACCTAAACCTGCTAATAAAAAAACTCCTGATCTAGATCGATCAGGAGAGACTGTTACCGTAACATTTTCATTAAAAATTCAGCCATTTGTTGAGGACTTTCTTTTTTTCCGCGCGAAACCCACATCTGACAGACTCCGAAGAAGGCATTGGTCAGATAGACAGAACTGTAGACTCTTTCAATATCTGTTAATGATTTATGACTATAGCGCTCTTGCAAACTATCAACCAGAAGAATCTGTAATTTATGTCGTAAGAAGGTTTGGATCTCTTTGGTTCCATTCTCTGTCAGAAGAACTGCAAAGAGTGGCTCCTTGGTTAGGAATTCGAACACTTCTGTAATCGCTTGGCGCTTGTCGTCTTGGTGTTTGTCAAAGATATATTCAAGCTTGTGAAAGAGTGCTTGTTGGTAGCGCTCGATCATATCGTACTTGTCTCGATAGTGGGTATAAAAGCTAGAGCGACTAATGCCGGATTCTTGTGCTAACTCAACCGTTGTGATTTGGTCGAATGATTCCTTTTCTAGTAGTCGAACCATCGCCTCCTCGATATTTCGTTTTGTTTTTAATCGTTTATTGCTCTCAGTCATCTGTTAATCCTTTTTGCACAAAATTATACACAGTGTCTAAAAATAAAGATTTCCTACTTGTGAAAATTTCTAGAAACTGTATAATCTATTATATCAGAAATTTAGACAATGTGTATAAAAAGGAGACAAAAAATATGATGAAAGAATGGAAGGCTATTCTTAAAAAGCCAACATTTATCATTGTCATGATTGGAGTTGCTTTGATTCCAGCTCTTTATAATATTATTTTTCTATCTTCCATGTGGGATCCATATGGCCAAGTTTCGGATCTTCCTGTAGCGGTTGTCAATAAGGATCAATCTGCTACATATAATGGACAAAAGATGGAAATAGGAAAAGACATGGTGTCCAATTTGAAGGACAATGACTCACTTGATTTTCATTTTGTAGATGAGAAAGCTGCGAAAGATGGTCTTAAAAATGGCGATTATTATATGATTGTAACCCTGCCTGAGGATCTTTCAAAGAAAGCTAGCTCCATCTTAACCAATCATCCGGAACAGATGACCATTGATTACCAAACATCCAGTGGTCATAGTTTTATCGCAGGGAAAATGAGCGACACTGCGATGACAAAGATGAAGCAGTCAGTGGCCGAAAAAGTGACCAATACGTATACAACAGCTTTATTTTCCAAAATGGGATCGCTTAAATCTGGTATGGGGACAGCGGCAGATGGAAGTGCTAAATTAGCAGATGGTGCAAGTAAATTGGAAGATGGTGGTCAAACACTGTCTACTAATTTGAATACATTGGCTCGTTCAAGCTTAGCATTTTCAGATGGTGCGACTACTCTTCGTACGGGTCTAGCAGCCTATACAGATGGTGTTGGTCAATTAGGAAATGGTCTCAATCAAATGGCTGGTCAACTTCCAAACTTGGTATCTGGCGTCAATCAATTAAATAATGGGTTTGGTACTTTTAATACAGGCTTGATGGCTTACGCTACCGGAGTGGATCGATTAGGAAATGGTCTCAATCAAATGGCGAGTCAAACCCCTCAGTTAGCTTCAGGAGTTGGTCAATTAACCAGTGGTATGGGGACCCTCAATGATGGTCTTGGGAATTATACCAATGGCGTGCGTCAATTGAATTCAGGCCTATCTAACTTTTCAAATGGTTTAGCAACCTATACAAATGGAGTCGCTACTTTATCAGAAGGAGCGGGTCAATTAAGTAGTCAATCTGCTACCCTTCGAAATGGGGTTTCACAATTAGAATCAGGTATTCAAACATTATCAAGCCAGCTACAAGCTTCTACAAGTCAATCTGCTCAGATTGATCAATTGGCAGCTGGTTTAAACCAATTAAATGCAGCGATTCAAAATGCTACAGTGGATACCAGTCAACTTTCGTCTGGATTGACGAGTATTGCGAATTCAGCTCAATCAATCCTTGCTTCAGCCCAAGCGGATCGTGCAAATGCCCTTGCAAGTGTGCAAGGAACAGCAGCCTATCAAGCAATGACAGCTGACCAACAAGCGGAAATCAATGCGGCGATCTCATCGAGCCCAAGCTCGAGTGAAACGGCGGCTCAAGGAATCTTGACTACGATTCAAACGATCCAAGGTAGTTTGAATACAGGAAATAGCTTGACACAACTGCAAACGGCAGCCAATCAAGTTTTACCGACAGCTTCTTCTACCTTGACAGACTTGTCAAGTGGCTTGTCTAAGATCCAATCCGCAGTTAGTGGACAATTGTTGCCAGCTAGTCAAACCATCGGTCAAGGGATCGACGCTTATACAGCTGGTGTTGATAAAATCGCTAATGGAGCAACCCAACTTAAGACGAATAGCAGTACTTTAACAAATGGGGCTAGTCAGTTAGCAGCAGGTGTTGGTCAACTAGATAGTAAATCATCAGAATTACTTGCAGGAAGCAATCAATTAGCTTCTGGTCTAGGTGAGTTAAATGGGAAGATGCCTGCCTTGACATCAGGTATGAATCAACTGGCTTCAGGAGCGACCCAATTAACAGGTAAGTCGGGTGAATTGGTTGCCGGTGCTGGAAAATTAGCTGAAGGTGTAGGGCAATTGAACAGCAAGACTCCAGAGTTGGCAGGTGGTGTCAATAAACTTGTCACTGGTGTCAATCAGTTGACAGAAAAATCAGGTCAATTGGTGACTGGTGCTGATAAACTAGCCGACGGTGCAAATCAAATCTCAGATGGCTCCAGCAAATTAGCAGCAGGTGGCCAAACATTGACAAATGGTTTAGGTGAATTAGCAGCAGGAAGCCAAAACTTGAGTCAAGGATTAAACGATGCTAAGGGACAATTGAATGTGGCTACAACTGAAAAAGAAAACGCTAAAACCTTAGCCAATCCTGTTACGACTTCTAAAACAGATCAAGATAATGTCCCTGTAAATGGGGTCGGAATGGCTCCTTATATGATCTCTGTAGCACTCTTTGTTTGTGCCTTGTCAACCAATATGATCTTTGCAAAATTGCCATCCGGTCGTCATCCTGAAAGTCGTTGGGCATGGTTTAAATCTCGCTTTGAGGTCAATGGAACCATTGCGGTGGTTGCAGGAATCTTGGTCTATGGTGCTGTTCACTTGATTGGTTTATCTGCCAATCATGAGATGGCTACCCTCTTCCTTTGTGTGATCGGTAGTGTGGCCTTCATGTCTATCGTGACCGCTTTAACAACATGGCAAAGAAAGGTCGGTGCTTTCCTCTCGTTGATCCTCTTGCTCTTGCAATTAGCTTCTAGTGCAGGAACTTATCCTCTTGCTTTGACAAATGGATTTTTCCAAGCCATTCATCCATTCTTGCCAATGAGCTATACCGTCTCTGGTCTTCGTCAAACGATTTCGATGACAGGAGAAATTGGAAATCAAGTGGTCTTTCTTTTGGTGACCATTGCTCTATTTGCGGGACTAGGGATGTGGTTTTACAATCCAAAAAAATATGAAGAGGACTAATCGTCAAGAACTCTCAACTCATTTGGAGTTGAGAGTTTTTTGTTTCATGTGAAACAAAAATTCTCG
The DNA here is from genome assembly GCF_000507765.1 of Streptococcus parasanguinis CC87K. GTDB lineage: Bacteria > Bacillota > Bacilli > Lactobacillales > Streptococcaceae > Streptococcus > Streptococcus parasanguinis_J. Next base: position 158,340 of record NZ_KI669403.1, on the reverse strand, counting down.
CTTGTTTAAGCGAGAATATTCATTATTTAAAGAAGACAACATCAGGATTTGGCGTAATATAGAGGAGTTGGTCGTTTTCAAAGACCAATTGGATGGTGTTGTTTTTATAGGTGTAAATGGTGTAGGCTACTCCAAATTTAGAAGCTTGTTTCAGATCAACTGCCCCCAATAAAAAGGCATGAGCTTGTTCTTCTGTAATTTTCCCCTTACGGTAGAGATTTTTAATATTTTCTAGTTCAATATTTTGAAAAGATTCGCTAATATAAGCAGGGTCTGTTATTTGTTTCTCTGGATTTCCAAGGATTTTTTGGACAAGAGCAGTGGTATACCCTTCATAATCCGGCGTTTGTACAAAAATATTGTCGTCATTTTTAGAGTAGGCTACTTTTAAGTTCCCTGTTGCATAAATTTTATCCTTGGGTGCTTCTTGGGCATTTCTAGGGAGCCCTTCGGTTGTGATGATGTCAGAAGTAGTTTCCGTAGTAGTTGAGGGAGAGCTAGAGGAATTACCTGTGCTAGTTGAGCTAGTTGAACGACTCGAGCTACTTTTTTTAGTGGTTTTCTTTTTTGAGCTGGTAGTAGTAGGCTCTTGTTTAAAATTGATCTTAAGGTCCGGCACACAGGCTGATAGAAAAAGAAGAGACAGCAAGAGTGTGAAGAAAAGAGGGAGTGTTTGTTTTTTCATCATGTTCCTTTCGATAAGCTGATTGAATTTCTATTCTATCATAAAAAAGGCAACAAAAAAAGGTCAGGAAGAAATCCTGCCTTTGTTTGTTATTATGGATGCCCGCCTCCAGGTCCACCGCCTTGAGGTCCGCCACCGCCTGGGGCCCCACCGCCTCCAGGCATGGAGTTGACAATTTCCGTTTGTTTTTCACCGTTGATATAGATGTCTCCACCAGTGTAGGTAGCAGTACCATCAAAGTCGAATCCAGATTGACCCGTTAATTTAATGGTTCCTCCGGTAACAGTGATATTTCCATTCGAATCAATTGGATCGGTATCGCCTTGGCCAACTTCAACGTTGAGGGTTCCACCATTCATAGTGAAGAAAATTTCATCTTGGTTGGCATTAGCATTGGCTGCATTAACACCATCATCGGTTGCATAGATGGTTATATCACCACCGTTGATGGTGATCGATTTTCCTTCGAGACCTTCGACAGATTCGGTTACCTCATAGGTTCCGCTATCGATGATCAGATCACCAGAAGCATGGATTCCATCGTCCCCAGCTGAAATGGTCATGGTATTGTCAGACAGATACATGGTTCCAACAGAAGTATCTTCATCATTATCCACCTTGACGGCATCTTCATCTGCATCGATGCTCATGGTCGTGCCAGTGATATTGAGTTCGTCATTGACGTTGAAGGCATCTCCTACAGCCGTGATTTTATAGGTTCCACCTGTGATGTGGAGGGTGTCATTGGCTTTGATACCGTTGTTCTTCTTGGCATCAATGTTGAGCGTACCTGAACCATTGATGGTGAGGTCGCCTTTAGAGAAGATCACTGCATCGGCATCTTCATCATTGTTTGAACTTGAATCAGATAAGGTATTGGTCGTGCCATCTGCTAAAGTGAGGTAGACATGTCCTGCTTTTGTAGCAGAGATTGGTGAGTTGGTGTTGGTCATGGTAACGCCTTTCAAGACGATGTGAACATCATCTGAGTCACCTGCTTCGACCTTGATTTGAACCCCATCGGATTCACCAGAGATGACATAGGTTCCAGCCTTTGAGATGGTCACGGTGGATCCAGATACAGCTACGCCGTCACCTGATACACTTGCAGAAGATCCAGACAGTTTTACAGTAGAGGCTTTGCTTTCATCGTAAGAGCTGTCCTTGTCCTTATCTGTAAAATAGTTGGAATTGTTTGTTTTATTTTTTGAAGTAGAAGTAGCGGTAGTTTGTGCAGTATTGCTTTTTGTAGCTGATTGTGATGACGCCTGGGTGCAAGCTGTCAGTAAGGTGAGGGTTGCGGCCCCCGTTAATAAAAATTTCCATTTGTTTGATTTCATGAGCTTTTCCTCTCGTTCAATTGATATGCTCCTAGTCTAAAGTTGCTAGCTGAAAGTTTCCTAAAGTTTTTCTGAAAGGAACCTTAACTTTAGTTTTCTTTAAGTTTGGCTTAATGACCAGTTAAGAAAGTCCCATTAAACTAGAAAGCACGTAAGTCGTATTCATACTTACTGAAGGTTAGAAACAATAGATCCCTCTTAAAGGAGAAGAAACATGAAAAAAACAATTGAGACAAGTTTCAAACGAATCGAAACAAAATATATCGTCGCAAAAGATGACGTGAAGGACTTGATCAAAGACTTAAAAGAATACGTCGTAGAAGATGATTACCCAACCTCAACCATTTCAAACATTTATTTTGATACGGAAAATTTTGATGTCATTCAAGATGCTCTTGCAAAACAACACCGCCGTGAAAAAATTCGGATGCGGACTTATATAGAAAAACCTCAAGCAGACAGCCCAGTGTTTCTAGAGGTGAAGTCAAAAGATGAAGAAGGAATTGGCCATAAATTCCGCCTAGTCGCTACTTCGCAAGCCATTATCAACTTGATGACAGATGGGACAGTAGATCATCAGATACAAGATCCAGACTTAGTGCAAGAGATTCAGAGATTGCGCAAACGTTATGGTCATCGATTGGAACCACGGATGTTCATTTATTATGATCGTTTGTCTCTCAAAGAAAAGAAATCCATTCAGGGTTATCCTTATCAGAAGATTCGCGTGACAATCGATCAAAACTTAGTCTTTCGAGACCAGGCTGTTAGCCTTTTTGGTGGGAAGAAAGGAGAACCTCTACTAGAGGATGACTTCGTGATCATGGAAATTAAGGCTCCTGGCCAAGAACCTCAATGGCTAAAGGATATTTTAGAGAAGTATGGTTTGGTGAAACAGAAATTTTCAAAATATAGCTGTGCTTATCATAAATCACAAGGCTTGGATTATGCCCCAAGACCAGTTCAAGAAACGGTAGGTGCTGCCTATGTCTAATCTATTTGATTCTATTTTTAATAATGCCACAGCAACGGTGGATCCTTTGCGCTTACTGCTGGCCCTTTTGGTCAGCTTCTTTCTAGGGCTGGCCCTATCTTGGACCTATAAATACCGAACACTTTACACTCGAGAGTTTGTCATTAGTTTGACCTTGCTTCCTTGTATGATGACCTTAGTGATCTTTTTGGTCAATGGAAGTTTGGGAACCTCGATTGCAGTGGCAGGGACCTTTAGTTTGATCCGTTTTCGTTCGGCTACGAGTGGTTCTAGAGAGTTGATTGCCATTTTCTTAGCCATGATTATAGGATTGGCTGCAGGTTCGGGCTATCTTTTATTGGCCATTTTATCAACCCTTTCTTTACTAGGGGTGTGGCTGGTATTAGAGAACAAACAGAGTAAGGCAGACCATCAACGGCGCCGTCATTTGACCATTACCGTCACAAAACAGGATTCTGTTGCAGAACAAATCAGCCAGTTGTTGGACCAAAGTTGTTCAGAAATTGACTTTATTTCTGTCACAACGGCCCAAGCTGGAGAACAACTGACCTTGAACTACGAGGTAAATATGAAATCGAACATCGATGATTTTGCTCTTGCCAATCTATTGATTAGCGAGATTGAAAATTGTGATGTCGCTCTGACAAAGAAAGCGAAGAAAAGAAAGAATCTATAACGGCTATCCTACTTTAGGATAGTTTTTTAGGGTTTTAAGAACTTTTTAAGAAAAAGTGGTATACTGTTTCTAAAAAATGGAAGGAATCCTTTATGAAAAAGACTGCTATTTTTGAAGATGTCGTCTCTATTATGACCCATGATTCATCTACCATCAAGGATCGAAAAGGATGCGATCCAGAGCCTTTTCGAGAAAACATTACAGATGATATGACAGATGATGCCTTTCTCTATCAAGTTAAGACTTACCTAGCTAGTTTTGGGGTGATCGGGCATGTTTCCTTTCGTGATAAAAAGGCCAATCAAAAAGGGTTTCTTTTGAGAATAAATGGACAGAAATTGTATGTTGAGGAAGCTAATGAAGATACGGGTCTTCAAGTAGGAGATCAGATCTTAGGTTTGGATGGAAGTGACTTGGAGCAGATAGCTTCTCTTCATAAAGACTATTTTATCAGCAAGACCCCTGAAAGACACTACCGAGAATGGGCAGATTTGGTCTCTCAGTCAACGAGTGTCACCCTGCTTCGAGAAGGGATAGAAAAGACCATTGAAGTAGTCCCTAGTCGAGAACCGATCCAAGATCAGATTTTTTGGAAAAGATTAGACGATGAGATTCTTTATCTTCGTCTGGATAACTTTATGGATGAAGGAGCCATTAGTCGGGTATATCAAGAGTGTTTACCTATGATGACGGAGGTCAAGTTTCTTATCATTGATGTCCGACAGAACGGCGGAGGGACAGATTCTTTATATTTCCCTCTATTACATCTAGCCTTAGAGAAGGATCAGGGCTATGATTCGCTTGACTGGGACGATGATGGTATGGAAATTCTCTACACGGAACGCAATGTTGACCTGCGCTTGAAAGACTTTGAGGACTGGATGCAACAGGAAGAAATTAGTCCTGAAACAGTTAAGCTGCTTGAAGATATGAAAGAGGATTTGCTCCGCCATCGGGGACAAGGCTATGTACCGTATCAGCAAGAAAGCGAGAAATTCTTCCCAGAGGTTAGAGGTGGCCACTATCCTGAACAGATCTTTATCTTATCAGATATCTATTGCGGTTCTTCTGGCGACAACTTTGTTCAGATGATGAAGCAGTTTAAGAAGGTAACGGTGGTAGGTAGACCGACTCTCGGAATTTTAGACTATTCCAATTGTTGTACCGTTGATTATGGCGATTATCAATTGATGTTTCCTACTTCTCGTTGTCTATGCGTAGATCAAGGTAAAGGAATGACGGATCAGGGTGTTCTACCCGATATAGAGATTCCTTGGACACCTAGCCATTTCGAGAGAGATGTGGATCTGGACAAGTGTCTGGAATTGATTCATCAGGGTAGTGTGAAATAGAATAGGATTTCAACCAGAAAACTGATTAAAGAAAAATGCTTTCGTTAAACGGCTTGAATGATCTGAAATGATAACGTTTTCTACCACATTCTCACTATGTTTAAAATTGCTTACTTGGTATAAAAAATGGTAAAATAGTGAGTAACAATCAAAATGAAGAGTGAAACTTATGAAACATAAAACACTTTATAAATTTATCGGGCAGACGGTCTTGTATTTTGCCATTTTCCTAGCCCTACTTTATTTCTTTAGTTACCTTGGTCAAGGTCAGGGTGGCTTTATCTACAACGAATTTTAGAAAAGGAGACTCCTAGCCGTGTCAAACCAACCAATTACTGATATGATCGAGACAATTGAACGTTATGCGCAACTACAACCAGACTATCCTGTCTACAATGTCCTTGGTGAGGAGCATACCTATGGCCAATTGAAGGCTGATTCAGATAGCTTGGCTGCCCACATTGACCAAATGGGACTTCCTGAAAAGTCACCTGTTGTGGTCTTTGGTGGACAAGAATATGAAATGTTGGCAACCTTTGTGGCCTTGACAAAATCTGGTCATGCCTATATCCCAATTGATAGCCACTCTGCCTTGGAGCGCGTGTCTGCCATTGTTGAAGTAGCAGAGCCAAGCTTGATTATTGCCATCAATGAATTTCCATTGGAAAACCCAGCTGCTCCAATCATGTCCTTGGAGCAAGTGCGTGAAGCATATGCGGCTCAGCATGCCTATGACTTGAAACATCCGGTCAAAGGGGATGATAACTACTACATCATCTTTACCTCAGGGACAACCGGGAAACCAAAAGGGGTGCAAATTTCGCACGATAACTTGCTCAGTTTTACCAACTGGATGATTACGGACAAGGAATTTGCAACGCCAGAGCGTCCTCAAATGTTGGCGCAACCGCCCTATTCCTTTGACTTGTCTGTCATGTACTGGGCACCGACCTTGGCTCTTGGAGGAACGCTTTTTGCTCTTCCATCAGCCATCACTCAAGACTTCAAACAACTCTTTGCGACCATCTTTTCTCTTCCGATTGCGATCTGGACTTCAACACCATCTTTTGCAGATATGGCCATGTTGTCTGAGGATTTCAATGCTGAAAAGATGCCAGGGATCACCCATTTCTACTTTGATGGGGAAGAGTTGACCGTTAAAACTGCTCAGAAATTGCGTGAGCGTTTCCCAAATGCACGCATCATCAATGCCTACGGCCCAACGGAAGCAACTGTAGCTCTTTCGGCTGTAGCTGTAACAGATGAGATGTTAGCGACTTTGAAACGTCTGCCAATTGGTTACACCAAAGAAGATTCTCCAACCTTCATCATTGATGAGGCAGGAAACAAATTGCCAAATGGTGAGCAAGGGGAGATCATCGTATCTGGCCCAGCTGTTTCAAAAGGTTATATGAATAATCCAGAGAAAACAGCAGAAGCCTTCTTCGAATTTGAAGGTCTTCCAGCCTACCATACGGGAGATGTCGGAACCATGACGGATGAAGGTCTCCTTCTCTATGGTGGACGGATGGACTTCCAAATCAAGTTTAACGGTTATCGTATCGAGCTAGAGGATGTCTCTCAAAACTTGAATAAATCGAAGTATATTGACTCAGCAGTCGCAGTACCGCGTTATAATAAAGATCACAAGGTCCAAAATCTCTTGGCCTATGTCATCTTAAAAGAGGGCGTCAAAGAACAATTTGAGCGCGAAATTGATATCACGAAAGCCATTAAGGAAGATTTAGAAAACATCATGATGTCTTATATGATGCCTTCAAAATTCCTTTACCGTGACAGCCTGCCATTAACACCAAACGGGAAAATCGACATCAAAGGGTTGATTAGCGAGGTTAACAACCGATGATCGAGTTTTTGAAACAGCTCCCTCATTTAGAACACTATGGAACACCGATCTATTTTATCTACCTCATTCTAGCTTTTTTGCCGATCTTTGTGGGCCTCTTTTTCAAAAAGAGATTTCCGGTATATGAAGGACTTGTGAGTCTGATCTTTATCATTTTGATGCTGACAGGTTCGAATCTCAAGCAAATTTATGCCCTGCTCTTTTACGTAGTCTGGCAAATCTTGATTGTGTATTCCTACAAAATCTATCGTCAGAAAGCGGACAACAAGTGGATTTTCTATCTTCATTCCTTCTTGTCTGTCTTGCCCCTGATCTTTGTTAAGGTAGAGCCAGCGATCAAGAATGGGCACCAATCCTTGTTTGGATTTTTAGGGATTTCGTATTTAACCTTCCGAGCTGTCGGAATGATCATCGAAATGCGAGATGGTGTCTTGAAAGAATTCACACTTTGGGAATTCTTACGCTTTATGCTCTTTATGCCGACCTTCTCAAGTGGGCCAATTGATCGTTTCAAGCGTTTTAATGAGGATTATAAAGCCATTCCTGAGCGTGAAGAATTATTGGATATGTTGGAGCAAGCTGTTAAGTATATCATGTATGGCTTCCTTTATAAATTTATCCTAGCTCATATTTTTGGCCACTTATTGTTAGGTCATGTGCAGACCTATGCCTTGTCTCAAGGTGGATTCTTCAATATCGGAACGCTGGGAGTCATGTATGTTTATGGCTTTGACCTCTTCTTTGACTTCGCGGGCTATTCGATGTTTGCTTTAGCAGCTTCCAATCTGATGGGGATTAAAAGTCCAATTAACTTTGATCGTCCCTTTAAATCACGTGACTTAAAGGAATTCTGGAATCGTTGGCATATGAGTTTATCTTTCTGGTTCCGTGATTTTGTCTTTATGCGTCTCGTGATGGTATTGATGCGCAATAAAGTGTTCAAGAGCCGGATCACGACCTCAAATGTTGCCTACATTATTAATATGTTGGTCATGGGCTTCTGGCATGGAGTGACCTGGTACTATATCGCTTATGGGCTCTTCCATGGGCTTGGAATGGTTATCAATGATGCCTGGATTCGAAAGAAAAAATCTATTAATAAAGAAAGAAAAGCAAAAGGATTGGATCCGATACCGGACAATCGTTGGACCAAGGCTTTGGGGATCTTTATCACCTTTAATACAGTGATGCTGTCCTTCCTGATCTTCTCAGGATTCTTGGATCAGCAATGGTTCCCAAAAGTGAAATAAAAGGAGAATAAAAAATGGATGTAAAATCACAAGTAATTGAAATTATTGACGAATTGTTTATGGAAGATGTCTCAGACATGATGGATGAGGATCTCTTTGATGCGGGTGTTCTTGATAGTATGGGAACAGTCGAATTGATTGTGGAATTGGAAAATCGCTTTGGCATCCGTGTTCCTGTATCAGAATTTGGACGCGATGATTGGAACACTGCCAACAAGATCGTAGAAGGTGTAACGGAGCTTCAGAATGCTTAAGCGTTTGTGGCTGATTTTAGGGCCCGTATTTTGCGCGCTCCTCATGGTAGCAGCTTTATTATTCTTTTATCCAATCAATCATAAGCACAACTATACCGAAGAGAAAAAAGCTGCGGTAAGCCTGAATGCAGAAGGATTCAAGAGTCGTACAAAGAAACAAGAAGCACTTTCTGATCCACAGCATCGCTTTGTCCCTTATTTTGGCTCAAGTGAATGGTTACGTTTTGATGTGGTGCATCCAGCGGTTTTAGCTGAAAAATATGACCGCAATTACAGACCCTACTTTTTAGGAGAACGTGGTGCGGCTTCTTTGAACCAGTATTTTGGGATGCAACAGATTTTGCCAGAACTCAAGGACAATACAGCTGTTTATGTAGTTTCTCCGCAATGGTTCACCAAGAAGGGCTATGATTCCTCTGCCTTTCAACAATTCTTTAATAGCGATCAGTTGAATAGCTTTATTGCCAATCACCAACAGGATGCTGCATCCCAGTATGCTGCAAAGCGTCTGTTACAACAGTATCCAAATGTCGCCTTTCAAAGTGTTGTAACGAAAATTTCTCAAGGAAAGAAAATTTCCAGATTTGATCAGTCTTTGAACCAGTTTGTTTCCCACCTTGTCCAACGCGAAGATGCTTTGTTTAGTAATCTTGCAACGCGTACAAACGGGAATTACGATAAGAAGGTCAAAAAACGTCTACAAGATTTACCAGATCAATTCTCATATGAGAAATTGGAAGAAATTGCAACGGCTGAAGCAAAAATCAAAACCAATAACAACGACCTTGGAATCAGCAATCATTTTTACAATACTCGTTTAAAAATGAAGTTGAAGAAACTAAAAGGTTTCCAAAAAAACGAATCCTATGTTCAATCTCCTGAGTACAATGACTTGCAGTTGGTTCTAGACCAGTTTGCTAAATCTCGGGCCAATGTTATCTTTGTCATTCCTCCAGTAAATGCCAAATGGATGAAATACACAGGCTTGAGCCAAGAAAAGTATGAACAGGCTGTTCAAAAGATTCGTTACCAATTGGAAAGTCAAGGATTCACCAATATTGCAGACTTTTCTAAAGATGGTGATCAGCCCTACTTTATGGAAGATACGATTCATATGGGATGGAATGGTTGGCTAGCCTTTGATAAAGCGGTCAATCCCTTTGTCACAAAGGCTGAAAAAGCACCAACTTACCATCTAAATGATCGCTTCTTCAGCAAAGACTGGGCCCAATATAAAGGGACACCAGACGAATTTAAATAATGCTTGATCAAAGGGGGCAGGATCAAATCCTGGCTCCTTGATTTGTGAGGAAAGTGACGAGAAAGTCACAAATAAGCAAGAGAGTTATCCACAGGCTGTGGGAAACTTGCTTGTAAATGGATGAAAGCAAGTCCTGATGCTTCTGACGCTTCCTCTTTTGAGGGGGCAAAAAGTGAAAGTTATCCACATTTTTGTGGATAAGTGATAAAAAACAGTGGATAAGTCAGCTGGTTTGTGAAAAGGAGAATAGTGTGAAAAAAATTTGGTTTTACGCAATCGTTCAGGGAATTGTGATCTTTTTTATTGTGGGTGGCATGACCTATGTGCTTAGGGGAGATTTCTTTTTCCGCTACCTATCCCCTATTTTTGGACTAGCAGCAGCTGTCTTGCGATTTGGGACGGCGACTTTAATGAAGGTGCTAGCACCCACTCTCTACGATGATCCCAAAAAGAAAGAAGAGAGCCACGATAATTAAAGAAGTTGGTGACTGAAAAAGTTGAGCTAAAGGCCACTTTCTGCTGGTCTTTATGGTAAAATAGAAGGAAGAATATTAGTTTGGAGATTAATTAGAAATGAAACGTTCAATGTATGCTGGACGTGTTCGTGAAGAACACATTGGAACTCGTATTACCTTGAAAGGATGGGTTAGCCGTCGTCGTGACTTGGGTGGTTTGATCTTTATCGATCTACGCGACCGCGAAGGGATCATGCAATTGGTGATCAATCCAGAAACAGTTAGTACAGAAGTGATGGCTACAGCCGAAAGCATCCGTAGTGAATATGTTGTAGAAGTGACAGGTCTTGTGGAAGCTCGTGAACAAGCTAATCCAAACTTGCCTACAGGAGCAGTAGAACTCAAGGTAGAAACTATTACGGTTCTCAATACCGCAAAAACAACACCATTTGAAATCAAGGACGGTATTGAAGCCAATGATGATACTCGTCTTCGTTACCGCTACTTAGACCTTCGTCGTCCTGAGATGTTGGAAAACCTCAAACTTCGTGCAAAAGTAACCCATTCAATCCGCAATTACTTGGATGAATTAGAATTTATTGATGTGGAAACACCGTTTCTTTCTAAGTCAACTCCAGAAGGAGCGCGTGACTATTTGGTTCCTTCCCGTGTCAATAAGGGGCATTTCTATGCCCTTCCACAAAGTCCTCAGATTACAAAACAATTGTTGATGAATGCTGGATTTGACCGCTATTATCAAATCGTGAAGTGTTTCCGTGATGAGGATTTACGGGGAGACCGTCAACCTGAGTTTACACAAGTCGACTTGGAAACTTCTTTCTTGAGTGATCAAGAAATCCAGGATATCACAGAAGGCTTGATTGCACGTGTCATGAAAGAAACCAAGGGAATTGAAGTAACACTCCCATTCCCACGGATGAATTATGATGACGCTATGGCCTTGTATGGTTCAGATAAACCAGATACACGTTTTGAAATGTTGCTCCAAGACTTGACAGAGCTTGTCAAGGGTGTAGACTTCAAAGTCTTCTCAGAAGCTCCAGCAGTTAAGGCGATTGTTGTCAAAGGTGCAGCGGATCATTACTCTCGTAAAGACATCGATAAATTGACAGAAGTTGCGAAGCAATACGGTGCAAAAGGTCTTGCTTGGGTGAAATATGCTGAGGGTACTTTGAACGGTCCTGTTGCGAAGTTCTTGACAGACTTGACAAGTGACTTGACAGCTGCTTTACAGTTAGAAGACAAAGATCTAGTTCTCTTTGTAGCAGATACTCTTGAAGTAGCCAATGCAACGCTTGGTGCTTTGCGTGTTCGTCTTGCGAAAGAGCTTGACTTGATTGACAACAATCAATACAACTTCCTTTGGGTAGTGGATTGGCCAATGTTTGAATGGTCTGAAGAAGAAGGCCGTTATATGTCTGCTCACCATCCATTTACACTTCCACAAGCTGAAACAGAGCATGAATTGGAAGGAGATCTTTCAAAAGTTCGAGCAATTGCCTATGATATCGTCTTAAATGGCTATGAATTAGGTGGAGGAAGCCTACGGATTAATCATAAAGATTTACAAGAACGGATGTTTAAGGCACTTGGATTTACAAAAGAAGCTGCCAATGAACAATTTGGTTTCTTGTTGGAAGCAATGGATTATGGTTTCCCACCACATGGAGGATTGGCGATTGGTTTGGACCGCTTCGTGATGCTTCTTGCAGGTGAAGATAATATTCGGGAAGTCATTGCCTTTCCGAAGAATAACAAGGCGACAGATCCAATGACACAAGCTCCTTCTGTCGTTTCTGAAAAGCAATTGGATGAGTTAAATCTTCAAGTAGAAGTAGCAGAGCAAGAATAGGACAAGAGAGAAAAGGGAAAGTCTAGGAATCAGTTGCTCTAAGATCTTCCTTTTCTTCTAATCGATGGATTGAAAATGAAAAAAATTCGCTTTCATAAGCTATTTCGCTATCATGTGCGGCGACTAGCTTATAACATTAAATTATTGCGCGTGCTGAAGAGCATCTCCCGTGAGAAATACGATGAAAAAGTGTCAGCTTCCTTGCTGTATGGTTTTCTATCAGCGATTGCCGTCAACTTCTTCTTTCAACCAGGACATGTATACTCCAGCGGTGCAACAGGGCTAGCTCAGATTTTATCTGTTCTGAGCCAACGCTTTATTGGCTTTACGATTCCCGTTTCCTTGACCTTTTATGCCATCAATATCCCTTTGATGATTGTGGCTTGGTATCAAATTGGCCATAAATTTACCATCTTTACCTTTATTACGGTTTCGATGAGTTCCCTCTTTATTCAGTTCGTGCCAGTGATTACGTTGACCAACGATCCGATCATGAATGCCCTATTTGGTGGGGTTGTCATGGGAACAGGGATTGGTTTTGCTCTTCGGAACAACATTTCCAGTGGAGGAACGGATATTGTCAGTTTGACGATTCGAAAACGGACAGGAAAGAATGTCGGCAGTATCTCCTTTTTGGTCAATGGGACCATTATGTTGATCGCTGGTCTGACCTTTGGTTGGAAGTATGCTCTTTACTCTATGATTACCATCTTCGTATCGAGTCGAGTAACGGATGCTGTCTTTACCAAGCAAAAACGGATGCAGGCAATGATCGTAACGAGCCAGCCAGATGCCATTATTGAAAAGATCCATAAAAAATTGCATCGTGGAGCAACCATTATCCACAATGCAGAAGGAACCTATAACCATCAGGAAAAAGCGGTTCTGCTGACAGTTATTACGCGTGCAGAGTTTAATGAATTCAAATATATTATGAAAAAAGCTGATCCTCAGGCTTTTATCACCATTTCAGAAAACGTTCATATCATCGGACGCTTTGTGGAAACAGAAGAATAAAAATAAAGGTCACCACATTGTGGTGACCTTTATTTTGTTGATTCAGTTTCATGGAGAAGGAGCCAACTATGGGCAGGAATAGAAAGTTCCTTTCCTTTAGGAATAGGGGTTTTTAGGTTGGCATGAGGATAGGCAAATAACAGCTGACTATCGCTCGGATGTTGATAGGTCTGTTCTTGATCACCGATATTGACAAGAATCGTTATTTTTTCACGATCTTTCTCAATCGTGTAGATCAAATGATGATCAGACAACCATTTGACGTCACAGTAGTCGCGAATCTCTTGCCCTTTTTTCAAACGAAGGAGTGGCTGTGATTTCCGATAAGCAATCAATTCTTCAAGAAAAGCAATTTCTTCTTGGCATTTTGAAAGGGATGTCCAGTCCAATTGGTTGAGACTATCTGGCAAGTTATAGGTGTTGTCTTCGAGCCCTTTTGTGCGATAAAATTCTTGACCAGCATGGATAAACGGCACTCCTTGGGATAATAATACCAGATGAAGCGCAAGACGCGAGAGAGCTTTTCGATCTTCTAGACGAATTTCTTCTTTTTCAAGTTGGAAATAATCAAAAACAGTTGCATTGTCGTGGCATTCGACGTACTGAATGGCTTGTTGCGGTTGGGTGAAATGAGCAGGCCCTAGCTTCCCGACATTCGCCGTTAGAATGTTCGCAAAATCATTCGCAGAATGTTGACTCTCACGACGGTGACCGGCTACAAGTGTTCTCTTGATCGTATCCCGGAAGTTATCACTGAAAAAGCCAAAGGCTGGTAATCGTTTCGAATTATATTGGTGAGCGAGCTGATCTTCAGAGAGGCCGGTATCCATCTTCCACCCTTCCCCATAGAGATAGATGTTAGGATAGATTTCACGGAGTTCTTCTGCAATCTCTGTCATGGTTTGAATGTCTAGGATTCCCATCAAATCAAAGCGGAAACCATCAAAGCCGTAGAGGGAAACCCATTGTTTGAGAGATTGCTTGATATACTGTCTCACCATGGAGCGCTCACTTGCCACGTCATTTCCGCAGAAGGTTCCATTGGTCCGCTCTCCCTCTGCATTATAGCGGTAGAAATAACCAGGAACGATCTGTTCAAAAGCATACTCATCTGCCTGGTAGACGTGATTGTAGACTACATCCATGATGACACTCAGATTGGCCCGGTGATAGGTGTCAATGGTGTCTTGGAGCTCTAGGATTCGCGCATAAGGATCGTTAGGATCACTCGCATAGCTGCCTTCTGGAACATTGTATTGAACAGGATCATAGCCCCAGTTGTAGGCTTTCCATTGATCCTCTTCATCGACACTACCGAAATCGTAAACTGGAAGTAACTGTACATGGGTAATGCCCAGTTTTTGAAGGTAATCAAATCCAAGGATCTGGCCATTTAGTTGGGGCGATTCTGTTAAACCTTTAAACTTACCCGGGTGTTTAAAGCCAGCCTCTTTTTGGACAGAGAAATCCCGAACGCTCATCTCGTAGATGATTGCTTCTGTCGGGTCTAATTGACGAGCAGCACGCCTGATAGGACGTGTGATCTTCTTCCGGTCGATGACCAAGCTATCTCCAGAGTTCGCTAAAGAGGATAGAGCATAGGGATCATGAATCCGACGTTCTAGGCCATTGACACGAAACTCATAGTGGTAGGCAGCTCCTTCCCAATCCCCTTTGAGCACGAGTTCCCAGACACCGTTTTCTGTACGATTCATTGGATAGACCTGATCTTCGATATGGAGGGTCACATCTTGCGAAATGGGTGCCCAGAATTTAAATTGCGTCTGACGTAGTGTGTAGAAACTTCCTAGATCCTCTCCAGTATAGGTGAAGGTTTGATCAAAAATGGGTTTGCGAACAATTTGACGATAGTGGAGAATAGAAGAATTTCCAGCAGCATCGTAGATGGTGTACTCTTCTCCGAGTTCAAGCGGAATAGGGCTTAAGAAATAGTCTCCTGTGTCAGTCGCTGCACTTGACGTTTTGACAGGGATTAAGGCAAGATGACCTTGGTTCGTTTCCAAATAAAAAGGAAGGATATGCTCCTCTCCTTTTTGGATAAGAATCAGGTCTTGGTCATCTAAATAAGCAGTAAATGTAGACATAAAGACTCCTAAAGTTTCGTAATGGTATGGTCAATCAATTGACGGTAGCAAACGGTTTTTCCTTCTTTGTGATCCTTGATAATTTGTAGAATCGTTCGAACAGATTCGCGTCCGAGTTCCACTGCATTGATGTCAATATAGGCTTCAATATCGAGTCGTGGCTTAATCGAATCAAAGGAAATAATCGGGATTGTCAGCTGGTGTTCTAATAGGTATTGGCGCACCCCTTCAGCAACGAGAATATCGGTTGTCATGATGGCATCTAACTCTGCTAGGGGAAGGCTCTCCATCATTTGATAAGAATTGTCTTCCAACATAAAACCAAATGAGAAATGAACCAGTTTTTCATCGAGAGGAATCCCTGCTTTTTGGAGGGCTTCTTTATAACCTTCGTAGCGGTCTTGAGATACGAACAGTTCTTTGTTTCCCCCGATAAAAGCAATTTTTCGGTAGTTTTGTTGAATGAAATAATCCGTCGCATCAAATGCAGCCTTGATATTATCATTATCCACTAGCGATACAAAAGGTGAAGCTGCCTTTCCGAGAATGAGGAAGGGGAACTTGTCTTTGATCGCAAATTCAACGAGGGGATCATTCGGGTTGGAATAAAGGAAAATCAAACCATCTACACGATTTCCGTAGATGAGTTGTTTGAGGTTGTCGAGCCGCCGTTCTTCATTTTGCCCCGTACAGATTTGGATGGCATAATCATTGTCTGACGCGATCTGGGTAATTCCTCTTAAAACAGTTGGGAAGAAAGGATTCTGGTAGAAGACGTCACTGTCGATTGGTAGGACCAAAGCAATGACTTGACTAGATTGGCTGACAAGGCTGCGAGCATTAAGATTGGGATGGTAGTCCAATTCGACCATGGCCTCACGGACACGTTTTTTTGTTTCATCACTAATCGTGGATTTGTTTTGGATGACGCGCGTGACAGTTGAAGGCGCGACGCCAGCGAGTTTCGCCACATCTTTGATGGTAACACGCATGAGAAAACCTCCTAGCGGTGATAGTCTGGATCACGGAAGTGGGTCTTATAAAATACCATAGCAAGATAGAGTACAAATAAGACATTTTGGATCATGATCGTCGTAGTAAATACTTGATGGAATAGTAAACTGATGAAGACACTCAGTAAAATAGGGAGTCCCAAGCAATTCAGAATACAATTGAAACATTCCTTGAAAGTTTGTAGTGAAAAGAGTCGAGATTTTCGTGTCAAGTAGAGGAAGAAAGATGCCCCTACGATGAGAATCAAATAATTGACTGTCGATAAGAAGCCAGAGAAAATCACGAGAAAGAGACTGACAGGGAGTCGATTGTCGCGAAACCAATCGCTAGAGATAGCTTGAGTGAAGCTTTTCTTATCCCGAAGGCTCTCTTGATTAATAGCCTGGTATGAGACTGTAGCGAGTTCTTTATTCTCTTTTGAGATAATCAATTGTTTGCGATCAAAATGGAGTGTTAACTCCTTGCCTTCACTAGCCTTTGCCTCTTGGCCTAAGATAACCTGTCCTTTTGAAGTCTTGTGTACAGGGTTAGTCCCTGTATAGGTGAGCTCTTGGTCTTTGATCACGACGTGTTCTTGGATATCTTTCATAACGTCTGTTGATAAAGGATCAAACACATCGCTGACAAAGGTTGTCAAAGGATAGGTTTTGAGTTGAGCATTTTGCAGAGCCACAGGTAATAGTGTGATAGAGATTAGAAAGAAAGAAGTAAAAATCATTTGGAACCAGCTCAGTTTTTTGCGGTTTGCAAAAGAAGAGCGGAAATTGAAGATACTTGCGAAATAATTAAAAGGATAGGGCATAAGATGACCTTTCTAAATATAAGAGTATCAGAAATGCAAAGAGAAATCTCTTTGCATTGATTTTATTCTTAACGAAGGGTAGTAAAGCATCCACCATACTACCCTCAACTTAAAAATAAAATGTGCTTGAAATAAGATTCTATTTTATCCTTTATCTCCACCAGCTGTCAAGCCTGAAACAAAGTTCTTTTGTAGGAAGAAGAATAAGATACAGATTGGAACCGCGATCAAAATAGCACCGGCTGCAAAGAAGGCGATTTTTTGATTTTTTTGGTCACTGATAAAGGTTTGAAGACCAACGGCTACCGTATAGTTCACTTCGTCACGAAGCAAGAATTTAGACAAGATATAGTCTCCGAAAGGCCCCATGAAAGCCCAAAGTGCTTGAACGGCAATCATTGGACGAACAAGAGGAAGGACGATTTGCCAGAAGCGACGGAAGTGTCCAGCTCCATCCAATTTCGCAGATTCATCGAGGGAAATTGGAACAGTATCAAAGTATCCCTTCATCAACCAGGCATTCATTGGAATACCACCACCAACATAAAGGAAGATCAAGAACCAAGGTTGGTTCAAGGCATTCAGCATCAAAGCCATAACGAAGAAGGCTGTGAGGGCTGCCATGGTTGGGACCATTTGAATAATCAAGAAGAAGACCAAACTTTGTTTACGCGCCAAGAAATTGTAACGGCTGTATGCGTAACCTGCGAAGGTAACGATACTTGTTTGTACAATCATGGTGATAATGGCGATAACCAAGGTGTTCATATACCAAGTGCCATAATGGGTTTCAGAGAAAAGTTTTGAGAAGTTATCAAAACTAAGATTGCCACTAAAATCAAGTGTAAAGGCACTGACATTCCCTGATTTGAAGGCTGATAGAACCGTAATCAACAATGGATAAATGATAACGATTGAAAGAACCACCATGTACAGGTAAGTCAAGAAATGATTGAGGCGGCGTTTAAATTGAACTGAATTTTTCATTTTATACATCCTCCATATCAAATGCATGTAGTTTCTTGAAGGCAACCATAGAGATTGAGATCACAATCACAGAGATAATCAAGGTTACCGCTGCAGCCATTGAATATTGAGGAGAAGAATTGGTTGTCAACTTGTAGATCCATGAGATCAAGATATCTGTAGATCCGGCGTTTCCTCCGACAGAACCAGGTCCCCCATCGTTAAACAAGTAAATGATGGAGAAGTTATTAAAGTTGAAGGTATATTGACTGATCAAAGTTGGAGCTGCAACAGCCATAATCATTGGGAAAGTGATGCTGCGGAATTTTTGCCAACCGTTGGCACCATCAATATAAGCAGCTTCGTAAAGATCGTTTGGAATCGATTGAAGAATCCCTAAAGTCAAGACGTAGATGTAAGGGAAGCCGAGCCAACCTTGCATCATAATCAAAGCAATTTTTGTCCAGGTAGGATCTGTTTTCCAAGGAATCAAAACGCCATCTAAGAATGGGAAGATCTTCGCAAACAATGGGATAACTTGTGCATTGATAGCACCGACACTATCGTTAAACATATTTGAGAATGTAAGGATCGTGATGAAGGCTGGAACAGCCCAAGGAAGCAAGAAGATAACCCCAAAGATTCGTTTTCCTTTTACGAATGGTTGGTTTGCAACAATAGCGGTCAAGATACCGAGTACGATTTGAAGAGTAGAAGCTGCGAGGGCCCAAATCAAGGTCCAGCCAAGAACCGATGTAAAGGCTGAGCGGAAGGTACTCAAGGTCCACATATTAGTGAAGTTTTGGAACCCGATCCAATCAAGCAAGGTTGTTGGAGCGGTATGTTTGAAGTCGTAGTTGGTAAAGGCGATCATCAAAGTTACTAAAACTGGGAAGATAATCGCAAATGTCATAGCAATGTATGAAGGAATAATCAATAAATATGGGAAGCCATTTTCATAGATGGCTTGAACCATTTCTTTCAAGGTTTTTGGAACGGCAATCCCGTTGTTGATGCGTTTAGCAACTGTTCCAGCATCCTTAATATTTAAGGCATAAAATAGGAAGTAAACAACAGTGATGATCAAGTGGAAGGCGCCACGAATCAAGATAAAGAGAGAATTATCTTGTCCACGGACGGTTCCAAGTGTAACCAATTTCGCTAATTCTCCAGCTCCAATTCCTAGGAAATAGGCGAGAAAGAGAATGGTTACGGCAAGAAAAATATAGCCTTTGGTTTTTTGTTTGTTATAAATTTGCCCAAGACCCGGGATCAAAGAGAGCCACATAGCCTTTTTAGGGTTTTGTTCTGTAGTCATTCAAATCTCCTTATAATGTCCTTGCTAGAGAGCAAGAAGACAAGTCAGACAGTAAGTTGTGCTTGAAAATTGAACATAAGAGGTTGGGACTTTGTCTCCAACCTCTTACTCACACCTAAAAACTGTCTTATTTGCTACCGAATTTTTGTTCGATGGTTTCTTTAATCAATTTCACTGCATCGTCAGCAGATGCTTTTGCAGATTTTTTACCACTTACAGCATCGAAAAGCATAGTAGCAGCTGGATCCCAAACAGCACTCATTTCTGAGATATTTGGCATTGGTTGAGCATTCTTGAATTGATCAACAACGGCAGTTGTCAATTCATCGTTTTTGCTAACCGCATATTTACGAGCTTCTGTGTTGGCAGGAACTTCATTGGTCTTGTCAAACAAAGCTTTTTGTTGGTCAGTACTTGTCAAGAAGTCAATGAATTTTTGAGCGCCATCAAGGTTTTTCGCACCTGCAGGGATAACCCAAGCTTTACCACCACCAAAGGCAGAGTATTGTTTTCCGTTTGGAAGAGTTGGAATCGTTGCGACACCGTAGTTTACTTTAGCTTCTTTCAATGAAGCAGCTTTCCAAGGACCATCGATGATAGCAGCTGTTTTACCTTCTTGGAATTGTGTTTGGATGAAGTTAGCAGCAGCTTTTGTATCTTGCAAACCTTTTGGCCATTTAGCATACCAAGTTTTTGCATATTCGATACCATCGATAGAACCTTGGTTGTTCAATCCAATATCTTTAGGATCTGTACCGTCTTTACCAAACACATAACCGCCGTTACCTGAAAGTAAACCGTAAGTGTAGTAGAAGTTTGTCCAGTCAGCTAAGAAGGCAGTTGTTTTACCAGGTTCGCTAGCGAAGTCGTACTTGCTATCTTTTGCAAGATTTTCAAGATCACCAAATGTTTTTGGAGCTTCGCTTACAAGATCTTTGTTATAGTAGAGAACCAATGTTTCGATGACAGCAGGTGCACCGTAAACTTTACCACCGTTTGTTACAAGAGCTTCAGTTGTTTTATCTGTATGGCTATCTTTGTTTAATGTCACTTCAGCCAATTGACCATCGCTACCAAGACCACCTACACGGTCGTATGGAGCCATCATTACGTCTGGAGCTTTTTTAGATTGGTTATCAAGAGAAAGGTTATCCAATCCACCAAGAGCATCACCAGTCTTGATGTTAATTTTTACGCCATTTTCTTTTTCAAAAGCTTTTGCAGCTTCTTCAACATAAGATTTGTAGCCTTTGTCTACATAGACGTTGATTTCTTTACTTGCCTCAGAAGAACCTGATGAGTTATTGCTACAAGCAGCAAGTAAGAAGCCGGCAAAACCAACTGTACCAAGTACAGCAGCACTACGTAAAATTGTACGTTTCATGATTTATTCCTCCTAAAGAATAAAAAAAGATAATAATTAGAAACCGTTTTAGACAAACGTTTTCCTAAAACGTCTTAAGTATATCACAAGGCGAAAACGTTTGCAAGTAGTTTTAAACAATTTTTTTAAAAATATTTTAATTCCGAACTTTCTTCTATAAAATGCATCAAATTTGTTGACATTAGCCAAAGGAAAGAATACACTAAGGGGGTGAGGACATTCTGAAAAAAGTTAAAAAAGTTTTTAAGAAATCCCTTGCAGAAAATAGGGAAAAAGTTTATAATAACATGGTACGCAAACGTTTTCGCAAAAATTGCGTAAACTGAGTTGCGCCTGTTCGATTTTTAACAAAGAGTAGAGCCGCTTGAGAGCTGGATACGACTCTGCAACGATACCCATACCGTGCACCGAATCGCAGGCTTCAAAGAAATAAAAAAAGGTGGTAACCCATGAAAAAACGTCAAAGTGGTGTTTTGATGCACATTTCTTCCCTTCCTGGACAATACGGGATCGGATCATTCGGTCAATCAGCATATGATTTTGTTGATTTCCTCGTTCGGACCAAGCAACGTTACTGGCAAATCTTGCCGCTTGGTACAACTAGTTATGGAGATTCTCCATACCAATCTTTCTCAGCTTTTGCTGGGAACACTCATTTTATTGATTTCGATCTTTTGATCGAGCAAGGTTTGTTGACAGAAGCAGACCTTAAAGGAGTGGACTTTGGTCAAGATCCTACTCAAGTGGATTATGCAAAGGTTTTCGAACAACGTCGTCCGCTACTTGAAAAAGCCGTTGCGAACTTCTTGAAATCAGGTGATCAAAAAGAATTCCAAGCCTTTTGCGAAGCCAATGCTTCTTGGTTGGAACTATTTGCAGAATACATGGCTATCAAAGAACACTTTGATTTAAAAGCCTGGACAGAATGGCCAGATGCAGCTATTCGTGCACGTGAACCAAAAGCTTTGGCTCAATACCGTGAAGAATTGGCGGATCAATTGACTTACCATCGTGTGACTCAATTCTTCTTCTTCCAACAATGGTTGGCCTTGAAAGCTTATGCCAATGACCATCACATTGAAATCGTCGGAGATATGCCAATCTATGTAGCGGAAGATTCAAGTGACATGTGGGCGAACCCTCATCTCTTCAAAACAGATAAAAACGGGAAAGCGACTTGCATCGCAGGATGCCCGCCAGATGAATTCTCAGCAACTGGTCAACTTTGGGGGAACCCAATCTATGACTGGGAAGCAATGGACAAAGATGGCTACCAATGGTGGATTGAACGCTTGCGTGAAAGCTTCAAGATCTACGACATCGTGCGGATCGACCACTTCCGTGGTTTTGAGTCTTACTGGGAAATCCCTGCTGGATCAGGTACAGCAGCACCAGGTAAATGGGTTAAAGGTCCTGGCTACAAACTCTTTGCAGCCGTGAAGGAAGAGCTCGGTGATTTGAACATCATCGCTGAGGACCTTGGCTTTATGACGGATGAAGTTATTGAGCTTCGCGAACGTACTGGCTTCCCAGGAATGAAGATTCTTCAATTCGCCTTCAATCCTGACGATGAAAGTATCGATAGCCCTCACTTGGCACCAAACAACTCTGTGATGTACACTGGAACACATGATAACAACACAGTTCTTGGATGGTACCGCAATGAAATCGACGATCCAACTCGTGAGTATCTTGCTCGTTATACCAACCGGAAAGAGTACGAATCTGTACCGCATGCTATGCTTCGCACCGTCTTTGCTTCCGTCAGCTTCATGGCGATTGCTACGATGCAAGACTTGCTTGAGTTAGATGGCTCAGCTCGGATGAACTTCCCATCTACTCTCGGTGGTAACTGGTCATGGCGAATGACAGCGGATCAATTGACTCCAGCTGTCGAGCAAGAATTGCTTGATTTCACTACGATCTATCGTCGTGAAAACAAAGACTTGAAAAAAGAAGTTAAGAAAGCAAAAAAATAATCTTTCCCCCTATTAAAATTGTTGAAACAAAGGAGACTCCCAACATGGAATCATTACAAAAATATGTGATTGATCATCATCAAAAAACAATTGCTGAATGTTCAAATGAAGAATTGTACATTGCCTTGCTAAATTACACCAAGCAAGCAAGCGCTCAAAAGAAAATCAATACTGGTAAGAAAAAAGTTTACTACATCTCAGCTGAGTTCTTGATCGGTAAACTCTTGTCTAACAACTTGATCAACTTGGGTCTTTACGACGATGTTAAAAAAGAATTGTCAGATGCTGGTAAAGACTTGATCGAAGTCGAAGAAGTGGAATTGGAACCATCACTTGGTAACGGTGGTTTGGGACGTTTGGCAGCCTGCTTTATCGACTCTATCTCAAGCCTTGGTTTGACAGGGGATGGGGTTGGTTTGAACTACCACTTTGGTTTGTTCCAACAAGTCCTTAAAAACAACCAACAAGAAACGATTCCAAACGCATGGTTGACTGACCAAAGCTGGCTCGTTCGTTCAAGCCGTAGCTACCAAGTGCCATTTGCACACTTCACATTGACTTCTACCCTTTATGATATCGATGTCCCTGGTTACAAGATTGATACCAAGAACCGTTTGCGTTTGTTCGACTTGGATTCAGTTGATTCATCTATTATTGAAGATGGTATTAACTTTGACAAGACAGATATCGCTCGCAACTTGACCCTCTTCTTGTACCCAGATGATAGTAACCGTCAAGGGGAATTGCTCCGTATCTTCCAACAATACTTCATGGTATCAAACGGTGCACAATTGATCATCGACGAAGCCATCGAAAAAGGAAGCAACTTGCATGACCTTGCTGACTATGCTGTTGTCCAAATCAACGATACTCACCCATCAATGGTCATCCCTGAATTGATCCGTCTTTTGACAGAACGTGGTATTGGAATGGATGAAGCCATCTCTATCGTTCGTAGCATGACGGCTTACACTAACCACACAATCCTTGCAGAAGCCCTTGAAAAATGGCCACTTGAATTCTTGCAAGAAGTGGTTCCTCACTTGGTTCCAATCATTGAAGAATTGGACCGCCGTGTTCGCGCTGAATACAAAGATCCAGCTGTTCAAATCATCGATGAGAATGATCGCGTACACATGGCGCACATGGATATCCACTATGGATTTAGCGTAAACGGGGTAGCAGCACTTCACACAGAAATCTTGAAGAATTCTGAGTTGAAAGCCTTCTACGACATTTACCCTGAAAAATTCAACAACAAAACAAACGGTATCACATTCCGTCGTTGGCTCATGCATGCCAACCCAACCTTGTCACACTACTTGGATGATATCCTCGGACGTGACTGGCACCATGACGCATCTAAATTGGAAGACCTTCTTTCTTATGAAGATAAAGATGCAGTCAAAGCAAAATTGGAAAACATCAAGTCTCACAACAAACGGAAATTGGCTCGTTTCTTGAAAGACCATCAAGGTGTGGAAATCAATCCTAACTCTATCTTTGATACCCAAATCAAACGTCTCCACGAATACAAACGTCAACAAATGAACGCTTTGTATGTGATCCACAAATACTTGGACATCAAAGCTGGAAATATCCCTGCTCGCCCAATCACTGTTCTCTTTGGTGGTAAAGCAGCTCCTGCCTACACCATTGCACAAGATATCATCCACTTGATCCTTTGCTTGTCTGAAGTGATTGCAAACGATCCAGCAGTAGCTCCACACTTGCAAGTGGTGATGGTTGAAAACTACAACGTAACTGCTGCAAGCTACTTGATCCCAGCTAGCGATATTTCTGAGCAAATCTCTCTTGCTTCGAAAGAAGCTTCAGGTACTGGTAACATGAAATTCATGTTGAATGGTGCATTGACACTTGGTACTATGGATGGAGCAAACGTGGAAATCGCTGAATTGGTTGGACGTGACAACATCTACATCTTCGGTGAAGATTCAGAAACTGTAATCGATCTATATGAGAAATCAGCATACAAATCAGCGGACTTCTATGAACGTGAAGCTATCAAACCATTGGTAGACTTCATTATCAGCGATGCCGTTCTTGCAGTTGGTAACAAGGAACGCTTGACTCGTCTTCACAAGGAATTGATCAACAAAGACTGGTTCATGACTCTTCTTGACTTGGAAGACTACATTGTAACCAAAGAACGCATGTTGGCTGATTACGAAGACCGTGATGCATGGTTGGATCAAGTTATCGTAAACATTGCTAAAGCAGGATTCTTCTCATCTGACCGTACGATCGCTCAGTACAATGAAGATATCTGGCACTTAAACTAATCATTAGTTGTTAGACCAAGGTCCATAAGACCTTGGTCTTTTTCATTACTTCTCATTTGGGAGAAGAAATGGAGCTAGTTTAGGGAATGGACACTCTGCAAAAAGTGTTGTTTTTTTGAATTTTGCAACCCCTAAAGGGAAAAAATTACATAATTTTTATTTCAGTCTTCAAATCTAATTTATTGGTATAAAAAAATACTTCCCTTTAAAAAGCCTTTCGGTGAAATTTATAAAAAGAGAAAGTGTCTTAAAAACCCTTGAAAATAAAGGATTTTTTCACAGGCGTTTGCATATATTTTCAACTAAAGATGGGGAAGGCAAGGAAAGTTTGGCGTTTCAAGTTGTTATATATTTAAAGTAAAATAAAAAATTAAATCGACAAATATTTAAAAATGGTTGATTGTGATACAATAGAGATAACTGAAAGTAGCATATTTTTGCCTCTACAGTGAGATTTTTTTAAACAAAAAGGAGAGTTTTGAAAATGAGAAGCTATCGTGAACATGTTTCGAAGCAGGAAAAATTTTCAATTCGTAAGTTATCAGTTGGTGTTGTTTCATTGGCCATCGCTGGATTGGCTACCGTCAATACCTACGGTGCAGAAGTGAAAGCGGATGAAGCTACAGCCCCTTCTACTGAAGCAACCAGTACAGAAACAGCAACAAGCGATGCAGCTGTTGCAACAAGTTCTAAGTTGACATCTACAACTGTGACAGAAGGAAATAAAATAGTTACGACTACTTATGTAGAATCACCGGAACTTGAAAAAGCAAAAGCTGATGCAGCTACAGAAGGTGTGACCGTTACAGAAGAAGCTGAAAAAGTCCAACCATCTATCGCAGCAGCAGAAGCGGATAACAAAGCTCAAACAGCTGAAATCAACACAGTCGTTGAAAACTACAAAAAGGCCAAAGCTGAGTATGAAGCAAAATCTCAAGAAATCACATTGATTGAAAAGAGAAATGCAGAAGCAGAAGCAGCTTACAAGAAACAAGTAGAAGACTACAATTCCCAACAAGCAGCTTATAAAGCAGCCTTAGCAGCATACAATCAGAAAAAAGTAGCTTACGATGCTAAACTAGCAGAAAAAGCAGCAGCGGATAAGGCCAATGCTGAAGCTAAAGCTAAGTATGAAGCAGAAATGGCTGTTTACAATACAGCTAAAGCGCGATATGACAAAGATTTACAAGAATACCAAGCTAAGAAAGCTCAATACGATAAAGATAAAGAAGCTTATGGTAAGTTAGTTGCTAAGAAAGCAGAAGAAGATGCTGCTAAAGCTAAGTATGAAGTTGAGCTTGCAAAATACAATGTAGACCTAGAGCAATACGGCAAAGATTTTGCTACTTATCAAACAAAACTTGCTGAATATCAAACAGCTTTGGCACAGTACAAAGATGCTAAAGCAGCCTATGATAAATACATGAATGATAATGGTTTCCAAGATCTAAAAGATGTTGAAACTGTTCAAGATTTGACCTTCCAACGTGAAGGTGGAGCTACTCATACCATTGATGGTATCAGTACTTATCTCACTCGTGATGCCCAAGCTCGTTTGAATACCAGCAATGTGCATCAGTATGATTCCAATAAATTGGAAGCTTCAGATATTGTAGCAACTAGTCCTTGGGCCAATAATGAAACTGAATTTATTCAAATTAAAGAAGGTGACAAATTTGTTGTAACCTATGACAATTTGAATCAGTCCAGCATGCGTGAAAATAAAAAGGATATGCATCCAATCAAGCGCGTGATTTACCGTTATGAGATTCTAAGTCTCCCATCAAATGATGGCAAAGGAATTGCAGCTATTAGTGCGGACCCAACTGTTACTATGACAGTCGGTGCTTCAACAGACCAAAATAAACCAGTTAAAGTTGCTGTAGATGTTGAATTCTATGATGGTGATGGCAATAAGTTTGATTTGACACAGCACAATGCGATTGTCGCTTTGAACTCCCTTAACCACTGGACGGGTGCTTCCTATGTAGATAGTGGGGATAAACCTCGTGCCCTTACAGTAGAAGCTAAAGATAAAAATGGCAACACCGTTCGTGGAACTTGGAACCCATATGCAGATGGTTCATCAATGAGCATTGAAAACAATGCTGTTGTAGTTAAAAATGGAACAGCTGACTTTGGTACTGCGGACGTCACTATCTCTGCTGAAAATCCGATTAAGATTGTGGCTCAAAACGCAACATGGAATGGCAGCGAATTTGCAGTTAGTGAAGAAACTGTGATTGATGCAACATCTGTTAATGCTTCAGGAGCTGGGAATGGTCATGATATCGGAACAGATGAATTCACATTAGATGGTAAAGATGATGTGATCGGTTCTTATACGATTGATCCAACTTCAGGACGGATCATCTTCACTCCTAAGAAGAAATTTGAAAATGTAGAGCACCAAGAATCTGTAAATGTTGGGAATAATAAATACATTCCAATTCCAAATTCAAGTGTTACTTATGATTCTGCTACAAAAGAGGTAACATCATTTAAAGATAACCAATACATTGAACACGGATCAATCTTTAATGGTGAATCTTCAACGACTCTTGAAGGTTGGGACAATCCATCTTCTCCATACCTCTATTATGGTGGGGCAGGCTTGAAGATGTCTGATGGTCACTTGGTATTTACGGCCAATGGAGCTAATGCTGCTGGTCAGCCAACGGTTTACTGGTTTGCGATTAACTCAAATGTTGGTATTCCAAAAAATCCAGGTGAAGCGCCAAAAGAGCCAACAAAACCAACAGAACCTAAGGCACCAACACCACCAACGATTACAGTGGAAAATCTACCTGCAGAGCCAACGAAACCAGAAGAACCTAAATCACCAACTCCGCCAACAGCACCTAACTACACTGTGATTACGGTCGATGTGGAGGAACCAAAAGCTCCAACTCCACCAAAGGCTCCAACTCCACCAACTCCGGAAGTCGTTCCAAATCCGGTGAAACCGGAAAAAGCTGAAGTGAAATGGCATAAGAATAAAGTGGTAACGGAAACAGATATTCCAACCCCACCAACACCAGTTCCTCCAACTCCACCAACTCCATACAACCCACCAACACCAATTGTTCCACCTACACCAATCGTTCCACCAACTCCAGAGGTTCCAACCGAACCAACTCCTGAAGTTCCGGAACAACCTGTACAACCTGCGCAACCACAAACACCTGCGCTTCCAAATACAGGTACAGAAAGCTCAGCTGCAGCTGTTCTTGCAGGTGCGATGGCTGGATTGCTTGGATTGGGTCTTGCTCGCAAGAAAAAAGAAGATTAATTCTTATTTCTTTCGTTCATTCATCTAAATAAAAAAAGTCAGAAGGCAAGTCCTTCTGGCTTTTTTGATGGAGTGATGACCAAATAGTTGCGAAAAAGGACAGAATAGTTTATGGATAAGGAACAGAAATGGGTTTCAAAGACTAAATGGTGTTGAAATCAAGCAGAATACAAATAAAGGACTAAAATAGAGGGAAATCCGCTATACTAGTTCTGTTCGAATGAAAGTTTATCGGACTTCGTTAGATCTCTAATCATACAGTTGTGATATCTTTTTCATCTTTTGCACCCATTATTTTCCAAATGAATTTCATTTGAACGTATCAGTGATCAGGCAAGTGCTTCCACGGTTTTGAGGTGCTTGCCTTTCTATCTGTATCGCGATATAATAGGGTGTAAGAAATGAAAAGGAGTTTGTATGAAAAAGAAACCTATCTATCTTTATATCCTGTTATTTTTCTCTACGGTTGGAACCCTGACTTCAGCTGTTTCAACCTTTGGAGCTTCAAAGAGTTTTGAGTTGACAGATGATTTTGCTAAACAACTTGGTTTAACAACGGCTCAAGACAAGGCTGACTATGTGACATATTATGAGAAATCAGCCCAACTCAATCAGTCTCCACTAACCTTTTTATTTGTTTCCCTGATTCTGATTGCTTTGCTGGCAACTTTCTATTTTCTCTTTATGAAGCAGGATCTGTTAACAGCACATTATACTTATATGGGGCAGATTTTGTTAAGTCAAGCCTTCTCTTGCTATAATTATTTTGTAGGGCGTCCACTATTAGCTAGTTTTTCAAACCCGACCCTTCGCCAACGATATTTGGCATCTTCATCCATTGCTTTGTTACTCTTGACTGCTTTATCCCTTCTCTTCCTTGGAATTGTTTTGTATAAAACCTTGCGTTTGAGAAAAGCTCAAGCTACGGCATAATAGATAAGTTTGAATGGAGCTCTCTTAGAGGATAAGAGAGCTTCTTGATTGGAGAAAAAAGATGAAAGTATCCTTTGTTTATATTAGTCTGAGTGGGAATACAGAGAGTTTTGTCCGCCGCTTAAGTGACTATTTGCTGGAAGCCCATTCCGGACTTGAAATCGAGAAAGTGCATGTGAAAGACCTGGTCAAAGAGGGCCAGCCCTTCTTTGAAATGACCAATCCTTTTATCACTTTTTTGCCTACCTATTTGGAGGGTGGAAATGGTGTTGACAATGGCGATGTGGAAATTTTGACGACAGATGTTGCGGATTTTATTGCTTATGGAGACAACGCTAGCAAGTGTTTAGGAGTGGTTGGGTCAGGCAATCGGAATTTTAACAATCAATATTGTTTAACCGCTAAGCAATACAGCCAACGCTTTGGTTTCCCTATGTTAGCCGATTTTGAAATGCGGGGGATGTTGGGAGATATTAAAAAAGTAGCCGCTATTGTAGAAGAGTTGTATCATCTTTAAAATAAAGAGAGTGGGACAGAAATCGGTAATTCGTTAGAATTCGATTTCGTCGTCCCACCTCCGCACAGTTGAGTAGGGCTGTAAAAGCTGATGAAATCAGCGTAGTAGAGCCCACTCAACCACTGCGTCTTGCTCGACAATCCAAAAATAATTGAGAGGCTAGGACTTTTGTCCCAGCCTCTTATTTGTTGCGACTGAATAGAAGAGGAGTCACATTTTATATGACTCCTCTTCTATGGCTTATTTTAATTTTTCAGTGATTTCTTTAGCAAGTAGGAGCCCCAATCGATAGTCCTTGTTGATTGCATGGATGACATCGTTGATATTGTCGGTCTCTTGGATTTTTTCCTTGATGCTATCTTTGAAAGCTTGATCTTTCAAGAGTTGCTCTTGTAAGAGCCGTTGTAGTTTTTCTCTTTCGTACTTGTTAAATAAAAAGAGGACCACTAAACTGATGAGGATTAAGATGTAAACGGTTTGATTCATAGATTTCTCCTGTATATAAAGGATCTGAAAATGTAGAGAATGAAGGGCATTGGACATGAGAAAAGGAGTGAGAAAGAACTAAATTAAATCGCATTTAGTTTCTCCTCTCACTCCCATAAGAGATGTTCTACTTATCCATCATAGATAAGAAATTACATTTTCTCAGGTGCATCGACACCAAGTAAGCGAAGGGCTTCTTTTAAGACTACTGCTGTTGAGTAGCTAAGAGCAAGACGGCTTTCGCGTTCGGGGCTTTCATCCAAGATGCGAGTGTGTGCATAGTATTTGTTGAAGGCTTGAGCCAAGTTGATAGCATATTTTGCGATCAAGGATGGATCATAGTTTTCAGCGGCACGTTTGACAACACGAGAGAAGTCTTGGAGAAGCTTGATGATTTCCCAGCTTTCAGGATCGCTCAAGCTGTATGTCGCATCTGTAGATGGTGTGAAGTTGGCTTTGCGAAGGATCGATTGGATACGAGCGTAAGCGTATTGAACGTAAGGTCCAGTTTCTCCTTCGAAGGATACCATGGCTTCGAGGTCGAAGTCATAACCGTTGCGACGGTCTGTCTTCAAGTCGTAGAATTTAACCGCACCAACACCGACTGCATGTGCCACTTCTTCCTTGTTTTCCAATTCAGGGTTCTTTTCTTCGATCTGCGCTTTGGCACGAGAGATGGCTTCTTGAAGAGTTGGTTCGAGAAGGATGATATTTCCTTTACGAGTTGACAATTTTTGGCGGTTTTTTGTCACCAAACCAAAGTCAACGTGAACCATATCGTCGCTCCAGTCAAATCCCATTTTCTTCAGAACAGCTTTCAACTGACGGAAGTGGTTGGATTGTTCTTGACCTACAGCATAGATGTTTTTCACAAAGTTGTAAGTCCGTGCACGGTAGATAGCGGTTGCGATATCACGCGTGATGTAAAGAGTGGCACCGTCTGATTTCTTAATCATAGCTGGTGGAAGGTTGACATCATCCAACTCAACGATGCTAGCACCCTTAGACTCTTTCAACAAGCCTTTGTCCTCAAGGATTTGGACCCCTTCGTCCATCTTGTCGTTGTAGAAAGCTTCTCCGTTCAAGCTATCAAACTCAACACCGAGGAGTTTGTAGATACGGTTGAATTCCACCAAGCTTTCGTCACGGAACCATTGCCACAATTCAGTTGCTTCTGGATCCCCATCTTCCAATTTTTTGAACCATTTACGTCCTTCTTCATCAAGCTCAGGATCGTTTTCGATTTCAGCGTTGATTCGAACGTAAAGTTTTAGCAATTCATCGATTGGGTTAGCTTCGACAGCTTCCTTGCTACCCCATTTTTTGTAGGCTACCATCAAGAGACCGAACTGTTTACCCCAGTCCCCCAAGTGGTTGATTTTAATCGTGTTGTAGCCCATTTTGCGGAAGATGTTTGAAAGAGCATCCCCGATAACGGTTGAGCGCAAGTGACCAACTGAGAATGGTTTTGCAATATTTGGACTTGAAAGGTCGATGGTAATGTTTTGGCCATGACCTTCGTCTTGTTGACCGTAGTCTGCACCTGCTTCGATGACGGATTTGATTACCTGATCAGAGATCTTAGATTTGTCTAAGAAGAAGTTCACGTAAGGTCCAGTTGCAACGACTTTTTCGAAGGCACTTTGGTCGATTTTTTCAGCAATGTCTGCAGCGATTGCTTGAGGAGCCTTGCGTTCCACTTTTGCAAGTGAGAAGGCTGGAAAAGCAATGTCACCAAGATCAGATGTTTTTGGTTGTTCAAGCAAATTTAAAATAGCATCTTGGTCAAGAGAGTCAATCACTTTGGCCAATTCACTAGCAATGAGTTCTTTATTGTTCATATTAGCTCCTTAGTCCTTTTAACTATTATTTTAACACAATTCTGAGCGAATTTTCAATTTTTTTGGTATAATTTAAAGTATATTTATTCAAAAGTGGAGGTCCAATGAAAAAGACAGAACGTCACCTTTTGATTCAACAAATGATTCGAAATGAAAAATTGTCGACTCAAAAAGAGATTCAGGATCGATTAGAAGCAAAAGGCATTGCTGTAACGCAAACAACTCTGTCACGAGATTTGCGCGATCTGGGTCTAGTCAAGGTGAAACGAAAAGACCAGTTGTATTATATTTTGCCCAATGAGCCTGAGGTGGCAGAGATTTATATTATGTTGTCCAGCCATGCCAAGTCTGTCTCACGAGCAGAATTCACTTTGGTTTTGCGGACAGAGCTAGGAGAAGCAGCTCTCTTGGCCAATGGTGTAGATGAGATGTCAGATGAGCGTATTTTGGGAACAGTAGCAGGGGCCAATACCCTCTTGATTGTTTGTCGAGACCAAGAGGCAGCCATTGAAATTCAAAATGAAATTTTAGGGATGATGCAGTAATCAAGCCCCTTGAAAAGAAAGAAAATACCCCATTAAGATGTTAAAAGGAGGAAGATAGTGAGCTATCTACTCCTGTTTTCATCTATGGAGCTTGTGTCAGGAAACGACGCAACAGTAAGGAATAAAGAAGTATGACAGTAGAAAAAATATCCCCTGGAATGCAGCAGTATCTAGATATCAAAAAAGACTATCCGGATGCCTTTTTGCTGTTTCGAATGGGAGATTTTTACGAATTATTTTATGAAGATGCAGTGAATGCGGCTCAAATTTTAGAGATTTCCTTAACCTCACGGAATAAAAATGCAGAGAATCCGATCCCTATGGCGGGTGTTCCCTACCACTCGGCCCAGCAGTATATTGATGTTCTCATTGAACAGGGCTATAAGGTCGCGATTGCAGAACAAATGGAAGACCCCAAAGAAGCCAAGGGGGTCGTTAAGCGTGAAGTCGTACAGGTGATTACACCGGGTACAGTGGTGGATTCGACCAAGCCAGATAGTGAGAACAACTTCCTGGTTGCTTTGGATCGTTCAGGAAATGAGTATGGGCTAGCCTATATGGATCTGGTGACAGGGGAGTTTCAGGTGACGACTCTCAATGACTTTAGCATGGTTTGTGGAGAAATCCGCAATTTACGTGCGCGTGAGGTGGTCCTGGGTTACGAGCTGCCAGAACAGGAAGAGCGTGTGTTTGTTAGCCAGATGAATCTCTTGTTGTCACATGTAGAGACGGCGCTCGACGATGTTCAACTCTTAGGGGATCAGTTGAGTGAGCTAGAAAAGAAAACGGCTGGAAAACTTCTCCAGTATGTCCACCAGACACAAATGCGGGAATTGAGCCACCTCAAAAAAGCCCATCATTATGAGATTTGCGATTTCTTGCAGATGGACTTTGCGACCAAGGCTAGTCTGGATTTGACAGAGAATGCACGGACTGGGAAGAAACATGGTAGCTTGTATTGGTATTTGGATGAAACCAAGACGGCCATGGGCGGTCGTTTGTTGCGGTCCTGGATTCAGAAACCCTTAGTCGATTTGAAACGGATTCGAGAGCGCCAGGACATCATTCAGGTCTTTATGGATCATTTCTTTGAACGGAGCGATTTGACCGACAGCCTCAAAGGGGTCTATGACATTGAACGCTTAGCGAGTCGGGTTTCCTTTGGTAAGATCAATCCTAAGGATCTCTTGCAGCTAGGAGATACTCTGGGGCATGTGCCGACGATCAAGTCGATTCTACTGGGAATTGGTGATCCGGTCTTAGATGTCTTGATTGCACGCTTGGATGAACTTCCTGAGTTGCACCGCTTGATTACCTCAGCTATTGCTCCGGAAGCGTCTGCTGTTATTACGGAGGGAAATATCATCCGAACTGGGTTTGACGAGCAATTGGACCAGTACCGTGTCGTTCTTCGAGATGGTACTGGTTGGATTGCTGAGATTGAAGCCAAGGAGCGCGAAGCCAGTGGCATTACAGGTCTAAAGATTGATTACAACAAGAAGGATGGCTACTATTTCCATGTCACCAATTCTCAATTGAGTCACGTTCCTGCTCACTTTTTCCGCAAGGCGACCTTGAAAAATTCAGAACGCTTTGGTACGGAGGAATTGGCACGTATCGAAGGAGATATGCTAGAGGCGCGTGAGAAGTCTGCTAATCTGGAATATACGATTTTTATGCGGATTCGTGAAGAAGTTGGCAAGTATATCCAACGTCTGCAACAGTTAGCTCAGGCGATTGCGACGGTTGATGTTTTACAAAGTTTAGCCAGTGTCGCTGAGTCGCAACAATTGAATCGTCCCTTCTTTCATGAAGAACGACGAATCTCGATCGACAAAGGTCGCCATCCAGTTGTCGAGAAAGTCATGGGAGCCCAGTCCTATATTCCTAATAGCATCTTTATGGATGAGGAACGGGATATTCAGCTGATTACGGGGCCAAATATGAGCGGGAAGTCTACCTATATGCGCCAATTGGCGATCATTGTGATTCTTGCCCAAATTGGCTCCTATGTTCCAGCGCAAAAGGCCGAGTTGCCAATCTTTGATGCGATTTATACTCGAATCGGAGCTGCTGATGACCTGGTATCGGGTCAGTCTACCTTCATGGTGGAAATGATGGAGGCCAATCACGCTATTCGCAAGGCAACGACCCAGTCCTTGATTTTGTTTGATGAGTTGGGACGGGGAACGGCGACCTATGATGGGATGGCCCTCGCCCAATCCATCATCGAATACATTCACGATCGTACTGGCGCCAAAACCTTGTTTGCGACCCATTACCATGAATTGACGGCTCTTTCAGAAACCTTGTCTCGCTTGGAAAATGTCCATGTTGCGACCTTGGAGCGAGATGGTCAGGTTACCTTCTTGCACAAGATTGAACCCGGCCCAGCAGATAAGTCCTATGGGATTCACGTGGCCAAGATCGCTGGTTTGCCAGAAGAATTATTGAAGCGGGCGGATGCGATTTTGACCAAGCTCGAAGGACAAGTCCAGCAAGTACCGCTTGCGGATGCAACCCCTAAAAAGGAAGTACCTTCACAGGTTGCTGAACAAATGTCCCTCTTTGAGGAAGAAACAGAAAGTACAGTGATCACAGAATTGAAGAATCTGGATCTCTACAATATGACTCCGATGGAAGTCATGATGGCAGTCGCCGAATTGAAAAAGAAATTGTAAAAAGAAGATCCTCGTAATAGCGAGGATCTTTTATTGAAGACAAAGTCATCTTAGAAACTTTCCTTAGGTGAGTACGGACGTCAGCGAACTTCTTCGAAGTTCCAAGACTAATTATTGAGCCTAAGGTCTCAATAATTCCGAGTGCCTGAAACAATTGTGTTTCAGGTACTTTTCTCACAGCGGAAAGTTTCAGTAGATGATTGGACAACTATAACGAGTATATTTTTTATAGAATTTATTAGATTTGTATAAAGGAACAGTTTATCTCCACTTTCAGATCCTCGTAGCACTGAGGATCTTTTTGCTTAGTGGTTAGTAATGCTTTGATTGATTTCTTGGACTTGTTTTTTATAAAAATGATGGGAGACCAACCAGATGATCACGTAAACGAGGGTGAATTCGACAACGAGTGAGAGATAAAATCCGAGTCGTGCTGGAAACCAGCCGGCCAAGGTAGCTAGGGGAATAAACCCAAGTAACATGAGTAGGTAATGGCTCAGAGTAGCCCGTAAGAGGCTCCAGTCTTTTTGAAAGAGGAGACTTCCGAAGCTAAAGAGGACCCCAATCGCACCCCAAACGAGAGCACAATAGAGCATGACCAGTGAGCCGTGAACATGATGCAAGAACATCCAGCGGCCGACTGCAGAGTTGGGACTTAAGGGGAGGTACAACTCAGGTGAGAAGAGATAGGAAAAGAAGATGGATAGGATGAGCCCAATGAAAATCCCTTTTAGGGCGTCAGAAAAAGATTGTTTTAGCATGATAATTTCTCCTTAATGGCTTTCAAGTAACGACGGGAGGAGTAGGTCAGACTCCCGTTTTTAAGATAGATTTGAACGGATCCTCCACTAGTGAAGTGCAGGTGATCGATTTCTTTTGTGTTGATAATTTCAGATTGGGAAATTTTGAGAAAGCAGGTCGGCAAGTCTTCAGATAGCTGATAGAGTGGTCCAGTCAGAATAAATTGATCTGTCATGGTCTCACCAATTACTTGCCTATTTTCAATGTAAAAACGTTGGAATAGCTGGCTTTCGATCAGATAAGCTTCCCCATCCTTTTTGGCACGTAAGCGCCCTCTTTGATCCAATTCTTCCACAAAGTCACGAATTTTCTCTACACGCGCAGACAGTGCAGGTGCTGTGATCATCACCGCTTCTTCTTGGAAGTGGGAATCAATGTGTACTTCAACTTTCATAAGATCGTTTCTCCCTCCTTTGGGTAAAGTCGGTTGGCCTGCTAGCCCGGCTCCTTCTTTACACTACTATTAAACACTTTTTCCAAAGGGAAGACAAGGAAATTTGTCTATGTGGTCGTTTTCTTTGCCTATGCGGTTTTTAAGGAAAAAGATGGGGCCAGCCTCTATTTTTTAAGAAAGGGAGTCTTGTGGATCTGTGGTATAATAGAGCTACATGTATCGGTGAAAAAATAGGTAAAGGAGCAGACATGTCACAGATTATTGAATTGCCAGAAGTCCTAGCCAATCAGATTGCGGCAGGTGAAGTGATTGAACGACCTGCTAGCGTGGTCAAGGAATTGGTTGAAAACTCGATCGATGCTGGAGCTAGCCAGATCGTTGTTGAAATCGAAGAAGCGGGATTGAAGTCGATTCGGATTACAGACAATGGGGAAGGAATTGCGCATGATGAGGTCGCTTTGGCCCTCCGTCGACATGCGACCAGTAAGATCAAGAGTCAAGCGGATCTTTTTCGTATTCGAACACTTGGTTTTCGTGGTGAGGCCATGCCTTCCATTGCTTCTGTCAGTATTCTAACCCTTCTAACGGCGCAAGAAGGAGCTGCCCACGGGACCAAATTGGTCGCAAAGGGTGGCGAAATTGAGGAAGTGGAGCCAGCGACAAGCCCTGTCGGGACCAAGATCACAGTGGAAGATCTCTTTTTTAATACACCTGCTCGTCTCAAGTATTTAAAGAGCCAGCAGGCAGAGCTATCCCATATCGTGGATATTCTCAACCGCTTGAGCTTGGCCCATCCTGAGATTGCCTTTACCTTGATCAATGATGGAAAAGAAATGAGCAAAACAGCGGGGACGGGCAATCTCCGGCAAGCCATTGCAGGTGTCTATGGCCTCGCGTCTGCTAAGAAGATGGTGGCCATTGAAAATCGCGACCTAGATTTTGAAGTGACGGGCTTTGTGTCTTTGCCTGAATTGACTCGTGCCAATCGCAATTACATCAGTCTCTTTATCAACGGCCGTTACATCAAGAATTTCTTGCTCAATCGAGCTATTTTAGACGGCTACGGCAGTAAACTCATGGTGGGTCGCTTTCCACTTGCGATCATTAATATCCAGATCGATCCTTACTTAGCAGATGTCAATGTTCACCCTACCAAGCAAGAGGTTCGTATCTCCAAAGAACGAGAACTAATGGCCTTGATCTCCCAGGCTATTGCGAATGCTTTGAAAGAGCAGGACTTGATTCCAGATGCTCTAGAAAATCTAGCCAAGTCGACCATTCGTCGAACAGAAAAGCCAGTACAGACGACCCTGCCTTTAAAGGAAAACCGCCTCTATTATGACCGAGAAAGTCAAGATTTCAAGCTTCGACCAGAGGTGGCAGATCCTCAACTGCCTC
This sequence comes from Streptococcus parasanguinis CC87K, assembly GCF_000507765.1. Classification (GTDB taxonomy): domain Bacteria; phylum Bacillota; class Bacilli; order Lactobacillales; family Streptococcaceae; genus Streptococcus; species Streptococcus parasanguinis_J. The sequence goes on along the minus strand of NZ_KI669403.1, from coordinate 120,557 downwards.
TGACAGATGAGGTAACTGCTGATTCTACAAGCCAAGAAAACCCAGTAGAAAAACCGACAAGCGCGATCAAGTTTGCGGAAAGAAAGACTGTGGTTTATGATGAACTGGATCACCCAGAGTTGGATCTGGCTAGTCTAGACAAGGCCTATGATAAGTTGGATGGGGAAGAACATTCGACCTTCCCAGAATTGGAATATTTTGGTCAGATGCATGGAACCTATCTCTTTGCCCAAGGAAATGGGGGCCTATATATCATTGACCAGCACGCGGCCCAAGAGCGGGTCAAATACGAAGAATACCGGGAGAGCATCGGGAACGTAGACGGCAGTCAGCAACAACTGCTGGTGCCTTATATCTTTGAATTCCCTACAGACGATCTGATCCGCCTGCAACAGCGCAAACACCTTCTAGAAGAAGTGGGCGTCTACTTAGAAGAGTACGGAGCCAACCAGTTGATCTTGCGGGAGCATCCGATCTGGATGAAGGAAGAAGAGATCGAGTCGGGTATCTACGAAATGTGTGACATGCTCCTTTTGACCAAGGAAGTGTCCATCAAGAAATACCGGGCTGAGTTGGCCATCATGATGTCCTGCAAACGCTCCATCAAGGCCAACCACACCCTGGATGATTACTCCGCGCGCGATCTGATCTATCAACTGTCCCAATGTGACAACCCTTATAACTGTCCCCACGGTCGTCCGGTTTTGGTTAACTTCACCAAGTCCGACATGGAAAAGATGTTCCGACGCATTCAGGAAAATCACACCAGCTTGCGGGAGTTGGGCAAGTATTAAATAAAGAATAAAGGAATTTTATGTACGAATACATTAAAGGAATCTTAACGAAAATCACCGCCAAATACATTGTGGTAGAAACAGCTGGGATCGGTTATCTCTTGCATGTGGCCAATCCCTATGCTTACTCTGGTAAAATGAATCAAGAGGTGCACGTCTATCTGCACCAAGTGGTCCGTGAAGACGCTCACCTTCTCTATGGTTTTGCAACCGAAGAAGAGAAAAAGCTCTTTCTGAACTTGATTTCGGTCTCTGGAATTGGCCCAGTCTCAGCTCTGGCCATCATTGCTGCGGATGACAATGCAGGCCTTGTCCAAGCTATCGAAAGCAAGAACATCACCTACTTGACCAAGTTTCCGAAGATCGGCAAGAAAACAGCCCAACAGATGGTCTTGGATCTCGAAGGTAAGATCAATCTTGATCTAGAAGATACACCGGCTCAGTCCAATGCCAAAGTTTCAGAAGAAAACCAAGCTCTTGAAGAAGCTATGGAAGCCATGTTGGCTTTGGGCTACAAGGCAACTGAGCTCAAGAAAATTAAGAAATTCTTTGAAGGAACTTCGGATACAGCAGAGAATTACATTAAATCTGCTCTCAAGATGTTGGTGAAATAGGAGATTTCTATGCCAAAACGCTGTGGCTGGGTTAAAATGAACAACCCTCTGTATGTAGCCTACCACGATGAAGAGTGGGGGCAGCCCCTCCATGATGACCAAGCTCTTTTTGAGTTGCTCTGCATGGAGACTTATCAGGCGGGCCTATCCTGGGAAACGGTGCTCAACAAACGACAAGCTTTCCGAGAAGCCTTTTATGGCTATCAAATTAAAGCAGTCGCAGAGATGACTGACACCGAATTGGAAGCTTTGCTGGATAATCCAGCCATCATTCGAAATAGAGCCAAGATTTTTGCGACACGTGCCAACGCCCAGGCCTTTCTACAAGTGCAGGCAGACTATGGTTCTTTTGATGCCTATCTTTGGTCTTTTGTTGAGGGGAAAACGATTGTGAATGATGTTGCTAGCTATGCTCAAGCACCAGCCAGAACAGCCTTGTCTGAGACATTATCTAAGGATCTCAAAAAACGAGGCTTTAAGTTTACTGGGCCAGTTGCTGTCTTGTCTTTTCTACAGGCTGCAGGTTTGGTTGATGACCATGAGAATGATTGTGAATGGAAAAGTAGAAATGAGTGCCGTTAGATGGCTAGAACATCGGAGAATACAGAAAAAGCTGAGAAATTCATCTCAGCTTTCTTTGTTATAGTCAAAGCGAATGACTTGCTCCGTTGCATCTACATGGGCGTGGACTCCGAAGGGGACAATTGCTCTTGGTGTGGCATGGCCAACGTTTAGATTATAGACAATTGGGATATTGCTATCAATGATATCCAATAGTGCCTCTTTATAGTCGTTATAGAAGGTTTCATCCATAGGTTTCCCGACCAAGAGTCCACTAATGACTTCAAATATCCCAGTTTCTTTTAAAGCCTGCAACATTTTTTTGAAATCATCAGGTTCAGGCTTTTCTTCACTTGTTTCTAGCAATAGAATCTTTCCTTTCCAGTCGGATAAGTCAGGGAAGAGTCTGTACTTTTGGCAGAGCTCTGTACTGTCTACATATCGAGAGTTGTCAAAGATATCGTAGAGGGATTCGAGGCAACCACCGAGGATTTTCCCCTCGAACTGGGCAGTTCCTTGTAACAAGTCAAAACCTGTATTTGCATGGCTGACACGAGGTATTCCCAAAGCTTTGGGACTGAAGTCAGTTCTTTCCTCATACCAAACGTCACTAGGTCGAATTTCCGAGATTCTTCCCGTCTCAATCAATTCTTTGAAGTAGTGGAGACTGTATGGCAACATTTCTTTGTCTAACTCACAAATGTCTGCTAGAAAGGATTGACCATAAAAAGTCTTGATTCCTAGTTTATGCAACATGAGGTGGTTCATAGTTGTATCCGAGAAGCCAAGAAAAATTTTTTGTTTGATAACCTTTTGTAGTTGGTCATTTTCAAAAAGATAAGGCAATAAACGATAGGTATCGTCTCCACCGATGGCGCATAAGATCATGTCGATGCTTTCATCAGAAAAGGCCTGCATCAAATCCTCCGCACGAGCTTCAGGATGTTCTTTGATAAAGTCTAAGCCTTTTAGCGAATGGGGCAAAAAGATAGGACTGAGTCCTAGGTCCTTGAGACGTTGGATACCCAAGTCCACTTCGTGTTTGACAAAGTCTTCACCCATAGTCCCACTAGATAAACTTATAATACCAATAGTAGAAGCCATATATTATCCTCCTAGAAAAAGTTGATGCTATTGTATCACAAAAGATGAGGGGAAACAACAAGAATTTGAGTCAGAAGAAGACATTTAGATCAAGAAAGTAGTAAAAAAAGCAACCACTCGATATGGTTGCTTCAGAATATAGATAAGCTCTATCAACAATAGAAAATAGCCCTTTAGAAGTTGATTACCACATAGTTAAAACTCTTAGGAATGCAGATGTAATGATATTTCTAAGAGTTTTTACTTTATACTCTAAAAGAAAAAGATTGAAGAAAGTTATCCAAAATGGACTTTATCTTCAATCTGTTTTTTAAATAATTTAGGAAATTGTGTTAAAATGAAATGAAAATTACGAATAGTATAAGTGGGAGGCACCATGAAGGCGGAAATTATTGCAGTGGGAACCGAAATTCTCACAGGACAGATTGTGAACACCAATGCTCAATTCTTGTCTGAAAAATTAGCTAGTTTAGGGATTGATGTCTATTATCATGTGGCGGTAGGAGACAATGAAGGTCGTCTCTTCTCGACCATTGAGACAGCTTCAAAACGCAGCGATTTGGTGATTTTATGTGGTGGACTTGGGCCAACAGAGGATGATTTGACCAAGCAAACCCTTGCTAAGTTTTTAGGGAAAGAACTGGTTTTTGATCCAACAGCGCTTGCCAAACTCGACACCTTCTTTGCCAGTCGCCCTGATTATGTCCGGACGCCCAATAATGAGCGACAAGCACAAATGATCGCCGGATCAATCCCTCTTCAAAACCGTACAGGTCTCGCGGTTGGAGGTTTGATTGAAGTCGACGGTGTGACCTATGTCGTTCTACCTGGTCCTCCAAGTGAGTTAAAGCCCATGGTTAATGAACAATTGGTGCCTCATTTGACAACAGGGGAGCAGCTCTTTTCAAGAGTTTTGCGCTTCTTTGGGATTGGGGAAAGCCAGCTGGTTACGATCCTAGCAGATATCATTGAAGAGCAGAGTGATCCGACAGTGGCTCCTTATGCCAAGACAGGAGAAGTGACCTTGCGTCTGTCTACAAAGGCGAAAGATCAGGCAGAAGCGGATGCTAAGCTCGATGTCTTAGAAAAGGAAATCTTATCACGCCACACCCTGGATCATCAACCCTTGCAAGATTTGTTTTACGGTTATGGAGATGACAATTCGATGGCCAAGGTTGCCTTTGATCTTTTGAAACAGACTGGTAAGACCATTACAGCTGCAGAAAGCCTGACAGCTGGACTCTTCCAAGCGACTCTGGCAGATTTTTCGGGTGCTTCCAGCATCTTCGCAGGCGGTTTTGTCACCTATAGCCTAGAAGAAAAAAGCAAGATGTTGTCTATTCCAGCTCAAGAGTTGGAGCAACATGGAGTAGTGTCTCATTTTACAGCTCAAGCCATGGCTTCACAGGCCCGTAAGTTAACAGGATCCGATTATGGTGTTAGCTTGACCGGAGTTGCGGGACCAGATAGTCTGGAAGGGCATCCAGCAGGGACCGTCTTTATCGGACTTGCAACTCCAAATGGAGTGGATAGTGTCCAAGTTAATATCGCCGGACGTAGCCGAGCTGATGTCCGCGAAATTGCCGTCCTTCATGCCTTTAATTTGGTGCGCCTGGCTGTATTAAATGGTGAAAATTTGGTATAATGAAGTTCGTGCCAAATGAAGAATAATTCTAAAAATGGATAGGAAATGTGCCTTTCAAATGACGGAAAACGTCGATAAGTTGCATGCATTTCCTGTATAGCAAAAACATAGGAGAAAAGAATGGCGAAAAAACAGAAAAAATTAGATGATATCTCTAAGAAATTTGGAGATGAGCGTGAAAAAGCGCTCAATGATGCCCTAAAGTTGATCGAAAAAGACTTTGGTAAAGGATCGATCATGCGTCTGGGCGAACGCGCAGAGCAAAAAGTTCAGGTCATGAGCTCAGGTTCCTTGGCGCTTGATATTGCCTTGGGTGCTGGTGGTTATCCAAAAGGTCGGATCATCGAAATCTATGGTCCAGAATCATCTGGTAAAACAACCGTTGCCCTCCATGCAGTAGCGCAAGCTCAGAAAGAAGGGGGCATTGCGGCCTTTATCGATGCCGAGCATGCCTTGGATCCATCATATGCAGCAGCTCTTGGAGTCAATATCGACGAACTTCTCTTGTCTCAACCAGACTCAGGAGAACAAGGGCTTGAAATTGCCGGTAAATTGATCGACTCTGGTGCGGTTGATTTGGTGGTTGTCGACTCTGTTGCGGCCTTGGTACCTCGTGCGGAAATCGATGGAGATATCGGGGATAGCCACGTTGGTTTGCAAGCGCGGATGATGAGCCAAGCGATGCGTAAGCTTGGAGCTTCGATCAATAAGACCAAGACCATTGCCATCTTTATCAACCAATTGCGTGAAAAAGTTGGAGTCATGTTTGGGAACCCTGAAACCACACCTGGTGGTCGTGCCCTGAAATTCTATGCTTCGGTTCGTTTAGATGTCCGTGGAAATACCCAAATCAAAGGTACTGGGGACCAAAAAGATACCAACGTTGGTAAGGAAACAAAGATCAAGGTTGTGAAGAACAAGGTAGCTCCTCCGTTTAAAGAAGCCATGGTTGAAATCATGTACGGGGAAGGAATTTCACGTACGGGTGAATTGGTGAAGATTGCAACAGATTTGGATATCATCCAAAAAGCGGGTGCGTGGTACTCATATAATGGCGAAAAAATTGGTCAAGGATCTGAAAATGCTAAGAAATTCTTGGCTGACCACCCAGAAATTTTTGACGAAATCGACCGCAAGGTTCGGGTACATTTTGGTTTGATCCAAGAAGACGAAGCGGTGAAAAGCCTTGATAAAACTGAAGAAGCAACTCCTGTCGTAGAAGAGGTAACTCTAGATTTAGATGACGCGATTGAAATTGAAGATTAATTTTTTTTAAAATAGGTCGCTAGACTGATGGTTTTTATGTTATAATTTAATACGATAGTATTATCGTGTAGCGAAAGGAGTGCATGCATGATTAAAATTTATACAGTGTCAAGTTGCACCAGCTGTAAAAAAGCAAAGACTTGGCTCAACGCTCACCAGCTAACTTATAAAGAACAAAACCTCGGTAAGGAAGGGATCACCAAAGAAGAATTATTGGATATCCTTACAAAGACTGAAAATGGAGTGGCAAGTATTGTCTCTTCAAAAAATCGATACGCTAAAAATCTAGGAGTGGACATCGAAGACTTGAGTGTCAATGAAGTCATTGACATCATCATGGAAACACCTCGTATTCTTAAAAGTCCGATCTTGGTAGATGACAAACGTCTCCAAGTGGGCTACAAAGAAGATGATATTCGTGCCTTCTTGCCACGATCAGTTCGAAATGTAGAAAATGCAGAAGCGCGGATGCGTGCAGCTCTTTAAAGAGATTGAAAATCAGAAACAATTTGTTTCTGATTTTTTCTTTTTAAAAATCGGAATGAAAAGCAGTTTACTGCGCCATTTTACGAAATCTATGATACAATATTTTAGAAAACAATAACTAGTAAGGAATGGAAAATGAAAAGGAAAATCTTCTTATTGGGTGCGCTTGCCTTGTGTTTGACGGGATGCGGTCAAAAAAAGCAAGCGAAAACGCCAACCTCAAGTGAACAAAAGGCAATCCAAGCAAAAGCAGAGCAGCTGCAAAAGGATAATAAGAGTATTCTGCAAAAGGCTGAAGAAAATAAAGTCATCACTAGAACCTTTGTCTTTCCAAAAGATGACAAGGGAACACAACAGACGCAAATCGTCACCTATGTGGGGAATACCTTTAAAAAGTTGGAGACCATCAATGTGACGGCAACCGATGAGGAGTTGAAAAAAGGAATCCAACAGGTTGGAGTCGAAGAAGCGCAAAAGCAATTGAGAGAATCCTTTAACAAGGACGATGCCTTTAAGGAAGCTTTGACAGTGCCAGGTTTCACAGCTGATTTGACCTTGGAAAACGAGAATGAATACAAGGTGACCATCACCTATGACTTTGAAGCGATGGATGTGAAGAAGGCAGAAGGCATGACTTATTTCAAAAACAATCACTTGCCAGAGTTGTTGAAGTTGACACCGAGTCAATTTGCGGACAATCTTATCAATGCTGGAGCCAGTGAGCAAAAATAAAAAAACAGTTTAACTGAAATAGCTCAAAAATGCTTGAAAAAGCTGTAAAATCAAGGGCTTGACCGTTGTGGAAAACTCTTGATTATGGTATAATAGTAATATTCTAAGGAAAGAGGGTGTTCTTGTGGGATTTACAGATGAAACAGTACGTTTTAATCTTGATGATTCAAATCGTAAGGAAATTAGCGAGACCTTGAAAGATGTGTACTTATCACTAGATGAAAAAGGCTACAATCCAATTAATCAAATCGTAGGATACGTACTCAGTGGTGATCCTGCCTATGTACCTCGTTATAATAATGCACGGAACCAAATTCGTAAATATGAACGAGATGAAATCGTTGAAGAATTGGTACGTTATTATTTGAAAGGGCAAGGAATAGACCTCTAATGAGAATTATGGGATTGGATGTTGGCTCAAAGACCGTCGGGGTTGCTGTGAGTGATCCTCTCGGTTTTACAGCTCAGGGTCTTGAAATCATCCAAATCGATGAAGACAAAAAAGAATTCGGTTTGGAGCGCTTGGCCGAATTAGTGGCTCAATACAAGGTAGACCGTTTTGTTGTGGGCTTGCCGAAAAACATGAACAACACCAGCGGACCACGTGTGGAAGCCAGTCAGGCTTATGGCGCCATGATTGCTGAAAAGTTTGGGTTGCCAGTCGACTACCAAGACGAACGGTTGACGACAGTTGCTGCAGAGCGGATGTTGATTGAGCAAGCAGATATTAGCCGTAGCAAACGTAAAAAAGTTATTGATAAGTTAGCAGCGCAGCTTATTTTACAAAATTATTTAGATCGCAATTTTTAGAAAGAAAACGAGGAAGAATAGTATGGCACATGATCATAACCACGACCATGAAGAACGTGAATTAATCACATTGGTGGATGAACAAGGAAATGAAACCTTGTTTGAAATTCTTTTGACCATTGATGGCAAAGAAGAATTTGGAAAGAACTATGTCCTTTTGATCCCTGCAAATGCAGAAGAAGATGAAAACGGCGAAGTTGAAATCCAAGCTTATTCATTTACAGAAAACGAAGACGGAACAGAAGGCGACCTTCAACCAATCCCAGAAGACTCAGATGCAGAATGGGATATGATCGAAGAAGTCTTCAACAGCTTTATGGAGGAGTAAAAACATCCAGTGGATGTTTTTACCCTTGCGCTAGAAACAAAGACCGCAAGTAAGTCCGGGGGACGTTTTTAGCCCAGCTCCTTGAAATACGAGAGAGCTGGTAAGTCTGATGGACTTGCTGTAAAAATGAATGTAAATAAATGACTACAAAAGAAAGGAGCGCAAACGTCAGAAGAGGTTTTGTCGCTTTTTTCTTTTAGGAGGAAGATGTGAATAAGATTGAGCAATGGATGAATAGTCGGATCGGTCTGAATTTTCGATCGGGACTGGATCGTATGGAGCAGGCAGTGAGCCTTTTAGGGAGGCCGGATAAGGCTTATCCGATCCTTCATGTGACAGGAACCAATGGGAAGGGATCCACAATCGCCTTTCTGCGTCAATTGTTGATGGCACACGGAAAGAAGGTTGGGACCTTTACCTCTCCTCATATGATCAGTATCCATGATCGGATTTGTATTGGGGATCAGCCGATTTCAGATGAAGATTTTACTCGGATTGGCCAAGAAGTCCAACAAATGGAGCAGACCTTGCTTCAAACCCAGGATCAACTCTCTTATTTTGAGATTATCTGCCTCATGGCCCTCTTGTATTTTAAGGAACAAGCTGTGGACGTGGTCTTATTGGAAGTTGGTATCGGTGGGCTTCTAGATACCACCAATGTAGTGACGGGAGAAATCGCAGTGATCACTTCGGTTGGTCTCGATCACCAGGAAACACTGGGAGGGACGATTGCGGAAATCGCCCAGCAAAAGGCAGGAATCTTTAAGAAGGGCAAGAAAGCTGTGGTGGGTCCCTTGTCGGATGATGCCATAGCTGTTTGTCAAGAAAAAGCGAAGCAATTGGATGTGGATCTCCATGCCTTCCAGAAAGATTTTGGCTTAGAGCAGGACCGTTTTTGGAATGAACGTGTGGATCTTGTCTGGCCGTCTCTGGGCTTGAAGGGTGATTACCAACGGGAAAATGCTGCAGTAGCTCTGGAGACCTTTCTCCTCTATATGGAAGGCCTAGATCAAGAAGTAGATATGGATCAGGTCAAGCACGCCTTGCAAGAGACGCGGTGGCCGGGCCGTCTAGAGTTGTTTGGCGACCAGGTGTATCTGGATGGCGCCCATAATCCTCATGCTATGTTGCGTTTGATCGAGTTTGCCAATAGCTTAGCAGGAAAGCGCGTGAAGATTTTATTTGGAGCCCTCAAGCGAAAAGATTATAGCGGGATGCTCCAAACGCTTCAAACGGGATTGCCAGAAGCTGAATTGATTTTGACAACCTTCCATTACGGAGAAGTGGTGGCACAAGGCGACCGACAAGACCTGCCCTATGTAGCGGACTACAAGGCCTATATCAAAGAGTTTATGGATCAGAGTTCCCCAGATGAAGTCTTATTTGTCACAGGATCCTTGTATTTTATTGCGGAAGTAAGGGCATTTTTATTAGAGGGGTAAACAATTGACCTAAAGACTTTCTTGGCGTATACTGGTGGTAGATAGTATACGGTTATGGCGAAAGGAGCCGATCTTAATGAAAAAAATCATGTCTATACTGACCTTGGCAGTAGCCCTTTTCCTGACTGCTTGTAGCCAGCAAGAACAAGCGACACAGACTTCGAGCAAACAGACGTCTGCTTCATCACAGACTGTGACTTCTGCGAGTAAAGAACAGAAAGAAGGGGTGTCCATAGATGGAAGCTATCGAGGACAGGACGAGGAAAATACGATCCTCTTAGTTGTGACGGGTCAAAAAGGCACGTTTACGGTGCAAGATGCTGATGGAGAAGAAGAGACCAAAGAGGTCAGCATTGATCCGGTCAATCAATCCATGCGTATCGGGGATGAGCCTTATCGCTATCGGATCGAAGGAGATCAGTTGTCGCTAGAAGATCTGGAGCAAGCAGAGGATGATCAAGGGATTATTGTCCTGACCAAGCAATAAGGGACGAAACAAAAGAGAGTGGGACAGAAATCGGTAATTCGTTAGAATTCGATTTCGTCGTCCCACCTCCGCACAGTTGAGTAGGGCTGTAAAAGCTGATGAAATCAGCGTAGTAGAGCCCACTCAACCACTGCGTCTTGCTCGACAATCCAAAAATAATTGAGAGGCTAGGACTTCTGTCCCACTCTCTTTTTGTTTGTCTAGAAGGGGCTTGGTTGGTCGTTGCAACGGGTAAAAAGAATTGGTATACTAGTAGAAAGAAAAAAGGAGGATGCTGTGACCTTTCGAAAATTACGTCTATTAATGTCCAAATATGGATTTAGTATTTTGTTTATGGGCTTTGAACTATGGGCATCCTTTGCGGCCTTCTTCTGGCTTAATAGATGGTTCCCTCATTGGCTATCTGTTGCAGTCATTGGGCTCTTATATGTGTCGACAATCTTAGCTATTGTTAATCGAAATACCCCGCCTGAAAATAAGGTGACCTGGCTCTTGATTGCCGTCATTCCTGTCTTTGGATCGCTTTTATACCTCATGTTTGGAGAGCGACGTTTGTCCAAAAAGGAAATGATCCAGCTGAAAAATATGGAGTCCATGAAGTTTCGAGAGGACAATAGTCATCAGTTGCGTAAGGAGCTCAAGCAAGAAAGCAAGGCGGTTTATGGCTTGGTCAAGTCGATTTTATCCATGGATCACAATGCGGATCTCTACAATGGGACGGCATCAACCTTTTACCCTCTAGGGGAGGAGATGTATGAGCAACTACTAGAGGATCTGAGAGCGGCGAAAAAATTTATCTTCATCGAGTTTTACATCATTGATGAGGGCTTGATGTGGAACAGTATCCTAGAGATTTTAGAGCAGAAAGTGAAAGAGGGGGTCGAAGTCAAACTCCTTTATGACGATATCGGCTGTATGGCGACCTTGGCTGGGAACTATACCAAACGATTGCGAAAGATGGGGATTGATGCCCATAAGTTTAACAAGGTGATCCCCCGTCTAACAGTGGCTTATAATAACCGAGACCACCGAAAGATTCTGGTCATTGATGGGCAGATCGGCTATACGGGTGGTGTCAATTTGGCAGACGAGTATATCAACCATATTGAGCGGTTTGGTCACTGGAAGGACAGTGCCATCCGTTTAGATGGACGAGCTGTTAAGGCCTTGACGCGACTCTTCCTCATGAACTGGTACATCAACCGTGGGGAAATCGAGGATTTTGACCGCTACCATATTGAAAATAAGGCAGTTGAAGGCGAAGGGCTCTACATTCCCTATGGGAGTGGGCCAAAGCCAATTTACAAGTCGCAGGTCGGAAAGACGGTTTATCAAAATATGATCAATCAAGCGACGGATTACGTCTATATCACGACTCCTTATTTGATCATCGATTATGATTTGACAGAAGATATCCGCAATGCTGCCCTTCGTGGGGTGGATGTTCGCATCGTGACCCCGCATATTCCGGATAAAAAATTGATCCAAATTGTTACGCGTGGGGCTTACTTGGATCTGATGGATGCTGGTGTGAAAATCTATGAGTACACGCCTGGTTTTGTCCATAGCAAGCAAGTCCTGGCAGATGACGAAATGGCGGTTGTAGGGTCGATTAACTTTGATTACCGCAGCCTGGTCCATCACTATGAAAATGCTGTCTGGATGTATCGGACGCCTGCCTTGAAAAAGATTCGGGAGGACTTTGACCATATCTTTGAAGTGTCTCAAGAAATTACAGAGGATACCTTCCGCTTTACATGGCACCAAAGCTTAATCAAGGAAATTATGCAATTGTTCGCACCGATGTTGTAATAGGTGTGGGAATACAGAAGAAAGAGTCAGAAGTTGAGAGATCTGACTCTTTTTCCATAGGACTATGTGGCAAGAGGCTGACAGGGTCAGCAGAATTTGGTATACTAGAGAAGATAATGGGCTTTTTTCTAAAAGGAAAGAGCAAAGATCTAGAAAAAGGAAAAAGAATGAGCAAAAAAGAGCAAGAAATGACTTCGAAAAAATTAGGGATTCATGTGGGAGATAGTTTCCAGGATACACGTGAAATTCGCGAAGTGCTGGATAAATCGATTTTTCGTGAAGAAGAACCGACTCATAGCCAGCAGGCAGAAGTCTTGGAGGAGCCGGTTGCAATGGAGGCATCAGAGGAAATTAGTGATGCCAAGCCAGAAGCAATAGCAGAACCTACACAAGAATTGGAACAGGAAGCGGAGCAACCGCTCAGTCGGATGAGTCGTCGTTCGCGTAAGGCGGGAGTTGAAGCGACAAAAGCGGAAGCATCGAAGGTAGAAGAGAATACGGAAGAGCTAGAAGCAGATGTGGCAGTTGAGCCGATCCGTCGTCAAGCTAAGCGTCCAGTCCCCCTAGCGATTCCTTTTGTGTTGAGTCTCTTGATTAGTTTGCTGCATGTCGGGGTGCCATTTTTAACCCGTTTTGCAACCAATCAACAATCGCAAAACTTGTATGCTGGCTGGGCAATGACCAAGGGGCAAGTACCGTTTGGTGATTTTTACGGAACCAATGGTCTGCTCTATTATGCAATCAACTGGTTGGGAAGTTTAGCTGGTGGACATTGGATCTTGATGATCCTCCAAGCGATTGCCCTCTTCTTTGCGGGTACCTATCTCTATCGGGTTGTGCGCTTGCTGGTGTCTGATAAAGATACAGCGAAGAATGTCCAGTTACTCTTTTATTTCTTGGTGCTAGGCCTTGGTTTTGGAGGAACTTATGTGACTCTCTTTAGTCTTCCAATCCTATTTGCCAGCATGAATTTCATTTTGGCTTATTTGATTGGGCATCGTAAGGATGAAGGCTTTATCCTTTATGGTGCGATTGCAGCTGTGGCTTTCTTGATTGATCCGATGACCAGTGCCTTGTTTTATTTGTTGGCCTTCCTTGGATTAACAGCCTTTAACATCAAGCAGAAGAGATGGGCGCGTGGCTTTTATCAACTGCTAGCAGCTCTCCTTGGTTTTTCACTCGTCTTTTATCCAATTGGCTATATCACCGTTTTGAATCAGACTTTTGGCTATGCCATTAACCAAGTAACCTATGTCTTTAATGCCTTGAATTTTAGCAATGGACAGACCTTCAGTAATGCCATTTATTATGGACTGTTGGCGCTGGCCTTTGGCCTAGTCTCTGCCTTTTTGATGTCTTTTACGAAGCAAAATAGCAGTGCTCGCCGGATCTTCCGCTTTATGGGATGGGCAGGTAGCTTGGTGGTCCTCATTGTGTCGATTGGTCTTCCTGAACAAGGCGCTTACCAATTGTTACCGATGTTGCTATTTGTTCTTCCTTTGTTTGCGATCTGGTTCTCACGAGATGGGGAAGAAAACGATGGGATCGAACGTCGTGGTCGGAAGAAGAAAAACAAGGAAGTTTGGGCCGCTTACTTTACGAGCCAAGTTTTCTTACCGCTAGTAGCCCTTGTCTATCTCTTGGCGAATCCAGTGGTTCAAGATGTCGTGCTTCAGTCTGGTCAATCGAGTGAACGGAGCGCTATTGCCAGCTACATTAAACATCACACCAAGTCGAAAGATACCATCTATGCTTGGGATACGACAGCTACTCTCTATCAAGAAAGCGATCGTTTGGCAGCTTCTGCCTTATTGACCCCAATGTCTTATCTGGGAATTAATGAAAATCGGACCAATGTGATCCAACAAATCGATCGGTCTGAACCGAAGTATATTGTGGTCAACAATCAGGTGGAGTTGACCTCCAATATGAAGGACTTGCTCAAAGAAAATTATCGTCTGGTTGAGAAGAAATACCGTCATTTCAAACTCTATCAACGCTCTTAAGAAAATCAATATCTTGTGTTTTAGAAAGTTTTTTAGAATTTTCACCACAAGATATTGATTTTTATTTTTGGAGTGGTATAATACAACTTGTATGTAAATAAATGAAGAGAGGCATGTTTGGTATGATCACCTTGAGAGAAGAAAAACTGAGAATGGCCCCGGATATTTTTGTTGAAAAACGAGATGGCCGTCGTGTTCAATTCGATGTTGAAAAAATTTATAAAGCCTTGTTGAAGGCGACAGAAGAAGTGACTTCTCTCACTCCCGTGATGGAAGCCAAACTAGAAGCTATTGTCGATCGTGTGATCGCAGAGATCTTGGAACGTTTTCCAAATGGCGTGAAGATCTATGAGATCCAAAATGTTGTCGAACATGAATTGCTTCAAGCCAATGAATATGCGATTGCTGAGAGCTACATTACTTATCGGACGCAGCGGGATTTTGAGCGCTCAAAAGCGACGGATATCAACTTTACGATTGGAAAACTCCTCAACAAGGACCAAGCCGTTGTCAATGAAAATGCCAATAAGGACAGCGATGTCTTTAATACGCAAAGGGACTTGACGGCGGGGATTGTTGGTAAGTCTATTGGGCTCAAAATGTTGCCTAAACACGTAGCCAATGCCCATCAAAAAGGGGATATTCACTACCATGATTTGGACTATAGCCCTTATACACCGATGACCAACTGCTGTTTGATCGATTTTGAGGGCATGCTCAGAAATGGCTTTAAGATTGGGAATGCAGAAGTAGAAAGTCCTAAGTCCATCCAAACTGCAACGGCTCAAATCTCGCAGATTATTGCCAATGTAGCCTCTAGCCAGTATGGCGGTTGCTCAGCAGACCGGATCGATGAAGTCTTGGCTCCTTATGCAGAAAAGAATTATCAGAAGCACTTGAAAGATGCAGAGGAGTGGGTTCTCCCTGAAAAACGCGAGGACTATGCTTGGCAAAAAACGAAAAAAGACATCTATGATGCCATGCAATCGCTGGAATATGAGATCAATACCCTCTTTACCTCAAATGGGCAAACGCCCTTTACTTCGCTTGGCTTTGGTCTTGGAACCAATCGCTTCGAACGGGAAATCCAAAAGGCGATTTTGGAAATCCGGATTAAGGGACTTGGATCAGAACATCGGACAGCTATCTTTCCAAAATTGATCTTTACCCTCAAGCGGGGGCTCAACCTAGAACCTGGAACCCCTAACTATGATATCAAGCAATTGGCCTTGGAATGTGCCACTAAGCGCATGTACCCAGATGTTTTGTCTTATGACAAGATTGTCGAATTAACAGGCTCCTTCAAGGTGCCGATGGGATGTCGTTCTTTCCTTCAAGGTTGGAAGGATGAAAATGGCGTAGAAGTCAATTCTGGCCGGATGAACCTAGGGGTTGTGACGGTCAATCTCCCTCGGATTGCCTTGGAATCGGGCGGAGACAAGGAGAAGTTCTGGCAAATCTTTAATGAACGGATGAACATCGCTGAAGATGCCTTGGTTTACCGGGTGGAACGCACCAAAGAAGCGACACCGGCCAATGCGCCGATTCTCTACCAATATGGGGCTTTCGGGAAACGCTTGGGCAAGTATGACCAGGTAGATCAGCTCTTCCGTCATCGCAGAGCAACCGTTTCTCTTGGCTATATCGGACTCTATGAAGTCGCAACCGTCTTTTATGGTCCAAATTGGGAACACAATCCAGAAGCCAAACAATTCACGATCGATATCATCAAGGATATGAAAGCGCGCGTGGAAGAATGGTCTGACCAGTATGATTACCACTTCTCTATCTATTCGACACCGTCAGAAAGCTTGACAGATCGCTTCTGTCGCCTGGATATGGAGAAATTTGGTAAGGTTCCAGATATCACAGACAAGGAATACTACACCAATAGTTTCCACTACGATGTTCGTAAGAACCCAACGCCATTTGAAAAGTTGGATTTTGAAAAAGTTTATCCTGAAGTTGGAGCTTCTGGTGGCTTTATCCACTATTGTGAATACCCTGTGCTCCAACAAAATCCAAAAGCCCTTGAAGCGGTTTGGGATTATGCCTATGACCGGGTCGGTTATCTCGGTACCAATACGCCGATTGACCGTTGTTACAAGTGTGATTTTGAAGGAGATTTCACACCGACTGAGCGCGGATTTGCTTGTCCAAACTGTGGCAATAGCGATCCTAAGACGGTTGATGTGGTCAAACGGACCTGTGGTTATCTAGGAAACCCTCAAGCTCGTCCGATGGTCAATGGCCGTCATAAGGAAATCGCGGCGCGTGTCAAACACATGAATGGATCCACGATCAAATCAGCTGGACACCAAGTGACAGATTAGAAAAGGACATTATGGGAAAATACCAATTAGATGATAAGGGCAAGGCTCAGGTTCAACGATTCCACGAAAAGCATTCAAAGGGTGGAATCAATAAAAAAGACCGAGTAGCCAGCCTGAGAGAACAATTTTTAAATAAGAACAAGAAAAAATAAAGGTGAGAATTCTCGCTTCATATTGAAGATGGAATTCTCTTTTGAGACTTCCTTGGGTGGGGTACGGACGTCAGCGAACTTCTACGAAGTTCCATGACTAATTATTGAGCCTAGGGTCTCAATAATTCCGGATGCCTGAAACTTGTTGGTTTCAGGCATTTTTCCCACGGCGGAAAGTCTCAGTAGATTCTTGAAAAAGTTTAATAAATAAGCGTCATCTTATTGATTCAGTATTTATTAACTCATTTTATTAAAAATGATTGTTTATGTTGTAAAGTGAGAGTCCGCTCTCGCTTTTCTCGTATGGGGGGGAGGTAAAGATGGAATTACGTAGACCAACTTTAGCAGATAAAGAAACCATTCTAAACATGATGGCAGAGTTCGAAGAGACCCAGTCGGCCCACGACGGCGGCTTTTGGGATGCTGAGAACTTTGATTATGAGGAGTGGCTAGAAACTAACCTTAATAAAGAAATGGGAATAAACTTGCCTGAAAATCGCGTTCCATCAATTCAGTTCGTATTGTTTGATGAATCAGGTCATGCTTTAGGTTTTTTGAATCTACGGCTGAGACTAAACGAGGGATTGCTGAATTATGCTGGTCATATCGGCTACTCCATCCGTCCTTCTGAAAGGGGAAAAGGTTATGCCAAGGAAGCTCTCCATCAAGGTCTGCAAGTGGCTAAAGAAAAGAACATCCATCGTGCTCTGGTAACTTGTAGCACGGAAAATCCGGCCAGTCGAGCGGTTATCTTAGCTAATGGCGGTCAATTTGAAGATGTTCGAAATGGAACGGAGCGTTATTGGATAGAAGTGGAGTAGAAGGATGACATGGAATACACCTAAACCAGGCGAATGGAAGAGTGAGGAACTGAGTCAAGGGCGCATCATTGACTATAAGGCTTTTAACTTTGTCGATGGCGAAGGAGTCCGCAACTCCCTTTATGTGGCCGGCTGCATGTTTCACTGTGAGGGCTGTTACAATGTAGCGACCTGGTCTTTCAAGGCGGGTATCCCCTACACCAAAGAGTTGGAAGAACAGATTATGGCAGATCTTGCCCAGCCTTATGTTCAAGGTTTGACCCTACTTGGGGGGGAACCCTTTCTTAATACCGGCATCCTTCTGCCCTTGGTCAAGCGCGTGAGAAAAGAGTTGCCTGATAAAGATATCTGGTCTTGGACCGGCTACACCTGGGAAGAAATGATGCTAGAGACACCAGACAAGCTAGAGCTTCTCTCACTGATTGATATTCTGGTGGATGGCCGCTATGATAAGAGCAAACGCAACCTCATGTTGCAGTTTCGTGGCTCTTCTAATCAACGGATCATTGATGTTCAAAAATCCCTCAAAGAAGGAAAAGTCGTCATCTGGGACAAGCTCAATGATGGCAAGGAAAGTTTTGAGCAGGTCAAACGGGATGATCTTTTGTAGGATCTTCAAAAAACCGGGTTTTTCACTCGGTTTTTTGGATTCTCTGCATAAGTATACAAGGGATTTTGTCTATTTCAGAAAACGCTTACTTTTCAAATGTCCATAATGGACAAAAAAGTGATAATTAATGCATTTTTTGCTAAAAATATGTTACAATAAATATGATTAGGACTAATTGGAGGTATTTATGTCACAAAGGAGACGGAGTCGTCGTTCAGAGCATAAGTGGGGGCAATTGCGAATCGTTAATTCCGTATTGCTTATTTTTTTGCTTATGACCGCGAGTTGGGCGACCTATACCATGTTGGCCAATAACATCTTGGCTTTTCGCTATGTTAATGTTCTCGTGATGGTACTACTAGCTGTTCTCTTGCTCTTGTCAGCTTGGTTTGTGATCAAAAATCAGGCCAAAAAGACAACTTTGGTCCTGCTTCTTGTCGGCTTATTGGCTAGTTCAGGAGTTTTGTTTGCTAGTCAACAGCTACTAAATCTGACCAGTAATGTCAATGGCCATTCTAACTATACAGAGTTTGAGATGGCTGTCTATGTCAAGAAAGACAGTGACATCAAAGATATCAAAGACATCAAGGAAGTGGTGGCACCAAAGGGCAACAATAATGAAGCCAATCTCACGGCCCTCTTGGACAATATCAAAAAGACCAAGGGTCAGGAAATTTCTGTAGTGGATGCACCGACTTATCTAGATGCCTATAAGAGCCTGCAAGAAGGGAATGCTTCTGCCATGGTGCTCAACAGTACCTTTGAAGATACTATCGCTGCTGAAGATGCCGACTATGCGAAGAAGTTGAAGAAAATCTATTCCTACAAGATTCGAAAAGAAGTGGCAGCAACGAGCAAGGTGTCTGCCAATGCGGATGTCTTTAACATCTATGTCAGCGGGATCGATACCTATGGCCCAGTAACTTCGGTTTCTCGATCAGATGTCAATATCATCATGACCGTCAATCGGAAGACCAAGCAAGTTTTGTTGACAACGACGCCGCGGGATGCCTATGTACCGATTGCAGATGGTGGTAACAA
The DNA here is from genome assembly GCF_000507765.1 of Streptococcus parasanguinis CC87K. Lineage (GTDB taxonomy): Bacteria > Bacillota > Bacilli > Lactobacillales > Streptococcaceae > Streptococcus > Streptococcus parasanguinis_J. The sequence goes on along the minus strand of NZ_KI669403.1, from coordinate 101,513 downwards.
CCAAAATGATAAGTTGACCCATGCGGGGATCTACGGTGTGGATGCTTCCATTCATACCCTTGAGAATCTCTATGATATCAAGCTCAACTACTATGTTCGTCTCAATTTCACCTCCTTCCTCAAGTTGATTGACCTTCTAGGGGGAATCGATGTGGAAAATGACCAAGAATTCACGAGCTTGCACGGGAAGTTCCATTTCCCAGTAGGAAAGGTTCATTTGAATTCAGAGCAAGCCCTCGGTTTTGTCCGAGAACGCTACTCTCTTCAAGGTGGCGACAATGACCGTGGGAAAAACCAAGAAAAAGTCATTGCGGCCATTATCAAAAAGTTGACCTCTACTAAGGTCTTAAGCAACTACAATGAGATTATCGGAAACCTCCAAGATTCTGTCCAAACCAATATGCAGTTGCCAACTATGATGAACTTGATCAATACCCAGCTAGAAACGGGTGGTTCTTATGAGGTGACCTCACAAGCGATCACCGGACAAGGACGAAATGATTTGCCATCTTATGCCATGCCTGGTTACAACCTCTATGTCATGGAGTTGGATCAAGCGAGCTTGACTAAGGCTAAGGAAACCATTCAAAAAGTGATGGAAGGAAAAGAAAAATGATTGATATCCACTCGCACATCGTCTTTGATGTGGATGATGGACCAAAGACAAGAGAAGATACGCGTACCTTATTGGAAGAAAGTTATCGCCAAGGGGTACGGACCATTATCTCCACTTCTCATCGTCGCAAGGGAATGTTTGAAACTCCCGAAGAAAAGATTTCTGAGAATTTTCAAGAAGTGAAAAAAATTGCGGCAGAGGTCGCGCCAGATTTAACGATTCATTACGGGGCAGAGATCTACTTTACGAATGATGTCTTAAAAAAACTGGAAGAAAAGATCATTCCACGTTTAGCTGAGACGCGCTTTGCGCTGATTGAATTCAGTATGGGAACACCTTACAAGGAGATTCATACCGCCTTGGACCGTTTGCTCCATCTAGGCGTGACACCGGTGGTGGCCCATATCGAGCGCTACAAGTGCTTGGAGAAAAATGAGGAGCGCGTGCAAGAGATGATTGACATGGGCTGCTACATGCAGATCAATAGTTCGAGTGTTCTCAAGCCTCGCCTCTTTGGGGATGAGCAAAAACAACTGAAAAAACGAGCTCGGTACTTCTTAGAAAAAGACTTGGTCCACTTTGTGGCTAGTGATATGCACAATGTGGATAAACGACCGCCTTACATGGCAGAAGCCTATCGCTTGATCAAGGAAGAATACGGAGAACGACGAGCACAAGCTCTCTTTGTCGACAATCAGCAGCTCTTGTTAGCGGATGAATTAATCTAACCAGGAAACAGGTGGAGAGATCCACATGAAGGAGTAATTAGGAAATGAACAATCAAGAAAATCAAGCAGTGGAAATTGATGTTTTCGCTATGCTGAAGACCCTATGGAAACGCAAGTTTTCGATCGTTTTGGTCGCTCTTGTCTTTGCCATTGCAGCATTTGGCTACAGTGCCTTTTTAGCCAAGAAAGAATACCAAAGTACTAGCCGGATCTACGTGGTCAGTCGTCAAAACCAAGATAACAATGCCTTGACAAACTCTGATTTGCAGGCTGGTTCTTACTTGGTTAAGGACTACCGTGAAATCATTCTTTCTCAAAATGTCTTGAGCCAAGCCATCGAAGAATTGAAACTCGATATGACACCTGCTGAGTTGTCGAAAAAGATCAGTGTATCCGTTCCAACAGATACTCGTATCCTTTCGATCACGGCTAAGGACGGAAATCCAAAAGAAGCAGCTCGTATTGCCAACGGCCTTCGGAATGTAGCAGCTGAAAAGATCATTGCTGTGACCAAGGTATCAGATGTTACGACCTTGGATGAAGCAGAAGTGCCTCAATCACCTTCTTCACCAAATATCCGACGCAATGTCCTTCTTGGCTTTATTGCTGGAGCTGGTTTGATGGTGGTTCTCATGGTCGTAGTAGAAGTCTTGGACGATCGTGTCAAGAGACCAGAAGATATCGAAGAGTTGATGGGCTTAACCTTGCTTGGTATTGTGCCAGATATTAAGAAACTGTAGACTGGGGATCGCATGAATACGTTAGAAATTTCAAAAAATAAATTACAAGAAATTCGGAAGGCAGAAGAGTACTTCAATGCCCTAGCGACGAATATCCAATTGAGTGGGGTGGACTTAAAAGTCATCGCCATCTCATCTGTTCAAGAAAATGAAGGGAAATCAACCACTTCAACCAACTTGGCCGTTGCCTTTGCGCGTGCGGGTTACAAGACCCTCTTGGTCGACTGCGATATCCGGAACTCTGTCATGACAGGGGTTTTCCGTAGCCGGGATAAGATCCAAGGCTTGACCGACTTCTTATCTGGTCGTAGCCAATTGGACCAAATCTTGTATGCGACTGATTTTCCAAATTTGGATATCATCGAGTCTGGACAGGTAGCGCCAAACCCAACAGGTCTCTTGCAAAGCAAGAACTTCACTGTGATGATGGATGCCTTGCGTGAGCATTTTGACTACATCATTGTCGATACGCCTCCAATCGGGGTCGTGATTGATGCGGCCATTATCGCCCAACGCTGTGATGGAACTGTCTTGATCACAGAATCTGGTGCCAATGGACGCAAGGCTGTCCAAAAGGCTAAGGAACAATTAGAACAAACAGGCACCCCTTTCTTAGGAGTCGTGCTCAATAAATTTAACATTAAAGCTGCTGAATATGGTTCGTATGGAGGATACGGATCTTACGGAGAGTACGGGAAAAAGTAAAGAATAGGATTGAGGGGAAATGGGAGAAGAAAGAATTGAACTGGAAAAACTAAATATTGTTCTCTTTCAAAGTTTAGCTGTCCTATTTTCAGCTTACATTGTGAGTCTTTTTAAGGATGCAGAATACACGTCACAGACGATCGCCATTCTCTATCTCTTACATTTTGTAGCTTTCTACATTAGCAATATTGCCTATCGTTTTTACAGCAGGGGCTACTTGGATGAGCTCTTTCAGGTTTTGAAATACAATGTGTTTTTCGCTGTTGGGATCACCTTTACCTCTTTTATGCTCGATGGGGTCTTTTCCATCTCTCGTCGGGGGATGATCTACTTCTTTCTTTTGAATACTTTTTCTGTCTATGTCATGGATCTCTTGCTGAAGAGATACCGGAAGTCTGTTTCACCACGGCGAAAAAGCTCGAGAAAGATTTTCCTGATCACAGCGACCAGTCGGATGGAAAAAGTCTTTGATATTCTGCATTCGCCCAGCCTCTATCATGGGGAATTGATCGGTGTCACTGTCATGGACGATACTGATTTTGCTCATTCAGGTGTACGGGTGGTGCAGCCAGATCAAATGATGAACTTTGTGACCAAGGAAGTGGTGGATGAAGTGTTTATCAATCTGCCAAGTGAGGACTACAATATTAGTGACTTGGTCTCGGAGTTTGAGAGTATGGGGATCGATGTATCGGTCAATCTCAATGCCTTTAACTTCGCGTCCTTAGGTAATAAACGGGTTCGAGAAGTCGGAGGGCTAAGTGTCGTTACTTTCTCAACCAATTTCTACAAGCCGAGTCACGTGTTTGCTAAACGTCTCTTAGACATTGCAGGAGCCCTCTTTGGTCTCTTGATTTGTGGACTAGTGAGTATCGTCTTAGTCCCTCTGATTCGTAAGGATGGCGGACCTGCCTTCTTTGTACAAAAACGGGTCGGAAAGAACGGACGGTATTTCAACTTCTATAAATTCCGCTCCATGCGTGTGGATGCCGAAGAAATTAAGAAAGATCTCATGGCACAAAATACCATGACAGGTGGCATGTTCAAGATGGAAAATGATCCGCGGGTAACGCCAATCGGACGCTTTATCCGTAAGACCAGTCTCGATGAATTGCCACAATTTTACAATGTTCTGATCGGTGATATGAGTCTAGTCGGAACTCGTCCCCCAACGGTTGACGAATACCAAGAATATACGCCAGCCCAAAAACGCCGACTCAGTTTCAAGCCAGGGATTACCGGCCTTTGGCAAGTGAGCGGACGCAGTGAGATTACAGATTTTGACGAAGTGGTCAAGCTCGACGTTGCGTATATGGATGGTTGGACGATCTGGAGAGATATTCAGATCCTGCTCAAGACCGTGAAGGTTGTACTTAGAAAAGAAGGAGCGAAGTAGGCTGTGAGTAAAGTTAGACAGATTCAATTAGGAGAACTATCCTTATTAGAAAAGTATATTGAGATTTGCACAAAACACAATCTTCGATACTATGCTTTAGGGGGCACTTTATTGGGAGCCATTCGTCACAAGGGCTTTATCCCTTGGGATGATGATATGGATTTGGGCATGCCTAGAAAAGACTATGAAAAGTTTCTGGAAATTTGCCAAAACGAATTACCAAGCAATGTCATCTTGAGAATCCATGATGATAATTTAGGCAATACATCGATCATGGATACCTCGCTTCAAATTGAATTTGGTGGGGTTGTGTGTAGTCCTTTTATCGATGTGTTTCCTTTAGATGGTTACCCATCAGATGGCTTCCACTATTTCTTACACACCAATAAAATTAAGTATTATCGTGCCCTTTCCAAAATATCTGTCATCAATCGATTGCACAATCGCGACCGAGGTTTCTTTGAAAATTCAATTGTGAAGGTTTCTAAGATCCTTCACCTAGACAAATTACTAAATACTGAAAAAATCAATCAAAAGTTACAAAATACGATTAAAAAATATGACTTTGAGACAAGTGATCTCGTGGGAAATGTCTTAGGATCCTATCGCGAGAGAGAATTGGCCTACAAAGAGGTATTTGGGGAGCCACAACTCCTTGATTTTGAAACTATTAAAATCAGTGGTCATGCTGATCCGGATGCTTATCTGACAAAGATCTATGGCGATTATATGAAGTTGCCAGAAGAGTCAGAGCAAAAAGGTCACTTTGAATCCACTTGGGGAGAATAAGCTTGAAAAGTTTTACAATGATGGGGGTCAGAATTGACCCTTTAACAATGGCAGAAACCGTTGCTGCTACAGAAAAATTTGTACGAGATAAAAAACCACTCCATTTGATGGGGGTCAACGCAGATAAGCTCAATCAGTGTGCGACAGACGAAGCCATCAAGAAGATAGTTAATGAATCTGAAATCATTAATGCAGACGGTGCTTCTGTTGTTCTCGCAGCGCGCTATTTGGGCTATTCTGTACCAGAGCGCGTGGCAGGCATTGATTTGATGCAGGAATTGCTCCATTTGGCCAATGAAAAAGGCTACTCTGTCTACTTCTTCGGGGCAAAAGAGGAAGTCTTGACAGATATGTTAACTATCTTTAAAAAGGATTATCCGAATCTCCGAGTAGTGGGGCATCGCAATGGCTATTTCTCTGCTGAAGAGGAAGAGGCTATTCAAGAAGATATTCGTGAGAAGAATCCAGATTTTGTCTTTGTCGGCATTACCTCTCCTAAAAAAGAGTACTTGATCCAGAAGTTTATGGACAATGGAGTCAACTCTGTCTTTATGGGAGTGGGAGGAAGCTTTGATGTCCTTTCAGGACATATCAAGCGGGCACCTATGTGGATGCAAAAGGCCAATCTGGAATGGTTATTCCGTGTGGCCAATGAACCAAAACGCCTCTTTAAGCGCTATTTTGTAGGAAATGCCACTTTTATTAAGAGAGTAGTACATGAAAAACGGAAAGCAAAAAAATAATATTCTGCACATTTCGCGGACCATGGATATCGGTGGGGCAGAGCGCATTGTCTATCAGTTGGCGACAGACCTCAAGGATGAATTTGACCAGGTTCATGTTGCGTCTACTGGTGGATTGTGGGAAGAAAAACTAGCAGAGAATGGGATTCAACACCATCGGATTCTAGATGTCGATAGCAAACAGCCAGCTACTGTCCTCAAGATTCTTGCTAGTCTTTCCAAGATCATCAAAGAAAATGAGATCACTATTGTTCACACCCATCACCGGATGGCTGCTTTCTATATTCGTTTGCTGCAGATGCGCCATCCAAAATTGATCCATGTCTATACAGCCCATAATGTTTTCAAGGATAAATTACCACTTTATAAATTCGCCCTAGGAAAGGCTCGAACGGTTGCTGTCAGTCAAGCTGTCCAGGGAAATATCCTTAATGATGTAGGGTCAAAAAACTCTATTGTGATTTATAATGGAGTGAAAATGAAACAAAGTGAGCATACAGTAAATGAAATTACTCAGTGTGACGGTATCAAAATAGGCTGTATCGCTCGCCTGTCCGAACAAAAAGGGTTACCCTATCTGATCCAAGCCATGTCACTTGTGACAAATCCAAGTGTATCCTTGTTTCTTATCGGTGACGGAGAATTAAAAAATGATTTGATAAATCAAACAAAAGAGTTGAATCTGGAAGAAAGAATTCATTTTTTGGGCTACCGTAGTGACGTGGTAGAGTGTATCAATAGCTTTGACTTTTGTGTTCTTCCATCGATCTTTGAAGGATTTGGATTGGTTGCAATCGAGGCCTTTATGAACGGCAAAACGATGATTGCAACAGATATTCCAGGTGTGAACGAAGTGGTGAATTCTGGCAATGGGATCCTCGTCCCAGCTGAGGATCCGCAGGCCTTAGCTCAAGCAATTAAAAAATTGGCAGAGGATCCTGAGAAAAGAGCCTCTTTAGCTGCTCGAGCAAAAAGAGATTATGATAACAAGTTTAGCTATCCGATCTTTTTAGACAACTATCGGAACTTTTACCAATCGATGAGGAAGGGTTCAAAATGAAAAAAGTAATGTTAGTGTTTGGGACGCGTCCAGAAGCCATTAAAATGTGTCCTTTGGTCAATGAACTCAAACAACACGATACCATTGAAACCGTAGTCTGTGTAACAGGGCAGCACAAGGAAATGCTGGACCAAGTGTTAGACGTTTTTCGTGTTGTTCCAGACTATAATCTAGGCATTATGAAGGCCAATCAAACATTATTTACCATCACGACCTCTATCTTGGAAAAAATCCAACCGGTATTAGAAGAGGAAAAACCTGATATTGTCCTCGTCCATGGAGATACCACAACCACCTTTGCAACAGCTTTGGCGGCCTTTTATATGGGCATCAAAGTGGGGCATGTGGAAGCAGGGCTTCGGACTTACAATCTTCAAAGCCCATATCCTGAAGAGTTTAACCGTCAAGCTACTTCCATAGTGGCAGATTACAATTTTGCTCCAACCCAGGTTTCAAAAGAGAATCTTCAAAAAGAAGGTCGGACCAATATTTTCGTTACAGGAAATACTGTTATTGATGCCTTAAAAACTACAGTCCAAGAAGACTACGACCACCCTATATTGGAATGGGCAAAAGGAAGCAAGCTCATCATGTTGACGGCCCATCGTCGCGAAAATCTTGGAGAACCTATGGAGCACATGTTCCGTGCGGTCAACCGGATTTTAGAAGAGTTTGAAGATGTCAAGGTGGTCTATCCTATTCACAAAAATCCAAAAGTCAGAGAATTGGCTAGCAAGATTTTTGGAGAGAATGAGCGAATGAAAATCATTGAGCCCTTGGAAGTGATTGATTTTCATAATTTCATGAACCAAAGCTATATGATCTTGACGGACTCAGGTGGCGTCCAAGAAGAAGCGCCTTCTTTAGGGAAGCCCGTCCTTGTCATGCGCGATACGACAGAGCGCCCAGAAGGTGTGGCTGCAGGGACTTTGAATTTGGTCGGAACAGAAGAAGAAAACATCTATCGCAACTTCAAACTCCTTCTGGAAGATCAAGATGAATACGAAAAGATGAGCCAGGCAAGTAATCCTTATGGGGATGGAACAGCTTGTCAACAGATTGTAGAAATTATCATGAAGGGATTAGCATAATGGAAAAGGTTTCGATTGTCATACCGGTCTATAATGTCGAGGAGTATTTACAGTATAGTGTCGGTAGTCTTAGACAACAGACCTATTCAAATATCGAAATCATCCTGGTCGATGATGGCTCAACTGATCGATCAGGAGAAATTTGCGACCAGTATGCTCAGGAAGATGACCGTATTCGAGTGCTCCATCTTCAAAATGGGGGAATATCTTATGCCCGCAACAACGGTGTAAGAGTGGCAACAGCTGATTGGATCATGCTTCTAGATTCAGATGATTATTATGATCGTAGAACTGTTGAATATTTAATGGGATTGAAAGACCAGTATAATGTTGACCTTGTATCGACCCCGGTCATTGAAGTCAGAAATCATGAGGACAAAGATTTTTCAGGAGATCTAAATGAAAAAAGTTCAAGGAAATTAGATCGTCATACAGCCCTCAAAGAAATGTTCTATGGTCACCACGTTGGGACCCATTCAGGAGGTAAACTCTACAAGAAAGAGATCTTACTCCAACATCCCTATCCAGAAGGAATGATTTATGAAGATTTGGCCATTGCCTATGAGCATATTGCAGCTTGTAAGGAGATTGCTGTAAGCAATCTTAATCTTTATAAATACTATCGAAGAGCGGGTAGTACAGTCAATTCGAAGTATAGCGATCGGCTCTTGGATTTCTACAAGGCCATGGAATGGAACAGAGCCTATGTCGAGAGAGACTATCCTGATGATCCGGAAATGAAAAAAGCGCTCAATACCCGCTATGTCTTTAATGGATTTCATGTGGTTCATGCTATGTTAGGTTCTCATATGTACAAAGAAATCAAAAAAATTCGTCGAGATTATAGTCATTATTTTGGAACGATAGTGCTGGATAAACATATTACAACAAAAAACAAGCTAAAATATGTGCTATTTTTATGTTCTCCAAGATTATATGATATTGTTAGGAAAAAGATAGGATAGTTTAGGTATACCTAGGTAAACAAATGAAAATAAAAATTAAATTATCAGAGTTGTTGTATTTTTTAGCTTTCTTTATTTGGTTGCTCTTTAATTTCATAGCTCAAACAAATTTGGTCAATAAGTACCCTAACATATATAGATATCGGATAGTTGCTATGGTGGCTTGTATCCTTATACTTTTTGTCAAACTAGTATTAGAAAAAACCAAAAGTAGATTTTTATTTTTCTTTCTTTTGATGATTTGTTTGGCACTGGCAATTGGTGTTACAACCCATAAATTATTTGACGGACTAACCATCATTTCGACTATTTTGTTAATTATTTCCATTCAAAATGTGAGCTTTAGAAAAATATTGATTCTCTGGTCAAGTTCAATTTTTATATTTATGCTTTTTGTTTTTATGGGATTAAAAGTAGGATTTATAGAGAATACTTTACGAATTCAATTGGGTGGTAGGCTTCGTTTAAGCCAGGGGTACCAATATGTTAGTCTTGGAGCGAATTATTTATTTCATTTCACTCTAGTTTATCTGTATTTGCGAAGAAATAGAATTACATTTTTTGAAACACTCCTTCTTGGATTGGTGAACTATTATTTTTATGTCAACACAGATACAAAATCGGCTTTTTATCTTTCGATTGTAGCATTAGCATTGGTTTACTTATTTAAAAATAAGGTGATTGATCAAAAAATACTGAATAGAACTGGTCACATTGTCCTAACAGCAGGAATGGTTATCCCGATTCTTTTGACTTATTTTTATAATGCAAATAGCAGATTTCTTCAAACGTTAAACATTGCCTTAACCGGGCGACTAAGTTTAGGAAATAAAGCGATGTCCTTATATGGGGTACATCTATTTGGACAAAGAATTGATTGGGAACTTCAACAGAGAGCAACATCAGTTTTTGATAACTACTTATATGTTGATTCCTCTTTTGTAAATATCTTATTGCACTATGGAGTAATACTATTAATCGTTATTTGGTTCAGTTATTATCGATTAATTAAGAGAGGATATTTCAACACAGTTGAAACACTTGTGTTTGTTGTATTGATTATTCATTCAATGTTTGATCCACAATTTTTTGAATTAATGTATAACCCATTATTGTTATTGATTGGGATTGCTTGGAGTGCGGATAGGTATAAGTATCAGGAGGTTTAAAATGATTTATGCAGGAATTTTAGCAGGTGGGACAGGCTCACGGATGGGGATTACGGATATGCCCAAACAATTTTTGGATTTGGGTGGACGTCCTATTTTAATCCACACGGTTGAGAAGTTCTTATTGGTCCATGAGATTCAAAAGATTGTATTGGGGATTCATCCGGACTGGGTGACCTATACGGAAGATCTGGTAGACAAGTACTTGTCTTCTTATAAGGACCGGATCTTGGTTGTAGAGGGAGGAAGTGACCGCAACTCTACCATCGAAAACATCATCCTGGCTATCGATGAGCTGCAGCCTTTGACAGATGAGGATATTATTGTTACGCATGATTCAGTTCGTCCTTTTGTTAGTCTAAAAACCATCCAAGAAAACATTGAACTAGCTAAGAGCCATGACGTTGTGGATACAGTGGTCGAAGCAACCGATACCATTGTTCAAAGCTTGGACAATACCTTTATCACGGATATCCCTGAGCGTCAATACCTCTATCAGGGTCAAACCCCTCAAACCTTTAAAATGAAAGACTTTCTTGCCTTGTATCATGACTTGAGTGATCAGCAAAAAGAAGTCTTGACAGATGCCTGCAAGATCTTTGTCATCAATGGTAAAAAAGTTGCTCTTGCAAAAGGGGAATATTCTAATATTAAAATTACGACGATTACAGATTTGAAAATTGCACGCGGTATGATTGAGGACAATTAATATGTTGAACCAAATCTTTCAGCTGACCCAGCCGAAAAATATTACCATCAAATACCAAGAAGAAGACATGAGCCGTGGAGACAAGGTGTTAATACGCCCTTATTACATGGCTATTTGTCATGCGGACCAACGTTACTATCAAGGGAAACGGGATCCTAAGGTGCTTAAAAAGAAATTACCCATGGCCCTGATCCATGAGTCGTCTGGTATCGTGGTAGCGGATCCTACGGGAACCTATCAACCAGGACAGATTGTGGCCATGGTTCCCAATCAACCTCCTCATCAAACAGAGGGTGTCTTCTTTGAAAATTATTTGGAGGGGACGCACTTCTTGTCTAGTGGCTTTAATGGTTTTATGCAGGAAGTCGTTGCCTTGCCACTGGATCGTGTAGTGGCTTATCCAGAGGAAGTTCGGGGCCCTGTGACAGCCTTAGCGGAATTTAGTAGTGTTGCCATGCATGCCATTCATCGCTTTGATCTCATTGCCCATCAACGAAGAGAGTCTGTTTTGATTTTAGGAGATGGGAGTCTTTCATATGTGGTTGCGACTTCTTTGCACTATCTTTATCCAGAGCTGAAGATTACAGTTGTTGGGCGTAATAGTGATAAACTACAATTGTTTAATTTCATTCATCAGGCCATTTTAACCAGCGAGTTGACAGACGATCAACGGTTTGATCACGCCTTTGAGTGTACTGGTGGCCAAGGAAGTGAACCGGCCATCAATGACATTATCGATCATATCAAGCCCCAAGGAACTGTGATGTTAATGGGGGTTAGTGATAACCGGGTCGCAGTTAATACAAGAGATGTACTTGAAAAGGGCTTGACTTTTGTAGGATCTTCTCGCTCAGGTCGTGAGGATTTTGAGCGGGCTGTAGAGATGCTGGCTAATCGTCGGGTCCAAAGCCGTTTGAAAAACATTATCCACGTTGATGGAGAAGTTCAAACCATTCCAGATATTCATCGAGCTTTTGCGACGGATTTGATCACACCGTTTAAAACGGTCTTCAAGTGGGGATTGTAGACAGTCATGAAAGTGTTAAAAAATTACGCCTATAATCTCTCCTACCAGTTGCTGGTGATTATCTTACCGATTATTACCACTCCGTATGTGACGCGGGTCTTTAGCTCGAATGACTTGGGGACCTATGGCTATTTCAACTCCATCGTCACCTATTTTATCCTTTTGGCGACCTTGGGAGTGGCTAACTACGGGACCAAGGAGATCTCAGGACACCGCAAAGACATTCAAAAGAATTTCTGGGGGATTTATACCCTCCAGTTAGGAGCGACATTTGTGTCCATCCTACTCTATGTCTTGCTGTGCTTGGCGCTTCCTTCCATGCAAAACCCTGTTGCCTATATCTTAGGGCTCAGTTTGGTTTCAAAGGGACTCGATATCTCCTGGCTTTTTCAGGGGTTAGAGGACTTCCGCAAGATTACGGTTCGGAATATCACGGTCAAACTGGTTGGAGTCATCTCCATCTTCTTGTTTGTCAAATCTGCTAATGATCTGTATCTCTATGTATTCTTACTCACTATCTTTGAGCTCTTAGGTCAGCTCAGTATGTGGCTACCTGCTCAGGAATTCATTGGGAAAGCCCATTTTGATATGGCCTATGCACGGGTGCACTTAAAACCGGTCATTCTGCTCTTTTTACCGCAGATTGCTATTTCCCTCTATGTCACCTTGGACCGGACCATGCTGGGAGCTCTCGCCTCTACAAAGGATGTAGGGATTTACGACCAGGCCTTGAAATTGGTTAATATTTTGCTGACCCTTGTGACGTCTTTAGGAAGTGTCATGCTTCCGCGCGTGGCGAGTCTCTTGGCTTCCGGAGATCACAAGGCTGTTAATAAAATGCACCAAATGTCCTTTTTGATCTATAATTTGGTCATTTTCCCAATCATTGCGGGTATGCTGATCGTCAACGATGACTTTGTTCGATTCTTCTTAGGGAAGGATTTCCAAGATGCTCGCTATGCCATCGCTATCATGATCTTCCGCATGTTCTTCATCGGATGGACCAATATCATGGGGATTCAAATTCTCATCCCACATGATAAGAACAAAGAATTTATGCTGTCGACCACGATTCCTGCTATCGTCAGTGTCGGGTTGAATGTGCTCTTCTTACCTCATTTTGGTTTTATCGGTGCAGCCATTGTATCCGTCTTAACAGAATCCTTGGTATGGCTGATTCAACTGTACTATACCCGTCATTACCTCAAGGAAGTTCCAATTATCGGGTCTATGACAAAAATTATTTTCGCATCTGCTCTGATGTATGGCCTCTTGCTCCTTATAAAACCATTCCTACATTTCACCCCTACCCTGAATGTACTCGTGTATGCGGTGCTTGGTGGGATCATTTATCTGATTGCTATCCTATCTCTGAGAGTGGTAGATGTGAAAGAATTAAAACAAATATTTAAGAAATAATGGAGTCTACTATGTACGATTATCTGATTGTTGGTACTGGTTTGTCTGGAGCCATTTTCGCACATGAAGCTACAAAACGTGGTAAAAAAGTAAAAGTGATTGACAAGCGAGATCACATCGGTGGAAATATCTACTGCGAGGAGGTTGAAGGCATCAACGTCCATAAGTACGGTGCCCACATTTTCCATACCTCCAACAAAAAAGTGTGGGATTATGTCAACCAGTTCGCTGAATTCAACAACTATATCAACTCACCAGTAGCTAACTACAAGGGCAGTCTGTACAATCTTCCCTTCAACATGAATACTTTTTATGCTATGTGGGGCACCAAGACTCCTCAAGAAGTCAAGGACAAGATTGCCGAGCAGACAGCTGACATGAAAGATGTTGAACCGAAGAACTTGGAAGAACAAGCTATCAAATTGATCGGTCCAGATATCTACGAAAAGTTGATTAAGGGCTACACTGAAAAACAATGGGGGCGTTCTGCCACAGATCTTCCACCATTTATCATCAAACGTCTACCAGTTCGTTTGACCTTTGATAATAACTACTTTAATGACCGTTACCAAGGAATTCCAATCGGTGGTTACAACGTCATCATTGAAAATATGTTGGGCGATGTAGAAGTAGAACTTGGTGTTGACTTCTTTGCCAATCGTGAAGAGCTAGAAGCTTCAGCTGATAAAGTTGTCTTTACAGGAATGATTGACCAGTACTTTGACTACAAACACGGTGAGTTGGAGTACCGTAGTCTTCGTTTTGAACACGAAATCTTAGATGAAGAAAATCATCAAGGGAATGCCGTGGTCAACTACACAGAGCGTGAGATTCCTTACACTCGGATCATCGAGCATAAGCACTTTGAGTATGGTACACAACCCAAGACAGTTATCACACGTGAGTACCCAGCTGACTGGAAACGTGGGGATGAACCCTACTACCCAATCAATGATGAAAAGAACAACGCCATGTTTGCCAAGTACCAAGAAGAAGCAGCAAAAAATGACAAAGTCATCTTCTGTGGACGGCTAGCAGACTATAAATACTACGACATGCACGTGGTTATTGAGCGTGCTCTAGAAGTCGTAGCAAATGAGTTTGATTAAGAGAAACGATAATCTATGAAATACTACTTAAAAGAAGAATTCCTGCATGATGTCAACGCAAAGAACGCAGGAAATAAAGCACGCAATGACGTAGAAAGTATTGTGAAAGAAGAAGGCTATCATCCCTTGGTCCTTTCTGTCGACAATTGGTATCAGATGAGTACCCTTGCGGCTCAACGCCATAAGGCAAAGGCTTTTGGTCAAGCCTTGGATCAACTAAAGCAAGGAGATGAGTTGCTGATCCAGTTTCCAATGCTTCACCATAGTTTTTTCTCAACCCATTTGGTTAAAAAAGCACAAAAAAGAGGGATTAAAGTCTATCTCTTGATTCATGACCTAGAAGTGCTTCGCCATGCCAACATGACTTCACTACCTTTAAAACACAGAATTCGGATGTACCTTCAAGAAGCAAGTTTTCTCAAAGCAGCTGATGGGATCATCGCCCACAACCCGGTTATGAAATCTGTGTTGGTGGATAAAGGAATTGCGGAAGATAAGATTGTCAGCCTTGGCATTTTCGACTATTTGATTCCAAATTTCCAAGAGAAAAGTGGCCAAACAAAAGACCAGCCGATGATTGTGGCAGGTAATTTGGCCCAGGAAAAAGCTGGTTATCTCTATGGTCTTCCTGCAGAACCTGCCTATAATCTCTATGGTGTTGGTTTTGATGAAAGTAGAGCTTTAGAGAATGAAACTTACTTTGGATCCTTCCTACCGGATGAGCTTCCTGCAGCCCTTGAGGGTGGTTTTGGGCTTGTCTGGGATGGGGATAGTGCGGAAACCTGTAGTGGTGTCTTTGGCGAGTACCTTCGCTACAACAACTCGCACAAGGCTTCGCTTTATTTAGCATCGGGTTTCCCGCTGGTGGTGTGGAAACAGTCAGCCTTGTCTCACTTTGTGCTTGAGAAGGGCTGTGGGATTGCAGTGGAGTCTCTTCATGACTTGAAGGAGACAATCGACAATCTTTCAGATGCCGATTACCAAGATTTGGTAGACAATGCCAAGCATGTTGGTCAGGAAATCCGAGATGGTCACTATTTAAAGACAGCCTTAAAGCATTTATCATAAGATCAAAAGAAGTCAGACAGACTTCTTTTTTAGTTTTTCAAAAAAATATCACTAATTTTAAAAATTTGCCTTATAAAACTTTTCATCGCTGAAACCGTGTGGTAAAATGATTAACGTATAAAATTTGTATAAAGGGAAGTTTATATGAAAAAGAAAGATCTTATTTTTTATGCCGGAGCGGCAGTCTTGATGGCTGTTTCTGCTCAGGGAGTCCGTGCAGATGAGCTGGTTTCAAACGAGGCCGCTACTACTGAAGGCAACCAAGTCCAAGCTGAAAAAGCGCCAGAAGTAGCCGTTGCTGAAAAGTCGGTAGCACCTGTCGCAAGCAACTATGCAGCACCAGCAAATGTGACTGAACAGTCTGTAGCACCTGCGAGCAAGGTCGCGGCTTCAGAAAGTGGAACCTCATCTGTAGAGAAAGCTACAGAAGTATCGACTACTGAGAAAGAGGAAACTCCTCTTCCGTCTGATGCAGGAAGCACGACCTTCTTTAACACAGGCGCTCACGCTCCTGCTGGTCGCTCAACAGATGTAGCGGTTCAGCCAAAATCATTCGTTGATGTGAGTAGCCATAACGGAGACATTAGTATAGGCGACTACCGTACCCTAGCTAATAAAGGTGTAGGCGGTGTCGTTGTCGTTGTCAAATTGACAGAAGACACTTGGTACAAGAACCCGAATGCGGAGAACCAAATTCGTAATGCACAAGCTGCGGGTCTGCAAGTATCGACCTACCACTTCTCACGCTATACTTCTGAGGAAGCAGCGCGTGCAGAAGCACGGTTCTATATCGCAGCAGCGCAACGCTTGAATCTTCCAAAGAACACCCTCATGGTCAATGACTTTGAGGATGCCAAGATGCAGCCAAACATTAACCGCAACACCCAAGCTTGGGCGGACGAAATGCGTAAAAATGGCTACAGCAACTTGATGTTCTACACCAGTGCTAGCTGGTTGGATGAAAACAATCTTCGCAAGAAAGGTCCTGTCAACACCGCTCAATTTGGCCTTCAAAATTTCTGGGTTGCCCAATACCCTTCTCCAAAATTATCTGTAAATGATGCGAAAAGTTTGCGTTACAATGGGAAAGCTGGCGCCTGGCAGTTCACTTCTCAAGCGGAATTGCTTCCAGGAAAACACCTCTTTGACCACAGTGTAGACTATACCGGTCGCTTTACAGCGAACGCAAAACCTGCAGCGGATCCAACAGAAGGCAGCTTAAGTGGGAAGATTGACATTGTCAATAACGATACTATGACGGGCCGCTTTGACGTTGTCATTTCAAATGTCAAGGCACCAAATGGAGTTCGAACCGTTTCTGTACCGATCTGGTCAGAAACAGGCGGTCAAGATGACCTTGTTTGGTATACAGCCAATCGTCAAGCAAATGGGACCTATACCGTCAATGTAAAAGCAGCGGACCATAAAAACTCAACCGGTCTTTACAATGTCCATCTTTACTATGTTCAGAATAATGGACAAATGACGGGTGTGGGCGGAACAACGACGACAGTAGCCATTGGAAAGAAAAATCAGACACCAGTATCAGCTGATTTGACTATTGCAAAATCAGAAAAAGACGGTACCTTCACCATTACAGCTAAGAACCTTCAAGGCTTCGATGGCTACAAGGAAGTGAAGATTCCATTCTGGTCTCATGCGAATGGCATGAAAGACATCATCTGGTACACTCCAAGTCGTCAAGCAGATGGTTCTTATACCGTAACAGCCAAAGCCAGTGACCACGAAAATGCTGATGGCAAGTATGAAGCACAGGTCTTCTATGTGGATGCCCAAGGTCAAAACAAATTTGTGAAAAAGGCCTTTATCGATTATACGGCGACAAAACCGGCCAATGCTGTCGCAGCTGATCTGACCATTACAAAATCAGAAAAAGACGGCACCTTCACCATCACGGCTAAGAATCTTCAAGGCTTCGATGGCTACAAGGAAGTGAAGATTCCATTCTGGTCTCATGCCAATGGGATGAAAGACATCATCTGGTACACGCCAACTCGTCAAGCAGACGGTTCTTATACTGTAACGGCCAAAGCCAGTGACCACGAAAACGCTGATGGCAAATACGAAGCGCAAGTTTTCTATGTGGATGCTAACGGACAAAACAAGTTTGTCAAGAAAGCCTTTATCGATTACACAGCTTCTAAACCATCTGCTGATCTGACCATTACAAAATCAGAAAAAGACGGCACCTTCACCATCACAGCTAAGAACCTTCAAGGCTTCGATGGCTACAAGGAAGTGAAGATTCCATTCTGGTCTCATGCCAATGGGATGAAGGATATCATCTGGTATACTCCGACTCGTCAAGCAGATGGCTCATATACTGTAACGGCCAAGGCTAGTGACCACGAAAACGCTGATGGCAAGTACGAAGCGCAAGTTTTCTATGTGGATGCTAAAGGCCAAAACAAGTTTGTCAAGAAAGCCTTTATTGATTACAAAAATCAATCTCGTCCAACCGGCACTCTCTTGATCCAAAACAACAATAAGGATACAGGAACATTTGATGTTATCATCAAGGATGTCTACAGCCCTAAAGGGGTGCAGACTGTGCAAGTCCCTACTTGGTCTGATAAGGATGGCCAAGACGATATTCGCTGGTATGAAGCAACACGCCAAGCGAACGGAGATTACAAGGTATCAGTCAAAGCAAGCGATCACAAGAACTCTACTGGTAAGTACCATGTTCACCTTTATTACATTCAAAATGATGGATCTCGGATCGGTATTGGTACCACTACTACAGACGTAGAAGTTAGAAATGCCATGACCAAGACGCAAGCTGCTATCAAGAATGTCAATGCAACGAACGGGACTTATACAGTAGCTGTAGATCAAGCACCTCAGGGACGTCAGATTAAGAATATTCGTGTCGCAGCTTGGTCGAAAGCGCACCAAGAAAATCTTTACTGGTATTCCGCAACGCCGACAGGTATGCACACAGAGATCACTGTCTCTGCCAATAATCACGGTAATGAAGCGGGCAACTATACCACTCACGTCTATGTAGACTACAAAGATGGGGGAGTTGAAGGTTTTAACCTCGGTCAGACAGCCTTGTCTCCACGAAATCAAAAGGTGAATCCACAAACAACCTATTATTCTCAACGGGATCCTCGTTGGGCTGGGAAATATTACGGTGTGAGCAATGTCGATCAGTCAGGTTGTGTGCCAACCTCTCTTGCTATGACCTTTACAGATATCCTAGGTAGAACTATTTTGCCAACAACAGTAGCTGATTATCTCTACAACAATACTGATTCATTCAACAAAGGTGAAGCAGGAACAGATTCTGATGGGATTGTAGCTGCCACTCGTAACTGGGGATTGAAGAGCCAATTGATTAATGGAGCTGGAGGCATTGCAGAAGCCCTCATGGCTGGCAAGCATGTACTTGCTGCAGTAGGTAATAGCCAATTTACTAGTGATCCTTATACTCATGAATTGGTCTTGCATGGTTATGATAATGGAAGAACCTATGTTCGCGATCCATATAATAGCGGCAACAACGGCTGGTACTCTATCAATTATCTTCACTCTATTAAGAGTAAGGACCCGATGGATAACAAGCTTGGAGCACCTTTCTTCTCAATTTTTGCATAAGCTAATCAGAAGGCCAATCTGGCCTTCTGTTTTCTTTAAAAATAGGATTCTTCTCACGATATTGTTTCTTGATCCGGCGGTTTGTGCTATAATACTACTATGTGGGTACAATCCGTATAAAAAATTGTAAGGAAGATACATGAAAAAGAAAGATCTTATTTTTTATGCTGGGACAGCCGTTTTGTTGGCTTTCTCGACACAACAAGTCAAAGCCGATGAGCAACATGCGTCTGATCAAATACCAGAAAATACATCAGCTGTCGTTGCAACAACTTCATCAGAAGCACAGAATACCGTGAGCGAAGGAGTAGTAGTTGAGAAAGGTATTCAGACAGAAAATACCGTTGCAACAGAGGCAGCACCTGTCACACCGACTCTTAGCAATAACCAGTCTTCTGACAAGGGCACTAGCGACAAGGTTGTATCAGAGCAACCAGCACCAGCTGTGGTAGCTAGTCGTGCACCATATGGCGCACGCGCACGAGTGGTAGCAGCAAGAAATGAGAGTGTTCCTCAACAGGAATCTCCAGTTTCTGCAGATTTGACTATTGCAAAATCAGAGTCAGACGGCACCTTCACCATTACGGCTAAGAATCTTCAAGGCTTGGATGGTTATGAAGAAGTGAAGATTCCATTCTGGTCTCATGCCAATGGGATGAAAGACATCATCTGGTACACTCCAAGTCGCCAAGCAGATGGTTCTTATACTGTAACAGCCAAAGCTAGTGACCACGAAAACGCTGATGGCAAATATGAAGCGCAAGTTTTCTATGTGGATGCTAAAGGCCAAAACAAGTTTGTTAAGAAAGCCTTTATCGATTACACAGCTCCTAAACCATCTGCTGATCTGACCATTACAAAATCAGAGTCAGACGGCACCTTTACCATTACAGCTAAGAACCTTCAAGGCTTCGACAGCTACAAGGAAGTGAAGATTCCGTTCTGGTCTCATGCCAATGGGATGAAAGATATCATCTGGTACACTCCGACACGTCAAGCAGACGGTTCATATACTGTAACAGCCAAAGCTAGTGACCACGAAAACGCTGATGGCCAGTATGAAGCGCAAGTTTTCTATGTGGATGCCCAAGGCCAAAACAAGTTTGTCAAGAAAGCCTTTATCGATTACACAGCTCCTAAACCATCTGCTGATCTGACCATTACAAAATCAGAGTCAGACGGGACTTTCACTATTACAGCTAAGAACCTCCAAGGTTTCGATGGTTATAAAGAAGTGAAGATTCCATTCTGGTCTCATGCCAATGGGATGAAAGATATCATCTGGTACACTCCGACACGTCAAGCAGACGGTTCATATACTGTAACAGCCAAAGCTAGTGACCACGAAAACGCTGATGGCCAGTATGAAGCGCAAGTTTTCTATGTGGATGCCAAAGGCCAAAACAAGTTTGTCAAAAAAGCCTTTATTGATTTCAAAAATCAATCACGTCCAACTGCTAGTCTCTTAATCCAAAACAACAACAAGGATGCGGGTACTTTTGACGTCATTATCAAGGATGTATACAGCCCTAAAGGTGTGCGAACTGTACAAGTCCCTACTTGGTCTGATAAGGACGGCCAAGACGATATTCGCTGGTATGAAGCGACTCGCCAATCAAATGGAGACTACAAGGTATCGGTCAAAGCGAGCGACCACAAAAACTCTACTGGTAAGTACCATATTCACCTTTACTATATTCAAAATGATGGTTCTCGTGTGGGTGTCGGTTCAACGACTACAGAAGTTGAGTTCCGAAATGCCCAGACGAAGACACAAACAGGGATCAAGAATGTCAATTCTGGTGCTGGAACCTATACGGTAACGGTGGATCAAGCGCCTCAGGGCCGTCGGATTAAGAACATCCGTGTCGCAGCCTGGTCTCAAGCACACCAAGAAAATCTTTTCTGGTATTCAACAGCACCTTCTGGAATGCATACAGAAGTGCAGGTCTCTGCAGCAAATCACCAGTACCAATCAGGCAACTATACCACTCACGTCTATGTGGATTATGTCGATGGTGGCGTTGAAGGCTTTAACCTTGGTCAAACAGCCCTTCATCCCCGTGCGACAGTAGATCAAACTGCTTTTAGTCCTCGTGTAACGAATGGACAACGGGACCGTGTCTTACGGGCAGCAGCTAGTCTAGTGGGCGTTCGTGGCGGAACTGCAGCTCACCAACAATTGGTCAATGATTATAACAGTGTCAAACCGCTTCCGGTTGGTTATGCAGTGAAGACGACCGATGACTGGTGTGATATCTTTGTCACAACAGTCTTCCAGCGGGAAGGTTTGAGTGGTTTGATTGGTCGTGAATGTGGAGTCGAACGTCACATCCAGATCTTCAAACGCTTGGGCATCTGGAATGAAGATGGTACCACTACACCAAAAGCAGGGGACATCATCACCTTTAACTGGGATCAAAATAGCCAACAAAATAATGGCTTTGCGGATCACATAGGAATTGTCGAGAGCGTCTCAAATGGGATCATTCATACCATTGAAGGAAACTCCAACAACCAAGTCCGTCGCAATACCTACCGAATCGGACATGGCAATATCCGTGGATTTGCAACCCCTCGCTATCAATAATAAAAAGGGAGTGGGAAAGAACTCTGACTAGTTAAAAAGAGTTCGTCTTCCCACCCCCGCACAGTTGATTAGGTCATCTTTGGAGCTTAAAAAGCGAACAAAGATGCCAATCAACCACTGCGTCATACAGTTATTTCTATCAAATATAAAAAGGCTGAACAGTTTTTGTCCAGCCTCTTTTTGTGGCTTCTTTTTTGAATGCAGATAAGTTTTTAAAATAAAATGAGAGATTCTGTCAATTGTTTTAAATGATTTTTATCTTTTGAATTATTCGATAATGACTGGAGACTTTACGCAGTGAGTAAAGTGCCTGAAACAATAACGATTCAGGCACTCGGAATTATTGAGACCTTAGGCTCAATAATTAGTCATGGAACTTCGTAGAAGTTCGCTGACGTCCGTACTTACCTAAGGAAAGTTTTTAATATGACTTTGTCTTCAATCTAAAAGAATCCTGTGGCTTCTTTTTTAGTCTCCCAATCCTTCTTCAAAACTCTTGGAAGGCGCCTCAACTTGTATGGTTTCAAGCGTTAATGGATTAGTGAAGGTCAAGCGGTGGGCATGGAGCATGAGTCGCTCTCCGCGTGCAGGGTTATAGAGAGGATCCCCGACAATCGGGTGCCCATGATGGGAGAGATGGACCCGGATCTGATGGGTGCGCCCTGTCTTGAGTTGGCATTTGACCAGGCTGTTTCGCCCGATTTTTTTCAGTTGCGTCACCTGAGTTTCTGCATACTGACCTTTTCGTGGATCGACCAGGCGCTTGCGCCGATCGTGGCGATCGCGTCCGATTTTATCCTTGTAGACGATAGTTTTTTGCGCTAAATTTCCTTGGATCAAGGCCCAGTACTCGCGTTGGATTTTTTTATCTTCCAAAATTCGGTTGAGTATAGGCAGAATAAAAGGATTCTTGGCAAATAAAATCGCTCCGCTGGTTTCCTTATCTAACCGGTGCACGACGTAGCAGGTGGATCCAACATAGCTGGAAACATGGTTGAGAAGAGCAATTTCCATCGGTTCGTTGGCATGGGTTTTCATGCCTTCGGGCTTATTGACGATGATGACGTGCTCATCCTGATAGAGTTCTTCGACGAGACTGGGGTCTCCTTCTGGGAGCTCTTTTTCAGGGTAATCGTCTGCGTCAAAGATCAGCCGGATCTGATCCCCTTTTTGAACGGGGCTCTGCCAGTTGATGGTCTCTCCATTCACCAAGACGTGTTTTTTGACCCGTAAAAAATGCCGGATCTTACGGGGGATGAGGAAGTAGTCTTCAAGGAGCTCTTTCACAGTCATTTGGGGAAAGGATTGTGGAATGGTAAATTGATAGTTCATGACCCTATTGTAGCAAAATCTAAGCTTAAAGAAAACTAAATGAGAAATAGCGAGGAGCTATCTTTTCTTGCTAGGACAAGGATAAGGTGTTACAATAACAGGTATGAATAGAATAAAAGAATTATTTGAAAACCTGATCACTTTTTTTAGAAAGGATCATCCGCCCAAAGCGGTGGCAGAAGAAGTGCCAGACACGGAACTACCGGAAGAGACAGTAGAGCCGACCTATAGTCGCTCAGGCAAGCACAGAAGCAAGCCTCTCTCTCAGCATCCTTTCCGTCGTTTTTGGCGCCGCTTCCATTTGACCAAGATTCTCCTGATCATTGGGCTAGGCTTTAGCCTCTTGACAGGGGGCTATCTCTTCTACCTCGCAAAGACGACCAACGTCAAAGATTTGCAGAATGCACTGAAGGCGACCACCATTATCTATGATAAGAATGGGGACCAGGCGGGAAGTTTGACCGGGCAAAAAGGAACCTATGTCGAACTCGATGCCATTAGTGAGAATCTGCAAAATGCCGTGGTCGCAACAGAGGACCGGAGCTTTTACAAGAATAGCGGGATCAACTATGGTCGCTTCTTCTTAGCGATTTTGACCCTGGGTCGCTCAGGTGGTGGGTCGACCATCACCCAGCAGCTAGCTAAGAATGCTTACCTGTCTCAGGACCAGACGGTGGAGCGTAAGGCCAAGGAATTCTTCCTGGCACTTGAAATTAATAAAAAATACAGTAAAAAAGAGATCCTCACCATGTACCTCAACAATGCCTATTTTGGAAATGGGGTTTGGGGAATTGAGGATGCTTCCAAAAAGTATTTTGGGGTTTCAGCCAGTCAATTAAGCCTAGATCAGTCAGCGGTTCTCGCAGGCATGCTCAAGGGACCGGAGATCTATAACCCGCTCTATTCAGTAGAGAATGCGACCAACCGCCGCAATACGGTCCTCCAAAATATGGTGGCGGCTGGCTATATTGACCAGAAAACGGCTGATCAGTCGGCTGCTGTCGATATCCATGGCCAGCTGGTCGATGCCTATGAAGGCAAGTCGGAGGATTACCGCTACCCATCCTATTTTGATGCGGTCATCAATGAAGCGGTCAATGAATACGGCCTGACCGAAGAAGACATTGTCAAAAATGGCTACCGGATCTACACCGAGCTGGATCAAAATTACCAAGCAAGCATGCAGGTGATCTATGACAATACGGCCCTCTTCCCAGTAGCAGAAGACGGCACGCGCGCGGAATCTGGTAGTGTGGCGCTTGATCCTAAGACCGGAGGGGTTCGGGCTCTCGTAGGGCGTGTCGGCAGCGATCAAAATCCAGGTTTCCGTACTTACAACTACGCTACCCAGGCTGCTCGTAGTCCAGGATCAACCATCAAACCTTTAGTCGTCTATAGCCCAGCTGTTGCTGAAGGTTGGTCGACCAATAAGGAGTTGGACAATAGTACCACCCAATATGGAAGCTATGAGGTCAATAACTATGCGGGAATCCAGTCTAGCCCAACGGTACCGATGTACCAGGCCTTGGCAGAGTCCCTTAACCTTCCAGCCGTAGCGACCGCTAATGATTTGGGTCTCGATACGGTCTTTGAATACGGGAAAAAATTCGGACTCAACATGGACAAGGTGGACAAGTCGCTTGCCGTTGCCTTGGGAGCTGGTGTGACAACTAATCCGATGCAGATGGCTCAGGCCTATGGAACCTTTGCTAACGGCGGGGTCATGAATGATGCTCACCTCATTACCAAGATCGAAAATGCAAGTGGCCAAGTGGTCAAGAGCCACAGCCAGAAATCAACTCGAGTGCTTAGTGGTTCAACGACAGATAAGATGACCAATATGATGCTTGGTACCTTCAGTAATGGTACAGGGGTGAACGCTGCGCCTTATGGCTATACCATGGCAGGGAAAACCGGTACGACAGAGACCAGCTTTAACAAGGACCTCTCTGGAGACCAATGGGTGATCGGCTACACGCCAGATGTGGTCATCAGTCAATGGCTTGGTTTCCCAACGACCGATGAAAATCACTACCTGACGGACAGTAGTGCTGGAACGGCATCAGAGATCTTCCGCAATGTTGCCAATAGTGTCCTGCCTTATACAGACGGTACCCAGTTTGACTCGGTGAAGAACTCTTATGCTGAAAATGGCATTGCGCCAGTCGGAGAAGAAACGACAGAAACAGATAGCAAAGAAGACAAAGGTTTCTTTGAGGATGTCAAAGAGAAGGCGTCGAATATGGTCGATGATGCGAAAAAAGCAATCGATGAGGCCGATATCCCAGGAAAAGCAAAAAACGCTTGGGATACCTTTAAAGGCTGGCTTGGTTTCTAATCAAAAAACGATTCAGAGGAATTTCTGAATCGTTTTTTGCAGATTGAAGACAAAGTCTTCTTAGAAACTTTCCTTAGGTGAGTACGGATGTCAGCGAACTTCGAAGAAGTTCCATGACTAAATTAAGATACAAAGGGCGTTCGCGGATAAAGTCAAAATAGGAAGTTTGACGCAGAATCTTTAGATTCTAGGAAGACTTATCTTTTTGACACGATCCGCAGCCCGTGTTCGATTCGTTTTGAACCCATTCGCTTTTCAAATTTTAGGCTCATGCTAAAACAGTTCCCCGAACTGTTTTACTTCCAAAACTCCCGAGTGCTAGAAACACTAGTGTTTCTAGCACTTTTCTCACGGCGAAAAGTTTCTGTTGAAATGATCCTAATAGTATTAATTATTTTAATTTTTCAACGTCACTTAAGTTGTTTTATGTAAAATGCAATTTATCTATATTCTAAAAGATCTATTCAGAAGGATTTCTGAATAGACCTTTGTTTAAAGTTCACTATCTGACAAGCTAAAGGTATCGCCGTGTTGGAGATCCCCGTACTGGTAGCCCCGTTTGAACCAGCGCATGCGCTGTTCCGAAGTTCCATGGGTAAAGCTATCTGGCACCGAGTAGCCGTAGGCTTGCTCCTGGAGAGTGTCGTCCCCGACGGCATGGGCTGCATTCATGGCTTCTTCGATATCGCCGATATCTAGAAGGTTTCGGTCTTGAATCGAGCGGGCCCAGACACCGGCTAGATAATCGGCTTGTAGCTCAATGCGGACACTGATGGCATTTCGTTCCTTTTCAGAAAGACCTTGTTGCATCCGATGGTATTTGCCAAGGATTCCCAGCTCGTTTTGTACGTGGTGGCCGACTTCGTGGGCGATGACGTAGGCCATAGCAAAGTCACCGCTAGCCTTGTATTTGGTTGTCAATTCCTTGTAGAAGCTCATATCCAAATAAATCTTTTTGTCGGTTGGACAGTAGAAGGGACCAGCCGATGCTTGCCCAACTCCACAGCCTGTCTTTGTCCGTCCGGTATAGAAGACTAGTTTGGGCTCCTGGTAGGTGCGTCCTTCGGCCTGAAAGACCTTGTGCCAATGATCTTCTGTTGTGGCAAGGACCTTGCTGACGAACTCAGCATCTGCATCATCGACATGGGTCTTGTTGGTGCGCGTGACTTGGGTGGACTGGTAAGGTTGAGAAGAAGTCCCATTTCCAAAGAGACCCCCAAGGCTAGCTCCTCCTCCTAGAAAGACTATGAGGAGGATAATGATGATCTTACTCTTGAAGCTTCCAGGCGATAGTAAGATCTGTAAAATCCCCCCGCCAAGGTTACTGTTTCCTGAAGATTGGGAGTAGCTTTGCCCTCGACGGTCTTCGATATTTCTACTTTCTTTTAGGTTATCACTTTTCATATTCGTCTCCTTTTGTTTTATTTTACCAAAAATGAGGAAAAAACCAGAGTGATAACGCTTTAGATTTGCTTTTTTCTTGACAGGAGATTTTCTGTCCTTGTCAAAACGTGGAAAACTTGCTATAATGGGGTGAACGGAGGCGTTATGGCATTAAAAAAAGCAAGTCTAGCGTGTACGGTTTGTGGGTCACGCAATTACTCCATTAAGTTGAGTGGGACGCCAAAACCAACACGTCTAGAAGTCAATAAATTCTGCAAACATTGCAGCAAGTATACCATCCATAAAGAAACACGATAGGAGAGAGTTGTGAAATTCATTAAAGATATTTTCGTCTTACTAAAAGATACAACTTGGCCAAATCGCAAGGAAAGATGGAAAAACTTTATCTCAGTGATTGAGTACACCGCTTTCTTTGTTGCATTGATTTATTTGTTCGACAAAGTCATTGCACGTGGCCTATTGCACATGATCAATTTCTTTTAAGAAAAGAAGCCATGTGGGATCCTCAGGGTCCCACTTTTTGTAGTCTTTTCTTAAAAATAAATCAGCAAACCTCTTTGCATTCCTGCAAAATGTGGTATAATGAAGCTAGGAAAAGGAAAGCCAAGAGGCTTTTTTTAGTATGTTCACAAAAGCTCGAGCAGGCTAAACAGAAAGAAAGGATACCCAAATGGACAGTTTTGATAAAGGCTGGTTTGTACTACAAACCTACTCAGGATATGAAAATAAGGTAAAAGAGAATCTTTTGCAACGTGCGCAAACTTACAATATGTTAGAAAACATCTTGCGCGTAGAGATTCCAACTCAAACCGTACAAGTTGAGAAAAACGGTAAAACCAAAGAAATCGAAGAAAATCGCTTCCCAGGTTATGTCTTGGTAGAAATGGTCATGACAGATGAAGCTTGGTTTGTCGTTCGGAATACACCGAACGTTACAGGTTTCGTCGGATCACACGGGAACCGTTCAAAACCAACTCCATTGTTGGAAGAAGAAATCCGCAGCATCTTGCTCTCTATGGGTCAAACCGTTCAAGAGTTTGATTTGGATGTCAAGGTGGGCGATACGGTTCGTATCATCGACGGTGCCTTCACAGACTATACTGGTAAGATCACTGAAATTGATAACAACAAGGTGAAAATGGTCATTTCTATGTTTGGTAACGATACAGTTGCAGAAGTGAATTTGAACCAAATTGCTGAATTGTAAGAAAGAGAGAGTGGGACAGCTTCAACAGTCTGGGAGACTGTTGAAGGTTGCAGATAAAGGAAACATAGTTTCCGTCAACATAGGGCATCTTTGAAGCTTAAAAAGCGAACAAAGACTTAGGATACTTGCTTCGCAAGTTCTATCCGCCACCTCAAAGCAGTGCTTTGAGCGCTCAACCACTGCGTCTTGCTCGACAATCCAAAAATAATTGAGAGGCTAGGACTTTTGTCCCAGCCTCTTTTGATTGCTTATTATTGATTTTTATCCAGGCCAGTGATCTTTTTTAACTGCTTGGTTTCTGCAGCAGACGTAACATTGAAGATCTTATTTCCTTGTGTAGAAAAGCTAGATTCATCTCCGTTGCTATCTTTATAGACATAGCTGGTCCCATTTTCTGAACGCATAATGGCATAGGGTTTTCCGAGACGTTCGAGGGCCGTTTTTGGTGTATCGGATTTGGAAATGCTGCCAGTAGACTGGTGGTTGGCATCGCCCCCTCTTAGTCGGAAGGTGATATCTGTTAACACATTATTGCGGAAGAAAGCCATGATATCGCCATTGTCTGTTGCCCATACATTGACTCCATCACCAGGATTCGCACTGTCTGTGCTACTTACGGGTTGACCAAAGGCTGCAACTACGTCATCGTAACTGCTTCTTTCTTTTGGCCCACCAACCTCTTGTCCATCTTCGGTTCTTAATACAAAACCGGTGGTAGGGTGGAGGTTCTTGAGCTTTTCGATCTCAGGAATGGATGCAGCTCCTGGCACATATTGGAGAGATGCGCCATCATCTGGATCCAAGCTGAAGCGACCTGAAAAATCATCTGAGCTACTGCTGTCTGAAGAAGTGTTCGACGATTTACTAGATGATGTTTTGGTAGAAGATTGTTTGATCGGTTTTCTAGAACTAGAAGCGGTTTTTGCTGGTTGCGCAGAATTGGCGGGTGAGCAAGCGGCTAGTGTCACTAGTGAAAGAAGGCCGATCGCAAAGAAACGAATGTTTTTCATAAATACCCTTTCTAATGTGTGTGCTTCGCCTATCAGGCGAGGTTTTATTATATCAATAATCAAGGAATGGGGCAAATGGCAACAAAAAACCCCCTATTGCTAGGGGAATTTTTAAAAGATAAAAGATGATAAAAAATTTTATTATCAAGGCGGTAGACGGATTTGAACCGACGATCAAGCTTTTGCAGAGCCGTGCCTTACCACTTGGCTATACCGCCATAACATATAATATTGTAACCTAAAAATAAAGATAGGTCAAGAAAAACTTTTTACGTCAAACAACTTTAGAAAACCATTTCATCGTAGGGATTGAAAAAATCTCTCAAATAGCTTGCGAATTCTAGTGATTTCTGCTATACTTATAGAGTTGTCTAAGACAGCAAATACTCATCTCGGATCCATTGTGGCACCGTTGCCCTTGTGGTCGTGCTGCAAGTTGACGTCTGAGAGAGGAGAAAAAAACAAAAAAGGAGAAACTACTCATGGCAGTAATTTCAATGAAACAACTTCTTGAGGCTGGTGTACACTTCGGTCACCAAACTCGTCGCTGGAACCCTAAGATGGCTAAGTACATCTTCACAGAACGTAACGGAATCCACGTTATCGACTTGCAACAAACTGTAAAATATGCAGACCAAGCATACGACTTCATGCGTGATGCAGCTGCAAACGATGCAGTGATCTTGTTCGTAGGTACTAAGAAACAAGCTGCTGATGCTGTTGCAGAAGAAGCTGTTCGTGCAGGTCAATACTTCATCAACCACCGTTGGTTGGGTGGAACTCTTACTAACTGGGGAACAATCCAAAAACGTATCGCTCGTTTGAAAGAAATCAAACGCATGGAAGAAGATGGAACTTTTGAAGTTCTTCCTAAGAAAGAAGTTGCATTGTTGAACAAACAACGCGCTCGTCTTGAAAAATTCTTGGGCGGTATCGAAGACATGCCTCGTATCCCAGACGTAATGTACGTTGTGGATCCACATAAAGAACAAATCGCTGTTAAAGAAGCTAAGAAATTGGGTATCCCAGTTGTAGCGATGGTCGACACAAACACTGACCCAGATGATATCGATGTTATCATCCCAGCGAACGATGACGCTATCCGCGCTGTTAAATTGATCACTGCGAAAATGGCTGACGCTGTTATCGAAGGACGTCAAGGTGAAGACAGTGTTGCTACAGTAGAAGCTGAATTGGCAGCTACTGAAGGTCAAGCTGATTCAATCGAAGAAATCGTTGAAGTTGTAGAAGGCGACAACGCTTAATTTCATTCAATAAGTAACGAACCTAAGAGGGCAGGGCTCAGCCCGACCCTCTTATTTTATTAAAAAATATAGGAGAACAAAAATGGCAGAAATTACAGCTAAGCTTGTAAAAGAATTGCGTGAAAAATCTGGTGCCGGTGTCATGGACGCTAAAAAGGCATTGGTTGAAGTTGAAGGTGATATCGAAAAAGCGATCGAATTGCTTCGCGAAAAAGGTATGGCTAAAGCAGCTAAGAAAGCTGACCGTGTTGCCGCTGAAGGTTTGACTGGTGTTTATGTCAACGGTAATGTTGCAGCAGTTGTTGAAGTGAATGCTGAAACTGACTTCGTTGCGAAAAACGCTCAATTCGTTGAATTGGTAAACGCAACAGCGAAAGTGATCGCTGAAGGTAAACCAGCTAACAACGAAGAAGCTCTTGCTTTGACAATGCCTTCAGGTGAAACTCTTGAAGCTGCATACGTATCTGCAACAGCTACAATCGGTGAAAAGATTTCATTCCGTCGTTTTGCTTTGCTTGAAAAAACAGATGCACAACACTTCGGTGCTTACCAACACAACGGTGGACGTATCGGTGTTATCTCTGTGATCGAAGGTGGAGACGAAGCACTTGCTAAACAAATCTCAATGCACATCGCTGCAATGAAACCAACTGTTCTTTCATACAAAGAATTGGATGAACAATTCGTGAAAGATGAATTGGCACAATTGAACCACGTCATCGACCAAGATAACGAAAGCCGTGCAATGGTTGGTAAACCAGCTCTTCCACACTTGAAATTCGGTTCAAAAGCACAATTGACTGACGAAGTGGTTGCTCAAGCTGAAGAAGATATCAAAGCTGAATTGGCAGCTGAAGGTAAACCAGAAAAAATCTGGGATAAAATCATCCCAGGTAAAATGGATCGCTTCTTCTTGGACAACACAAAAGTTGACCAAGCCTACACTCTTCTTGCACAAGTCTACATCATGGATGACAGCAAGACAGTTGAAGCTTACCTTGAATCAGTAAATGCTTCAGTTATCGAATTCGTTCGTTTTGAAGTTGGTGAAGGTATTGAAAAAGCTTCAAATGACTTTGAAGCAGAAGTTGCAGCTACAATGGCAGCAGCTCTTAACAACTAAGAATAAAAAAATAAGAGGTTTCGAAGGAAACCTCTTTTTTGTGTGGAAAATATCTTATATCATTGTTTAAGCTGTTTTATAATATTAAACAAACTTTGTTTTCAAAAAATAACAGACGTTACCGAAGATTCATCCAGATACTTTCTGAAACTTTCCGCCGTGAGAAAAGTGCTTGAAACAATGAAGTTTCAAGCACTCGGGAGTTTTGAAACTTTAGGTTCAAAACTAAGTCATGGAACTTCATAGAAGTTCGCTGACGTCCGTACTCACCTAAGGAAAGATTCAGAGAAGATATTATGTGAATTGATATCATGGGCTCATTCATTTGCTTAATGTGCGAAGGTATCGATTCCTAGGAGCAGGGACAGGGTTCCCATGATGAGGCCGGCTAGGATTACTCCGAGCATGACTGCGAGGCTACTGCGTTTGAAGTCCCAGTCGAGGATAGAAGCTGCAAGGGCTCCAGTCCAGGCACCAGTTCCGGGAAGAGGAATTCCCACAAAGAGCAACAAGGCCCAGAAGATACCCTTGTCACCTGCAGCTTTTTCTAATTTCTGTCCGCCTCTATGACCCTTATTGAGACACCAGCTAAAAAAGCCTCCGATAATTGGTTTTTTTGCCCCCCAAGTAAGAATATGGCGGGCGAAAAAGAAGATCAGAGGGACAGGGAGAAGATTTCCGATCACTCCGATCAGGAGCGCTGTCCATAAGGGAATACCATTTGCAATGGCAAAAGGGATGGCCCCGCGCAATTCAACAAGGGGCACCATGGAGATCAGGAAGGTAAAGATATATTTCATTAGTCAAGCCTTTCGATTAGTCTTCTTCATTCTATCGTATCTTTTCTCAATTGACAACTATGATCTTTTTTAATCTTTTATCTTGACTTTCTGGTGGAGGAAGCATATAATAAAGACATAGTTAATTAGAATCATTATAAAAAGGAGAAATGACATGACAACTATGAAACATGAAGCAGCTACTGATGTAGCAACTTTTGCACCTTCAAATAAAGAAACTCTTCCAGAAACAAAAGCTCTCTTGAACCAAGTCGTAGCAGATCTCTACGTGGCTCACATTGCCCTTCACCAAGTACACTGGTATATGCGTGGACGTGGCTTTATGGTTTGGCATCCAAAAATGGACGAATACATGGACAGCTTGGATGCAACCTTAGATGAAGTGAGCGAACGCTTGATCACTCTTGGTGGTGCGCCATATTCTAGCATGACTGAATTTTTGGAACACAGCAATATTGAAGAACGCCGTGGAACATTTACAAAAAATGTAGAAGAAAGCTTGACACGTGTTCTTGAAATCTTCCATTACCTTGATGGCCTTTACCAAAAAGCTTTGGATGTTACCGATGCTGAAGGCGACGATGTAACCAACGATATCTTTGTTGGGGCTAAAGCAGAACTTGAAAAGAACATTTGGATGGTGGCTGCTGAACTTGGTCAAGAACCAGGATTATAAGATCATAAAAAAATAGAAGCCGTGGGCTTCTATTTTTTTGGTTTGTAGGAGATTTCCACTAATTAAAGGAATTCTTAATCTAACTATAGTTGGAGCGAAATCGAGGCCTATCGCTCCTCTTTTTTTGGTATAGTTAATATGTGATTTTCTGGAAGCGTTCGCAGGTATAAGAAAGCGCTTACAAATTTAATTGTTAATCCTAAGAGGAGGTTTTTATGGGAAAGTCTTTTTTTGAAAAGCGTCCTGTTTTTAGTATTCGTAAGCTCTCAGTTGGAGCTTGTTCTGTTGTGATTGGGATTTCTGCCTTGGGTCTTTCAAGGGTCCATGCGGAAGAAAAGCCAGCCCTCGAAAGTGAACCGACTTCGATGGAGACACCAAGTGTTGCGACGAAAAATTCAGAAGCGGAAGTTCCTGAAGCTGGTGCAAGAGTTTCAGAAGCTCCAGCTGTCATCACCCCTACCAGAGCTGAGGGAAAGCCAGCGCCTCAAGGCGAGGAGGGCCAGCCTGTTTCTACTTCATCTGAGCGTGCTACAGGAACGGAAGAAACTGCTGCTCCAGATAAAAATCGTGTAGCGGAGGATATTGTGCAAGATAGAGAACGTGATTTTAATAAAGATTGGTATTTTAAATTAAATGCGGCTCCTGGTGCAGAAGGGCGTCAAGTGGATGTCAAGGATTGGAAAAAATTAGATCTTCCTCATGACTGGTCTATTTTCTTTGATTTCGATCACAACTCTCCTGCTCAAAATGAAGGGGGGCAATTAAACGGTGGGGATGCTTGGTACCGTAAGACCTTCCGTTTGGATGACAAAGATCTAGATAAGAAGGTTCGCTTGGAATTTGGCGGGGTTTACATGGATTCCAAAGTCTATGTAAACGGACAATTCGTCGGTCATTATCCAAATGGCTACAATGCCTTTTCTTATGATATTACTCCTTATTTGAATGCGGATGGAAGCGAGAATACCATCGCCGTTCATGTGGTCAATCAACAACCAAGTAGCCGTTGGTATTCTGGTAGCGGGATTTACCGGGATGTTAAGCTGAGTGTAACGGACAAGGTTCATTTAGCGCAGTATGGGACTACGATTACGACCCCTCAGTTGGAAAAACAGCAAAATGGGGCAGTGGATACGGTGGTGAAGAGCCGCATTGTCAACCAGGATGATCAAGCCCATAGTATTTATGCGGAATATGAAATTGTCGATCAAAATGGCCAAGTGGTGAGCGAAAAAACGCGTAGTGAAGCACAAGCTGTTCTAGCAGGTCAAGCGATCAACCTTTCTCAAACCTTGCATGTTGAAAAACCCACCCTCTGGGATGTGAAAACGGATCATCCAGCTCTCTATACCTTGTATACGCGGGTTTATCGGGATTCGCAGTTGGTCGATGTGCAAAAGGAACGCTTTGGTTATCGCTATCTGAACTGGACGCCAGAAGGTGGCTTCTTCCTCAATGGGGTGGCGACGAAATTCCACGGGGTATCCCTTCACCATGACCACGGGGCTCTTGGAGCTGAGGAAAACTACAAGGCTGAATACCGTCGTCTCAAACAGATGAAGGACATGGGAGTCAATGCGATCCGGACGACCCACAACCCAGCCAGTGAACAAACCTTAAAAATTGCGGCTGAGTTGGGCTTGATGGTCCAAGAAGAAGCCTTTGATACCTGGTATGGTGGCAAGAAGCAATACGATTATGGTCGTTTCTTTGAAAAAGATGCCACTCACCCAGAAGCTCGTAAGGGGGATACTTGGTCAGATTACGATCTACGGACCATGGTAGAGCGGGACAAGAACAATCCAGCCATTGTCATGTGGTCAATCGGTAACGAAGTCGGTGAAGCAGATGGTTCAGACAAATCTGTCGCAACTGTTCGTCGCTTGGTCAAGACCATCAAGGACGTGGATGCAACCCGCTATGTCACCATGGGAGCTGATAAATTCCGCTTTGGTGATGGATCAGGAGGCCATGAAAAGGTAGCAGCAGAGCTTGATGCGGTTGGCTTCAACTATTCAGAAGCCAACTATGAAAGCTTACGGGCGAAACATCCAAACTGGCTCATTTATGGTTCGGAAACCTCTTCTGCGACGCGGACACGGGGTTCATACTACCACCCTGAAAGAGAATGGGTAGGAAGCAACCAAGAAGACCGCCACTATGAACAATCAGATTACGGCAATGACCGGGTTGGTTGGGGTCGGACAGCGACCGCCTCTTGGACCTTTGACCGCGATCATGCCGGCTATGCAGGACAATTCATCTGGACTGGTACGGACTATATCGGTGAGCCAACCCCATGGCACAACCAAAATGACACACCTGTAAAAAGTTCTTATTTCGGTATTGTCGATACGGCTGGCCTTCCAAAGAATGATTTTTACCTTTACCAAAGTCAATGGGTATCGGCTGAGAAACATCCAATGGTGCATCTCTTACCACATTGGAACTGGGACAATCCAGAATTAGCCAATCGTGTCATGGATGAAGAAGGACGGATTCCTGTTCGGACCTTCTCCAATGCCCACAGTGTGGAATTGATTGTCAATGGGGAATCACAAGGAGTCAAGACCTTTACCAAGAAGACTACAGCTGATGGCCGAACTTACAAAGAAGGGGCGAATCCGGATGAACTCTATCTAGAGTGGTTGGTCCCTTATGTACCAGGTAAAGTGGAAGCTATTGCGCGCAACGAAGCAGGAGAAGTGATCGCGAAAGATCAAGTCGAAACAGCCGGCAAGCCTGCGGGTGTCCGTTTGTTGAAAGAAGAACACGCGATCGCAGCGGACGGTAAGGATTTGACCTATATTACCTACGAAATCGTCGATGAAGCAGGTCGTGTGGTGCCAACTGCCAATAATTTGGTGCATTTCCATTTGCATGGACAAGGCCAAATTGTCGGTGTCGATAATGGGGAACAAGCCAGCCGTGAACGCTACAAAGCGCAGGAAAATGGCTCATGGCAACGCAAAGCCTTCAACGGCAAAGGGGTGGTCATTGTCAAATCAACTGAGCAGGCGGGTGCCTTTACCCTGTATGCAGACTCAGATCGCTTGCAATCAGACCAAGTCAGCCTCTTTACAGGTAAGAAGGACCAAGCAGAACGCACTGTATTAGGTGTGGAACCTGTTCGACAAAGTGCTTATCTAGGAGAAAAACCAACCTTACCAAGTAAGGTCAATGTGGTCTATAGCGATGGCAAGGCCCAAGAAGAAGCCGTTGAATGGGATGCGGCAGACTATAGCCGTGCTGGCCAAGTCCGTGTGACAGGTCATGTTCAAGGACGCACGGTCGAAGCTCTGGTCGATGTGATCGGCGTGGAGCAAGTCCTTCCAGTCATCAAACAAATCCCGCAGGGAGCAGATCTAGCGACAGTGGATAAGACTGTGCAATTGGTCTTTACCGATGGGACCACTGCTCACTATGAGGTCGATCACTGGACCTTGGAAGCTGGTCAAGAAGATCAGTTGTCCACACCAGGAGCACGCTTGAAAGCGACAGGACTCCTAGGCAATGGGGAAACGGTCCAAGCGACACTAGTGGTTGCAGGAGGAGATGTAGCCAAGGCTAAGAAACCAACGGTTCAGCTAGATGGAGTAGCTCTTCCAAAATTTGGTAGTGGCAACCATACTATTTTCCGTACCCTCGCTTATGGCCAAGAGCCAGGTCAAGTCACAGCAAGTGCAGAAAATGCTCAAGTGACGGTCCTACAAGCTAATCGCGAAAATGGTTTGAAGGCTCAAATCTTTGTGACTGCTAAGGATACAGGAGCTGTACAGACCTATGTGGTCCAATTCCAAGAAGAAAGTCCACAGATCCAGCGTTTAGAATTGCGTCTGCCAGAAGGACAGGAACTCAAGGAAGACCAAACGGTACCACTTGAAGTCATTGCCCATTACCAAGATGGTAGCCAGGCAAGTCTCAAAGCAGATCAAATCGATGTGAAAACAAGAGCTGGTAGCCAAGGAAAAGCCGTCGCAACCAATAAAGGTTTGGAATTGCGAGAAGCAGGATTGGTTCATTTAGAAGCCAACTACCAAGGACAAACGGGAGAAGTCACCTTTACCATCACGCCAAATCCAGAAGAAAAGACAGTTGTGAAGGTGCGTCCTGTACGGATTAGTACGGATCGAAACGTTTTGCCAGCTCTTCCAGAGACCGTCTTGGTCGAGTATGACAAGGGATTCCCTAAAGAAAAACGTGTGACCTGGGATGCCGTGACAGCAGATCAAGTCAAGGATTACCATAGCTTTACAGTCACAGGTCATGTAGAGGGTGTGGAAAAAGAAGCCCAAGCTCAAGTCACCGTTGAAGGCATTATCGCTGTAGAAGAAGTCAGCACCACCACTCCAGTCGGCGAGAAACCAGCTCTTCCAGAAAGCGTGCGGACTTATCACTCCAATGGCAAGACCTATGCTGCCAAGGTGGCCTGGGATGCGGTCGATCCGCAACTCTTGGCTAAAGAAGGAGAAGTTGTCCTCTCCGGTCGTGTAGAAGGAACCAATCTTCCAACCCGTCTTCATATTCGTGTTTCCGCAAACACAGTCAAGGGTGCCAACGTAGCAGAACAATGGACAGGCTCAGTCTTGCCACTCGCTTTTGCAAGTGACTCTAACGATGCAGATCCAGTTGCTAAGGTCAATGACAAGGTCATCTCCTTTACCGATGCTCCAGCTAACCGTTGGACCAACTGGGGCCGTGACAATGCGGAAGATTCTGTTGGTATCTTGTTTGGGGATTCTGGTATCTTGACCAAGCGAGCAGTGGACAACCTCCATGTTGGTTTCCATGAAGACCACGGCGTTGGGGCTCCAAGTGAGTATGTGATTGAGTACTATACAGGGGAACAAATCCCAACAGTTCCAAGCAATCCAAATCGTGTCAAAGACGAAACAGACCATCCATTTAACAATCCAGCTAACTGGAAAGAAGTCAGCAACCTAACCGTTGAAGAACCGGTAGCAGCTGGTAAGATGAATCATTTCAGTTTTGATAAAGTCGACACCTATGCCGTTCGTATCCGTATGAAGACGCCAAAAGGCAAGCGTGGAAGCTCTATTTCAGAGATTCAGATCTTTGCCAATAAGATTGCGGCAGAAGAAAAGAGCCAGTTGACCATTCGCGTCAATGGCGATGTATTGCCAGGTGTCAACCCAAGTGTGACCGATTACTACATCGATGCGCGTGATCGGGCTTATCCACAAGTGGAAGCGACAGCCAGCCATCACGGCCTTGCAACGGTTGTTCCAAGCGTCCACGAAGGTGAGCCAATCCGCGTCATCCATAAAGCGGAAGATGGTACTATCTTACAAGAATACCGCCTCCATCTCACAAGTGATGCAGAAAAACTGAAACAAGCTGCTCCAGTAGCAGTAGAAGCAGGTAGCCGTTTTGTGAAAGTCGGTCAAGATCTAGTTCTACCATCTACAGTAGGTGTCTACTTTAAAGGGGACACAGGTTATGAACGCAAGGAACTGACGGTGGACTGGCAGGCTGTACCAGCTGATGCGCTTTCTCATGAAGGCAGCTTCACGCTGGAAGGAAAAGTCCTCGGCTATGATCTGACAGCTCAGCTGACCGTCCGGGTATCAGAAAAGACAGGAGAAAACCTCTCTGTGAACCGTGACTACAATGCAGAAGATACAAGAGCATTTGCTAGTGAAACCAATGATCTCGATCCAAATCAAATCGACTATATCGATTACATCAACGATGGTGGCTACAACGAATACTATCGCTGGACCAACTGGAAGAGAGAACCGGATCAAACTGAAGTATTTGCTGGTCTCATCTTCAAGAAAAATGGTCAAGTAACAGAGCGTTTGGTCAATAAAGTAGCGGTCGACTTCTTTGCAGATCAGGAAACAGGTCTGCCAACGAAAACCGTTCTTGAACGCTACATTGGTCCAGACTTTGATGTTCCGGATGATTATGGCAATCTGAAGAATCTTCCAGATCATCCATTTAACCAAGCCTCAAACTGGGAAGAAATTCCTTATAGCGTGGATTATGACTTTGAAGCTGGCTATATCTCTAACCTCAGCTTCAATGAAACCAGAACCAAAGCCATCCGTTTAAGAATGGTCCGTGATGAACATCTTAAAGGAATTGGAATCGTTGAATTGAGTGCCTATGCTCCAACAGAAGAGGCCCAGGCAACAACTGATGTCACGATCCAAGTGAATGGCAAAGACCTAGAAGGCTTTAAACCAGATGTGACAGATTATCATCTAGAGTATGAGGGAGAACGTCCAATCGTTTCAGCACAAGGCAAGAATGGAACAGCCGTTACGGTCGTGGATGCTAAAAGTGTCAATGCTCCAGTTCTTGTCAAGGTTGTCTCAGAAGATGGCAAGCTCGAAAAAGTATATCAACTTTCTCTCTCCGCAAAAGCACCTACAGGCTCAGCCATTCCTGAAGAAGGGGTCAAGAATCTGGTTCATACCAAACCAGAGTTGGTGATTGAGCCAGAAGAGATGGACTTTGAACGCTTAGAACGTCCAAATGCGGAACTTCCAAAAGGTGAGAAACGTGTGGTTCAAGAAGGCCAAAAAGGTCGCAAATTGCGCTTGGTGGAAGTTTCTCAAGAAAATGGTGTGGAAAGCCGGAAGGAACTGGATGCCTTTGTAGAACTAGATCCAGTGGCAGAAATTACAGAGGTAGGCACGAAAGAGGTACTTCCAGACACTCCACAACCAGAGCCACAACCAGAGCCACAGCCACAGCCGCAACCGCAGCCAGAACCACAACCGCTTCCGAACCCAGAGCGCCCTCATGTTTCAGAAGGACCAGTAGCTATCGCAACTCCTCAAGCATCTCTTGAGGTCAAAGCGGTGCGCCAGGAAGGGATAGATGCAGTAGTGAAGGAAGTCGAGAAAGAAACTCAAACACCAGCAGTTTCAGCTGCTCCAGTTTCCGAAGGTAGATTACCAAATACAGGAACGGAAGAAAGCGTCGCAAGCCTCGTTGCTGGAATCCTAGCGGCAGGCCTTGCTAGTGCTGTACTGGACGATCAGAAAAAAAGAGCCAAAAAGGCCAATTAAACAGCTAGAGAAACTAGCAAAAAGCGGTGAAAAGTTCACAGGTAAAAAGAAGGAGGATGGGGAAGCCCCACCCTCTTTACCTGGTGACATAAAGGAATAGAATATGGGAAAAAGATTAGTTGATCAGAGAAATCGATTTGGCATTCGTAAACTCTCAGTAGGCGTCTGCTCGGTAGTCGTAGCGACTTGTTTTTTAGGAGCTACTACCAGTTACGCAGAGGAACAAGCTGAGAATAGTGAACCACGTGAAGAACGGGTCGACACAAGCGATGTCGATCACCAAGGAAAGGAGGAGAAAACTGTGAACGAGCACCAAGAAGAATCAGAGCAGCCCTCAGCAACTACTAGCGAGAAAGAAAATCGCACAGCCAGTCAAGGGACAGAAGCCACTCAACCAGCCACTTCTCTAGATGAGGAGACTGAGATTGCGGATTACGGACCACTTCCAAGCAAGGCTCAGATGCAATACCACCGCGAAGAACTAGCAGCTTTCATCCACTTTGGGATGAATACTTACTACGATCGTGAGTGGGGAGATGGACAAGAAGATCCTTATTATTTCTATCCAGAGCATCTGGATACCGATCAATGGATCAAAACCCTGAAGGATGCTGGCTTTAAACGGACGATCATGGTCGTCAAGCACCACGATGGCTTCCTCTTGTACCCATCCAAATACACTGACCATACCATTGCCAAAAGTGGTTGGAAAGATGGAAAAGGCGATGTCCTAGCCGAGGTTTCTGCTTCTGCCAGCAAGTATGATATGGACATGGGGGTCTATCTCTCTCCTTGGGATGCTCACAGCCCGCTCTACCATGTGGATACAGAGGACAAATACAATGAATACTATCTCAACCAGCTTAAGGAAATCCTTGAAGATCCAAAATATGGGAACAAGGGTAAGTTCGTAGAAGTCTGGATGGATGGAGCGCGTGGCGATGGGGCTCAAAAAGTCACCTATACCTTTGACAAGTGGTTTGAAGCCATTCGCAAGGCCCAAGGGGATATTGCTATCTTCTCAGCTGAGCCGACCAATGTTCGTTGGATCGGAAATGAAAAGGGGGTTGCCGGAGATCCGGTTTGGCAAAAGGTCAATCCAGATAAGATCCGCAACAATCCATCCAATAGCTATCTCAATCACGGGGATCCGGAAGGGAAGCAATACTCAGTGGGAGAAGCCGATGTCTCTATTCGCTCCGGCTGGTTCTACCATGACAATCAAGAGCCTAAGTCCTTGCGCGAATTGATGGACATTTACTTCAAATCGGTCGGCCGTGGAACTCCACTCTTGCTCAATATTCCACCCAATCAAGACGGAAAATTTGCGGATGCCGATGTGGCCCGTTTGAAAGAATTCCGTCAGACCTTGGACCAACTCTACAGTGTGAACTATGCGGCAGGAGCTTTGGTAGAAGCTGACTCGACACGACGCAATTCTCTCTACAAGGCCAGCCATTTGACAGATGGAGATGAAAAGACCAGTTGGGCTCCGGCTGATGATGCCAAGACCGGATCTTTTGTTCTCGATCTTGGAAAAGAACAGCATTTTGATGTGGTAGAGCTCAAAGAAACGATCGAGAAAGGCCAACGGATTTCTGGTTTCACCATTGATGTGGCTGTGAATGGCCAATGGGTTCCATATGGGGCTGGCTCAACCGTAGGATACCGCCGTTTGATCAAAGGGCAACCAGTTGATAGTCGCTATATCCGGGTGTCCATCACTGATGCCCAAGCCACTCCAATCTTGAACGGTGTCTCTGTCTATAAGACACCAGCCAGCATTGAAGAAACCGATGGCTATCCGCTTGGTTTGACTTATCATTCCGACCGGACTGCTGAGCGGGCCAATGGTCAGTGGAATGAAGAGGGAGAAGGCGTCCGAGGCACTTCTATGTGGACCAAGGAAAAGGGGGCTTCGGTGACCTATCAGTTTGAAGGCACCAAGGCCTATGTGGTCGCAACTGTCGACCCTGGTCATGGGGAAATGGATGTCTATGTCGATGGCCAAAAGCTAGCTACCGTCAATACCCAAAGCCCAAGCCGCAAACGCAGCCAAAAGGTCTATGAAACACCGGACTTGGCAGCAGGATCTCACACCTTGACCTTGGTCAATAGCAAGGGAGATGCGATCGCAACAGAAGGGATTTATGCCCTCAATAATCAAGAAAAGGGGCTCTTTGAGTTTGCTCAGCCAACCCTAGCTGTTAAGAAAGGCGACCCAGCGCAAGTCGTTGTCAAGAGAAAAGGTGGCTCTAAAGGAAGTGCCAGTCTTAAATTGATCACAGAACCAGGAACAGGGGTTCATGGCAAGGTCTATAAAGATACCAACGTCACCCTTGAGTTCGCAGATGGCGAGACAGAAAAAACAGTCCAAGTTCCAACCCTTGATTTTGCGGGAAAAGCGACCGACGTCTATGACTTTAAGGTCAAATTGCTCCATCCGGATCAAGGAAGCTTGGTCGGCTTTATTC
Source organism: Streptococcus parasanguinis CC87K (assembly GCF_000507765.1). Taxonomy (GTDB): domain Bacteria; phylum Bacillota; class Bacilli; order Lactobacillales; family Streptococcaceae; genus Streptococcus; species Streptococcus parasanguinis_J. The sequence continues at coordinate 59,293 of NZ_KI669403.1, read as the reverse complement.
CAGAACTGACAGTCCAAGTGATGAATGAAGACCAGTTGCCAGAAAATCGCAAAGAAGTGGATGACCAAGATCCAAAACTGCACTATAGCCAAGGCTGGCATCATGAGACAGACAACAAAGACTTCTCAAATGGCACAGAATCTTGGTCTAGCTTTAACCAAGTGACCGATGAGGAAGGCAAGAAACACATTGAAGTGACCATTACCTTTAAGGGCACAGGTGTGGAGGTCCGAGGAGTAGTCGACCCAAGTCATGGGCTCTACAGCGTCACTTTGGATGGAAAAGAAATGGCCTTCGAAGAAGGTCGGGGCCATGATTATGAGATCGACAGCGATCATTATTTCAGTGGCTATGGAGACCAACGCAAGCTCGACCAGAGTTTGGTCAATCTGCAAGGCCTAGCAAAAGGCTACCACCAGCTACGCTTGCACTTAGATCCAGCCCTCAATGATCCTCAGTCATCTCGAGCCATCCAGGTAGACCGATTTATCCTCTCAGGGAAAGATAGTCAGTTGCTCAGTCAAGAGGAGCTGCAACAGATCATCAGAGAAGGAGTAGAAAAGATCAAGGCTACTTCTCTTGATCGCTTGAAAGCAGACCTCAAACCGACGGTTCAAGGACAATTAACGGACTTGACTCAGTTGTTGGATCAAGAGCGCCCAGATTTGGTTGCTGCAGCTAATCAAGTGGAAGCCCTTGAAACCATCTTAGAAGATGCTAAAAATTATGAACCCCTGACGCAGACACGCCCAGATCAAGGTGTTCGGGATTTGATTCTTGAAAAGCCAGAACTTCTCATCGAAGCAGAGGAGATTCCATTTGAGAGTCAAACGCGTGAGAACAAGGACTTGGCCAAGGGCGAGAGCCGAATCCTTCAAGCAGGGAAGGTCGGACGCCGCTTGAAATTAATCGAGGTTCGACAAGAAGAAGGCAAAGAAATTCGGACAGAAGTCGATGCCTTTGTCGAAGTGGAGGCCCAGGACCAGATCACAGAAGTCGGAACGAAGGAAGCGGAAGAAAGTCCGTTGATAGCTGATATGCCGACTCCAACCACTCCTGTCACTCCAAGTAAGGTGCAACCAGAAGTTGCGACTCTTTCTCAAGTTGAAGAGAAAAAAGAAAAAGAAAGACCAGTTCTCTTTCAACCGAAAATCCCAGAAGCAGTTTCTGTTTCGACTTCAGACCATCCGGAAAAAGAAGTGGTTGAAAGTCCTTCTCTACAATCGGAAGGAAAACTACCTCAAACCGGTACAAAAGAAGGTGGTTTCTTTGCTTGGTTAGGCCTTCTTGGTCTAGGTTTCTTGGGCGGAGGCGCCAAATTCGCTCGTCGCAAAGAGTAGTTCATTCTTTGCATAAGAGGTTAGTTCTCGCTAGCCTCTTTTGCTTTGTATTCTTAAGAGATTCCTATTTCCATAGAGTCTTTGCTTTATTTACAGCCGTAAAAATTGTATAATAGTCAAATAAGGTCAATGATGAGAAGGAACACTCCAAGGCCATTTTTTATGGGCCAAAGAGCAGAGCATCCATCTAGAAAAAAACAAGTCAGAAAGGAGCATCATGGCAAATAAGAATACATCTGATAGCATTGAAGCTTATATCAAGGCCTTGCTGGCTCAAGCTGGCATGGCAGAGCTCAAAAGAAGTGAGTTAGCCGATGTCTTTCAGGTCGTACCCAGTCAGATTAACTATGTTATCAAGACTCGCTTTACCGAGAGCCGAGGCTATATTGTAGAGAGCAAGCGCGGTGGTGGGGGCTATATCCGCATTGGCAAGGTCCAGTTTTCAGATCACCATCAGATGCTCCAAGACTTGGCAGCCAATATTGGAGAGACCATCAGCCAGCAGGTCTTCAATGATATCCTCCAGATGCTCTATGAAGAAAAATTATTGACACAACGTGAGACTCAGCTCTTGCTTGCGACGACCTCCGATGAGGTCCTAGGTCGAGATGCTCTCATCCTACGAGCAAGTATGCTGAAAAAAATCATTCAACAAGTAGATAGAAAAGGAAATACCGACTAGATGAACTATTCAACAGCACTGTTAGAAAGTATAGAAGCGGCCCAAATATTAGCAGGCCACTATCAGGGGCATACCTTAGATACTTGGCATCTCCTGACGGCTATGGCCAATAATCCCTATAGCGTGGCAGGTTCTGTACTGAACGATTATCCTATGCAGATCGATGAGTTTCAGGATGCAGCGGAGCATATTACAGGTCAAGCTTTTCAAAGCGACAATCGGTATGAAATCTTCCCATTTTCTTATCGGATGGAAGCCATTATGAAGCACGCAAGAGAGATTGCCCAGGTCCTTCATGCCAAGACCTTGGGAACAGAGCATGTGCTCCTCTCTCTTCTAGCAGACCGTGGGACCTTGGCGAGCCAAGTCATGGAGTTTGCCGGCTTTGCCTTTACAGAGCAAGACAAGGGAGTTCCTATTGCCTCCCTTCGCAAGAATTTAGAAGACAAGGCAGGCTGGGACAAGAATGATATCAAAGCCATCCGGAGCCTCTACCGGGCCCAAAACCCTAACCGCCAAACCATGGGAAATATGATGGGCATGCCCCCAAGCACCAGTGGAGGTCTTGAAGATTATACCCGTGATTTGACAGAAATGGCGCGTGCAGGCCAGCTTGAGCCTGTGATCGGCCGGGATGCAGAGATTTCACGCATGATCCAAATCCTCAGCCGCAAGACCAAGAACAATCCTGTATTGGTGGGAGAAGCAGGGGTCGGAAAAACCGCTCTTGCATTAGGTCTGGCTCAGCGTGTCGCTAGTGGCAATGTTCCAGCTGAAATCGCGCAAATGCGTGTTCTTGAATTGGATCTCATGAATGTCGTTGCAGGGACGCGCTTCCGTGGGGACTTCGAAGAACGGATGAACAATATCATCCAGGACATCGAAGAAGACGGTCACGTGATTCTCTTTATCGATGAACTGCATACCATTATGGGCTCAGGATCCGGTATTGATTCGACCTTAGACGCAGCCAATATTCTAAAACCAGCCCTGGCACGAGGAACCTTGCGCACAGTTGGTGCTACGACTCAAGATGAGTACCAAAAGCATATCGAAAAAGACGCGGCTCTCTCTCGTCGTTTTGCGAAAGTCACCATTGAAGAACCGAGTGTTGCAGATAGCATCCAAATTCTCCAAGGCTTGAAAGAGACCTACCAGGACCACCATCATGTGACCATTACCGATGAAGCGATCGAAACAGCTGTCAAATATTCCCACCGCTATTTGACCAGCCGTCAATTACCAGATTCAGCCATTGATCTCTTGGATGAAGCGGCAGCTACCGTACAAAACCGCGATTCCAACGGTCACGTAAAAGAAGAGTTGACCGCCTTGGACCGGGCTTTGATGGATGGCAAGTGGAAGAAAGCAGCCCAGCTCTTACAAGTAGAGGTTGCTCCCATTGTCTACAAAAAAGAGGTCACTGACCAAGATGTCTTGGTGACCTTGAGCCAATTATCGGGTATTCCAACTCAAAAACTGACCCAAACTGATGCCAAGAAGTACCTAAACTTAGAAACAGAATTGCACAAGCGCGTGATTGGTCAAGATCAAGCCGTTTCGAGTATCAGTCGGGCTATTCGTCGCAATCAATCGGGTATCCGTAGCAATAAACGTCCGATCGGTTCTTTCATGTTCCTAGGACCTACCGGTGTCGGAAAAACGGAGCTAGCCAAAGCCTTGGCAGAAGTTCTGTTTGATGATGAATCGGCCCTCATCCGTTTTGATATGAGTGAGTACATGGAAAAATTCGCCGCTAGCCGCCTCAACGGTGCCCCTCCAGGCTATGTGGGCTACGAAGAAGGGGGCGAGTTGACCGAGAAAGTCCGCAACAAACCGTATTCTGTCCTCTTATTTGATGAGGTGGAAAAAGCCCACCCAGACATTTTCAATGTCCTTTTGCAAGTCTTAGATGACGGAGTCTTAACCGATAGCAAAGGCCGGAAGATCGACTTCTCTAATACCATTATCATCATGACCTCAAACCTGGGAGCAACAGCTCTTCGGGATGATAAGACAGTTGGTTTTGGTGCCAAAGATATCCGCTTTGACCAGGCCAATATGGAAAAACGCATGTTTGAAGAGTTGAAGAAGACCTATCGTCCAGAGTTTATCAACCGGATTGATGAAAAGGTAGTCTTCCATAGTCTCTCAAGCGAGGACATGCAGCAGGTGGTGAAAGTCATGGTCAAACCGCTCATTGCGACCTTGGCAGAACAAGGCATGACCCTCAAATTCCAGCCTTCAGCGCTCAAGTTGCTAGCAACCAAAGGCTACGATCCAGAAATGGGAGCTCGCCCACTCCGTCGCGTTTTGCAGACCGAAGTGGAAGATCAACTAGCAGAGCTATTGCTAAAAGGCCAAGTCCAAGAAGGGCAAACCATCAAGGTTGGAACAACAGCCGGAACGATCAAGTTCGAGATTGTCTAGGAGGACGTCATGACGCTTCAGCGATTAACCCGTATTTCGCTTTTGGCGGCCCTTTGTGTCGCTCTACGTCAGGCTTTTGCCCCTTTTCCAAATGTCCAACCTATTTCTGCCATCTTCTTTCTCTTGGTGATATTTGAAGGGTATAGCTTTGCTTTTCTTGTGATGATGATCACCATGTTTGTCTCCGCCTTTTTCCTGGGGATGAGCCTGATTGTGTTCTTTCAGATTGTCGCCTTTGGCTGTTTGATGCTCATTTGGCGCATCAGTTACAAGTGGTTGCCCTTTGTCCTTCAGATCCTTTTTGTGGGCCTACTGTCCTTTGCTTATGGGGTCTTGATTGATAGTGTTTATGCCTTGATATACCATATTCCTTGGTGGACCTATGCTTTGGTCAATGGTTTTAGTTTTAACCTTGCCCATGCTCTGTCGACGATCATTTTCTATCCCATTATCTATCAAATCTTTAGGAGATTTTATGTTGAAAAAAACCATTTCTAGCTTGATGACCTTACTTGCAGCTCTTCTTTTAGCGAGTTGCGCTTCGTCTCATAGCACAAACCATCAAACAACAGCTTCTAGCACAGAAGTTGCCAAGAAAAACGAAATTTTGATTACGATTAGCGTGACGCCAGAAGGTCAAAAAGCGCAATCAAAAACCTTGAAAGTAGCAGAAGAGAGCAACCTTATGAAAGTGCTCAAAGACAACTACAAGATTGAAGAAAAAAATGGCCTGATCACCTCGATTGACGGTCACAGCCAAGATGAAGCCAAAGGCCTTTACTGGATGTACAAGATTAATGGAGAGATGGCTCCAAAAGGTGCTGCTGAAACCACCGTTAAAAAAGGGGATAAGATCGAATTCTATCAAGAAGTGTATAAATAAGAAAAGCTGGACAGTGTGTCCGGCTTCAGATTAAAGATAAAGTTATCTTAGAAACTTTCCTTAGGTGAGTACGGACGTCAGCGAACTTCGAAGAAGTTCCATGACTTAGTTTTGGACCTAAGGTTCCAAAACTCCCGAGTGCTAGAAACAATAGTGTTTCTAGCACTTTTCTCACAGCGGAAAGTTTCAGTAGATCATTGAGTACCCCTAACGAATAAAATTATTTTATCTTTATAGGAGGTATTATATTTGTATAAAAGAACAGTTTGTCTATGTGCTCTAGTCGGCTAGTTTGTCCGACTTTTTTGCTAAAGTTTAGGAACTTGCCTAAAACTTCTTTCAAATTAGAAAAATATTTGAGAAACTATTGACAGCCTCATATAACAGTGTTACAATAATGTTACAAAATATTACAAATGTTACAAAAAGAGGTTCTGTTATGAAAAACAAAAAAATCATTTCCCTAGCAGCGCTAGCTCTTACAGCTAGTCTTTTCCTAGGAGCTTGTGGCGGGAATAAAGAAGAAAAAACTTCAGAAGCAAGCAGTTCAAAGACCAGTCAGGTTAAACAAACAAGTTCTTCTTCTAAGAAAAAAGTGATCACTAGTAAAGATCCGATTGCCTCTTCATCCTCTGATAGCAAATCAGAAGAAAGTCATACTGTTGGTAGCAAAAATAACCAAGCAGCAGCTAGTCAAACACCTGCTCCAGCTAAAGAAGCGACACCAGCAGCACCCGTAACAAAAGAAACAAAAGAAGTAGCCACTCCAGCAACACCAGCGAAAGCAAAATTGCCAAGTCTAGAAGACGGCCATGCCCATGCTAAGAAGCAAGCTTCTGCTACAGAGAATGCCCAATACAAGGGAGTCTATTCTGTAGCAGCAGGGGATTTCTCTGCAGCAGCTGGGAATTGGTCTGACAAACGCGACACTGGAGTCACTATTGGCCAAGGTGGTCAAGTGACCATCCAACTTCCTGGGGGCCAACCCGTAGCCTATGGTATCAGTGCTTATAACTATACCTTGGATGATGGTCATTACCATGCTAATCTCTCAGCAGGCGATGGGTCTGCAGCGACTCTAGATATCGTAGTTGGAAAAGATGGCTCTGTATCTAGTGTGACGGTTCTGAAAGATGGTGTCAGCCACTCCCTCACTCGTGAATAAAATTCGAAAGATCTGAAAGGAGAAACTTCTCTTTTCAGATCTTTTTTTGTTGACTTGAAGAAAAATATATTTTTTTATAAAAAACTATTGACAGATAGAAAATATAGTTTATAATAAAAACATAAAGAAAATCTATTTATAAAAAATTATAAAAAGGAGTTTATATGAAAAAAGAAAGAATTGCCCTGGTTTTTGGAACCTTTGCGCCTCTTCATCAAGGGCATATTGACCTGATCCAGCGGGCCAAGCGTCAGTGTGATCGCGTTCGTGTCATCGTATCTGGTTATGAAGGGGACCGTGGCGAAGAAGTGGGATTGACCTTACAAAAACGCTTCCGTTATATCCGGGAAGCCTTCTCTAATGATGAGTTGACCCAAGTCTATAAGCTAGATGAAACAGAACTTCCTCGTTATCCCTTGGGCTGGGAGCCTTGGTTACAAACAGCCCTTGACACCATCCAGTATCAAACAGAGACAGAAGAGTTGATCTTTTATGTAGGGGAGAAAGCCTACAAGGAAGAGTTGGAAGCTAGAGGGTTTGAAGTTCACTTAGAAGAGCGCCGCTTCGGGATCTCTGCTACCATGATCCGGGAAAATCCCAGCAAATACTGGAAATACATTGCCCAGCCCTTCCGTCGCCAGTTCACGAAAAAAGTCTTGATCATGGGGAGCGCCAGCAACGGGAAAACGACCCTTGCAAAGGACTTGGCTCGCTTTTACGATGCACCTGTTAGTCTTGAGTATGCCCGTGAATACCAGATCAAGAACAATGTTCGAGATGATGAGCTCACGCCAAAAGATTACTATTACCTACTCTTAGGACAGTATGATCAAACCTCTAAGCTCATCGATAGTAGTGCCAATCGAGGCCTTGTCATCGCCGATACCAATTCCCTGGTGACCAAGGGTTATTACGACTACTATATGGAAGTCGAAGGCCAGGATACCAGCATGACCGATACCTTTGACAACCTCTTTGTCAGTATTTTGTCCAAAGAAAAATGGGATTTGATCCTCTTTGTACAGCCGATCGGCTCTTATGTCAATGATGGTTTCCGAGATATGACCATGGCTGACGAAGAGATCCGCACCAGCTTTTCAAATTACCTGGACCAATTGCGCCAGCAATACCTAGGAAACATTCCGACCACTTTCCTCGCATCAGACTACCTCGGCAACTACGAAGAAGCCAAGAAGGTGATCGATGCCATTTACCAAGCCGACTAAGGAGCCGCTTATGAAAAATCTATCTGAAAAATTAGCAACTTTTAGCCAAGACTTTAGAAATGTTCACCAAGAAGCGAAAAAGCAAGGCTTTGTCAATATTATGAAACTCCTGTGGAAGGACCTTTTTGTGGGACGTACAGCCTTTCAATGGATCTATCTCCTGCTTCTTTCCAGCGTTCCCTTCTTCTTAGAATGGACCAAAGCCCTCAAGAAGGAGGTGGCTTAGATGGCAAGTCTCTCAATTCCAGCAGGAATGACGGAGAAAGAGTATTTTGAGACGGTCGCTAGTGAAGCAGACTTTCTCAAGTGGTACAAGGAGCAAGATCTGCCAACTTATGAAACTCCAAGTGTCACAGCGGACATGGTGGCTTACTGTTTTGTTGAAGGCCAGCTCAAGCTCTTAGCCATTCGCCGCAAGGCCCACCCTTATCAACACCGCCTCGCCTTGGTGGGGGGCTTTGTGAACAAGGATGAAGATGCGACTCATGCCTGCATCCGAGAAGTCAAAGAAGAAGTCGGGCTCGATCTTCCAGTGAATAAGGTGGAACAACTCATGACAGTTTCCACCCCTGGGCGGGATCCCAGAGGCTGGGTCATTACCATCGCCCATTTGGTCTATCTGCCGGCAGAAGCAGTGGACTTAGCCCATGCAGGGGATGATGCCAAGGAAGTTATTTTTCTCGATGTCGATTTCAAGAAGTCTCAGTGTTTACTTGATGGAGAACCTTTAGCTGCTTCTGATTTTGCCTTTGACCACTATCAAATTATTCAAGAATCGATCAAGCGGATTCAGGGACGTCTCGACTGGAATCCAACCTTCCTCTATCTGTTAGAGGAGCCTTTCACCGTTTATGAAGCAACCGAATTGGTCAATTTGATCAATCCAGGACGTCCCATCGTTAGCAATAACTTCCTCGTAAAATTCGGAGAATTCGTGGAAGAAGTGGGTGTCAAGCGAGTACCTAAGAAAAAACCGCGCAAGACCTACCGTCTAAAACAGTAGATCGAGCGAGGTTCATTCTATCAGCCCTCCCATACTTTTAGTAACGGAAGGGCTTTTTCTGATTTTTCCTGCTCCACTTGTGTGCAAAGTGGTATAATAAAAATAATTGAAATCAAAAGGGATACGACTATGGAAGAAAAAATCATCTTACCACAAAATACACGACTGATGGGGGCTCTGCTTGGTTTTATCGGAGGGGGCCTCGATGTTTTTTGCCACATGCACTACCGGAGTTTGGTCGCGACCCAAACTGGGAACCTCCTGCTTCTCATCGCTGATTGGCACGATCCCCGTGTCGAAAATACCATCATGCGTTTTTCATCTATTTTATTTTTCTCGATCGGCTTTTTGGTTGCCCTCCATATCAAAGAATATCGCAAGACAGCCTTTTGGCGGACCAAGATGTTGATTCCTTTGTTTGTGGTGACACTCCTGATTCCCTTGGTGTCTGTCATACCACCTGTAGAAGTTCCCTTTATTGCTTTTGGGACAGGGATGATGATGTTGACCTTTACAGGGAGCCTCATCGAAAATCACCCTTATGTGATCTTTATGACTTCCGGAAATTACCGCAAGATGCTGACGGCCTTGTACCGAATCACTCGAAGAAAGGGAGATTTGGACGAGTATCGGCGTCAGGCTATGAATTACGGAATCGTTGTTGGAAGCTTTGTTGCAGGAGCGATTAGTGTAGCCATCCTCATGCATTTCATTCACCAATGGGCCATCTGGCTGATCACAGCCAACCTCTTTTTGATCATGACCTACTACACCGCCAGAGTCAAACAACTCGGCCTGCAGACAGACAATCTATAAAAAGAGGCTGGGACAAAAGTCCTAGCCTTTCAATTATTTTTGGATTGTCGAGCAAGACGCAGTGGTTGAGTGGGCTCTACTACGCTGATTTCATCAGCTTTTACAGCCCTACTCAACTGTGCGGAGGTGGGACGACGAAATCGAATTCTAACGAATTACCGATTTCTGTCCCACTCTCGCTTTTTGTATTTCTATGCTTTTAATTGTAAGAGTTCTTCAATCTCAGCCAGAGTGCTAGCTTGCGAGATGGCGCCACGGAGTTTGGCTGCGCCTGAGGTACCACGGAGGTAGTGAGGGGCGAGGCCACGGAATTCACGAACGGCAATGTGCTCACCTTTGAGATCGATCAAGCGTTTCAAGTGTTCGTAAGCAATCTTCATCTTGTCTTCAAAAGTCAAATCAGGCAGGATTTCTCCTGTTTCAAAGTAGTGATTGATTTGGTTGAAGAGATAAGGATTGCCCATAGCAGCGCGACCAATCATGACCGCATCAGCACCGACTTCTTCGATCCGTTGTTTGGCGTCTTGAACCGTACGGATATCTCCGTTTGCGATAAATGGAATCTTAGTTAGGGCCTGTGCAACCTTGTGAAGGGTCTCAAGATCCGCATGCCCCGTATACATTTGCTCCCGAGTTCGCCCATGCATGGCAAGGGCAGAGACACCCGCAGCTTCGGCAGCGAGGGCGTTCTCAACTGCTAGGGAAGGGTCCGACCAACCCGTCCGCATCTTGACCGTCAATGGAATATCAAGGACAGATTGAACCTTATTGATGATGGAGTAGATTTTGTCTGGGTCCTTGAGCCACATAGCACCAGCTTCGTTCTTGACGATTTTATTCACCGGGCAACCCATGTTGATATCGACGATATCGGTCTTGGTATTTTCTTGGATAAATTCAGCTGCGCGTGCGAGGCTATCTTCGTCACTTCCAAAGAGTTGGATCGATACAGGATTTTCTCCTTCATCGATATGGAGCATGTGAAGCGTCTTTTCATTGTTGTACTGGATTCCCTTGTCAGAGACCATTTCCATCACAACGAGCCCTGCCCCCAGTTCTTTGGCAATGGTCCGGAAAGCTGAGTTGGTCACTCCGGCCATTGGGGCTAGGACGGTACGGTTAGGGATTTCGACATCCCCGATCATAAATGGCGTATTAAGATTTGTCACGAATGAGTTCCTCCAAGTCATTTTCGTCAAAGTGGTAGTGAGTTTGGCAGAATTGGCAGGTAATCTCTGCACCGTGATCTTCATCTTTCATCTCTTTCAGATCACTAGCTGGCAGACTCGCTAAAGCGTTCAAGAAACGCTCACGGCTGCAGTCGCACTGGAAGCGAAGTTCTTCTTCAGAGAGGCGTTTGAAAGGTTCATCCCCATAGATAGCAGAAAGAAGGGCTTCAATATGGTCTTCAGATTCCAAAAGTGTGGAGATGGCAGGCATTTCTTGGATGCGTTTTTCAAAGCGCGCGATTTCCTCTTCCTTGGCATTTGGCAAGACCTGAAGCAAGAAACCACCAGCCACCTTGACCTTGTCTTCGTCATCCAACAGAACATTGAGTCCAACTGCAGAAGGTGTTTGTTGGCTTTCTGTCAGATAAAAGGCCAGGTCTTCTCCGATTTCACCGGTTATAAGAGGGGTCATGGAGTTATAAGGATTTCCTGTACCATAATCTGTGATGACCAAGAATTCTCCGTTTCCGACAAATGGTCCCACCAGGACTTCACCAGTCGCGGTCTTCTTGATATCCACTCCAGGATTTTGCACGTAGCCTTTCACATTTCCCTTGGTATCTGCCACGGTGATGATGGCTCCGAGTGAGCTAGTCCCAAGGACTTTGACCGTAATTTTAGTATCTCCTTTCTCGTTTGCTGCCAAGATTTGACTGGCAATGAGGGTACGGCCAAGTGCGACCGTGGAGCTAGCTTGTGTGTGATGTTTTTCTTGGGCTGTTCGTACAGTTTCTGTACTGTCTAGTACATAGGCACGAAAAGCGCCACTTTCTGAGATAGTTTTAATAATTTTGTCCATAGCTTCTATTTTAGCATAAAAAAGGGAAAGAGGTGAAGGGAGTAACTTGATTTATTTAGACGGTGAAGGGATAAAATCTTTCAGGGGAGAGCTTCGCTTAGAAACTGAATAGAATAGGATCTGTTTTAGGAAGTAAAGAAGGCAAAAGACGAACAATCATTCTTTAACGTTTAAAATGACGATCAAAAGATGGATGTTCGGAAAATGAGAAGCGGATTTTAAGGGTAAAAAACCAAGTAAAGAAATAGCCGACCTTGAAAAAAACGAGGAAATTTCTTATAATAGAGTGTAAGACAAACTTGCAGGTGAGACTCCTGCCCCTAGTTTGAAGAAAGGCATAGATAGGGAACTATCTATGGTATATGAAAAAGAATTATGACATCAGTTGTTGTAGTAGGAACCCAATGGGGTGATGAAGGAAAAGGGAAGATTACAGACTTCCTATCAGCCAATGCAGAAGTCATTGCTCGCTATCAAGGTGGGGACAATGCCGGACACACCATCGTAATCGACGGCAAAAAGTTCAAGTTGCACTTGATTCCTTCTGGTATCTTCTTCCCTGAAAAGATCTCTGTCATCGGAAACGGCGTGGTGGTCAACCCTAAATCATTGGTCAAAGAGTTGGCTTATCTCCATGAAGAAGGAGTATCAACGGACAGCCTTCGCATCTCTGACCGTGCCCATGTCATCCTTCCTTACCATATCGAATTGGACCGTCTCCAAGAAGAGTCTAAAGGCGACAACAAAATCGGAACGACCATCAAAGGGATTGGACCAGCCTACATGGACAAGGCTGCGCGTGTGGGAATCCGGATTGCGGACCTTTTGGACCGCGACGTCTTTGCGGAACGTCTTCGTATCAACTTGGAAGAAAAGAACCGTCAATTTACCAAACTCTATGATGCAGAGGCTCTGTCATTTGACGATATCTTCGAAGAATACTATGAATATGGTCAACAAATCAAGCAATATGTAACCGATACTTCTGTCATCTTGAACGATGCTTTGGATAACGGCAAGCGCGTGCTCTTCGAAGGAGCTCAAGGGGTTATGCTGGATATCGACCAAGGAACTTATCCGTTTGTTACTTCATCAAACCCTGTTGCAGGTGGGGTGACCATCGGATCAGGTGTCGGCCCAAGCAAGATCGACAAGGTTGTCGGTGTATGTAAAGCCTACACTAGCCGTGTCGGTGATGGACCATTCCCAACAGAGCTGTTTGATGAAGTGGGCGAGCGCATCCGTGAAGTGGGGCATGAATACGGTACAACGACTGGCCGTCCGCGTCGGGTGGGCTGGTTTGACTCCGTTGTTATGCGCCACAGCCGTCGTGTTTCAGGAATTACTAACCTAAGCTTGAACTCGATCGACGTTCTATCAGGCTTGGATACAGTGAAAATCTGTGTGGCCTACGACTTAGATGGCGAACGCATTGATCACTATCCAGCCAGCTTGGAGCAACTCAAACGTTGCAAACCAATCTATGAAGAATTGCCAGGTTGGTCAGAAGACATCACCGGTGTGCGCCACTTGGATGAGCTTCCAGAAAATGCCCGCAACTATGTCCGCCGGATCGGTGAATTGGTTGGTGTGCGCATTTCAACCTTCTCAGTCGGACCAGATCGTGACCAAACCAATATCCTTGAAAGTGTCTGGTCAAGTAAATAATTTAAAAAAGAGAGTGAGACAGAAATCGGTCATTCGTTAGAATTCGATTTCATCGTCCCACCTCCGCACAGTTGAGTAGGGCTGTAAAAGCTGATGAAATCAGCGTAGTAGAGCCCACTCAACCACTGCGTCTTGCTCGACAATCCAAAGACAATTGAGAGGCTAGGACTTTTGTCCCAGCCTCTTTTTGAAAGCAGAAAGAGGAAAAAATGTATCAAACGATTTTATTTGACCTAGACGGCACCTTGACCAATTCAGAACTAGGGATTACCAACTCGGTGGCCTATGCCTTAGGAAAATATGGGATTCAAGTGCCAGACAAGAAAGCATTGAGAGTTTTCATCGGTCCGCCCTTGCAGGAGTCTTTTGAGCGCTTTTATGGATTTTCTAAGGAAGAATGTTTAAAGGCCATTGACTACTATCATGAGTATTTTTCCGAAAAAGACCTTTATGAAAATGAGGTCTATCTAGGCGTTCCTGACTTGCTGGCTTCTCTCAAGCAGGCTGGCAAACAGTTGATTGTAGCTACGTCAAAGCCTGAAGAATTTTCCATTCAAATTCTCAAACACTTTGGTTTGTATGATTATTTTGACTTTGTCGCTGGTGCGACCATGGATAGAAAACGTAGTAAAAAAAGCGATGTTATCCAGTATGCCTTGGAGCAAAATGGGATTACAGATTTGGCGCATACCATCATGATTGGAGACAGGGAGCACGATGTGCTTGGCGCTCAAGCGCAAAAGCTTGATTCTATCGGTGTCCTTTATGGCTTTGGAAGCAGGGAAGAATTGGAAGAAGCCGGCGCCACCTATATTGCTCAAGAAGTTGGCGAAATTGCAGCTTTTATAGGATAACCTTTTCCAAAATATTAAAAGTTGGAACTTTTCTAATCTGCTGAATATTGCTTTATTTAATATTTCTATCGGTGTATACTTACTGTAGGTTAAGTCACACAGATTAAGAGGTGATAATATGAATTTGTCACGATATATATTAAAATATAGTACTGATGATGGTACGTTGTATTTTAATACTAAAACCAATCATTCATTTTTTCTTACGAATGAATTGAATAGAGTAGTCGACAGCAATGATGTGATTAGGAAAGAGTTTCATGCTTATCTTGATAAAAATAAATATTTAAGTGAGGGTGAGTATGAGGTCGAAAAGTATCTATCTAAAATAAGCGATACAGATGCTGAATTATTGGAACTAACAATTTTGACACATGGAGATTGTAATTTTCGGTGAAGGTTAAAGTGAATAACAAATTCGATGACAAAATGAATGCTAAACCTAGAGTATTTAACTATAATTGTGATTGTAAATAATCACGATTTTAAATAAATTTAGAGAAGAGGGTTGTGCTAGCCCTCTATTTTGATGGATGATAATTATGAGAAATATTTATAAGTACATTGATAAGAAGTATCTTTTTCCTATTTTTTTAGGGCGTATTGTGAATAGTGGTTTGGTGTTGGCGCAACCTCTGATTTTAACGAAGGCCTTGAAGTTAGATCAAGACGGCCTTTCTTATGGAAAAATTCTCAATTTTGTTTTATTTGGTTTGTCTGTCTATCTTGTTATTTATAGTCTGATGCTGTTTTCAAACTATTCGCACAATATATTCCGAAGAGAAATCAACAAAAGTGTCCGTGCCCTTTTATTTAAGAAAGTCATATTGAATCCTAAATTTTCCAATGATGAAAAAGTTAGTCTGCTAACTCAAGATATGGAATATGTGGGCGATAATTATTTGGAAAATATAAATGTTATGGTGAGTTGGGGATTTGTCGCCCTTGTTACAGCCATTTATATTGTTTCACAAAATTTTCTCTTAGGACTTATTTTTGTCATTTTTACGATTATGAGACCTATTCCTCAGTTCATCATGAATCGTCGTTTACAAGATTCGGGAGACAGCTGGTCCAAGCTTAGAACGAAATTACATGGGCTTGTCTCGGATAGTATGCAAGGCAGCCAAACCTTACGGATTAATCAGGCCATGAGGCTGAATGAAGAGCGCGTGAATGATTTAAACGGAGAATATCAAAAAGCCATCCAAAGATTTTGTTTCACACATAATATTATTTTTTTCTTTAATGGATTTATGGTCTTTTTTAGTCAGGTTGTTCCTCTTGCTTTAGGCTTTTATTTGAGTTTACAGGGAAATTCTATTTCTATTACAAGCCTCATCTCTATGTATGTTGCTGCGGGGATGCTGGTAGAACCGATCCAAACTCTGATGTACAGTGCAGCCAATCTCCAAGGTGCCTTGCCGACTGCGAACCGCCTGTTTAAGATTATCGAGGAAGAACCTGATTTCGAAGAGACAAAGGATCAATTTGTTGAAAATCTCGAATCGTTGCGCTTAAATCATATTTCAAAAAGTTTTGCTGAACGTCAGCTTTTTTCTGATTTGACGGCGACGATTTCAGTAGGTCAGAAGGTCTTAATCAAAGGACCGAGCGGGTCTGGAAAGACGACTCTTTTTCGCTTGATTTTAGGAGAAGAAGTATGTGATGAGGGTGACATTTTCGTTCAGTATGATGGAAATCAAATAACGAGTCATTTCCAAGGGAATATCGGTTTAATTAGCCAGCATCCCTTCCTGTTTAACGATACTATCCGCTATAATCTAACTTTTGGTCAGCCTTTTCAGGACCATGAATTATTGGAGGTATTGGACCGAGTTGGCTTAATAGATGAATTTCAGGATATTTTGAATGTAGAAATTCATAATAATGGTGAAAACATTTCAGGAGGTCAGCGTGTCAGATTAGAGTTGGCTCGTTTTCTCTTACGCGAGAAGGATATTTTATTAGCGGACGAAGTGACATCAGCTTTGGACGAAAAAAATAGTCGTCTGGTTAGAGACCTAATCTTTTCTTTGCCGATCACGGTACTAGAAATAGCCCATCATATTGATGAAGAAGAGCGCTATGACCAAATCCTTGAGTTACGTAAAGGATGAGCGATGCCACAATAGTTGGTTCTGCGACAAAGCGGATAGTAGTAAGCCAGCAATTTGTCAGATATTTTTGAGATTCTAAGTGGTGATATTTCCAAAATCATCAATACTCAGAGAACTTAAGCTTTATTTAAGATAGGCCAGCTATACTAGAAGCATAAACAAAGACCTCCTAACTTTGTTTAAACCTCCTAAACTTTTTCATAATAATCTCCCATAAGAGTCGCCCAATCGGCGGCTTTTTTTGTGAGTCGTAAGCTGCCTATGGTATAATGAACAAAGAAACTAAAAGGAAGAAGGAAGAGATGGACTACACGATAGAGGAAAAAGCGATGTTTATGAGGGAAGCCCTGAAGGAGGCGGAGATTGCCCTCGCCAATGATGAAATACCGATTGGCTGTGTCTTGGTCAAGGATGGTCAGATTATCGGGCGTGGACATAATGCGCGTGAGGAGCTGCAGCGGGCGGTCATGCATGCGGAAATCATGGCGATCGAGGAGGCCAATCAGCGTGAAAATAGCTGGCGCCTGCTGGATACGACGCTTTTTGTCACGATTGAGCCCTGTGTCATGTGCAGTGGCGCCATCGGTCTGGCTCGCATTCCCAAGGTAATCTATGGGGCGAAAAACCAGAAATTCGGTGCTGGGGGCAGTCTCTACGATATCCTGACGGATGAGCGGTTGAATCATCGCGTAGAGGTTGAAAGCGGCCTTTTAGAAGAAGAATGTGCGGCGATTATGCAGAACTTTTTCAGAAATCGCAGGAAAAAGTAAAGAAAATTAGCCAAAAAAGAAAGTTTGTGTTATACTAATTAGTGGAGCAACAGTTCTGCGTGAAGCGGGTCAGGGGAGGAATCCAGCAGCCCTAAGCGAGGTGAACTGTGTGCTCTTTTTCTATAGCTCTTAGTGAGGTAAGCCTGTAAGGCGCAACCGAACTTAGAGATATTGATCCTGAGGAGCGAAGCGACGTGAGGGCTATAGCGTAACATGAAATTAGCCTATAAGGCGCAACCGAGCTTAGAGATATTGATCCTGAGGAGCGAAGCGACGTGAGGGCTATAGCGTAACATGAAATTAGCCTGTAAGGCGCAACCGAGTTTAGAGATATTGATCCTGAGGAGCGAAGCGACGTGAGGGCTATAGCGTAACATGAAATTAGCCTATAAGGCGCAACCGAGCATAGAGATATTGACCCTGAGGAGCGAAGCGACGTGAGGGCTATAGCGTAACATGAAATTAGCCTGTAAGGCGCAACCGAGTTTAGAGATATTGATCCTGAGGAGCGAAGCGACGTGAGGGCTATAGCGTAACATGAAATTAGCCTATAAGGCGCAACCGAGCATAGAGATATTGACCCTGAGGAGCGAAGCGACGTGAGGGCTATAGCTCACCAGAGTCATGTAGAAATGACTTTGATATCCAAAGAATAAAAGAGAAAAAATAGAGTTTCGTGAGAAGCTTCTTTTTTTGATTTTCTAGCCAAAAATAGTGCAAATATGCAAACGATTGCTATTGCGTCGTTGCTTGATTTGTGAAAATAAAAAAATTAGCAAATGAAAACGTTTTATAGATTGGTTTCCCTTGATTAAATCCGTGTAAAGCGATATCATATAGAAGAACAAAATTTGGAGGAATAACATGTCTCATATTAAATTTGACTACTCAAAAGTTTTGGGTAAATTTGTTGCCCCACATGAAGTGGAATACATGCAACCACAAGTGACTGCAGCTGATGAATTGATCCGTAAAGGAACAGGTGCTGGTAGTGACTTCCTAGGTTGGTTGGACCTTCCTGAAAATTATGACCGTGAAGAATTTGACCGCATCTTGAAAGCTGCTGAACAAATCAAATCAGACAGCGATATTTTGGTCGTTATCGGTATCGGTGGATCATACCTTGGTGCGAAAGCAGCGATTGACTTCTTGAACCACCACTTTGCAAACTTGCAAACCAAAGAAGAACGCAAAGCGCCACAAATCCTTTACGCTGGAAACTCAATCTCATCAACTTACCTTGCTGACTTGGTAGAGTACGTAGCAGACAAAGACTTCTCAGTCAATGTGATTTCTAAATCAGGTACAACAACTGAACCAGCGATCGCTTTCCGTGTCTTCAAAGAACTCTTGGTGAAGAAATACGGCCAAGAAGAAGCTAACAAACGGATCTACGCAACAACTGACCGTGCCAAAGGTGCTGTAAAAGTGGAAGCAGATGCCAATGGTTGGGAAACATTTGTAGTTCCAGATGATATCGGTGGACGCTTCTCAGTCTTGACACCAGTTGGATTGCTTCCAATTGCTGCATCAGGTGCAGATATCAAAGCCCTTATGGAAGGTGCGAATGCTGCCCGTAAAGACTACACTTCAGACAAACTTTCTGAAAACGAAGCTTACCAATATGCAGCTGTTCGTAACATCCTTTACCGTAAAGGATATGCAACTGAAATTTTGGTAAACTACGAGCCATCACTTCAATACTTCTCAGAATGGTGGAAACAATTGGCTGGTGAGTCAGAGGGGAAAGACCAAAAAGGGATCTACCCAACTTCAGCTAACTTCTCAACTGACTTGCACTCATTGGGTCAATTTATCCAAGAAGGAACTCGTATCATGTTTGAAACAGTTGTCCGCGTTGACAAACCTCGTAAGAACTTGATTATCCCTACTTTGGAAGAAGACCTTGACGGACTTGGATACCTTCAAGGAAAAGACGTTGACTTCGTAAACAAAAAAGCAACTGACGGTGTTCTTCTTGCCCACACAGACGGTGATGTACCAAACATGTACGTAACTCTTCCTGAGCAAGATGCCTTCACTCTTGGTTATGCCATCTACTTCTTCGAATTGGCGATCGCCCTTTCAGGTTACTTGAACGCGATTAACCCATTTGACCAACCAGGTGTTGAAGCCTACAAGAAAAATATGTTTGCCCTTCTTGGTAAACCAGGATTTGAAGAACTTGGAGCAGAACTCAACGCTCGTCTTTAATCAATAGACAAAACGATCTCGCCAGAGGTCGTTTTTTTACTTGCTAAACAAATTTATATTTTTGTCCCTTAGAATCAATTATAAAAATACGATCTAGTTATATTTCTCGATCATACGGTAATCTAATTGCAATTGTCGCCTTTCGCAAGAAATTTTAAGATCAGTGTCTAAAAGGTCGGATATCTCTCCGATCTTTTTTAGTCTATCAAGACAGGAGTTGGTCCCTGCTTGGTTTTATGTTATAGTAGAAGAGAAGAATAAAAAGGAGAATTCAAAATGTCAGAGAAAGATCAAGAACAATTTATGAAACAGACTCCCGTAGAGGGTACGCCTCAATTTGATGTGGCTGCGCCAGCCTTTGTCCCGAAAGAAGAAGCTAAAGACTTGGTCGTTCCAGAAGCTAGTGGCCTTTCAGTAACGGAGACAGAAGTAATGAAAGAAGAGGCAGACGAGTCAGTTATTTCAGAAACGGTGGAGCTTCCAAAGGTGGATGAAGCAACTGTTGGAGAACATTCGGATGTAGTTGCTGCTCCCCAACCGACTCCTCCATTCCAGCCTGCACCTCAAGCTCCTCAAAACATGGCAGCTGAACCAATTGGTCCGCAAACAGTGCCTGTTCCTGAGACACCTATTCCACAAGCTCCTCTTTCTCCTGTTGGAAGACCGATGGATACTGCAGACAAGAAGGCGATTCGTTTTGCCCTTGGGATTTTAGTTGGGCTTCTTATCGGTGGTGTCAGCGGCTATTTAATTGGTCATGCCAGCCCTAGCACGTCACCATCTAGAAAGCACACTTCTTGGTCAGGCAACCAGTCTGGTTCTTCATCCAATATTGATTTGGACCAGTTGACCGCAGAAGATGCGGAAGCCGATTTTAGCTGGGAGCAGTCTGATATCGAGCAACTTCAATTTTTGACTGGAAAGGATGATGGGGAGAGTCCTGAGGAAATGGTCGACGCTTATGGAAAGGCTAGTTCTGTTCAATTTGATAGTGGAGAATTGAAATTATTCTGGGATGATAACTCTTATAATAAAGAGGTCAAAGCGACCTACTCTAAGAAAGGAAAAGAATTTCAGCTTGTCAAATTTGAATTTAATCAATTTGGGAAAAATCTTAGCGTCGAGGATAACTTCGCAGATGGGTTCAAGGTTGGAGATAGTGAGACCGGTGCTGGAGGGACCTCTTACAAAGAGCTTTTAAAAAAATACGGTGATGCAGTCAATCTGACGGTGAGTTCATCTGATGATTCAGACAAGATAGAATTGGTCATGGACTTCCAAAAGAAAAACGGGGACTATGTAGATTTGACCTTTATTCGCCAAGAAAATGGAGATTTTCTCTTGAGCAGTAAAGACAGCTACTAAATCACTGAATAAAAGAAAGAGGCAAGCGCCTCTTTTTTGGGATAAGACGAGACAAATACGCTAATTTTCTATACAATAGAAAGAGTTTGAATAGAAAGAGCATGAAGGATGGAAGAATTGAAACAGTGGATAGAACATCATAAGCGGATCCTCCAAAAAGCTGCAAGTGCTTTGCTGGCTTTTATGGTTGGTGTTTGCTTGGTGTTTATGATTCATCCAGTGAAAACCTTGCCCAAAGATCGCTTGTTGAGTTTGTCTCGCATGCAAGAAGACAGCCAGCAATTTGTTGCGTCTTCTTCCAAAGAGCCGGCTTTAGAAGACTTGTTGTCATTGGACCTTGCAAGGGGAGAAGGAAAGGTACAAAAAAGTTGGGTGACTTTGTCTGCATTCGTCAAAAAATTTGGAAAAGCAGCGAGTTTTACACAAGAAGATACGAGTTTTGGAGCGCAAGTCCAGCTAGGCTATGGGGCTCCTGTGCAGGGGATTCATCCTTATACCATAGAATTTCAAAAGCAGGATGATACCTTTTATTTGAGCTCGATTCAAGGCTTTGCGCCCAAGTCGGCTCATTATCAGAGCAAAAAGAACTTAAAATTGGCAGATTTTACAGGCTATCAGACGCTAGATGGAAAAAATGAAAAGGGGACAGCAGTAGAAGATGTCTTGAAAAAATCAGGTCTTCCCAATTCTCTTAGTTTGACCTCTGCAAAGGACAAGCAAGTCTTAGCCTTGTCTTATCAGGTGACAGATGGACTGGTCTCTTTGACCTTTGAACGCGAACAGACTGGTCAGTATCGTTTGACGAAGAAGGGGTGAAGCAGATGATCGAGTGGATGAAAAAGAATCGAAAAGAACTCTTGCTGCCGTTTTTGTGTTTTGTTTTAGGACTCTTACTTGCGATTGCAAGCATCCAGGTGCAGGAGCAGGGAACCGATACCAAGGAGGACCAAACACTGACTCATTTCCAGCCAAAGGATTACAAGAATTTGGTCAGCAAGGAACAAGAAATCAAACAGTTTAAATGGACCATCGAAGCTGTGGCGAATTTAAAAGTTCGTCTCAAGCAGAGTCAGCAACCAGGAACCCGCTTGGAAACAGTTGTGACGGAATGGGGAAAAGCTCAAAAAGTTCGCTACACTAAGACAGCCCAAGGGGATAAAACCGTTCTCGTTTTAACCTATGCGGCTAAGCAAACCGATCAGGGCAAGAAAAGTGTGACCTTGTGGTTTGAACAAGAGCAAGACCAGGGGTATCGCTTGACGACAGTGGATGCGACGAATTTGTTGGACGCAAAAGAGAAGACAATCAGTGAGAAAGAAATCACTACTGAAAAAGAGAAAAAAGGTACAGAATTCGCCCAGCTTATTCAGCAACTAGGAAATCCTCAACGCTTGGTCTGGGGGGAAATGCCAGATGGCGGAATGGGCTATCGCGCGACTTACCAGATATCAGGGCAGCCAGAAGTGGTGATGGAATTCAAGAAAAAAGGCAAGAAATTAGTGTTGGTATAAGAAGGGAGACAACATTGGACGATCATCGGACAGATATCAAGGCAGATTCATCTCACCAGGGTGGGAGCCGCTTGATTTCAGAAGCCGATCTGGCTTCAATAGGGATGGACAATCATCAGGATACTAGAAGCCATTCAGATACGATGGCGTCTTCCCCTTCTTCCTCAAAAGAGGGGATTGGTTCGCTTTTGCGATTTTTTGGGTGGTTCGCCTTGTTAATGGCTTTTGTGTTTGTGCTTCAAAACGAAGTTAATAAAAGCTCTTCTTCATCTTCTTCGAGTGAGGGAATCAATGGTTTATCACGTGATGGTATCAGAACGGAATATCTGACCAGTGAAAATAGTTCTTATATCGCCTCAGCTAATGAATTTCAATTTCAGCCAATCTATGAAAAGGCCATGTCTCTTATTCCTAATTTTGCAGTGGAAGAAAAAAAGACCTCTTTTGGGACGGTAGACCCACAAGATGTCGTTGCAGCATTAGGTAAAGCAAGGAGTGGGGAAGCAACGTATAGTGATAGCAGTTCCAGTCCCTTTTTGCTGACATTAGATTACCAATCAAAGGATGCAGATGGGAAGGTTCTTCTTGAAAAAACAGGTGCCTTTTACAGGATCTCTCTTTTAAGTTTGAAACACTTAAAAAGTGACCGATTTGCGAATAAGAATGGGAGCTTGACGAAGGACGATTTTGCCACTATCAAGGTCGGAATGCCTTATTTAGACCTACTCAATACGGTAGGGATTCCGGATGAAATATATGTATCTGGGCTTTTAGGTTACGGGGAAGCGCCTTCCTTTACCTATCGATTATCGGATTCTCAAACGGTTCAAATCCATTTTGATAGCCGGCAAACCATCAAGGATATCAAATCGAAAGAGGTAGCGACCACACCAGCTTCCTCTACATCTACAGCACAGTAAAAAAATCAGCCGAAGCATTTTAAATAAAAGGAGAGGACAATGGGAAATAAAGACTGGTCGCATCTACGAAATGAGCACCAGAGTCGGTTTTCGAAAGGCCAGCCGAAAGAAGCACCCTTAGAAAAAGGAAGTCCTGAGAAGCTAGAAGATACGCTCACAAAAGAGCCAGAAGTGGTAGAAGTCCCTACTTTTCAGGAAGAGGTGAAACAAGAAGAGGAACGAAAAGACGAACCAGCGATTAGTGTGAAGGAGGAATCGTATGATCCAAAGGAAGGCTCATTTGCTACACCTGAAGACGAATCAGCTCAGGTCGTTCTTGCTACACCACTAACAGAAGAAGCAAGGTCAGAAACACCAGCACAAGATACAATAGGGCAGTCTCCTTCAGCTGAGAAAAAAGTAGAGCACCAGGGTGGGAGCCGCTTGATTTCAGAAGCTGACCTGGCTTCAATAGGGGGAAGCAGGCATTCAGAACCAAGACAAACGGTACTAGACTCCCAATCGGATAGGGCGAAAACCTACTCTCCTTCCTCTAATAGTGGAGGGTCTTCGCTGGCAGCCTTTTTTGGATTATTGGCCATGCTGGGATTATTTGCCTATCTGGCTTCAGGAGGTATCCATAGTGAGGAAAATCCTTCTTCTACTACTAGTGAATATGGAAGCACTGGTCGGTCTTATGGAACTAGAAAGGAAACCTTGAAGAGTGGTACGAGTACCTTGATTGCACCGGAAGGTGAATTTCAGTTTCAAGTGACCTATGAGAAGGCGATTTCCCTGATTCCTGGTTTAAGTGAGGGGGATCAAGGCCGTACCTCTTCAACTTATCTGTCTCCGCAGGATGTGGTAGCTGTACTGGGCAAGGCTAGTAGTGGGGAAGAAACCTACCAAGAGGGTAGTGTCGGTCCTTTCATGACAAGCTTGGATTATGAGGCTGAAGGATCCCCTTCTTCTGTATCTGTTTTGCTTTCAAATATGATTAGTAGCCGTCTATCTTCTCTTAATTTTGAGAACTTAAACAGTGAGCGTTTAGCCAATAAAAATGGCAGTTTGAACAGAGAGGATTTTGCCAATATTAAAATAGGAACCAGCTATTCAGATCTTGTGAATACAGTAGGAATTCCTAGCCGTGTTTCTTGGTCGAGTATGATGAGTTCAGAGTCCTTCCTAATCTTTTACTACAAACTGTCTGATGCGCATTTAGTTACGATTCACTTTGGAAGCAATCGCACCATCAGTGAAATGACAGGCCTGAAGGATTCGGCTACAAGCACGTCGCCTTAGGTGTTCATCTCTTTGGGATTGTGGTATAATATGGATACCTTTAATTGAAATGAATGGAGAATCTTATGACAGCACAAAAAATGTCTGCTCAAGAAATTATCGCTTTTATTGGAAATGCAGAAAAGAAAACAAATGTGAAAGTAACCTTTGAAGGGGAATTGGCAACGGCTGTTCCTGCTTCTGTCACAAAACTAGGTAATGTGTTGTTCGGTGACTGGAAAGATATCGAGCCCCTTCTTGCCAACTTGACAGAGAACAAGGATTATGTGGTGGAACAAGATGGCCGGAATTCAGCTGTTCCTTTGCTTGATAAGCGCTACCTGAATGCGCGTATCGAACCGGGTGCTATTATCCGTGACCAAGTGACCATCGAAGACAATGCTGTCGTGATGATGGGTGCTATCATCAATATTGGTGCTGAAATCGGTGCTGGTACTATGATTGATATGGGAGCTATCCTTGGTGGCCGTGCAACAGTTGGTAAAAACAGCCACATCGGTGCAGGTGCCGTTCTTGCGGGTGTCATTGAGCCAGCTTCTGCTGAGCCGGTTCGGATCGGTGATAATGTCTTGGTCGGTGCCAATGCTGTTGTGATTGAAGGGGTTCAAGTAGGGAACGGTTCAGTCGTTGCCGCTGGCGCTATCGTTACTCAAGATGTCCCTGAAAATGTGGTCGTAGCTGGTGTTCCAGCTCGCATCATCAAGGAAATTGACGAAAAAACACAACAAAAAACAGCCTTGGAAGACGCTTTGCGCAATTTGTAAGATAGAAATGAGAGTGGGACAGAAATCGGTAATTCGTTAGAATTCGATTTCGTCGTCCCACCTCCGCACAGTTGAGTAGGGCTGTAAAAGCTGATGAAATCAGCGTAGTAGAGCCCACTCAACCACTGCGTCTTGCTTGACAATCCAAAAACAATTGAGAGGCTAAGACTTTTGTCTCAGCCTCTTCTAATAGAAAGAAGACAACGATGACATTGGACTTAATTAAAATCAGACGGGATTTGCACCAAATCCCTGAAATTGGATTGGAAGAATTTGAAACCCAAGCCTACCTCTTAGAGCGAATCGCAGAGATCACAGCAGACAAGGACTTTGTAGAGCAACGGACTTGGCGGACCGGGATCATGGTTTATCTCCATGGGTCTGCTCCTGAAAAAACCATTGGTTGGCGGACAGATATCGATGGCTTACCGATAGTGGAACAAACGGGCCTTGATTTTGCCTCCAAGCACGAAGGACGGATGCATGCTTGTGGTCATGATATGCACATGACGACAGCCCTTGGGCTTTTGGATCAACTGGTTCAAGTGCAACCAAAAAATAACCTGCTCTTTCTCTTCCAACCGGCTGAAGAAAACGAGGCTGGTGGGATGCTCATGTATAAGGACAATGCTTTTGGCGACTGGCTCCCTGATGAATTTTATGGTCTGCATGTGCGCCCTGATTTGAAGGTGGGAGACATTGCGACTAATACGGGTACCCTTTTTGCGGGGACCTGTGAAGTCAAGATTACCTTTACAGGTAAGGGAGGGCATGCTGCCTTTCCACATGAGGCCAATGATGCTCTTGTAGCAGCTTCTTACTTCATTACCCAAGTCCAATCGGTCGTGAGTCGAAATGTCGATCCAATTGAAGGTGCTGTGGTGACCTTTGGTTCCATGCATGCAGGAACCACCAATAATGTGATCGCTGAGACGGCCTTCCTTCATGGGACCATCCGGACCTTGACCATGGAGATGAACCTCCTGACTCAAAAACGGGTCAAAACGATTGCGGAAGGGGTTGCAGCCGCTTTTGATGTAGAATTAGATCTGGAACTCAAGCAAGGAGGTTACCTGCCTGTGGAAAACCAACCAGAGTTAGCCAAAGAACTCATGGACTTTTTCACAGCTGAGGAAGACGTGAACCTGATTGATATCTTGCCAGCGATGACAGGAGAAGACTTTGGCTTTCTCTTGAGCAAGGTCCCTGGAGTCATGTTCTGGCTGGGAATTGATACCCCTTATGCCCTGCACCATCCGAAGATGAGCCCAAATGAGGCTGCCCTTCCCTTTGCTGTGGATAACATTGGCAAATTTTTGAAAATGAAGGCCAACCAATAAGGGATTGATTCAACTCCGTCTGGAGTTGGATTTTTATTTTCTTGTGTGCAAACTGTTCGGATGTTTCATAAAAAATGATACAATTAAAGCTATACAAAAGGAGTAGGGAATGAAGAAAACACTACGAAAAGAAACCATAGCAGCCATGAAACGGTTGCCAGAATCCGTGAAAACTCAAGCAGATGAACAGCTCACTCAACGTCTCTTGGAGCTTCCAGCCTTTCAGGAGGCAAAGACCCTTGCGACCTATCTGTCCTTTGACCACGAATTTTCCACAGCTGGCTTGATCCAAGCTGCTCTTCAACTTGGAAAACGCGTCTGTGTTCCCCGTACCTATCCACAAGGTCGGATGGAATTTGTGGAATACGATCCTGAAATTTTGGAAGAGAGTCGCTTTGGTTTGCTGGAGCCTAATGAAAGGGGGCAGGTTGTGGATAAAGCAGAGATTGATCTGATCCATGTACCGGGCTTGGTCTTCCAGTCAAAAGGCTACCGAATTGGCTATGGCGGTGGCTATTATGATCGTTATTTAGCAGATTATACTGGGAGAACGGTGAGTACGATTTATTCCATCCAGCAGAAGGAGTTTCAACCAGATGTTTTTGATCAGGCCGTTCAGGAGGTGCTAGTCTATGAAGTTACTCTTTGATCGTCGTTATCCTGTGACCAGCCTCTTGTTGCTCGTCACAACGGCAGTCTTTCTTTCTATGTTTATCCGATTTGGAGGCGACTACCAAACGGGTGCTGCTGTTTACTATAGCGGTGGTATTATTGGAGAGGCTGTGAAAGTCGATCCTAGCCAGTTATGGCGAATAGTGACAGCTACTTTTGTTCATATCGGCCTAGAACATTTTGTGCTCAATATGATCACCCTCTATTACTTGGGACGTTTGGCAGAAGATCTCTTTGGTTCCAAGGCTTTCTTAGCTCTTTATCTCTTATCAGGCATGATGGGTAATGTCTTTGTTGCTATTTTTACACCAGATGTGATTGCGGCAGGCGCTTCTACAGCCCTCTTTGGACTGTTTGGGACCATTGGCGCTCTGCGCTTTATTGTCCAAAGTCCCTATATTCGCCACTTGAGTCAGTCCTATACCAGCTTGATTGTGGTCAATCTGATCTTTAGTTTTATGC
The DNA here is from genome assembly GCF_000507765.1 of Streptococcus parasanguinis CC87K. GTDB lineage: Bacteria > Bacillota > Bacilli > Lactobacillales > Streptococcaceae > Streptococcus > Streptococcus parasanguinis_J. The sequence goes on along the minus strand of NZ_KI669403.1, from coordinate 31,779 downwards.
CAGACATCAGTATGGCGGGTCACATTGGTGGCTTAGTAGCTGGGGTCATGTTGGCTTATGTCTTTCCAATAAGAGGAGAGGCTCGCTTTATGAACCGAACCTATCAGATTAGTGCAGCCTTATCTTATCTCCTGCTTTTCCTTTATTTCTTAGGTAAAATCTTGAATCTATTTTAAGAGAGAGTGGGACAGAAATCGGTAATTCGTTAGAATTCGATTTCGTCGTCCCACCTCCGCACAGTTGAGTAGGGCTGTAAAAGCTGATGAAATCAGCGTAGTAGAGCCCACTCAACCACTGCGTCTTGCTCGACAATCCAAAAACAATTGAGAGGCCAGGACTTTTGTCCCAGCCTCTTTTTTTCCTAAAAAATGTAGCGCAATCGTAAACTAACAGAAAATTGTTTGAAATCTCAATAAATATATATAATTTACATAGAAATGAGTTGATAGAAAGATAATTTAGTAAAAAATAGAATAAAAACAAGTCTGGTAAGCGTTTGCAAAAATGAACAAAAAGATGTAAACTGGAGGTATAAAAAATCGGGAATGCTATCTTTTTTTACTAAAAGGAGTATTCGAAAAGGAGATTTGCCATGAAGAAATGGTTGTTTAAACTTTCATTGGTAGCAATGACATTTTTGCTCCTACCAGTTCAAGCAGTTCAAGCCTGTTGTGGCTTTATCATTGGTCGGCAATTGACCAAGGATGGGACCACTCTCTTTGGTCGGACAGAAGATTACCCATACTATCCAAATGGTGGCAAGCACAACAAGAACTATGTGGTGGTTGATGCGAAGAACTATAAGGAAGGGGATCAACTGGAAGACGAATCCAATGGTTTTACCTATCCACATGCTGCTAGTGAAATGAAATACACAGCGACTTATGACTCTGCTCGTGGAGATGGTAGTAACGGTGCTTTTGGTGAACACGGATTTAACGAAGCCGGTGTATCCATGACTGCGACAGTAACAGCTATCCCGAATAAGAAAGTCTTGAAGACGGACCCATTGACAGAAAACGGAATTCCAGAAGCTGCTATGTTGGACGTAGTGTTACCACGCGTTAAGTCAGCTCGTGAAGGGGTTGAATTTCTAGCTAAAGTCATCGAAGAAAAAGGTTCAGCTGAAGGAAATGTGGTTGTCTTTGCAGACCAAAATGAAACTTGGTATATGGAAATTCTTTCTGGCCACCAATATGTAGCGGTTAAAGTTCCAGAAGATAAATATGCAGTTTTTGCCAATACCTACTACCTAGGTCATGTTGATTTGAATGACACTGAAAATGTCATTGCCTCTAAAGATGTCGAAAAAGTAGCCAAGGAATCTGGTAACTACAAGACAGACAAAGATGGCAATTTCCATATCGCTAAATCTTATGGACCAGAAAAATATGCTGAAGGAGACCGCTCACGGACCTATGCAGGAATCACCTTGCTAGATCCAGACTCTAAAGTCACCTATGAGGATGATGAGTATGAACTTTTCCGTTCACCAACCGATCCAAACAAAAAATACACCTTAGAAGATGCGTTTGCCTTGCAACGCAACCGTTTTGAACACTTGAATGGACGCTTTGTACCAGATGATCAAATTGGTGTTAAGAAACAAGGTGATGATGGTAGCAACGATACTGTTCGTAAAGACCAATACAAATATGCTTTAGGAAACGAAAATGTGATCGATGCCCATGTCTATCAAATCAATCCAAACCTTCCAAAATCATTTGGTGGAACTGTATGGCTCGGCATGGGACCTTCACGGAATACCCCTTATGTTCCATTCTATGGAAATGTAAAAGATACTTACGAAGCTTTTAAACCTCAAACGGCTACTTATGATCCAAATTCATGGTATTGGACAGTATGGCACATCGACCAAATGGCCATCAATAACCAAGATCTCTTTGGAAAATCTATCCAAAATCACTGGAAAGCACTAGAAGAACAGCTCATTATCGAACAAAAAGTGAGCGATGCAAAATACGCTGCCTTGAAAGCTGATGAAGCTGCAGCAAAAGCAGTTGAAGATAAGGTGACTGAGGATGCTTTAGCTCGTTCTGAACGTCTTTTCAAACAATTCAAGCAATATGAGTCTGAATTGTCTGCAACTCTAAAAGAAGCAGGTCGTACAGATGATCCATACCGAGCATCTTTACCAGATGACTACAAGGATCCAACAGAGTCAAGTACGGAGCCAAGCAAGGCAGAAACAACCCCAAGCACCGAAGCAAGCACGGAGCCAAGCAAGGCAGAAACGACCCCAAGCACCGAAGCAAGTACGGAGCCAAGCAAGGAAGAAACGAAACCAAGCACTGAGTCAAGTATAGAACCAAGCAAGGCAGAAACGAAACCAAGCACTGAGTCAAGTACAGAACCAAGCAAGGTAGAAACGACCCCAAGCACTGAGTCAAGTACAGAACCAAGTAAGGAAGAAACGAAACCAAGCACAGAATCAAGTACAGAACCAAGCAAGGCAGAAACGAAACCAAGCACTGAGTCAAGTACAGAACCAAGCAAGGTAGAAACGACCCCAAGCACAGAGTCAAGTACAGAACCAAGTAAGGAAGAAACGAAACCAAGCACAGAATCAAGTACAGAACCAAGCAAGGCAGAAACGAAACCAAGCACTGAGTCAAGTACAGAACCAAGCAAGGTAGAAACGACCCCAAGCACAGAGTCAAGTACAGAACCAAGTAAGGCAGAAACGAAACCAAGCACAGAATCAAGTACAGAACCAAGCAAGGCAGAAACAACACCAAGTAGTACAACTACTGTTGTTCCTACAAATAGTAACAGTGTTAGTACCGTTGGTCGCCCAGTTTTACCAACAAATTCATATATTTTAGTAGACCAGGCAACAGGTATCGTCTTGCAAAACCCTGATTTTGCTCAAGGTGGCTATAGTCTTCTTGTTGAAGTTTTGAAAGATGTCAAAGAACTAGCTGGTAAAGAGTACAAGGCATATAATATTCAATTATCGAACCAAAATAATCCTGTACATCAAATTAGTCCAACTGTTGTGACCATTCCAGTAAATAGCCAAAAAGAAGTAGAAGCAGTTTATGGTATCGGTGAAAATGGTCAATTGGAATCCTTCCAATTCCAACTAAATGAAGATAAGTCAGCCGTAACATTTACAACCTCTCATTTCTCAACTTATGGTGTAGTTTATAAATCTGTAGCAAAAATTGAAGAGAAGAAAGGTGAGAAAAAATTACCATCAACCGGTCAAAGTATTTCCATTGCGACAATGGTAGGCGGAGTTCTTTTGATAGTTTTTGGATTTGGCTACTACATCGAAAAACGTAGAACTCATTAAACGATACAGTTTATAATATATAACAAAAAAAGGAAGTGAGAATGAAATCTCTCTTCCTTCTTTTTTAGTCTGCAGTTTGTTCAGATTCTTCTAATTGTTTTCCAAGATCAATAATATACTGTTTGAGATCCTCTTTAACCTGCGGATGCTTCAAAGCATAATCAATCGATGTTTTCATAAAACCAAACTTGTCACCTACATCGTAGCGTTGGCCTTTAAATTCACGGGCAAAGACTCGTTGGGTCTTATTGAGGGTGTCGATCGCATCCGTCAATTGAATTTCATTGCCAGCACCTGGTTCTTGATTTGCAAGAATATCAAAGATTTCAGGAGTCAAGAGGTAGCGTCCGATAATAGCGAGATCACTCGGTGCATCTTCTGGAGCTGGTTTTTCGACAAAAGTCTCAACGCTATAGAGACCATTGATGCCCTCTCCTTGAGGTGCGATCACACCGTAAGAAGAAACCTCTTCGTGAGGGACTTCCATCACAGCGATAGTGGATGCATGGGTTTCATCGTAGTCGTTCATCAATTGTTTGGTCAATGGCAAGGCATCGTCATTGGTGATGTCCATCAGGTCATCTCCCAACATGACAACAAAAGGTTCATTTCCAACAAAAGCTTTCGCCTGCAGAACAGCGTCTCCTAAACCTCGAGGGTGACTTTGGCGGATGAAATGAAGATTGATCGCTGTTGTATCATTGACCAACTTGAGTAAGTCAGTCTTACCTTTTTGCTCGAGGTTGTATTCCAATTCAAAGTTAGAATCGAAATGGTCTTCGATCGAACGTTTGGCCTTCCCTGTTACGACTAGGATTTCCTCAATTCCAGATTTCAGAGCCTCTTCTACGATGAATTGGATCGTAGGTTTGTCAACGATTGGCAACATTTCCTTTGCCAAAGCTTTGGTAGCTGGGAGGAAGCGTGTCCCCAAACCAGCCGCAGGAATGACTGCTTTTCTAACTTTAGTCATATAGTTTCCTTTCTAAAAGGTAGGATTGATGTTAGGGTGGTTGACTTATTTCCACTCGTTTTCTTCTTTAAATTCATTGCTCATCATGTGGTGGATGGCTTCGCGGATATCTTTTCCTTCGTAGATGACTTGGTAAATGGCCTGTGTAATCGGCATGTAGACATCCAATTCTTGCGCCAGTTCATGGGCGACTTTGGTCGTAGAGATCCCTTCAATGATCATGCCCATGTTGGCTTCGATGTCTTCCAATTTTTCACCACGTCCGAGAGCATCCCCAGCTCGCCAGTTGCGGGAGTGAACAGAAGTTCCGGTAACGATCAAGTCACCAACCCCAGACAAACCGCTATAGGTCAAGGGGCTAGCTCCTAGCTTAACGCCAAGGCGCGTGATTTCAGCGAGACCGCGCGTGATGATAGCTGCTTTGGCATTGTCACCATAACCAAGACCGTGCAGGGCTCCAGCTCCGACTGCGATAATATTTTTCAGGGCTCCAGCAGTTTCCACTCCGATAACATCTGTATTGGTATAGAGGCGGAAGTAGTGATTGCTAAAGAGTTCTTGAACATAACGTGCAGCTTCTAAATCTATTGAGGCAGCTGTAATGAGGGTGATGTCCCGTACGATGGTTTCTTCCGCGTGACTAGGTCCAGAAACGACCACCACCTCGCTGCGAAGAGAAGCAGGAATTTCTTCTTCAAGGATTTGAGAAATCCGATCGTGTGTACCAGGTTCTAGTCCCTTGGAAGCGTGCATGACTGTTACAGGGTGATCCAGTGTTTCAGCGACTTGTTTCGCCACCAAACGGGTCACCTTTGTAGGAACGACAAAGAGGATAGCGTCCACACCGTCCAAAGCTGCTTTCAAATCAGTCGTAGCAGTGATGTCTTCGCTAATAACGATATCTTTGAAATAGCGTTGATTGGTATGAGCGGTATTGATTTCATCGATTTGTTCTTGGATATTTCCCCAGAGACGGACTTCATGGCCGTTATCATTGAGGACTTGTGAAAGGGCTGTTCCCCATGAACCAGGACCCAATACTGCAACGGTTTGTTTTTCCATTGTATCTTCCATTTCTATGTCTATTTTTCAACAAGGCTAGAAATCTAGCGCTTGCGCCTTCGAAACGGCCAAATGTGTGCCTTGAAGGACGATTCTATTTTCCTCTCTATTTTAACATAATATAGGTAAAAAAACTTGTATGATCATCAATTGTTTTGTGAGGAAGGTGAGGGTGATAAATAAAATCTATCACGGTTTTAAAAAATACATATTAGACACTATCACTAATGGGTGGTAACATAAGTATTAGTAAAAATGAAGGAGGAATGAATATGTGCAGAACAATTGTTGGAGTATCCGCTAATCTCTGTCCGGTGGACCCGGAAGGGAAAAACCTTCATTCCTCTGTATCTAGTCAGTTTGCGGAAGGGATTCGTCAAGCAGGTGGACTTCCAATGGTCATCCCGATGGGAGATCCTTCCTTGGTTAAGGACTATGTTGAAACGATTGACAAATTGATCTTAAGTGGAGGCCAAAATGTTGATCCTAGTCTTTATGGCGAAGAAAAAACCATCGAGAGCGATGATTACAATATCGAACGGGATCAATTTGAGCTTGCCTTACTGAAGGAAGCAGTACGCCAAAACAAACCGGTTCTAGGAATTTGCCGTGGAGTTCAGTTGATCAATGTGGCTTTTGGAGGAACACTCAACCAAGAGATCGAAGGGCATTGGCAAGGACTTCCGTTTGGGACTTCCCATTCTATCCAGACTAAAAAAGGCAGTGTGGTAGAGCAGCTTTTTGGACAGGCCAGTCGGATTAATTCCGTGCACCGTCAAAGCATCAAGGATCTCGCACCGAATTTCCGTGCGACCGCCTTTGATCCGCGCGATCACACCATCGAAGCCATTGAAGCTGTAGATGGTCATCGCATTATGGGCTTGCAGTGGCATCCAGAATACTTGGTCAATGAAGAAAAAGGGAATTTAGAACTCTTCCGTTATTTATTACAGGAATTATAAGAAAAAGAGAGGTTGAATTGGTATCAGCCTCTCTTTTGGTATGGTTATTACTATCTAGAAATAGTAAGGGTTTTGTGCTAGAATAGGAACTATAATTGGGAGGTATTGATAGAAATGAAACTTGCTAAGACAATGAACCTTAACTATTTATGGTTGCTTCTAGGTTCTTATTTTGTGGCCATGATGGTCAATCTATTAAGTTTTTCAACAAAGGAATTATTTCTAGAACTTGGTAAAGTGGGATGGACCCATACGGTCCTTGCTTTGTTCATTAGTTATCCTATTCTTTGGTTTTTGACGGAGAGCAAGAAGTATATCTGCATACAAAAATTGAATCTCTGGTTCGCGGCAGGTATCCTATTTATTTCTATTTTGAAAAGTCCGAGTCTCTTTATGTCATTGGGCCTAGTGTTGCTCTCACTGGTCTTGTTTCTATATTTTTATTTAGGAAAAGAAAAAATCGCTTATATCTTCTTAGCGGTAGATGTCTTGTCTTTTCCGAAATTGTTGCTACAAACCAGTGCCAATCTTCAAGATAAGGAACTGGGAATCTTTACGTTTACGATTTCTGAATCGAAGTTGCCTACCTTGATTTGGCCAGTATTAGTAGCCGTTATCGTTGCCGTCCTGATCGGTTTTCTTCTCTCCAAGGTTTCTTTGGCTAAAGTTAATGAAACCTGGGTTCGAAGACTCACAGTGGTGACACTAATCGGTGGTATTTTCTATGTGCTCTATCTATCGATTGTTGCCTATTATAAGATTAAAGCCAATGCGGTCTCTTCTTTTGATATTGGAATCTTTTCACAGATGTTTGAGAGAATGAGACATGATTTTTCACAAGTTACCACCCTTGAAAGAGATAGGGCCTTATCGCATTTTGGAGTCCATATTTCTCCTATTTATTATTTGATCTTGCCCTTTTATATGCTATTTCCTTATGTGGAAACATTAGATATCGCTCAAACAGTGATTGTATTTTCAGCAGTTATCCCGCTTTGTTTGATTCTAAAGAAAATACAATTGCCAAAAGTCATGGCGCCGCTCGTGCTTGCCCTCTTTTTTGTGACTCCGGTCATGACAACGAGTGGTGGATTCCATTTGCATGAAAATTGTTTTTTGCCTCCATTGATACTTTGGTTGTTCTACAGCCTGATTTCTCAGTGGCGTGGAAGAACTATCTTGTTCACCTTGTTGCTCCTTTTTGTGAAAGAGGATGCCTTTGTCTACGTGCTGTCCTTAGGACTTTATTTTGCGTTTCAACATCGTTTTACCTTCGAGGCCAAGTTTAAAAAGTGGTTGTATCTCAGCCTGTTTGCCTTACCGATACTTTATTTTGCATTTGCCATGTTCCTCTTAGCAAGATATGGTGAGGGAGCTATGGTTTCTCGATACAATAATCTATTATTGAGTGGCGAAAACGGCCTTTTGATGGTTGTGAAAAATGTAGTCCTAAATCCGCTTTATGTTTTGGGAAGTTTATTTACAGCGAAAAGGCTTGGCTACATCTTTTTGGTCCTATTTCCTTTTAGCTTTTTGCCACTGATTCAGCGACGTTGGTCTACCTATTTTCTGATGCTGCCCCTTTTTCTCATTAATTTATTGATGGATTGGCCTTATCAATATGATATTGGTTTTCAGTATAGCTATGGTTCGGTCACGCTTCTATTTTTGATGGCTTTATTGTCTATCGATCAATTAAGCAAGAACCAGTTGGCATCAGATAATGTATTGGTGGCTCTACTAGCTTCTTCCATCATTTTTTCAAGCGCCATTCTATATAGTTTCACGCATAATTGGAATTTTGAAATCCAATACTATCAAACACGCAAAGACTATTTTGATGGGCTCGAAAAGACCCTGCAGGCCATCCCTAAAGATAAAGCGGTCTTAGCAGCAGGTGGCTATACGCCGAGTCTTCGCAGCCATGAAAAATTGTATGATATTTTCTACCATAATGACAAAAAGCTTGATTCTAAGATTGACATAGTGGTAGTTCCTAGGGAAATGCAAGAGGAAAAAAATGGTTATTCTGAAACAGCCACTCTAAACCTCTATAAAGAATCAGGGTATAAAGAAAGCAACTTATCTACAAAAGATGTGTTGATTTTGGAAAAATAACTGTTTGAAAGAGGAAGAGTTACTTAGAAAAAATTCACAAGCCAAATAGCTCTTAAATATACAAAAGATGGATTTTTTGTTCAATAATCTTGACTTCTTCACTATGTTTTGCTATATTATATGCGTTGATTTATAAAAAATCAGCCTAGAAAGGGAGAAAAAATGAAAAAGTTAGCAGTTTTTTTGTCAATAGTTTGTTCGCTATTGATTGTGTCATTGACACTTTTTTCTAAAACTGTACAGGCGGAAACGTCTAAAAAAGTCGATGTGATTACGGAAGTTAAGATTCAAAATGATCAAGGTGGAGAATTGACAGGACCGGTTGGCCGATTTGACACTTTCCGTCTGAATGCAAAATTTGCTATCGGGAAAAGAGGAACAGTCAAAGCCGGAGACACAACAGAGGTTAAAATCGACTCACCAATTGATATCAAATCACAGGATTTTGAGATTAAAGATCCAAGTGATAACTTGGTTGCCAAGGCAAAAGTTGATGCAGCTACTGGTAAAATTATCTTGACCTTTACAAAATATGTAGAAACAAAAGACGATGTATCCGGTTCATTCTTCTTCTATGCTCAAGTCAATAAAGTGAAATTTCCAAATGATGGAGAAGTTCCGGTTAAAGTCTCTGTAAATGATAAGGAGAAATTCACTGGTAAAGTTACAAGTGGAACAATTGGTGGAGGAAACCGCTACTCTATCATTAAATCAGGTTGGAGCGAAGCAGGCAACAAAGAGCTTGGCTTCCGAATTTCTGTAAATAGAACCAACGAAGTTATCAACGATGCTGTTGTTACAGATACCTTGAAATCAGCAGGTATCACATACAAACAAGGAAGCTTCAAGATTAAAAAAGGAACTTGGGAATATACCAATGGTAAATGGGTACTCAAGAACGCAAAAGATGTTACAGCTGACTATAAAGTAAATATCAATGGTAATTCATTTTCTATTAACCTAGGGAACATTGCTGCAGACGACCAATTTGCAATTGAATATTCGGCAGATGTGAACTATACTGCTGTTGATGGTGAAAAAATTCTTAACCAAGCTACTATTAAGGGAAGCAATAAGGATGAATACGCATCAAACAGTACAGTGAAAATCCAAATTGCTGGTGGTGAAGGGATTGGTTACGAATTCAGTATCAAGGTCACTAAGGTAGACGAGCAAAACGGACCTCTTAAAGGTGCGAAATTCCAAGTTATCCGTGCAACTAACCAAGATATCATTGGTGAGTTTGAGTCAGATGCTAATGGTGAATTCACTGTTAAGAACATCTTGCGTGACAAATACATCATTAAAGAAGTTAAAGCTCCAGAAGGTTATGAGTTGGCAGCTGATACTGTAGTTGAAGCTGGTGAATTCAAAACACCAAAAGCTCCTGTAGCTAAGAATATTGTAGACCAAAAAACAACTACAACAACTACAACAACCACCACGACTACAACAACCACAACAACTACTGCAGAACCAACAACCACCACCACGACTACTGCAGAACCAACGACAACGACAACAACTACTGCAGAGCCAACAACCACAACGACGACTACTGCAGAGCCAACGACAACCACAACGACGACTACTGCAGAGCCAACGACAACCACAACGACTACTGCAGAGCCAACGACAACCACAACGACTACTGCAGAGCCAACGACAACCACAACGACTACTGCAGAGCCGACGACTACTACAACTACGACAACAGAAGAGCCGACGACTACTACAACTACGACAACAGAAGAGCCGACGACTACTACAACTACGACAACAGAAGAGCCGACGACTACTTCGACTACAACAACAGAAGAGCCAACGACTACTTCGACTACAACAACAGAAGAGCCAACGACTACTTCAACGACCACTGCAGAACCAACAACCACCACAACGACAACTGCAGAACCAACGCCAACCACTACAACCACGCCAACTCCAGAGAAACCGGTGACTCCAGGAAATGAAGAATCAACAACGACGACCACGACTGGACAACCAGGACCAAAAGGTGGAAACAATGGAGGAGGGCGTAAAGCGCTTCTTCCTAATACAGGTGAAGTTGCAGCAACTGGATTTGTATTCTCAGGAGCCTTTGTGTTAGCAGGTGCAGTCGTATTGAAACGAAAATTGTCTATTAAATAAACAATGAGTTTCTATATAAGGGGAGAGCATGAGCTCTCTCTTTTTTGGGAATGTATTATGGAGAAAAGGGATGAAATTATCAATCTTAATAACCCTCTTGAATGAGGAGCTGGTACTTCCTCAAACCCATCGTGAAATTTCTAATCAGCTTGAGCAAATGTTAGGGAAAGAGCTCTCTGATTATGAAATCCTCTACATCGATGATGGAAGTAGTGACAAGACCTTTGAGTTAATTGAAGAATTTGCAAGAGAAAACGACCGCATCAAATATATCCGTTTCAGTCGAAATTTTGGACGAGAGAGTGGTATCTTGGCTGGTTTTAAATATGCCAGTGGGGATGCGGTGATGGTCATGGACGGGGATCTCCAGCATCCACCATACTTGATTCCCTTATTCTTAGAAGCTTATAATGAGGGCTATGATATTGTTAGTGGCCAACGAACTCGTGAAGGAGAATCTTTTGTAGGAAGTTCCTTTGCACGTTTGTTTTACTTCTTGTCAAATCGTTCCATGGATGTGCATCTAACAGATGGAAAATCTGAATTAAGACTGCTTAGCCGAAAAGCCATGGAAGCCTTTGTGTCAATGCCAGAGTACAATCGCTTTAATAAAGGTTTGTATGAATGGATTGGTTTTAAAGAGAAAGTAATTCCTTATAAGAATGAAACCCGTAAGGCTGGAAAGAGTAAGTTTGGTTTTAAGAAATCTTTGAATTATGCGATTCAAGGAATTATTTCTTTTAATGATCGTCCTCTCCGTGTTTGTATTCAATTCGGTTTCATCTGTTTAGGGCTGGCTCTTTTATATCTAGTTTTTGAGTTGATGAAATATATCTTCGCTGCTGGGAATTATGTAAGTGGTTATTTCACAACGATTGCGGCTATTATATTATTTAGCGGAGTGCAACTCATCTTCATCGGAATTCTTGGAGAGTATATTGGCAAGATCTATTACGAAGTGAAGCGTCGTCCTCATTTCATCATTGAAGAGACCAATATCGAACAAGCGAAGAAAAATCATATTGGCTAAAGAAGATAGGAGAAAACATGTTAATCTGGTTCATGCGTTGGCAAGAGTTTTGGAAAAAACATCCAAAGAAAGTTCTCTATGCTGCAAGTGCCCTGCTCCCAATGACCATCATGCTCATTGTGTGGGCTTTTATAGGGATGTATCCTTTTGGAAGCAAGAGTCTGATGGCTGTTGACTTTGGACAGCAATATATCAGTTTCTTTGGCTTATTAAAAAATGCCATCTTGACGGGGGATCTATCTAGTTTGAGTTATTCTTTCACCAAGTCTCTTGGTGGAGATATGATCGGTGTGCTCGGCTACTATTTAATGAGTCCCTTCAACATCATCTATATTCTAGCTCCCCTCAAATATTTTGGAGCAGCAGTATTTTTAACCATTTGGCTCCGCTACGGGGCAATCGGTCTATCCTTTGCTTTCCTTTTAATCAAGCGCTACAAAGGATTAGAATCTAGAAAATGGTTGGTTCCATTATTCTCGACAGCCTATGCCTTGTCAGGAATGTTGGTTTCTTATCAGATGAACGTCATCTTCTATGATGCCATGATCATGCTTCCTATTGTGATTGTGTATTTGGAAGAATTATTAGATGGGAAATCTCCTTATCGCTATGCTTTTGCTCTGGGATTGACGGTCTTACTTCAGTTTTACATGGGCTATATGATCTCCATTTTCATCGCTCTGTATGCCTGCTACTATGTATCACCAAGATTGCTGATTGAGGGAGATCTAAAGGCAAAGATTAAAAACTTTAGTATCCCTTTGCTGCAAGCAGTGATCTATTCGATTATTGGGATTGCGACAGCCTCAGTCTTGCTCTTGCCAGTATTTTTCAACCTGATTGAAAGTAAGGGGCAAGTTGGCGGAGGCATGACCTTCTCATTTGCCTTCCAAATTAACCCTTTAGATATTCTTTCTAAGTTGGTTGTTGGTGGCTTTGATACAACCTCAGGCTGGTCAGCGGGTCCCAACCTTCCCAATATTTATATTGGAGCGCTCGGCTTTCTTGGTTTTATCTTTTATTTCCTATCGCAAAAAGTTGGAAAAGCCAAAAAATGGGCTGCAGGGATTGTTACCCTCATTTTCCTGATTTCCTTTGTCAATGAATTTGTCAGTAAGATATGGCATATGGGACAAAACCCAGCCGGTTTCTTCTTCCGTTTTTCTTGGCTGTTTTCATTCTTTATGCTAGTCCTAGCTTATCAAGCGATGAAGCAGAAGATCGTTATTTCCAAACGAACCAACTGCATCATTGGCTTGGGCTTGCTCTTGTCGGTAGTCTATCTCTATTTCCATCAGTATAGTTTTATCTCAAAGACTCAACCGCAAGCGATCAGCCGTTTCCTCTCTAAGTTCTCTATTCTAAGTGTTCTGGGAATAGCAGCGGTGACCTGCTTCATCTTCTATGCGTATTGGGAAAAATCTCAGAAGAGCCAATTGGAAAAAATGATTCGAATGGCTCTAGCAGCGGTCATCTTAGTGTTGGCTGCAGTCTTGTTAAAGACAGGCTATCTCTTGTCGCAAGTGGGGATTACAGCGATGCTCTACTTGAGCATTCTCTTTATCCTAAACTTTAAGATCTCACGTTTATCCATGATTGTCGTATCTGTGCTGACAATCTTTGAGTTTGGCTATAATGCGTATTTGTCCCAAGTAACATTTGGGTATGATGATGTGCACAAGTTTGCAGATGCGACCGTTTCGGTCAAGCGCGTGACAGACAATATCCAAGAAAATGCAGATCAAAAATTCTATCGGATTGCCACAGATTTTGCCTATTCCAGAACAGTTCCTTCCTTGGTGTCCTATCCGGGTCTAAGTACCTTTAGCTCGAGTTTGGAACGTAGCACCATGGATCACTTTGCTTTCATGGGAGATCTGGGTGTCAATGCGGCGACTCAATATTCAAATGGGACACCTTTGACAGATGCTTTATATGGTGTTCGTTACTTTATGAGTGCCAAGGATTTTGACCCCAAAGAGATTGAAGCCAATCCAGATAAGATGTACTTTTATCGATTTACAGACCGCTTTGATCTGCATCGCTATTTCACAGACAAGGTCTATGAGGATAAGCGTTATGTCGTCTATAAGAATCCAAATTCCTTCCCACTTGCATACGGGACGAACAGTCTGGTAAGGAATATTCAATTTGGTGCCAATAATGCCTTTGCTAACCAGAATATTATTTTGAACTCCATGGAGGGACATCAAAAGGCCAATAATGATACCGTTGAGTACTTTAAACCGTTGGCGTTCAGCTCGATCGAGACAGAAAATGTGATCGAAGAAAAGGTTAATAAGGAAACGGGAGAAGCCATCTATAAGAGAGCGGATTCGTCAAAAGATGCCATTATTCGTTATAAGGTCACTCCACGTACCAATTACACCTATTATTTCTTTACTCCTGTATCTTTGATCCAAAACCAAGATTACTCGGTTTTACTCAATAATAAATGGTTGCTCAATGCTAAAATTTTCACGCAAAGACAAATTTGGCAGTTGACAGATCAAACTGAAAACCAAGAAACCGTTATTGAATTTAGATTTAGAACAGATCACATCGATATGAGCAATGCAGGTGTTTATCGCGCCGACGTTGATCAGATTCAACAGGTATTAGAAAACCGGAAGAAACAAGGTTTACAAGTAACCAAGTTTTCAAATACCCATATTGTTGGCGATGTGTCTATCACAGATGATAGTAACTATATGATGACTTCCATTCCATACAGCGATGGCTGGAAAGTGAAAGTGGATGGGAAGTTTGTCAAAACCGAAAAAGCATGGAATGCATTCTTATCCTTCCCAATCTCAAAGGGAAATCATAAGGTTGAATTCGTCTTTAGACAAAAAGGCGTGATCCTGGGTGCCTTGCTATCTATTGTTTCTGTTGCTTACCTCGTCATTCAAATGAGACGAAGCAGAAGTAATGAAGGACAATAAGGTGTGAGAGTATCAAAAACTGTGATCAACACAAAAAAGGATCGCATCCAATGGGATGCGATCCTTTTTTATATGATCCGCAATGCAAACGATTAGTTATTAGAAATCTTGCGTTTCAAGATGACGGCTCCTGATAGGATAGCAACACCGATCAAGATGACACCAGTAGCGACTGCTTCACCTGTTTTTGGCAGGAATGTCTTGCGACCTCCGTTTGAAGTTGTGGTGCCAGAATCATCTGGGTTACCAGGTTTGGTCGTATTCGTTGTTGGCCCTTCTGGAGTTGTTGTCGTAGTGGTCGTTGGAGTCGGCACTGGTTTTTCAGACGTGGTTGTAGTCGTCGTTGTAGTTGTTGTCGTAGTCGGCGTAGGTTTTGGACCTTCTGTCGTCGTTGTTGTAGTTGTTGGCTCTTGAGTCGTCGTAGTCGTTGTTGTAGGTTCTTCAGTTGTTGTTGAAGTTGTTGTTGACTCTGGAGTTGTTGTAGTGGTAGTAGGTGTAGGTTCCTCAGTTGTTGTCGTAGTCGTTGTTGGCTCTTGAGTCGTCGTAGTAGTTGTTGTCGGCTCTTGAGTCGTTGTAGAGGTTGTTGTCGTAGTAGTAGTTGTAGTGGTTGTCGTAGTCGTTGTCTGTTCTTTTGGATTGACGATCGTCTTCGTAACCTTATGATCCTTACCAAAATCTTCAGCATTTACGACGGTGTCAGCCTCCTTGATCGTATAACCCGCAGGGGCCTCGGTTTCTGTTAAGATGTATTTATCTTTTAAGAGCGCATTAACCGTAATATCTCCGTTCTCATCTGTAACGTATTCCCCAATCACTTGGTTGTTGGCTTGACGAACGATTTTAAACTTAGCTCCAGCAAGTGGCTGACTTTCATCGTTTACCTTGTGGACATGAATTGTAAAGACATAACCGACACCAGATCCTCCTGCGACTTGGACAGCGGCTGTGTTTGTCACATCTTTTGTTTCAAACTGCTTTCCTTTAAGGGTAGCATCGTTTTTAAGAAGTTCCCCGTCTACAGGCTCGTAATTTAAGCGAACATCATAATCAATCCGATATTGATCGTTTTCGCTAATGTCCCCCAGATTGACAACAAAAGATTGACCATCTTCACTGATGGTAACAGGGTGTTGATCCGTTACATCAACACGATTTGAAAAGACCCATTCACCTGCTTCAAATGAGAACTTCCCTTTGATGACTTTGATGCTGTCTTTTACATAGGAAGCATTTGTAAATCTCAAATGATCTTCAATAGTGACTTCTTTGATATTTTGTTTACTTTTATTAACAGAAATAGTATAGGTGACTGTTTTATGGTCGTTGTCATTCACCCAACTAGTTTTTGATAATGGAGTTGGGTTACCGTCTCCGACTCCTTTAAAGGTAACCTTCCCGCCGATCTTGGTTTCTCCATTGACGGTAATTTCAACAGGGACTTCCCCTTGTTGAGGGTGTTTCTTAAAGTCGATCCGCGCATAGAAGAAGAAGGATCCCTGGGTATCTGAGTGTTTTTCGACATAGTCAGTGTAAGTCAATGACAATTTCTTATTGTCTTTGTCAACCGTTGCGTGGGCAATGACCTCATTCGTATTGACATCACGAATTTCAAAACTTTGCGACGTAATGATCAAAGCATCTGGAACGGTGAGATCAGTCGTATCACCTTTTTTGACATTCTTACCAGCTAAGTCGAAATCAGCATTGATACGAAATGTTGCCCATTGTCCTAATTCCCAATCAAGGTTGCCACCTTCATTATTGGTAACTTTGATATTTTTGATTGTATCGACCAATTTTCCGCTTACTGTCACTCCAGGAGTTTCTGCTGAAGTGCGATTCAGACCTAAAGCGAAAAGCATGGCCACTAAACAAAGGACAAATGAGAAAATTTTGATATTCCTATTCTTCATCTTATCTTCCCTTTTCATAAAAAAATTAGTGCCTAATCATCAATACCTGATTACTTTTAACGATATGGACCTTTCAAATCCTATCTGTTGGTAATTAGAATTGAGTGCTGAGACACGACCTCCATTAAATAATTTTATAGGGTAAAATATTTTATTTTTAAAATTATTCCCTACACAGGGAATTATAGCAAAAATAATAATTAGCTTCAAGCTAAAATTGGTAAAATTAGGCAGGAATTATGGTTATTTAAGCCGTTTCATTAACTTTCACTTTCTTTTAGAAAACAACCATGAAAGTGCCATACAATTTACAAATAATGAAGGTGAAAAAGGAGGTTTTTACTCAAAAAATACGAATAGTAGTATAGGGGAGACGCTAGGGCAAAGTGATGGTATAATAGAAGAGATGGAAACTATTTAGATAAAAGAGGAATTATGATGACAAAAATTCGCGGATTTGAGCTTGTATCAAGCTATACCAATCAGGACTTACTGCCAAAACGGGAAACGGCCCACGCGGCTGGTTACGACTTAAAGGTGGCAGAGCGCACGGTGATTGCTCCAGGGGAAATCGTCCTCGTGCCAACTGGGGTCAAGGCCTATATGCAAGCGGGTGAAGTGCTTTATCTTTACGATCGCTCGTCCAACCCTCGCAAAAAAGGCCTGGTCTTGATCAACTCTGTGGGGGTCATTGATGGAGACTACTATGGCAATCCAGGAAATGAAGGCCATATCTTTGCTCAGATGAAAAATATTACCGACCAGGAAGTTGTTCTTGAAGTTGGAGAACGTGTGGTTCAGGCTGTCTTTGCACCATTCTTGATTGCCGATGGAGATGAAGCAGACGGCGTGCGTACTGGTGGATTTGGTTCGACAGGGAAATAGAGGAATAAAATGGCAGACTATTTATTAGTTGTAGACATGCAGTCAGATTATGTTGCTGTAGGAAAAGCATATCATGAAGAACTGACTGCAGCTGTAAATGACAAAATTGCTACCTATCCTAGCGAACGAGTTATCTATATTCTCAATCGTTTTTTCTGGGAGAGAAAAGATAGAAAGAAGAAATTTGCGACCGGCTTGCTGCTTGTATCTTCTCGTATTTTTGAAAAGCGTCGGGCTTCTTGCTTTACTAATCCAGATTTAAAAGATTTTTTAGAGGAAAACGGTGCTAAAAGTATAGAGTTTATAGGGGTAGATGGCAATGGCTGTGTTAAGGCTTCCGTTTTGGCAGCTACCAAGGAGAATTATCAGGTTTCTGTCGATTTGTCTGCTGTCGGAGTTGCCAACCAGAAGAAATTCTCTAAAACACTGAAGCAGTGGCAAGATTGCGGAATCAAGATTGGATAGTTTTATGGGGATCTTAATATGAAAATTATTTTTATCCGTCATGGGGAGCCAGATTACCGTGAGTTAGAGGAGCGTTCCTATACTGGGTTCGGGATAGATTTGGCTCCCTTATCTGAGAAGGGGAGGAAACAGGCTCAGGACCTTTGCCAAAACCCCTTGTTAAAATCAGCTGATCTGCTAGTAGCTTCAGCAGTGACGCGAGCTTTAGAAACAGCTTCTTATCTGGCCTGTGCTACTGGCCTTCCTTTGAGGGTAGAGCCATTATTGCATGAATGGCAGGTTTATGAAACAGGTATAGAGAACTTTGAAACAGCTAGATGTCTGTTTTTAGAAAACAAGGGGGAGTTGCTCCCAAATTCTCCTGTTCAATATGAGACAGCTGTAGAGATGAAGTCTCGTTTTCTAGAATGCATGGCTAAGTATCGGGAACATCAAACTGTGGTAGTTGTAGCCCATCGCATGCTCATGCGCCAGTTTGTGCCAAATGAGAAGATTGATTTTTGCCAAGTGATTGAGTGTGAGATAGAGATTTAGAAAGAGGTTTATCATCGCAAAGAAAAAAACGACATTTATTTGTCAAAATTGTGCCTATAATTCACCCAAATACCTAGGGCGCTGTCCTAACTGTGGATCTTGGTCTTCCTTTGTGGAGGAAGTCGAAGTTGCAGAGGTCAAGAATGCCCGGGTATCCTTGACAGGTGAAAAGACCAAACCCATGAAATTGGCGGATGTGACCTCCATCAATGTCCATCGGACCAAGACCGAGATGGAAGAATTCAACCGCGTCCTTGGTGGAGGAGTGGTCCCAGGGAGTCTCGTTCTCATCGGTGGAGATCCAGGGATTGGGAAATCGACCCTGCTCCTCCAAGTATCGACCCAGTTGTCTCAAGTAGGAACGGTTCTCTATGTCAGTGGAGAGGAGTCGGCCCAGCAGATCAAACTCCGTGCAGAGCGATTGGGAGATATCGATAGCGAGTTTTACCTTTATGCCGAGACCAATATGCAGAGCGTGCGAGCAGAAGTAGAGCGCCTCCAGCCTAACTTTCTCATCATCGACTCGATCCAGACCATTATGTCTCCTGAGATTTCAGGGGTGCAGGGATCCGTTTCCCAAGTGCGAGAGGTAACAGCCGAGCTCATGCAGCTGGCTAAGACCAATAACATTGCTATCTTTATCGTGGGGCATGTAACTAAGGAAGGAACCTTGGCAGGTCCTCGGATGCTGGAACACATGGTGGATACGGTGCTTTACTTTGAAGGGGAACGCCATCACACCTTCCGGATCCTGAGAGCAGTCAAAAATCGTTTTGGTTCCACTAATGAAATCGGGATTTTCGAGATGCAATCAGGTGGACTGGTTGAGGTCCTCAATCCGAGCCAGGTCTTTCTGGAAGAACGCTTGGATGGGGCGACTGGCTCGTCCATCGTTGTGACAATGGAAGGGACGCGTCCGATTTTGGCGGAGGTGCAGGCCTTGGTGACACCAACCATGTTTGGAAATGCCAAGCGGACGACGACAGGGCTTGATTTCAATCGGGCCAGTCTCATCATGGCGGTGCTAGAAAAACGCGCAGGTTTACTCCTTCAAAATCAGGATGCCTACCTCAAGTCTGCAGGTGGTGTCAAGTTGGATGAGCCAGCTATCGACCTAGCGGTTGCAGTTGCCATTGCCTCGAGCTACAAGGACAAGCCAACCAACCCGCAGGAATGTTTTGTCGGAGAGCTGGGCTTAACAGGAGAAGTTCGCCGGGTCAATCGGATCGAACAACGGATCAATGAAGCTGCAAAACTTGGTTTTACCAAGATTTATGTTCCGAAAAATTCTCTGACGGGGATTTCGACACCATCAGGGATCGAAGTTGTCGGTGTGAGTACACTGTCTGAAGTCTTGAAGAAAGTATTTTAATAGTAGAAAAGAGGCTGGGACAAAAGTCCTAGCCTCTCAATTGTTTTTGGATTGCCGAACAAGACGCAGTGGTTGAGTGGGCTCTACTACGCTGATTTCATCAGCTTTTACAGCCCTACTCAACTGTACGGAAGCGGGACGACGAAATTGAATTCTAACGAATGACCGATTTCTGTCCCACTCCCTTTTTTTTCAGATGTGACAGATGACGGGAGATCCTCTCTGACAGAAATAGTGAGATGTGGTAAAATAATAGATGATTTGAATTTCAAAGGAACAAAGGAGAGACCGTGTCTTATTTTGATAATTTTTTAACAGCCAACCAAGCTTATGTGGCGCTACATGGGGACCTCCGTCTTCCGATTAAGCCCAAAACACAAGTAGCCATTGTGACCTGTATGGATTCTCGTCTTCACGTGGCGCCTGCACTAGGGCTGGCTCTTGGAGATGCTCATATTTTGCGAAATGCTGGAGGGCGCGTGACCGACGACATGATCCGGTCTTTGGTCATCTCCCAGCAGCAAATGGGAACCCGTGAAATCGTCGTCTTGCACCATACAGATTGTGGCGCACAAACCTTTGAAAACGAAGCTTTCCAGCAGCATCTAAAGAAAGAGCTGGGAGTAGATGTGGGAGATCGCGATTTCCTCCCCTTTCAAGACATTGAAGAAAGTGTCCGCGATGATATGAAGCTTCTCAAGGCTTCCCCTTTGATTCCAGAGGATGTCATTATCTCAGGAGCTGTGTACGATGTGGATACTGGTTTGATCTCAGAAGTGAAATGAATTAAGATAGGAAAGCGGTAAAAAATCCTCTACGGCTCAGAAAAATATGCATATATATTATAAAAAATAGAAATATATGTTGTTAGATAATCATTCTGTTACTAGTTTCAGAAAATTTTCATTGACTTGATTTACATAAAACAGTATACTAGTAAGGCAATTTGATCTTTCAAACTGCCGGCAACAAGGGGAATGAATCCGCTTTGAATTGGAAAAAAACAGTAGGGTTTGGAGTGGAGAACTTCACGCCCTTGTTGTCGTTAGTTACTCCATTAAGATAAGCCTGAGTTCTGAAAAATGTATAAATATAAAAACTTCCTTAGGAAAGAAAGCCAAAGGAAGTTTTTTGTGATTGGGATTTCATTGTATTTGTTTGTAACTGACAAAATTTGCAAGAAGATGGATTCGAAAGAGAGTAATTTTGTTGACTTGTCTAAGGTTGATAGGTTTCTGTTTGTCTCATCCTTCTGAAAAATTTATCACTTTTTGGTGAATGTAGAAATGGTTTATGGATTTTAAAAAATAGGCTTTGCTCAGAAGAGGGCTTATCTCCTTGCTTTTGTAAATGCGGTCTAACCAATTTTATAGATCGCTCGCTAGAACAAGAATGAAAGAATGATAGGGGAAAATAAAGGGTGGGAGGAGAGATGTGAATTTTCCTATAGGTTCTCCTCTATATTTGTGATACAATTAAACTACTATTATCGAAGGGAGAAACTATGATTAATTCAATTGTTTCACAAGGTTTAATTTGGGCCATTTTAGGGTTAGGAATCTTTATGACCTTCCGAATTCTAGATTTTCCAGATATGACGACAGAAGGGTCCTTCCCGCTTGGAGGAGCGGTGGCGGTGACCTTGATCACAAAAGGGGTCAACCCACTCTTTGCGACGCTGGCTGCTATTGGAGCAGGATGCTTGGCGGGCCTTGCGACGGGTCTTCTCTACACAAAAGGGAAAATCCCCACGCTTTTGTCAGGGATCCTTGTGATGACGTCCTGTAACTCGGTTATTCTCTTTGTCATGCAACGGGCTAATCTGGGACTTTTAGGCTATAAAAAAATTCAGGAATTTCTTCCTTTTGCCAGTGGGTTCAATGAGATCCTGATTGGTTTGATTTTCGTAACGCTTGTGATCCTTGGTTTGATTTTCTTCTTGGATACGCGCTTAGGTCAAGCTTATATTGCGACAGGGGACAATCCAGATATGGCTAGAAGTTTTGGAATCAACACCGACCGGATGGAATTGATGGGCTTGGTCATTTCAAATGGGATTATTGCTCTTTCTGGTGCACTGATGGCCCAACAAGAAGGCTATGCGGACGCTTCACGTGGGATTGGTGTCATCGTTATTGGGCTTGCCAGCCTCATTATTGGAGAGGTTCTCTTTTCAAATGTCACCTTGACAGAGCGCTTGCTCAGTATTGCGATCGGTTCAATCGCCTACCAATTTTTGATTTGGGCCGTGATTGCGCTTGGCATCAATACCAGCTATATTCGAATCTTTAGTGCCTTGATCTTGGCTATCTGCCTGATGATTCCAACCTTTAAGGGAAAAATCATGAAAGGAGCGAAACTCAGTAAATGACAGCAATTGTAGAATTAAAAAATGTAACCAAATCCGTGAGCAATGGGATTAACGAAGAAAAAGTCATTTTGGATGATGTCTCCTTGGAAATTCGAGAGCATGATTTTATCACAATTTTGGGGGGCAATGGAGCTGGAAAATCAACCCTCTTTAATACCATTGCTGGGACACTTCCAGTTAGTAGCGGGAAGATCTATATTCTAGGTGAAGATGTGACCAACTATTCTCCTGAAAAGAGAGCCAAGTACCTATCGCGGGTCTTTCAAGATCCTAAAATGGGGACAGCGCCTCGCATGACAGTAGCGGAAAACCTCTTGGTAGCGAAGTTTCGCGGAGAAAAACGTGGCTTGATTCCGCGTCACTTGGCCAGCTATAAAGAAGAGTTTCAAACAGTCCTTGCTAAGATCGGCAATGGTTTGGAAAATCATATCGACACAGCAGTTGAGTTTCTATCAGGGGGACAACGCCAGGCTTTGAGTCTGTTGATGGCGACACTGAAACGTCCAGAACTCTTGCTTTTAGACGAACACACCGCAGCCTTGGATCCAAAAACTAGCCAGGCTCTCATGACCTTGACCGATGAGTTTGTGAAACAAGATGCTCTCACTGCCCTTATGATCACCCACCATATGGAAGATGCTTTGAAATATGGCAATCGCTTGATTGTCATGAAAGACGGACACATCGTCCAAGACCTCAGTCGAGAAGAAAAAGCCCAAATGACCATCGCAGACTACTATGAATTGTTTGAGAAAGAATAAGATACAAAGGGCGTAAAATGCAAAGTGAAAATAGGAAATTCTTGCAGTGAGCGATGCTCACAAGAGAATTTATCTTTTTCACACAGCATTTAGGGCGTGTTCATTTAATAAAATACAAAGGGCGTAAAATGCAAAGTGAAAATAGGGAGTAGGACAGAAGCGATATGATTTATGAACGCTTCGTCGTCCTACCCCCACAAGGCTGATTAGGTTTTCTTCTGAGCTAATCAAGCGAGAAAAGAAGCCAATCAGCTACTGTGCCTTGTCTACATGCTAAGCTAGAGAGCTTGTTCTCTAGCTTTTTCTCTTTCTAAAACACAAGCTATTGTTTATAAATATACGTCGTCCTTTCAATGACTGCCTTATACAACAAAAAAGCTTAGAAAGAGGTCAGAAGAAAACTGCATAAAAATAGGAACTAGTTTCAGGTGGAATCGCTTGCAATCGCTAAGGGGGTTGAGTATAATATAGATAGAAAGATGAAGAAGGGATTGATTCCAATGCCTTATCGAGTTAAAAGTTAGGTTACTTCGTTTTAGGCCTGTTTTGCTGATAGTTGTTCATGCTCTTATCGTAAAAGAGCAGTCATGTCGTGTGTGTCGGATCGGTTGGACGGCCGGGCAAACCTGCTTAGTTTGTCTGGAGACATAAGAAAACGTGGAAATAGTAGGTAGAAGCTTTTTTGTAAAGGTTTTCAAACTTCAATGCGTCCAGTCGAAAACTCATCATTTGGATTTGGAATAGCAAAGAAAACCTCTGGTATTTTACGCAAATACTATTAAATGAAATCAACATCATAAACATTGTTTTGTTAGCCAAAAGGTTAATTGCACCAAGTCAGTAAAGCAGACCAGGCCTCTAGTCCCGTAAGACTGGAGGCCATTTTTATAAAATACTCAGGAGGAGGTGAGAGTATGGGATTGTCGTATGCGCAAGAATATAGTTGCCGTGACCATTTCCGGCAGAGAGCTTTTGAGCGATTTGGCGTAGATGATCAGCACCTGAACCGGTGGATTAACCAACATCTCCCCTCTCTCTCCCCTTATGATAGTGACGTGGTTCAGCCGGCTAATACAAAAACTTATGTAGCTAGTGACGGTGTCATCTTTGTTTGCAATGTCAAAAGTCGGGAATTCATCACCTGTTTTAAGGCGGTAAATTACCAAGAGCCCAAGGAAGAAGAGGAAGCTTATACGGATATTCACGAAAACAATGTCGCTTCCTTCAAAAAAGATGTGAACTACCTAGTCAATCGCTACCGACTCAAGGAAGCCAAAGAGCTGTTTGAAAACATTGGGGAGGACTTGGATGACTTTTATCGCCTGTCCCAAGCGGTCAAGAACGGCCAATTGAGCGAGCGAAATAGTAAACGCCTAGAGGAATTATTAGGCAAGTTTCATGTGATCAAGGCAGCTATGCGGATTATTGAAAATAAACGGGGAGATTACCATCTTTAGGGTCTTTTCCCCCTAAAAATAGGCGCCTAGAAGCCCTTTCATCTACTTCAGATGAGAGGGCTTTTTTTGCTGTGGAAAGCTTTTTGAAAAAAAGAGAAAAAAATTGTATAATAGAGTGGATATGCAAGTATTTGCAAAACTGTAATTCGACTTGGGCGACCAAGGACCGTAAGTATTAAAATAATCACACTAAAGGAGACAACAGTGAGTAGTATTAAATTAGTCACTTTGGGCGGTGTTCGAGAAAATGGGAAAAATCTCTACGTTGCCGAAGTGAACGATTCGATTTTTGTCTTGGATGCAGGTTTGAAGTATCCAGAAAATGAGCAACTTGGGGTGGATGTCGTTATCCCCAACATGGACTATCTATTTGAAAACAAGGACCGCATTGCGGGTGTTTTCTTGAGCCATGGTCACGCGGATGCCATTGGGGCTTTGCCTTATCTTTTGGCTGAAGCCAAAGTTCCTGTATTCGGGACAGAGTTGACCATTGAGTTGGCTAAACTCTTTGTCAAAAGCAATGACAGTGTGAAGAAATTCAACGACTTCCATGTCATCGATCAAAATTCTGAGATTGATTTTGGCGATGCCGTCGTCTCTTTCTTTCAAACTACCCACTCCATCCCTGAAAGTATCGGGATTGTGATTGGCACTCCTGAGGGCAATATCGTCTACACAGGAGACTTTAAATTTGACCAAACTGCCAGCGAGTCTTATGCGACAGACTTTGCTCGCCTAGCTGAGATTGGACGCGAAGGTGTGCTTGCCCTCTTGAGTGATTCAGCCAATGCGGATAGCAAGATTCAAGTTGCCAGTGAGCAAGAAGTGGGCGATGCCATCTTAGATACGATTGCAGACTGGGATGGTCGTGTGATCGTGGCGGCGGTAGCCAGCAACCTTTCTCGGATCCAGCAGGTCTTTGACGCTGCAGCTGAGACTGGCCGTCGTGTGGTCTTGACAGGGTTCGATGTGGAAAACATCGTCCGCACAGCCATTCGCTTGAATAAATTATCTCTTGCTAATGAAAAACTCTTGATCAAGCCAAAAGAAATGAGCCGTTTCGAGGATCATGAATTGATCATTTTGGAAACAGGCCGAATGGGTGAGCCGATCAATGGTTTGCGCAAGATGTCGATTGGTCGTCACCGCTATGTGGAAATCAAAGATGGGGACTTGGTCTACATCGTTACAACGCCATCGATTGCCAAAGAAGCAGTGGTAGCTCGTGTAGAAAACATGATCTACCAAGCAGGTGGAGTTGTCAAATTGATCACGTCCAGCTTGCGCGTATCTGGTCACGGAAACGCACGGGACTTGCAGTTGATGATCAACCTTCTTCGTCCTAAATATCTCTTCCCGATCCAAGGGGAATACCGTGAATTGGATGCTCATGCGCGGGTGGCGATGGAAGTCGGTATCTTGCCTGAAAATATCTTTATTCCAAAACGCGGATCGGTGATGGAGTATGAAAAGGGTGACTTTGTTCCTGCCGGTAGCGTCTCAGCAGGAGATGTCATGATTGATGGGAATGCCATTGGGGATGTGGGCAATATCGTCCTTCGTGACCGCAAGGTCTTGTCAGAAGACGGGATCTTTATCGTGGCGATCACGGTGAACCGCAAAGAGAAGAAAATTATTTCCAAAGCGCGCGTGCACACTCGTGGTTTTGTCTATGTCAAGAAAAGTCGGGATATTCTTCGTGAAAGTTGCGAATTGGTCAACCAAAGCGTCGAAGATTATTTGAATCAAGATAGCTTTGACTGGGGTGAGTTAAAAGGTTTGGTACGCGACAACTTGTCTAAGTTCTTATTTGAACAAACCAAACGCCGTCCAGCCATCCTACCAGTCGTGATGGAAGTAAAATAATAGAAGAAATGGAAACGCTTGGTAGCCGAAGGCTTGCCGAGTGTTTTTAACAGTAGAAAGAGGAAAGCAAATGGCAGTTATGCAGATTGAGTATTATTCAGAAGTTTTGAAGATGGAGTGGGGGGTGTCCGTCCTTTATCCCGATGCATCGCGCGTGGAAGATCCAGCGGATACGGATATTCCGGTTCTCTATCTCTTACACGGGATGAATGGCAATCACCACTCTTGGTTGAAGCGGACCAATGTGGAGCGCATCCTGCGCAATACCAATCTGATCGTGGTCCTACCCAACACCAATAATGGCTTTTACACCGATACCCAGTATGGCTACAACTACTACACGGCCATTGCGAAAGAATTGCCAGAGACTCTTTCTCGCTTCTTCCCGAATATGACTAAGAAACGGGAGAAAACCTTTATTGCGGGTCTATCCATGGGTGGCTATGGCTCGATGCTCTTGGCCCTCAAGACAAATCGTTTCTCTCGAGCTGCGAGTTTCTCTGGAGCACTTAGTTTCCATGATAGAGACTTTGAAAACAATGACTTGGAACAACCAGCTTTTTGGAAGGGAATTTTTGGAGAGATTGAGGATTGGACGACCAGTTCCTATTCGCTAGAGACTGCTGCCAAGAAGTTTTCAGATAAGAAGACCAAGCTCTGGATCTGGTGTGGGGAGCAGGATTTCCTTTATGAAGCCAATAATTTTGAAGTCAAGGAACTAGAAAAGTTAGGCTTGGATGTCACCTATACCCACAGCCCAGGCAAGCACGAATGGTTCTACTGGGAACGTGAGTTGGAGCACTTTTTACAAACCCTACCCATCGACTTTGAATTAGAAGAAAGACTAAGTTAAGATACAAAGGGCGTAAAATGCAAAGTGAAAAAAGGAAATTGTCGCAGGGAGCGATGCTCACAAGAGACTTTATCTTTTTCACATAGCATTTAGGGTTTGTTCATTTATTAAGATTGAAACAATCATCATATGGAGGCTGGGACAAAAGTCCTAGCCTCTTAATTGTTTTTGGATTGTCGAGCAAGACGCAGTGGTTGAGTGGGCTCTAATACGCTGATTTCATCAGCTTATACAGCCCTACTCAACTGTGCGGAGGTGGGACGACGAAATCGAATTCTAACGAATGACCGATTTCTGTCCCACTCTCTTTTCTTATATATAGGAAGAAAAGCTAGAAAGGCCACTTATTCATTTCAGTCCTGCTTTCTTTGTGGTATAATAGGAACGATTGAAAAATGAGCTAGAAATAGCGAACAAGATAAGAGGAGAGAAATATGGCAAAAGATATTCGTGTGCGTTATGCACCAAGTCCAACTGGACTACTACACATCGGAAATGCTCGTACAGCATTGTTTAACTACTTGTATGCACGCCACCATGGTGGAACCTTTATCATCCGTATCGAAGATACGGACCGCAAGCGTCACGTTGAAGACGGCGAACGTTCACAGCTTGAAAACCTTCGTTGGTTGGGCATGGACTGGGATGAAAGTCCTGAGACGCATGAAAACTACCGCCAGTCTGAACGTTTGGAACTCTATCAAACATACATTGACCAACTCTTGGCGGAAGGAAAAGCCTACAAGTCTTATGTGACAGAAGAAGAGTTAGCAGCAGAACGTGAACGCCAAGAAGCAGCAGGTGAAACACCTCGCTACATCAACGAATACCTTGGCATGAGCGAAGAAGAAAAAGCAGCTTATATCGCAGAACGTGAAGCAGCAGGAATCATTCCAACGGTTCGTTTGGCAGTGAATGAGTCAGGTATCTACAAATGGCATGATATGGTCAAAGGTGATATCGAGTTTGAAGGTGGCAATATCGGTGGGGACTGGGTTATCCAAAAGAAAGATGGCTACCCAACATATAACTTTGCCGTTGTCATCGATGACCACGACATGCAAATCTCTCATGTTATCCGTGGGGATGACCACATTGCCAATACACCAAAACAGCTCATGGTCTATGAAGCTCTTGGTTGGGATGCACCTGAGTTTGGTCACATGACACTTATCATCAATTCTGAAACTGGTAAGAAGTTGTCTAAACGGGACACCAACACTCTTCAATTTATCGAAGATTACCGTAAGAAGGGCTACCTTCCAGAAGCAGTCTTTAACTTCATCGCTCTGCTTGGTTGGAACCCTGGTGGGGAAGACGAAATCTTCTCTCGTGAAGAACTCATCCAGCTCTTTGATGAAAACCGCCTCAGCAAGTCTCCAGCAGCCTTCGATCAGAAGAAACTAGACTGGATGAGCAATGACTATATCAAGAATGCGGATCTTGCGACCATCTTTGAAATGGCCAAACCATTCCTTGAAGCAGCAGGTCGTTTGACAGACAAGGCTGAGAAATTGGTGGAACTTTACAAACCACAAATGAAGTCAGTGGACGAAATCGTTCCATTGACAGACCTCTTCTTTGCAGACTTCCCAGAATTGACGGAAGCTGAGCGAGAAGTCATGGCTGGTGAAACAGTGCCAACGGTACTTGAAGCCTTCAAAGCGAAACTCGAAGCCATGTCAGACGATGAGTTTGTAGTAGAAAATATCTTCCCACAAATCAAAGCGGTCCAAAAAGAAACTGGGATCAAAGGGAAGAATCTCTTTATGCCAATCCGTATTGCCGTTTCAGGTGAAATGCATGGTCCTGAATTGCCAGATACCATCTACTTGCTTGGTCGCGAAAAATCCATCCAACACATTGAAAAAATGTTGGAAGAAATCAGATAATTATCAGAAAAGCCCCTATTAAAAGGGGCTTTTTGTTTTAGCTCTAAAGTCGAAGTATTATAGGAATTTATCAAAAAATTGCCCCGGTTTGACAAAAAAGAACATGAAAACGGATTTCTTTATGTAAAGAAAAATTTTTTTAAAAAAAATACTAATAATTGAGGATAATTGCTTGAAATATTTCCAAAGTAGTCTATAATATAAAGGAAATAGAAAATGTATTAAGGAGACAGAAATGTTTTTTAAGCGTTCGAACGGTGAGTTCCGTGAAACGGATCGTGTGACTCGTTTTAAATTGATCAAGTCAGGTAAGAACTGGTTGCGTGCAGCAACTTCTAACTTTGGTCTTTTGAAAGTTATCCGCGGTCAGGTCGAAGAAACTGTTGTAGCTGAGGTTCGTGAAAATGAAGTATCAGCAACAGAAATGACAAGCAGAGGCTTGCTCAAAGGGATTGTAGCAGCAGGTGCTGTTCTTGGTGCAGCTACAGTAGCGAATACTGCTAAAGCTGACGAAGCTGGATCAGCTGTAGCAACTGCATCTGAACTTTCTAGTGAAGCTCTTGTAGAGCAAGGAAGTACTGTACTTGGTACAACTTCAACTACTGAATCAACTACTGAATCTACAACAGAATCAGCAAGTGCATCAACATCAGCAAGCACTTCAACATCTGTAAGTGTCTCTGTATCTGAGTCAGCTTCATTGAGCGAACAAGGATCTGCAGAACTTTCAGCAGCTCTTAGCGAATCAGCTGTAGCAACTGCATCTGAAGCAACTTCAGAAACAACTACAACTGTATCTAAATCTGAAGACAAGGTTGTCTTAGAACAAAATTCTTCAGAAGCAGCATTGTTGAACAAGATTGCAGGGGACTACTCAGCTACTGTTTCAGCCCCAGAAAAGAAAGCAGCACTTGATGCGGCCATCGCTAAAGTTCAAACAGAATTGACAGCAAGCAACAGCTTGATCAACGCCAATGCATCAGCTCAAGCTTATGCTGATCAACGCGAACGTTTGAGCAAGTCAGTAGATGACATGATGGCAACCTTGACTGCGGCAGGATTTACTGGTAACACAACAGTAAATGGTTCTCCAGCAGTTTATGCACAATTGGATGCAATCTCTACTTCAAACACACTTTCAGCAGGTGTTAATGCAACTCCTGGAATGACTGATCCAAATGGTGCGAGCCTTACAGATCGTACACAAACGATTCCTTCAGGATATACAGCTGACCCTGCTGCAAATCGCATGACATTTGGTGTATGGAATCTTTCTTCATACAACCAACTTTACAGCAAAAACTACTATGTGACGCTATCTGTAGATAAAACAAATAGCTCAAACAACCCTGAGGTTTATGTACGCTTGGTAGATAAAACTACAGGTAATGAAGTTGCTAATACAACTTTGAATTCTGCACTCTCAGGTAAAGAAGTAAATCTTGGTGACCTTTCATCTCAGAAATACTATCCATACCTTGTTTATAACAAGTCAACGGATGGTGGATCTGCAAGTGTGGATATCATTATCAAACATAACGAAGAGTTGAATCCTAGTGGTTTTGATTACAAGACAGAACAAGTATATGACTACCTTTCACCTGCTAACCAAGGTGAAACGAAACCAAACGTAGAGATTGGTGTCCCATCGACTAAGATGAATCAAACAACTCACTATAAAGTAGTTGATACAGCTTCATCAACTTATGATGCAAACCGTTCAAGTGCAGATACAACCACTCAAAGCTACAAACCAACTGGTAATGAAACTGAACTTGCTTCATACACTCAAACAGGTATTCAAGGTCAAAACTACACTGCATCAAATCCGCGTTCATTTGATGGTTATGTTTTGTACCAACAAGCAGATGCTTCAACTACATCTGGTGAACTTGGTAACTCTGTAGGTACTAAGTATGCGGAACTTAAGGGTACGCGTCAACATTACTATGTGAAACGTATTCGTGAAGTGGTTGCCAACGATGGTTCGACAGTAACAAAACTCTATGTTCTGGATCCTTCAGCAGTTTCAACTTATAATGAAGCTACAATGGGGAACAACACAGATACAAATGGTTACACACTTGTTTACACCACTCCAGTAATTAAATCGGGTGACAAGTATATTCCATCTGCTACAAACATGGAAACCGATAAGGTAGTTGTCAATAGTAAGAATGGTGATTATCAATTAACAGTTTCTCCATGGCACAACCCAGATGAGCCAAATGAAGGTCTTGTCTACATTACAGGTTGGTATGCGGCTGGACATGTGGGTGAAGCAGACTACATGTATACTGATGAGCCAAAAGGAACTGCAAACTCAACACCTGGAGGGAACACTCAAAACGTTATTGGTGGACGTACGAAGTATGCCTTGTTAGCAGATGGTAAGACACTTAAGAAAGATTCTTCAGGTAATCCAGTGAAGACTACTGGTGGATTTGGTAACCAATACTCACTTCCATCAGCAAGTGAAAAACCATCTGGTGATACTGTACACTATTACCGTAAGGTGACAGATTCTGAGTCACAATCACAATCACAATCTAACTCTGTATCACAATCACAATCAGAATCAGAAGTAGTATCTAAGTCACAATCTGTTTCACAATCTGAGTCAGAAGTTGTATCTAAGTCACAATCTGTTTCACAATCAGAATCAGAAGTGGTTTCTAAATCACAATCAGTGTCACAATCACAATCTGTTTCAGCATCTAAATCTGCATCTGAATCAGCATCTAAATCATTGTCTGAATCAAATACTGAATCAGCTTCACAATCTATTTCAGAATCACGATCTGAATCAGCATCAGTATCAGTGTCTGAATCACGATCTGAATCAGCATC
>NZ_KI669402.1:341207-353707 GCF_000507765.1 Streptococcus parasanguinis CC87K | reverse complement strand
ACTCCCTCATGCGTTGGTTCGAATCCAGCTACCCCAGTTAAATTTATGCCGGCGTGGCGGAATTGGCAGACGCGCTGGACTCAAAATCCAGTGTCCGCAAGGACGTGCCGGTTCGACCCCGGCCGCCGGTATAGTATTAAAGACAAGGTTTTCGGACCTTGTCTTTTTTTTCTTTGTAGTATGTCGAGTTACCAATTTTTTCCATTTTAAAATAAATCGTCAAGTTTATTAGCTAATGTTTTCTGTTTGCTAGGGTACAAATGAGAATAAGTATCAATTGTTGTTGTAATAGATGCGTGTCCTAATCTTTCTTTGACAACAAGATAGTCTTCTCCTTGATTTATAAGTAATGATGCGTGAGAGTGTCTCAAATCATGAATTCTTATTTTCTTTAAATCTTTATCCCTTTCTAGTATTTGCTTAAACTTCTTATCAATCATATTTTTTGTAATTGTTATTGGTGTACTCTGTATTATTTGTAGTTCTTCAGTATTTTTCGTAAATTCCTCAAGTTTTTCTTTTTGTTTTACTTTCCAATCTTTTAGCATTTCTACTAATTTCTGATTTATTGTAATATTTCTAGTTCCTGAACGTGTTTTTGTTGTATTAATGTAGCTTGTATTATTGACAAAGTATACCGTTTTGGTAACGTAAATCGTATTTGTTAAAAGATTTATATCATTCCAGTTTAATGCGAGGATTTCTCCCATTCTCATCCCAGTAAAGAAAGCAATTACGAAAAACAGGTCATAGCTTATTTCATCATCTCGAATAAGTTCTCTAAATCTCGTGAATTCTTCTATACTCCAAAATTTGATATTAGGCTTCCTAATTGGTAATTTTCTCAGATTCTCAACAGGATTTTTATCAATGAGGGATTTTCTTATACCAGTATCAAAAATTTTTTTAAGTAGAATTAGAATTTTATTAATTGTATTATAACTTAATGTTTCCTTTTCATTTTGTTTTTTAGGTTTTGTTTTTAGGTATTCACGAAATTCGAATATATGGTCATACGTTAATTTATTTAAATTTGTATCTTTAAAATAAGGCTTAATATGACGCTCATAATTGTTTCTTTGTGTACTTGTATAGCTTATTTTTCTGCCATTTTTTAGATCATCTTCTTCAAGTAAGTCGAATAACATATCTGTTGTTACTACAAAGTCAAATTGTTTTTCTTTTAATTCTACAACTCTAATATGTTGTTCAAGTTTTAGGGCTTCCTTTTTAGATTTTAATCCTTTACGAATAATACGTATTCTTTTTTGTGTGACTGGGTGGAAACCGTTAGAAACATCAACGGTCCATTTACCACTTTTAGTTTTACGAATAGTCATTCATTATGCTTCTTTCTGAAGTTCAATTCCTAGTAGTTCTTCAGCGACACTGGCTGGAATTGTACCAATCCGTTTGTTATCGTAGATATTAAAACCACGATTCACTAATAGTAATTTGCCAGTATGGATTATCTTTCTTGCAGTTCCTGGAGCAAATCCAAGTTCGATAAGGTCATCTTTTGTTACAGTTTTAATCATGTTATCTCCTTTTCTAATTAGATTAAGTAAGGGGAGGATTAACTCCCCTTGTCTTATACTTATTTTTGTTTTACATCTACTAAATGGATAGCATCCGCCTTGTAATACATCGTTGAACTAATCATAGTGGCTTGTAAATTGTCAAATGTGACTGGTACTTGATCCATTGCTTGGATATAGTCATTATCGACTAAAGCTTCTGGATTATCTACTGAGACTTGGGTTGATTTCTTTTTGAATTGTCCATCCTTGATTGTTACATTGTATTTCCAACCGATGATTTTATCGGTATTAAAACGTCTTTCGCTACCATCTCGGTTTTTAATAATTTCTCCGTTTGCATCTGCTCGGACTTCCGTTTCAAATTTTGGAATAACTTCATCCAATTCAAATTTTGTTCCAATGTTATTAAAATTCCAGTCATTTTGTGAAAGCATTTTTGCCATAATTAATTTCTCCTTTTGATATTTTCTTTGATTGTAGGGATTAAATCTTCTCTTTTAAAGAGAATTGCCCTTTCTATTAATCCACTTGCTAAATCTGGTGGATATTCCATATTGTTGAGTGCGAGATAGTTAGATTTCTCATACTCATGCAGTAAGTTATTGTCGTATAGAAATTTATACGCTTTTAGAATAGCTCCAGAACCTTTATAGGTAAACCATTCTAATTTTTGTTCTAGTTCTGTTTTTGGTTTTGAAATAATGATAGAGACAGGTTTTGAGTGACCTAAAAACTTTTCCCAAGATCTCAAAGGTTTTGAGAAGTGACTATCACTATAGAACCTCACTTTTTCTTTGAGATATCCCTTGGTAAAGTTGAGAAGATCTATTTCTGAATGCAACCATTCTTGAATGAAGTAGTGAGCTTTTTCTTTCCTAAGTTCTAACTCAGTTCTTATCCAATTTTCTATAAAACGCTTGCTGATACCGAGCTTCTCAGCTCGTTCTAAGCGTTTATCGTAAATTCTAAGTCTTTCATCATCATTGGGTTTTCTCAAATATAAGGTTTGGCCGATTGTTTCATCTCCGTAGGTATTGTAGTAAGTGCTTTTTCCATATATAAAGCGTTTCTTCTGACAAATCTTTAGAAGCTGATTAGGAGTGAAATAGGGTGTTTCATTAAAATCATCTATTGCAATATCAATTCGTCTTACTGAAAACTGATTGTAATTGTAGTAGAGGTTGTTCAGAAACTGTCTTTCGGACAGACTATTTGGATCTAATACCATATCTCTAAAGAACTCGAGTGCCTGTCCTGACATGACAAGCATGTAGGACGACTCTTTCGCTCCATAGTAGATACGGATATTCCCATGATGAAGCTGGCTATCATAGTTATAGTATTTAAGGCTTCCTTTATTCTCAATAAATAGGTCATAATCAAGAAATAGAATGTCTTCGATTATTTCTCTTGGCGAAAATTCAGTCTTATCAAACTGAATTTGAATCCAGTCAAATACAGAACGTAAATGTTCATTTTTTGCCATAGATTTTGATTCAACTTTTTGCCTAATTTTGCCACCCTTAAAATCTCCGAAACCCTTGGAAATACTGAATTCTTTCGATGGTACACCTAACTTGCAGAGGGTGGTGTTACTACACACCCTATCGGTCAAAAATGGTCCGTCCGCATCTACGCTCATTTTCGGCTTTCTGCCTCCTGGCTCAGCCGAAAACTCGCTATTAGCCGAACCTATTTTTTGACCTCTTGTTAACAAACCCTAGTAAGCCGGTTTGCATCGACTCTTCAATATCTTGGATTTTCTTTTTTAGGTTGCTATTTTCAATTTTTATCAGTCGCATTTCTCGCTTAAATTCCTGTTTTAAGGCGCTCAGTTCATCGTAGAGCTCATCTATTACTTGGTTAAGGGATTCTTGCTCATTGTCTGCTAGACTCCCAAATACGGCTTGTATAGCCTCTTTTAGACCTATTTCAAGTTTTAGTTTAGCTAACTTTTGAAATTGTATAAGGTCTTCGTCTGTAAAGTCATAGGCAACTGTATAACTTAATTGATGAGTTCTTGGGTTACTACTGATAGGAATTTTAATTTTCTTAAATTCCTTGCCACTTATCTCTTTAATCAGTTGGATCCAATTTTTAAGAGTAGAGGTAGAGTTTAGGCCAGAAATTTGATTGACTAACTCTTTATTGGTCATCTTTTTGTGAAACCTCCGAAATTTTCTTGTGCAACTGAAGAGTTTTCTGTGGTATAATTGTTACATAATATGTTTTGATCTTGGAACGAACGGCACATTTGTTTCAAGATTTTTTTATTTGTTGAATGCTACCTCCTTTATAAAAAATTTTTAAATCACATACTAGTTACATACGCCTTTACCTCCTTTTATGCTATAATATTCTCAATGGAATATTTAATCTTAAAATAAATATTCCTTATGGAATAATTCCATTTTATACCGTTTAGAATATTTTGTCAAGCCAAAATATACCAAATCGAATATTTAAGAGGGTACAATGTTTAATAATGATTCTTTTGGAGATCGTCTTAAGGAACTGAGAAAGAGTAAGAAGTTAACTCAGGTACAAGTTTCTGAGATGATTGGTGTACAACAAGGTACTTATTCTCGTTGGGAGAATGGAACTTTAGAACCTAATTTAGAAGCTGTTGTCAAATTAGCGAAATTATTTGATACCACGACAGATTATTTACTAGGAAAAACGATTTACAGTACTCTAGATGTTATTCCTCATCCAATCACTAGAATTGATATGAAGAAGTTAAAAGAGTTTAATAAAACGGAACTAAATGATCTGAAATTTGCTATTGTCATGCATGGAATTAAAAATCATCTCACTGCATTTGACTATATGGACGAGCTAGTCTCTGAATATAATTTAGATGAAGAGGAGCAAGAAATATTGCAAACTCTCTTTAAAGAGGTTTATGATTATTTTAATGCAGATTGATGGTTTATAAGATTAAATCTCAATAGGTAAAGATGAGTATATTTTTGTTGAATGATTTTACATTTAGCTTTTTTATTATAGCATTTGATTATTAGTGAGTAGACACATAATAAGCAACACCAGCAATGATGACAACTTTAGTAACGTTGTATGCGATAGCAGCAGCAAGCATGTAATTCACCTCCATAGTTATAATGTATTTATATTTTAATATTATTTCTAATGATTCAAGTATTTTTGTTAAAAAAGGAGAACAAAATGATAAAAGTGGACAATCTTTCTAAGCGTTTTGGCAATAAAATCGCTTTAGAGGACATTTCGTTTGACATTAAGGAAGGGGAAATCTTTGGTTTTCTAGGTCCTTCTGGTGCTGGTAAAACGACGACTATAAATATTTTGACAGGACAGTTATCACAGGATAGCGGAAAAGCTTATATTTTAAATAAAGAGTCTAATCAGTTACTTCCTTCGGATTTTTTAAATATTGGTATAATGAGTGATACTGTTGGATTCTATGGAAAGATGACAGTTTATAAGAACTTGCAATTCTTTGCTAAGTATCACAATGTGAGTTTAGATAAACTTGATATTTTGTTGAAGGAACTGGAATTATTTGAAGATAAAGATAAGAAGGCAGAAAAACTATCAACTGGTATGAAACAGCGTATGCTTCTTATTCGGTCAATTTTGCATCATCCTAAAATTCTTTTTTTAGATGAACCTACATCTGGGTTGGACCCTGCTTTATCAAATAAAGTACATGATATTCTGTTGAATTTAAAAAATGAGGGAACAACAATATTTTTAACAACTCATGATATGAGTGAAGCTACTAAAATTTGTGACCGTATATCATTGTTGAATTCAGGTCATATATTAGAATATGGTTCTCCTCAAGAAATCATAGATAAATATAGTCAGCAAGATAAGGCTGTTATTCGTTTTAAAAATGGAGATTCGATAATGGTGTCTCAAGCAGAGGCTGCTAGATATTTGGGTGGTTCTGATGTAGCTAGTGTGCATACTTTAGAAAATACGCTTGAGGATATTTTTATAAAGATTTCGGAGGATTCAAAAAATGTATAGATTGATGACACTTTTATGGTTACGTTGGGAATACTTAATTAGCAATAGAGTTTTGTTAGTTGTATGTGTAGCTACACCGTTTGTTGATTTTGCTATTTTACAAGCTATCCCTATGATTCATGGCGAATTGTATTTTTTAAACATGGGACTTAGTTTGATTTATAGTATGACAGCTGGTTCTTTTACCTCAATGATGATTTCTGAAGAAAAAGAGAAGAAGAATTTAAGAACATTGATATTGAGTGGTGTTACAAAATATAATTATATAATTTCTGTCATTTCATTCCCTTTTATTTTTTCTGTTTTATCGGCTTTGTTCATGCCTGTAATTTTTGGAGTCTCTATTCCAAATTGGCTAACGTATTTTGTTGTAGTAGTATTGACTACGTTAGCATTTATTCTGTTGAATTTATCTATAGGTTTGTTTTCTAAGACCCAAACTCATGCAACATTATTTAGTATGATTGTCTTGATTATAGCTACTTTTTTGCCTATGCTTTCATCTGATATGAGCAATAAAATTATGAGTTACATCACGAGATTTTCTTTTATAGGTGCTAACACAGAATATTTTATAAAACTTGAAAAATTTCAAATATCTGAATCAAGTGTGTTTGCTTTAATTTGTTGGGTAGTTGTACTTATCTTTATTTCAAATTTTGCATTTAAATGGAACTCTCGTGAGCATTGATTTATATAATTCTTTTAGAAATAAAGAGTTTGAGTGTATTATGCTTATTAGATAATAATTAGGCCGTTATACGGCCTAATTATTTTAAGAAGTTCTTGATAAAAAATAGAAAGGCGCACTTACACACCATAAAAAATCTGCGATATTTTTAGTGTTAAAATACTCTGGTATATGGCAAGAAAAAGTTTTGTTAGAAAATGAATTATCAAATTCTTGGGCTAAAGAGTTGTTTTTGTTAAAATAATAAAAAACACTTACCTTAATTATCGGATTTTCAAATTGATCTCGCTAAACAAAACATTCAGTATGCTGGAAGTATTGATGATGCTCTTGGGAGATAAGTTATGGAGTGTTACCAAAAAATTACTAAAATTTGAAAAATGAGTCTATTTTGCAAGATTCAAAAGTCTTAAAACCCTATTAAATCAAGGTTATAATATTTAAAAAATGTAGTTATGGAACTCAAAATCCAGTGTCCGCAAGGACGTGCCGGTTCGACCCCGGCCGCCGGTATAGATTATAAAGGAGTTTTACTCCTTTTTTTGTTTTAATTTTTTCTTTTTTGTGATATAATTAACCGGTAAAGTTTCATTTAGTGAATTAGAAGGAGTCAATTTTGTCTGAAGTTGCAAATAAAATCGATCGATTTTTAAATTCTATTTTATTGTTATCAGAAAATCAGCATGAGATTTTAGTTGGTTCTTGTACAAGTGGTGTTTCATTAACTAACACTCAGGAACATATTTTGATGCTGGTTGCTGATGAAGCTCTAACCAATTCTGTCTTAGCTAAGAAATTGAATGTCAGTCAGGCGGCTATCACGAAGGCCGTGAAGCCCTTATTAAGTCAGGGCATGCTGGAGACTTATCGAGATGAAAATGATGCTCGGGTTCTCTATTATCGCTTAACTGAGATTGGTAAGCCTATTGCATTAGAGCATCAGCACCACCATCAGCATACTCTTCACACTTATGAGGATGTTTTGTCGAAGTTTACAAAGAATGAGCAAGGGGTCATTTCGCGGTTTTTAGATCTATTGGAAGAGGAGTTATAGTTTGAGGTATATTACGGTTTCGAATTTATCGTTTTATTATGATCGGGAACCGGTTTTAGAAGGGATCAATTACTACTTAGATAGTGGGGAGTTTGTGACTTTGACCGGTGAAAATGGTGCTGCTAAGTCAACCTTGATTAAGGCTAGTCTTGGGATTTTACAGCCCAAGGTGGGGACAGTTGAGATTTCAAAGACGAATGTTAAGGGAAAGAAGTTAAGGATTGCTTATTTGCCACAACAGATTGCTAGTTTTAATGCTGGGTTCCCCAGTACGGTCTATGAATTTGTGAAGTCAGGTCGGTATCCTCGTAAAGGCTGGTTTCGAAAGTTGAATGAGCACGATGAAAAACATATTCTGAAGAGTTTAGAATCTGTTGGGATGCTGGAGTTCAAGGATCGGGCGATTGGTTCTTTGTCTGGTGGTCAGAAACAGCGGGCCGTCATTGCTCGGATGTTTGCTTCTGATCCGGATATCTTTGTTTTAGATGAACCGACAACAGGGATGGATGCGACGACAAAGAGTGATTTTTATGAGTTGATGCATCACAGTGCGCATCACCATCAAAAATCTGTTTTGATGATTACGCACGATCCAGAAGAGGTTAACCAATTTGCGGATCGGAATATTCATTTGGTTCGTGACCAGAGCTCTCCTTGGAGATGTTTTAACGTCCATGATACAGAAGGGGAGGGTGACCATGCTTGATTTATTCCAGTATGATTTTATGCAGCGGGCCTTGTTGGCTATGGTTGCCATGAGTCTTTTTTCTCCTGTGTTAGGGATTTTCTTGATTTTGAGACGGCAGAGTCTGATGAGTGATACGCTGAGTCACGTCTCTCTTGCGGGTGTCGCTTTTGGACTTTTTCTTGGGATCTCTCCGACGCTCTCGACTATGATCATTGTCATTATTGCTGCGGTCTTTCTTGAGTATTTGCGGACCTTATTTAAGGACTTTATGGAGATCGGGACGGCAATTTTAATGTCCACTGGTCTTGCCCTAGCTTTAGTACTGATGCGTGGTGGTGGGAAAAGCTCGATGAGCTTGGATCAGTATTTGTTTGGTTCTACCCTAACCATTACGGATGAACAGGTGATCGCCTTGTTTGTGATTGCTTTCGTTGTATTAGTGCTGACGGCCTTATTCTTGCGGCCTATGTATATTTTGACTTTTGATGAAGATACGGCCTTCGTAGATGGCCTTCCGGTCCGGACCATGTCCATTTTATTTAA
The DNA here is from genome assembly GCF_000507765.1 of Streptococcus parasanguinis CC87K. Lineage (GTDB taxonomy): Bacteria > Bacillota > Bacilli > Lactobacillales > Streptococcaceae > Streptococcus > Streptococcus parasanguinis_J. The sequence goes on along the minus strand of NZ_KI669402.1, from coordinate 345,176 downwards.
TGTGGTGACAGGGGTTGCTATCGCCTTAATGATTCCTGCAGCAGGATCGTTATTGGTTTCAACTATCATGGTCTTACCGGCTAGTATTGCGCTGAAATTAGGGAAGAACTTCCGTGGGGTCATGCTGATTGCGGTCATCATTGGCTTTATCGGGATGTTTAGTGGGTTGATTTTGTCTTATATTGCAGATACACCGGCGAGTGCCAGCATCACGCTTTTGTTTGTGGCACTGTTCTTGCTTGTGAATCTTGGATCACGTTTGAGGAAGTAAATATGAAATTTAAAAAAATAGGTTTAATGTTGTTGGTGGCTTTTGCCCTTATCTTGACTGCTTGTGGTAAAAGTCAGAGTCAAAATGGAAAATTAAAAGTGATGACCACTTTTTATCCTGTTTATGATTTTACAAAAAATATTGTCGGAGATGAAGGAACGGTAGACCTGCTCATTGGAGCGGGATCAGAGCCTCATGAATATGAATTGTCTGCTAAGGGGCGGGCTATGATTCAAGATTCGGATGTTTTCGTCTATGAAAATGAAAATATGGAAACGTGGGTTCCAAATCTTTTGAAATCAATGAAGGATAAGAAAACCAAAGTGATCGATGCTACCAAGGGCATGGTCTTGCTTCCTGGATTGGAAGAGGAACATGAACACGAAGGTGGCGAAGAACACCATCATGAATATGATCCTCACCTTTGGCTCTCTCCACATCGTGCCATGAAGATGGTAGAGTCGATTCGTGATCAATTGGTGGCAGCTTATCCAGATAAGAAAAAGACGTTTGAGAAAAATGCCCAAGCCTATCTAAAGAAATTACAGGCCTTGGATCAAGCTTATCAGGATGGCTTGAAAGATGCGAAACAAAAGAATTTTGTAACCCAACACGCGGCTTTCCGTTACTTGGCCTTGGATTATGGCTTAAACCAGGTGGCCATTTCAGGGATTTCACCTGATAGCGAGCCTTCTGCTGCACGATTGCGTGAATTGACAGAGTATATCAAGAAAAATGAGATCAAGGTCATTTACTTTGAGGAAAATGCTTCTAAGTCCTTGGCGAAAACCTTGTCTTCTGAAGCTGGTGTTGAGTTGGCTGTCTTAAATCCTTTGGAAAGCCTGACGGATCAAGAAATGAAAGATGGCGAAGACTACGTGTCTGTTATGAAGGAGAATCTGAAGGCGCTAGAGAAAACAACGTCACAAGCTGGTAAGGATATTCAACCGGAACATGAGGAAGACGCTAAGACAGTTCAAAAGGGCTATTTCGAGGATAGTCAAGTGAAGGATCGTAGTTTGGCAAATTATGCGGGTGATTGGAAATCGGTTTATCCATACTTGCAAGATGGAACTTTGGATCAGGTATTTGATTATAAGGCAAAATTAAATCCAACTATGACGGCTGCTGAGTATAAGGAATATTATACCAAGGGTTACCAAACAGATATTGATCGGATTAAGATTGATAAGGATTCAATGGAGTTTTATCAAAAAGGATCTTCTAAGAAATATACCTATAAATACGTAGGTAAGCACATTTTGACTTATAAGAAGGGGAATCGTGGTGTTCGTTATCTCTTTGAAGCCAAGGAGAGCGATTCGGGAGACTTCAAATATGTTCAATTTAGTGACCATGAAATTACTCCGGTAAAGGCAGCCCACTTCCACATTTTCCATGGAGGAAAGAGTCAAGAAGCGCTTTATGATGAGTTGGAAAATTGGCCAACGTATTATCCTTCGAACTTATCTGGTTTAGAAGTAGCACAGGAAATGCTGGCTCATTGAGAGCTGTATCAAAAGAGAGACTAGGACTGATTGAACTGCACCCCAAAAGTTAGACAGAAAAAATCTAACTTTTGGGGTGTTTTTATTATGAAATTAACTTATAAAGATAAAGTTCAGGTCTATGAACTTAGAAAACAAGGGAGAAGCTTCAAAGAGCTTTCAAATATATTTGGGATAAAAATTCCCAATCTTCAGTACATGATTAAATTGATTGATCGTTATGGAATAGAAATCGTCAAAAAAGGAAAGAATTGTTACTATTCACCTGAACTAAAACAAGAGATCATTGATAAAGTTCTGATTGAAGGTCGTTCACAAATAAGGGTATCTCTAGATTATGCTCTTCCAAGTGTTGGAATGTTGCCTAATTGGATAGCACAATATAAGAAAAACGGGTATACTATTGTTGAGAAAACAAGAGGGAGACCGCCTAAAATGGGACGTAAACCAAAGAAGAACCCCGAAGAGATGACAGAGATAGAGCGACTTCAGGAAGAATTAGAATATTTGAGAGCGGAGAATGCCATTCTAAAAAAGTTGAGGGAACTCAGATTGAGGGACGAAAAGGAGCAAGAAGAAAAACAGAAATTGTTCAAGGATTGGTAACAGAGTTTCCTTTAGATATCCTTCTAAACATTATCAAACTTGCTCGTTCAACCTATTATTACCACTTAAAGCAACTGAATCAAGTGGATAAAGATCAAGCTATCAAAGTGGAAATACAAGCCATTTATGATGAACATAAGGGAAATTACGGCTATCGTAGAGTTACTCTTGAATTAAGAAATCGTGGTCGTGCGGTCAATCACAAAAGGGTGCAGCGTCTGATGAAAATTCTTGGTTTAACAGCTCGTATTCGTCTTAAACGTAAGTATTCTTCATATCTAGGAGAAGTTGGCAAGAAAGCAGATAATCTTATTCAACGCCAGTTTGAAGCATCCAAACCAATGGAAAAGTGCTACACAGATGTGACAGAGTTTGCCATTCCAGCGAGCAGTCAAAAGCTCTACTTATCACCAGTTTTAGATGGCTTTAATAGCGAAATTATCGCCTATAATCTCTCAACTTCACCAAACTTAGAACAAGTGAAAGCTATGTTAGACCAGGCCTTCACAGAGGAGCATTACGAAAATACCATTCTCCATAGTGACCAAGGTTGGCAATACCAACATCAGTATTATCATCAATTTTTAGAGGATAAAGGGATCCAACCGTCCATGTCACGTAAGGGAAATAGTCCAGACAATGGTATGATGGAGTCCTTCTTTGGCATTCTTAAGTCTGAGATGTTTTATGGTTATGAGAAGACGTTTCACTCACTTGAGCAATTGGAACAAGCTATTGTAGACTATATTGATTATTACAACAACAAACGCATTAAGGTAAAATTAAAAGGACTCAGTCCTGTACAATACAGAACTAAATCCTTTGGATAAATTAATTGTCTAACTTTTTGGGGTCAGTACAGATTATCCCGGTCTCTTTTTGATTAAAAATGGGGAGTGAAGCTTGTCAAATGCTTGAAAATACGTTACAATGAAAGGGCTTTAAATTAAAAAATGTATGGGGAATTTTAAATGAAAAAAGTTGGTGCAATTCTTGTGAGTCTTCTCAGCGTGGTCCTGTTGGTAGCTTGTTCGCAACAGGGAGCGAGTAAAAAATCAACCGCTTCCTCTAGTCAAACGAATGCCTCTTCTGAAGTCAAAAAGACGGCTGCTTCTAGTTCGGAAGTGAAGGAGAAAGAAAAAAAAGAAGAGAAAAAAGAAGAGAAAAAAGAAGTGAAGAAAATGGATCTTGAAGCTATTGCCAATGGAGACTACAGCAGTATTGCTGGTGTCTGGCAAGATGATAAAGGAAATAAGCTGGTCTTTAACGACAAAGGGTTGGTCTCACAAGAGTTAGAGGGCTATGGAGCTTCTTTGACAGATTATGGAACAGCATCAGAAGGCATTTATGGTGGTCGTGATGGAGGCTTCTTGTTGGAGTATATTCCTGCAGGAGTGACCATTGGTGATCAGGTCGATGATCAAGGACAAGTCGTCTTTAAAGATACATCAGATGCCTCTAAAAACCGCTTATGGTCTGGTGTTGGTATCGCTAGTTTTGGGGAACAAGGCTCGATCTACTATCATGTAGGAGATGAATAATGGAAAAAGAGAGTGGGACAGAAATCGGTAATTCGTTAGAATT
>NZ_KI669402.1:0-341077 GCF_000507765.1 Streptococcus parasanguinis CC87K | reverse complement strand
AATTGAGAGGCTAGGACTTTTGTCCCAGCCTCTTTTTCTTATGCATGTGGGGGGAGCCAAGAAAGCTCAAATTGGAGCAATTGGGCTTCAAGGAGGTCTTGATGGGAAATCTCTTGTTTCTCTTTACCATCTAATAGGGCTTTTTGGATGAAATAGGCGCCTGCAGTGTGTGAGTTGGCGCAAATCTTGAGCTCTTGCTTGGGAAGATGGAGAAGGACTTCTTTAAAGAGGGGGAGCCCTAGATCATAGATTGGTTTTCCTGGGCAGGTTGGATAGAGTCCAAGGGCTGACCAGATGTACCAAGCAGATAGGCTACCGTTGTCCTCATCACCTGGATAGGCTTGGAAATTTGGATGGAAAGCTTGGGAACGGATCTGGTGGATCAGGAGATTGGTATATTCGGGGTGAAGACTGTGGCGGAAGAGGTAGGGAAGGTGAAAGCTGGGTTGATTGGAGATGGCAATCTGCCCAAATGGGGCTTGGGCCATTTCACTCATTTCATGGATTTCATAGCCATATCCTCTTACATCAAATTGAGGTTTTTGATTGGCCAGATCCAGCAATCGTTGGGTGAAGGCTTTTTTACCGCCCATCAGCTCTATCAGGCCGGAGAGGTCGTGTAAGGCTCCAAAAGTAGCCTGGGTTGCAGAGCATTCTGCATAATCTCCTCCCCAGCTGGTAGGAGAGAAGGGTTCTTTAAAGGTTCCATTGGTGGATCGTGCTCTCATAAAGCCTGTTTGGGCATCGTACAATGTTCGGTAGGAGAGGCTGGAAGCAGCATACCGAGCGGCTGTTTCTGTATGAACCAATTGCTTGGCAACGCTAGCAATGCAAAAATCACTATAGGCATAATCTAGGCTATGGCTAACACTTTCATGAAAATCTTCGGGTAGGTAGCCAAGGGCCTTGTAGCTTTCATTGCCATGGCGACCAAAATGTTGAGTGGGATCTGTTTTTTGAGCCGTCTGGAGCATGGCTGTCAGCATGTTTTCATGTAGGTCTGGTGCGATCCCTTTTGTGACAGCATCCGCAAAGACGCCATCGATGAGGGTACCTGGCATCATTCCTCGTTCATCTGGGGCCAACCATTTTGGTAGAAAACCAGTATCCTTGTAAGTGTTTAAAAATCCTTCGAGAAAGTGACGGTAGTAATCGGGGTAGACAAGGCTAAAGAGCGGAAAAGAGGTCCGAAAGAGGTCCCAAAATCCGATATTCGTATAAGCTTTTCCTGATTTGATTTCATTATGGGTGACATCCAGGTGCCAGTCATTTCCCTCAGTATCCGTTTCATAAAAAGTTTGAGGGAAAAGGAGGAGTCTGTAAAGGCAATGGTCGAAAAAGGCTTGGTCACGCCCTCCGGTATCCTTCACTTCAATTCGTTTTAGCAGCTGATTCCATTGATCGGTTGCTTCTTTTTTAGCTTCCTCTAGGGAAGGGTTGGGAAGATGGCTGTGAGCCATGTCTTGGGACAGATAAGAAGTTCCTAATTGGACGGTCACTTCCTTGCTAGAAAAGGTGAGAAAAAGATCATGATCGATGTGAGTGACGTTCTCAATCGGCTGGCTAAATTGCCACTGGAGATAGAAAGAGTAGGAAGTATCTGCGGTATGGGCCTGATCCAGAATGCGGAAGTGGCAGGTTTGGTCTGTCAGGGTCAAGTCCTCTAGTTCCTTTGCTGCATGAAAGCAGAGTGTCAGTCTTTCTGGTGCTCGAAAGTGCATGACAGCCCCGTAGCGGCTTGGAACCAGCTCGCTTTGAATCTGATAACGTTCCGAAAAAATACGGAGGTAGTGGGGCTGGAAAATAGCTTCTTTCATTGAATAACTGCTTTGGCGACGGAAGAGGTCGGAACTTGTAACTTCTCCTGTGATGGGCGTGATGAGGCACCAAGCGTAGTCTCCTATCCAAGGACTAGGCTGGTGGGTGAGGCGAAAACCCTGAAAAATAGGAAGTAGTGGGAAAATATGAAAAAAAGCCCTTTAAAATGAGGCTTTTGAGGCGTATTTTCTTTTTTTGGTAGCTAATTTGGTAGCCAAAGAGATTTAGTCGATAAAATCACTTGATATGAGATTGAGTTTATCTGTTAATTCGGAATCAGCGTTTGGGTATAAATGACTATAAATGCTAAGTGTAGTTTTGACATCAGAATGACCTAATCGTCTTTGAATATATAGAGCATTTACATTATATTCATTAATAAGTAATGACGCATGGGAGTGTCTTAAACCTTTTGGTTGAATGTATTTAACTCCTGCTCGTTTAGAATATTTTAGAATCTGGTCTCTAATACTACGTTTACGATATGGATTTCCATCAAGTGATAGAATGAATGGTATCTTGTCAACTTTTGCTTGTCGTTCTTTCCATTCTTTAAGTACGTTTAGAGTATTATCATCAAGGCCAATGGTTCGTCTGGAACTTTCAGTTTTTAGTTTGTTACGCCGAACCCAATTTTCACGGTTTATATACTGTAAGTTGTGATTGATTGCTAGAGTTTTCTTTTCAAAATCTACATCTTCCCAATAAAGAGCAGTCGCCTCATTTACACGCATTCCTGTAAAATAATAAAGCCAAAAAAGCGTATAAACAAAGTGCTCAAAATAACTCTTTTTATCAAGTGATTGTATTACTTTTTGGAACTCGTCTTTTGTCCAAAAATCTATATGTTTTTTTATGATTGGAATTGGACTAATATTACTTGTGGGAATTTCATGAAAAATCAACCCATATTTTTTTGCAGTTTTCAAAACTTGATTAAGCAAAGTCATCTTGTTTCTTGCATATGAATTTGAATATTTCTCTAATAAACCGTTTCTATAATTAATCACATCATAAGTAGTAATTTCTCTAGGTTTTTTCTTACCAAAGTATTGAATAAATTCATCGAATATAACTTGACGTCTGTGTTCGAGATCCGGACTTGTTGTAGCGTAATAATTTGGCATAAAAACTTCTTCCATAAACTGCTTAAAAGTCCATTGAGTATGCTTAATTCCTCCTTTTTGTTGTATCTTATTCAAGGCTCTTGTACGTGCTTCAAAGGCTTCTTTTGCGGTTTGAAAACCACGTCTACGTTCTTGATAAGGTTTACCAGTAGCTAGGTCAACTCCAGCTTTAAAATAATAAGTATATTTGCCAGTCTTATCATCTTTCGTAACACCGGTATATCTAGTTTTTGACATGTAGTTCCTCCAATCCAAGTATCTCTGCTACAACTGATACTGGAACAGTTCCAAGTCCTTTATTGTTATAGAAATCGAAACCACGCTCGACCATAATATGTTTTGCTTGCCGTAAAATATTATAAGCAGTCCATTTTGAAAAACCTAAGTCCATAATTTCTTGTACTGTCATAGTTAATTTATCGTTCATAAATCAATTTCTCCTTTACTAGTAAGTTCTAGGAATTCTCCTATTAATTGTTTGAGTTCATTATTTAATCGTGGGGTTTGTTCTTTAAGTGCATCTTGTAGCTCTAAAGAAAATGAGCTACTATCAAATGCTTTTAAATGTTTTCTAAGCCTAGTCTTTTTAACTCTAATAGTGTTAGGTTTCAGATAGGGGAATAATTCGGGTAAGAGTGCAGGTTCATGGAGAAAGATATAAGCAAATGCTTTGCTATCATCTGGAACACTTGAAAGACTAAAAAAGCTAAAATTCTCCAATCGTTTAGAAATTTCTGAAATGGTTTCCTCGTTTATAGCCTTTGTTCGTAGTTGGAACTCTAACCGCCACCAAAAGGGTTTGTTTTCTATATCTAATTTATCAGCTCTTTTGTGACTTAGTACCTCTATATTCTTATCGTACAAACGTACTTGAACGTTGCTACCACTTGCACCCCAGTATTTACTTTCTATATTGCCCCCTCTACCGTAGAATATTTTATGACTAACCCCTCCTTTGATATGTTGTAAAAAAACTATTTCTGGCCTATTAAAGATATCAAAAGCAAGGTCTAATCGTGACAGTCTAATTTCTAATCGATTTAATCGAGCGTAATTCATAATCTGCCTCCACACTTGTAACCCCTCAAATTCTTTTAGTGAGTTAGGGTTGAAGTCTAGGCGTATGACTTGATAACCACCATAATCCGATAGTTGAAAGAAAATTAGATTTATACTATCTTCGTCTATCGTTTTATAAAGAGTAAAATAGTCTTCTCTTAGATTTTCTTGAATACTAAATTCTTGAATTATATTATCGAGTGATTTTCGTAATTCACGAAATATTCGTCTAAGTGATTGGTTCTCGCTATCAAAGATTACTGTTAATCTGTCAATGCTGATATAAATCGATTTTTCTAGTTTTGATAAATCTACTTGACTTTGATATTCTCGTAGAGATTGAATGGTATTTTTCAACTGTAACGCCTCCTTTCTATACTTAAAATCTGCGTAATTCGTTGCTACTATTGATTTTTGCCGATGACTCGTTACTTAGGGCGTTGCCTTAAGTGTATCTGATTGCTGGCTGTTAGAAACGCCAGTTTTTATATTAGAGATTGGGAGAACTTCGAGCTTCGGGCGCTCTGCCTTCGGCCCGCGCCCTTGCACTTGTCTCCCAATCTCTAATTTATTAGTTTTTAAACTACCCAAAATACTTGTCTAGAAAAATCGATAGCAGTTCAAGTGCTCGAAGTTCAATTTCTTCGTCTCGAATATTGTTAAATACATCATCATTTATTAGAACTGATGCACCTAAACTAGGCGAATAAAAAGAATGAGTATTGTTAGTGTTGTTGTCTTTTATTGTGTATTGTGTAGATTTCATAATCTCCTCAATCTAGCCATATCTCGCTTCTTATGGACTTTTTATTACCATTTTGGTATAATTGTATTGGTTTTAAACGAAAGCCTCAGAACGCTTTGCAGAGCTTTCTGGGGTGTTTTTGCATACTCATAAAATTAACTAGTATCACTTATTTTGTATGCTTTGTTTTTATATAACCATTTTGGTTATATAAGTATAATACAACCATTTTGGTTATAAGTCAATAGAAAAACGAAAGGAATTTTAAAATGTTAAAAGACAATATAAAAAAAGCCCGACTAAATGCAGGACTTACTCAATTAGAAGTTGCTGAAAAGTTAGGTGTAGCTCAAGCTCAATATGCTAGGTGGGAAAATGGAGGGAGAAATCCGAAAGATGAAACAGTAGAAAAATTAGCTGAAATCTTTGGTACGTCTCTTGAGATTTTAAAAGGACGTGATGACGGACTAGAAGAAATTGTTAGTTTATTGAGAGAATATGAATTGACAGAAGCAGATAAAAACAAAATTATTAAAACTTTAAAGGATTTATTACATAAATAAATCAAAATAATGTGGTAGTTGGAGAGCACAAAGTGAATAATATCCGGGAGTAAAAAAAGCAAGCTAAAGCATTTATTAAACGCTGGGAAAATAGAGGAAACGAAAGGCAGGATAGTCAATCTTTTTGGTGGTTAAAGATTAACTATCTTTATGCTATTGATTAATATATTTGTCATAGTGCTCTTGGTACTGTGCTTTTATATTATATTCTCCTAGAATTTCAAATACCTGAAGTGCTTGTTTCATCTTTTCGATTCCGTTCGCAGGATTGCACTTAAATTCAAAGTATCCACATGTATATAAGAAGACGGTTTGTTCATAATAGTTTAATTCATTATTTAGTAATTTTTTTATTTCTTTGATTAGAAAACTACAATTTTGAAATTCTTCTTTATCAATACTAACAATTAGGCAATTGATTGCCAATTGTGTAACAAGCCGTTTATTTGTCTTATTTAATGTTGAATAGATATAATTTTTTAACATTTCTATAGTTAATAGGAAGTAGGAGTTATATTTAATTGTTCTTACACAGTTACCTAATAGGATAATTTCATAGTAACCCCAGTTTTCAACTTTAAAAAGATAATCTGTTAGCTGTAATAACTCCTCGTCCGAGGGGAGAAAATTTTTATTTGTTGTATAGAGAATCGATTTTACCATTGTCTTTTCATAAGGACCCAAGTTATAACTTGAAGAGTTTGATAGTAATTCAATAATACTATCAAAATTTTTTGTGTAGTAGTGTTTTCGAATATATTGCACCAAGTTAGCGAATGAACCAGTTCTAGTAGAATTATTGTCATGAAGAATAATAAATTCATCCAAAGTTATATGTAATTTATCTAAAATATTGATTAGTCGAATACAAGAGATTTCTGATTCTCCCCGTTCAAATCTAGATATTTGAGATTTAGATAAATTACTATCAGCAATTGAACATAAACTGATTTGCTTTCCTTTTCGAAGTTTTCTGAGTGTTATACCAAGTTTTGATTTCATATTTCCCATTTTCCCAACAAAAAAGTAATTGATTTTTATTTATTGTACAATAAATAAAAACTGAAAGGAAGTCTAAATATGAAGAAAATTTTAAAAAATTCCCTAATTTTATTGTTGGTTATGGATATTATTATTGTCGGTGGATAAAATGTTTAGGTATACACCTCAGTCTTTAGATATCATCTAAAGACCTATTTAATAAAAAGTGATATTCATCGTGATTTAACTAGAAAGAAGGGACATTTTGGATATTAACAAGAAAACGTTTTATACAATTACTTTTGGTGAGTTTATATCAAATGTTGGAGATAGATTTCAGAAAATTGCTTTTCCAATTTTAATTTACCAAGAATTTCATTCGTCTTTTGCAATGGGAGGAATGGTGATTATTGAATTGCTACCTCAATTCTTCTTGGGATTTGTTATGGGTTACTTATTAGATAATTTCAATAAGAAAAAAATACTATTATGGTCTACATTAATACCTGCATTATTATGTAGTGTAATACCGATATTATCTAAATATTCAGTTTCTATATTTTTTTACTATGTTATTGCATTTTTGATACCTTTATTTTCGACACTTTTTCAAACAGGATTCTCAGTCATTACTCCTGCCTTATTTGAGAAGGAAGAATTGCAAAAATATAATTCTCAGTTTCAAGGTGTTCGAACTATTTCAAAATTAATTTCTCCAGCTCTAGCAGGGGTACTAATGTTAAAGTTTAATATTAATAGCATTTTTTTTATTAATAGTGCTTCTTTCTTGTTATTATTTCTTTCAATCCTAATTTCATATATTCCAGAGCAAGAACACAAGGAGAATGGTAATGATGATATAAAAGAAATTTTTGTAGGTTTTAAAGAGAACTTTACAAATATTAAATTGAGGATTTCTTTACTCTTTACTATTGTTGTGAATATCGCTATGCTAGGTTTCAATGCAACGATTATTTTTTATTTACAGGATCAATTAAAATTATCAAATAGTCTTGTTGGGATTGTTTACTCAATTGCTGGATTTGGAAGTTTGATAGCAGTAACCTTTCTTTCTACTTTTTTGAATAAGAAGGATGCCTTTATCTTGATGAATATATCAATGGCAACCATCCCACTTGTCATTATGGCGAGTGGAATAGTAGAAAATTGGATATTTTTTGGAATTTGTTATTCCATTTTGAGTGGACTAATTACAATAGCTTCTGTCTCGATTACAACAATACAGCAACAAGAAAGTACTGAGTATAATATTGGTAAAATACTTTCTAGTTCTTTTGTAATAGCTACCATTTTTGCTCCTTTTGGAGGGATACTGGCTGCTTATTTTAATTGGCTTTTAAATCCGAGATTAAGTCTAGTTATTTTGGGATTACTAAGTAGTTTATTGGTTATTCTTATAAAGAGTTATGAAAAAAATTAACTAAGAAAAGAACGGCAATAATTATTAAGGAAGATTAGTAGAAAAATTATCATTATCTAAATAGAATCATATCATCTAGAAAATTTGATACTTGACTTTTGGTATAAATCATATTAAAAATAATTCCAAATTTGTTGGTAGCTTTTTGGTAGCTAAACAGACAAATTTTATAATGTTTATCAAAATGAACATAAAGAGAATGTTGATTTGTCAGCATTCTTTTTTATTTCAAATGTATTCTCGGAATTAGAAGATTGGGGTTGAAAAACCAAGCCCCTTGTTCGTGTGTCGTCTGGGGAAGGAAGTAGTTCATTCCAAAAGGGACTCCAGTATAAGGGAGGGTATTTCCGTGGGAATAGTGGGGATGATTCTCGCTTCCCCAGCGGGTATCGATGGTCTGGCAAGTTGTGCGCATCTTGTCTCCTTTTTCTTCATCAACCTTAAATGATCTGTGTTTTTCTTGGAACACGCGGTGGTATTTTCTTCATTGTATCAAAGTGTTGTCAAATATGATAGCGTTTTTATCAAATGGAAAATTTTGTAGAAAAAGGGCTATAGTTTGCGTATGTATTTCCCCTTTGAAATCTTTTATACTGAATAGGAAAGAATCGATACGTGTGAGGAAAATAAATGACCTATTCAAAAGAAATTGTGCGAGAATGGTTGGATCAAGTGGCTGAGCGAGCTAAGGAGTACCCGGAGTGGGTGGATGTCTTTGAACGTTGTTATACAGACACTTTGGACAACACAGTTGAAATTTTAGAAGATGGTTCAACCTTTGTGTTAACAGGGGACATCCCAGCTATGTGGCTGCGTGACTCAACGGCTCAATTGAGACCCTATCTTCATGTGGCAAAAAGAGACCCTCGTTTGCGCCAGACCATTGCTGGTTTGGTCAAACGCCAGATGACCTTGATCCTCAAGGATCCCTATGCTAACTCTTTTAATATTGAGGAGAACTGGAAAGGCCACCACGAGACCGACCACACCGATTTGAATGGCTGGATTTGGGAGCGCAAGTATGAAGTGGATTCGCTTTGCTATCCCTTGCAATTGGCTTATCTCCTGTGGAAGGAAACAGGTGAGACTAGCCAATTTGATGAGACTTTTGTTACAGCGACCAAGGAAATCCTTCATCTTTGGACAGTGGAACAAGACCACAAGAATTCCCCTTATCGCTTTGTTCGGGATACAGATCGTAAGGAAGACACGCTGGTGAATGATGGCTTTGGGCCAGATTTCGCTGTGACAGGGATGACCTGGTCAGCCTTTCGTCCAAGTGATGACTGCTGTCAGTATAGTTACTTGATTCCGTCCAATATGTTTGCAGTGGTTGTCTTGGGTTATGTGCAAGAAATCTTCGCAACATTGAATCTAGCCGATAGCGAGAGCATCATTGCAGATGCCAAACGCCTGCAGGCGGAGATTCAAGAAGGGATCGAAAACTACGCCTACACCACTAACAGCAAGGGTGAGAAAATCTATGCCTTTGAGGTAGACGGTTTGGGAAATGCTAGCATCATGGATGATCCGAACGTACCAAGCTTGTTGGCGGCTCCTTATCTTGGTTATTGTGCGATCGAAGATGAAGTCTACCAAGCCACTCGTCGGACGATTTTGAGCCCTGAAAATCCTTACTTCTATGAAGGGAAGTATGCTAGTGGGCTCGGAAGTTCTCATACCTTTTATCGCTATATCTGGCCGATTGCTTTATCCATTCAAGGATTGACAACAAATGATAAAGCTGAGAAAAAACATTTGCTGGACCAGTTGGTTGCCTGCGATGGAGGCACGGGCGTCATGCACGAAAGTTTCCATGTAGATGATCCAACCAAATACTCGCGTGAATGGTTCTCTTGGGCCAACATGATGTTCTGTGAATTGGTCTTGGATTACTTGGATATTCGCTAATGAGCTGTCGCTTAACAGATTCTGGGAAAGAATCAAAAATATATTTTTAAATTTAAGTTAGAATGAGGTTTTACTCATGGAAAATGTTGTTGTACATATCATCTCTCACAGCCACTGGGATCGTGAGTGGTATTTACCTTTTGAAAGTCACCGCATGCAATTGGTGGAACTCTTTGACAATCTCTTTGATCTTTTTGAAAATGACCCTGAATTCAAAAGTTTCCACTTGGATGGACAAACCATTGTCCTTGACGACTATTTAGAAATTCGCCCTGAAAACCGTGACAAGGTGCAGCGCTATATCGACGAGGGCAAGCTCAAGATTGGTCCCTTCTATATTTTGCAGGATGATTACCTGATCTCTAGTGAAGCCAATGTCCGCAATACCTTGATTGGACAGGCTGAATGCGCTAAATGGGGCAAATCTACTCAGATTGGTTATTTCCCAGATACCTTTGGAAATATGGGGCAAGCCCCTCAAATCCTTCAAAAATCAGGGATTCACGTAGCAGCCTTTGGTCGTGGTGTTAAACCAATCGGATTTGATAACCAAGTCCTCGAAGATGAGCAATTCACCTCTCAATTTTCTGAAATGTACTGGCAAGGGGCGGATGGTAGCCGTGTGCTAGGTATTCTCTTTGCCAACTGGTACAGTAATGGGAACGAAATTCCAGTGGATAAAGATGAAGCTTTGGCTTTTTGGAAACAAAAATTGGCAGATGTTCGTGACTATGCCTCCACCAACCAATGGTTGATGATGAACGGCTGCGACCACCAACCAGTTCAACGAAACTTGAGTGAAGCAATTCGCGTGGCTAACGAACTATTTCCTGACGTGACCTTTATCCATAGCTCTTTTGATGAATATGTGCAAGCAGTGGAAAGTGCGCTTCCTGAGCAATTATCAACAGTTACAGGAGAATTGACCAGTCAGGAAACCGATGGTTGGTACACACTGGCAAATACGTCTTCCTCTCGGATTTATCTCAAGCAAGCCTTCCAAGAAAACAGCAACTTGCTCGAGCAAGTGGTGGAACCTTTGACCATCATTACTGGTGGGCACAACCACAAGGATCAATTGACCTATGCCTGGAAGACACTCTTACAAAATGCGCCACACGATAGTATTTGTGGATGTAGCGTAGATGATGTTCACCGTGAAATGGAAGTTCGTTTTGCCAAGGTCAACCAAGTTGGAAACTTCGTCAAGACCAACCTTCTGAACGAATGGAAGGGTAAGCTAGCAACTCAAAAAGCCCAGAGTGAGCACCTCTTTACGGTCATCAATACTGGCTTGCATAATAAGGTGGATACCGTCAGCACGATTGTCGATGTAGCAGTTTGTCCGTTTAAGGAATTGCATCCGACAGAAGGCTTCAAGAAAATGGCCGCTTTGACCTTGCCAGACTACCACGTAGAAGATTTAGATGGGCATCTTGTAGAAGCAGAGATTGAGGACTTGGGAGCAAGCTTTGGCTATACCCTGCCTAAGGATAAATTCCGTCAACCTTATATCGCGCGTCAAGTGCGCGTGACGGTTCCGGTTCACCTAGCGCCTCTTTCTTGGACCACCTTCCAGCTCTTGGAAGGCAAAGCACCTCATCATGATGGTCTTTTCCAAAATGGGGTGATTGATACGCCATTTGTAACCCTTAGTATCGATGATGGCTTGACCCTCTATGATAAAACGACCAATGAGGCTTATGAGGATTTCCTTCGTTTTGAAGATCGTGGTGATATCGGTAATGAATATATCTACTTCCAACCAAAAGGAACCGAGCCGATCTATGCGGAGTTAACAGCTTATGAGGTCTTGGAAAACAATGCTCGCTATGCCAAAATCTTGCTCAAGCATGACTTGACGATCCCGGTTAGCGCGGATGAACAATTGGATGCGGAGCAAAGAGGCATTATCGAGTTTATGAACCGCAAGGCAAGTCGCTCAGAAGAGATGACAACCATCCCTCTTGAAACGGAGATGACCATCTTTGTGGATGACCCGCAAATTCGCTTCAAGACACGCTTTACCAATACTGCTAAGGATCACCGCATTCGTCTCTTGGTCAAAACTCATAACACTCGTCCAAGCAATGACTCGGAAAGCATTTATGAGGTGGTCACACGGCCAAATAAACCGGCTGCTTCTTGGGAAAATCCTGAAAATCCTCAACACCAGCAAGCTTTCGTCAGCTTGTATGATGACGTCAAAGGGGTAACAGTGGCCAATAAAGGATTGCATGAATACGAAATCCTTGGAGACGATATGATAGCTGTAACACTTCTCCGTGCTTCCGGTGAACTTGGTGACTGGGGCTATTTCCCAACACCAGAAGCACAATGCTTACGGGACTTTGAGGTTGAATATGCAGTAGAATGCCATCAAGCTCAGGGACGCTTCTCTGCTTATCGCCGAGCTAAAGCTTTGCAGACACCGATGACCAGCCTTCAAGTTGAAAAACAAGAAGGAAGTGTAGCAGCATCTGGTAGCTTACTCAAGCATACAGCCTTGACACATCCTCAGGTTTGTCCAACAGCCTTTAAGGTAGCAGAAAATGAAGAAGGTTACATCCTTCGCTATTACAATATGAGCCAAGAAAATGTGCGCGTGTCAGAAGGACAACAAACGGTTGTCGATCTTCTTGAACAACCGTATCCGGTCCATACAGGTTTATTGGCACCGCAAGAAATCCGGACAGAATGGATTAAAAAAGAAGAAGTCTAGCTGGTTGCAGCTGAAGAAACAATAAAAGGAAAGGAGGAGCGAAAAAGTAAGAACCAACTGCTGACTCGCTCCTTTTTACAGGTAAAAGCAATGACCATTGCAACGATTGATATCGGAGGGACTGGGATTAAGTTTGCTAGTCTCACTCCGGATGGAAAGATTTTAGATAAGGCCAGCACCCCAACGCCAAAAACTCTAGAAGATTTGTTGGCTTGGTTGGACCAGCGATTGTCAGAACGTGACTACCGTGGGATTGCTATGAGTGTGCCAGGGGCTGTTAACCAAGAAACAGGGGTAATTGAAGGGATCAGTGCCATTCCTTACATCCATGGTTTTTCATGGTATGAGGCCCTTTCTCATCACAAGCTACCTGTCCATCTAGAAAATGATGCCAACTGTGTTGGACTGAGTGAATTGCTGGCGCATCCTGAGATTGAAAATGCAGCCTGTGTCGTGATTGGTACAGGGATCGGTGGCGCCATGATCATCAATGGCAAGCTTCACCGTGGTCGTCATGGCTTGGGCGGTGAGTTTGGCTACATGACAACCATCGAACCTGCAGAAAAGCTCAATAACTGGTCACAACTAGCATCAACAGGAAATATGGTGCGCTATGTCATTGAAAAATCTGGTCAGTCTGACTGGGATGGCCGTAAGGTGTACCAAGAGGCGGCAGCAGGCAATGCCCTTTGCCAAGAAGCTATTGAGCGGATGAATCGCAACCTAGCCCAAGGACTGCTCAATATCCAGTATCTCATCGACCCAGATGTCATTAGCCTGGGTGGCTCTATTAGTCAGAATCCAGATTTTATCAGAGGGGTTCAAAAAGCAGTAGATACTTTTGTGGACAGATATGAAGAATATACAATTGCTCCAGTGATTCAAGCTTGCACCTATCAGGCAGATGCCAATCTCTACGGTGCCCTTGTCAACTGGTTACAGGAGGAAAACCAATGGTAACTTTTACCGGAATCAGCAGTAAACAAGCGCAAGCTTTAGAGTTGCTCCAAAATCACATTTCTCTACCAGATGTAGAAGTGGCGGTTGGTCAGTCTGACCATGCTTCTATCTCTATCAAGGGGGAGAATGGGCAGTATCAATTGACCTACCGTAAACCTCATCAACTCTACCGTGCCTTATCTGTGCTCGCAACAGCTTTAGCAGAAGGGGACAAGGTAGAGATTGAAGAGCAGGCGGCCTATGAAGATTTAGCCTATATGGCGGACTGTTCGCGCAATGCCGTGCTCAATGTCGCATCTGCCAAGCAGATGATTGAAGTCTTGGCTCTGATGGGTTATTCAACCTTTGAGCTCTACATGGAAGACACTTATCAAATTGAAGGACAACCTTACTTTGGTTATTTCCGTGGAGCATACTCA
Organism: Streptococcus parasanguinis CC87K; assembly: GCF_000507765.1. Lineage (GTDB taxonomy): Bacteria > Bacillota > Bacilli > Lactobacillales > Streptococcaceae > Streptococcus > Streptococcus parasanguinis_J. The sequence goes on along the minus strand of NZ_KI669402.1, from coordinate 327,331 downwards.
GCTGAAGAGTTACAGGAAATCGAAAGCTACGCCCAGCAGTTTGACATGACCTTTGTGCCATGTATCCAAACTTTGGCTCACTTATCAGCCTTTGTCAAATGGGGCGTCAAAGAAGTGCAAGAGCTCCGCGATGTAGAAGATATTCTTCTCATCGGTGAAGAAAAAGTTTACGACCTGATTGACGGTATGTTTGCGACGTTGTCTAAACTACAAACTCGCAAGGTCAATATCGGGATGGACGAAGCCCACCTGGTTGGTTTGGGACGCTACCTTATCCTAAATGGTGTGGTGGATCGTAGCCTCCTCATGTGTCAACACTTGGAGCGCGTGCTGGATATTGCCGATAAGTATGGTTTCCACTGCCAGATGTGGAGCGATATGTTCTTCAAGCTCATGTCAGCAGATGGCCAGTACGACCGTGAGGTGGAAATTCCAGAAGAAACGCGTGTTTACCTTGACCGTCTCAAAGACCGTGTGACCTTGGTTTACTGGGATTATTATCAGGATAGCGAAGAAAAATACAATCGTAACTTCAGTAACCACCACAAGATTAGCCAGGATATTGCCTTTGCAGGTGGGGCTTGGAAGTGGATTGGTTTTACGCCCCACAACCATTTCAGCCGTCTCATTGCAGTAGAAGCCAATAAAGCTTGCCGTGCCAACCAAATCAAGGAAGTTATCGTGACGGGTTGGGGGGACAATGGTGGGGAAACAGCCCAGTTCTCTATCTTGCCAAGCTTGCAAATCTGGGCAGAACTTAGCTATCGCAATGATTTAGAGCGTCTATCTGCCCACTTCAAGACTAATACAGGTCTATCTGTTGAGGACTTTATGCAGCTGGATCTTGCCAACCTCTTGCCAGACCTACCAGACAATCTTAGTGGTATCAATCCTAACCGCTATGTCTTTTATCAGGATGTTCTTTGCCCAATCCTTGACAAGCACATGACTCCTGAACAGGACAAGCCATACTTTGCCAAGGCGGCTGAAATTCTTTCTGACATTAAAGAAAAAGCTGGTGTCTACGCCTATCTCTTTGAGACTCAGGCTCAGTTGAATGCCATTTTAAGTAATAAAGTGGATGTGGGCCGACGCATTCGTGAGGCCTATCAAGCAGGTGATAAAGAGAGCTTGCAACAAATCGCTAGAGGAGAATTGCCAAAACTCAGAAGTCAGATTGAAACCTTCCATGACCTCTTTAGCCACCAATGGTTGAAAGAAAACAAGGTCTTTGGCTTGGATACCGTAGACATCCGGATGGGTGGACTCTTGCAACGGATCAAGCGAGCTGAAAGTCGGATTGAAAACTACCTAGCAGGCGAAATCTCTCGTATCGATGAACTAGAAGTAGAGATCTTGCCATTCAACGATTTCTACGGAGATCAGGACTTCGCAGCCACAACGGCTAATCAGTGGCACACCATTGCGACAGCTTCGACCATTTATACAACGTAAAAAATGCCAAGTTGGATGACAGGTATCTCATCCACGGTGGGATAGGAGTAGAAGAGGAACTGTCTTTACGACCACCCTTTTCTACTCTTTTTTAAAGCTATGTCATAAATTTGTAGAATTTTTTCTATAATTAGGAGTTTGAAAATGTAAATGGGCTATCTTATAATAGGTGATGTAAACGCTACCAAAGTAAATAAACACGCTCAAGGCTCAAAGGGGGGAGTTAAATGAAAAAGTTTGTAAGGACTCTGAGAGAAAATTTCATTTTTCTTTTAATGGTCTTACCTGGTGCAGCGTGGTTAATCTTATTCTTCTATATTCCGGTTTTTGGGAATATCGTAGCATTTAAGGACTATCATATTACGGGAGAGGGCTTCATTGACAGTGTCATGAAGAGTAAGTGGGTTGGCTTTGACAACTTCAAGTTCCTCTTTAGTTCCAAAGATGCCTACATTATTACAAGAAACACGGTATTGTACAACTTAGGATTCATCTTCTTAGGATTGATTGTTTCCGTTGGGATCGCCATCATCTTTAGTGAGTTGAGATCAAAAAGAGTGGTCAAGGTGCTTCAAACCTCCATGCTCTTCCCATACTTCCTATCATGGGTTATCATCAGCTTCTTCACCGATGCCTTCCTTAACGTGGACAAAGGATTGGTCAACCACATCTTAACTTCATTTGGTATGAAAGCCATCAATTTCTACTCGGAATTGTGGATCTGGCCAGCGCTTCTCCTCTTCTTAGGAATCTGGAAAGGCTTTGGTTATAGTAGTGTCATGTACTATGCAACCATCATGGGAATTGACCCAACTTACTATGAAGCAGCGACTGTGGATGGTGCGTCTAAGTGGCAACGCATTCGCAACATCACCATTCCTCAGTTGTCTTCCTTGATTACGGTTTTGACTATTCTTGCAGTCGGAAATATCTTCCGCGCAGATTTCGGTCTTTTCTACCAAATCCCGCATAATGCTGGAGCGCTCTATAGTGTGACCAACGTTATTGATGTTTATGTCTACAACGGTTTGACCAAGTCAGGGGATATCGGGATGACAGCAGCAGCCGGTCTTTACCAATCGGTAGTCGGTTTGGTTCTTGTTTTAATCTCAAATATCATTGCCCGTCGCATTGATAAGAATGCCGCTCTCTTCTAGAAAGGAGGATCGTATGAAAAAATCAACCATTCAAAAAGAAAAAATTGATAATGTCGGGATCCATTCTTTCAGTAAGAAGAGCAACTTCTTCTTTACCTTGTTGTTGACCTTGGTCGGATTGACCTGTGTGCTTCCCTTCATCTTCGTTGTCATGATCTCTTTGACTGACGAACAAAGTTTGGCAGTCCATGGCTTCCAATTCTGGCCAGCAAAATTTGGATTTGATGGTTACCTCTTCTTGGTACAGTTCAAAGACAAAATCTTGCAAGCCCTCTTCATTACCTTGTTTGTGACCATTGTGGGAACAGCATGTAATGTCTTTATCACCACAACCTATGCTTACGCAATCTCACGGAGTACCTTTAAATACCGCAAGTTCTTTACCGTATTTTCACTCCTTAGTATGCTCTTTAGTGCAGGGTTGGTTCCAAGCTACATTGTGACCACTCAACTCTTGCAGTTAGGTGATACCATCGGGGCTTTGATTATCCCAATGTTGCTCAGTCCATTTAACATCATATTGATGCGGACCTTCTTTAAACGGACCATTCCAGAAGCTATCCTTGAATCCGCTCGGATCGATGGGGCAAGTGAAACACGGATCTTCTTCCAAATCTGCTTGCCATTGTCTCTACCAGGGATTGCGACCATCAGTTTGTTCACCGCTTTAGGGTTCTGGAATGACTGGTTCAATGCCCTCCTCTATATTAAGAGTGACAACCTTTACCCATTGCAATACCTCTTGATGCAAATCCAAAACAATATGGATTACATCGCTAAAAATGTCGGGGTATCCGGCCAATTGGCAGGAGCTGTACAATCCATCCCACGGGAAACAGGACGTATGGCCATGGTGGTTGTGGCAACAGTGCCAATCGCCATTCTCTATCCATTCTTCCAACGCTACTTTGTAAAAGGCTTGACCATCGGTGGTGTGAAAGAATAACATCGTTCATTGAAAATCAACAGGATTTTCAACTCATAACTTAGTCTAAAAAGAAAATAACATAAAGGAGATTTTTCTTATGAAAAATTGGAAAAAATATGCGTTAGCATCTGCTAGTGTCATCGCTCTTGGAGCTACTCTTGCTGCTTGTGGAAGCCTTACAGGTAACAACAAGAAATCTGCAACAACTGAAGACGGTAAACCAATCATCAAGATGTACCAAATCGGTGATAAACCAGATAACTTGGATGTTCTTCTTAAAAATGCCAACAAGATCATTGAAAAGAAAGTTGGCGCAAAATTGGATATCCAATATCTTGGTTGGGGTGACTACGCACAAAAAATGAACGTTATCATCTCATCTGGTGAAAACTATGATATTGCCTTTGCTAATAACTATGTCATTAACGCTCAAAAAGGTGCTTATGCTGACTTGACAGAATTGTACAAGAAAGAAGGAAAAGACCTTTACAAAGCACTTGACCCAGCTTACATCAAAGGGAACACTGTAAATGGCAAGATCTATGCTGTTCCAGTAGCAGCTAACGTGGCATCTTCTCAAAACTTTGCCTTCAACGGACCACTTCTTGAAAAATATGGTATCGACGTTTCAAACGTGAAAGACTATGCTTCTCTTGAACCAGTCTTGAAAGCTATCAAAGAAAAAGATCCAAACGTTGTTCCATTTGCAATGAACAAGAGCTACGGTGGACCTTCAGATGACTTCGACTATGTGGCTGTTGATGGACTTCCATTCGTTGTTGACTTGAAAGGTGACACCACTAAGATCGTTGACCGTTACACAATTCCTCGTTATGTAGAAAACTTGAAGACTCTTCACAAATACTACGAAGCAGGATACATTCCAAAAGACGTAGCAACGAGCGACACTGGTTATGATCTTTCTCAAGATACATGGTTGGTTCGTGAAGAAACAGTAGGACCAGCTGACTACGGTAACAGCTTGCTTACTCGTGTAGCAAACCGTAAGATCGACATCAAACCATTTACTGAACTTTACAAGAAGAACAACACTACTCAAGTAGCTAACTTTGTTATCTCAAACAACTCTAAGAACAAAGAAAAAGCCATGGAAGTGTTGAACCTCTTGAACACTGATCCAGAACTCTTGAACGGCCTTGTTTATGGACCAGAAGGCAAGAACTGGGAAAAAGTTCCTGGCAAAGAAAACCGTGTCAAAGTCTTGGATGGCTACAACGGAAACACTCACATGTCTGGATGGAACACTGGTAACAACTGGATTCTTTACATCAACGAAAACGTAACAGATGAACAAATTGCACAATCTAAGAAAGACTTGGAAACTGCAAAAGAATCTCCAGCACTTGGCTTCATCTTTAACACAGATAAAGTGAAATCAGAAATCACAGCTCTTACAAATACTTTGAACCAATTCGCAGGTGCGATCAATACTGGTACTGTGGATCCTGAAGTAGAAGTTCCTAAGATGCTTGAAAAATTGAAATCAGAAGGTGCTTACCAAAAAGTGCTTGACGAAATGCAAAAACAATACGACGAATTCCTTGCTTCTAAAAAATAAGAGCAGGTAGTGCGAAAAAGGCTTTGGAGGGATCTCCAGAGCCTTTTTGTGTCTTTATGAAAATGAATCCTGTAAATGAAAATCAATATTTCAATTTACCAATGCAAATAGGGGGAAAGCGTTTTATTTTTATGGTATAATAGAATCACTAATTGGAAAAGAGGCTGAATGATGGGAAAAATCATCGAGTTCATTTTTACGAGAGTCTATGTTGCTATGCTGGTAACAGGGATTTTTTGGGTCTTGACGATCTGTGGGGGTGTTCTCTTGGGAGTAGGACCGGCTAGTGCCACTATCATGAGCCTCTATGCGGAAAATGGCATGACCTACAAGGACTATCATTGGTCACGCGCTTGGGAACTCTTCAAAGAAAATCTACGCCCGGCTAATCAAGTCTTTTATACCTTCTTTGCCATTGAAGGGGTTCTCCTCTATGGCATGTACCTCATGATCCAGATCCCTCACTTGAATTTCTTCCAAATTTTGGTTCTCTTGTTTAATCTGGTTTTCCTCTTGGTAGCGCCTCTAGCTTACGCCGTTTATTTGAAATTACAAGTTCATTTCGATCTTTCTTATGCTAATAGTATCAAGCTTAGTTTGATCGGAATGTTGCTGGACATTCGTCCGGTTCTGAAGCTCATCCTTGGAACTGCGCTACTTGGCGTCATTAGCTACTATATGCCAGCCCTTCTCTTTTTCGTCTTGATCGGTGTATGGCATTTCTTTGTCAATGATATCTTTGACCCTGTTTATCAAAACATCCACGAAAAATTGGTATCCTAACGATGAAAAAAATTTGGTTAAGTACGCTTTTAAAATTCTACGCCTATGTCATGGTGGTCATTTTGACTATTATGGGCCTGGTCGTTGCGGGGATCTCTTGGAAAAACCAGCAAGCTGAAGCCGACCGGATCGCCCAACGGGTCTTGACCGAAGTGGTGACGGATCTCGAGACCTCTTATCAACGGGTCACACAAGAAGGTCGTAGCCTCGTTGAAAACCCTGCAAAATTAGAAGGGATTTATCGCTATTTTACCTTGTCACCATCGGAGTATGAGACTTGGCGATTGAATGCCCAATTCCCTTCCTATATCCAATTGTCCCTACATAAGAATATTGACAGCCTCTATTTGAGCAATAAAAACATCGAGGGCATCGATGTCACCTTGTCTGATTACAAGACGGTATTTGTCTCTACCCGGCAATCAAAGGGAGGCAAGCAGGTCTCAGCGGACCATTACAAGGCTCCTGCAACAGCTATTCCAGTTCCTTTGACAGACCCGACAACGGGTGCTGGAGTTGGGATTGCTTATATGACGCTGGACCAGGAAATTTTGACGGCAGCGATTGACAATGCCAGAGGTGATCTTCCGGTCGCTGTGCGGATCTTCACTCCCTTTGGGAAAGAGATGTACCATGAAGGGGATAAGGGACAATCAAAAGATGTTAAATGGCAAACCCGTAGCACGATCTATGGCTACAAGGTGGATGTAGCTGTTTCTGAAAGTTATCTGCTCAAAAAGGGTCTAGCCAACCTGACCACTTTTCTCTCCATTGCTTTCTTGATTTTCTTGATCCTTTACTTATTAATGCGGCAAATTTTCAAAAATTACCGTCGTCAAGTCCTTGATCTGGTCGATACCATGAATCTGATCAGTCAAGGCGATAGTGAACGACGGATTGATACCTCGACCAAGGACCAAGAACTGCTGGTTATTGGTAATATGATCAATACCATGTTAGACAATATGGATAAGAACATTCGAGATATCTACCAGCTACAGCTCAGCCAAAAGGATGCCAATATGCGGGCCCTACAAGCCCAGATCAATCCCCACTTCATGTACAATACACTGGAATTTATCCGGATGTATGCCGTCATGCAAGAGCAAGAAGAGTTGGGTGATATTATCTATGAGTTTAGTAGTCTCTTGCGCAATAATATCTCAGATGAGCGAGTGACGACAGTTGAAAATGAGCTAGAATTTTGTCGCAAATACAGTTACCTCTGCATGGTACGTTATCCAAAATCAATTGCCTATGGCTTTAAGATCGATCCAGGCTTGGAAAAAATGAAGATTCCAAAATTCACCATCCAGCCTTTGGTCGAGAACTATTTTGCACATGGAGTGGACCACAAACGCAAGGACAATGTGATTAGTGTCAAAGTCTTGCAAGGAGAAGGGCAAGTCATGATTCTAGTTACTGATAATGGGCGCGGGATGGAAGAAGAACAGCTAGAAAAAATTCAAGAGATACTAGCCAATCGCAATCCACGCTCAGAAATCGAAGAAAAGAGTGGGCGGCAGTCCATCGGAATTGTCAATGTTCATGAACGCATGCTACTCTACTTTGGAGATCGCTACCATATCCAAGTCTTCTCCCAACCTCACCATGGAGTGACCTATACGATAACCATTCAAGATGAATAAAGGAGACAGAATGTACAAAGTCTTATTAGTAGACGATGAGTATATGATTACAGAAGGGTTAAAAAAATTAATCCCCTTTGACCACTGGAATATGGAAGTGGTCGCAACTGCTGAAGATGCAGATCAGGCTCTTGATTATGTGCGAGAACATCCGGTGGATGTGGTGATCACGGATGTCAATATGCCTGGAAAGACCGGACTTCAGATGATTGCAGAGATGAAGGATTTAATTCCAGATGCTGCTTTTATCATTATGTCAGGCTATCAGGATTTTGAATATGTCAAGACAGCCCTCAATTTGCGCGTGGCAGACTACCTGCTCAAACCTGTCAATAAGGTGGAGATGGGCAATATCCTAGAAAAAATCCAGCACCAAATCCAGCAACCAAGCCAAGAGTTGGCCAACCGCTTGATTCACGATGACATCTCTGAGGAAGAGTTTTGTCGGTATATCGCAGGCCGGAATTCACTGTGGATTGGGATTGCTAAGGAGAAAAAAGGTTTTATCAGCTCGTCTTACCAAGTTCTCGGGCAAAATCTTCAACTCTTTATCTCAGATCAAGAAGAAGAAGCCATGATTGAGAAGGCCTTTGAGCCACCCTATAAGGAGCACTTTCATCAATTTAAGGACCTAGTGGAGCGGAGACTCTTTTATGGAGCGACCCCTCTCAATCAAGACGAGGAAGTCTTCAATTATTATGAACCAGCCTACCGGGTGATCATGCAAGGAAATATCCAACAGATCTTAGAAGAACTGGATTGGTTAGAAAAAATGATCCTTGAGAAGACCCCTAAGGTCTCACTGACCAAGCAGCTCTTTATCCAATTTTTGATGGATGTCTTTCATTTGTTTGAATACCTGCAAGGTGATAATTTAGCTGATGTAGTCAAGAAAGTCCAAGAAACTGCCACTTTTAGCGAGATGATTGGCTTTATCCAGGAAGAGTTGTCCCGTTTCTTATCCCACTATCGGATGAATGAAAATGTAGCGAGTGTCCTCCAAGTGATTAGCCGTGATTACCAAAAAGAGCTGTCACTCAAGGACATCAGTCAGGGTCTCTTTATCAATCCAGTCTATTTAGGCCAATTGATTAAACGAGAAACCAATGCGACTTTCGCAGAACTCCTCAACAAACAGCGAATTAAGGCCGCCCAGCAGCTCCTCTTATCGACCAATGACAGCATTGAAGATATCTGCTATAAAGTCGGTTACAGCAATGTGGGCTATTTCTACAAGGTTTTCCGTAAACTCTGTGGAAAATCGCCTAAAACCTATCGCTTACAAGTCATGACAGAGCAGGCAGAAGATGAGTAAAAGGCTGAGACGATTTGTCTCAGCCTTTTCACTTTTCATTTTACGTCCTTTGTATCTTGATTTTCCCAACCAGCAGCTCCGCTTCAATGGTGATTTCTGTGAGTTGATTCCAGTCGATCTTTTCTTGGTCAACGTGAAATAGAAGAGGGGTCATGGCGAGGAGCGCTTGGCGTTCTTCAGGAGTTAAACTCTTGGTGAGGCTGACCGTTTCGGATGAAAGGATCTGGCAGTGGTCTTTAAAGTGCTCCAAAATTTCCTGGTTGGAGTAGGATTGCTTGGTCAATTGATCTTGGGCCAGCTGACGAATTTCTTTCAGATGAGAAGAGGTTGGGACGACCTTAATGATCACCCCTTCAGCCTTTAAGACACGCTCAAATTCAGCGTAATTAGCCGGGGAGAAGATGTCCAAAATGACCTCCATACTCTTGGATTGAATGGGTAGATGAGCCAAGTCTCCTACAAACCAATTGACCTTCCAGCTAGTGTCACTCTTGGCAGCTAGTTGCACAGATTCCTTGGAAAGATCAAATGCATAGAAAGTAGCTTCGGGATAAGCCTCTTGTAGCTTTCGGGAGTAATAGCCTTCTCCACAACCGGTATCTAGAATCTTGGCATCACTGGTCGGAATTTTTTGTCCGATCGCTGTTAGAATCGGCTCATAAAAACCTGCTTCTAAGATCAGCTGGCGATTCTGAAAATTTTCTTTGTCATAGTCCTTTGATTGCTTGATCTGGGGAGCCAGGTTGACATAGCCAAATTTCGCCAAATCAAAAGAATGGCCCTTGGGACATTTAAAACTGGTCTCCACAAGTTCTAGGTCCAGTTGACAGACGGGACAGGCAAAAGCAGTGGCTGTTTGAAATCGTTGTAACTTTGGTTTAATCGGTGTATTCATATTAGTAGTGTAACAAAAGAGCCTCTAGATAGCAACCGATGTTTTAATGGTACTAAGTCACACTTTTTTAACGATCCTACGCAGTATTGAATGGAACTTGAGTCTCTTTATTTAATTTCCTCATTTTCGTCCAATGGATTGTTCAGGACGTTTTTCAATTCTGGACAATATTTACTTGCCTCAAATTCAATGATCTCATATTGAGCAATCTCATTTTGATAGAATGGATCGTGTGTAATGATTTCTTGAACGGCTTCTTTATTTTTAGCTCTCATGAGAATGATACCGCCGGTCCTTGGATTTTTCCTTCCAGATGCGATAAAATGACCTTTTGTATAATACTGATTTAAAAACTCTATGTGTTTTTCTAAGAATTTTTCAACTTCATCAAGGGGCTTGATATAGGTAAGATTTACAATAAACATAAGTGACTCCTTTAAAATAAATGATAAATAGATTATAATACTTTACAAACTACCTGAATAGTAGGCACATTTTTGTAAGGAGAAAAAATGTTAACAAATAAAAATTGGAACTGTAGTATGTCTCGAGTCTTAGATGTGGTTGGTGGGAAATGGAGGATGAATATATTATGGGTTATAAACAAGCATAAGAGAGTTCGTTTCAATCAATTGAGAAGAGAAGTTGAAGGGATTACAACGATCAGTTTGACACGTGGATTAGATGTTTTAATAGAGAACCAATTGATTGAGAAATATGATTTTAAAACGATGCCACTCCATACAGAATATGAGCTGACAGAAAAAGGCAAGTCACTGATGCCGATTTTAAAGGACTTGAATCAATGGGGAAAAGAATGGTTGCAATAAATTTTTTCCTCATTTTAATCTCTTCTATCTCGCCACTCATCTCTTCATTTTGACCACTTATCCCCAAAAGCCGTTTTTTAAACGGCTTTTTTGCTAGACTGGTTCTATCAAAAGGAGAGAGAACATGATATTACAAGCTAAAAACATCAGTAAACGATATGGAAATCATATAGCCGTAAACAATATTCACTTACAGTTTGAAAAGGGAACGTTTAATGCGATTCTAGGACCAAATGGGGCGGGGAAATCAACGACGATTTCCATGTTGATTGGTTTGAAACAACCAACGCAAGGTGAAATCATCTATGAACCAGGTACTAAAATTGGTGTGGTCTTCCAGACTAGTGTCTTAGATGAGATGCTAACGGTTAGAGAAAATCTGACCATTCGTGCGAGACAGTATAAAGGCTTGAAACCCAATCGTGTATCTAGTCTCATTGATCGGCTAGGTCTATCAGCTTTCCAAAAGCAGAAATACGGGACGCTTTCAGGTGGCCAAAAGCGTCGGGTTGACATTGCGCGTGCCCTGCTCTCACAACCAGATATTCTGTTCTTAGACGAACCAACGACAGGTTTGGATATCCAAACTCGGAAGTCTATCTGGGATTTGCTCTATCAATTGCAGAGAGAAGAGGGAATGACTGTTGTATTGACCACGCATTATCTTGACGAAGCAGATGAAGCTGATCAAATTTATATTGTGGACCATGGGGAAGTGATTGCTCAAGGATCGGCGCTAGATATTAAGAGTCAATATGCAAAAAACATCTTGAAGATTCGTTTCAAGGAGAGACAGCAGATAGAAAGTCTCAAATCTTTGGGAATGTCAGTAGAGCAACAAAGTCAATTGGAGTATATTTTTCAACCCAAGAGTGAAAGGGAAGCCATTGATTACCTGGCACAAGTTAGAGATAGAATAGCCCATTTTGAGTTTCGTCCAGGGACCATGGATGATGCCTTTATTGCACTTACAGGAAGGGAGGTCCGCTAATGCTAGCCTTACTAAAGCGAAATTTTTTATTGTACTTCAGAAATCGTTCAGGAGTTTTCTTCTCCCTGTTGGGAGCCTTGATTTCCTTTGTTCTCTATATTATTTTTCTTCAAAAAAATCTAACAGATGCTTGGGCTCAGCTCCCCAATAGAGGTCCTGTGTTAAATAATTGGTTAATGAGTGGGACGCTGGCTGTAACAGGGATTACGACAAGTCTGGCTGCCCTGACTCAGTTAGTAAAGGATCGTGAACGTCAAGTAGATCAGGATCTTTATTTATCGGATCAAGGAAAGTGGCGGTTACCATTTTCGTATCTAACGAGCGCAATCATCATCTCTTTTTTCATGCAGGCCCTTATGTATGTGCTGATGTGTGGCTATTTTAGAGAAGTTCCAGCACTGTCTTTATTACCTGAAGTACTCCACATCATGCTGCTTAGTAGCCTGCTTTCTAGTTTGGTGAATGCCATTTTTGTTTATTTTTTCCATTCCGTAGACAGTCTTGGGAAGTTTTCGACCATAGTGGGTACAGCTTCTGGTTTTTTGGTAGGGACTTATGTACCTTTAGGTGTTCTACCTGATTTTGCACAACTACTAATGAAATGTACTCCAGCAACTTATATTGCTGCACTTTATCGGCAAGTACTCATGAAAGAAGCATTAAATGAGACCTTTAAAGGTCAAGATAATCTTCTTCAAGAGTTTCAAGAAAAAATGGGCGTTCAGCTCAAATGGCAAGCCTTATTGACAAAGGAACAAACATACCTTATAGTGTTAGGTGGTATTCTTTTAGCTTTGGGGATTTGGGTTTCCTTAGCAAAAAGATCGAATAAAAGAAAGTAAGTGAGAATTGGAGTAGGAATGAAGATTCGTTTTGAGGAAAAACAGGATATCCCAGAAAACGACCCCTGTGTGGTCATTCAAGCCAAGCAATTATCTGATCAAGCACGAGAGGTGATGGACTATCTCGAACAGTTTTCGACAGTGAATCAAGTAGTGATCCCTATCAAAACAGAAGATCATTTGATCATGGTGAAAATTGATGACATTATTTTAGCTGAGATTGATAAGAATCAGCTAACCATTTATACGACATACAAAACGTTCACCGTCAGAGATACTTTGACAAATTTTCAACATCGGGTTAATCGTCGTAATTTTTTACAGATATCACGCCACGCGGTGATGAATATCGACCATTTAGAATCGCTATCGGATAGTTTTTCAGGCAATATGATGGCTAAACTGACACGCGGAGTGAAATCAAGTGTCAGTCGGAAATATGTCAAATCCTTGATGGATTATTTAGGGGTATAGGAGAAAGTGATGAAACGATTTATAGCTTATTTTGTATCTGGTATGAGGACAGGATCCTTCTTTTATTTGTGTTTGGTGTTATTATCCCATGTCTATCCCAACATCGTCTATCCCGCTGTAAATGTCCGCAATATCCTGGCGATCTTTTTGATGAGTGGGACAATGGGGGTCTTGACATTCATTCTTGAGGAAGAAGAGTTTTTGACCTATAGTTTGCGTGTGGCCTTGCATTTAGTTGCGACAGCTGCCATCTTAGCATTAACCTACTTGTTTTTTGGCTGGGGGACAGCCTTACGGAGCCCGATTCCTTGGTTGATCTTTCTAGCCATTTACGGCCTGATCTGGCTGTACCAGATTTGGCAGCTCCATAAAAAAACTCAACGAATTAACCAAGCATTGTTGCATCGCAGAAAAGGGAAATAGTCCCAGAAAAAAGTGTATAAGAAAACCACGAAGTTCATACCAAACTTCGTGGTTTTACTTTCTTAATAAGTTAAAACAAAGTATTTTTTCTTACCGCGACGGATAACGGTCAACTCATTTTCTAATTTATCGCTATCGCTCAAGACATAGTCAAGGTCTTGGATGCGTTCGCCGTTGACGTAGATAGCTCCGTTTTGAACATCTTCGCGGGCTTGGCGTTTAGAATTTACCACACCAGCTGTGACCAAGAGTTCAACAATGTTGAGGTTGTCTTCTGCTTGGACCTGGTAGTTTGGCACACCACGAAGGCCTTGTTTGAGTTCTTTAACAGAAAGGTTTTTGATATTTCCTGCAAAGAGTTGTTCTGTGATGTTGAGGGCTTCCTTGTAGGCTTCTTCGCCGTGGACAAGGGTAACCACTTCACGCGCTAAGATCTTTTGAGCCAAGCGTTCATGAGGAGCAGCCTCAAACTGTTTGCGGATCTCTTCGATTTCGTCCAGTGACAAGAAAGTGAAGATCTTCAAGAAGCGCACAGCATCTGCATCCATCACATTCATCCAGAATTGGTACATTTCGTATGGAGATGTTTTGTCTGCATTGAGCCAGACCGCATTGCCTTCTGATTTACCGAATTTCTTACCAGTTGCATCTGTGATCAAAGGCACAGTCATAACATGACCAGTTTTATCTGCTTTACGACGCATCAACTCAGTACCGGCTGTCATGTTTCCCCATTGGTCAGATCCACCGATTTGAAGGGTTACATTGTGTTCTTGGTTGAGGACGTAGAAGTCATAGCCTTGCATGATTTGGTAGGCAAACTCTGTGTAAGAAATCCCTGTTTCAATCCGTTTTTTAACAGATTCTTTACTCATCATAGCATTGACCGTAAAGTATTTTCCGACATCACGAAGGAAGTCAATAAAGCTAATGCTTCCAAACCAATCGTAGTTATTGACCATTTCGGCTTTATTGTCCCCATTTTCAAAATCGAGGAAACGAGACAATTGCCCTTGAATAGAGCGAACCCATTCTTGTACAGTTTCTTTTGTTTGGAGACTACGTTCAGCATCTTTGAAGGACGGATCACCAATGAGACCAGTCGCACCGCCAACGAGCGCATAAGGTTTGTGTCCTGCTAGTTGAAGACGACGGCTCGTCAAGATGGCAACCAAGTGACCAAGGTGAAGGCTGTCAGCAGTTGGATCATAACCAGTATAATAAGAAACCTGACCTTCTTCCAGTGCTTTGCGTAAGGCTTCTTCATCCGTCGTTTGAAATACCAAACCACGCTCTTTTAGCTCATCAAAAATGTGCATGTGTCTTTTCTCCTTTATAAGTTTATTCATTTCTCTATTCTACCATAAACCACGGAAATGGCAATGCTTTCCATCATTTTCTTGTCCTTACCCAGGCAGAATGAGTGACGATTTCTACGCTCTTGTGATTGAAAACAAGGGGTCTAATCTGCTATAATATAGGGAACAAGGAGAAAGAATCAGTGAATCAATTAAAAGAGAAGCTGCAAGAGTTTTGGAAGAAGGTTCAAAAATTCTTTGCAAAGATGTATACAGAAACTCCGAATAAGGAAAAAAATGAGGAAAGTAGCTGGTCTGTCGGCGATATTTTTGCGACCTTTTTGCGCACCCTCAAACTCTTGTGGGATGTGATGATCGCCCTGTTCGTGTGCCTCTTTTTATTTGGCGCAGGGATCGGGATTGGTTATGCGGCGAGCCTCTTTAGCAATGTCAAGGTTCCAAAGACAGAAGAATTGGTCCAGCAGGTCCGCAACGTTAGCAGTGTTTCAAAACTGACTTATTCCGATAAGAGCTTGATTGCAGAAGTGGACAGTGATTTGATCCGTACGCCCGTAGCTGGAGATGCCATTTCAGACAATGTCAAGAAGGCTGTGATCGCTACTGAGGATGAGAATTTTGAAAGCCACAAGGGGGTTGTGCCTAAAGCCGTTCTTCGGGCAACACTTGGATCTGTAGCCGGCGTGGGTTCCTCTAGTGGGGGATCAACCCTGACCCAGCAATTGATCAAACAGCAAGTCGTGGGAGACGCTCCAACCTTTACTCGTAAGGCGACAGAGATTGTCGATGCCTTGGCTTTAGAGCGGGGAATGGATAAAAATGAAATCCTAACCACCTACTTAAATGTTTCGCCTTTTGGACGAAACAATCGGGGACAAAATATTGCAGGTGTGGAAGCTGCAGCTCAAGGGATCTTTGGCGTCTCTGCAAAAGACTTGTCTGTTCCACAAGCAGCCTTTATCGCTGGCTTGCCACAAAGTCCGATTGTCTACTCTCCTTATGCTGCAGACGGTAGCCTAAAGAGCAAGGAGAATCTCGAGTTAGGTCTGGCGCGTGCCAAAGACGTTTTGTTCAATATGTACCGGACGGGAGTCTTGTCGAAAAAAGACTATGAGACCTATGCTCAATACGACTTGACCAAAGACTTCATGGCTCCAGATGGCATCGAGAAAACACCGCATGACTACCTCTACTTCCAAGCCATGGAAGAAGCAAAAGAGGCCATGTATGATTACTTGATCAAGCGAGACAATGTCACCAAGCAAGACTTGAAAAATAATGAAACCGTCAAGGCTTACCAGGAATTAGCTGAGAGCGAGTTGCGCGAAGGTGGCTACACCATTCAAACCACGATTAACAAACCGGTTCACAATGCGATGCAGGCGGCAGTAGCGAATTTTGGAAGCGTCTTGGATGATGGGACGGGTCTTGTAGAAGTTGGGAATGTCCTTATGGACAACCGAACGGGTGCCGTTTTAGGATTTATCGGTGGACGGAATTTTGACGGCAACCAAAACAACCATGCTTTTGATACAGAGCGTTCCCCAGGTTCTACTATCAAACCATTGTTGGCCTATGGGATTGCCATCGACCAAGGCTTGATGGGAAGCAATAGCATCCTTTCTAACTACCCGACTAATTTCTCAAGTGGTGAGCCAATCATGCACGTGGATAGCCGAGGGACAGCCATGATGGATCTCCGTGAGGCCCTCAATACCTCATGGAATATTCCAGCTTACTGGACTTACCGGACCCTTCGTGAAAAGGGTGTGGATGTCCCATCCTACATGAAGAAAATGGGCTATGATATCCCTGAATATGGCATTGAGAGTCTGCCAATGGGGGGAGGAATTGAGGTCACTGTTGCCCAACATACCAATGGTTTCCAAACCATTGCTAACAATGGGAACTACCTCAAACGCTACATGGTAGAGCAAATCATTGATCGAGATGGGGATGTAGTATACAAGCACGAGGCAGATCCTGTTCGTGTTTACTCTCCAGCGACGGCAACGATTATGCAGGATCTCTTGCGCGGGGTTATTACGTCTGGTGCTACAACGACCTTTAAGTCACGGATTAGCCAAGTCAATCCAACGCTGGCAGGTGCTGACTGGATTGGAAAAACCGGTACCACTAACTCAAATGGGGATATGTGGCTCATGCTGTCCACCCCTAATGTTTCTTTAGGAGGTTGGATTGGCCATGACAACAATGCTTCCATGCAGACCTTGACTGGATACAACAACAATGCCCAATACATGGCGCAGTTGGCAAATGCGATCTACCAAGCAGATCCAAGTCTCTTCGGAATTCAGGATAAATTCACTCTCGATAAGAGTGTGATCCGCTCTGAAGTGCTCAAATCGACTGGTGAAAGACCGGGTCGCGTCAATGTCAATGGCCGGGATATCGATGTGAGCGGTCAAATGGTGACGAGTCTTTGGGCCAAAAACGGAGCGCCAACCACTCAATACCGCTTTGCCATCGGGGGATCGGATAGCGATTATCAAAGTGCTTGGGCAGCGATTCTCGGTAATAGCAGTGGAAATCAGTCGAATAATAAGAACAATTCGACAACCAATAGTTCATCAAGCAATAGTTCAAATCGAAACAGCTCAAATCGTGGCAATCGACGCTAGTCTGATCCAGTAGAAAACCTAGAGAAAGCCTTGATTTTTGGAGCAAAAAACGGTATAATAGTGATAACTAATTTGTCGTGTGCTTTATTTGAAATATTGTCCAAATAAGAGCTTACAGCAGTTAAATCTTACTTGAATAAGTCGATTTAGCTGCTCTTTTTGTGCCTATTTTTCAGAAAAAACCTAGTTTGTTACACAAATTTAATTTTTCTAAAAATTACAAAAAGCGACGAATGAGGTGAAGAGACAGCTCTTCACGTGATGCAAATCACACAATTGTAGTTAAAACCGGATAGGTGGTGAAAGTCATTTTACCAAGCTATCCTAGTATGGAAAAAGGAGCTAAAAACTTTGGCAGGACATGACGTTCAATACGGGAAACATCGGACCCGTCGTAGTTTTTCAAGAATCAAAGAGGTTCTTGATTTACCAAACTTGATTGAAATCCAGACAGACTCATTCAAAGATTTCTTGGATCATGGCTTGAAGGAAGTATTTGAAGATGTGCTTCCCATCTCAAACTTCACGGATACAATGGAATTGGAATTTGTGGGTTATGAAATCCGCGAACCTAAGTATTCGCTTGAAGAAGCGCGCATCCACGATGCCAGCTACTCAGCACCAATCTTTGTGACCTTCCGTTTGGTCAACAAAGAAACAGGTGAAATCAAGACCCAAGAAGTTTTCTTTGGTGATTTCCCAATCATGACGGAGATGGGAACTTTCATCATCAATGGTGGAGAACGGATTATCGTATCTCAGTTGGTCCGCTCACCAGGTGTCTACTTCAATGATAAGGTGGACAAGAATGGTAAGGTTGGTTATGGATCAACTGTTATCCCTAACCGTGGGGCTTGGTTAGAGCTTGAAACTGACTCAAAAGACATTGCTTACACACGTATCGACCGCACACGTAAGATTCCATTTACAACTCTTGTGCGTGCTCTTGGATTCTCTGGAGATGATGAAATCATCGATATCTTTGGGGACAGCGAATTGGTTCGCAATACCATTGAAAAAGATATCCACAAAAATCCAATGGATTCACGGACAGATGAAGCCCTCAAAGAAATCTACGAGCGTCTTCGTCCAGGTGAACCAAAAACAGCGGAAAGCTCACGTAGCTTGTTGGTAGCTCGTTTCTTTGATCCACGTCGTTATGACTTGGCACCAGTTGGTCGCTACAAGATCAACAAGAAACTCAATATCAAGAATCGCTTGTTGAACCAAACAATCGCAGAACCATTGGTAGATGCTGAAACAGGGGAAATCCTTGTAGAAGCTGGTACTGTCATGACGCGCGATGTGATCGACAGCATCTCAGAACAATTGGATAACGGTTTGAACAAAATCACCTACATTCCAAATGATGCTGCTGTTTTGACAGAGCCAGTAGAATTGCAAAAATTTAAAGTTGTCGCTCCGACAGATCCAGACCGTGTTGTCACCATCATCGGAAATGCTAACCCATCTGACAAAGTACGGATTGTGACTCCAGCTGACATCTTGGCAGAAATGAGCTATTTCTTGAACCTTGCAGAAGGTATTGGCCGCGTGGATGATATCGACCACCTTGGAAACCGTCGGATTCGTGCCGTTGGTGAATTGCTTGCCAACCAAGTGCGTCTTGGACTTTCACGGATGGAACGAAACGTTCGCGAACGGATGTCTGTACAAGATAACGATGTCTTGACACCACAACAAATCATCAACATCCGCCCAGTAACTGCAGCAATTAAAGAATTCTTTGGTTCTTCCCAATTGTCACAGTTCATGGACCAACACAACCCGCTTTCTGAGTTGTCTCACAAACGTCGTTTGTCTGCCTTAGGGCCTGGCGGTTTGACACGTGACCGTGCCGGATATGAAGTGCGTGACGTGCACTATACCCACTATGGTCGTATGTGTCCAATCGAAACACCTGAAGGACCAAACATCGGTTTGATCAACAACTTGTCATCTTATGGACACTTGAACAAATATGGCTTCATCCAAACGCCATACCGTAAAGTGGACCGGGAAAAAGGTGTAGTCACCAACGAAATCGTTTGGTTGACAGCCGATGAAGAAGATGAGTACATCGTCGCTCAGGCTAACTCTAAGTTGAACGAAAAGGGTGGCTTTGCTGAGCCAATCGTTATGGGACGTCACCGTGGTAACAACCAAGAATTCCCATCTGATCAAGTCGACTACATGGACGTATCTCCAAAACAAGTAGTTGCCGTTGCGACAGCATGTATTCCTTTCTTGGAAAACGATGACTCCAACCGTGCCCTCATGGGTGCCAACATGCAACGTCAGGCTGTGCCATTGATCGATCCAAAAGCCCCTTATGTGGGTACTGGTATGGAATACCAAGCAGCCCATGACTCAGGAGCTGCAGTCATTGCTCAACACGATGGTAAAGTTACTTATGCAGATGCAGACAAGGTAGAAGTTCGTCGGGAAGACGGTTCGCTTGATGTCTACCATATTCAAAAATTCCGTCGTTCAAACTCAGGTACTGCCTACAACCAACGTACCCTTGTAAAAGTTGGCGATGTCGTTGAAAAAGGCGACTTTATCGCTGATGGTCCATCGATGGAAAAAGGGGAAATGGCCCTTGGTCAAAACCCAATTGTCGCTTACATGACTTGGGAAGGGTATAACTTCGAGGATGCCGTTATCATGAGCGAACGCTTGGTGAAAGAAGATGTCTACACATCTGTTCACTTGGAAGAATTCGAATCAGAAACACGCGATACCAAGTTAGGCCCTGAAGAAATTACCCGTGAAATTCCAAACGTCGGTGAAGATGCTCTTCGTGACTTGGATGAAACAGGTATTATCCGTATTGGTGCAGAAGTAAAAGAAGGCGATATCCTTGTCGGTAAGGTAACACCGAAGGGTGAAAAAGACCTTTCTGCTGAAGAACGTCTCCTTCACGCGATCTTTGGAGATAAATCTCGTGAAGTGCGGGATACTTCTCTTCGTGTACCTCACGGTGGAGATGGAGTCGTTCGCGATGTTAAGATCTTTACGCGTGCAAACGGAGATGAATTGCAATCGGGTGTCAACATGTTGGTTCGTGTTTACATCGCACAAAAACGCAAGATCCGCGTCGGAGATAAGATGGCCGGTCGTCACGGAAACAAAGGGGTTGTGTCTCGTATTGTTCCAGTTGAAGATATGCCTTACCTTCCAGACGGTACACCGGTTGATATCATGTTGAACCCTCTTGGGGTGCCATCACGTATGAATATCGGTCAGGTTATGGAACTTCACCTTGGTATGGCCGCTCGTAACTTGGGTATTCACATCGCAACACCAGTCTTTGATGGAGCAAGCTCAGAAGACCTCTGGGATACTGTGAAAGAAGCTGGTATGGATAGCGATGCCAAGACCATCCTTTACGATGGACGTACAGGTGAGCCGTTTGACAACCGTGTTTCTGTTGGTGTCATGTACATGATCAAGCTTCACCACATGGTTGATGATAAACTCCATGCCCGTTCAGTCGGACCATACTCAATGGTTACCCAACAACCACTCGGAGGGAAAGCTCAGTTTGGTGGACAACGTTTCGGGGAAATGGAAGTGTGGGCCCTTGAGGCTTATGGTGCATCAAATGTCCTTCAAGAAATCTTGACTTACAAGTCAGATGATGTCAACGGACGTTTGAAAGCTTATGAAGCGATTACCAAAGGTAAACCAATTCCAAAACCAGGTGTACCAGAATCCTTCCGCGTTCTTGTCAAAGAATTGCAATCTCTTGGTCTTGACATGCGTGTCTTGGACGAAGATGATCAAGAAGTGGAACTTCGTGACCTTGATGAAGGGGAAGACGATGATGTGATTCATGTGGATGACCTTGAAAAAGCACGTGAAAAAGCAGCAAAGGAAGCAAAAGCAGCCTTTGATGCCGAAGAATCAGAAAAATAATCAGTAAAAATGATTGTCCTGTGAGCAACCAATGCTTCTAGCAGGATGATTCGATAACAAGATACAGACACAAGGAGGTGGCAAGAAAGTTTCCTTTCTTTCCCCACCTAAGCTGTATCCAAATGAAACAAGTATGAAAACAAGGAAAGGTAAGAAATAGTGGTTGATGTAAATCGTTTTAAAAGTATGCAAATCACCCTAGCTTCTCCAAGCAAGGTCCGTTCATGGTCTTATGGAGAGGTCAAGAAACCTGAAACAATCAACTACCGTACATTGAAACCAGAACGTGAAGGTCTCTTTGATGAAGTCATCTTTGGACCTACAAAAGACTGGGAATGTGCGTGTGGGAAATACAAACGGATCCGTTACAAAGGGATCGTTTGTGACCGCTGTGGGGTTGAAGTAACACGTGCGAAAGTTCGTCGTGAACGCATGGGGCACATCGAGTTGAAAGCTCCTGTATCACACATCTGGTACTTCAAAGGCATCCCTTCTCGTATGGGATTGACCTTAGATATGAGCCCTCGTGCCCTTGAAGAAGTCATTTACTTCGCAGCTTACGTGGTGATCGATCCAAAAGATACACCACTTGAGCACAAATCCATCATGACAGAACGTGAATACCGTGAACGCTTGCGTGAATACGGACCAGGTTCCTTTGTAGCTAAGATGGGTGCAGAAGCGATCCAAGACCTCTTGAAACAAGTGGATTTGGAAGCTGAAATTGCTCTCTTGAAAGAAGAATTGAAGACTGCAACTGGTCAAAAACGTGTGAAGGCTGTTCGTCGTTTGGATGTCTTGGATGCCTTCTACAAATCTGGTAACAAGCCAGAATGGATGGTTCTCAACATCCTTCCGGTTATTCCACCAGATCTTCGTCCGATGGTCCAATTGGATGGTGGCCGTTTTGCTGCCTCTGACTTGAACGACCTTTACCGTCGTGTGATCAACCGGAACAACCGTTTGGCACGTTTGCTTGAGTTGAATGCCCCTGGTATCATCGTGCAAAACGAAAAACGGATGCTCCAAGAAGCCGTTGATGCTTTGATCGATAACGGTCGTCGTGGTCGTCCGATCACAGGACCAGGTAGCCGTCCACTGAAATCATTGAGCCACATGCTCAAAGGGAAACAAGGACGCTTCCGTCAAAACTTGCTCGGTAAACGGGTTGACTTCTCAGGACGTTCCGTTATCGCCGTTGGTCCAACTCTTAAGATGTACCAATGTGGTGTGCCACGTGAAATGGCGATCGAGCTCTTCAAACCATTCGTCATGCGTGAAATCGTTGCGCGCGATATCGTACAAAATGTTAAAGCTGCAAAACGCTTGGTCGAACGCGGAGATGAACGTATCTGGGATATCTTGGAAGAAGTGATCAAAGAACACCCAGTTCTCTTGAACCGCGCACCGACCCTTCACCGTTTGGGGATCCAAGCCTTTGAACCTGTCTTGATTGACGGGAAAGCCCTCCGCTTGCACCCCCTTGTCTGTGAAGCCTACAATGCCGACTTCGATGGAGACCAAATGGCCATCCACGTACCGCTTTCAGAAGAAGCTCAAGCAGAAGCTCGTATCTTGATGTTGGCTGCTGAGCATATCTTGAACCCTAAAGATGGTAAACCAGTCGTTACGCCATCTCAGGATATGGTATTGGGGAACTATTACCTCACGATGGAAGAAGCTGGTCGTGAAGGTGAAGGAATGGTCTTTAAAGACCGTGATGAAGCCGTGATGGCCCTTCGCAATGGCTATGTTCACTTGCATACACGTGTCGGAATTGCGACGGATAGCTTGAACAAACCTTGGACAGAAGCACAACAACACAAGATTCTCTTGACAACTGTTGGTAAGATCCTCTTTAACGATATCATGCCTGCAGAGCTTCCATACCTTCAAGAGCCAAATAATGCCAACTTGACAGAAGGCGTTCCAGCTAAGTATTTCTTGGAGCCTGGTCAAGATGTCAAAGCAGCGATTGAGAAATTGGAATTAAACGTTCCATTCAAGAAGAAAAATCTTGGAAATATCATCGCAGAAATCTTCAAACGCTTCCGTACAACCGAAACATCTGCTTTCTTGGACCGCTTGAAAGACTTGGGTTACCATCACTCAACCCTTGCTGGTTTGACAGTGGGGATTGCCGATATTCCGGTCGTTGAAGATAAGGCAGAAATCATTGAAGAATCTCACAAACGTGTGGAACAAATCACCAAACAATTCCGTCGTGGTTTGATCACAGATGACGAACGCTACAATGCCGTTACAGCTGAATGGCGTGCAGCCCGTGAGAAATTGGAAAAACGCTTGGTAGATAACCAAGATCCGAAGAACCCAATCGTTATGATGATGGACTCTGGAGCCCGTGGTAACATCTCAAACTTCTCGCAACTTGCCGGTATGCGTGGTTTGATGGCCGCTCCAAACGGACGGATCATGGAATTGCCAATCCTGTCAAACTTCCGCGAAGGTTTGTCAGTACTCGAAATGTTCTTCTCAACTCACGGTGCCCGTAAAGGGATGACCGATACGGCCTTGAAGACAGCCGACTCAGGTTACTTGACTCGTCGTTTGGTTGACGTGGCCCAAGACGTCATTATCCGTGAAGACGACTGTGGAACAGACCGTGGACTTGTGATCCGTGCCATTACTGATGGTAAGGAAATGATCGAGCCACTCGAAGAACGTTTGACTGGTCGTTATACCAAGAAATCTGTTAAACACCCTGAAACAGGTGAAGTCATCGTTGGTCCAGATACCTTGATTTCAGAAGACCTAGCACGTGAAATTGTCAAAGCTGGTGTGGAAGAAGTCACTATCCGCTCTGTCTTTACATGTAACACCCGCCATGGTGTCTGCCGTCACTGTTATGGTATCAACTTGGCGACTGGTGATGCGGTTGAAGTGGGTGAAGCAGTTGGAACTATTGCTGCCCAATCTATCGGGGAACCTGGTACACAGTTGACCATGCGTACCTTCCACACGGGTGGGGTTGCCTCAAATACCGATATCACGCAAGGTCTTCCTCGTGTCCAAGAAATCTTTGAAGCCCGCAATCCAAAAGGGGAAGCGGTCATCACTGAGGTCAAAGGGGAAGTCACAGCGATCGAAGAAGATGCTTCTACACGGACCAAGAAAGTCTTTGTTAGCGGAGCAACTGGTGAGGGCGAATACGTTGTCCCTTACACTGCCCGCATGAAAGTCGAAGTGGGAGATCAAGTCTCTCGTGGTGATGCTCTGACAGAAGGGTCTATCCAACCAAAACGTCTCCTTGCCGTTCGTGATGTCTTGTCTGTTGAAACTTACCTTCTTGCAGAAGTACAAAAAGTATACCGTAGCCAAGGGGTAGAAATCGGCGACAAACACATCGAGGTAATGGTGCGTCAAATGATCCGTAAAGTACGTGTCATGGATCCAGGAGATACAGACCTTCTCATGGGTACTCTGATGGACATTACAGACTTTACAGATGCCAACAAGGACGTCCTTATTTCTGGTGGAGTTCCTGCGACAGCTCGTCCAGTCCTTATGGGAATTACCAAAGCCTCACTTGAAACCAACAGTTTCTTGTCTGCGGCTTCCTTCCAGGAAACAACTCGTGTTCTTACAGACGCAGCGATCCGTGGTAAGAAAGACCATCTCCTTGGACTTAAGGAAAATGTTATCATTGGTAAGATTATTCCTGCAGGTACAGGTATGGCTCGTTACCGTAACTTGGAACCACAAGCAGTCAATGAAGTCGAAATTATCGAAGAAGTGCCATTAACAGATGGAACAGTCGATGAAGTTCAAACAGCTGAAGTCGTAGAAGAATAAGAAAATAAGTCGGAACTACAAGTTCCGGCTTTTTTTTTGCAAAAATTATAAAAATTTATTATTTGAAAAATAATTGTATAATTATTGAATTATTTTTTTACCAAAAATATTAGCCCGGTAAAAGTCGTGCTGTAAATACTTACAATTAGTGATTATATGGATATGTATTCTAAACACCAAAATAATAAAATGACTAACTATTAGTAATTTCTTTATAAAACCCAAAATCGGTTTGACATTTAAAGTCATTGGCGGTAGAATGAAAAAAGATGTACACAATTTAAAAAAATGTTGAATTACATGCATGTCAACGGGAGAAGTTTATGGGAAAATTGAAAATTATGGTTGTGTTTGGGACGCGACCGGAGGCCATCAAGATGGCCCCTTTGGTGCTGGAGTTACAAAAACAAAAGGAGGTTATTGAGACCATCACAGTGGTCACTGCCCAGCACCGTCAAATGCTGGACCAGGTCTTAGAAACCTTTAACATCGTACCTGATTACGATTTGGATATTATGGGAAAAAGCCAGACCTTATTGGACATTACCTCTAAAATTCTGAATCAATTAGATCCAATTATCAAAAAAGAAAAGCCGGATATGGTGCTCGTCCATGGAGATACGACAACCACCTTTGCGACGAGTCTGGTTGCCTTTTACAATCAAGTCCGCATTGGTCACGTCGAAGCTGGTTTGAGAACCTTTGATAAATATTCACCGTATCCTGAAGAGATGAACCGTCAAATGACGGATGATTTAGCGGATCTGTATTTTGCGCCGACAGGCGAAAGTAAGGCCAATCTCTTAAAAGAAAATCATCCGGAATCCTCTATTGTAGTGACGGGAAATACTGCCATTGACGCGTTGAAACTCACGGTTCAAGAGGACTATCACCACGAAGTGTTAGATCAATTGGATCCAGATAAAAAAGTCATCCTGGTCACCATGCATCGAAGAGAAAATCAAGGCCAACCCATGCGAGCGGTCTTTGGAGCTCTGAGAGAAATGGTGGATCAAGAACCGACTATTGAAGTGGTTTACCCAGTGCATCTTAGTCCAGCGGTCCAAGAGGCGGCAAACGATCTATTAGGAGATCATGATCGGATCCACCTCATTGAGCCTCTAGATGTGCTAGATTTCCACAACTTAGCTTCGAGAAGTTACTTTATCATGTCGGATTCAGGTGGGGTGCAAGAGGAGGCGCCATCATTAGGGAAACCGGTATTGGTATTACGCGATACAACGGAACGCCCAGAAGGGGTCAAAGCGGGAACTTTGAAATTAGTTGGAACGGATCCTGCCGTCGTCAAAACGACGATGACAGAGCTCTTAACCAACGAAAGCCTGTATCTTCAAATGGCAAATGCCCGAAATCCTTATGGGGATGGAAAAGCTTCTGAGCGAATCGTACAAGCCATTAAACATTACTTTGGCCAGGGAGAGGTTGCTGAAGAATTTCATGAGGGAGAGAAAGAATAAATGAAAAAAACGGAAAAGTTAAGTAGATGGTTGCTGATTTTGATTGTTTTCGAAGTACTTCTTTTACTTTACTGCTTGTTTTTTGCAAGAGAGATTCTGATTGAAGAAGGATTGTTCTTTGTTTTAGGATTATTTTCTGCTATTGTTTTATCGGATTTATTGTTGACATGGACCATCCTGTTGTCATTTGCCCTTGGGATTGTCTTTTTAGTGGCGGGTGTCGTCTATATCCCATTTCATCAAGCCTTGCTCTTGCTCTTTAGTTTTCCGATCCTGATTGGAATCTTGACCCGAATTCGCTATCACCTCTTTAAAGAGATTGCAAAAGTGAAGGATCAAGAGCCAGAAGCTTACGCAGATTACCGCAACCGCATCGCTTCTTATGGCGGACAAACCAATGATACGATTCAGGCCTTACTCATTCACTGGTCGCACGAGGAATTGTTCTTCCAATTGCAACCGAGAGAGTACAATCGGACCTTGAACCAAATCAACTATTTGTTAACGCATCATCTAAAGCCAAATGAAAGCTTGTATTATGTATCAGACGGTAATTTCTTGATCTTATCTTCTGATAGCGAGCGGGATCTGAAGAGCGATTATATGACGGTCTTAAAACCACAGTTGGAAGGACTGGTGTTCCAAGGAGAAGATGGGGTTCAGGGCATCCAATTTCAGTCAGGATTTCTTGTAGTGGATCAATCCAATCGAACCAAATACCATCGCTATAAAGAAATGATTCGTTACTTAAAACGTCAACTTGAAACAGATATTATTGTGGAATATTAGGAGGAAAACATGTCTCTTACAAATATATTTTTTAATATAGCTGTAGGCATTAGTGTATTTTTTGCCTTGTGCTTTATTGTATTATTTGTAGCTTATACGGTGATTTACCGCCGTGTCAATAAAAACTTTAAGGCGGTGGACCATGATTAGTCAAATTGTGATGATTATTGCCTTGATTTCGATTTGGTTATCCTTAGCCTGGGGCTTAGTGATCCTCTTTTCAGCCGTTCATTTTTGGTTTAAACACAGTGATTTTCGTGTCAATACGGATCCGCTTCCTTATTATCCAAAAGTGACGATCGTCGTACCTGCCCATAATGAGGATGTGGTTATTGCACAGACAGCCAAAGCGATCCTTGATTTGAACTACCCACATGATCGTGTAGAATTACTACTGTTTGCGGATAATTGTTCCGATCGCACTTATGAAGAGTGTTTGGCAGTTAAAGCATTGCCAGAGTATGCAGGACGTGATTTGACCATCATCAATCGCAGTGGGACAGGTGGGAAAGCCGGTGTGTTAAATGACGCTTTGGCCATGGCGACCGGAGACTATATCTGTGTCTATGATGCAGATGCCATGCCTGAAAAGAATGCTCTTTATTTCCTTGTGAAAGAAGTGCTCAAAGATCCAGAGCGTCATGTGGCTTCTTTTGGTCGCAATAAAACGCGGAATGCCGGTCAAAACTTCTTGACCCGCTGTATCAACCAAGAAATTGTCGTTACCCAACGGGTTCACCATGTAGGCATGTGGCATCTCTTTAAGATTGGACGGATTCCAGGAACCAACTTCATTATTCAAACTGAATTTGTCAAGAGTATTGGGGGATGGAAAAACGGTGCCTTAACAGAGGATACTGATATTTCCTTTAAGATTATGCAAAGTGGGAAATTGATTGCTCTAGCCTATAATTCAGAAGCATTTCAACAGGAACCTGAGACCCTGAAGAGTTATTATATGCAGCGGAAACGTTGGGCCAAAGGGAATTATGAAGTGGTTCTTTCTAACTTCAAGCATTTATTTGGTAAGGGAAATTGGCGCGTGAAGTTAGAAGTGACCAACTATTCCTGTATCTTCTTCTGGTTCAATGCAGCTATCGTGTTATCAGACTTGATCTTTTTTGCCAATATTCTGGCCATGTGTCTCCATACAGTGGTGCCAGGCGTGCAAATTCCATTTGCCTTTGATTCAGAAAATATCTATATTGCGCAATTGATGTTGTTCAATTGGATCTTGATGATTGGGCTCTACTTACTTCAGATTAATGTGGCTCTTGCCTCACAATTTGGTCAAGCAACTACCAAGCAAATTTGGTTGGCCTTAGCTGCCTACTTCACCTATTCTCAACTGTTTATCATTGTATCGATTGATGCCATCTCTTCGATTGTGATGGATAAATTATTGCACCGGAAAGAAACTAAATGGGTTAAAACAAAACGATTCGCAGGATAGGAGAAATTATGAATACGAAAAAGATGAGATATGTATGGTTTCTAGTCATCCTTTGCATTTTCTGTTTGACCTTGTTTTTAGCGAGAACGAGAAGTAAAGTGGACATGCGAAATCGAATTTATCGTCAGTGGAATGAGCATTTGGTTGTTTCAAAAGGAAAAGAATCCTATGTTCGAACTACCAATGATAGCAATCAAACGGTAGTGTTATCCGAAGCGCAAAGTTATGGAATGCTCATTACTGTTGCGGCTGCTGAAAAAGGACAGGCCCAACAAGCAGACTTTGACAGACTCTATCAATATTATCTAAATCATCGCTTGGAGGGTACCCAATTGATGTCTTGGAAACAAACCATCAGCAATGGAAAAGCAAAGGATGAGGACCATAACGCCACAGATGGAGATCTCTATATTGCCTATGCTCTTCTAAAAGCTGCTCAGCAATGGCCAAAGCAAGCCAAAGACTACCAGGCTCAAGCCAAAGCGATTTTAGAAGATATTCTCGCACACAATTACAATGAAGAAACCGGTGTGTTAACGGTGGGAAATTGGGCCAATCAGGATTCGGAATTCTATCATTTGATGCGGACGTCTGATACACTGCCAGCGCAATTCCAGATCTTTTATGAAGTGACAAAAGATTCGAAGTGGTTGGACATCAAAGAAAAGATGTTGCAGCAACTCCAAACGATCAGCTCCCAAACAAAAACAGGTTTACTACCTGATTTCATCTGGGTAGATGAGCAAGGGACTCGCGTAGCGGATCCCAAGACGATTGAATCCAAGTATGATGGAGCCTACTCGTATAATGCTTGTCGCCTTCCATATAATCTTGTTCAAAGTAAGGATGCAACCAGTCAAAAATTGGTGAAAAAGATGTTAAACTTTTTCAAGAGTCAAAGAAACCTGTACGCGGGTTATGACTTGAAAGGAAAAGCCTTGAACAATCATCAGGCAGCAAGTTTTTTGGCACCGATAGTCTATGCTTCTGAACACGAAAAAGGCTATCTGAAGTTGGTGCAACAGAACAAGTATATCTTTACACAAGATCTACCTCTGAATAACTATTACGATGCAACCATGACAACTATGATTGCACTAGAATTGTTCTAAATACTTGAGAAAAGAGAGTTCCCCAGGATGGTCTGTCCATTTTGTTGGGACTCTCTTCTTTTGATTCTCGAAAAAAGGAACCAATAGCAATTAGGCAGTCTATTTTTGAAAAATAATTGTGAAAATCACCTGAAAACTACCTGAAAAATCATGCTCTGAGCAGAAAACTTTTATTCTCAAAGGATTTTCTATATAATAGAGGATACAAAGGATGGAAGAGTTTATGTATCGAGTGATTGAAATGTACGGGGACTGTGAACCCTGGTGGTTTTTAGAAGGTTGGGAAGAAGATATCGTGAGTAGTCGGAAGTTTGAAGACTATTACCAGGCTTTGAAATACTACAAGCAGAAGTGGTTGGAGTTAAATGAGCACTTTCCAAGTTATAAGAGTCGGAGTGACCTCATGACGATCTTTTGGGATACCAAGGAGCAAGAGTGGTGTGAGGACTGCAGTGAAGATGTGCAGTTTTTCCATTCGATTGTCCTCCTAGAAGACGAGCATAAGATCCCTAAAAGCAAGCTCCGCCCAGGCTACGAAAAGGAAAGAGGCAGTCGCAAACACCGTTCTTGTCAATATACACTCGATTCAAAAAAGGGGACGACCCTGTCATAAGAGAAATGCGGAAGATTTTTTAGAGCGATCTAGAAAGTCTTCTTTTTTTGTCTTCTTTTTCGAATAGTATAAGTGAGAGGAGGAACTATGATTCAAGAAATTGCAAAAAAACTGATCCGTATGGGAAAGAAGGAAGAGGCTCAGGATCTTTACTTCATTCCTCGGAAGGAGGAGTACCAGGTTTTTATGAGGGTGGGAGACGAGAGGCGCTTTGTGCAGTCCTTCCCTTTTGAGGACATGACGGCTATGATTAGCCACTTTAAGTTCGTGGCAGGGATGAATGTGGGAGAAAAAAGGCGCAGCCAGCTAGGGTCGTGTGATTACCCATTAGAGGATGGAGTGGTCTCGATTCGCTTGTCGACGGTGGGAGATTATCGTGGCTATGAAAGCTTGGTCATTCGGCTCTTGCATGATGAGGAACGTGAATTGCGGTTTTGGTTTGATCAGTTGCCAGACTTGCAGAAGAAATTGGCCGGTCGTGGTCTCTATCTCTTTGCAGGTCCTGTTGGTTCGGGAAAGACCACTCTCATGCATGCTTTGGCGCAAGAGCGCTTTGCGGACCAGCAAGTCATGTCTATTGAAGACCCTGTCGAGATCAAGCAGGATAATATGCTTCAGCTTCAGCTGAATGACCAGATCGGCATGACCTATGACAACCTGATCAAACTCTCCTTACGCCATCGGCCGGACCTTCTCATCATTGGAGAGATCCGAGATAAGGAAACAGCTCGTGCAGTCGTACGAGCTAGTTTGACAGGAGTCACCGTCTTCTCTACTATTCATGCCAAGAGCGTTCGAGGTGTTTATGAGAGGCTCTTAGAACTTGGAGTGAGTGAGGAAGAGCTCAAGATTGTTTTACAAGGTATTTGCTACCAACGATTAATTGCAGGAGGAGGTGTGGTCGATTTTGCGACGGAAAACTACCAAGAGCACTCAGCCAGCCGCTGGAACCAACAAATGGATCTCTTGGCTCAATCGGGATATATCCAGCTGGCTCAGGCCCAAGCCGAAAAAATTATCTACCGCTAAACAAAAGCAAATCATCGAATTGTTTTTGAATCTTTATTCGAGTGGTTTTCACCTGTCTGAGATTGTCGATTTTCTGGATCGCTCTCACCTAGTGGAGAGTCGTTTGGTTTCCCAGATGCGAGAGGATCTCTCGCGGGGGCGGAGTTTTTCAGAGATGATGGCAGGGATCGGTTTTTCAGATGCAGTGACGACACAGCTGTCTCTCGCTGAGCTCCATGGCAATCTTGCATTGAGCTTGGAGAAAATCAGTGCTTACCTAGAAAACATGCGCAAGGTCAAGAAAAAGTTGATCGAGGTGAGCACCTATCCTCTCATCTTGCTTGGATTTTTAGTTCTAATTATGCTAGGCTTGCGCAATTATTTGCTTCCTCAAATGGATGCTCAAAATATTGGGACGCAATTGATCAGTTCCTTCCCCCAACTCTTTTTGGTCTTAGGAGCGGGACTGGTGGCCTTCTTTTTACTCGGATTTCTCTATTACCGCCAGTCAGGCAAGATCAACGTTTTTAGAACCTTGTCTCATCTGCCTTTCGGAAAAGGCATGATTCAAGCTTATTTGACAGCCTATTATGCCAGAGAATGGGGCAATCTGATTGGGCAAGGATTGGAATTGACTCAGATTTTTTCCATGATGCAGGACCAAAAATCCCAGCTTTTTCAAGAAATTGGAAGGGACTTAGCTCTTTCTTTAGATCGTGGCCAGTCCTTTTCAGAGACGGTCAGGGGGTATCCTTTTTTCAAAAAAGAATTGCCTCTTATGATTGAATATGGTGAAGTCAAATCAAAGCTCGGAAGTGAGCTAGAGATCTATGCTGAAAAAACATGGGAAGATTTCTTTCGTCGGGTTCACAAGGCCATGAATGTAATACAACCCTTGGTGTTTGTCTTTGTGGCTCTTGTGATTGTCTTACTCTATGCAGCCATGTTGCTGCCGATTTATCAAAATATGGAGGTTCGTTTATGAAAAAATTAAAAACCTATAAGGTTAAGGCCTTTACACTTATTGAAATGTTGGTGGTCTTATTGATCATCAGTGTGCTCTTATTGCTCTTTGTGCCGAATTTGACCAAGCAAAAAGACTCCGTGAAAGAGACAGGAAATGCAGCGGTTGTGAAGGTGGTCGAAAGTCAGGCTGAATTGTACGAGCTCAATCATACCAATGACCAAGCCACTCTATCAAAGCTAATTGCTGATGGAAATATTACCAACAAACAAGCAGAATCTTATCGTGCCTATTATGCGAAAAATAGTGGAGAAACTCGTGCGGTTGCAGATTAAGGCCTTCACCTTGGTGGAGACTCTTCTGACCTTGATGATCGTCAGTTTTATCTATCTGGGCTTATCGGGATCGATCAAGACGAGCTTTCAGCAGGTGGAAGAAAAAGTATTTTTTGCAGAGTTTGAACACCTCTATCAAGAAAGCCAGAAAATAGCGCTGGCAAGGCAAACGGAATTGGATGTTGAAGTGACTGCAAGGAAGATTCAAACGCCTTACCAGACGGTGGAGATTCCTGATTCTGTCATTTTGCAAGATCCTAAAACTATTCGTTTAGACCGTGCAGGTGGCAATTCATCCCTGGCCAATGTTCACTTTCAGACACAGAGAGGAGTGGTGACCTATCAGCTTTCGCTTGGAAATGGGAAAATTAAAAAAAGCATCCGTTCCCGCTAGTATTCTCATAGAATCTTTGGTAGCCTTGGGTTTATTTGCCATGATTACGACCTTATTGTTAGGGGAGATCCGGCGTTCGCGCAAGGAGCGACTAGCGGATTTCAAAGAGGTAGAGGTCTTATCTGTCGCTCAAATGGCGCTTCAGACAGGGCAAAATCATCTAGAGGCCAATGGCATTCAGGTTCAAGTCGAAAAAGATGCCGATCAACTCACGGTCTATCATCAAGGGAAGGTGGTACTGCATGTGGAATAACGGAAAGGTCAAGGCCTTTACCCTGCTCGAAGCCTTGGTCGCTCTCTTGGTGCTCAGTGGGGGAGTGTTGGTCTTTCAAGGCTTGACCAAGCTCCTGCATGCTGAATTGGACTACCAGGCACATCAAAAGCAGGAAGAATGGATACTTTTTCAGCAACAATTGCAGGTGGAATTGGATCGGAGTCATTTTGAAAAAGTAGCGGACAATCATATCTACTTGGTTCAGGATCAAAAACCAATTGCCATTGGTCAATCGAAAGGGGATGATATCCGAAAAACAGATGATAAGGGCAGGGGCTATCAGCCTATGATTTCAGGGGTTCACTCTAGTCAGATTTGGCAGGAGGGAGAGTCGCTTCATCTGCGGTTGAATTTTGAAGATGGTCTAGAAAGGGAGTATGTCTACCATGTGGTACCAGCGATACAAAATGAAAAAAGTTAAGGCTGGTGTCTTGCTTTACGCTCTCTTGATGGCAGCGATTTTTAGTCTCTTGCTTCAGTTTTACCTGCACCGTCAGGTTGCGGAAAGACGAATCTTAAAGACGAGTCAAGATCGCCTTCAGGCCTATGCTTTGGTGCAAATGGCTCTTGAAAAGAGAAAGAGTGATGAGAAGACATCAGAGATTCATTTAAAATCTGGAACCGTTCAGCTAAAGAAGGATACTGGTTTTCTTCATGCCCAGGCTGAGATGGATGGCGAAAGCTATGAGTTTGTCCTTCCAGTAAGGGAAGAAAAAGAAAGTAAGAAGAGCCAAAAAGAAAAGAAGAAGACACAGAAAGATAAGGAGAAGGCAGGGAGCGAAACGCCTTCTGAAGAGACGCTAAACGAGACCAAGGAACCATCAGAAAATAGCGAAAAAGACTAATTTTTGGTATGATAGGGTGCGGAGGAAATCATGAATTTCGAAAAAATTGAACAAGTCTATACCTATCTATTAGAAAACACTCAAAGTATTCAAAATGAATTGTCGACCAACTTTTATGACGCCTTAATTGAACAGAATGCCATGTATTTGGATGGCAAGACGAATCTAGACATCGTTAAAAACAATAGCAAAAAATTAAAAGAACTAGGTTTAAGTAAGGAAGAATGGCGCAGAGCCTACCAATTCCTTTTTATGAAAGCTGCTCAGACAGAACCTTTACAAGCGAATCACCAGTTCACACCAGATGCGATTGGTTTTATCATTACATTTTTGATCGATCAGTTGGCCAAAGGCGACCAATTGGATGTCTTAGAAGTGGGAAGTGGAACCGGAAATCTCGCTGAGACCATTGTCAACAATAGCCGCCTCACGATTGATTACTTAGGATTGGAAGTGGATGATCTCTTGATTGATCTATCTGCTAGTATCGCAGATGTGATGGAGTCTAGCGTTGTCTTTGCACAAGGCGACGCGGTGCGTCCACAAGTGTTGAAAGAAAGTGACTTGATCGTTAGCGACTTACCGATTGGCTATTATCCAGATGATGCGATTGCACAGCGCTATCAGGTGGCGAGCTCCGAAGGCCATACCTATGCTCATCACCTCATGATGGAACAGGCTCTGAAATACCTGAAACCTCAAGGAGTAGCCATCTTTTTGGCTCCAAATAACCTCTTGACGAGCCCTCAGAGTGATCTGTTGAAAGCTTGGCTAACAGACAAGGCTCAAATCCTTGCCATGCTGACCTTGCCAGAATCTCTTTTTTCAAATCCCGCCTATGCTAAGACGATTTTCGTCCTACGAAAACAAGAAGAAGAGTCTGTTCAGCCCTTTGTCTATCCTTTTACCGATCTCCAGGATCAAGACCAGGTGGTTCACTTTATGGAAAGTTTCCAAAACTGGTTAAAGGATAGTGAAATTTGATCAAAGATCTGATATAATAGAGGAAGTGAAAACGCTTAATGAGGTGAATATATGTCGAAAACAATTTCTATTAATGCAGGAAGCTCTAGTTTGAAATGGCAATTGTACCAAATGCCAGAGGAAACTGTTCTTGCAAAAGGGTTGATTGAACGGATCGGTTTGAAAGATTCTATTTCAACTGTTAAATTTGATGGACGCTCTGAAAAACAAGTATTAGATATCCAGGACCATACACAAGCTGTAAAAATTTTGTTGGATGATTTGATTCGTTTTGATATTATCAAATCCTACGATGAGATTACAGGTGTGGGCCACCGCGTCGTTGCTGGTGGAGAATACTTTAAGGATTCTGCCTTGGTAGATGACGAAGTCCTTCGAAAAGTAGAAGAATTGTCTTTGTTAGCACCTCTTCATAATCCTGCAAATGCAGCTGGAATTCGCGCCTTTAGAGAGATTTGTCCAAATATTACCAGTGTTGTGGTATTTGATACTTCTTTCCATACAACCATGCCGGAAAAAGCTTATCGTTACCCTCTTCCAACCAAATATTACACAGAAAATAAGGTCCGTAAGTACGGTGCTCATGGAACCAGTCATCAGTATGTAGCGGGTGAAGCTGCTAAACTTCTTGGAAAACCATTAGAAGAATTGAAATTGATCACCTGCCACGTTGGAAATGGTGTATCTGTTACAGCGGTTGACAAGGGAATCTCTGTCGATACCTCAATGGGCTTCACCCCTCTAGGTGGAGTCATGATGGGAACCCGTACAGGGGATCTCGATCCAGCGATTATTCCTTACTTGATGGAACATACAGAGGATTTCAATAAACCTGAAGATATCAGCCGTATCCTCAATCGTGAATCAGGTCTTCTGGGTGTTTCTGGATCTTCTAGTGACATGCGGGATATCCATACAGCGATGCACAATGGAGACGAAAAAGCTAAATTGGCTTACGATATCTTTATCGATCGTTTGCAAAAATACATCGGTCAATACTTAGCAGTCTTGAATGGTGCAGATGCCATCATCTTTACAGCAGGAATCGGTGAAAATGCAGTAAATGTTCGTTCTTCTATTATCAATGGAATCAGCTGGTTTGGCTGCAAGGTCGACCCTGAAAAGAACGTCTTTGGAGTTGTCGGAGATATTTCTACAGATGATTCCCGTGTGAAGGTATTGGTGATTCCAACGGATGAAGAGTTGGTGATTGCGCGTGACGTTGAACGTTTCAAAAATCAGTAAACTGTAATAAAGAGAGAAGGCTGGAGGCGAAAGCCCCAGTCTTCTTATTTTATACAAGAAAGAGGTTGTCCATTGAAAAATATACAGTCATTTGTTCGAAAGCACCCATTATGTAAGAATGCCCTCTGGCTCCTTCTTTTTGTGCCCTTATTCTTTCTCTCACAATTCCCCCTCATCACCATGGTTTATTCCCTTCAAGAAGGAATGGATGCAAGGTGGGTCACTATCCTCACTCTCTTGGTGACAGTGGCGGTGCTATTTATTTTTTATATAGTCATCAAAAAGAGCCCTCTGGAGAACTTAGATGCTCGGGTTATAACCTGGCCGTCTTTGGGGAGAAATTTTCTTTTTCTTCTCTTGTTGATGGCTAATAACCTGCTCGCCTATCCCTTGTTGAAACAAGAGGCAGGTGGTACGACGGCAAACCAAGCGGCTCTGAATGAACTGCAATCTCATGCTCCTTTTCTTGCTATGGGCATGGTCGTGATCCTTGTTGCTCCGATTCTAGAAGAGCTGCTCTGTCGGGCCATTATCCCTCGTTTGATCTTTCGAGGGGCAGAACCAATCGGTTATCTAGCCGGTGCTCTCTTTTTTACGTACTTGCATGGACCGAGTACCCTAGGGGAGTGGGTAGCTTACGGAGGCATGTCCTTGATCTTAACTTGGGTGGCTTATCGCTATAAGCGGATCGAGTATAACATTTGCCTTCATATGACCTTGAATGCGCTAGCTTATTATTATCCGGTGGTCATACTCCTTTGTTTATTGCCAGTATGGAGAGTTTTCTTCCATGATAAATTATGATAAAATGGTAGGTACCAATGAGTTTTGATGCAGAACCATCCTACAGAAGGTCAGAAATCCGTATGGAGAGTAGACTCAGAGGTTTAGAACACTTGTTCTAGCCTCTTTTGTTCGCAATCATGCTGTAGGAAGGGAATCAAAGGAGAACGAAAATGATTGATAATAAATGGCTGAGTGGCCAAGGGACCCTTCTTTGTGGGATCTTAAATGTCACTCCGGATTCATTTTCTGATGGCGGTAAGTATACGAGTGTGGATGCAGCCGTGCAGCAGGCGAGAAAACTGATCCAAGAAGGAGCTCAGATCCTCGATATCGGAGGAGAATCAACCAGACCAGGAAGTCATTATGTGGAAATCCAAGAAGAAATTGACCGCGTGGTTCCAGTGATCGAAGCTATTCGGCAAGAAAGTGATGTCTTGATTTCAGTGGATACCTGGAAGTCCCAGGTGGCAGCCGCAGCGCTTGAAGCTGGAGCTGATATTGTCAATGATATTACTGGTTTTCTTGGAGATCCTAAGATGGCTGCTGTGGTTGCGGAGCATGAAGCGAGCGCAGTTCTCATGTTTAATCCAGTGATGGCAAGACCGCATCATCCAAGTTCCACTATCTTTCCAAGTTTTGGTTTTGAACCAGTCTTTTCAGAGCAAGAACTTCAACAGATGGCTCAAGAACCGATTCAAGACGTGATGTGGACCTTCTTTGACCGCTCGCTTGCGGTAGCGAAAGCAGCTGGTGTCCAGATGGATCGTATTATGCTGGATCCTGGGATCGGATTTGGTTTGACCAAGCGAGAGAACTTACTTTTATTACAAGAACTCGGGACGATTCACCAAAAGGGCTATCCGATCTTTCTAGGGGTCTCCCGCAAACGTTTTGTGGTCAATATTATTGAGGAAGCTGGATTTGAAACAGATCCTGCAACGGAGACTGGTTTTTGGAATCGGGACCTGGCTTCGAGCCATTTGACCAGTATTGCAGCCAGTCAAGGAGTCGAAGTGGTGCGGGTGCATGATATTCCCCTTCACAAGATGGCAGCCAGTCTGGGCCAAGCTATTTTCCAAGCCCAAGAGGCAGCAGATACCAATTTAAAACAATACAAGTAAATGAAGACAAAAGAACATCAGTTGGATCTTCGTTGGCTAGAGGCCTATCGTTCCCAAGATCCACATTTCGGCTTGGAGCGCATGGAAGCTCTCTTGGCTTTGAGAGGAAATCCTCACCTAGACTGTCGGGTCATCCATATTGCGGGGACCAATGGCAAAGGCTCTACCATTGCCACCTTGTCCCAACTCTTGAGGCAGGCAGGTTTACGAGTTGGAGTCTTTACCTCTCCTTATCTGATCCATTACAATGACCAAATCACCATTAATGGCGAAGCCATTTCGGATCAAGACCTGCAAACCTACCTGGATAGTTACCAGCAACTCCTGGAAGCTGAACAATCAAGGGCTGTTTTTCAAGGGTTGACGGAATTTGAAGTGATGACGGCCATCGCCTATGATTATTTTGCTCACGAGGAGCTGGATTATGTGATCATGGAAGTCGGTATGGGGGGACGACTAGACAGTACCAATGTCTGTCAGCCTGTTCTGACGGCGATCACTTCGATTGGCTTGGATCATGTCGCCCTTCTTGGGCCAGATCTGGCTTCCATCGCCCGTGAAAAGGCAGGCATCATTAAGCCAGGAATTCCTCTGGTTCTAGGGAAATTAGAAGCAGAAGCCAGCCAAGTCATTGAAGGCATTGCGATTCAGAAGCAGGCACCGATAACAGCCTATGACAGAGATTACCAAGTTGAGCTAGAGGCCTCTTGTCTATCGGGCCAATCCTTTTCTTATCACAGTTCCAAAAGAGAAACAGCCTCCTATCAAGTAGCGCTCTTAGGTCATCACCAGGCTAGAAATGCAGCTCTTGCGATCAGTATCTGTGATGTACTTTTTGAAAGAGAAGGGCGTGAACTCTTGTCAAGAGAGTTAGTGGATGAGGCCTTGCATCAAGTCGTCTGGCCTGGCCGGATGGAAGTGGTCTCGCAAAATCCCATGATCTTACTAGATGGGGCCCATAACCCCCATGCCGTTGCGCCTTTGATCGCAAGTCTTCGGGAACTGTTCCCAAGTCAAAATAAGACCATTCTTTTTACCTGCATCCGGACCAAAGCCTTAGAAGAGATGCTCATTCAGTGGCAGGAACTAGAAAATAGTCGCTTGATCCTCACGAGCTTTGAAGATCCAAGAGCTTATTCTCAAGAAGAGATAAGAGCTGCTGCGAAAAACCATCAGCTTGAGGAAGTCAACTGGCAAGAGTTTCTACAAAACTGGCAAGCTGAAGGCAATGAGCTCCTCATTGTAACGGGGTCGCTCTACTTCCTTAGCCAGGTACGACCTTATTTATTAAAAACAGAAAAATCCAACTAGGAGATGATATGGATACAAAGAAAATTGAAGAAGCAGTGAAAATGATCATCGAGGCAGTCGGTGAAGATGAGAACCGTGAGGGACTTCAGGAAACGCCGACCCGCATTGCCAAGATGTACCAAGAAATCTTTGCAGGATTAGGGCAGACAGCAGAAGAGCACCTGTCTAAATCATTTGAAATCATTGATAACAATATGGTGGTCGAGAAGGATATCTTCTTCCATTCCATGTGTGAGCATCACTTTTTACCATTTTATGGAAAAGTGCACATTGCCTACATTCCAAATGGCCGTGTGGCTGGGCTTTCCAAACTGGCTCGTACGGTCGAAGTTTACGCTAAAAAACCACAGATTCAGGAACGTTTGACGGTAGAAATCGCAGATGCCTTGATGGAATATCTTGGAGCACAAGGAGCACTTGTCTGGGTAGAAGCAGAGCATATGTGTATGAACATGCGTGGTGTCCGTAAACCTGGGACCGCTACAGTGACAACTGCTGCGCGTGGACTGCTTGCGACAGATAAAGACTTAAAAAATGAAGCCTATAAACTCATGGGCCACTAATGGCTGGCTATAAGAGGTGAACAGAGTGGATCAATTACGGATCAAGGACTTAGAGGTATACGCCTATCACGGTGTTTTCCCAGCAGAAAAAGAATTAGGACAACGCTTTGTCCTAGACCTATGGGTAGATTATGAGATGACTCGTGCTGCCCGCACAGGTGATTTGGAAGCTTCGATCCATTACGGGATCTTGGCGGAACAGTTGACCGAGTGGATGCAGGCAGAAAAGATTGATCTGATTGAAACGGTGGCCTTTCAATTGGTTCAAAAGATTTTCGAAAGCTATGCCTTCGTAGAAAAAGTTCGTCTGGAGTTGAAAAAACCTTGGGCTCCTGTTCCCTTGCCACTCGAGACTTGTTCGGTGACAATCGAACGGGAGAAAAAACGGGCCTTTATTGGGCTTGGCACCAATATGGGAGATAAACAACTGCAACTAGAGACGGCGCTAGAAAAACTCAAGGATCGAGGCATTCGCCTTCTTCAGACATCCACAAGGATTGAAACAGAACCCTGGGGAGGAGTGGAGCAGGACACCTTTTTGAATCAGGTGGCAGAGGTTGAAACCTGGATGACCCCAGAGGATTTATTAGAGACCTTACTTGCCATTGAGCAGGAAATGGGGCGTGTCCGTGAGGTCAAGTGGGGGCCACGTGTGATCGATCTAGATCTGCTCTATATGGAGGACACCATTTGTTACAGTCCGAGCTTGATCTTGCCACATCCTTATGTGGCAGAACGTGCCTTTGTCCTAGAGTCTTTGAATGAAATTGCTCCTCATTTTGTGGACCCTGTTCAAAGAAAGCCAATTCGCCAATTATGGGATGCCGTCAAATAGTCTCTCTTCTTTGCATCATAAAAAAACAATCCCTGCTCTAGGAATTGTTGAGATTGAAGACAAAGTCTTCTTAAAAAACTTTCCTTAGGTGAGTACGGACGTCAGCGAACTTCTATGAAGTTCCATGACTAATTATTGAGCCTAAGGTCTCAATAATTCCGAGTGCCTGAAACTGAGTCGTTTCAGGCACTTTTCTCACGGCGGAAAGTTTCATTAGATGACTGAATAACTATAACGAGTATAATTTTTAAAGAATTGATTGGATTTTATAAAAGATTCGTTTCTCTACGCTCTCAACAATCCCTCGAGCAGGGATTGTTTTTGTTTGTCTCAGTTTATTTACGATACAAGCGATCGTATTGGTAGACAGGGTCCATGGTGACGTTGATACCGAGCTTGCGAAGGACATTCTTGTCTTCGTCTGTCAGCATCACGGTTGAATGGGCTTCACTGCCTTTCAACTTGCCTAATTCTTGCATCGCAAGCTTAGCATCTTCGTTACTCATGGCCGTAATGGCTAGGGCAATGAGGATTTCGTTCGAGTGAAGACGAGGATTGCGGCTACCCAAATGATTGATCTTCAAGCCTTGGATAGGTTGGACGTATTCTGGCTCGATTAATTTGGTTTCTTTATCAATATGCGCCAATTTCTTGATCGCATTGATCAAGAGGGCTGCTGTTGGACCAAAGAGATCAGAGGTTTTTCCGGTTACCATCTCGCCGTTTGGCAATTCAAGGGCCAAGGCTGGCTCCCCTGTTTCTTCTTCTTTTTGGCGGGCAAGCACGGTCACTTTCCGGTCATTTGGAGTAATGCCTAAATCATTCATCAAGAGCTCAATCTTCTTGACAGCTCCTTCACCGACGCGTTCAGCTTTGACATCCAAAATGGTTTGGTAATAGCGACGGATGATTTCTTGTTGGGAAGCTTCAATCGCAGCGTCATTGTCCACAATGGCAAAGCCAACCATGTTAACGCCCATGTCTGTTGGAGAAGCGTAAGGGGAGGTTCCTAAGATGCGTTCCAACATGCGCTTCAAGACAGGGAAGATTTCGATATCGCGGTTGTAATTGACTGTTGTTTCCCCGTAGGTTTGGAGGTGGAAGGGATCGATCATATTGACATCGTCTAGATCTGCAGTCGCTGCTTCATAAGCCAAGTTAACTGGGTGGTGCAAAGGAAGATTCCATACTGGGAAGGTTTCAAACTTGGCATAACCTGATTTGATCCCATTTAATTGGTCATGGTACATATTGGACATACACGTTGCCAGCTTACCAGAACCAGGTCCAGGAGCTGTCACAACGACCAAATTGCGGCTAGTCTTGATATAGTCATTTTTCCCCATCCCCTCAGGAGAGATGATGTGGTCCATATCAGTCGGATAGCCCTTGATCGGATAGTGGAGATAAGAGGCGATCCCGCTCTTGTCCAGTTGTTTGCGAAAGGCATCTGCTGCAGCTTGTCCAGCATATTGGGTGATGACGACAGAGCCTACAAAGATCCCCAATTCATTGAATTTGTCGATCAAGCGTAGCACTTCTTGGTCATAAGAAATTCCTAGATCCCCACGGGCTTTTGAGTGCTCAATGTTGTTGGCGTTGATGGCAATGACAATTTCCACCTGGTCGCGCAATTCTTGGAGTAGCTTGATCTTATTGTCTGGTTCGTATCCAGGGAGGACACGAGCAGCGTGAAAGTCTTCTAACATCTTACCACCAAATTCAAGGTAGAGCTTGCCATCGAATTGGTTGATCCGCTCAATAATGTGGTCACGTTGCAAGTTCAAATACTTTTCAGAACTAAAAGCTTGTTTTTTCATGTAAAACTCCTGTATATAAGGGAAGGGTCTGCCACACAAATCCAAGGATGAGTGTTCAGTTTCCTACCATTTCATTCTTTCATATTATATCAGAAAACAGATGGAAGATAAAATATTCTAAGATACTTTCCTAAGGGGAGTGTGGATGCCGAGGGGCTCAATGGTGACTCACGCTGGAAAGTTTCAAAGAGAACCTTGTTTTCCCCCTAAAAAAGCCCCTTACGGGGCTTCAGATCGATGTTGTTTAATAGTGTTTGATCAAATCAACTGTAGAGCGATCCAATTTCTTAACCAATGCTTGTAAGAAGGCTTGCGCTTGTAAGAAATCATCCATGGCATAGAGGGTTTGGTGAGAGTGGATGTAACGTGCACAGACACCAATAGTGGTTGATGGGACTCCGCCGTTCTTCAAGTGTGCTGCACCTGCATCGGTACCACCTTTGGCACAATAGTATTGGAATTTGATGCCCGCTTCTTCAGCCGTAGTGAGCAAGAAATCTTTCATATTTGGTAGCATGATGTGACCTGGATCATAGAAGCGAAGCAGTGTTCCTTCCCCAATCGCTCCTTGGTCTCCAAAGACATCGGCTGCTGGCGAACAGTCTACAGCAAGGAAGATTTCAGGATCAAATTTAGTGGTTGAAGTGTGGGCTCCACGAAGTCCCACTTCTTCTTGAACGTTGGCCCCTACATACAGTTCATTGTTTAAGGCTTGTCCGGAAAGGCTCTTGGCCAATTCGCTGACCATCAAGACGCCGTAGCGGTTATCCCATGCTTTAGAGATGACGTTTTTACCATTAGCAGTAAGAATCGCAGAGCTGTCTGGGACCAAGGTATCTCCAGGACGGACTCCATAGCTTTCAGCTT
This sequence comes from Streptococcus parasanguinis CC87K, assembly GCF_000507765.1. GTDB lineage: Bacteria > Bacillota > Bacilli > Lactobacillales > Streptococcaceae > Streptococcus > Streptococcus parasanguinis_J. The sequence continues at coordinate 283,521 of NZ_KI669402.1, read as the reverse complement.
CGGCTTTAGAGCTAAAGCCTGCATCAAAGACGATGTCGCTAATGGCAGGTACGGTTGGTCCACCTGTTCCACGTGTCAAATGAGGAGGAACAGATCCTGAAATAGCAGGGTATTCACGTCCGTCACGTGTAAAGAGTTTGAAGCGTTGGCTGCTGACGACCATCGGGTTCCAACCTCCGATTGGGACAACACGGAAAGTTCCGTCAGCTTTGATTTCGCTGATCATAAAACCAACTTCGTCCATGTGGGCAGCTACTAAGATACGAGGAGCATCGGCAGCTGTTGAATGTTTGACTCCAAAGATCCCACCGAGACCATCTGTCACGATTTCGTCCACATGAGGGGTCAATTGTTGGCGCAAATAATCCCGTACAGGAGCTTCATGCCCTGAGATAGCAGGGATTTCAGTTACTTCTTTGATTTTAGAAAATAAATCAGTCATAGGTTACCTTCTTTCTGATGCTATTTTAACACTTTTTCTACAAGGATGGTAGCGTTATTATGGAAATCAATCTCAAAAAGCAGAGGGAGAGATCCAGCCTAGACCGTTGTCCCTCTGCTTATTTTGTGTTACAATAGGCACTATGAAAGCTAAAAAAATTATTTTGTCTAGTCTGGCTGTAGCAAGTGCAGGAGCTCTTGCGGCCGGTGTTTATAAAATCGCCAAAGATCAAAAGCGTCTCCGTACCCAAGAAGAGTTGGTAGCAGAAGTACGGGAGCAAATGGAAGCCATGGGGACGATTGCGACTCTGTATGTGGAACTCTACGAGTCTAGTGAAGAACGCTTAGTAGGTGGTGTCATTTTTGAAGATGAGCGCCATTACCGCTTTGTCTATGAGGACGGTCTCTTGCATTACGAAGAGGAAAAATTATGATTACACCAAATTCTCTAGAAGAAATTGCTTCATACGTAGAGCAAGATGGCAAGAAAGTCTTTGTCTTTTCAGCCGACTGGTGTGGGGATTGTCGTTACCTCAAGCCTTTTTTGCCGGAGATTGAGGCTGAAAATCCCGAATTTACCTTTATCTTGATTGACCGAGATGCCTATCTGGATCTGGCGAAAGTCTGGGATGTTTATGGGATCCCAAGTTTGGTGGTTCTGGAAAAGAATAAGGAAATCGGTCGGTTTGTCAATCGGGATCGGAAAACCAAAGCGCAGATTACAGCATTCTTAGCAGGATTAAAATAGGAGAAAAACATGATTGTAACATACAACAAAGAACAAGTCGGCGATGTCTTGATGCTGACCTTGAAAAATAGTGGAGAAGCAAAGCTCGCGGTGGAGAGAAAAGGAAAAGTGGCTCGCGTTTACCGTGAGGACAACCAAGAAACCGTTGCCTGGAATATCTTTGATGCCTCATCTTTCTTCGCCATCGAAGGCAAGGGCCAAGTCTTTTTGACAGATGAGCAAGTAGCTCGTTTGAACCAAGAATTGGAAAGAGAAGGCTTCGCAGAACGTTTGGTCAACGATCGGGAACCAAAATTTGTGGTGGGAGAAATCCTTGAAATGGTGGCCCATCCAGATAGTGACCACTTGAATATCTGCCAGGTAGCAGTTGGACCAGATAAGACGGTTCAGATCGTAGCTGGAGCTCCAAATGCGCGGGTGGGTCTAAAGACCATTGTCGCTCTTCCAGGTGCCATGATGCCGGATGGTAGCTTGATTTTCCCAGGTGCCCTTCGTGGAGAAAAAAGCTATGGCATGATGTGCAGTCCGCGTGAATTGCACTTGCCAAATGCTCCTCAAAAACGAGGCATTATTGAATTGGATGACGCAGAAGTAGCAGGGACACCTTTTGATCCTGCTCGTCACTGGCATGAATAAAGAGAAGAATCTAGGATGTTTTGAATCCTAGATTTTTTTGATTTTGGTTTGTCACCCCCATTTTTTGAAATTTTTTCGAATAAATAGATAGGAGGTAAATGATGTATAATAAAGTTATTTTAATCGGTCGCCTGGTGGCGGCCCCAGAATTGCATAAAACCAGCACAGACAAATCCGTTGCCCGAGTGACCGTTGCGGTCAATCGTCGCTACAAGGATCAAAACGGGGAGCGAGAGACTGATTTTGTCAATGTCGTTGTCTGGGGGAAATTGGCTGAAACCATGGCTAGTTATGCCAGCAAAGGGAGTTTGATCTCTTTGGATGGAGAGATTCGGACGCGCCGCTACGAGAAAAATGGCATCATGCAGTATGTGACAGAGGTCCTCTGCCAAAGTTTTCAGTTATTAGAGAGCCGCGCTCAGCGAGCGATGCGTGAAAATGGTGGAACGGGAGATTTAGCCGACATCATTTTAGAGGAGGAAGATCTTCCTTTTTAGAAACAAAAAAAGAAAGCTGGTTCGTTTATAGACCAGCTTTTTTTGATACTTGGTAGGGATTTCATTCGGGAACAAGTCTTTTAAAAATAAATCAAAAATATGCATCTGTACAATAAAAGCCAGCACTTTTCTTGAAAAAGTAGTAAAATAAAGTAATATATATTCAAAATTTTCAGAAAAGGAACGGAGTTTGAAGGGGAAAGAAGAAAGAAAAGAACGGTTGAAATGGCTGATAAAACGGGTTTTACTGGTGATTCCAGTGGCTTGCATCCTCTTGTGGATCTATGCCGTTTGTCAAACCAGTAGCATCAAGGATCAGACCAAGATCGGTGTCACCTATATGACCATGAACAATGAGTTCTATAAAAGTATTCATTCGGAAATTAGTCGAATTGCCGATGAGAGAGGTGCTCTTGTATCTGTTCGAGATCCGGAATTGGATGAAAAAAGGCAGAGCCAGCAGATCGATGATTTTTGCGCCCAAAAAGTAAATGTGATTGTGATTAATCCGGTCAAAGGGGATAGTCAGCCCATTTTAAGGGCTCTTAAAAAAGCTAGAAAACAAGGAATTAAGATCATTGCAGTTGATACCCAGCTCAAGCATTTTAAGCCGGATGCCAGCATTGTCTCCGACAACTACCAAGCAGGAGTCTTGATTGCGAAAGAGCTGATGAAACGCTCTTCAAATGCTCAGATCCTTCTCTTGGAGCACAAAGGGACTGTTTCAGCAGATACGCGGATTCAGGGATTTAAGGATACCATCAAAGGACATGGGTCATATGAGATTATCTCGGAACTAGAAACCAAGGGTCAGACGGAGATCGCCATGCCAGCTGTCCGTAAGTTCTTGCAGTCAGGGGGGAATGTCGATACACTAGTTGCCCTAAATGACCGCTCGGCTATAGGAGCTTTAGCAGCGATCAAGGAGCAAGGAATCACCCATCCCATTGCGATTTATGGGATCGATGGCTCACCAGATATGAAAGCCTTGCTGCACTCGACAGATGATGTTGTAGGAACCGTTGCCCAGTCTCCGTTGAAGATGGGAGACCGCGTAATGGAGGTCATCCAAGATATGACGGCTGGGAAAAGCTACCAAAAAGAGATAACCATTCCGGTTCAAATGATGACAAAGGAAAACATCGATCACTTTGATGTGAATGGGTGGCAGTAATGAGAAAATTTAGAGGTGTGAGATACAGTTTGGCCATCCTGATGGTCGTAAATTTTATCGCTGTGATGCTCAACAGTATCATCTATCTTCAAGCAACCAACTATATTATTGCCCAACGGCAAGCTTCTCTATTAGTAGAACGCTTAGAGCGTATTCCTTTTGCGCCCTCTACAACTTTTTGGTTGTCTGCGCTCTTATTTGCTGGGATTGCCTTGATCTCCATGAGTCGTTACCGGTCTCAAACGAGTCGATGGTCCATTTTTGATAAGTGGAACATTATGGAGATCCTCCTGATGTTGCTCTTGATGTGGGTCCAAAATGTAGCTTATAACGGGCTTATTCTATTGGTTTTTGCGGATATCTTCTATGGTTCCAAAGAGTTGAATACCAAGCGAGACCGCAAGTATTGGTTTGCGTTTATCCTAGTGAGTTTCTTGATTCTCCTTGTGACCAATTCAGACGTCTTTTCGCTTTTCTTTCCGATACCTTCTCTTGATGTCTATATTCATTTTTATCCTGCCTCCATTCGGATTCTGGCCTTTTTCTTGAAGAATTCTCTCTATGCCTTGAATATGGTGCTCTTCATTATTTCGCTTTTGTTCTATATTATGAATGTTCTTGCGGAAAACCACGAAGTAGAAGAAGAGTTGGCCATGGTTTCGAAGGTCAATACGGAGTTGAACAACTATATGGCCTTGTCTGAGAAGATTGCAGAGGATCGGGAGCGCAAGCGGATTGCTCGGGAAATTCACGATACCTTGGGGCATGCGCTAACAGGGATCTCAGCAGGTTTAGATGCTGTCGGAGTCTTGATTGATATCGATCCCAATCGGGCAAAAGAGCAGGTGAAAAGTGTATCAGAAGTGGTTCGTGAAGGAATCCAGGATGTGAGAGGCTCTCTCAACCGCCTCCGTCCAGGTGCCCTTGAGGGACGAACCCTCAAAGATGCTTTGGAAAAGATGATCCGTGAGTACCAAACGCTTTCCAACTTGCAGGTTGATTTACACTATGAATGGGTCGATGTCGATATGGACGTCATGATTGAAGATACGATCTTTCGTGTGATCCAGGAGTCTATGACCAATGCGGTTCGTCACGGTCATGCCAGTCAGATGAGCCTTCATTTTTTTGAGAATGAAGAAGATTACCTGATCGAGTTGCAGGACAATGGGGTTGGGTTTGAAACCTTGACCTATGGCTATGGGCTCAAGCAGATGATGGAGCGCATTTCCATCCTAGGAGGACAGCTTCAATTTGAAAGTCGCGATGGATTTTTCACGCGCGTCAGTTTACCGAAATATAAAGAAGGGAGATAGAGATGGTGATAAAAGTAATGGTGGCAGATGACCAGGCCTTGATTCGAGAATCTCTGAAAATTATTTTGTCAGCCCACCCCGATATCGAAGTGGTGGCCACAGTGGAAGATGGGAATCACGTCTTGTCGAGCATTCCACAGACACATCCTGACCTGATCTTAATGGATATTCGGATGCCAGGCATGGATGGGGTTTTGGCGACAAAAGAGGTAAAAGAGCACTATCCGGATATCAAAATTATTATTTTAACGACCTTTGATGATGATGAATTTATCTATAGTGCACTCAAGTATGGTGCTTCAGGTTATCTTTTAAAGGGAGCCTCGACAGAGGAACTCTATGAAGCGATTAAGGTGGTGTATCAAGGCGGAGCCATGATCAACCCGAATATCGCTAGTAAAGTCTTTCAAATTTTCTCACAAATGGCCAAAACCAACTTCTCTATTGCTGTAGATGAGGACAATGTCAAGGATTTGAGCACGACGGAATGGCGCATTATCCAAGAAGTCGGCTATGGGGAGTCCAATAAAGAAATTGCGGCCAAACTCTTCTTGTCAGAAGGAACCGTGCGCAATTACTTATCAACGATTTTGGCGAAATTAAACCTACGAGATCGAACGCAATTAGCGATCTGGTCAGTCCAAACAGGAGTGACGAGACGTGATTTTTCTAAAGGAAATACAGAATGAAATTGAAGCGAAAGCATCTTTGTTGGGGGATTGGCCTCCTTGTTGTGCTCTGTGCGAGCGCAGGTTTTTATTGGTGGAAACAGCAACCGACCGTACTCCATATCGGTGTTTATGCAGGTTCTAGCTGGGATGTGCCGACCAGTCAACGTTCCCATGCCTTGGATCGAGCGATTCAAAAATTTGAAAAATCCCATCCCCACGTCCGTGTAGAGTATGAAAACGGGATTCCGCAGTCAGATTATTCAGACTGGCTCTCTGAAAAGATTGTCTCAGGAAAGACGCCAGATGTGTTTATGGTCTCTGAGCAAGATCTTTCTTTATTAGCAGCGCGGGGGGTGCTAGAAAAGTTAAACGGCTATATGGATCGAAAAGACCAAGCTGCCTTTTATCCCGTTGCCTTTGAATCGGGTGTCTATCAGGGGCAAACCTATGCCTTACCTTATGAAAGCAATCCGATTTTGATGTGTGTCAATAAAGATCTCTTAGATAAAGAAGGTATCGCGGTTCCCAAAGAAGGCTGGACCCTTGAAGAGTTCTATACGATTTGCAAGAAACTAACCAAAGATACCAATGGGGATGGGCAATTGGACCAATTTGGGAGCACAGAATACACCTGGAAAGAAGCCTTGGCGGCAAATGGAGGTCATCTTTTCCAAGGAGGCATGCTCAAGCTGACAGCTCCAGAAGTGAAAGAGTCTTTGACTTTTCTGCAAAAATTGGAAGATCTAAATAAAAATTACAAGGTGAGCTCTAAAGATTTTGACCAGGGGAAAGTCGCCTTCTATCCCATGACCTTGGCCCAATATCGGACCTATAAACCTTATCCCTACCACGTTTCAAAATATTCAAACTTCACCTGGACCTGTATCCCGATGCCTGCTAAGTCAAAAACGACCAAGGCAACCTTAGTCACGACGACTTCTTTTGCTATGTCAGCTCGGAGTTCTCATTCCAAGTTGGCTTGGGAATTGATGCAACTTTTGACAGAGGATCCAGACATTCAACAAACTCTCTTTGCCCAATCCCAAGGGATCTCTGTCATGCCACAGGTAGTCAAGAGTCGCTCTAGTAAAGACCTTTTGCAGGTGGATGATTTTGGAACAGATTCCTTGACCAATCAGACCTTGAACCGCATCATGGAACAAGCTGTTGAAAGTAGTCCGAAAAATGTCTCAAAAGAGGTGCTAGAAAAGCTAGATTACTTGATTGGCAATGCCTTGCGTGATCAGGATGTCGAGAACCGCTTGCCTCAAATTCAGAGGGAGATTGAAAGTAGTCTACAGGTAGGAGTTTAGAGTAAAATAAGATGGCATTTTGTCAAGTGACAGATGTCATTTTTTTATTGCTAAATGTCATATTGGGAATGTGACATTTGACAATGTAAAAGCGCTTTCAAATAGTCTACAATAGAGTCAAATAAAGGAGGCGTAGCAAAATGAAATACCTCATTTTGGTCAGTCATGGTGGACTGGCAGAAGGTCTAAAAACATCACTAGCCATGTTTGCTGGTGACAAGTTGGATCAGGTCATCGCAGTTGGACTCAAAGAAGGAAAATCAGTTGATGACTTCGCAGTTGATTTCAGAGAGAGCATTTCAGGATTGACAGCTGATGATTCTGTTTTGGTCTTGGCAGATATCGTAGGTGGTAGTCCATTAACCACTGCAGCCACGGTTCTAGAAGAAGCTGGAAAGCTCGATGGAGCCTTGATCCTTGGTGGGATGAACCTTACCATGGCCTTGACGGCAGTTGTGATGAAGGATGTGTTGGATGGAGACGATTTGTCAGCCACCATCTTATCAGAAGCACGATCTGCACTACAGCCTTTTGAAATTTCAGCCGCTGGTGCTGAAGAAGATGATGACGATATTTAATAGGGAGGTACCTTATGGTAGTAACATTTGTACGGATTGATGACCGCATGATTCACGGTCAGACAGTCACACGCTGGGCAAAAGAAAAACCATGTGATGGTTTGATTGCCGTAAACGATGCAGCAGCATCAAACAAGGTTTTGATTCAAGCTTACAAAGGCGCATCAGACAAGAAAACCTTTGTATGGACAAAGGAAGCCTTTAAAGAAAAATCAGCAAAAGTAACAGAATCAGATAGTCGTTACTTCTTGATCACCAAAAATCCAATCGATATGAAGGAAATTTTGGTCGACCAAGGGTTTGTCCCAGGTGATGTCAAAGAAATCATTGTTGGCCCTGCAAATGATCGTCCTGGAGCTGTGAAATTGGGAAATAACCAATCCATCACTCAGGAAGAAGCAGAAGCCTTCCAAGCTATTCAAGCAGCAGGCTACAAGGTGAAATTCCAATTGTTGCCAGATGTTTCCATCGGTTATTGGGATGATTTCAAATCAAAATTTGGTTTTTAGAACTAACAGTCTGATCTGTTAGGTAAATAAATTTACAAACAAAAGGAGCGTTTGTTATGACAATTTCATGGATTCAAGCAATCTTGCTTGGTATTTTCGCCAGCTTGTCTTCAATGCCTGGTATGGGAGGTTCCAGTATCGGGAACTATACACTCGGTCGTCCCTTGATCGGTGGGTTGATTTCAGGTTTAATTCTTGGAGATGTGACAACCGGTATTATGGTCGGGGTTGCCCTTCAAGTCGTTTATATCGCCTTGGTAACACCTGGTGGTACCGTATCTGCCGATGTGCGTGCCATCTCTTACATCGGTGTTCCTCTTGCTATCTTGTTTGTGCATGCTAATAACATCACAGATGAAGCAGGAATCGCCGCAGCTGCAGCTCCAATCGGTGCAGCCGTTGGGACAATTGGTACAGTTCTTTTCTACGGTACCGCTACTATGAACTTGGTTTGGCAACACATTGGTTGGAAAGCCGTTGAAGAAGGAAACTTCAAAAAACTCTACGCAGTTGACTGGGTTTACCCTTGGATCTCTCACTTCCTCTTCTCTTTCCTTCCAACAATGATTATCACCAAATACGGTGAAAACATGGTTGATTTGATGAAACAATACCTTCCTATGGATGGTTACTGGATGAAAGCCCTCTTTACAGTCGGTGCTCTTCTCCCATGTGTCGGTATTGCCATCTTGTTGAAACAAATTGTTACAGAAGCAACTGACTTCATTCCATTCTTTGTTGGATTTACCTTGGCAAAATCTCTCGGATTGAACTTGGTATCCAGTGCCGTTGTTTCATTAATCTTTGCAGTAATCTACTATGAACTTGAAGTGATCAAATCGATGAAAGCTGCTCCAGCCGGAGTGGTGGATCTAGACGATGATGAGGAGGATATTTAAAATGGCTGATAGAAAGAAAATTTCAAAGAAAACATTAGCAAAAGCATTCCATCATTGGTATTATGGTCATTTGACTTGTTTCTCTCAAGAACATATGCAAACCTTCGGGTACTTGACTTCTATGCTTCCAATCGTAGAAGAAATGTATGACACAAAAGAAGAACAAAAGGATGCTATGCAAACCTATACGGCCTTCTTCAACACTGAACCACAACTTGGATCTCTTGTTGTAGGGATCACAGCTGGTTTGGAAGAAGCGCGTGCAAACGGAGATGCAGTGGATGGCGAAACCATCAACGGTATGCGTGCCGGTTTGATGGGACCAATCGCTGGTATTGGTGACTCATTGGTTGTTGGTACCTTGATCCCAGTTCTCTTAGGGATTGCCCTTGGTCTTTCTAAAGGTGGTAACGTCGCTGGTGCTCTCTTCTACATCGTCGTATGGAACCTCTTAGTCTACTTTGGTATGCGCTTTGCCTTCTTCAAAGGTTACCAATTAGGGGATAAAGCCGTTGAATTCCTTGTAGGACCAAAAGGACAAGCTCTTCGTAAAGCGATCAGCGTCGTCGGTGGTATGGTTATCGGTGCCGTAGCAGCTACTTGGGTATCTGTTACAACAGCCCTTCAATTCAAGAATTCTGAAGGAAAAGTCTTCTTGAACATCCAAGAAAAGATCGATGGTGTTTATCCAGGTCTCTTGACAGCAGCCTTCATCACTCTTTGCTGGTGGTTGATGTCTAAGAAAAAAATTTCACCAAACAAAGTCATGTTACTTCTCGTTGTAGTGGCTTTGATCGGTGTTGCCCTTGGTATCTTTGACCCACATCTTAAATACTAAGGTCAAGAAAAAACGAATTTGCTAGTAGGAGTTTTTGAGAATGAAGTGAATGGACCTCCTTTATTTGCACTTCATTCTCAATTTTTATCAGGAGGAATCCCATGGTTACAAAACAAGAACTTGTCAATGGATATGAAACAGAAATCAAGTACCAACGCCACATGCTTGAAAACCTTGGTCGTTGGTTCAGCTTACTCTTTATCATTGCCAGTATTGGTGTGGTATTGATCTATCTCTTTCACAAAAGTTTCCTCCCACTCTTGATCCTCGGGATTTTACTAGCCTTGGTTGGAATTTTAGGCATGATTGTTTTTGGATATGGTATCTACCGTGGGCGGATCAATCTTCAAAAAGTGATCGATGATTTCAATCAAAAATTGACAATTTTAAATTGATATTTTAGAAACATCTCATCTATTTTTGAGGTGTTTTTTTCTTGACTATTTCTGACCAAGTGATACAATAGAAACATAAGTTAGCACTTATGTATAGAGAGTGCTAAAAACACGTATGGAGGAATGAACATGTTAAAACCATTAGGAGACCGTGTGGTCTTAAAAGTAGAAGAAAAAGAACAGACTGTTGGAGGTTTTGTCCTCGCAGGTGCGAGCAAGGCTGATACAAAAACAGCTGAAGTAGTGGCCGTTGGTGAAGGTGTGCGTACCCTAAGTGGTGAACTCATTGCTCCAGCTGTAAAAGCAGGAGACCACGTTTTGGTTGAAAGCCATGCAGGAATTGAAGTGAAAGATGGGGAAGAAACCTACACCATCGTTGGAACATCAAACATTCTTGCAATTGTAGAGTAAGAGAAGAAAGAGGTAAGAGAAATGGCAAAAGATATTAAATTTTCATCTGATGCACGTTCTGCAATGGTCCGTGGTGTCGATGTCTTAGCAGATACAGTGAAAGTTACGTTGGGCCCTAAAGGACGCAATGTGGTTCTTGAAAAATCATTTGGTTCACCCTTGATCACAAATGATGGGGTGACCATCGCAAAAGAAATTGAATTGGAAGACCATTTTGAAAATATGGGTGCTAAATTGGTGTCAGAAGTGGCTTCTAAGACCAATGATATCGCAGGTGACGGTACAACGACCGCAACGGTTTTGACCCAAGCCATCGTCCGTGAAGGGATCAAAAACGTTACTGCAGGTGCTAACCCAATTGGCATCCGCCGTGGGATTGAGACCGCTGTTGCAACAGCAGTAGAAGCTTTGAAAAACAATGCGATCCCAGTATCAAGCAAGGAAGCGATTGCTCAAGTAGCTGCTGTGTCTTCTCGTTCTGAAAAAGTCGGTGAGTACATCTCTGAAGCCATGGAAAAAGTTGGCAAAGATGGGGTCATCACGATTGAAGAATCTCGTGGAATGGAGACAGAACTGGAAGTCGTTGAAGGCATGCAGTTTGACCGTGGTTACCTCTCACAATACATGGTCACTGATAATGAAAAGATGGTGGCAGACCTTGAAAATCCATACATTTTGATCACTGACAAGAAGATTTCAAATATCCAAGAAATCTTGCCATTGTTGGAAAGCATTCTTCAAAGCAACCGTCCACTCTTGATCATCGCAGATGATGTCGATGGCGAAGCTCTTCCAACACTTGTCTTGAACAAGATCCGTGGTACCTTTAATGTCGTAGCTGTCAAGGCACCAGGATTTGGAGATCGCCGCAAAGCCATGCTAGAAGACATTGCCATCTTGACAGGTGGTACAGTCATTACAGACGATCTTGGTTTGGAATTGAAAGATGCAACCATTGAAGCACTTGGTCAAGCAGCTAAAGTTTCAGTCGATAAAGACAGTACTGTCATTGTCGAAGGTTCTGGTAACCCAGAAGCGATCGCTAACCGTGTGGCTGTTATCAAGTCACAAATCGAAACTACAACCTCTGAATTTGACCGTGAAAAATTACAAGAACGTTTGGCCAAATTGTCTGGTGGTGTTGCCGTGATCAAGGTTGGTGCTGCAACAGAAACAGAATTGAAAGAAATGAAACTCCGTATCGAAGATGCCCTTAATGCGACTCGCGCAGCCGTTGAAGAAGGAATCGTTGCCGGAGGTGGTACAGCTCTTGTCAATGTTATCTCTGCAGTCGCAGCCCTTGAATTAGAAGGAGATGAAGCAACCGGACGCAATATCGTTCTTCGTGCTTTGGAAGAACCTGTGCGCCAAATTGCTCACAATGCCGGTTACGAAGGATCTATTGTGATTGATCGCTTGAAAAATGCCGAAGTCGGAACAGGTTTCAATGCTGCAACAGGTGAATGGGTGAATATGATTGATGCAGGAATCATCGACCCAGTTAAAGTGAGCCGTTCAGCCCTTCAAAACGCCGCTTCCGTAGCGAGTCTGATCTTGACGACCGAAGCAGTCGTAGCCAACAAACCAGAACCAGCAGCCCCAGCAGGACCAGGAATGGATCCAAGCATGATGGGTGGGATGATGTAAGACACTTAGTCTAATGGGTGCTGAAGCACCTCATTAGACTACGGCAAGCATCATGGTGCCTTGCCGAAGTGTCTTACTAAGAAAATAAAGAAGGCGTTATCGGCCTTCTTTATTTTCTGTCGTAACCTGATACCCATGATTGGTTCTAAAGCACGAATCATTTGACGCCAGCCGCTATTGTGCGGTCTGGCTAATCGTCTTACTAGCTCAAAGAGAGTGGGACAGAAATCGGTAATTCGTTAGAATTCGATTTCGTTGTCCCACCTCCGCACAGTTGAGTAGGGCTGTAAAAGCTGATGAAATCAGCGTAGTAGAGCCCACTCAACCACTGCGTCTTGCTCGACAATCCAAAAATAATTGAGAGGCTAGGACTTTTGTCCCAGCCTCTTTTTATCGTGCTTTGGGATTTTCATTTGTTATGGAATAATATTTTTATTTTAAATTTTGTAACAGAAATGATAAATACTAATTAAAGAGGACTTGCGTAGATGCTTGGGAATCAAGCATTTGCGGTGTTTTCAGGCAGAGGGATATTTGCCAACAAATTGCAATACAAATTAACTGATTTTGTAATAATTCTAGTGTATACTAGTAAGAGTAGATCACAGGTCTACATTGTTGCAAGGGGAGAACTTCCCACATACATGTCTATTGACAATAAAACTTGATCGTAATATCGCTGCTAGTAAAATGAGAGTTTGAACATAGCATAGATTTTATCGACCTTTTTCATATTAAAAAATATTTTTCAAATTCCCCTTGCGCAAGCTCTTCCGGATTCCTCCGGGAGAGTTTTTTCTTGTTAAGGAGAAAAAGATAGAATGCCTTTTGAGTCTACTTTGAAAGAATGGCTCAGCAGCTATTATTTATGGTAAAATAGAACATATTCGTCGAGGGGAAGGAGTGAAGACTTTGTTGAAGATTTTTGTGTTAGAAGATGAGTGGATCCAGCAATCACGAATCGAATCGGTCTTGCAGGAACTGATTGCTCAGAAATCCTTGCAATGCAAAGCACCAGAAGTGTTTGGGAAGTCAAGCCAGTTGCTAGATGCTATCACAGAGAGAGGCGCTCATCACCTATTCTTCTTAGATATCGAGATTAAAGGTGAGGAGAAAAAGGGTCTAGAGATCGCAAAAGAGATTCGCAAGAAAGACCCCCATGCGACCATTGTCTTTGTCACCACTCACTCTGAATTCATGCCCATTACCTTTCAGTACAAAGTAGCCGCCTTGGATTTTATTGATAAAACGCTGGGTGAGGAAGAGTTCAGAAAAAGAATCGACTCGGCCATTGACTATACCTTGGAGCAAGCTGGGACCACGATTGCGCAAGATGCTTTTACATTTGAGAGTGCGATGGCGCGTGTACAAGTTCCCTTTAATAAGATTTTGTATGTTGAAACGTCTCCAACTATTCACAAGGTCATTTTACATACCCAGGATGAGCGCTTGGAATTTTACGCTAGTATTGCCGATATCGAAAAAGCAGATCCTCGCTTGTATCGGTGCCACCGCTCCTTTGTGGTGAATCCACAAAATATTACGAAGATTGATAAAGAAGCCAAGAAAGCTTTTTTTGAAAATGGGGACAATTGCTTGATCTCACGGACCAAGTACAGAGGCTTACTGGAAGCTTTGAAAAAATAGAAGGGAGAAAGAATTGCTGTTAGATTTTCTCATATATTACTTAAAGTTCTTCGTCAGCATGCTGATCTATCGTCATATCAGTAGACAAGAGTTCGCTTGGCGCTGGCTCTTTTTGTGCCCTTTCTTCTTTGCAGTCGTCTTTACCCTTGTGCCACCGGTAGGCTTTTTTGGCTATTTCTTAGTATTTATTGCCTATAGTTTCTATCGAAATCGTAACATACGACACCTTTTGAACATTTTTTATGGGCTCTACCCGGTTGTCATGGAGAGTCTCATTGGGCGTCTCTTAGCCTTTTATGTCTTTCCAATGCTAGGGATTGTACTTGTTCATGAGGCATCTGTCAGCTGGTATGATGCTCTACTTGAATTGCTGGTCTTTCCTGTCTATTTAGGGCTCACTAAATTGTTAAAACTAGATTTTACAGATTTAAAAGTAGGGTTTCAACGGCAGTATTTTAATCGTTTCTTACTTCCAATGGATCTTTCTATGTTTGTGTATTTAGTCAGTGTTGTAGGTCTGGTGGTTTTTGAGGATGCTATTCCGCATGCAGATGCTTTACGGGAACATTTAAATAGTATTTATTTGATCTTATTTTTTATGATGCTCTTGTATTTCAATGCAGTGTCCAAAGAACGATTGAAACAAGAGATTCTAGAGCAAAAAGATAGGCAACTGCAGGAGTTAGCCACCTATAGCCAACACGTCGAAATGCTCTATGGGGAGATTCGTGCCTTTCGTCATGATTACCTGAATATTTTAACAAGTCTCAAGTTAAGTATTGAGCATGAAGATCTCAATGCGATCAGGGAAGTCTATGAGAATGTTCTTCGAGAGAGTGGCCAACAATTTTACGATAGCAAGTTTGATATTGCCAAACTCAGTCACATCGAAAATCCAGCTGTAAAAAGTGTTCTGTCCGCAAAATTGTTGGAAGCTCAAAATAAAGGGATTGGGATCTCTGTCGAGATCGATGAACCTGTTCGTGATCTATTCATCGAGGTTTTAGATTTCATCACCTTCTTATCCATCCTTTGTGACAATGCTATTGAAGCGAGTCTTGAATCAGATGACCCACAGCTGACTCTTGCCATGCTCCAGGAGGAAAACTCCCTCATCTTAATAGTTGAAAATAGTACAAAAGCTGAAAAAATAGATCTGGCGAGAATTTTTGAAAAGGACTACTCAAGTAAAGGAGATGGCCGCGGTCTTGGCTTGTACAAGATCCAACAATTACTGGAAAAGTATCCCAAAACGACAGTGTCTACCAAGAGTTCAAACTACCGATTTACCCAGAGTCTGACCTTTTGGAAGGAATAATAGAAGAGAGAGTGGGACAGAAATCGGTCATTCGTTAGAATTCGATTTCGTCGTCCCACCTCCGCACAGTTGAGTAGGGCTGTAAAAGCTGATGAAATCAGCGTAGTAGAGCCCACTCAACCACTGCATCTTGCTCGACAATCCAAAAACAAGAAGAGGCTAGGACTTTTGTCCCAGCCTCTTTTTTGACCATTCACGACGATTTTTTGACCGATTCTGACAGAGAGCCTCTAAGGCTTTCTCTTTGACGTATAATGGACACAAGATCAATAAGAAAAGAGGGATCCTATGTTTCAGGTAGCATCTATTACAAAATCGTTTAAGGAGAAAGCTGTATTAAAGGGGGTGTCTTTTTCGATAGAAGAAGGAGACAAAATTGCCTTGCTGGGAAATAATGGAGCAGGTAAAAGCACCCTCTTCAACATTATCGCAGGGCAGCTCCAGGCTGATTCGGGGACGATAAAGACTTCGCTTGATTTTCAAAGAGAAATTGGGATGATGCCTCAGGGGGATCTGCTCATCGAGGATCTAACCGTTGCTGAATTCGTCGAATTAAAAAGCCGGATGAATCAGCAGAAGCAGGCTGATATCAATGGACTCTTAGAAATGGTCGAATTGAGAGAATCAAGAGAGCAGATGGTGGGAAGTCTTTCTGGTGGCCAAAAGAGACGCTTGTCCTTGTTGTTAACCATTTTGAATCATCCAAAGTTGATTTTTTTAGATGAGCCGACGACTGGCATGGACTTGGAAGCAGTGGATAATTTTTGGAAATTGCTGGAGCAGCAAGAGTTTACATCTGTTGTGGTGACCCATGATTTCAACCAAATTGATGCCTTTTTTACAAAAGTCCTGATTTTAAAAGAGGGTCGAATTGCTGCAACAAAGGCTGTTGAGGACATTCACCAGGCTGGTCAAACCATTGAGCAGTATTTCCGAGAAGAGATGAATAAAGGAGGGGAATAAGCATGAAAAAGATTCAATTAAAACAAGTTTTACGAAATAAGCGCTTCGTATTATTCACCATTATTTTACCCATAGGCTGGTATATCTTCTTTTATCAGCTTCAAAAAGGGGTTTCACCAAGTATTTTATTAGGTATTGCCGTATTTATCGGGGTCATTGGTAATAGCCTTGCAACTTTTAGTAAGCGAATCGCCTCAGATATCGGTTTTTATTCTTTTGAATCCCGCTTTACAAGCTATAGTGTCAAGAACTATTTATGGGATCAATCGATCGTACAACTGATTTTGAACAGCTTGATCTTTTTAGCAGTACTAGTAGTTGCTGTTCTAGGTTTTCACTTTCCAGTGACGACTAGCCTGTTGGTGCAATTTTTCCTCTTATCCTTGATGGGGATCTACTTTAGCGTGATTGGCTTTGTTCTTGGGGTCAGGGTAGATGCCAAGACGATTGATACCATTGGCTTTCCTGTCATTATTTTGGCCGCTATGACCATTATTCCCTTTGATACGCTTGGTGCAAGTGGAGGATTTATGGACTTAGTTGGCAAGCTACAACGGGTTTTCCCAGGCTATTATTATACAAAGCTGATCCAAGATTTGACTGAGAAACAAACGATCGATGCTACCCAATTAGCGCTCTTTGTTGCCGTATTTGGATTGAATTTGCTATTTTTCTATCTGCTCGTACCCAAAGGGAAAATGAGGAACTAAGAGCAGTTAAAAAAGCCTTGAATTTTCAAGGCTTTTTCTTTGCTATAAAACGGTTATTCGGTATTCGTTCGTCAAATACTTGGAAAGATCTTGCTATTCTAAAATTCTAATGGAGGGCTTTTTTATTACATGCTAATAGAAAAAATCAATGCCGTAGTTTTCTTTTAGATAGGTCGCTAACTCGGCTTTTTCTTCCTCTCTAAATCGACAGAGGCTAAGGGCGAGACGCAATTTCAAGGTGCTTGTATTGATGATGATGTTTGATTTAGAAATATTTTCTAACTGGGTGACTTCTCTGAGGTTAAAATCTAAATAGCAAGCCTTGCTGTTGACATGATCAGGGTCGCTAACATCCACTTCGACATAAGATGCTCGCAACAATTCTTCTTTTGGAATGAAGATTTCTTTTGAGAAGAAAAGCCCAGGGTAGACATAAATACCTTCAAAGGTGAATTCAAAGGAGACTCTGTGGCTAGTTAGTCTTTTGATGCCTGCAATTGTTGCGTAGATAGCAGCGAAAAAGAGAATGGTTGAAATCACAGTGGGAAGATTTAGTTGAGAAAAGTCGATCAATCCATGAGCGGGAGAAAAGAAAAATTGAAAGGATACACCCGCCGCAAAGATTAGATAACCGACACCAACAAATTTTGAATAATAGATTTTCATTTTGGACTCCTTACATTTCAAATGCATGAAAACTTGGAATTTCAAGTACCCTTATCATAGCGGATTCGGTGAAGAGCTGTCAAATGTTTGGTAGGGTTCTTGTGATTAGATCATTTCAGGTTATGGTATACTAGATGGAAAGTGTGGCTAGGAGTGAAATGAAAAGCTGCTGTAGAAATCATAACCGGGTCAATGCTGGTAAGAAAGGAAGACAAATGGTAACACCCCTGATATTTATTATTTCTCTCGTCTTGCTTTTGCGTCGTTTTACAAGCAAACGTTCACGAAAGATCATTGGATTCTTATATGCTTCATTTGCAGTCTGGTTTGTTTATTCGATCCTTACTTATGGAAGCTACACCCTCCAGCCTGGTCAAAGTGTTCAATTGAGAGTTTATCCCAATACGGATCAGCTAGAATATAGGTCGGAACTCCAGTTTAAAAAATTTGATGATGCTAAGTTAAAATTGTCCGGTCGAAAAGGTTGGGGGATGAAAGATAGTCACATAGTCTATAATGTTGAAAAGCAAACAATAACGGAGCTCATTTTTTTAAAAGACAAAACAGATCGTAAAGACTTACCAAATGATAAAAGTAAGAGTTTCTATTTAGAAAACGATGGAATAGTGATTCAAGGGGAAGTAGAGGAAGTATTTGGGGTGACGGAACGAAAGCCCTACAACATCACCATCACCAATGTAGACGATAAACCAGTCCACTTTAAAGCACAAGTGGTGGATCGGTGAACTGTGAATTGGACCTCCATCTACTCCAGCCGCTTCAGTCCAAAGAATTGGGACGATGTGACCGTCAAGTATATTTGGAGAGAGGATTTTGGAAAGTGATGTCGGAGCTATTTGTCCGGCATCTTTTTATGAATAATCGTTATTGTTACTTTTGTGCGTGTGATATGATATAATAAAAGCACAGAAGTAACAACAATAGGAATGCTGAAATGATTCAAAAACAAATACAGGAAATGCTAGATCATCAGTCTATTATTAGAACATCTGATGTAGTTAAAAAAGGGATCCCAAAGCCTTACCTAAATCGAATGGTGGAAAATGGTCAACTCATAAAGGTTGCCAGAGGGATTTATATCACCGATTGGTCTCAGTATGATGAGTATGCCATTTTCCAACTCCAACATCAAAAAGTGATTTATTCTTATCTATCAGCATTGTATCTCCATGGGCTGATAGATGTTATTCCTAAATACAAAGAAGTGACGGTCTATACAGGTTATAATCCTCATCGATTTCCTAAGGAGGTAAAAAGGCATTTCATCCAGAAAGAATTGTATGAAGTCGGTGTGACAAAGCTACAAACGTCCTTCGGAAATGAAGTAAGGGTATATGATTTGGAGAGATCGATATGCGATCTCATTCGCGAGCGACAAAAGATAGATGTGGAAATATTTTCGACTTCTTTAAAGAGATATATTCAATCTTCAAAAAAAGATCTACGAAAACTCTACAAATATGCGCGAGAGTTTCATGTGCTCGAAAACGTCCAATCATTGATGGAGGTCTTATATGAATAAAGATAGATTGATTGCTCTGTGCCATAAAATTTCAAACGAAAAACAGGTAGATTTCAATGTTGTGCTAACTTATTATTTTCTAGAAACGATACTTGCAAAGATAGCATCTAGTCCGTATAGTCATAACTTTGTATTCAAGGGAGGATTTCTTTTATCCAATATTATTGGTGTTGAAAGTCGAACAACTTCTGATATGGATTTTATTTTAGAACAATTTAAGATGGACAAATCTCTACTAGAAAGTACTTTAAAGGAAATCCTAACTGATGATTTGGTTCATTATGAAATTACTAAGATAAGTGAAATTAAAGATGAAGATCCTTATGGTGGTTATCGAATCCATATTTTATGTCGGCTTGATAATATACGTCAGACAATTCCTTTAGATATTGCGACTGGTGATCCTATTACTCCCAAATCCGTTTCCTATCGTTATCATAGTCTCTTTCAAGAGATTGACTATGAGATCGTGGCCTATAATTTGGAGACAATATTGGCTGAAAAATTAGAAACGATTTATCGAAGATCTTTCTTTAACACTCGAAGCAAGGATTTTTATGATGTGTATGTAATTTATAGTATGGAAAAAAGCCGATTGGATAGTAAAAAGCTTCGATCAGCTTGCGAGGCAACATTTTCCTATCGTCAGACAACGTTAGATGTAGTAGATTTTCAAAATATGATTGATGAGATGAAGGATGATATAACATTGGCGCGTCATTGGGAAAATTATCAGTCTCATTACCCTTATGCAACTTCTATTTCTTTCAGGGATGTTTTGGAAGTTGTTCAACAGCTATTGTTAGAATTATGATACCTAATATAGACTTTCATTAACAAACTACCTCCGAGGTGGTTTTGAGATTATAACGATGTGTTAGATAAAAGCGAGCTTTGTCATGAAGCTCGCTTATTTGTATTCATAAAAAAGTGAGCTAAGTACTCTTAAGACAAGCAAAAAAGCCTTGGTTTTCAAGGCTTTTTGTGCATAAAAAATGCCCCCTACATGAATTTGTAAGAACTTTTCATATTGAAAATAAACAAAAATGTTGAAATATAGCTGATTTTAGGGAAATACTTTTAGGTATTTTCAATGTAAATATTTCAAAATGGGGCAAAAGTGGGGCAAAAACGAATGACTCACATTTGGTTTGAAAATCTATAATACCTAATGATTATGCCATACTAGATATATAGTGTTGTTATAAATAAATGTCAGTGCGAGTTCAAATCGGAGGATAAAATGGAAAAACAAATTAATGAAAAAAAAGCCTTGGTTCCCAAAGCTTTTTTAATGTTATAAACTCATTAAAACAACTCCCAGTAAGGTGTGGAATGTTTTTTAGTCTGTGTCATATAAAAATAAATAGAATGAATAGCTATAGCTAGAGCTAAAATGGTTGTAATACTTACTACTATTATAGGATTAGAAGCAAAGATTAAAGAGAGAATCAAGGCAGCCAGATAGAGTGTAGCTTGGACACAGTAGTAACTTTTCGAATAGCGAAGATAGTGTTTGTTATAGGGCCCATTTGCTAGGACAGCAGCTTGGAAGAGGCCAATTCCGATATAAAAGAAGCTGGTTGCAAAGAGAAGATTAGTTTCAGGATTCAGAAGAAAACTCATCGAAACGGTCATCATAAGAAGTCCAATGAAAATAGGATAGTGACTGTAAATTAGAAATAGTCCCTTTTGATTAGATTCTTCATCAATAGCATGGTCGAATTGAACAAAATAAAACAAGAACAGAGAAAGCATAATAATGAAATAAAGAACCGAATAAATCGAGAATTTCTCGATTGTAAAGAAGTTAACTAGCTCCATAATCATCTCTCCAAACGTAATAATGACAAGAAGGGAGATGCGCTCGATTAAATGGGGGAGAACTATCTGGAAATGTTCATCTTTACTAATCGAGGTAATTGGCGTAATAAATGTTAGCAGAATACTAGCATAAAGGATATAGACTCCAATGTAAATAGGAAGAAGAGCTGCTAGATAGATTTCTAAACTTCGTAGACCTGTTATCCATAGAAAACCTTTGATACTTTCCCTATGAACATTATCGGTTGATTTTTTAAAAAACTCAACCAAATATTGAAAAAATAAGGTAAGGGTTAATGTACCAATAGCCCAACAGACATAATGAAAATATTGTTGCCAATCATCTTTAATCAAATTGGATATAAAGAGTAAAAGTCCCATATTGATAAACATGATTACCATGTTAAATATAGAGTTCTTTCCATAGCGATTGGTATAAACGGTTTGAATCATCCAGGCATTGATGAGAAGCAAGACAGACATGAAAAAATCAAGCAAAGAATTCCAAGTCAAAATACCGTTATGAAGATGGTGAATTAAAGTAGTTACTTTTGAAATCGCAAAAACAAAAACTAGATCATAAAAAAGTTCTGAATAATTTACACGTTTATGTTTAACAAGAGTTGTCATCTTAAGACCTTTCTATTCTAGAAGTACAATTTATTATAACAGAAAATGGTAATGAGAGAAAAGGAGATGCTTAAATAACTTCATGTGACGCGAATTGTCAAAATCTCGGAGCACATTTACCTCACGTACCAGCTTACAGGCGGTGTGTTTGACGATTGATAATGAAGAATAAGATTATACAATAGAAAAAGCGAGCCTAAAACTCGCTTTTTTTATTTAATCTAATAGCTCCTTATTTTCAATTAAGAGTTCTAGTGGAGATTTATCTCTTGCTTCAATAAAACCAGGTTCATATTGGGTATGAAGTGTTCTTTTCTGAGAAGTTGGATCAATATACAACTCTTTTCCATCTTCTGTGTATAGTTGGTTGCCTCTTGTTAGGTAAAGTAAATCCTCTAAGTACTGTCCATCAGTATGTAGGAAATGCTCGATGTATTTAACAGCTTTTAAGATTTCACTTACTTTATCAGAGTATTCATTAGATTCAAGAACACTCTTTTCTAACTCAATCTCTTTACTCGTTCCAAAGAGTTGGGTTGGAGTTGCATTAAAATATTCTGCTATCTTATCCAAATTTGCAAAGGTAGGATAGCTTTTTTGTTTTTCGTAATCAGAGATGGACTGTTTACCGATTCCTAAATCTTCAGCTAGTTGAGTTTGGCTTACTCCTTTTTCTATGCGTAGTCGTGCCAAATTGGGTCCAAAATTTTGAATAATAAAGGTCATGGGAAACTCCTATTTTTATTTTTAACTTATTTTATCACCTATAAACTTACAAATCAAGTTTTTAGTTGACTAATTAAAATATTTTTTATAAAATATATTTATAACTTATAAATAAGTTATAAATAATACAAAAATAGCTCGTAAGTTTAGGATTGGTGAGTGGGGAGGAAGTTGAGGACGAGACTATGACTTATGACTATTCGAAGCCTTGGAGCTAGAAATTGTGTGGACAAGGACAAGGGACGAGCCTGACGGGAAGTCAGGCGAAGTCCTGCAGACTGCCGTCCAGACAATTTCTAGCCAAGCAAAAGCTGGCTATTCTAACAGCCAGCAAAAAGGTACACTTAGGGCAACGCCCAAAGAACGACGGAACGAACAAACGTTGATTTGACGGTGTTTCTGAGACCTAAAAAATCTAAAAGAAAGGGGGACAATTTTGTTGGTTTCTATACAAGATTTAAGAAGTATTCAAGAACGATGTGATGTAGGAGAATTAGTACAGCGGTTAGATGTCAGTATTGATAGATTAACGGTTATCTGGGATACAGACATTGGTTCCCTAAGACGAATTTTCAAAAATCTGAAACAGGCAATAAGTACAAGAGTTGATTCATTTGAAATACATGATAACGTACGAGATGATGTCTTTACTTTAGTTAAAGTTTTTAATGAGTATGATTCAATCAATATTATATTTTTCCAATTAGCCATTTATGGAGGTGAACAATTGATTCGAATTGATTTCAATCCTAATACTTTAAAAGAATTTGATGGAATGAAAGTATGGAGACAATTAATGTACTTTGCTAGATTGAATTCATTGACGGTACGTTTGTCTCGTTTTGATTTGGCATTTGACATTTTCAACAGACCTGAAATCGTTAATTTGCAACATATTAAAGGTGGTGTTACCCATAAGGTCTTCTACGGTAGAGGGGGCGAATTAGAGACGAAATATTGGGGTTCTAGTGGTAGTAATGTACAAGTTAGGTTATATGATAAGAATAAAGAAATCATTGCTCACAAGCGCGAAGAGAAGCTAGATTTGGCTGTAAATCCGTTTTGGTGGAGACTGGAGTTCCAACTCAGAACCAAAGCGATTGGTGAGGAGATGGTCCAAGATATTATGAATCGACTTGATAATTTCGGATTTTATAAGCTAGAACATATTCGAGTGGATCAAAGAGCATTTACAATTATCTTTCTCAACAATCCTGAACTGTTATCATTGGCTTTTCCAAATTTAAAATCAGACAGCATCAAAAAGAAAAAAACAAGAGTCCGCAAACTATTGAGAGAGGAAACGAACCAATTTGCGGAAGAATTAAAAGAAGTATTAACACAGAATCTCTCTAAATTAAATGCAGAATTACAACTACTTGTAGGTGAGTTTCTGAATTTAGAAAATAATTAAGGAGGATAACTATGGATAATAATTTAATTAGTAACAAAGAATTAATTGAAATGGGCTATCGCCCTCATACAGCGAATGATATCATTCATCAGGCAAGAGAATTACTTGTATCACGAGGCTATACATTTTATAATCGCAAACGTTTGATGGTTGTTCCAAAAAGTGTTGTAAATGAGATTCTAGGAACAGAGGTGGCGTAATATGGCAAGTGTTCGTTATCGAAAGCGGGGAGATAGTAATTTATGGACCTATGAAATTCGTAGCGAAGGAAAAACTATTGCTCATAATAGCGGTTTTAAAACAAAAAAACTTGCAGAGTCAGAAGCTGAACCGATTCTGCAAGAACTTCGTTTAGGGAAAAGAATTTCGAGAGATATTTCTCTTGTAGATCTGTATCAAGAATGGCTTGAACTAAAAATTCTACCGAGTAGTAGGTCAGAAGAGACAAAGAAAAAATATCTTCTCCGTAAAAACACAATTGAAAGATTATTTGGAAATAAAAAAGTCACTCAAATTCGTGCGAGTGAATACCAAAGAATTATGAATAAGTATGGGCAGACAGTTGGTAGAAATTTTCTTGGTAGATTGAATACTGGGATTCATCAGAGCATCCAAATGGCAATTGCTGACAAAGTTCTAATAGATGATTTTACACAACATGTCGAGTTATTTTCATCCAAAGAACAACAGATGACAGAAGAGAAATATTTACATACAGAAAAGGACTATCTGGATTTACTTTTAGCAGTAAAGAGAAAATTTGATTACCAACGTTCAATTGTTCCTTATATCATCTATTTTCTATTAAAAACAGGCATGAGGTTTGGAGAGTTAATAGCGTTAACTTGGAATGAAGTTGACTTTGACAGAGGACTGCTAAAAACATATAGGAGGTTTAATACCCTTTCTCATAAATTTGTCCCTCCAAAAAACAAAACGTCTATTCGGATGGTACCGATAGACGAAGAATGTATTAAGATATTACAAGACCTAAAAATTGAACAGGAGAAGGCTAATAAAGAGCTAGGAATCAAGAATAGGTATAAAATGATTTTTCAGCATTATGGATATATTCACTTGGTACCAGATATTGCAAGTGTCAATAAAGCTTTGAGTGTTCTTTTAAATGAATTAGATATTTATCCAATTATCACGACAAAAGGAGCACGTCATACCTATGGAAGCTACCTCTGGCACAAAGGATTTGACCTTGGAGTTATTGCAAAAATTCTAGGGCATAAAGATATTTCAATGTTAGTAGAAGTATATGGACACACTTTAGAAGAGAAAATTTTTGAAGAATTTAATCAAATTAGAGATGTCTGGAAAGATTGCTCATAAAAAAATGTGGGGCAAATGATGGGGCAAATCAGTTATAGACAAGCAAAAAAGCCTTATAAATCAAGGCTTTTTCCTGTTGATTTAGATGCCCCCTACAGGGCTCGAACCTGTGACCCATAGATTAAGAGTCTACTGCTCTACCAACTGAGCTAAGGAGGCAAATATAAAAAGCTGTATTGGTGCCGAAACTTCACGATTTGTATTGAACCCGCGCAATTAAGCAGGTGGGCAACTCGCTCTGACTTAGCTGCTTCCGCGTGAAACGGCCTGCATACTGCCAGAAGTCTTTTGTTTCCCTAATAATACAAAAAATAGTCGGTCAACACTTAAGTGTGAAGTCGTACACCACAGCGTTTCTATATGTATATGATACCACATTTTGAAAATATTTCAAGGGAAAATCTCAATTTTTTGAAACCGATGTCACTTTTTCTTAAATTGATCAATCTTCTCCTTGGTGGCTCCGAGAGCACGCTCGTACTTGCCGTTTTCATTGGGAATAAAGTAGGAAGCGTGTTTGAGCTTATCTGGCAGGTAGTCCTGATTGACCCAGTTGCCAGGGTAGTTGTGAGGGTATTTATAGTTTTGCGCATTTCCCAGTTCCTTGCTTCCAGCATAATGGCCATCGCGGAGGTGGCGAGGAATGGGAAGGTTGCCAGAACTTCTAAGGTCAGCCAGCGCCTTATCCATCGCGACGTAGGCTGAGTTGGATTTAGGTGAAAGGGCTAGATCGATGACGATGTTGGCGATGAGAATGCGGGCCTCAGGAAAGCCGATGCGCTCAGCTGCCTGAAGGGCTGTTACGGTATGAATCTGCGCATCTGGATTGGCTAGGCCGATATCCTCATAGGCGATGACGGTCAAGCGACGAGCGAGGCTGGGTAGATCTCCGGCTTCGATCAAACGAGCGGCATAGTGGAGACTAGCATCGACATCCGAACCACGGATAGATTTTTGCAGGGCAGAGAGCACATCGTAGTGGCCGTCTCCATCTTTGTCCATGGTGATGTAGCTACGCTGGAGGCTGTTTTCCATGATCTCTAGTGTAATATGGCGGATCCCTTCTGCATTTTCAGAGGTCGACAGCACAGCCAGATCGAGAGAATTAAAGGCAGAGCGAAGATCTCCATTGGTTGAGGTAGCGATGAAATCCAAAGCGTCCTCATCGAGCACGACTGGAAAGTCAAAGCCACGCTCGGGATCATCCAGCGCCGTTTTTAGAGCTTGCTTGACCTCCTCTGTCGTCAACGGTTCCAGCTCAAAGATTTGTACGCGGCTACGAATAGCGGGTGTGACAGAGAAAAAGGGATTTTCAGTTGTTGCACCGATCATGATGACCAGACCACTTTCGAGCAAAGGCAGGAGAAAATCTTGTTTGGTTTTATCGAGGCGATGGATTTCGTCCAAGAGCAGGACCAAGCCACCAGAAAATTTGGCCTCCTCTGCGATTTCTTGTAGGCGTTTTTTACTGTCAACCGTTGCATTAAAGGTCCGAAAAGCATACTTGGTCGTTCCTGCGATCGCAGAAGCAATACTGGTCTTTCCGATCCCCGGAGGTCCATAGAGAATCATAGAGGACAGACGATTGGCTTCGACCATGCGGCGAATGATTTTGCCTTCTCCGACCAGGTGCTGTTGACCGATGACTTGATCGATCGTTCGTGGTCGCATACGGAGTGCGAGATTGTCGGGCATTTCCTTCTCCTTTCTAGCTTTGTCTCCTTTCAAAGAGGCGTTTTTTATGGTAAGATTGTAGTAACTATTGTATCATATTCCGCTCTAAGAGTGGGAAATTAGAAAGAGGACGCTATGTCTAAATACGGATTTTTGGATGTTTTAGAAGAGGAGATGGACAAGGTTTTTCCCTTTGATTTTGAGATCAATTGGGATAAGAAAAACCACGCGGTAGAAGTGGCTTTTCTCTTGGAAGCGCAAAACACAGGAGGGGTTGCACTAGTTGATGAAGCTGGCGAAGAGTCTGATGAGGATATCTTCTTTGAAGAAGCTGTTATCTTCTACAATCCAGCCAAGTCTCATGTGGAAGAAGATGCCTATTTAACAGCGATTCCTTATGAGCCTAAAAAAGGCTTGTCTCGTGAGTTTCTAGCCTATTTTGCGACTTTCCTCCGAGATACAGCCGAGCTGGCCTTGGATGAGCTCATGGATTTCTTAGCAGACGAAGAAGCAGAGAGCTTTGAGATCGTCTGGAACCAAGAAGTTTTTGAAGAAGGCAAAGTCGGCCTAGAAGAAAGCACCTTTTACCCTTACCCGAGGTATTAGAAAGAAGACAAGCTTGATTTGAGTAAATGTAATGTAAAGAGAGGTAAATCTTGACAGCGGAAAAAAAATATATTGGTGCTTATAGCCGAGATGTTAGAGACTATTTTTCATTGTTGCCTACAGAACGAGAAATAGTAGAGCAGTTGCAGGCTATATACAGAGAAGAGAAAGGGCTTTTTGTCTTATGTGGTAACAGAGGGTCAGGAAAATCAAGTCTTAAAAATATTTCTTTGGAATTTGATAGAAAGTATAGTGGTGATAAAGATGACAAAGAAATTCTTGTAGTGAATGTGTCTTTTTTCAGTGGTAATAAAGATTTTCATAGAGAAATTTTAATGCAAATTCCTAATGCTATTTCCAAAAGAATGGAGGATATTGAAGACTATCTTGATGGTTTTATTAACGATGATAGAGGGTTTTATCCAACTCTAGAATTTAATGTTGAGAAAAAGACAAAAGAATACAATTGGTTAGAACAAAATCAAATTAGAAAAAAATTTTCAACAATTCATAAAAAGTTGAAAAAAATTGAGGAAAAAGAAAATACTTCAAATATTCATAATTTATGTAACAAGTTATTAAATAAAACCAGCGATGTAGAGGAACAATTTAAGATTTTAAATAAACAACATGGATTTCAAAAAAATAGCTGGTTTTCTTTTGAAAACAATCGAGTAGATATTTCAACTTTTCGTAAAAACATTGACGAACTGTATCAAAAGGTTGAGTATTTTGAAATAAAAGCGGATGAGCTGAAAAAATTAGAGGAAATCTTGCGTATTTCTCAACAACAACTGCAATATTTTGATATAGAAATAACAAATACAAAAAGATATTTAGAATCAACTACTTCAGATATATCAGCCGATTCATCTATTGATTTAAGTGCTGGTATAGGAGTAATAAAAACGGGATTACAATTAAGAGGGAAAAATTCTTCAAGCAACAATGAAGAATTGTCTCGGGAGTTAAAAAGTATTGTTACTGAGGAATTAAAAGAGCGTCAGCTACTACGACTTTTAAAAAACATGTCTGCATACTTTAATATTACTTTTTCTATAGATGAGTTAGATAAATGTAACACAGCTACAATTATTGATATGATTGATAAAAATAAAAGGTTATTTTTTGATTGTAATGTTTCGACATTGCTAATTACAGATATATCCACTGCAATATCTTTATTGGAAAAATCAGATTATATTTCTGAACCTAATATCATTGTTGTCCCTGACTTAGGTATTTTGGATTATATTCACAGGATTAATAATAAAGGGCTACCCCTAAGTTATAATTTTATTACTATTCTAGATTCCTATTTTGTGAATAGAATGAATAATAGGGAGTTAAATTATGGTAGAAAATATGAGGGAAGTACTTATTTTTCCAAGGGATTTGAACTTTACAAGTTTATGAATTCTACTCTTTATAAAGGTATAAATGAACTTTATAGACCGATGATATTGAAATTTTATTGGGAGTTAATTGACTTACTGGATTTTGTCGGGGAATTATCTAAAGAAGAATATGAACAGTTTGAGAATAGTTTTTTTAATAATAATGACTTGCATTCTTTAAAAATTAAGTTTATTCTGCATAAAATAATAGAGCAATTAACGACACAATCTTTTGATTACTCTTTTATTCTAAAAGATGATCGAAGCCAGTCTAGACAGACTGAAGTATTGGGAGAGTTTAATAAAAATGAATCCCATATTCGCAATTTTTTGCGACAGCTAGCTTTAAAACCAACGATACTTTCAGATGAGACTGCTTTTTTAAAAATAAATCATATAGATTCTCAAACTGAGGAATTTTACTACTTTGACATAGAATTCTCAGATTATCTAAGTAAATTGGGTATTGATGATGAAAAGTTTAAAAATATCTTATTGCAACTATCCGAGCCAGGAAAAAAAGGTTTATCTGATGGAAGAACTTATCGTTTTGCAACGGAGTTTTATGACCCTTCTCAAGGAGTTGATGATGCACGAGAAATTGTAAGGAGAGAGAATGTAGTTGGTGTCATTTTATTCTATCCTTATGACCATTCAGAGAGTGCTGATCCAAATCATCAGCCACTACAAAATGGAATTATTGTAACGGTAAATGATTTTGATGAAACTATATTATATCCATATCTGGGTTATATTGGTTTACATTCTCACAAACCGTATTATCTAACAGAGTTTAAAAAAGAATTAGAGAACCAAGATATTCCAATTCATGAAATAAAAGACGATGAGTTATGGGAAGCTTGTTTTGAAAAAGATAATAAAGAACTTAAAGATAAGATTTTTGAAGTGTGTAAAAAAGAAATAAAAAGTTGGCTCTATGAAATGAAAAATAGTAGAATCAATAGATAAAAAAATGGGCTAGACAAACAATTAATCTGAATAGTAAGTTTAGGAAATTGCAAGAGAAGTGTTCCACCTTCTTCACAATATATAGCAACCTCAATACTAAAAAATTTTAGTCAAATGAAAATTTGCTCTAAACTAAAAGGCTATTCAGCTTGCCAAACAAAAAAAGAATAACAGTAGAATGTTATGGGGCAGTATACGCTATTATTAAAACTGGTTAATAGAACTGGAAAGAAAATTAACCGAAGGAGTCTGATATGGAAATAGAAATTTCTGATTTTACAGGCTGTAAGATTGCTTTGTTTTGTGGGGATAAGATTCTAACCATCTTGCGCGATGATAAAGAAACGATTCCCTATCCTAATATGTGGGACTTGCCAGGTGGTGGTCGGGAAGGAAATGAGACACCTTTTGAGTGTGTGGCGCGTGAGGTTTATGAGGAACTGAACATCCAACTGTCTAAAGATGACGTCATCTGGTCTGGGATCTATCCTGGCATCTTGGATGAGAAGAAACAGTTCGTTTTTCTAGTTGGCAATCTAGCCCAAGAAGATTTTGATCGCATTGACTTTGGAGACGAGGGACAGGGCTATAAGTTAGTGAGCTTTGAAGAGTTTTTAATTTCAGATCGGGTTGTGCCTCAATTGCAAGAACGAGTGAGAGAATATGTGGAGAAGAAATTAGGATGAAGCGTAGTAAAAATATCAACATGTTTCTCATGGATGGAGAAGTTACTGGGATAATTAAATGTACCTTGTCAAATTGGACAGGGGTGATTTATAAAATTCCTCGAATTCAATTGGCTGATTTGAAATCTCGTGACGAAATGAAACAAAGTGGGATTTATTTCCTATTTGGTCGTAATGAGGATAAGCAAAAGGATGTTACCTACATCGGGCAGGCGACGAATCGCAAAAATGGTGAAGGTGTCCTTTTACGTGTTCAGGAACATACTCGTGATAACCATGCAGATTATTTTAATGATGTGATTATTTTGACGACGCAGAATATTTCCTTTGGTCCCACAGAAATTAGTTACTTGGAAAATAAATTTACACAACTAGCAAAGGACGCGGGGCGCTTTATTGTCAAAAATGGGAATGAGCCCAATTCTGGGAATGTAACAGAAGAAAAGCAGTCTGAGTTGGATGAGGTTGTAGAAAATACTTTGATGATTGTAGGAACCTTAGGGTACCGAGTGTTTGTTCCTATGACCAAGAAAACAGATCAGAATGTTTCTAATGAAAATTCAACTCATCTCTATTTGAAGCGAAAAACAAAGAAATCAAATCGAATGATTGAAGCTATCTGCGAACAGACTTCGGAAGGTTTTGTTGTTTTAGAAGGCAGTCAAGTGGATGAGGTTGATTCACCCGCAATACCAGCAAGTCTAAAAGAATTGCGTAAGGAATTAATCAAATCAAATGTGATTAAAGATGGTGTTTTACAAGAAAAACAACTGTTCTCCAGTCCATCTTACGCAGCCGCTTTTGTACTAGGCATGAATACGAATGGTCGAACGGATTGGAAAAATAAGGACGGTAAGACTTTAAAAGAATTAGAAGAAACAATGGATTGTTAAGGAGAATCAAATGGAAACATGGCAAGAGTTAAAAGTTACAGTGAAGCGTGAGGGTGAGGAACTAGTCTCCAACCTCTTGATCGAGTTAGGCGCCCAAGGGGTAGCAATCGAAGACAGCATGGATTATGTGGGAAATGTCGACCGCTTTGGTGAGATTTTTCCTGATGTCGAGCAGCAGGAGGAAATCGTGGTGACGGCCTACTACCCGGAAACGGTTGATGTAGCAGCGGTTGAAGCGGACTTGCAGGCTCGCTTAGCAGAATTGACGGATTTTATGGATCTAGGAGAGGTCAAGATGGGGACGACTGCCTTGGCTGAGGAAGACTGGGCAGATAACTGGAAGAAATACTATGAACCAGCTCGTATCACTCATGACTTGACCATCGTGCCGTCATGGACAGACTATGAGGCAACGGCGGGAGAAAAGATTATCAAGCTGGATCCTGGTATGGCCTTTGGGACAGGAACCCACCCAACAACCAAGATGAGTCTCTTTGCATTGGAGCAGGTTCTTCGTGGTGGGGAAACGTTATTAGATGTAGGGACTGGATCCGGTGTCCTTTCCATTGCTAGCTCACTCCTAGGTGCCAAGGAAATCTTTGCTTATGACTTGGATGACGTAGCGGTTCGTGTCGCTCAGGAAAATATTGAACTCAACCCGGGCATGGAAAACATCCATGTTGCCCCAGGTGATTTGCTTAAGGGTGTGGAGATTGAAGCAGATGTTATCGTGGCCAATATTTTGGCGGATATCCTCATTCATCTGACGGATGACGCTTATCGCTTGGTCAAGGACGAAGGTTACCTGATCATGAGTGGCATTATCAAAGACAAATGGGACATGGTGCGTGAATCAGCTGAGTCGGCTGGATTTTTCCTTGAAACCCACATGATCCAAGGGGAATGGAATGCCTGCGTCTTCAAGAAGACCAAGGATGTCTCCGGTGTGATTGGAGGCTAGCATGCAGCAGTATTTTGTAAAAGGTTTGGCTAGCTCACCTGTCGCCATTGAGGACAAGGAAACCAGCAAGCACATGTTTCAGGTTATGCGCTTGAAAGAGGATGATGAGGTGACTTTAGTTTTTGATGATGGGATCAAGCGTTTGGCGCGCGTGGTCAATGTAGAAGCCCGTCAGTTGGAGCTAATCGAAGAATTAGTTGACAATGTGGAACTGCCAGTCCAAGTGACCATCGCATCAGGCTTTCCCAAGGGAGACAAGCTCGAGTTCATCACTCAGAAAGTAACCGAACTCGGTGCTAGCCAGATCTGGGCCTTCCCTGCAGACTGGTCCGTTGCCAAGTGGGACGGCAAGAAATTGGGTAAAAAGGTCGAGAAACTAGAAAAAATCGCCCTTGGAGCAGCCGAGCAAAGCAAGCGGAATTTGGTCCCAAGCATTACCCTTTTTGAGAAAAAGGCAGACTTTCTAGCCCAACTGGACCAGTTTGACTCTATCGTAGTGGCTTATGAAGAGTCAGCCAAAGAAGGAGAAGCCGCTGCGCTTATCCAAACAGTCTCGGGTCTTGAAAAAGGGGCAAAATTGCTCTTTATCTTTGGACCAGAGGGTGGCCTCTCCCCTGTAGAAATTGAAAGTCTTATAGCCAAAGGAGCAGTCCTTGCAGGCCTTGGACCTCGCATTCTCCGTGCAGAAACCGCACCACTCTATGCCCTCAGCGCCGTGAGTGTTGTTACAGAATTAATGAACTAACGAAGTGAAGAAATCGCTTCGTTATTTTTTTTTACAAAAATCTTCTATTTTCAAAA
The DNA here is from genome assembly GCF_000507765.1 of Streptococcus parasanguinis CC87K. GTDB lineage: Bacteria > Bacillota > Bacilli > Lactobacillales > Streptococcaceae > Streptococcus > Streptococcus parasanguinis_J. The sequence goes on along the minus strand of NZ_KI669402.1, from coordinate 250,679 downwards.
ATTTTTACGAATTATTAAAGTAAGAGTAATAAATTTGAAAACTAAATAGTGTAAAGTGATACTACAGGAATTTATGGAGGATGAAAATGAAACCAAAAAGAAAAATCGGTCGTTATATATTTGGAGTGTTGCTATTAGGAGTGTTGCTATGGGGAGGTCTACTTGTAAAGAACCATCTTGATTTTCAACATGAAATGGTTCAGATCGTGCATAGTAAGGAAGTGGAAAAGTTGATAGAAGAAGAACTAAAGGCAACAGATCCAGATGCCTTGACGCCAAAAGGTAAGATCCAATCGTATGAAATTAATGATGAAACGATCGAACACAATCCAATGGGGGGGATAATGTTTGAAGTGACTATAAATGGAAATAAAGAGATAACTGGAAGTATGGGATTGAGGAAGAGTAGTGAAGATGGCCCGATTAGATCTGTAGGGATGTCTGAGTCTACAGAACTACAGAATCTAATAGGAGATTAAAAATGGTATTTAATGATGAACAAAAGAATGATATTGCATGGCAGGAATATACGAAATACAAAGTTGGAAATAAAGTAAAAATTGATACAGATAATAAGAAAAAAACAATAGGCTATGTTTCTGAAGTTTTTGGCCAGGCACCAGAAGAGGATATGGTTTCCTCTCTCGAAGACTTGAAAGCACGGTTTCAAGGAGCTCTATCTGGTTTAAATGGATATATTGTGACAGATAAAAAAATCACTCATGAAACCAGACCAGAAGATGTGCATGAAGTAACAATTTTGTTTGAGGGATCGGAAGCTAAATTTGATAAAAATTTCATGGGGGCTGTAGATGATTGGGTGCTCACCGATGCTCCAACTGCATTACAAATATCAATGGCCAAGAGACTTGGGATAAAAACCGGGAAAATTTCCCAGCTTGATGCGGCTTCGAAAGAAGTAAAAGCAGCAATGGATAGATATCCGAATGCGCGTTTCAAATTTTATGCCCATTCTTTAGGGGGCTTAAATCTCCAAGCTTCACTTGGATCTTTGGAAGATAAGTATTTAAACAGAGTGGATGAGGCTTATATATATGAAGCGCCTAACCTTTATCCACAGTTAAGTGATGCAGAAAAGAAACAGGTCGATAAGATTAAATATAAAATTTTTAATTTTATAGACAAGCGTGACTTGGTCACATGGGAACATTCTGAAGAGGGGAATGAAGGAGTTGTTGGAACACTTGTTCGAATTGACAGTAAGGATGCAGGCAATTTAGGAAAACAACATATGTGGGGTGGTTACGACTACAAGTCTGGCTACTTGAACGTCAAAGAAGAGGGTTTAGATGACTATCGGTTAGCTCGAATAAAGCAGACAAAAGAACAACTGCAGTTAAAGAAACAAGCATTGGAGACTTGGAAAAAGAGCGGACTTTCTGGAAGTGACCTTATTTTCATGGATACGACTCAGGCAATGGGAATAGTGGAGTCGCTGAAGGAGTTTACTCTCATTGCCTCTGATTATATTTTAGCTGTCTGTGATTTCCGTATTGCGGATATAAAAGGAACCTGGGAGACGTTATTAATTTCTTGCCGTTCAACTGTATTAGGGACCCGTTGCACAGAAAGTGATATTATAAGCGCACTTGCTCAAATTGGTGCAACAAAAGAAACGATTGAGACGAATCGCATCACAGAATTAGAAAAAATTAAAAAAGATACTCTAAAAATAAAAGAAAGTATTTTTAGTCTATCAACAGACATGGCGAAAGGAATTGCAACTGTAATAGGCACGGATGTTTCTCTAGCAAGCCAATTTCAATTGCAATGGTAAAGAATGGGTAACAAAGAGATTGAATACATTAATGCGATTAGAGAAGTAGAAGAAAAATGGAATGGTACTGAAGAAGAATTAAAAATGGAGATGAAAGAACTAGAGAAAAGAATGAATCATATCCATGATCAGTATTGTTTTACAAAACAAAGCATTGAAATGATGGAAGAGGAAGTAGGATATTTCTCTAAGACGATGGGTAATACGGAAATTTTATCGGATTATTATCGGGAATTATCAGATGTTTATGAAGAATTGAATGCAGAGCACTATCACGAACTAGCTCATATTGAGGAAGCGCATCAGTTAAAACAAAAAGAATTACAGGTAGCCTCTGAAAAATATGCGAATGAGATTGCAAAATTACGAAAGGAGATGTATGTCGAAAATTGATCTTACAAATGATTTAACATACGAAGATAAGCGTTTCATGGCAGCTCTTCTTAGTGTTAAATTTATGGGGGAAATAGCCTTAACAAAGGCAACTGTTGACCAAAAAAGCATTAAAAAAAGAATTTCATCTAGTATAACAGAACTTGAAAGTTCTCTAGATCAGGTTATTGGAACTATTGATTCGGATTTGGCTGGAAAATTTTCAAACTCTGTTAAAGAAGGGGTTGGAAGAAAAAAATTGGAGTTAAACGCTTTGCAAGAGTTTTGTAAGACAAAGTAGTATCCGTATATTAAAGTAGCTTCATTGGTTCCCATCTGCTTCTAAAAGTGTTAAAATAGTATCCAAGAAACTGGAGAAACTACATGCCGAAAGAAGAGAATTTAACAGGGGACCAAGTCGTTGCCCTTACAAAAAAATATTTATCACCTGAGGATGTTGCTTTTGTGCAAAAGGCTTTGGTCTATGCAGTTGATTGTCATAGTGGCCAATTCCGTCAGTCTGGCGAGCCTTATATCATTCACCCGATTCAAGTGGCAGGAATCCTTGCCAAGCTGAAACTGGATGCTGTGACGGTCGCCTGCGGCTTTTTGCATGATGTCGTGGAAGATACGGATGCGACTTTAGATGATTTAGAGCGCGAATTTGGTCATGATGTGCGCGTGATTGTCGATGGGGTGACCAAGCTCGGGAAGGTCAAGTACAAGTCCCATGAAGAGCAGTTGGCGGAAAACCATCGCAAGATGCTCATGGCCATGTCTCAAGATATTCGTGTCATTTTGGTCAAATTGGCAGACCGCTTGCATAATATGCGTACTCTGAAGCATTTGCGCAAGGATAAGCAAGAACGCATTTCGCGTGAGACCATGGAGATCTATGCACCACTAGCCCATCGTCTCGGGATTTCCAGCGTCAAGTGGGAATTGGAAGATCTATCCTTCCGTTATCTCAATGAAGTCGAATTCTACAAGATTTCCCATATGATGAAGGAGAAACGTCGCGAGCGAGAAGAGTTGGTCGAAGAGGTTGTCCACAAGATCGAGACCTATGCTGGGGAACGTCATTTGCATGGGAAAATTTATGGTCGACCAAAGCATATCTATTCGATCTATCGCAAAATGCAGGATAAAAAGAAACGCTTTGATGAAATCTATGATTTGATCGCCATCCGCTGCATCCTAGATACTCCAAGTGATGTTTATGCTATGCTAGGCTACATCCATGAGCTCTGGAAGCCAATGCCGGGGCGTTTTAAGGACTATATTGCCAACCGGAAGGCCAATGGCTATCAGTCTATCCATACGACTGTATACGGCCCTAAGGGACCGATTGAATTCCAGATCCGAACCAAGGAAATGCACGAGGTTGCCGAATACGGGGTTGCGGCTCACTGGGCCTATAAAAAAGGAATCAAGGGTCAAGTCAACAGCAAGGAATCGGCTATTGGGATGAACTGGATCAAGGAGATGATGGAACTCCAGGACCAGTCAGGCGATGCTAAAGAATTTGTTGAAAATGTAAAAGAAGACATCCTGGCAGAAGAGATTTACGTCTTCACTCCAGACGGAACCGTGCGCTCGCTTCCCAAAGATTCCGGACCGATCGATTTTGCCTATGAGATCCACACCAAGGTTGGGGAAAAAGCGATTGGTGCCAAGGTCAACGGCCGGATGGTGCCCCTCAATACCAAACTTCGGACGGGAGATCAGGTGGAGATTATCACCAATGCCAATTCCTTTGGTCCGAGTCGTGACTGGTTGACCCTTGTTAAAACTAGCAAGGCGCGCAACAAGATCCGTCAATTCTTTAAAAATCAAGACAAGGAATTGTCTATTAACCGTGGCCGTGACCTCTTGATGGCCCAATTCCACGAGCATGACTTGGTAGCCAATAAGTTCATGGATAAAAAGCACATGGACAAAGTGCTACAAAAATCAAGCTATAAGACAGAAGAAGCCTTGTTTGCGGCGATTGGTTTTGGAGAGATTGGGGCTATTACCATCTTTAACCGCTTGACGGAGGATGAACGCCGAGAAGAAGAGCGGGCTAAGGCGCGTGCGGAAGCTGAAGAGCTGGTCAAAGGTGGCGAGGTCAAGGTTGAAAATAAAAAAGATACCTTGAAGGTCCGTCATGAAGGTGGCGTGGTTATCCAAGGCGCTTCTGGCCTCTTGATTCGGATTGCAAAGTGCTGTAACCCAGTTCCAGGTGATGAAATCGTCGGCTACATTACCAAAGGGCGCGGTGTTGCGATTCACCGCAGAGACTGTATGAATCTTCGCGCTCAAGACAACTACGAGCAACGCTTGATTGATGTAGAATGGGAAGATAACAACACGACCAAAGACTATATCGCCCACATCGATATTTACGGACTCAACCGTGCCGGACTTCTTAACGATGTACTCCAAGTCCTCTCCAATACAGCTAAGATGATCTCAACTGTCAATGCCCAACCAACCAAAGACATGAAATTTGCCAATATCCACATTTCCTTTGGGATTCCGAACCTATCGATGTTGACAACGGTTGTGGATAAGATTAAGAGTGTGCCGGAGGTATACTCTGTTAAGCGTACTAACGGCTAAACGGCTGCTCAGTTATCTTTTATGGCTTCGCTAGCTCGCCTCGCCGTACTTCAGTACTGTCTTCGTCTCGCTGCCTTGCCCTAAAAGCAACTGAACAGCCTTTGGTTTTCGGATAGTCTGCCTGCGTCTCACTGCCTTGTCTGAAGTTGATGTTCTTTGAAGGTTAGTAGTGAATGCCAAATAGATTTATAAAATAGGATAATCAAATGAAATTAGTGATTCAACGGGTTAAGAGTGCCTCGGTTTCCATTGATGGTCAAGTCTACAATGCGATCCAGCAAGGCTTGTTGCTCCTAGTGGGAGTGGGGCCTGAGGATGACCAGAAGGATTTGGATTATGCGGTCCGCAAGGTATCGCAGATGCGTATTTTCTCAGATGAGGAAGATAAGATGAATCTTTCGGTCAAAGATGTCCAAGGGGAAATCTTGTCGATCTCTCAATTTACCCTCTTTGCGGATACCAAAAAAGGCAACCGTCCTGCTTTTACAGGGGCTGCCAAGCCAGATATGGCCAGTCAGTTATATGATGCCTTTAATGATCAATTAGAAAAAGAAGTCCCTGTCAAACGAGGGATCTTTGGGGCCGATATGGCGATTGAATTGATCAATGATGGTCCAGTGACGATTTTGTTAGATACAAAAAATCCATAAGTAAGAAAACATGCAGTCGGTTTAGACTGCATGTTTTTCGATATAGAGTTGTTGGGCGATCACTTGGTTGATAGAAATTTCTTGTCCATGGATGATTAAGTGATAGAGGCCTGTGTAGTCATCATACCGTTGAAACGCGATAGTATTCCCAATCTGGAGATGGATCTGGTCTAAGAATTTTAGCAATTCATAGGTGTCATGGACCCTTTGCAGAATATACAGACCAGGTTGGGTCGCTTCGCTGAGACGGTCTTGGTAGGCTTCGACAAGCCTTTCGCCTTTCTTTGGAATTGTCCCACCGTGAGGGCAGGTCTTAGGAGTTCCAAGCATGTGATCCAGCTGGTCAATGAAATGTTCAGAAACGGTATGCTCGAGAACTTCTGCCTCTTCATGGACTTCTTCAGTTGTATAGTCAAGTTTTTCCAGAAGAAATACTTCGATCAAGCGGTGCTTGCGGTAGAGATCAGAGACCAACTGCGATCCTAGATCCGTTAGCAAATACCCACGAGACTTGTCCTTCACCAAGAGACCCTCTGAGATCATGCGCTTAATCATCTCGGTCACAGCGGGTGGAGAGACCTGCATGCGACTCGCGATTTCCTTGTTGCTAATTTTTTCTACTTCTGTGCCAATTTCATAAATGCACTTGAGGTAATCTTCTTTGTTTGGTGTCATGCTTTCCTCTTTTCTTCGCTCACTTCTAGTATATCAAAAATCTCTTCAAAAACGCTAGTGGAGTAATGAGAATTGTCTCAAGCTCCAAAAGATGGTAGTATAGAAGCATAGAAAGGACGGCACTATGAACAGACGGGAATTAGTGAGATTAGGCTGGAGAGAGAGTAGTTTAGCCTATCTAGAGAAGCACTTGCAGGGATTGAAAGATCCACAAGCCTACCAAGAACAATACCAGTCTGTCTTTTTCTTTGCCAGTCCTCTGTTTCAAAATATGTGGTTTCAAGAGATCAAAGATCTAACGGAAACGGCTGCCCAAGACTTGCTGAGGGGAGTCATGAAAATTCTTCTTATGCCAAGTGACCTGTCCGGAACTTGTGAAGAAACAGCCTTTCTTCTGAGTAGGATGGCTCCAGATTGTCCGCCAGGTTCCGACTTTTGGAAGGCTTTTTCACACGTCGTGCAAATCGCCTTTGAAAAGGATCCCTTAGCAGATCAGTCGGGAGATCAGCTCTTGAAACGCCAGGTTCACCAGTTACGCTACCTACTTTCAAGTTACCAAGCCCAGTGGATTCGGACGCATGAGTCCAGAGCTGGACAGACTGACGAGGAGGCCTTACAAGCTTACATACAAAAGGCTAGAGCGGTCACGGTGGATGCTTATGCGGCTGCCCGCCTTCACAATAAGGTCTCCCTAGGGCCAGATGGTCACCTTCATTATCCATCAGGGGCCTCCCAACAAGTCAATTTCAAGGTCTTGTTAAATTTTCATACGGAGTATATTCTCGATCAAGCCGGGCGTTTTCTCAATGAAGTCGATCCAGTAGAAGTTTCTGAAAATGGCATTGTCAATGGGGCTAGTTTTAACTACGGGCTGGCTAGGGGACGGACCCATAAGGACTTAGATATTGACCCCGTCAAAGCTTGGGACCCAGCCTTTCGGAAGCAGGTCCTTTATCGTCAAGGTGTTCGCTATCTAGCCCCTAAAAATGATCGCAGTGTCGAAGGCTACTGGAGTCGAAAAGGGGTCTTTGCACAAGAAGGCAAGAGCTACAAGCAACAAGTGGCACAGCGCGTGCGGAGTTTCCTCAGAGGCATCCCTCGCTTACGCTGGCGCGTCCTCCTACAGAATGGACTTCATCGGATTTTATAGCAATGGAAAAGAGGTCGCAGACCTCTTTTTTCATTTATTCAAGCGCATTGACGGCTTCGATTGCAGCGTCGTAATTTGGTTCGCTGTTGATATTTTCTAGGTATTCAACGTAAGTAACCTTGTTATCCGCATCTAAGACCAAGACAGCACGCGCAAGTAGGTGCCATTCATTGATCAAGAGGCCGTATGCTTTCCCGAAGGAATGGTCGTAGTAGTCTGAGAGCATGATGGCATTGTCGAGCCCTTCAGCAGCGCACCATTTACCTTGAGCAAAAGGAAGGTCGACAGAGACCGTCAAGACGACAGTGTCTTCCATATCCGATAAGGTTTGATTGAAGTGACGTGTTTGAGTGGAACAGATACCAGTGTCAATAGATGGGATGATGCTGAGGACTTTTTTCTTGCCAGCAAAATCAGCTAAAGATTTCTTCTCAAGAGCTGGAGTGATCAATGAAAAATCATGGGCCATTTCCCCTACTTGAAGTTGAGATCCGGTAAAGGTCACAGGGTTTCCTAAAAATGTTGCCATAAAAAGACTCCTTTTTTCTTTTCATTGTACATCAATGAAGGGGGAAGAGCCACTGATTTGTTTAGAAATCTGAATGGTCTACTGACTCAATCCTTCTGCGATCTTGTCTAAGTTCCACTTCATCATGCTGTAGTAGCTATCGCCCTTTTCTCCTTCTTTGGCAATCGAGTCAGTGAAGATCTTTGCATAGATCGGGATATTGGTATCCTTAGACACAGTTTTCATAGGACGCTCATCGACACTGGATTCGACAAAGAGGGCCGGTACTTTGGTTTGCCGGAGCTTTTCTACCAGCGTTTTGATTTGGTCAGGTGTCCCTTCTTCTTCCGTATTGATTTCCCAGATATAGGCAGATGGGACGCCGTAGGCTTTGGAGAAGTACTTGAAGCAGCCTTCACTGGTTACAATCATCTTCTTCTCTTCTGGGATATTGTTGAATTTTTGTTTGGCTTCTTGGTCGAGCTTACTAAGTTTTTCAGTATAGGCTGCTAGATTTTTTTCGTAGAAGTCCTTGTTTTTGGGATCTTTTGCGATCAATTGTTTGGCAATGTTTTTAGCGTAGAGGATCCCGTTTTCGAGATTGAGCCAAGCGTGAGGGTCTTCTTTTCCAGCTTGGTTTTGGCCTTCCAAGTAGATGACGTCGACTCCGTCGCTAGCTGCGAAATAGTCTTTGTTTTCAACTTTATTGGCATTTTTGACCAATTTAGTAAACCAAGCATTGCCACCGGTTTCGAGGTTGATCCCGTTGTAGAAGATGAGGTCTGCTTGCGAAGTCTTTTTGACATCTTCTGGAAGCGGTTCGTACTCGTGAGGATCTTTGCCGACAGGAACGATACTGTGCAGATCGATCTTATCCTCAGCAATATTTTTAGTTATATCTGCAAGGATTGAATTGGTGGTGACCACTTTCAATTTACCAGAAGCTCCAGAAGAAGAGCCTTTGCTACAGGCCAACAGACCAAATAAGAGCGCCACAAAGAGGGCGAGGATAGAAGCGGTTTTTTTCATGTGTTTCTCCTTTAATGAGATGAAAGAGCGTGCTTATTCTTTCTCTGCTTAGGAGCGATAAAGAAGCTGATGAGAAAGAAGACAGCAGAAGTGAGGACAATACAAGACCCGACGGCGATGTTTAAGCTATAGCCAATAAAGAGTCCCAGGATGGATGCAAGAGCACCTAATCCGGATGAAAGGAGCATCATGGACCAGAGACTATTGGTATAGAGATAGGCCGTCGCAGCGGGTGTAATGAGCATGGCGACGATGAGAATGGTTCCGACACTCTGCATAGCAGTGACAGAAACCAAGGTCAAGAGCACCATAAGGAGGTAGTGATAGACCTTGACCCGGACGCCCATGGATTGAGCCAGAACAGGATCAAAAGATGTGAGCAGTAAGGGTCGAAAGAGTAGGACAATCACCAGCAAGACCGCAGCACCAACACCGATGGTTATCCACATATCCCGGTCTTGGACGGCCAAGATATTCCCAAAGAGGATGTGGAAAAGGTCGGTGGAACTTTTAGCGACTCCAATCAGGATGACTCCTAAGGCGAGGAAAGAAGAAAAGGTAATCCCAATTGCAGTGTCGCTCTTGATGATGGAGTTGCTCTTGATATAGGTGATAAGGACGGACGCCAGGAGGCCAAAGACAATAGCGCCAATAAAGAAATTGATGCCCAGGATAAAGGAGAGAGCCACACCAGGAAGAACTGCGTGTGAGATAGCGTCTCCCATGAGAGACATGCCTCTTAAAATAATGAAGCATCCAACGGCTCCAGCGACAATCCCGATGGCGATGGCTGTGATCAGGGCATTCTGTAAGAAGTGGAATTGCTGTAATCCATCGATAAATTCTGTAATCATCCGACGCCACCTCCTATAAAGAGTTCATGCCCATAGGCTGCATGCAGATTTTCTTTGGTAAAGGTTTCCTCTGTTTTCCCAAATGCAATCAGTTTACGATGAAGGAGGAGGACCTGGTCGAAATAAGCTGGGACCTTGCTGAGGTCGTGATGGACGATCAGAATGGTCTTGCCTTCTTGTTTCAAGGTCTGGAGGGTCTGCATGATGATGTCTTCGCTGACAGAGTCAATCCCTGCGAAGGGCTCATCCAAAAAAATGACATCCGCTTCTTGGACCAAGCAGCGGGCGATCAGCACCCGTTGGAATTGCCCTCCTGAAAGCTGGCCGATCTGGCGATCCGCTAGATCAAGAAGATTGACAAGTTTCAAGGCATTTTCCACTTTTTGGAGATCTTCTTTGCTTTTTCTCTTGAAGATAGAAAGGTGGGGATAAAGACCCAGTGAGATGCACTCTCTCACCGTGATGGGAAAGTGGAAATCAATAGCGGATTTCTGTTCGACGTAGGCCACCCGTTGAAGAACTTGGCTGAGATCTTTTTGATCGAGCTGGACCTTTCCCGCATGAGGGAGAAGACCTAGCATGGCCTTGATCAGGGTTGATTTTCCTGCTCCATTGGGTCCAAGAATTCCTAGGATGGTTGGACCCTGGATGGTGAGGGAAAGATCCTCCAAGGCCAGTGTTTGCTGGTAAGCAACACTGAGATGTTCAATTTGAATCATGATTTTGCTCCTTTACTATTAATATACATGAATAAAAAAATTAAGTCAAGTTAATTTTTAAAATAATTATACATGAATAAAAAGTTAAGTCAAGTTAATTTTTAAAATAATTCAACTTAATTCTCTTGAAATCATTGAAAAAAGTTCCTATTTTTGATAAGGTTATTACAAAAGAATGAAAGCGAGAAGATCATGGTACGTTTACAAGATGATTTTTATGATTACGTCAATGGGGCATGGGCTGAGACAGCTGTGATTCCAGATGACAAACCGTCAACCGGTGGTTTTATGGACTTGATCCAAGATATCGAAAACTTGATGTTGGATATTACTGGAAAATGGCAACGAGGAGAAGAGCTACCTGAAGACAGCATTCTGCAAAACTTTGTCAAATACCATAAAATGGTGGCAGATTTTGATGCGCGAGAAGCAGCTGGTGTAGCACCAGTCATGCCCTTGATCAATGAAATCAAGGCCTTGTCTTCTTTTGAAGACTATACCAGCAAGTTAGGCACCTATGAACTAGCTGGCAAACCAAATCTCATGCCATTTAGCGTGTCACCAGACTTTATGAATGCCCAAATGAATGTCTTGTGGGGAGAGTCTCTTGCTCTCATCTTGCCAGATACAACCTATTATGAAGAAGGCAACGAAAAAGGCCCAGAATTACTGGCTATCTGGCGCCAAATGATGGAAAAACTCTTACCTAAATTTGAATTCTCAGAGGCAGAAATCAAGGATATCCTGGATAAGGTCATTGCGGCGGATGCAGAATTGGCCAAATATGTCTTGTCAAATGAAGAAAGATCCGAGTACAACAAACTCTATCATCCTTATGAGTGGGCAGATTTCAAGGCCTTGGTCCCAGAATTGCCACTCGATGCCTTCTTTACTGAAGTGATCGGACAAACACCAGATAAAATCATCGTGCCAGAAGAGCGTTTCTGGAAGGAATTCGCACCAAAATACTACTCGGCAGCCAACTGGGAAACCATTCATGCCAAATTGAAACTTGGTGCAGCTTTAGATTGGACGTCTTTCTTGACGGAAGAAATCCGTGTCTTGTCTGGTGAATATGGACGGATCATCACGGGGATTCCAGAACCTCGTCCAAAAGAAAAAGCCGCTCTGGCCTTGGCAGAAGGACCTTATAGCCAAGCACTTGGACTCTGGTATGCGGGAGAAAAATTCTCACCAGAAGCAAAAGCAGACGTAGAGCATAAAGTAGCGACCATGATTGACGTCTATAAGGAGCGCTTAGAAAAAGCAGACTGGCTCGCTCCTGAAACTCGTGAAAAAGCCATTGTCAAACTCAATGTCATCACACCACATATCGGCTACCCTGAAAAATTACCAGAAACATACGCCAAAAAGATCATCGACGAAAGCAAGACCTTGGTTGAAAATGCTCAAGCCCTTTACGAAATTTCCATTGCCCATACTTGGAGCAAGTGGAACCAACCGGTTGATCGAAGCGAATGGCACATGCCAGCCCATCTGGTCAATGCCTACTATGATCCGCAACAGAACCAAATCGTCTTCCCAGCAGCGATTTTACAAGCACCTTTCTATGACCTTCACCAATCATCATCAGCCAACTACGGCGGAATCGGTGCAGTCATTGCCCATGAAATCTCCCACGCCTTTGACACCAATGGTGCTTCCTTTGATGAGCACGGTAGCTTGAAAGACTGGTGGAAGCCAGAAGATTACGAAGCCTTTACCGCTCGGACTCAAAAAGTCATCGATCAGTTTGAAGGACAAGACTCTTACGGTGCCAAGATCAACGGGAAATTGACCGTTTCTGAAAACGTAGCAGACCTCGGTGGTATCGCTGCAGCCCTTGAAGCCGCTAAGAAAGAGGAAGATTTCTCAGCAGAAGAATTCTTCACCAACTTTGCTCGCATCTGGCGCATGAAAGCTCGGACAGAGTACATGCAACTCCTCGCAAGTGTCGATGTCCATGCACCAGGAAAACTTCGCACCAATGTCCAATTACCAAACTTTGACGAATTCTTTGAAACCTTTGATGTCAAAGAAGGCGACGGCATGTGGCGCGCACCAGAAGATCGTGTGATCATTTGGTAAATCAAGATACTAAGCCCGTAAAAAAAGCGAGAAGAAAATAGGAGATTGACCATGTGGGCCATGCCCACCAGGCAATCTCTCTTTTTCTCGACGCTTTTAGGGCGAGTTCAATTTCGCGATACTCGTTTCGTTGATCAAAGGAAGTAGTCTCGACTTCAGTTAAGCCATTGATTGATTTTCTCAATGCTTGTAAAAAAATAAAAATCCCAAAAGCCAAGTTTCAATCTACTGAAACTAGCTTTGGGGATTTTTGATAATAAGATTCATCAAATGAAAATGAAACGCTTCCAATGACTGCGTGAACAGATAAATTTAATTGATTGGAGCCTTGTATAATTCTTTGAATTTCATAGAAATAAATGCTACTATGGGTGTGAACTAAATAAATTTTAAAGGAGCAGACTATGAGAAATTTTGCAAGTCCGTCACGTTACATTCAAGGGGAAAATGCCTTGTTTGAAAATGCGCAATCTATTTCAGAATTAGGGACTCACTCTGTTTTACTATGTGATTCAGTGGTTTATGATATCGTAGGGAAACGTTTTGAAGAATACCTTGGTCAAAATGGGCTTACGGTTTTGCCAGTCTTCTTTAATGGAGAAGCTTCTGATAACGAAATCAATCGTGTGGTTAGTTTGGCAGAAGAAAATGGCTGTGATTTGGTCATTGGACTTGGTGGAGGAAAGACCATTGATAGTGCTAAAGCTATTGCTGATCTTTTAAAATCACCAGTTGTGATTGCCCCTACCATTGCCTCTACAGATGCTCCTGTTTCCGCCTTATCTGTTATCTATACAGATGAGGGTGCCTTTGAGCGCTATATTTTCTACTCTAAAAACCCAGAATTAGTCTTGGTGGATAGTAAAGTGATCTCTCAAGCACCAAAACGCTTGCTCGCTTCTGGTATCGCAGATGGTCTAGCAACTTGGGTCGAAGCGCGTGCGGTGATGCAAGCCAATGGAAAAACCATGTTGGGTCAACGACAAACCTTAGCGGGTGTCGCCATTGCACAACGTTGTGAAGAAACCTTATTTGCAGACGGTCTTCAAGCCATGGCTGCTTGTGAAGCCAAAGTTGTAACCCCTGCTCTTGAAAACATTATTGAAGCTAATACCCTTCTCAGTGGTATTGGATTTGAAAGTGGGGGATTAGCTGCTGCCCATGCCATCCATAATGGCTTTACAGCCCTTACTGGGGACATCCACCATTTAACTCACGGTGAAAAAGTAGCCTACGGAACGCTCGTTCAATTGTTCTTGGAAAACCGTCCGAAGGAAGAATTGAATAAATACATTCGTTTCTATCAACAAATCGGTATGCCAACTACTCTGAAAGAAATGCATCTTGAAACTGCAAGTTATGAAGATCTTCTCAAGGTTGGCCAACAGGCCACCATCGAAGGAGAAACCATCCATCAAATGCCATTTGAAGTGAAGGCTTCTGATATTGCCCAAGCCATCGTAGCAGTAGATGCCTACGTTCAAGGTTTAGACTAAATCAATATCTGTCATTCACAGATAATGTAGACAAACTGATTTTTTACATCAAACAAACTAATGGATGCCTAAAAAATTAAAATTAGATACTTTTTAAGGCTCATTAAAAAATGCTTAGGAACTTTCCGCCGTGAGAAAAGTGCTAGAAACACGATTGTTTCTAGCACTCGGGAGTTTTGGAACTTTAGGTCCAAAACTAAGTCATGGAACTTCTTCGAAGTTCGCTGACGTCCGTACTCACCTAAGGAAAGTTTCTAAGATGACTTTGTCGACAAACCAAGAACTCCCATACCTTATGGTAATGGGAGTTCTTTTTCTATTTTCTTCTTTTTGGATCGGTTTGTTTAAAGATCAGGTATAAAATTCCGGCAGGCAGGAAGCAGAAGAGCCACATAACATCGAGTCCCTTGCTTTTACTGCTAGAGGTCGTTGTTTTAGACTCACTGACGGCCACTCCCGCTTTAATACTTGGAGATACCTGTTGCAAGCCGTTCTGAACGACTAGGCGGTTGTCTTCCAGTTTAAGGGCTGGCTTCGTCCCCTTCTTAACGGTCGCATAGAAGTCTTGCTTCAAGTGAATTGTCTTCCCGTCGATGGTATGATCGCCTGCAGAAAGGATTTTTTTATACTGGTAGTCTGCGAACATTTTCTCAGCCAAGGTATTCCCGATTTGATTGCGGTAACTTTCGGCGATCTCGACATCGTAGTTTCCAACCCCCAAAATGACTTCGATAATCCGCTGTTTACCCCGCTTGGTTGTCGCGGTGTAGTTGTAGTCAGCAGTCGGGCTGGATCCAGTTTTGAGTCCATCTGTTCCTTTAAGGGCGAATTTTCCACCTTCGAGGGAAGTATTGTAGTTATCGTAGCTTTGCTCGTAGGGGGTTCCTTCCATGATCGTAGTGTGAGCTTGCTTGGTGTATTCCAACATTTCTGGCAGGTCGTTTACGATGTGATAAGCCAGAATAGACATGTCCCGCGCTGTAATTTCGTTATTGGCATTGACATCGTAGCGCTGAGGATTGTAGTAGCCCTGAAGGACCGAAATCATCGCCCCATTTGGATTGTGCCATTTGGTATGGCTCATCCCCATTTCTTGTGCGTACTGATTCATTAAGTCCAAAAACTTATCGGGATCATTGTCAGTGACGGCGTTGGCGAGCATAATCACGGCTGCACTAGAAGATGGAACAAAGAGCATCTTGATCAATTCAGATACTTTGTAGTCAACACCAGCTACAATGGGTGAGTTACTTAACAGATTGTTTTCCGAGATGGCTTGGTCTGCCTCTGTTGCTGTGACCACGGTATCGTACTTGATCTTGCCTTCTTTAAGGGCCCGAAAGACTACATAGGCACTCATGAGTTTGGCCATGCTTCCTGAGTCCCGGACCGTGTCGATATTGTCTCCGTACAATATAGCTCCAGTATTGGCGTCGATGACGATGTCAGCCTTAGGCTTGTAAAAATCATCCAATACCAGTCCAGCATCAGCTGCGATTTTCATGACATCTTCTTGCTGGTAGATGTCGTCCGCAAAGGCAGTGGAAATAGGGCCTAATGTCAAGACTCCTACAAGGAGGGACAAGAGGCTGTGTTTTAGTCGTTTGTGTAAATGTCTCACATAATTCATAGATTCCATTATATCATACAGGCCAGGGATTCAACTTGAAAAAATTTTAGAAAAAGTAGAAATTGAAAAAATAAAGGAAAAATAGAATAATTTCGCAGTAAAAGCGTTTACATTTCTCTAGAAAGTGCTATAATTTAAATTGAGTATAACATTTTTTACAATGAGGTGATTTATATGAACAAAGGGAAGGTACTCTTAGCTACCAGCGCTCTGCTTTTATCAGCTGGTGTACTGGCAGCCTGCTCAGGAGGGAAATCTAGTAGCTCTGGTGGTCAGACATTTAGCTATGTCTATACCCAGGATCCGGATACCTTAGACTACTCGATTTCCAATAAAAAATCGACTTCCGAGTTTACAGGAAATGCGATAGATGGCTTGTTGGAAGTGGACAAGTACGGGAACTTGATCCCATCGCTTGCTAAAGACTGGACTGTTTCCAAGGATGGCTTGACCTATACTTATAAACTCCGTAAAGGGGTCAAATGGATGACTTCTGAAGGGGAAGAATATGGAGAAGTCAAAGCCCAAGACTTTGTCACAGGTCTCAAACACGCGGCAGACAAGAAATCACAAGCTATTTACTTGGTCCAAAAATCTGTCAAAGGCTTGGATGATTATGTTTCAGGGAAGACATCTGATTTTTCAACAGTTGGTGTAAAAGCTATTGACGATTACACCGTTCAATATACCTTGAGCCAACCAGAAAGTTTCTGGAATTCTAAGACTACGATGGGGATCTTGATGCCGGTTAATGGAGAATTCCTGAAATCTAAGGGAGATAACTATGGTCAAGGGACTTCTCCGTCTAGTATCCTCTACTGCGGTCCTTATTTGATTAAATCCATCACTTCTAAATCTTCTGCGATATTGGAAAAGAACCCAACCTACTGGGATGCGGATAATGTTAAGATCAGTAAAGTGAAGCTGACCTATTATGATGGACAAGACTCAGAATCCTTGATTCGTGGGTTTGATAATGGCGACTATACAGTTGCCCGTGTTTTCCCAAATGGTTCCAACTATAAGAGTGTAGAGAAGAAGCATAAGGACGACATTGTCTATACTGACCAAGGTTCCTCTACCTACAACCTTTCCTTCAACATTGACCGTCAGGCCTATGAAATCACAAAGAAGACTACTGATGCTCAAAAGACTTCAACCAAGAAAGCAATCTTAAATAAGGACTTCCGTCAAGCCATTATGTTTGCCTTTAACCGCAAGGCTTATGTAGCGCAAACTAACGGGGAAGCGGGTGCCAATAAGGTCATCCGTAATACCTTTACACCACCAAACTTTGTCCAAATTAATGGCCAACAATTTGGTGACGCAGTAGAAAAAGACCTAGAAGCTTATGGGGATGAATGGAAAGGGGTCTCTGTCGCAGATGGAAAAGACACCCTCTACAATCCAAACAAGGCCAAAGAAGAGTTTGCCAAAGCCAAGGCAGATTTGCAAGCTCAAGGAGTTGAATTCCCAATTCATTTGGACCTTCCAACTTCTTCAACTTATACAGATGGGATCAAACAAGCTCAATCCTTTAAACAGTCAGTTGAATCTACACTAGGAGCAGAAAATATTGTCATCGATTTGAATATGATTTCTGAAGATGATCTGCAACGGGTTACCTACTTTGCTGAAAGTGCTTCGCAACAAGACTGGGATTTGAACAATAACTTGGGTTGGGGACCAGACTATACGGACCCATCTTCTTACATCGATATCACTAGTGGTAAATCCGGCGAAAACGCCAATTCTTACTTTGGATTCGATGCTGGTACGGATAATGCAGCCGCAAAAGCAGCTGGTTTTGATGAATATGATCAATTGATCGAAGATGCGCACAATGAAACCAAAGATGTGAACAAGCGTTACGAAAAATATGCTGCCGCTCAAGCTTGGTTGACCGATAGTGCCCTCTTGATTCCGATCCATTCAGATGGAGCTTCTCCAGTCGTTCGTAAGACTGTACCATACTCTGCAGCCTTTGCTTGGACAGGCCACAAGGGTCAATCCTTCAACTATAAATATTTGGAAGTTCAAGACAAGGTCGTATCGGCTAAAGACTACGACAAAGCGCGTGATCAATGGAAGAAAGAAAAAGAAAAATCCAATAAAAAAGCGCAAGAAGAACTTGAAAAGCATGTGAAATAGACTTTTCTTGAAGAAAACAGGAAAGACAGGTCCCGTATGGGACCTGTTTTCTTTGTCTGAACCTTTAAAAATCGCCTAAAAATGGTATAATAGGAGCATCACGAAAATTGGAGAGACGCTATGAGTTTTTACAATCATAAAGAAATTGAGCCTAAGTGGCAAAAATACTGGGCTGACCATCACACCTTTAAGACAGGAACGGATGCTTCAAAACCTAAGTTTTATGCATTGGACATGTTCCCTTATCCATCTGGAGCGGGTCTTCACGTAGGACACCCAGAAGGCTACACAGCGACTGATATCCTCAGCCGTTTCAAACGTGCGCAAGGCTACAATGTCCTTCACCCAATGGGATGGGATGCCTTTGGTTTGCCTGCAGAGCAATACGCTATGGATACAGGAAATGACCCAGCGGAATTTACAGCAGAAAACATTGCCAACTTCAAACGCCAAATCAATGCGCTTGGCTTCTCTTACGACTGGGATCGTGAAGTCAATACGACAGATCCGAACTACTACAAGTGGACGCAATGGATCTTCACTAAGCTTTACGAAAAAGGCTTGGCTTATGAAGCTGAAGTGCCAGTAAACTGGGTTGAGGAACTAGGAACAGCTATCGCCAACGAAGAAGTTCTTCCAGATGGAACCTCTGAGCGTGGGGGCTATCCAGTTGTTCGTAAACCAATGCGCCAATGGATGCTTAAAATCACGGCCTATGCAGAGCGCTTGCTCAACGATTTGGATGAATTGGATTGGCCAGAGTCTATCAAGGACATGCAACGCAACTGGATTGGTAAATCAACTGGTGCCAATGTCACTTTCAAAGTAAAAGGGACAGACAAGGAATTCACCGTCTTTACGACTCGTCCAGACACTCTTTTCGGTGCGACCTTCACTGTTTTGGCGCCTGAACATGAACTAGTAGATGCCATCACGACACCTGAACAAGCTGAGGCTGTAGCGGACTACAAACACCAAGCCAGCCTCAAATCAGACTTAGCTCGTACAGACCTTGCTAAGGAAAAAACAGGGGTTTGGACTGGTGCTTATGCGATCAACCCTGTCAATGGCAAAGAAATTCCAATCTGGATTGCCGACTATGTTCTTGCTAGCTACGGTACAGGTGCTGTTATGGCCGTACCTGCCCACGATGAGCGTGACTGGGAATTTGCTAAACAGTTTGGTCTTCCAATCGTAGAAGTCTTGGAAGGTGGAAACGTTGAAGAGGCTGCTTACACAGAAGATGGCCTTCACGTCAACTCTGACTTCTTGAACGGTCTCAACAAAGAAGAAGCGATTGCTAAAATCGTGTCTTGGCTAGAAGAAAAAGGCTTTGGTCAAGAAAAGGTTACCTACCGTCTCCGCGACTGGCTCTTTAGCCGTCAACGTTACTGGGGTGAACCAATCCCAATCATTCATTGGGAAGATGGAACTTCGACAGCTGTTCCAGAAAGTGAACTCCCACTGGTCTTGCCAGTAACCAAGGATATCCGCCCTTCAGGTACTGGTGAAAGCCCATTGGCTAACTTGACAGACTGGCTGGAAGTGACTCGTGAGGATGGCGTCAAAGGTCGTCGTGAGACGAATACGATGCCACAATGGGCAGGTTCAAGCTGGTACTACCTCCGCTATATCGATCCACACAACACTGAAAAATTGGCTGACGAGGATTTCCTCAAACAATGGTTGCCAGTCGATATCTACGTGGGTGGTGCAGAACACGCTGTGCTTCACTTGCTTTACGCTCGTTTCTGGCACAAATTCCTCTATGACCTTGGTGTTGTACCGACTAAAGAGCCATTCCAAAAACTCTTTAACCAAGGAATGATCTTGGGAACTAGCTACCGTGATCACCGTGGAGCTCTTGTGGCAACTGACAAGGTTGAAAAACGTGACGGTTCTTTCTTCCATGTGGAAACGGGAGAAGAGTTGGAGCAAGCGCCAGCCAAGATGTCTAAATCCCTCAAGAACGTGGTGAACCCAGACGATGTGGTGGAACAATACGGTGCGGATACCCTTCGTGTCTATGAAATGTTCATGGGACCACTTGATGCTTCCATCGCTTGGTCTGAAGAAGGTCTGGAAGGAAGCCGTAAATTCCTTGACCGTGTGTACCGTTTGATCACAAGTAAAGAAATCGTTGCGGAAAACAATGGCGCTCTTGACAAGGTGTATAACGAAACCGTTAAATCTGTCACTGAGCAAATCGAGTCGATGAAATTCAACACTGCCATTGCTCAGCTCATGGTCTTTGTCAATGCAGCGAATAAGGAAGAAAAACTTTATGTAGACTATGCCAAAGGCTTTATCCAATTGATTGCCCCATTTGCGCCTCACTTGGCAGAAGAACTCTGGCAAACAGTCGCAGCAACCGGTGAGTCTATCTCTTATGTAGCTTGGCCAACATGGGACGAAAGCAAACTGGTTGAAGACGAAATTGAAATCGTCGTTCAAATCAAAGGTAAAGTCCGTGCTAAACTCATGGTTGCGAAGGATCTTTCACGCGAAGAATTACAAGAAATCGCTCTAGCTGACGAAAAAGTCAAGGCAGAGATCGATGGCAAGGACATCGTGAAAGTGATTAGTGTCCCTAATAAACTCGTTAATATTGTTGTTAAATAAAAAATGAATCCTCCAGAGCTAAATTCTGGGGGATTTTTGAATTCATTTAGAGAATGAACAAAATAATTTACATAATTTCATAGAGATAAATCACTATTTAAAGAAATTTTTAGTTTTATCCCTCAAAATGCTTTTTTTTTTGAGCAAATACATTATAATTATATCAAAGAAAAAGTTTAAAGGAGATTTCTTATGTCTAAGAAAATCAAGGATGAAAACGGGAACGTTTATGTGAAAAAAACACCTTTCTACAAGAAATGGTGGTTTATTTTGCTTGTAGTGTTAATTGCTTATGGTGCTGTAACGAAGGGTGGAGGTTCAATAACTTCAAAAAATTCAACAGGTAACTCAACGACAACACAAACGACCAGTTCCACTGAGCAAGCAACTAATGATAAAAATGGGAAAACAGCAGTATCTGAAGAGAGTAAGTCTGCCGAGAAGAAATCTGTAGCACAAGCGATTCCCAAAATTGGTGAAGTTACTAAAGTGGGGGATGTTGAATATATTGTAAATTCTAAGTCTATTTCTCAAAATGTTGGAGGAGAGTACGGAAAGACAGCAAATGGTAGCTACTTGATTTTGAATGTAACAGTAAAAAATTCAGGAAAGAAATCAATTACTGTTACGAACGATTTCTTTAAACTGCTAAAAGGTGATACGGAGTATGAAACCGATAGTGTAGCTGGTATGTATGCTAATGAGGAAGGAAAATTCTTTCTTTCAGAGTTAAATCCGGAAAACAGCATCACTGGTAATGTGGTTTTCGACCTTAATGCGGAAACTGCTAATGCATCCGGACTTGTATTACAAGTACAAACCGGTGTTTGGGGAACACAAAAAGGAAAAATAAACTTGGATTGATAAGTTGTTTATGTATAGATATTACGCTTGTCTCTCTCATCAAAAAAACTTCGGTAAAAAAATTTACCGAGGCTTTTTAACATGTAGTGAAGGATTGTTGAATGGCCGGGTCATTTTCCCAATCGGCTCGATCGTAGCTGCCTGTGATGGTGTGTTCTTCAGAAAAGAGGAGGACCCGTTCGACAATCGGTGCGATTTGTTCGAAATGGTGGGAGGAAATCACAATTGTTTTTCCAGCTGTTTTTAGTTCTTGCAGCAAGGTGACAATCAGCTTCTGGTATTTTGGCGAGAGGCCGTTAAAAGGCTCGTCAAATAGCAAGAGACTAGGATTCATGGTGAGGACACTGGCGATAGCGACTAGCTTCTTTTCGCCACCAGAAAGATGGTAGGGAATGCGATCTCTCAGGTGTTCAATCTCTAAAAGACCGAGCGTATCCTTGACGCGTTGTTGGACTTCGGTTTCGGCTAAACCTAATTGGCGTGGCCCAAAAGCCAGTTCATCATAGACACTTGTATTGAACAATTGGGTATCGCTGTTCTGAAAAATGAGTCCAACCTGCTGGAAGAGTTGCCCAGCACGATGGGGATCTTTCAAGAAGTCTTGGTCAATGGTCCAGTCCTTGAAGTGGTACTGACCAGAAGAGAGGGGCAAGAGTCCAACCAGAATTTTAAAAAGGGTAGATTTTCCCGCTCCGTTTGGACCCATCAGGCCAACGGTTTCCCCCTTTTGGATCTGGAGTTGAATATCATGGATTCCAGTCTCCTCGGTGTAGTGGTAATTTCCATCTTGAATGCGAATCATATACTTTCCTTTCTAGCCAAGTAAGATCGTGAAGGTCGTGAGAACTGCCAATTCCAATAGGAAAAAGACGTCTTCCTTCTTCCAGTGGAAGGCTTCTTTGCGCTTTGTATCCATGCCGTAGCCTCGAAGAATCATCGCTTCGTACACTTCTTTTGTATGGTTTTTTGTGGATAGGTACAAGAGACCAAGGAGGGAGCCAAAGAGATTGAGATTCACCTTTTGCCCAACTGTTCTCAGCTGGACGCATTCGATCTGTTGTTGCAAGTGTTTCCCTAAGATATAGCCATATTTGAGTGTGATATCAATGGTTTGCACAAAGGTTTTTGGAACACGTAACTGACGAAGGGCCTCGACCAGTTGCACACTTGTCGTTGTGGCTAGAAAGAGGGAAATATTGAGGACAATCATCCCTGCACGTAGCAAAAAGAGCCCTCCATTTTGAAATCCTTGAAATAAGATGCTAGGTAATATCACAATTGTGGAAATCAGCAGCACCTTGAACAGGACCTTAAAGAGGTGGAGTAGGACCTCTCCAGGAAGCATGGCAATGTGCATTAACAAAAGGATACCAATCAACCACAGTTGGATGGGATGGTGGGCAGTCGTAATGAGAATGGCTAGAATTAAAAAGGAAACGAGTCGCATCCAAGACGAAGTTTTGGCCTTGAATGCGGGCGTCGTTTGTTTCATTTTGCCAAGAAAGTGGCGCAATGTTTGAAGATTCATTTGTAAATAGTGATGGCTTTTGGATGCTTCAAGAGTTGCTTGCTCTTGATGAAGCCAGTCAGGGAGTTTACGCATGAGAAGTTTTTTCTCCGTTCATTGATCGAATGATTTTACTGATGATATAGAAGATAAGGACGGCTGTCACGGCTGAGAGAATATAGCCGATCGCAATTTTAGTTCCAGGAATGGTGTAATCACTAAACAAGGCATCAAATGAGAATCCATTTTTGATCCCTGTTGGAACTTTGCCATGAAGCAGGCTACCCAATTCTTCAGCAGACCATTCACCAAAGGCTGTCCCATCTGCGAGAAGTCCAAGTGGGCTGAGGACGATCAAAGCAAGGAGCACCCAGCGAATTTTTTTAACGAATGAAGTTGTATTGACTGAACTTGGTGTGTACAACTCTGTAGGAGCGACTTGTTTGACAAAACGGTAAATCACAAAGGTGAAGAAGGCTTCGACCCAACCTGCTACAAGGAGGTGAGCTCCCAACATGGCAGGTACGGTAATACTCAATCCATAAGGGTTATAGAGCGGCTGACCAGCTTCTGAAGCGATGAGTGGTTGCAAGCCCAATTCAACACCAGCTAAGAAGGCTGCAGCATTGATCGAAAGATAAGAGCCGACAATGACGCCAAGCGTTTCCTGATGGTGCTTGCGGAACAAGCTATAAATAGCATAACCAACGAAAGGCATCACAATGGCCATGTTGAAAATATTGGCCCCAAGAGCGAGAATACCTCCATCCCCAAATAAGAAGGCCTGTAGCAGTAAGGCGACTGTCAGCGCCAGAGAGGCTGCATAGGGACCTATGAGAATGGCAAGAAGGGTTCCTCCGACAGCGTGAGCGGTCGTTCCGCCAGGGACAGGAACATTAAACATCATTAATAAGAAGGACAAAGAAGCAGCGATCCCAAGCATCGGAGCCAGCTCTTTATTTTCTTTTAATTGCACCTTGACTTTTTTGACAGATAAGACAATAACAGGTGCAGCAGCAACCGCTAAAACCGCACAACTTGCAGGACTAAGGTAATTATCTGGTATATGCATAACAAATTCTCCGTTAGTATGAATTATTTTCGTTAACAGATTACCACATTATAAAATCAGGTGTCGTTACAAAACGAGTCCAACATTTGTTACACATGCTAGAAAGAGGGCTATCTTGCTAAAAGAAATTAGTAGAAAGAAGAAGAAAAAACTAGTTTGAAGGGCTAGAAAGGCTTTTTTAAGGTGAATTTGGATAAAATTATTGGTTCCATATCGAAATAGTTGACAGATGTAACAAGCAGTGGTACAATGATTTTGATATTTCGATATAGAAATAAAAAGGAGACAAAATGGACAAGATGCAAGGGGGATACCAAGCTTTACAGATACGCTTATTGAACGGGCGACTTTTTCAAAAACTCTTGAGCAAGGAACCAGATGCTCAATACCGAAGTGAACAGGGGAAAATTTTAACGATTTTGTGGAAGCAAGAGTTGGGGTGCGCTACTGCGACAGATATCGCTCTTGCGACGGGTCTAGCCAATAATACATTGACCAGTATGGTTAAGAAATTGGAAGAACAAGGCTTGGTTACGATTCAACCTTGCACACAGGATAAAAGGAAAAAATATATTTCTTTGACAGACCTCGGTTGGGCGCAAAAAGAAATCGGTGACCGCGTTAGTAAAGAGTTGGGTGAGATTTTCTACCAAGGATTTTCGGATCAAGAAATTCAAGAATTTGAAGCCTATCAAGAGCGGATTATCACAAATCTAAAAGCTAAAGAAAATGACATCTAGGGAAAGGAGGCAACAGTTATGATTGGAATTACAGGTGTAACAGGGAAATTAGGTTCCTATGTGTCTGATCTTGTCGATAAAAAAGGAATTGCTTCTATCCATCTGGCAAGAAGTCCAGAGCGGGCAACAGTCTACGCGTCAGCGGAAATTCGTAAGATGGTGTATGCCAATACTCCAGAGGTGGTTGAGGCCTTAAAGGGTATCGATGTCTTATTGATGGTCTCTGCTCGGGAAAATCCAGAGCGTGTTGAGGAACACACGAGTTTTTTAAATGCCGCAAAGCTAGCGGGGGTGCAGCATATCGTCTATACCTCCTTTTACGGAGCAGATGAAAAAGCAACCTTTACCTTGTCTCGAGATCATGCCCAGACGGAAGCCTATATCAAGGAGTTAGGATTCACCTATACATTTTTGAGAGATAATTTTTACTTGGACTTCTTGATAGATATTGCTCTTGAAAATGGAGAGATTCGTGGTCCAGCAGGAAGTGGGAAGGTTTCAGCAGTTGCCCGTAAGGACACATCTAGTGTTGCAGCAGAGATTCTTTTACATGCTAAGAAATGGGAAAATCAAACCTTGAATCTAACAGGACCAGAGGAACTTTCCATGGAAGAGATCGTAGCGCTTCTCTCAAAAGAGACCGGTAAGACCATCGCGTATGTGGATGAATCAGTAGAAGAAGCCTATGAGTCACGGAAAAAATGGCCAGCACAAACTTGGGAGTATGATGCCTGGGTCAGTACCTATACAGCGATTAAAGCTGGAGAACAAGCTGGAGTTTCAGCAGATGTCGAAAAAGTCCTAGGGCATCCAGCAAGTAGCTTATTGGATATTCTTAGAGACAGAAAACTTATTGAGGAAAAATATGATTGAATACAAACATGTAGCCTTGCGCTACACGGAAAAGGACATTTTGAAAGATGTCAATCTCCGCATTGAAAATGGAGAATTCATGGTGCTAGTGGGTCCTTCAGGATCTGGTAAGACCACCATGATCAAGATGATTAACCGTCTTTTGGAGCCGACAGATGGCAATATCTATATGGATGGGAAACGTATCAAGGACTATGATGAACGGGAGTTACGTCTCAGTACCGGCTATGTCCTTCAAGCCATTGCCTTATTTCCTAACTTGACCGTTGCTGAAAATATAGCATTGATTCCTGAGATGAAGGGCTGGACTAAAGAACAAATCACTTCTAAGACAGAAGAACTCTTGGATAAGGTGGGTCTCCCTGCTGCAGAGTATGCAAATCGCATGCCTAGTGAATTATCTGGTGGGGAGCAACAGCGGATTGGCATTGTGCGCGCTATCATTGGAGAACCAAAAATTCTATTGATGGACGAACCTTTTTCAGCCTTGGATGCCATCTCTCGCAAGCAGTTGCAGGCTCTTACAAAAGATTTACATAAAGAATTCGGCATGACGACCATCTTCGTAACCCATGATACGGATGAGGCCTTAAAATTAGGGGATCGCATTGCGGTGCTACAGGAAGGAGAAATTCGTCAGGTGGCAGACCCTGAAACAATTTTACAAGCGCCTGCGACAGACTTTGTCGCAGATTTGTTTGGAGGTGCTCACCATGTCTAAACTACTTACAACTTTTCAAGAACGTTTTGGGGACTGGCTTACAGCCCTTGGACAACACTTACAATTGTCTCTCTTGACCTTATTGGTCGCTATTTTTCTGACGATTCTGCTGGCAGTTTATCTAAATAGCCATAAAAAAGCAGCGAACTGGGTGTTACAAGTTGCGGGTATCTTCCAGACCATTCCCTCAATGGCTTTGTTGGGTCTCTTTATTCCTTTCATGGGGATTGGAACCTTACCGGCCCTTACAGCTCTAGTCATTTATGCTATTTTCCCGATTTTGGAAAATACAATCACAGCCTTGAACGGCATTGATCCTAGTCTTGAGGAGGCAGGGATTGCTTTTGGAATGACCAAGTGGGAGCGACTCAAGAAGTTTGAAATTCCACTGGCCATGCCTGTCATTGTATCGGGGGTTCGTACAGCAACCGTTATGATCATTGGGACAGCGACTTTAGCCGCTCTTGTTGGAGCTGGAGGATTGGGTTCCTTTATCCTTTTGGGGATTGACCGTCGGAATGCCAGTCTCATTTTAATCGGCGCAATCTCATCAGCCATTTTGGCCATTCTTTTCAATATCATTCTCAAATGGTTGGAAAAGGCAAAGTTGCGTACGATTGTTGCAGCCTTTGCGGTGATGCTCCTTGGTTTGGGGGCGAGTTATGCTCCAAGCATGATTCCTCAGAAAGAAAAAGAAAATCTAGTCATAGCTGGGAAATTGGGGCCTGAACCTGAAATTCTCATGAATATGTACAAACTTCTCATTGAGGGAAATAGTGACATGACAGTGACGGTTAAGCCTAACTTTGGGAAGACAGATTTCCTTTATCAAGCGCTTAAAAAGGGTGATATCGATATCTATCCAGAATTTACAGGGACCATTACAAGTTCTCTTTTGCAACCAGCTCCTAAAGTCAGCAACGACTCCAAAGAAGTTTTCGAGGTTGCGCGTGATGGTATAAGGAAACAAGATCATCTAGCCTTGCTCAAACCCATGGCTTATCAAAACACCTATGCGATTGCTGTTCCGAAAAGTATTGCGAAAGAGTATAATCTGAAGACGATTTCTGATCTCAAGAAAGTTCAGGACAAGCTCAAAGCTGGTTTCACGTTGGAATTTAACGACCGTGAGGACGGAAACAAAGGACTTCAATCAGTTTATGGACTAAATCTTAATGTGGCTACCATGGAGCCGGCACTTCGCTATGAGGCAATCCAACAAGGCAATATTCAAATAACAGATGCCTATTCAACAGACCCAGAAATTGCTCAATATAATTTAGTTGTTCTAGAGGATGACCAACACCTCTTCCCACCTTACCAAGGAGCACCCCTCATGAAAGAAGCTCTTCTTAAGAAACATCCAGAATTGGAAGGCATTCTGAACAAGTTGGCTGGCAAAATCACAGAGAGCCAAATGAGTCAGATGAACTACCAAGTGGGAGTAGAAGGAAAACCTGTTGCTAAAGTCGCACGTGAGTTTTTGGTAAAACAAGGACTATTGAAGAAATGATTAAGCAAGAAGAAATACAAGAAACTCTTTTGCGACTCTGCAAGCACTATGGAGAACAAAATTGGTGGCAATCGGATAACAAGATTGAAGATTTGGTATCGACCATTCTGATCCAGCGAACAACAGAGAAGAATGCTAAGTTGGCTTTAGCTGGTCTAATGGATGTCATGACAGTAGAGGGTATCCTGGCTTTACCGCTAGAAGAGTTACAGGAACGTATTCGACCTGCCGGATTTTTCAAGCAAAAGTCACAAACGATTAGGGGACTTCTGACCTGGTTAAGAGAAGTTGGTGGTTTTGAGTTTCTTGCCAGAATTGGAACAGAAGATTTACGGAAGCTACTGTTGGAGTTAAAAGGGATTGGACCAGAGACTGCAGATGCACTTTTACTTTATCTTTTTGATCGTCCCGTTTTTATTTCGGATGAATATGCGAGAAGACTTTTTCGACGCTTAGGATTTGGAAACTTTGATACCTATAATGACATGCATGCTGTTTACGGTAACGTCTTGGAAGGCCTCACTCTCAAACAATGCCAAGAGATTCATGCTGTCATTGATGAACATGGGAAAGCTTTTGGCAAAAGTAAAGGCCAGTTAGACGAAAGTTGGTTACGATAAAAAGAGCCTAGGACAGTAGTCCTTTGACTCCACAAAAGAAACTGATTTTGTACTAACCTAAAGTTAGACAATTTATTTAAGCAAAGGATTTAGTTCTGTATTGCACAGGACTAAGTCCTTTTAGTTTTATCTTAATGCGTTTGTTGTTGTAATAATTAATACAGTCTACACTAGCTTGTTCCAATTGCTCAAGTGACTGAAACGTTTTCTCATGACCATAAAACATCTCAGACTTCAGAATGCCAAAGAAGGATTCCATCATGCCGTTATCTGGACTATTGTATTTACATGACATAGATGACTGGAGTATAAGAGTCATCCAAAAGTATGTGCCTCCTTGTTAAATATCAAAAGATTGGTGAAATGAATAGCGAATATCCCTTTTTATTTTACTTAAAATCAGATTTTTGGATGGAAATACCAGATGATAAAGTAAATCATTTAAAAAATAAAAAAGACAAACGCCCAAAATGACGTTTGTCTAGAATAAGGAAGTTATCCTTGTACTTTAGCTCTACTTATTAGCTTAGATCGTATGTTACTCAACAGATTTTAGGGCTTCGAGCATATTGACTTTCTTAAGGTGTTGGTTCACAAAGATACCGAGACCTGTCAGAATGATAATGACAACAAGTGTTGGAATGGCATAGATGAGCCAGCTCAGACCTGGATTGAACATAATATTTTCAGGAGGGATAACCTCTACCATGTATTGATGCAATCCCCAACCAAGTCCGAATCCAACCAAGATACCAATGATAGAGAGATAAATGGTTTCTCGATAGATGTAGAGTGTCACTTCTCTATTAAAGAAGCCTAGAACCTTAATGGTTGATAACTCACGGATACGTTCTGCAACATTGATATTTGTCAAATTAAAGAGAACAACTAAAGCAAGAAGAACAGAAATCCCAATCAATACTGCCATAACACGGCTAAGGGAGTTGACGATGGTCTTGATTTGTGCCTTTAGAGTAGTATTTTGAACAACCCCTTTGACACCATCAAGCTCCATAAATTGACTGGCTGTTTGCTCAACGTTTTTGTCTGAGTGATTCTTCAGTGTCAGAATAGTAGCATTTTGGCTCGCCTCTTTACCAAAAGCATTTCTGTAAGTAGTTTCATTCATAAAGATGAAGTGACCCATATACATTTCAGAAATACCAGCAACTTTGAGTTTGATATCCTTGTCTTGGCTATTTTGAACGGTTAACTCATCCCCTACAGAAACGCCAGCTAAGTCTGCCAATTTCTCAGAAATAATAATCCCTTTGTCGGTCAAATCGAGTTTTTGACCAGTTTCACGATTATTGAGCTTGATGTAATGTTGTAGAGTTTCTTGATCCTTGTCTTTGACCACAAGGGTTGTGATATCTTGACGATCGTTATTATTTCCTGCCACTTTTGAAAGCATTTCGTAATGAATAGAAAGATGTTCCTTGACCTTGCTATCGTTAATTAATTTTTGGATGTTTTCCTTTTCCTGCCCATCCAGATGATCCTTGTTTGCGACAATCATATCATAGCGAATGATGTTAGGGAATTGGCGTGTGTTAAGGTCTCCAATAGAAGAACGAATACCGAGTCCAGCAAAGAGAAGTGCGATGGAACCGCAGACACCAAAAATAGTCATGAACATCCGTTGCTTGTATCGGAAAATATTACGGGCAGTGACTTTTTGTGTAAAGTTCATCCGGTTCCAAAGTGGGGTGATGCGCTCCAAAAGAATCTTAGAACCAGATGTTGGAGGTTTTGGAAGAAGAAGTTGGGCTGGCTTTTCTCCTAATTCGCGCTTGGCTACCATGAAAGCGGGAAGAACTGTGGACAAAAGACCAAGCACAATAGCTAGAAGAGTCTTAAATGGATAAAAGTGTAACTCAATTGGTGCGAGGAGGATTCGCTCTTTATAACTATTGTATATGATAGTTGGAAGGAGAATATGTCCAGCAGCAACCCCAATAGCAGTACCAATCATGCTCGTCACGAATCCATAAATAATAAATTTACGGATGATGTCCTTGTTTTGGTAACCGAGAGCTTTGAATGTCCCTGCCTTAATCCGTTCTTCTTCGACGAAGCGTCCCATTGTTACAAAGGTAACCAAGGCAGCAATAAAGTAGAGGATAACAGGGAAGATATTACTGAGGTTCTGAAAAACAGAAGCGTTGGTCTCATATGAAACGTACCCTTCTGACCAAGGAGCTTCACGACGTGTGTAGACATCGTAGCTTGGTTCAGCAATGCTATCGATTTTTTCTTGAGCTTCCTTTATTTGCTCCTTCTTGTCAGCGATTTCATCTTGTGCCTGAGTCAATTGTCCCTGGACAAGAGGATTCTTATCCTGACCGCTGGCTTTCGCTTGTTCAAGTTTCTTGTTAAGCTCCGTTTCTGCTTTCTGAAGTTGTCTTGTTTGTTGGTCAATCTTAGCCTGTGGATCAGCTTTTAATTCTTTCAAACGGTTAGCAGGCTGATTTTTTACTAATTTTTCAAGCTCATCCTCGTGTTTGGAAACCTTGTCAGTGTAATCCTGGGTATAGGGGTTAGCTCCACGGACGTCTTTGTAAGCTAAGCGTGCAATCATGTAGACGTCGGAATCAAAACTAGATTCAGGAACAACCGCATACCCTTTGAGTTCCCCACTACCAGCTGTCGATGAACCTAGGTCAACACTTGATAAGATTTCAGAAGACTGAACAAAGCCAGTGATGGTAAAACTGTGTTCTTTTAAGACATCCTTACCATTGTCACCCTCTTTTTCAGAAAACTCAATTTTGTCACCGATCTTATAGTTATCTTGATAGACTGAAGAAAGAGCAATTTCACCTTGCTTACTTGGAAGTTTTCCTTTTACAACCTCATAAGTTGAGATATCTTTTGGTTTTGAAAATAGTCGAAAGGAATCAGTGGAACCTTTCAGTACTACATCTTTAAAGTAACCATACTCAATGTTTGCCTCTGATGAGACTTGATTTAGGAGGTCTTGATCTGACTGGTTCAGTCCATAGCTACCAGTAACTGTGAGGTCAGCTGTTTGGTGTTTAGTAAAATAGCTTGTTCCCGTGTGTTGCATATCAGGTGTCGTCACCTTTAGACCCACAAGAGCGAAAGAACCTAAGGCCATGAGTGAAGCAATAGAAACCACCCGTCCTTTAGAACTAGAGAAAGACTTTCTCACGTCCTTCCAATAAGTTTTACGATTCATGAGACATCCTTTCTAGTACTCGAGGCTATCAATATCTTGTGGATGGGCATTGAGTTCAATACTTTGAACACGCGCATCATGCATACGAATCACACGATCAGCAATAGGTGCAAGCGCCCCGTTGTGAGTGACGATGATAACGGTAGCTCCTTCATTGCGAGCCTTGTCTTGGAGAATCTTCAAGACCTGTTTTCCAGTATTGTAATCCAGGGCTCCTGTAGGTTCGTCACAGAGGAGAATTTTCGGATTTTTTGCGACGGCGCGAGCGATAGCTACCCGTTGTTGCTCACCACCAGACAATTGTGCAGGGAAGTTGTTGATGCGTTTTCCTAGACCAACATCAATCAAAGTTTGTTCCGCATCTTTAGCATCCGCGACAATTTCAGAAGCCAACTCTACATTTTCTTTGGCCGTTAAGTTTGAGACCAAGTTATAGAATTGAAAGACGAATCCGACATCGTCTCTACGATAGGCTGTTAATTGTTTCGCATTATAATTGGAGATGTCTTTCCCATCGATGACGACCTTTCCTTCATCATTGGTATCCATACCAACAAGAATATTGAGAACAGTTGATTTTCCTGCCCCAGAAGAACCGAGTATAATCACTAACTCCCCTTTTTCAATTTCGAAAGTGATATCATTGTTTGCGATGATTTCCACATCACCTGTTTTATACCGTTTGTAACTATGTTTCATTTCAATATACGCCATGTGTATTTGTCTCCTTTAAAAATTATCAGCTGCTAAAACAACAACCTGTTGAATAATTACGAAGGTTATTTTATGATTTTTTAAATACGATTGCTACAACAGAAAACAACAATGTGTTGAAATAACGAAGAAAATATGATAATCATAACTGAAAATATCAGATGATAGTTGACATTTTCAAAATTCGAGATATACTTTAATCAACAATATGTAGAAATAAGGGGTTCGTATGCAACAGAGACAAACGACAACTAAGTCAGATATTAAAGAAGCCTTCATTCAGCTTTTGGCTACAAAAAGTTTAGAGGATATAACGATTAGTCAGTTAACTAAAAAAGCGGGTGTCAACCGCTCGACATTTTATCTGCACTACCTAGATAAACAGGATTTTTTAGAGCAATTAAAAGAAGAAACCATAACGACGGTTCGTATGATTTTGAGGAAAGAAACCTTTTATCCCAAAGAAGCCTTAGAAGCCATCTTGTCTTATTTCCAAGAGAACAGTGCTTTTTTTGCTGAAATTGCAAAAAATCCAAGCTTTCGTTTTGCAGACAACATTCGTTATTTTATCTTGGGGATGATTGAGTCTACGCCACGTTCTTGACCAGTCATTGTGGCAGCTTATCAAATGCCAGAGCGCTATGCTATTACCATGTATGTTTCTGGTTTGACAGGACTTATTGTCGACTGGATTATCAATGGGACTCAGGAAAACCCCCAACAATTGACCAAGATTATACTGGATTCCCCAGGGATGGAGTGGTTTAAAGAAAAGTAACTACTTAAGAATCCTCAGGGGCTTTGAAACAGAATTGCCTCTTATTGACAGAAGTTAGATGGCTGAGTCCTTTCATTCTAATTGTTGACTGTCTCTTCAAAAACTCTCCATTGAGTCTAGCTTAAAATTGTGTTACAATAAGCCTTGAAAACGAATGAAAGTATATGGAAACAAGTATGAAAATAAGACCAGTGATTGGAATTACAGGAAATGAAAGACCCTTCCCGGATGATCCAGACGCGAACATGAGTTATGCGGCGACTGGTTTTGTCGAAGCGGTCAAAGAAGCAGGAGGGATTCCCTTGATCTTGCCGATTGGAGATGCAGCCTTGGCCAAAGACTACATATCGATGATTGATAAGCTCATCATCACCGGTGGACAAAATGTCTTGCCCAAGTTTTACGGAGAAGAAATCACCATCGACAGTGATGACTACCTCTTAAAACGCGATCTCTTTGAGTTGGCCTTGATTGAAGAAGCGCGTGCGGCTAAAAAAGCTATCTTTACCGTCTGCCGTGGGACCCAGCTCTATAATGTCGCTCTAGGGGGAACTCTGCATCAAGACATTGAACACCACTGGCAGGACAATCCAGGTCAGTACACCAGCCAAGAGTTGGTGACCAAGGATCAGACGGTCCTGCAAGAGATTTATGGTAAGACCAGTCGCATCAATTCTTTCCATCATCAAAGTATTAAAGACTTGGCAGATGGCCTAGAAGTGATCGCGCGGGATCCTAAAGATGACATCATAGAAGCTGTTCAATCCACAGATGAGAGTCGTTTCCTCGGCGTTCAGTGGCATCCGGAACTGCGTTTTGACAAGAGCCCAGCAGATCGCAAGCTCTTTGAATATGTCGTGACTCAATTGTAAAGAGGACCAGCTCCCTTAGGAATTTTTCCTAAGGGGCTTTTTCTTTAATCTGCGTAAGAAAGACTGTAAATTGTGCCTAGGTTTTGGAGGTGGATTCGTTACAATAGAGCTAGTAGAATGAGGAGGATTAGGACATGTATCAATTTCCAAAGGATTTTTTATGGGGGAGTTCGACCTCGGGCCCTCAAACAGAAGGGCGTCTAGCCCAGGATGGAAAGGGAGACAATCTCTGGGATTACTGGTATAGGATCGAGCCCAACCGCTTTTATCAAGGGCAAGGACCAGAGAAAACATCGACTTTTTATGAACACTGGGAAGAAGATCTGGACCTCTTGTTAGAAACCGGCCACACTGCCTTTCGAACCTCTATCCAGTGGTCACGTATTTTCCCAGAAGGACGAGGGGAAATCAATCAAGCAGGTGTTGAGTTCTACCGCCGTGTCTTTGAAAAGATTAAAGAAAAAGGGATTCACCTCTTGGTCAACCTCTATCATTTTGATTTACCGATGGCTCTTCAAGAGCAAGGGGATGGTTGGGAAAATAAAGAAACCGCCTATGCTTACCAGGAATATGCGCGTTTTTGTTTCAAGACCTATGGAGATCTGGTCGATCAGTGGATCACCTTTAATGAACCTATTGTCCCTGTAGAATTTGGTTATTTTTATGATGCCCATTTTCCTCATAAGGTAGACGCAGCAGCAGCTGTAAAAGTAGCCTACCACACCCAGTTAGCAAGCTCACTAGCGGTCAAGGCCTGTCATGAGGTGAATCCTAATTACCGTATCGGGATTGTGCTCAATTTGACACCAGCCTATCCTCGGAGCCAGCATCCAGAAGATGTGAAAGCTGCGCGTATTGCCGAGCTCTTTCAAGCCAAATCTTTTTTAGATCCATCTGTTCTTGGTCATTATCCTGAAGAATTAGTGGAGATCCTACGGGAGCGTGATCTCTTACCGGATTATGATCCCTTTGAATTGCGCTTGATCGAGGAAAATACGGTGGATTACCTAGGGGTTAACTATTACCAGCCACTCCGTGTAGCAGCTCCTCGTTATGCTCCAAATCCAGCATCTCCCTTACTCTTTGAACAATTTTATGAACCCTATGTCATGCCAGGACGCAAGATCAATCCCCACCGAGGTTGGGAAATCTATGAGCAAGGTTTGTATGACATTGCCCAAAATATCAAGGAAAACTATGGCAATATCGAGTGGATCCTGACAGAAAATGGAATGGGGGTTGAAGGAGAGGAAAAATTCCGCAAGGATGGCGTGATCCAAGACGACTACCGGATTGACTTTGTCAAAGACCATCTTCGTGAGCTCCACCGGGCTATTCAAGATGGTGCTAACTGTAAAGGTTATTTGATCTGGACCTTTATTGACTGTTGGTCATGGCTCAATGGCTACAAGAACCGCTATGGCTTAGTTGAGTTGGATCTCGAAAGTCAAAAACGAACCCTCAAAAAATCTGGTCATTGGTTCCGTAAGTTGAGTCAGCGGAATGGATTTGAAGAGTAGAAAAAGCAACCTATCAACCAAGATGTTGATAGGTTTTTCTTAACCCTCCCTTAACTAGACCAATTTTCTTGAATTTCCTAGTTGACAAACTGGAAGAAGCATTGTATACTGACTCCGCTGGTTGCTTTTTGGTCAAATTAGACTAGACCAATTTTAAAGTAACTGAGAAATCGACCATGGGTCGTTTGACTAAGTAAAGGGGAAAGTATAGCAAGGCTATATCGTAAAAACTATGTGCGGAATCGTTGGTGTTGTAGGAAATACAAATGCTACTGATATTTTGATTCAAGGACTTGAAAAACTCGAATACCGAGGCTATGACTCTGCGGGTGTTTTCCTAGCTAGTGAAGGCAAGAGCCAATTGGTAAAGGCAGTTGGTCGCATTGCAGAATTGTCATCTAAGGCAGAAGGTGTCGAAGGAACAGCTGGGATTGGACATACCCGTTGGGCCACTCATGGAAAACCAACTGAGGACAATGCCCACCCACACCGCTCTGAAACAGGTCGCTTTGTTTTGGTCCACAATGGGGTCATTGAAAACTACCTTGAAATCAAGGAAGAATACCTAGCAGGTCACCATTTCAAGGGGCAAACAGATACAGAAATCGCTGCCCACTTGATCGGAAAATTTGCTGAAGAAGATGGCTTATCTACGCTCGAAGCCTTCAAAAAAGCCCTCCACATCATCCGTGGGGCCTATGCTTTTGCTTTGATGGATGCGGAAGATCCAAGCACGATCTATGTGGCAAAAAATAAATCACCACTCTTGATCGGTCTTGGCGATGGTTACAATATGGTCTGCTCTGATGCCATGGCCATGATTCGTGAAACTAACCAATATATGGAAATCCATGACCAAGAGTTGGTCATTGTCAAGGCTGACAGCGTTGAAGTGCAAGACTATGATGGCAACGTCAAAGAACGGGATAGCTACACGGCTGAACTCGACCTTTCTGATATTGGAAAAGGGACTTACCCATACTACATGCTCAAGGAAATCGATGAGCAACCAACTGTCATGCGTAAGTTGATCCAAGCCTATACAGATGAATCTGGACAAGTAGTGGTAGATCCAGCTATTATCAAGGCTGTTCAAGAAGCAGATCGAATCTATATCCTTGCGGCTGGTACCTCTTACCATGCTGGATTTGCGTCTAAAAAAATGTTGGAAGAGTTGACAGATACTCCAGTAGAACTCGGTATTTCATCTGAGTGGGGCTATGGTATGCCACTTCTCAGCAAGAAACCACTCTTCATCTTTATCAGCCAATCTGGTGAAACAGCCGATAGCCGCCAAGTATTGGTCAAAGCTAATGAAATGGGCATCCCAAGCTTGACAGTGACCAATGTCCCAGGTTCAACTCTTTCACGTGAAGCAGACATGACTATGTTGCTCCATGCTGGTCCTGAAATTGCGGTAGCTTCTACTAAGGCTTATACGGCTCAAATCGCAGCCCTTGCCTTTCTGGCTAAAGCTGTTGGGGAAGCCAATGGCAATGAGAAGGCCAAAGCCTTTGATTTGGTGCACGAATTGTCTATCGTTGCCCAATCGATCGAATCAACCCTTTCAGAAAAAGAAGTCATCGATGAAAAAGTTCGTGGCTTGTTGGAAACAACCCGCAATGCTTTCTATATCGGACGTGGTCAAGATTACTATGTTGCCATGGAAGCCAGTTTGAAACTAAAAGAAATTTCTTACATCCAATGTGAAGGCTTTGCAGCGGGTGAGTTGAAACACGGGACCATCGCTCTGATCGAAGAGGGTACACCGGTCATCGCCCTCTTGTCAGATCCAGTCCTAGCCAGCCACACACGTGGAAACATCCAAGAAGTGGCAGCACGTGGGGCTCATGTTTTAACCATTGCAGAAGAAAATGTCGCTAAAGAGACAGATGATTTGGTCTTGACAGCGGTTCACCCTTACCTCTCTCCAATCTCAATGGTGGTGCCAACCCAATTGATTGCCTACTTTGCAACCCTTCATCGTGGGCTCGATGTTGATAAACCACGAAACCTTGCTAAGTCTGTAACCGTTGAATAAAATTATCTATATAGAAAAAAACATCCTCGTTAGGTTTTTCCTAGCGAGGATGTTTGCTTTATTTGTCAAAACCTTGCAAGGCTTTGAGGCGTTCTTCTGTTTGTCCCTTGGCATCTAGTTTTTTACCTTGGTAAACAGCAGATTCCCATGATCCATACATTGGATTTGGGAAGATGATGAATTTTTCACCAAATTCTTTTTGCAATTCGTCCAATTTCTTGTCGCGATCAGCTTCAGAGGTCTTGGAAAAATCTGCAAAGTCAACCAGGTTGTCCCCGAAGAGCAAGACAAGATTGGTCTTTTCTTGTACAGCTTGGCGACGGCCTTCTTTTGATTTGACGCCATCTTCTAAGAACATGAGGTGGTCACGTCCTTGAACAGGAATGCCTTCTTTTTCAAGGTTCTTGATGGTATCATCTACTTGAGAGGTTGTACGGTCAGAAATGTAGTAGATTTGAACCCCGTTTTGATCCGCATATTGAAGAAAATCTTTGGCACCTGGCACCGCTTTTGCGGCTGCTTTTTTCACCCAAACATCCCAATCTTTAGGATTGAAGGCCGTACCATCTTTGACGTTTTGAACTTGGTAAGGGCTGTTGTCTAAAACAGTTTCGTCCAAATCCAAGACGATGGAATAAGGCTTATCAGAAGGAGTTTGGAGGATCTCTTTCAAACGGTCAGTAGCGACATTGTAGCCTTGTAAATACAAAGCCTTGGTTTCTGCTGCCTTTTGGTACCAGAGAACAGACATGGTATTTTCTTGTGAGCGCTGCTGATCATAGGTCATCGTCACCTGATTTTTAGTGCTACTTGCTTTTGTCTCTTGCGTTTTAGTGGTGTTGCTTCCACAACTCGTCAGTAAAATGACAGAAGCAAGAGCAGAAACGATGGTAAAGGTGGTTTTTGTTGTTTTCATAAACCGTACACTCCTTAAAATTATTCTATAAAAATTATACTCCTTTCAATCTTGCCTGACAAGAAAGAGAAGAAGGTGTCTAGGAATCGGTGAAAAGAAAAAAGAAGGAAAAACGCTGCTATGAAAGGTTTCTTCGCCTCAACATATGC
This sequence comes from Streptococcus parasanguinis CC87K, assembly GCF_000507765.1. Taxonomy (GTDB): domain Bacteria; phylum Bacillota; class Bacilli; order Lactobacillales; family Streptococcaceae; genus Streptococcus; species Streptococcus parasanguinis_J. Next base: position 212,231 of record NZ_KI669402.1, on the reverse strand, counting down.
TATTTTTTCCTTTAAAAGAAGGGATATAGTTTTCTGCTATAACCGGATCAAGAAAAGATCAAAGCATCCCTTTTCTTCTAAAATGAAACAATAAAGAAAGATACTCGCAAGTCCCTATTTTCAAGGGCTTGCGTTTTTTTGATGCCTTTCTCAATAAAGAAATTTTAAGGCCTTGATAGGGAAAATATATTAGTCAGCTACTTTTTGAGGTGATATCATGGTTACAAATTCCAGAAGGAAAGCAGTCAGTCTTTCTGTTGGAGAAATATTGAGGAGGATGTACAGTATGAGTAAAAAAGAATTGGTTCTTCGTGCCATTCGAGGCGAAACAGTAGAGCGAATCCCTGTAGGATTTTGGCTCCATTATGTGACCCAAGAAGAAAAAGAATTGGGTCTAGACAATCCGGCTGTAGTAGAAAAAAGTATTAAGGGCCACCAACACTATGTAGAAGAAATTTCACCTGATTTTGTCAAGATCATGAGTGATGGCTTCTTCCGCTATCCGAGTGCTCTTTATTCGAGAGAGATCCAATCGATCCGAGAATTGAAGGATATTCAACCGATTGGAGAGCATCATCCATGGATTGAAAAACAAATCGAGGTGGTCAAGGAAATTTGTTCTCATTTCCATGAAGAGATTGCTTCTTTCTACAATATCTTCTCGCCCATTTCTTATTTGAAACGCTGGTTCCGTACGGACCAATCTCGTGGAGACCAAGTGATTGCAGACTTTATCAAGGAAGATCCAGAAACTTTAGCTCATGTCCTTGACGTGATTGCAGGAGACATCGCTACTTTAAGTCGTCGCTTGATCCAAGAAGCAGGTATTGAAGGTATTTACTTTTCAACCCAGCAGATCCAAGATGAGCGTGTGACAGATGAAGAATACCGCAAGTTCATTGAGCCTAGCAGCATCGCTGTCCTAGAAGCAGCCAATGAAGCTGGAGGCATCAATATCCTTCATATTTGTGGTTTTGAAGGGGCCAGCAATGAAGTGGAGCTCTTCAAGGATTATCCAGCTCAAGTCATTAACTGGGCGACCCATCATGAAGGTCTGAGCCTAGCCGCAGGTCGTAAACTTTTCGGCGATCGTGCCGTTTTGGGTGGCTTTGTCAACGGCAAGAAAGGTTTGCTCTACCAAGGGGAACGAGAAGCTATTGAGCAAGAAACGCGTCGCTTGGTGGCTGAAGCCGGAAGCCGTGGTTTGATTCTTGGAGCAGACTGTACCGTGCCAGATGATTTCCAATTGGAACGCTTAGATTGGGTACGTCAAGCAGCTGTATTGTAAGAAGAAAGGAGAGGGAGATGAAAAAAATCGATGTATGGTGTATCCTGGTAACCGTTTTGTTTTTGCTTCTAGGGCTCAGTAAAGTAGCTCTAGCAAGCAGTCAGGGGAAAGCAAAAAAAGATCCAGATATGGCAAGACTGGAGAAGATTCCAGCTCATAGTTTCTCCCTCATCCGCCCGTCTGATCTAGCAGGAATTCTACTCCTTGAAGATCAGTGATAAAAAAAGATGAAGAGCTTGATAAAAAATATATATTAGTCAAACAATTATCGAAGTGATAAGATAACAAACAAGAAAAGATTAGAACGAGGTAAGAACATGTCATCAAAAAGAGAATTAGTGTTAAAAGCTTTCAAAGGAGAAGCAGTCGACCGTGTGCCAGTTGGATTTTGGCATCATTTTACAACAGAAGAAGAATGGTTGAAAGGATTTTCAAATCCGGAAATTATTGAAAAAAACCTCAATGGCCATAAAAACTTCCTTCACAAGGTCAAACCAGACTTTGTCAAACTCATGAGTGATGGTTACTTTGCTTATCCAAATCCAGCCATTCACAAAGGCCTTGAAAACATCTCTGACTTAGCAGGGATTGAACCACTCGGAGCAGATCATCCATGGATCACAGAGCAAGTAGAGCTCGTTAAAAAAATCCGTGCCGGTTTTGAAGAAGACATTGTGGCTATCTACAATATCTTTGCTCCGGTGACCTACTTCAAATGGTTGGTCGGAGAAGTTTCAGGAGGAGATGACTTGATCGCCAACTTTATCGATCAAGATGCAGCAACTCTTAAAAAAGTATTGGATACAATTGGCCAAGATATTGCAAGTTTGAGCCAACGAATTATTAAAGAAGCAGGAGCAGACGGGATCTACCTCAGTGTTCAAAGTATCCAAGATGCGCGGGTTACACAAGAAGTCTATAAAAACATTATTGCACCGAGTGAACTCCATGTCTTAGAGGCGGCCAATGAAGCCGGTGGCGTAAATATTCTTCATATCTGTGGCTACGAAGGAGCTCGCAATGATATCTATCTCTTCACAGACTACCCAGCCCAAGTCATTAACTGGGCAGTCGGACCAGAAGGAATCAGCCTAGCAGAAGGACGCGAAATCTTCGGTGGACGCACGGTTCTTGGTGGCTTTGAAAATGGTAAAAATGGTCTTCTTTACACAGGAGATAAGGCTGCGATCCAAGCAGAAACCAAACGCATCATCGCAGAAACCGGAACCACAGGTTTGGTCATCGGTGCCGATTGTACGATTCCAAGTGACATTGATGAAGAACGAATCGAATGGGTTCGTGAAGCTGCAGCAGAATAAGGAAAATAGAAAAGGGAGAACAGAGTATGAGTAAAAAAACATGGATTATCGGTGGGGTAGCAGTACTTGCCATTGCAGGTGCAACCATTCTTGGACGGAGCTTGAACCATGCAAACGACAGCAAAGGCTCAACAGGAACGAACAAGGTAACAACCTTGAAAGTAGCCCACACTCAAAACTATGTACCGTATGATTTCGTTGATGAAAAAGGAGAATCAGATGGCTATGAAGTAGCCGTTCTCAAAGCCATTGACGAAAAACTACCAGACTACAAGTTTGAGTACACTGGAACAAGTGATGACGATCTCTTAATCGGTCTAGAATCTGGTAAATACGATATCGGAACCAAAGGAGCTTGGTATACCGAAGAACGTGCTAAGAAATTTATCATTCCAAAAGAACCAATTGGAGCAAGTATCATCGGATTTACCGTACGGAAAGAAGATGCGAATAAATACAAGAACATCGATGACTTCGCTAAAGAAAAAGGAAAATTGGTTCCAATTTCACCACAAAATGCGCAGTGGAATGTTATTAAAGAATACAATGAAAAGCATAAGGACCAACAAATCGAATTAACAGCTGCCGAATCTTTCAAAGTCGCAGATGCCTATGCTTGGGTTCTTGAAGGACGTTACGATGCCTTCTTTGACATCAAACTTTCCTTTGAAAAAGCTGTCACAGATAAAGATGGTTCTTACCACCAATACGCGGACAAACTTAGCTGGTTTGCCTACAAAGGAATTCCAACTTACCCATTGATCCATAAGGATAAGAAAAACGAAAAATTTGCGGAAGCATACAGCAAGGCTATCAAAGAATTGGAAAAAGATGGGACACTTGCTAAATTGTCGAAAAAATATTTCGGTGAAGATGTCTTCAGTTATGTAGATAAAGAGAAATAAGATGGAACTGGGTGCGCATAGCCCCAGCTTCCTTATTTCTATCCGGATACAGAAAGGAAAAGAAACATGGTCTCATACGACATTTCCAAGGTCTGGTCATTTCTTCCAACCTTGGTCCAAGCTCTACCAGCGACCTTAGCTTTGATGGTGTTAACGACGCTTCTTGGTTCTGCATTTGGCTTGGTTTTGACTTGGGCACAAGTATCAGAAGAGAAGGTAGGAGCAGGTCTGGCAAAAGGTTATGTCTTTACTTTACGTTGTACCCCTCCGATTGTCTTGCTCTTTTTGGTCTTTTATGGACTTCCCCAATTTTTGAACTGGTGGTTGGGCATTGACATTGACCACTGGTCCAAGTTTGTCTTTGTCCTTGTTGCCATGTTTCTTCTCTTTGCCGCTATGATCTCTGAGGTCTTCAAGGCAGCCTATTTGGCCATTCCAAAAGGTCAGATGGAAGCGGGCTTGAGTATCGGCTTGACGCCAGCTCAAACCATTTGGCGGATTGTCCTTCCCCAAGCCTTTCGCGTAGCTCTTCCAAATATGACGACTGCCATCTTGAACCTCATGCGCGATGCCGCTTTGGCTTATACCATTGGCTTTATCGATATCATGGGAGCAGGCAACAACTTGATCAGCCGCAATCTTGGGAATTATTCCCTCGAAACGTATACAGCTGTCGCAGTGATCTACTGGGGAATTGCCCTTGTGATCTCCTTCTCCGCTCAACTCCTTGAGAAACGACTCAGTGTAACAGAAAGGTAGCTTATGGATTTCAATTTTATTAGTAAAGCATTTCTAGCCACCTTGGGTGGTGTTCCAGTGACCCTTCTGATCATGGTCGTATCGATTCTCTTGAGTTTCCTTCCAGCCCTCTTTTTGGCGCTCGGTCAGATCTATAAGGTCAAAGGGGTTCGCAGTTTCTCAGTGATTTACTTAGCTTTTATCCGCGCGACACCTCCGATTCTCTTGATTCTCTTCTTTTATAGTCTCTTTCCCAGCCTCTTAAATAGCTTTTTTAAGAGTATTGGCAGTCACTTTAATGTCTTTGAGATCAATCCCATTTACTATGCCTTTATCATCTTTAGCTTGATGACAACAGGGAGCCTGGCTGAAATTCTACGGTCAGCCATTCTGACTGTGGATAAGGGCCAGCTAGAAGCAGCGCAAGCCATTGGTTTGACAAATCGCCAAGCCTATATCCGCATTGTTTTTCCACAAGCCTTGCGTGCGGCCCTGCCCAATCTGTGTAATCTGGTTATCAACTTGGTCAAAGGAACCTCCCTTGTCTTTGTCATGACCATCAAGGATATCACCGCCATTGCCAAGGTCGAAGCCTCTTATGGCTATCAATATTTTGAATCCTATCTAGTGATTTTTATTCTTTATATTGTCATTTGTGGGGTGATTCAGTGGGGATTCAACCTCTTAGAAAAACGCCTGACACTCGCATAGAAGAAGGAGAAATAAGAAGATGTTAGAAGTAGAACACGTATCGAAAAAATTTAAGGACCACCAGGTCTTGGTAGATGTTAATCTCAAGGTCAACCAAGGGGATGTGGTCGTTATTTTGGGGCCATCTGGATCAGGAAAAACAACCTTCCTTCGCTGCCTCAATCACTTGGAAAAGGCAGATACAGGTCACCTCACCCTAGGTGGAAAAGAGTATGACCTCTCAAAACTCAGCAAAAAAGAGATTCTAGAAATCCGGCAAAAGACAGCCTTTGTCTTCCAGCATTACAATCTCTTTGCCAACAAAACAGCGCTTGAAAATATCTTAGAAGGCCTGGTTGTGGCCCGTAAGATTCCAAAAGAAGAAGCCATCCAACGGGCAGAATCAGCCCTTGAAAAAGTTGGTCTCCTCGCTTATAAGGATTACTATCCTTCTCAATTGTCAGGTGGCCAGCAGCAACGGATCGGAATCGCGCGTGCCATCGCAGTGAAACCAGATGTGATCTTGCTAGACGAGCCGACTTCAGCGCTAGACCCAGAGTTGGTCGGTGATGTATTAGATGTCATGAAGCAATTGGCCCAAGAAGGAGTGACCATGGTTGTCGTAACCCATGAGATGGGCTTTGCGCGTGATGTGGCCAACCACGTTATCTTTATGGATGGCGGACACATCATCGAAGAAAACGAACCGCATGAATTCTTCAACAGTCCAAAAGAAGAACGAACCAAACAATTCCTCTCACGGATTTTATCCGATGCCACTTATAGCGTCGAATATATGATTTAACAAGAGACACACCCAGTAAGGGTGTGTTTTTTAGGCTCTGGAAAAAATTTTAAAAAATTGGTTCATTTTTTAGAAATCATTACGAATAATATAAGTGAGAGGGAAATATGACTGATAAAAAACAACGATTAATGCTACTATTCTTACTAACTTTGTTTCTAGGAGGCTGCAGTCTTTTTACAGATAAAGCTGCTGAGAGAAGGGAAATGATTCAGATTGCAGAAAGCACGAAAATGGAGCGAGCGATAAAACACTTGTTAATCAGTATCGATCCGAAAGCTTTCACTTCAGAAGGGATCATTCACTCCTATACCCTGATAAAAGGTGAATTGGAATACAATCCAATGGGAGGGATGAATGTCACTCTCGTTATCAATGGCGATAAAGAGTTAACGATCGATACGACTGTTCAAATGGAAGATTCAGGACAGTTCGAAGCAGGTAGTTACGGTATTTCAGCAAAATTAGATGATCTGTTAAGTAAAGCAGAAGAGACTGGGAAATAAACTCATTCAGGTAAATACCCCTAATATAGGAAAATAGAAACATTTCTGAATCAAAGTTGGTATGTTACATCAATAGCTAGTGCTTGTAACGATTTGGCAACATTTTTTAACAAAAGTAACATTTCAGACGTTGATGGAATTTTGTATAATAAATTTTAAGAAAACTAGAGAAAGAAATGGGAAGAAATGAAAAAAAGTAAATTAATTGTGTTGATAATGGTAGTATTTAGCCTGAGCTTAGGAGGATGTAGCTTTTTTAATGGACAATCTGCCAAGAAACAAGAAATGATTCAAATCGCAGAGAGTAAGAAGATGAAAGTGGCGATTGAAAATATGTTGAAAAAATTAGATCCTAAAGCTCTTACTCCAGAAGGAAAAATAAAATCATATAAAATCTCTAAAGATGATTTAGATTATAATCCGATGGGAGGGCTATTAGTAAAAATAGTTATAAATAATGATGAAAAATTAGTTTTAAGCACAACTATACAAGAGGACGCTACAACAGGGAAATATGAAGAGACCTATTTTGGGGAAACAGAGGAGTTAAGTGATTTATTAGATAAGGAGTGATAATGGCTAATAATTTAAATTTCAATGATCAACAAAATGTTAAAGCTGCTCTACTTGAATACGAAAAAGATGTCAAAATAAATGGAAAGTTTAAAATTGGGACGAAGAAAGACGAATACATTGGTAATGTTGCCCATATTTATGATAACGTAAATGACAATGAGGAGCAGGTCTTCGTTCTTACTAATAATGGCCAAGGCGCGCAACAAAATGCAGTCCCCTATACTGCTTCTGATGAAGCGCGTGCCCAAATCCATGACGTGACTGTCTTGATGAAGGGATCTGAAACTGAAATAAGTACACAAAAATTACTCCATGATACATATACGGATTGGGTAAAGACAGATTTGCCAGCAGCTTCCAATATTTTGAACCCTGGTGGTGCAAGCGAGTATGCAACAGAATATGCGAAGAATTATGCGCGAGATAAGGCTAAAGATGGTTTTAACAATGCTGTAGAAGCTTTTGAAGATGCAATTATTCCTACATCTATTAATCTTCCACCGGAGGCCACTCCCTTAGGTAGGTTTATGAAAAAGGCGCTGGACAATCCTGTCAGCAATTTCATACAGGAAAAAGCATCAGATGCGGTCGGCTTTTTTGCAGAAAGAACAGCCGAAGAACAGGTTAAATTTCCTGCTTTAATAGGAGCTGCTTTTTTAAAAAAATACAATGATGAAAACGGTAATTTCCCGCCTCCGCAGTTTAAAGATGCTGCAGCTCATTTGAAAGAGGTGATCCGAAAATACCCCAATGCCAAGATCGATCTATACGGTCACTCTCTGGGGTCTATGAATATTCAGTATGCGCTTGCCTGCTTAACGGAAGAGGAAGCTTCTCATATTGGGACCGTCCATTTATATAATGGTCCTAATGCCTATTCCATCTTAACACCCGAGCAAAAAGCGCGCATAGATTCGCTGAAGTACAAAATCTATAACCACATTGACCATAAAGATTTGGTTAGCTTGGGCTATCAGGATTCTGGAAGCAAGGAATCCAGTGGGATTGTCAAGCACCTCAAAACTAAGAATTTGAAAAATACTGGCCTGCAGCACATGATGCATGGTTATATCTATGATAAGGATGGGAATTTGGTTCTTGAAAAGGGAACGGAAGCCATCACTCGCAAGGAAATCATTGAAGAGCGGATGAAGGTTTACTATCGCCTAAAGGATAAATTGCAAAAAACAGGTGGTGGACTGAGCTCAAGTGAACGGATCTATCTGGATGCTTTGCAGGCGCGCTTGGCTTCTGATGAGCTGATTCGAGTAGTGGATGAAGGGCTGGAGCAAGCTCAGAAATCTAAGGCACAACTGGATACAGATTTAGAAGCTTTGGAGAAAGTATTACAGACCGTTCCGAAAGGATTCATTCTCAGCCTTGATGAAGTAGAAGAGGCCTATGCACAGGCTGGTGCGACAAGGCAAACAGTTGTCACTGAAGTAAGAGAAAGGTTCGACAATCGTTTGGCTGCATATCAGTCCTTATCGAATGAATTCCATGCTTTAAACGAGCAAGTGAATGCAGGAATTGAACTCTTAAAAACAAAAGATCAAGAAATAGCAGGAGAAATGAACCAGTGGGAACAACTAGCTTATTAATTTCATCTACTCTTTCGAAAAAGGAAAAGAAACTAGATCACTTGGAAAGAGAGTTCCAAAAAGCGCGCTTGGAGCTAGATGAAAAGCGTTGCCTAGTGGAAAGAAAACAGCAGCTCTTCACCCAGATGCTGGAAGAAGAGTATGCGATGGCAGCTTCCTTCTTACAAGAGCAGGAAGTTGATAACAGTTGTGGATGGGAGTCCCTCCATCGCTGTATCGAAGAGTATGATCTCGAAGCTAGAGAAGCTGCACAAGTAGCCTTAAAACAGATCGAAATCGAGGAAGAGAATTTATGGCAATCCTACCGGAAAGATAGACGCCAACTGGAAGAGGAGTTTGCACAAGATAAAGTTTCATAGTATAGAAGAGGAGGAAGTATGGGTGATAGTCCAGTCAAAGATTTCTTTGATTTAGATATGAAAGATAAGATGAGGATCATCGAAAGCCGAAAGAAACTTGAAAAAGATTTAATCCGGGTTGTCTATGCGCCCGTTTTATTGACCTGCAAGGCAGGAGTTGAGAAGCGTTACAATGATGGCTTGACTGCGATTACAACAGTAGCCGAAGAAGATGTCCAGGTAGTTGGAAAGCAATTGGATCAGTCCATAGTGGGTCAATTTGCTAAAAATGTACAGACGGCTATTCAAGAAAAAGCTGGGAAATTTAATACAGTGTAAAAATTATATGAGTAAAATTATAATAGAAAAAAGCCACATCGATTGAGTGGCTTTTTTCTATCGAGGGCTTATTTCTATAAGACCTAAATGTAGTATTTCTTGTCCTATATTATATCCTGACAATCTTGCTTTTATATGAATATTTTCTCCTTCAATTATGTTATTACCATTAAAACTTTTAAACTCAGGATCTACCGCAGGACGTACCTCATCTAATTTAAAATTTGGTGACGGGACTGCTTCATTTGGACCTTTATAATCTCCTGAATAGATTAGGATGTCGTTATAAGTATTTCGTCCCTCGCTTTTTGCGATATCAGCAATATGACCATCAAATTCCACCACTTGTCCTTTATATTTATTAACGAATTCGTTGATCTTATCTGGATCTTCAGTTTGTAGAATTGTTGCAAATTCTGTGTTGTTTTTAGCAGTGAGAATTGAAGGAGTGCTAGAGGAACTACTAGCACTGGAAGAACTGGACCTCGTTTCTGAACTGCTTGTTTTGGAACTTTCTGAAGAACTACTTTCAGTTTTTATACTAGATGATGTAGGATCAGTAGTTTGTTTCATGATTTTTGAACTAGGGGTTGCTTGTTTGGCGGATTTTGATGTGTCATCCTTAGGACCAAAAATGATGAGTAAGCCTGTTATTACAATAAGCAAGATGGCACCAGCGATACTTCCAATAAGTTGTAGCTTTTTCAACTGATCTCGTTTCCGTATCTCCTCACTAGATAGTGGAGTGATAGAAACCTCGGCTTCTTTAGAAAATAATCCGAATATACCTCCACTTCCTTCTTCTAGTACTTCAATGGTCGCATCTTCTTTTTTGACGTTTAAATCTTTAAGACCTTTTTTAATAGCTTCTTCAATATTTTTTCCTTTATAAATCCCCATGATATTATCCTTAACTAGTTATTTTATAATCATTTTACCTAGATTTTATAAAAAAGTAAAGAATAATTTAAAAAATTATGTAAAAAAGTGTTGACAAAGGAATCAGTCTGCGTTATAATAATTTATGTAAACAAAAAGAGGTTGGGAAAACCTACTGGTTTACAAGATCAATAGTGGAAAGGAGATGGTGATATGCTATTTCCAGAATTAAGACAACTAATTGATAAAAGGGAAAATAGAAACTGTTAGCCTGTAGAGCTATTATTAAATAAATGAATTAAAATTATGTAAACAATCAAACGGCAGCCAATTGGTCTGCTAATTTTCAAGAATGAATTAAAATTATGTAAATTAGAGGTATACAATATGAATAACAACTTTAACAATATGGATGATCTTTTCAATCAACTAATGGGAAACATGGGTGGTTTTCGTTCTGAAAGCCGTCGCTACATGATCAACGGTCGTGAAGTGACACCTGAAGAATTCGCTATTTACCGCCAAACTGGTCAACTCCCAAATGAAGGAAGCGAGCAAGTGCAACACCATCAAGGTAAAGGAATGAAACAAGATGGGATCCTTGCAAAACTTGGTCGTAACTTGACCGAAGAAGCTCGTGAAGGGAAATTGGATCCGGTCATCGGACGTAATAAAGAAATTCAAGAAACTGCTGAAATCTTGTCTCGTCGTACCAAGAACAATCCTGTTCTTGTAGGGGATGCTGGTGTTGGTAAAACAGCAGTTGTAGAAGGTTTGGCACAAGCTATTGTGAACGGGGATGTTCCAGCTGCTATCAAGAACAAAGAAATCATCTCGATTGATATTTCTGGTCTAGAAGCTGGTACGCAATACCGTGGTAGCTTTGAAGAAAATATTCAAAATCTGATCCAAGAAGTCAAGGCTATGGGAAATGTTATTCTCTTCTTTGATGAAATCCATCAAATCCTTGGTGCAGGTAGCACAGGTGATGGTCAAGGCTCTAAAGGTCTTGCGGATATCATCAAACCTGCTCTTTCACGTGGGGAATTGACAGTCATTGGGGCAACTACTCAAGATGAATATCGTAACACTATCTTGAAGAATGCGGCACTTGCTCGTCGTTTCAACGAAGTGAAAGTCAATGCTCCATCAGCTGAAGATACTTTCAAGATTCTCCAAGGGATCCGTGATCTTTATGAAAAACACCACAATGTCATCTTGCCAGATGAAGTTTTGAAAGCAGCGGTTGATTATTCGATCCAATACATTCCACAACGTAGCTTGCCTGATAAGGCCATTGACTTGGTCGATGTGACAGCTGCTCACTTGGCAGCCCAACATCCAGTAACAGATGTCCATGCTGTGGAACATGAAATTGAAGAAGAAAAAACCAAACAAGAAGAAGCTGCGGCTAAAGAAGATTACGAAGCAGCTTTGAAAGCAAAAGTTCGTATCGAAGAACTTGAAAAGAAAATTGAAAACCATACGGAAGACCATAAAGTAACAGCAACAATCAACGATGTGGCTGAATCTGTAGAACGGATGACGGGTATTCCAGTATCACAAATGGGTGCAACTGATATCGAACGTTTGAAAGATATGGGTCACCGTTTGCAAACTAAGGTTATCGGTCAAGATAAAGCCGTTGAAGCAGTGGCACGTGCTATCCGTCGGAACCGTGCAGGATTTGACGAAGGGAACCGCCCAATCGGTAGCTTCCTCTTTGTAGGTCCTACTGGTGTCGGTAAGACTGAATTGGCTAAACAATTGGCTCTTGATATGTTTGGAACCAAAGATGCCATCATCCGTTTGGACATGTCAGAATACAGCGACCGCACAGCCGTTTCTAAATTGATTGGTACAACAGCTGGTTATGTTGGTTACGATGATAACAGCAATACCTTGACAGAACGTGTTCGCCGTAACCCATACTCAATCGTCCTTCTCGACGAAATTGAAAAGGCAGATCCTCAAGTGATCACCCTTCTCCTTCAAGTCTTGGATGATGGTCGTTTAACAGATGGTCAAGGGAACACGGTCAACTTCAAGAACACTGTGATTATCGCCACTTCAAACGCTGGCTTTGGTTACGAAGCCAACTTGACAGAAGATGCGGATAAACCAGAACTCATGGATCGTTTGAAACCTTACTTCCGTCCAGAATTCTTGAACCGTTTCAACGCTGTCATTGAATTCTCACACTTGAGCAAGGAAGATCTTTCTAAGATTGTTGATTTGATGTTGGTAGATGTCAATAAGACCCTTTCTAAGAAAGAAATCGACTTGGCAGTGAGCGATGCAGCTAAAGAATACATGACTGAAGAAGGTTATGATGAAGTGATGGGTGTTCGTCCACTCCGTCGGGTAGTTGAACAACAAATCCGTGACAAAGTCACAGACTTCCACTTGGATAACTTGGATGCCAAACATCTCGAAGCAGACATGGAAGATGGTGTCCTTGTGATTAGAGAAAAAGACACAAAGAAGGAAGAAAACACTGATAAACAAGCAGACTAAGGCGAATTAGTTTGTGAAAAATAGAGGCTGCTATCATATAGCAGTCTTTATTTTTTCTTCCCACCTGGGGGAAATTATTCGCCGTAGAAGGCCAAAATCCTCCTATTTGAGCTAAAAAAACATCAATAATTAGTGAAATTAATCCAATTTGAGCAAAATTATTAATAAATAAAGAAAATAAGTATATAATCTATACAAGAATAAAATTTGAGGAATGGAAGTAAGATGAGCAATACAATTGATATCTACTCAACTCCTGAATACAGAAAAGTGGAAGCCGTTGTTCAACTGATGGTTGACGGTCGCTTGACGAGCTATCGTGTCGCAACTGAAACAAACATCAGCAAAATGAGCTTGGCGACTTTGACGAAGGGAACGAGTAAAATCAAAAATATTACCTATCAAACGGCTTTGGCCTTGATTGATTGGTATGATGAGAATCATGAAAAGTATGGCATTACGATTGACTAGTCAGTAGCCCACTTTTCGTGGTTTTTTTCTTTTTCATCAAAACGTGCCTCCTCTCTGAGACTGGAGTCTGATTTTACTTGAAGAGGATGGGGAAACTTGAAAAGACGGGCGAAATTTGATATAGTATAGCATATATGAAAATTAAAGGAGAAACATATGCAAGGCGGAAGTTTGCTAATTATGCTCGTTCTTATGGTCGGTTTGATGTACTTCATGAGCCGTAGCCAAAAGAAACAGTATCAAAAACGGATGGAAAGTTTGAATAAACTTCAAAAAGGAAATGAAGTCATCACGATTGGTGGCTTGTACGGAACCATCGATGAAGTCGACACAGACCGCAAGACCGTTGTCTTGGATGTTGATGGTGTCTACCTGACCTTTGAATTGGGAGCGATCAAAACAGTTCTTCCTGTATCAGAAGGGATTTCAGCTACTGCTACAGAAGGTGCTAGCTCAGATGCCGATTCAGCCATCGAAGAATAATCATTAAAGAAGAGGCAAGGGCCTCTTTTTTGGTGGGCAAATAGGACGATGTGATGAAGGAAAGTCCTGCTGGTTCAAAAAAGAGGCCAGAGTCCCTATTTTATGGGGATTTATGGTATAATGAAGCGATAAATATTGAAATAGGTAGAAAAACATGTTTCGTTTTAAGAAAAAAGAAAAAATCGAGATACCTTTAGAAGTCCCGAAACACATTGGAATCATTATGGATGGCAATGGTCGCTGGGCGAAAAAGCGGATGCAACCGCGCGTCTTCGGTCATAAGGCGGGGATGGAAGCTCTCCAAGAAGTGACGATTGCAGCAAAAAATATGGGGGTTCAGGTCTTGACTGTCTATGCCTTTTCTACGGAAAACTGGACACGCCCTGAAGATGAAGTCAAGTTCATCATGCACTTGCCGGTCGAGTTTTATGATCGTTTCGTCCCCGAATTGCATCGCAACAATGTCAAGATTCAAATGATCGGTGATACCAAGAAATTACCAAAAGAAACGCTGGAGGCTTTGGAAAGAGCAGAAGCGATGACCCATCTCAATACAGGCTTGATCCTGAATTTCGCACTCAATTATGGTGGACGTGCTGAGATCACTCAGGCTGTGAAGCAGATCGCCCAAGAAGTCTTGGATGCGAAGTTCAGCCCAGAAGATATCACAGAAGAGATGATCGCAGATTCTCTCTATACTGAGAGTTTGCCACGTGTCCTAAGGGACCCGGATTTGATTATTCGTACCAGCGGAGAGATCCGTTTGAGTAATTTCCTTCCTTGGCAGGCTGCTTATAGTGAGTTGTATTTCACAGATGTGATGTGGCCAGATTTTGGAGAGGAAGCACTACGAAGTGCCATAGTAGAATATAGCCATCGCCATCGGAGATTTGGTGGTGTTTAGGAGAAGATGATGACGAAAGATTTACAAAAACGTGTGATTTTTGGAGGAATTGCCCTGCTCTTTTTCATTCCAACAGTAATGGTTGGAGGGGTGTTCTTCCAGATTGTGATTGGCTTGATCGCCATGCTAGGGGTTCATGAATTGCTCAAGATGAAGGGGCTTGAGACAGCGACCTTTGAAGGAGCGCTAGCCATGTTAGCGGCCTTTGTCCTGACTTTGCCGATCGAGGACTACCTCCCTTACCTTCCAGCAGATGGCAATATGATTGCTTATGGTTTGGTTGTCTTGATTCTCATGGGAACAACTGTTCTTGCTCAGAATTACAATTATGAAGATGTGGTCTATCCCATTGCGTCTAGCTTTTATGTTGGACTTGGTTTCCATTCCTTAGTAGATGCGCGAATTGCTGGTATTGATAAGGTTCTTTTAGCCCTCTTTATTGTTTGGGCTACAGATTCAGGTGCTTATCTAGTAGGAAGTCGGTTTGGGAAACGCAAGCTCATGCCTGCGGTTTCTCCTAATAAAACGATTGAAGGCAGTCTTGGGGGAATCTTGTCTGCAGTTGCGGTAACTGTGATCTATATGATCGTGGATCGTTCTGTGGCGGGTGGACATGGTTTTCTTGCTATGATCTTCTTTACCATCCTCTTTAGTATCGCAGGTCAGTTTGGAGATCTGGTAGAGAGTGCGATTAAACGCCACTTCGGTGTGAAAGATTCTGGGAAATTTATTCCAGGACATGGTGGTGTTCTAGACCGCTTTGATAGTTTGATCTTTGTCTTTCCCTTGATGCATTTCTTGGGCTTGTTCTAAGACAGAAGAGATAGAAAGGAAACCACGTATAGAACGATGCAGTTTATTGCCTTTATTGTTATTTTTGGAGTGATCGTTCTCGTTCACGAGTTTGGTCATTTCTATTTTGCAAAAAAATCGGGCATCCTGGTGCGAGAATTCTCGATTGGGATGGGTCCCAAGATCTTTGCCCATATTGGTCAAGATGGAACAGCCTATACGATTCGCATTCTACCTTTAGGTGGCTATGTTCGTATGGCTGGCTGGGGTGAGGATACAACTGAGATTAAAACCGGAACGCCTGTCAGCTTGACGCTAAATGAGGCTGGCAAGGTCGTCCGGATCAATCTTTCAGGAAAGAATCTGGATCAGACAGCCCTTCCCATGAATGTTACCCAGTTTGACTTTGAAGACAAACTGGAAATTACGGGTTTGGTTCTCGATGAGACCAAGACTTATAGTGTTGATCATGATGCGACCATCGTTGAGGAAGATGGGACAGAAGTGCGGATTGCGCCGAGAGATGTTCAGTATCAGAATGCCAGCATTTGGGGACGGTTGATCACCAACTTTGCGGGTCCTATGAACAACTTTATCCTCAGTATTGTCGTCTATTCACTCTTAGCCTTTATGCGCGGTGGTGCGATTGACTACTACAGCAACAATGTTCAGGTGGCACCTGATGGGGCGTTGGCTAAGGTCGGTGTCAAAAGCAATGTTCAGATCCTTCAAGTCAACAACGACACCGTTAGCAACTGGGATGAGCTGACAGATGCTGTCGAAAAAGCAACCAAGGACAGCAAGACGGCTCCTAAATTGACCCTGAAAGTCAAAACAGACGGCCAAGAAAAAGAAGTCAAAGTGAAGCCAACCAAGTCAGGGAATCGTTACTATCTGGGTGTGACAAACGGCCTCAAGACTGGATTTGTGGATAAACTCTTGTCTGGTTTTACAGATACCTGGAATACAGCGACACGGATTTTGGGAGCTTTGAAAGATATCATTTTCCACTTCAGTCTCAATAAACTGGGTGGTCCGGTTGCCATCTACAATGCCAGCTCACAAGCTGCTCAATTAGGGATTCCAGCAGTCTTGTCTCTTATGGCCATGCTCTCTATTAATATTGGGATCTTCAATCTAATCCCGATTCCAGCTTTGGATGGGGGTAAAATCTTGATCAATTTGATCGAGGTCGTCCGGAGAAAGCCACTGAAACAGGAAGTAGAAACCTATATGACGCTTGCAGGTGTAGCTGTAATGGTTATTTTGATGATTGCTGTCACCTGGAATGATATTATGAAATTATTTTTGAAATAGAAAAGGATATTGTCCATGAAACAAAGTAAAATGTTGATTCCAACGCTTCGCGAAATGCCAAGCGATGCTCAAGTCATTAGCCATGCTTTGATGTTGCGTGCAGGTTATGTTCGCCAAGTATCAGCTGGTGTCTATTCGTATTTGCCACTAGCTAATCGAGTGATTGAAAAAGCAAAAGGCATCATGCGCCAAGAATTTGAAAAAATTGGAGCAGTAGAAATGCTTGCTCCAGCCCTTTTGAGTGCGGATCTCTGGCGTGAATCTGGTCGTTACGAAACTTACGGGGAAGACCTCTATAAGTTGAAAAACCGTGAAGGCTCTGACTTTATCTTAGGTCCAACTCACGAAGAAACCTTTACCGCTATTGTGCGCGACTCCGTAAAATCTTACAAACAATTGCCGTTGAATCTCTACCAAATTCAACCAAAATACCGCGATGAAAAACGCCCACGGAACGGTCTTCTTCGGACCCGTGAGTTCATCATGAAAGATGGTTATAGCTTCCATGCTAACTACGATAGCTTGGACGTTACTTATGATGAATACAAGGCAGCTTATGAGCGGATCTTCACACGCAGTGGCATCGACTACAAAGCCATCATCGGTGATGGTGGTGCCATGGGCGGAAAAGATAGCCAAGAGTTTATGGCTGTTACACCTGCTCGTACAGACTTGGATCGTTGGGTTGTTTTAGACAAATCAGTGGCTTCCTTTGATGAGATCCCAGCAGAAGTCCAAGAAGAAATCAAAGCAGAATTGCTCAAATGGATGGTCTCTGGTGAAGATACCATTGCCTATTCAAGTGAATCCACCTATGCTGCCAACTTGGAAATGGCTACTAACGAATACAAGCCAAGTAACCGTGTTGTAGCGGAAGAAGAAGTGAAACGCGTGGAAACACCAGGTGTCAAATCGATTGATGAAGTAGCTGCATTCTTGAATGTTCCAGAAGAAGCTACTATCAAGACTTTGGTTTACATCGCAGATGGTGAGCCTGTTGTTGCCCTTCTCGTAGGTAATGATCAGCTCAATGAAGTGAAGTTGAAAAACCACCTCGGCGCAGACTTCTTTGAACCTGCAACCGAAGTGGAAGTGAAAGAATTATTAGGAGCTGATTTTGGCTCTCTCGGTCCAGTTGATCTTCCTGAAAATGTTAAGATTATCGCAGACCGCAAGGTCCAAGACAGCCGTAATGCAGTAGTCGGTGCCAATGAAACAGGCTACCACTTGACTGGTGTCAACCCAGGACGTGACTTTACTGCAGAATACGTCGATATCCGTGAAGTTCGTGAAGGCGAAATCTCACCAGATGGGAAAGGGTTCTTGAACTTTGCACGTGGGATCGAAATCGGTCACATTTTCAAACTCGGTACACGCTACTCCGCTAGCATGGGAGCAGATGTCTTGGACGAAAACGGTCGTGCAGTTCCGATCATCATGGGCTGCTACGGAATCGGTGTCAGCCGTCTTCTTTCAGCTGTTATGGAGCAACATGCACGCCTCTTTGTCAATAAGACTCCAAAAGGGGAATACCGTTACGCTTGGGGGATTAACTTCCCTAAAGAATTGGCGCCATTTGATGTGCATTTGATTCCAGTCAATGTCAAGGATGAAGCAAGCCTTGCTTTGACCGATCGGATCGAAGAAGCTTTGGTGAATAAAGGCTACGAAGTCTTGGTGGATGACCGAAATGAACGCGCTGGTGTCAAATTCAGCGATAGTGATTTGATTGGACTTCCAATCCGCGTAACAGTTGGTAAGAAAGCAGCTGAAGGCATCGTTGAAGTGAAAATCAAAGCGACAGGAGATACCATTGAAGTTCATGCGGACAATCTCCTTGAAACTCTTTCAATCTTGAACAAATAAGAAAAAGCTTTCTGAGCTCTCACCAGTGTGGTGATGAAACTCAGGAAGCTCTTTTTATTTTTCTTCTTTGAGGCCTTGATCTTTGAAATAGGTAAAGAGATCTTGAGGTTTGCCATTGAGGTATTTCTTGAACTCGGCTCTTTCTTCCTCCCCTTGATCCCCGTAGATGGAAGCAAACTCATCTTTCTTGATTTTTGAGAAGTCAGCTTGTAAGACCTTGGCATAGGATTGTTTATCTTTCGAAATTTGAATGCGGAAGCTAAGACCAGGCTTGCCATTTAAGCTTTTATAGATATCGCTATGTTCTAATTCTTCTTGGTAGATTTCCTTTAACTCGGAAAGATCCATGTCTTGCAAATCTGAGGAAATGGGTTCAAAACTAAGAAAAGTAAAAGAGACAATTTCATCTTTTTTGTAGCCGATTTGAATTTTGTTTTGGTGGTGATCGCCGAGGTCACTAACAAAGGTCTTGTTTTGGACTTGCTCCTTTTTGGTTTGAGTGGCCTCTTGCTTGGAAGAAGCGTTAGTAGTCCCTTTGCCTTGTTGGCCTTGGCTACAAGCGGTAAGAGCTAGTAGACAGACAGAGACAAGTAGAAATTTTTTCATATATACTCCTTATAGGTTAATGGTGTTCGATCTTGTATGAAACAAGTTTTGAACAGGTTTCATTATACCATAAAAGTTTTAAAAATGAAAAAATATACAAAAGTCATCGAAATTTGCTTTTAAAAACACCTAAAATCAACAACTTTTATCTATGTGTTGAGTTAATATAAAAGGACAGAGTGTCTTCTTTTCTTTCCAGAAATAATACTAGTTGGAGACTACTGGGGCAAGGAATTCGGGAAATATATTACAGTTTTATGACAAAATGTTACACAATTGTAACAAAGTTACAATGTTTTATCAGTTAGTCCTCTAAACTTGACATTCTGGCAATATTTCATTAAGATATTTTTAAGTAAATAATACAAACAGGGAGAAAAAGGTAAAATATACAGTTATCTGGCATTTTACTAATTCGTACTAAAATGTATTGTTTATGAAAAAAATATAAGGGTATCAGCCCAAAAGGAGAAACATATGGCTCAAATTAAATTAACTCCAGAAGACCTACGTGCTTCAGCACAACGTTATGCACAAGGTTCTCAAGAAATCGATCAAATCCTTACTACTTTGACTCATGAACAACAAGTCATCGACGCAAACTGGGATGGATCTGCATTTGATAGCTTTGAAGCACAATTCAACGAATTGTCTCCAAAAATCAAACAATTCGCTCAATTGTTGGAAGACATCAACGGTCAATTGATCAAAGTTGCTGATATCGTTGAACAAACTGACCAAGATATCGCTGCACAAATCCACTAAGATAACTAAGATAGTCTTGGAGGTGATCTTACTTCTTGTAGGTAGATCACCCTTTTGTCTTTTGATATATAGAAAATAGGGGTTAGATTCTTAATTCCTAACCCCTATTTTGTATCTATGAATTAGAAAAAGGAAAAGGTATGGAAGTTAAAAATAAAAAATGGTTAAAATACATCGGTCAGAGTGCGGTTGTGCTCCTTTTGATGGGATCTGTCGTGGGTCTTTATACGACGGTTCAAAAGGACCAAAAGCAAAACGAAGCCAAGACCGTGCAAACAACGGAAAACACTAAGCTCAACATTGCGGTTGTCAATGAAGACAAGGCAGTCAAGCTGAATGATAAAGAATATAACCTTGGGGCTAGCTATGTAAAGAATATCGAACGGGATAATTCGCAAAACTGGTCTGTACTCCCTCGTGGAGCTGCTGAGTCAGGGCTTGCAGATGGCAAGTACCAGTTGATGATCGTTATTCCAAGTGATTTCTCAGAGAAGGTCTTGGAAGTGAACGCGGTTAATGCAGAGAAGACAACGGTGACGTATAAGGTCAATGCGGCTGGGAATTCTCAGGTTGAGAACGAGGCCAATAAAGTCGCTAAAGATATCGTTTCAGACTTGAATAGCCAGTTGGTTGATATGTATATGGTCAGCATTTTGAGCAACCTTTATACAGCTCAAAAGAACGTGGAAACAAGTAACAAAATTCAATCCACCAACATTGGTTCTTACCGAAGCAACTTGCTGGATTCGGCCTTGGATTCCAAGAATATCTTCCCAAGTCTCTATAGCTTGTCTACGTCATCTGTCGAGTCGAACAATGCCTTGAAGACAGTCCTTGAGTCTTATACACAGGCTTTTGATCAATTGACCCAATCTCAGGATCAGTACGGTCAAAACTTCGACACATTGATCAAGCAACGCTCTGAGGATAAGATCAGCCATGAAGAGTTCATGAACCAGCTGATGTCTATGAACCAGTCTGTTGTCAGTGAAAAGACTCAAGAGTTGTATAAGAATCTACAACAAAACCAAGAAGCAATTACCAAACAATTGAGTCAACCAACTGAAACAGCAGGAGATGCTTCAGGTACCAAGACCTATGCAGGCTTGACAAAAGATGTGAATGATCGTGTGGCAGACCTTGAAAAAGGGATCAAGGCAGAACGCGACAAATTAGATGAGCACGAAAAGAACATCGAGTCTTCTGTAAAAGCGAAGATCCTTGACTACTATGGTCTAAATGAAGGAGACAAAGTCACTCTTCGTACCTTGCTTGGAAAGCCAAAAATCGAAACTATCAGCAAGGCTCGAGATAAAGCGGATGATGACATTCGTCAAGCAATTGAAAAACTTCCGTCTTTAGATCCTGCTAGTCTGAATTTGAATAAGTATGGAAATCTCAACGCAGCGATTAATTTTGATAGTGCTTTTGCTGGAACAAAGGCGCATCCAAAAGGGAACGCCGATGACTTAAAAAAATTGGCTGCAGAAGTGGATGCCAAATCAACGGCAGTTGCGGATGTCCTTAATGCTAAATCTGGAAAACAAAAAGTTAGCATTCAAGTACCTGCCGGAGTCAAGGTTGATACTTGGACCTATGATGGACAGACTTATGCAGGCAGTGGTGAGCAGGAAGTTGAACTGAAAGATGGCAAACAAATTCAAATTCACCTTGTTGAAGATGGAGGAGCTATGCCAAGCGCGATTGATGTTGAAGTTCTTGTGAATGGGGTTTCTTCAACCAGTGTGACTGTATCTGCAGATGAATTGAAAACAGCTGTCGCTAACTATGCATCGAAAGCTAGTGAAATCGCCTTGGATTATCAACGCGCAGGAGCATTGATCGATGCCTACTATCCAGAAGATGACAACCATGTTCGTCATTCACTCTATGATCCAATCGAAGATATGGATTTGACAAACGCTTTGGTCGACATCGTGAAGGCTGCTGTTTCAAGTAACATGAAGGACTACCGTAAGAGTATTGAAACGGATGAATCTGGGGATGCAACGAAGAGTGTGAAAGCCCAGTTAGATGGTACCCTTAAACAGTTGCAAGACTTGGGACCACAATTGCAGGCCAATCTTCAAGCGATCGAAAACACCAACAAGGATCTAACCCAAAATATCAATGATCAATTGACGCAATATGCTGATCTTCAAAAACGTTTAGAAGAGATATCAAAAGCGCAAGAAACAGTGACACAGGCTCAAACCAAGACCGATGCAGATTTGTCAGCTCTTGGTTCTGAATACACGTCATTATTGAGCTCGACAGAAGGCGTTAAGAGCTCATCTCGTAGCAATGTAGAAGCGGCTAACTCTACCAATGAAATCTTTGGCCAATTGAACAAAGAATTGGAAAAAGCCCAAGGCAATACAGAGAAATTGTCTAGCAATGCAGAGAGCTTGATGGGTGAATTCGACAAGGAATTGTCTGAAAATGGGAACTTCGTCGAAGCCTTCCGTAAGGTCTTCAACAATGCCTATGAAAACGGAGTGCCGAATGAAGTCTTGCTCGACTTCTTGTCAAATCCAGTTGCAGAGAAATCTTCTTCTGTGAAAGCGACTATCAACGTCTACCGTCCATTTATCTGGATCTTTATGTTGGAAGTCTTGAGTCTCTTTACAGCTTATCTCTTTGCGAATCAGCCAATCATCCGTAAGGTTAAGGATCGTTTCAAATTGGATCGTTTGCAAGAATCAGATCTCTTGTCTGTCGGTGTCCTTGTGGGACTTTCTCTCATCCTTGGACTGGTGATCGGAATGATTTCAAGTATTCAACTCTCTGTTGGTCGTGAATATGTACCTTCATGGGTATTCTTAGCGGTTCTAGCAAGCTTTGTCTTGGTACAACTACAATACCTTCTCTTGAAACACTTCCGTGTGATTGGAATGGGACTGGCCTTCTTCATGTTGATCAGCTATGTCTACCTATCAAGCGCGATCGGAACGACCGCGACCTTGTCAGGCCTTCCAGCACTGGTGAAAAATGTCAACCTCCTTTCTATTTTAGAAGGACAGTTTGCGGGTTACTTTGATGGACAAACAGCCGGTATCGGCGTCTTCTTCGGATTGTTGGTCTTCTTCGGACTTTTGGCGGTTGCCAATATCTTCATTCCAAAGAAGTTTACTCAAACAAAGGAAATTGAATCAAGCTTATGAAAAAAATGATGTATCTTCTCTTTGTCTTTAGTCTCATTCCAGTAGTTGCTGTTTCTGCAGATGATTTTATTGATAATCGTCTGCAGGTCAACAACTCACGTCTTGAGACCGAGCAGGAAAAGACACTTGGGGGCCAATTGGATGCGACTGAGTCTCTTTTCAATGAGAAGGATCAGAAAAAATTAGCAGATGAAAAACGCAAGCAAGAGAAACAATTGACCGATTCTGACGGCCAGTTGTTTTCTGCTATAAAGGGAAAGAAAAAAACGGGACCTGAAGCGGACCTGTTCCAGCCTGAAAATCAAAAATTATCTAAATTCGAGTCCAATGTGGAGGACAATTCGGCTAGCCTGTCGGATTTTATTCCAGCCTTGCAAATGCTGGCTTGGAGTGCCCTTCTCTTTGGGATTGCTGGCTATATTTCCTATCGAATCTATAGAAAAGAGGCCTAAATGGACCAACATATCAATGTCACCTTCCGTATGAATGGTGCAAGCCATGACCTCCGA
This sequence comes from Streptococcus parasanguinis CC87K, assembly GCF_000507765.1. Taxonomy (GTDB): domain Bacteria; phylum Bacillota; class Bacilli; order Lactobacillales; family Streptococcaceae; genus Streptococcus; species Streptococcus parasanguinis_J. The sequence continues at coordinate 188,853 of NZ_KI669402.1, read as the reverse complement.
ATCCCAACACGGATGGAGGTGCGACGCTTGATTCGGGAATTGGATCAGATCTTTGGGTCTGCCATGGAGCCTAGAAGCAAGTATCAGTTGCGCGTGGTAAATAAGGGCATCTTGCTAGATGAAGGCAAGGTGGTACAAGAGTATCCGATCACGAGTGGTGATCTGATCGAGATTGAGGAGTGGTAAGGTGAAAGAAGAACAATTTACACTGGAAGAACAAGTCTTCCGTTTTGAAAAAGAAGAAACAAGCTGGCGGCTGGACCTTAAGCGTTCAGAAGTGGATAGCCAGGATTTACGCAATTTATGGATTTTGGATCTCCATCATCCCTTGTTTTTAGAGCAGAGCATGACAGCGGATCAAGACCAGATTCATCTGACCTATCAGACGGATGCGCTAGGCTTGAGTGCTGAAGAAATCCAAGAATTACCAGTATCAGACCGTCTGCGTCTAGCCATCAATGTCTTGGATTTGGCGCCGGCCTTGGAGCTTCCAGTGACCTTTATGTTGCATCCTATCAATTTGTTTGTGACCAAGGATGCGCAAGTCAAGATCGCTTATCGCGGGGTTCCGGGAATGATGGTGCCACGCAAGTGGGATCAGGATGAATTCTTGCGTCAGGCCAAGTGCTATGCGGTCACTCTTTTTGGGGACTGGGATTTTATGGAGCTCTATCAAGGCACGCTTGAATTAGAAGATCTGCCTGATTTCTTGGTAGAAATCCGTGATGCTGCTAGCTTAGAAGAGATGAAAGCTCTCTTAGAGAAAGCCTACCAAGAACGCAAGGAAGAGGAAGAAAAGACCTTGACCTTGGTTTCAAGTCGTCAACACCGAATCTTTAAGTTGGCAACAGTATGGCTTTCAGCTGTAGTGGCCCTCTTACTCTTGCCCTTGATTTATTTGGTTTTTTTCCAAGCACCCTTTAAAGAAAAGTTGCTTCAAGCGGATACAGCCTACCTCAAGGTAGACTACACCGGTGTGATAGATGAGCTAGAGGGAGTAGCTCCAAGCAGTCTTCCAACGACACAAAAATATGAGTTGGCAACGTCTTATTTGCAAGGCTTGAATTTCTCAGAGGACCAAAAGAAGGTCATCCTCAACAACGTCACGCTCAAGTCAGACAGCCTCTATCTCCACTACTGGATCTATATCGGTCGTCATGATTTTACCCAAGCGCTGGATACAGCCAAGCGGATCGACGATTCAGACTTGATCATCTATGCCCTTCGTAAAGAAATCAAGGCGACACGTGATAGCGAAAAACTCTCTGGTGAACAGCGCGAGAAGAAACTCTCTGAGCTAGAGGGCGAATACAAGAAATACTGGGATGCCCGCTCTAAACTCTTGGAAGCAGAGACAGATGAAACCAAATCTTCTACTAGCAGCTCAACAACGGCTTCATCTACGGAAGGTTCCTCAACAGAAAGCTCGTCTTCTACAACTGCAAGCTCGACTGAGTCTAGCGAACACAAGGAGTAGTCTATGAAAAAACGTATCATACTCTATAAAAAAGGTTTTCGCTATGAGCTAGCGCTAGAAGAGGGGAAAACAGCGACCGTATCGAATCAAGAAACAGCTCAGTTGACCCTGGCTTCGCAAGAAAATCCCCTTCATTTTCAATGGAGTCAAGGAGAAATCTTCTACCAGTATGGTGAAGACAAGGGTGTGCTTGAAAATAGTACGATCCTTGGGGATGTAGTCTGCTACTTGGCGACAGGAGAAGTCCATACCTATGAACTGCTAGACAAGGAAGAGATCCTTGTAGCAGATGAAAAGGGTGCGGATGTGCGCTTGCACTATCCAGTACGCTTTCTCCTTGCGAAAAAAGAGCAGACTTGGACTTGTCAGCTCTTATCTGGAAAACTCTACCATAACCACAAACTCGTCAGTGAAGCGACTTTTCCACTGGCCTTTGGGGATGAACTTGCCATTGGAGATGTGACCTTTAAGCTCTATCCAGAAGAATTTGGTGTGGAAGGGGCTGTCGAAGTAAGTCCTTATCTGGTGCCACGCTTGCATTCGCGTTACGACTTTTACAAGGACTATCCAGAGTACCACCGGTCTCCGCGGATCATCTACCGGAGTTCGGAAGACAAGATCTTGATCAATCCTCCGGGAGCGGAGCCTCAAAAGCCATCGGATGAACTCTTGAAGTTGATCATGCCACCCCTCATCATGGTTGGGGTGACCCTCTTGATCACCATTTTCCAACCACGGGGGCTCTATATCATCGCGACGGTATCCATGTCTGTGGTCAGTGTGATCTTTTCGGTCCAAGGCTTCTTCAAGAATCGTAAGAAATACAAAGAAGACAAGAAAGAGCGCGTGGAGCTCTACCATCTCTATCTCAAGGATAAGGCCAAGGACTTGGAACAGCTCTCTCGGAAGCAGCGAGAAGGCATGTTTTACCATTTCCCAGCGATCGAAGACTTGACCAAGATGGTCAAACGCTATGACTCGCGGATCTACGAAAAAACACCGCTTCATTTTGACTTTTTGGCCTATCGTTTGGGCTTGGGCAAGGTTCCAACCAGCTATGAGCTCAAATATGGTCAGGAAGAGCGTAGTGGGAAGAAAGATGCCTTGGAAGAAGAAGGCTATGCCCTTTTCCAAGCTCATCAAAAAATTGACAATCTTCCGATTGTAGCCAGCCTTAATCGGGGTCCCGTAGGGTATGTCGGCCCTCGTCCTATCGTGTTAGAGCAGTTGCAACTCCTGGTTGCCCAATTGGCTGTCTTTCACTCTTACCATGATCTGACCATTATTCCGATCATTCCAGAAGAAGAAAAAGAAAGCTGGGATTGGATGCGCTGGTTGCCTCATGCGACTCTGCAAGACATGAATGTCCGTAGCTTTGTCTACAATCAGCGGACACGCGATCAGGTCTTGAACAGTCTCAACCAAATCCTCAAGCTCCGCAAGGCGCAAAAAGAGGAAGAAAAAGCCAATGATACCAAGATCTTCCATCCGCACTATGTGGTCCTCATTACCGATGAGACCTTGATTTTGGACCATGTCATCATGGAGTTTTTCCGTGAGGATCCGACAGAGCTCGGCTGCTCCATCATCTATGTGGCAGACGTGCTCTCATCTCTTTCTGAAAATATCCAAACCGTTATCTCTATCAAGGACCGCAACCAAGGGCAATTGCTCTTGCAAGAAGGGGTTCTTCGGGAGCTTGACTTCCAATTGGATCACTTCCCTGAAGGTTATGACAAGGAAGCCATCTCGCGTGGCCTTGCGCCTCTCAAGCATATCCAACAGCTCAAGAGCTCGATTCCAGACTCAGTGACCTTCCTTGAAATGTACCAGGCGGAAACTTTCAATGACCTCAAGGTCTTGAGTCGTTGGGAGAGCCATGCCCCTTACCAAAGTTTGGCTGTTCCGATCGGTCTGCGCGGGAAGGACGATTTGGTCTACCTCAATCTCCATGAAAAAGCTCATGGACCCCACGGTTTGATCGCAGGGACAACCGGTTCTGGTAAGTCTGAAACCATTCAGTCTTATATCCTGAGTCTTGCCGTCAACTTCCACCCACACGATGTGGCTTTCCTCCTCATCGACTACAAGGGTGGGGGAATGGCCAACCTCTTCAAGGATCTGCCTCACTTGCTTGGGACCATCACCAACTTGGATGGTGCCCAGTCTATGCGGGCCCTCGCCTCTATCAATGCGGAGATCCATCGTCGGGAGCGCCTCTTTGGTCAATATGGGGTCAACCATATCAACCAATACCAAAAGAAATTTAAACTGGGTGAAGCGACCGAACCGCTTCCTCACCTCTTCTTGATCAGTGACGAGTTCGCCGAACTCAAGGTCAACCAACCAGATTTCATCAAGGAGTTGGTCTCTATTGCGCGTGTCGGGCGTTCCCTCGGTGTGCACTTGATCCTTGCGACACAAAAACCTTCTGGGGTTGTGGATGACCAGATCTGGTCTAACTCCCGCTTCAAGCTAGCCCTCAAGGTGGCAGACCGTGGCGACTCTATGGAGATGTTGCGGACGGCAGATGCGGCTGAAATCACCCAGACCGGTCGTGCCTACCTCCAAGTCGGGAATAACGAAGTCTATGAACTCTTCCAAACCGCTTGGTCAGGAGCAGACTACCAGCCTGAGAAGGACCAGCTAGGAATCGAAGACCATACCATCTACTTGATCAATGAACTGGGCCAATACGAAGTCCTAAACCAAGACCTCTCTGGTCTGGATATGGCAGAAGAAATCAAGGAAGTGCCAACAGAGCTGGACGTCATCGTGCAAGAAATCAACCATTTGCACCAACAAGAAGGCATCGCAGCTGTGGCCCAACCATGGTTGCCACCCCTCAAAGAGCGGATCACGCTGGATGAGTTGGACAAGGTCGTACCGATCGAGGCTTGGCAAAAACGGACAGCTCCAAGCGTCCTGATTGGGGTCGCCGATATCCCGCAAGCGCAAAAGCAAGAAGCAGTCGCCATCGATCTATCAAAAGATGGGAATATCCTCCTTTACGGAAGTCCAGGTACAGGAAAGACCACTTTCCTCCAGACAGCCGCAATGGATCTGGCTCGCAAGCAGAGCCCAGAAAATCTGACTATGTATCTGCTTGATTTCGGAACCAATGGTCTAGCACCCTTGACTCAATTGCCACATGTGGCTGATAGTCTCCTACTCGATCAGACGGAGAAAATCCAGAAATTCATCCGGATCATCAACCGCGAGTTGGATCGCCGCAAGAAGCTCCTCTCTGAGCATGGTGTCGGCACTATCGCCCTCTACCGTGAAGTGACCGGTAAGCAAGAGCCAACCATGGTCATCCTCATGGATAGCTATGAGTCTATGAAGGACGAGCCTTATGAGACAGACCTCTTCAAGCTCTTCATGCGGATCTCCCGTGAAGGTCTCAGCATCGGTGTGCACTTGATCATCACAGCTAGCCGTCAGAACAACCTACGGGCTCAGCTCTATTCAAACTTCAAGCACCAGCTGACCTTGCCACAAAATGATCTCTCTGAAGTCCGCGGTATCGTGGGGGCAACCCCACTAGCAGCTACGATGGAAGACATCAAGGGACGCGCCCTCATGAAGCGTGACGAAGTCGATGTCGTCCAATTCGCCCTACCCGTCGCAGGGGACAATGATATCCAAATCATCAACAACCTCCGCGACCAAGTCCAAAGCCTCAAGGAGATGTGGACAGGCCGCACCCCAGCAGGCATCCCAATGGTGCCAGATGAGTTGACAGAAGATATCTTTATAAATCTCCCTACAACTCAAAAGGTTATACAAAATATGGATTTACCAATAGGCTTGGAATTTGAAGAAGTAGAGGCGTTCGGAATACCTCTTAAACGTCTAAAACATTTATTGGTATTATCTGATAAGGAAAGTACTATGATTTCTGTTACAAAACATTTAATCAAGATGTTGTTTTATGTTTCTGAAACTGATGCTATCACAATTTTTGACCCGACTGGAGAATATAGTGAATACTCGAATAATGTAGGTAATTATATTGGTTATGATATGGACTATCGTTCGACTGTTGAGTCTTTGAAAGAGAAAGTACTTTTAGCTAGGAAGCAACGAACAATATCTGAATGTTTTGTAGTTATAACTGATGTTGCTCAGTTTGTGTCACAAAGCGCTATTGAACCAAATGAATTAGCCCTTTTGATGGAAGAAGGACAGAGAGTGGGACTTCATTTCATCTTTGTTACTCATAAAACATACTTGACCGGTTATACAGACATACCGAAATATTTGAAAGCTCATTTAGATACTGCTGTTATTGCCATGAAGATGGGAGAACAGACGATATTTACTAGATCATCTATGGGCCGAGAAGAGCCACTTTTAGACGATCAAATTTATCTTCATTATCAAAATGTGCAAACAAAATTAAAAATTACAAAATAGAAACGAGGAAAATATGACCAAAGAAGAGTATTTAGTTTTAAAGAAAGAAGCGAATCTTCGCCTGCTCCTCATCATATTGCTTCTGATTTTGGGAACTGCCTTATCAGTTGTTATGATTGCAAATCATTCTCCTTATCGAAGTTTTTTATCTATATTGACAATTATCCTTTTTGGACTTAATTTTAGATTTCTGTTTCCTTGTTGGCAACAAAAAAAAGCTATAGAAGCTGAACATCCTGATTGGAAAAAGATTAAGGGAAAAGATACAGATAATTCAGGTGGAAATCACTTAAGAATAGTTCTAATATTTACTGGTGCTGGGATTGTACTTGTTATGTCTTTTTTCTCACTGTATAGACCTGTTGTTACCAAACCATTTATTGAAATTGATCCTAAAATATATGAAAATATTGAGAACCAGAATTCATATCAATCTTCGACAGAAAATTTGGAAGAATCGTCTGGACAGCAAAACACAGAAGAAAGTTCTTCCTCAGAAGCAGATAGCTCTGCTAATAGTAAAATCCCGAACAGTAGTATGCTAAAGCAAGTTCAGAAGGAATTTCTAGAGGATTTACACAAACAACGTGAGGCAGAAAATCAGAATAATCAATAAGGAGGAGAAAATGGCTAGTGATGCAACTTTAAAAAGTAGAATACAAGCAAACAAAGCTAAAAAAGCAAAATATGAGCGAGTAAAAAACTCAATTGCTTCACACGGTTTTAGTGAAACCATTGACTTAAGTCACTTTAGAGAATATATAAAACATTGTAAAGATGCTATTGATAAAATAGATGGGAATGAAGGCTATCATTATTTATCAAACTTTAAAAGTAAACTGAGCACAGAAAAAGCTACGATGGAAAAATATGTTGATTTTGTAAGAGATGCTAATTCGTCATTTAAAGACTTATATAAGACTCTTGAAGCTAAAATAAAGGCTTTAGACACTGCTATTGAAAGTGATAAAGCAGCATATAATAAAGGAAAAAATATTCTTGAACGGGAATGGTAATGGTATATGAATACAAATATTAATGATATTGACGGAAGTTATGCTAAAGATACAATAACTTATGATGATAGTCAAATTGATACACTTCTGAGTGATTTATCAGAGGTACTGAACCTTCTTTCTCAAATTGATTCAGAAGTGGCTGGGTTGGAAGCTAATGAAAAGAATTGGGAAGGTGAAAGTAAGGTACAATATACTGAACTAAAAGGGTTTGTAAAGCAATATCGTACTGATTATGGAAGTAGTGTTAAGGAGCTAAAAAAGACTGTTAATGGTTTAAAGACATTATTGGGATCAATAAGTAGCTCACATGTTATACAGGAGATAGATGGCGCATGAAATTTACAATTGAAGCACTATATGCTTTGCATATTTTTAATGATTATTCAAATGATTTGGTCTTTCTTCCTACTCCTTTTAAGGAAGGGGAAGGCAAAAAGGAAGGTTTGCTGAGAATATTAGAGACAGGATATGAAGATTTGAAAAAAATGGGGCTCGTTCTTGATAATAAACCAACCGAGAAATGTGCGGAATATGGACTATATTTGAAGGAATATCATGATGCTGAATACCACTGTCAGATTGATTTAAATTATTTCTATGCCCCGCAAGTTGATGAATTCAATAATATGGCTGTCATTATTCATCAAGACGATGAAGGCCTCTACCATATTAATAGAACTGGTGATTTAGTTTTTCTTGCTTTTTTGATGCAGCATCACCCTGTTTTACAGAATGCAGATGATAAAATAAAAGATTATCTTCATTCACAATGGGAGGAGGAAGCATATCTAAGGTTTATGGTGCATCATGGGAATGATGAAGGGATTCACATTACTGTAGCGAACTTTGGTAAAATCACTCAAGATATTTTATATGTGACCAATAGTGAACATTTATATAAATATGATTTGGAGCATCAGTTACTATGTTCAATTGACAGTGAACAACTAAAAAAAGAAATTTTAGGGAAATTGAAAGTGAAGGTATATAATGGCGGATAAAATTAGTATAAATCTTACCGAACAAGAGAATATCATTATTCATTGCCTGAATTTAGTGAATTTATCTACTCAGCTTACGACAAAAATGTCAACTGTACGCTCTAATCTTCCTGCTCTTTCCTCACAAGGGGCTTTCCATGATTTAGTTGCGAATAGTGATAGTAATCTTGGAATAGGTCTATATTACTTGAAAGCACAAGAATTTGCGACTCTTATAGAAGTGTTGGCAAGACATGCACAAAACACCTATGAAAAAATGGTTGATATGGATAAAGCTCTGGCTGTTTATGTAGCAAATTTGACTTTAAACGACCCCAATTCCAGAGCGGAAGATAAGAAATATATTAAAGAACAACCTGATGATGCTATAAAACAAATAAAATCAAGGATGCAGGAAATGAAAGCTAATTCTGCTGAGGGCTCTGCTTTGCCCACCGGAGGTGAAAGATGACTAAGTATTATTCTAACAAGCCAGACTTTAGTAGTGACACACCGTGGGTACTTTTTTTGAATGCGACCGCTAAGATGAAAGATTTCTTAGAAGATATTGAAGCATTGGGAAAAAAAGTGCAAGAAGAAGAGGTAGAGGATCTTTATGTTCAAAGAGGTGAGGCAGCTTTAGGAGTGACAAAAGAATCAGGGCCTTTTAAGACATCTTACGATCGTGTGAACACAATGTTTACTAGTGCGAAGAAGATTCACCCTGATATCATGCAAAACATCGATAGTAAATTTACTAAAGGGATGGATGATGCCTTTGTTACATTGGAAAAGGTAAACGGGCATGCGAATCCTTATAAGAGTAAGTATATTAAAAAAGATGTCATTAAATCTCGCCAGGTGCCCGGTCCGAATGGGTATGTAAAAGAAGCTTATACTGATCAAGAGTCCTATAAGTTATACGAGCTTTTAGATGGGAAAGTCAGTCCGATTAGTGCTGCTAAAGAGGTTTATGATGAACGTTTGGGAGTTGCTAAGCAAATTCTAGCAAATAAGGATAAACTGAGTGCTGAGCAACGCAAAGTGATTGAAGGAAAGACTGCAGAAGAAATAGTCGAGATACAATATCCGACAGAATTACCAAGTTATCAACGATTGAAAGGTAGTACTTTTCAAGAAGAAAACAAAAATTGGTTGCAGTATATAGATTTAGGGTTACAAGTTGCGGCTATAGCTGCTTCTGTAGTTGGAACAGTCTCGACAGGGGGTATGGGTACTCCGCTTTTAGCCGCTAGTATGAGTTATGTAGCTGTAAATAGTGGATATGCGATGACTACTGGAAAAACGTTGATTACAGGAACGCAGCTGACTAGTGAGGAAAAGTTTTGGTCAGGAGTGGAATTTTTTGCGACCTTAATTAATGGAGGAGGTATTGTTAAACTTGCCAAACTTGGTGAAGGAGGTACCACTCTTGTAAGAGGGATTGCTAAGGCGGCCACTCATGCAGATGATATGGCAGATGTCGCTCAGACTATTTATGCAGTGGTTGCTGATAAAAATCCGAAGGAAGCCATATTTAGCTATGTGGGAAAACAGGTGCTTGGCTTTAGTGTTGGTAAATATGTAGATCATCAAAACGTGAAGCGAATAAATGCGGAACTGGATACCAGCTATCAAGATTATTCTTCTAGAAAGTTAAATGCTGGCGAAACATCTCTTACAAAGTCAGAGTGGCAAAAAAAGGTTGAAACATTAGAAAAGAATAAGGCAAGTTCTGCCGACTTCAAAGCAACTCAAACTGAAGAATTCAACAAAATAGCTACAAATGTTGAAAAGAGAATTACAATTGCTACAAATATGGATGGTGAAATAAAGAAAGTTCGAGTTGATGCTATTGGTTTTGATAGTAATGGTAAGATTCGTATCCAAGACTATACTGCATCTAGCAATATTTCTTCCAAACGTCAGGCAATTCTTGATAATATATCACAAAATGGCGGAGTCATTGTTGGTAAGGGGAAAGGCGAATTTGTTGGCGGTGTAGAAATTCCGAAAGGAACTCGGATTGATGTAATTAACAGTAGCAACCAAAAAGTTGAAAACTTTAAGATGGAACTGGAAAAACTACAGCGACCAGATATGTCTAGAAAAATCGTTGACGGTTTAATTAGTACAGAAAATGGTCAACGTTTAGATCCGTCCAGATATCTTTCGCACCAAGAGATAGAGACACATCTAAATATGTTTAAGGATGGAGTTGTAAAGGTTATCAATAAAGAAGGATTTCATAAATCTATGATGGAATTTGGTGGGAATATTGGACCGGAAAAGGGACATTATGTAATGCCAAAATTTATATATGATAAAGCTGTATTGGCATCAGATGGGAATCCGAGAGTATTAGAGGAACTATTAGGCTTAGATAGAGGGTATTTAGGTGATTCACCTCTTACTATTAATGTTAAAAATCCTAAAAATTTACGTATGCCGTCAGGAAATGAACCCGGTGCTTGGCAAGGTCTTTGGGAACCAGGAGGTTTTACAAAGGGAGGTATACCAGAGGCAGTTGTAGATCAATTTAAACCAGGTGATTATACGGTAGGAAAGGTATTTGAATAGGTGTTTGTATGACAACAGAAATTCAGCAATATAAAAATTGTACGATATTAAAAAACAAGAATGATTATCAGATCCTGTGGAGTAGAGGGAAAGAAGTGCTTAACTTTCCCATTAGCCAAAAATTAGCAGAACGTGTTTCAAAATCAGAAAAAGATGCTTTAGAAGTAATGTTTTATTGTGAACATCATCGTTGGCCAAAGGCAGATGAGTTAGATGATTATAATCATTCCAATACGATTGTACATAGAGGCGATGGATTTGTTGTATATGAAACAGATGGTTATTACGAAATTAGCTTCTTTAAAGAAGTTGGAGGAGCTATGGGCCCAGAAGTATGCTACCCCATTACTAAGGAACTAATGGATAAAGCATTTCAATCTTCTAGGGACGCATATGAGGTGATGATTTATGCCGAAACAGGGCACTGGCCCTTAAGTAAGCAAGATGATATTGATAGAAACTATATACGTAATCATCCTGAAACTATGCTACCAAATATAGAAGATCAACGTGAGTTGTTTGATGTTGAAGAGTTTAAAGCTCTTGTAAAAAAAGCTATTGTTTCAGAACTAGAACCTAGCGAACTTGACGCTATTGGTATAGTTGATAATCATTTAGAGCTTCTTCTGGTGGATTCAGTCGGCTGGCAGGAAGAGATAGAAGCAGTCCATCTGGAAATTCTGCAGGAAAAAATTAACAATTACATTCACTTCCTCGAAAGCAAGCAGTATGTGGAGCGATATGGTGATAAGTTTGATAAAAAAATCATCCATATCACATTCCAGTATTCCCCATCTGATAATGGATTGGCCTTTCTTGCGGCGGTTCAGAAAGTGTTACAACCGACGGATATGAGTTTGAAGATAGAATTGCCGGAGTAATTAGAGGGAAGAGCCTTTTCAGCGACAATATGTAAATTTAGGAAAGTTAAACCAAAGAGAGAACCACGGTTCTCTCTTTTTCATCCCTCAACTCTCTCCACCCAGTAACTAACTTGATCTTCAAATTAATTTTCGGTATGATAGTAAGGAATGATGTATAAATAATGGATGAGGAGTGACCGATGTCTAAAGATACTTATTTACAGGTGAAAAAAGAATTTTGGATGCGTTTTGCTTTTAATGTGGGGATTGCAGGGATCGGTCTTGTGTTATTGATCGTTATGATCTTCAATCAATCGCGCTATATTCCCTACTTGCTTGTGGTCATGGGGATGATTTCCTTGATGAACCAAGTCTTGGTCATGCCGATCAAGACTAAGAAAGATGCCTGTGAGAAAGAGCATCCGGAGTGGAAGGAGATTTCGATGAAGGGCATCAAGGTCGACTCTAAAGAGCAGTTAAAACGCTATGGGGTGAGCCTGATCGCTTTGATCGTAGTCATCGGTTCTTTCTTTGCCATGTACCGTCCGACACTTCAAGCGCAAAAGGAGCAAGAGGAGAAAGTGGAAATCCGGCAGAAGTTGCAGCCTGTCATGGAGGACATCCAAAAGCAAGAACAAAGCTCGAGAGAAGCTGTCCGGTCTCAGATGAAGGACCTGCTACGGACATCGAGCTCCAGTTCAGAAACAGAGGCAACAAGTGGGGAATGATCAGAATTGTCTGCTGTTGACCAATCATCGAGAAATCACCGACCGAGCGGTGATTTTTTTGTCTTCACTTCTCCCTCGAATTAATCCTTAAATTGTGATAAAATAAGGGTTACGAATGTTTTTGACTGGTCTGTTTTTGCTTAGAGTCGGGCCACTCAAAAGCGAGCAAAAGAATCAAGATCAAGGGAGAAACAATGTCCAACACCTTTGAAATTTTAATGAATCAGCTGGATATGCCGCTGGAGATGCGATCTTCCAGTGCCTTTTTGCATGCGGAGATTCAAGAAGTCGTGGTGCACAAGGTCAGTCGGGTCTGGGAGTTCCGCTTTGCTTTTGCGGAAGTCTTGCCGATTGCTTTGTTTAAGGAATTGCGCCAGCGCTTGAAGGATGAATTTTCAAAGACGGGAAACCAGGCGACCTTTACCATCCAGGTGGTCAATCAGAACTTTTCTGCTGATTTATTGCAGGCCTACTATCGTGAGGTCTTTGAGGATGGCCCTTGCGCTAGTCAAGGCTTTAAGGGGCTTTATCAAGACTTGCAGGTGCGAGCAGAAGGGCAGGAATTGATCATCTCTGGGCCGTCTTCGGTCGATACGGAGCATTTTCGTAAGAACCATTTGCCCAACCTTGCCAAGCAGTTGGAAGCCTTTGGTTTTCCGCATTTCACCTGTCGAGTGGAGTCTGATGAGGAGTTGACAGAGCAAGAAGTGGCGCGCTTTGAGGAGGAAAATGAAAAGATCTTCCAAGCGGCCAATGAAGAGACCTTGCGGGCTATGGAATCCTTGGCCCAGATGGCCCCGCCACCAGCGGTTGAAGAAAAACCAGCTTTCGATTTCAAGGCTAAGAAGGCGGCAGCTAAACCTAAGCTAGACAAGGCCGAGATCACTCCGATGATCGAGATCACAACTGAAGAGAACCGGATTGTCTTTGAGGGTGTGGTCTTTGACGTGGAGCACAAGGTGACACGGACCGGTCGGGTCTTGATCAGCTTTAAGATGACCGACTATACCTCGAGTTTTTCCCTTCAGAAATGGGTCAAAAATGAGGAAGAAGCCCAGAAGTTTGACATGATCAAGAAGAACAGCTGGCTACGGGTGCGGGGAAATATCGAAATGAACAATTTCACGCGCGACTTGACCATGAATGTCCAAGACATCCAGGAAGTCGTGCATTATGCCCGCAAGGACCTGATGCCAGAAGGTGAGCGCCGGGTGGAATTCCACGCCCATACCAATATGTCGACTATGGATGCCCTGCCGGAAGTCGAAGAGCTGGTTGCCAAGGCAGCTGAGTGGGGCCACAAGGCGGTGGCCATCACTGACCATGGTAATGTGCAGAGTTTCCCGCATGGCTTTAAAGCAGCCAAGAAAGCTGGGATCCAGCTGATCTATGGGATGGAAGCCAATATCGTAGAGGACAAGGTGCCCATCACCTACAACGAGGTGGATCTGGACCTTAATGAAGCGACTTATGTGGTCTTTGACGTGGAAACGACGGGACTTTCAGCCATTTACAATGACTTGATCCAGGTCGCCGCTTCTAAGATGTACAAGGGCAATGTCATTGAGGAGTTTGATGAGTTTATCGATCCGGGGCATCCTCTGTCGGCCTATACGACCCAATTGACAGGGATCACCAACGAGCATGTCCGTGGGGCCAAACCCTTGGTGCAGGTCTTGGAGGAGTTTCAGGAATTCTGCAAGGATGCGGTTTTGGTTGCCCACAATGCCACTTTTGACATGGGCTTCATGAATGTCAACTACGAGCGTCATGGTCTTCCCAAGATCACCCAGCCGGTCATCGATACCCTGGAATTTGCCCGCAACCTCTATCCAGATTTTAAACGGCATGGTTTGGGGCCATTGACCAAGCGCTTTGGGGTCGCCTTGGAACATCACCATATGGCCAACTATGATGCGGAAGCGACGGGGCGCTTGCTTTTCATCTTTATCAAGGATGTAGCAGAAAAGCATGGCGTGACCAATCTAGCCAAGCTGAATTTGGATTTGATTAGTCCAGATTCCTACAAAAAGGCTCGGATCAAACACGCAACCATCTATGTCAAGAACCAAACTGGCTTGAAAAACATGTTCAAACTGGTCTCCCTTTCCAATACTCAATATTTTGAGGGAGTTCCTCGGATTCCTCGGACCGTTTTAGATGCCCATCGGGAAGGCTTGATCCTTGGATCAGCTTGTTCTGAAGGAGAAGTCTTCGATGCGGTCGTCTCTCAAGGAGTTGACGTGGCAGTGAAAGTGGCCAAGTATTATGACTTTATCGAGGTCATGCCTCCAGCCATCTATGCGCCCCTCATTGCCAAGGAGCAGGTCAAGGACATGGACGAGCTCCAGACCATTATCAAGAGCTTGATCGAAGTGGGAGATCGCCTCGGCAAGCCTGTTCTTGCGACAGGGAATGTCCACTATCTGGAGCCGGAAGATGAGATTTATCGGGAGATCATTGTCCGCAGTCTCGGGCAAGGGGCCATGATTAACCGGACTATCGGCCATGGAGAAAACGCCCAACCAGCACCCCTACCAAAAGCCCATTTCCGTACAACCAATGAAATGCTGGATGAATTTGCCTTTTTAGGGGAAGACTTGGCGCGCAAGATTGTCATTGAAAACACCAATGCCCTGGCAGAAATCTTCGAACCTGTCGAAGTGGTCAAGGGTGACCTCTATACCCCATTTATCGACAAGGCCGAAGAAACAGTTGCCGAGTTAACCTATCAGAAGGCCTTTGAAATCTATGGAAATCCACTACCTGATATTGTGGATCTGCGGATTGAAAAGGAATTGACCTCTATCTTGGGGAATGGCTTTGCCGTGATTTATCTGGCCTCGCAAATGCTGGTGCATCGTTCCAATGAGCGGGGCTACCTGGTTGGATCGCGTGGATCCGTTGGCTCCAGCTTTGTCGCGACCATGATTGGGATTACGGAGGTTAATCCGCTCTCGCCTCACTATGTCTGTGGCCAGTGCCAGTACAGTGAGTTCATCACTGATGGCTCTTATGGATCTGGTTTTGATATGCCTAATAAGGACTGCCCGAACTGTGGCCACAAGCTCAGCAAAAACGGCCAAGACATTCCCTTTGAGACCTTCCTTGGTTTTGATGGGGACAAGGTACCCGATATCGATTTGAACTTCTCAGGGGAAGACCAGCCGAGTGCCCACTTGGATGTCCGTGATATCTTTGGGGAAGAATACGCCTTCCGGGCAGGAACAGTAGGTACAGTTGCGGCCAAGACTGCCTATGGGTTTGTGAAAGGCTATGAGCGGGATTTTGGCAAGTACTATCGAGATGCCGAGGTCGAGCGCTTAGCTCTCGGTGCAGCTGGGGTCAAACGGACAACTGGTCAGCACCCAGGGGGAATCGTTGTTATTCCAAACTATATGGATGTCTATGACTTTACTCCGGTCCAGTATCCGGCAGATGATGTGACAGCTGAATGGCAGACCACTCACTTTAACTTCCACGATATCGATGAGAACGTCCTCAAGCTCGATGTCCTGGGACATGATGATCCGACCATGATTCGCAAGCTTCAAGACTTGTCAGGTATTGATCCGAACGATATCCCAATGGATGATCCAGGGGTCATGGCCCTCTTTTCTGGGACGGAAGTGCTAGGGGTGACAGCCGAGCAGATCGGAACGCCGACAGGAATGTTGGGGATTCCAGAGTTTGGGACCAACTTTGTTCGGGGCATGGTCGAAGAGACCCATCCGACGACCTTCGCGGAGTTACTTCAGCTCTCTGGTCTGTCTCACGGTACCGACGTGTGGTTGGGAAATGCCCAAGACTTGATTAAGGCGGGCATTGCCGATCTATCGACCGTTATCGGGTGTCGGGACGACATCATGGTTTACCTCATGCACGCAGGGCTCGAGCCTAAGATGGCCTTTACCATCATGGAGCGCGTGCGGAAAGGCATGTGGCTCAAGATCTCAGAAGAAGAGCGCAATGGCTACATCCAAGCCATGAAGGAAAACAATGTCCCTGAATGGTACATCGAGTCCTGTGGTAAGATCAAGTACATGTTCCCTAAAGCCCATGCGGCGGCCTATGTTATGATGGCCCTTCGTGTGGCCTACTTTAAGGTGCATCACCCACTTTATTACTACTGTGCTTACTTCTCGATTCGGGCCAAGGCCTTTGACATCAAGACTATGGGAGCTGGCCTTGAGGCCGTGAAAGCGCGGATGAAGGAAATCGCCGAGAAACGCAAGAACAACGAAGCTTCTAACGTAGAGATCGATCTCTACACCACCCTTGAGATTGTCAATGAGATGTGGGAGCGGGGCTTCAAGTTTGGCAAGCTAGACCTCTATCGCAGTCAGGCGACAGAATTCTTGATCGATGGGGATACATTGATTCCGCCATTTGTCGCTATGGATGGTCTGGGAGAGAACGTTGCCAAGCAAATCGTGCGGGCGCGTGAAGAAGGAGAATTCCTCTCTAAGACCGAGCTCCGGAAGCGCGGCGGTGTTTCGTCTACCCTGGTTGAAAAGATGGATGAGATGGGCATTCTTGGCAATATGCCAGAGGATAACCAGTTGAGCCTCTTTGATGATTTGTTTTGATGGATAAATAATTTTTATTCAAAAGCTATCACTCTTAGATGAACAAAAGTCATAATTACATGACGTAGTAACTGATTGATTTAGTTGTTCGTTTTCTAAGTTTGGAAGAATGTTACAATACCTTTTAAGGGGTAGGACAGAACGAAATTTACTAAAAATCGTACTGTTTTACTCCTATTTTTATATACTTGTATTCTTAAATAGAGAAAGTGTATTGCAGTTGATCTTGAATTGAGAAAAATAATATTATATTCTACAGAGATAATATTGATTTTACAGTTTGTAAATGCTATACTATCTCTAATAATAAATGGTTAATATATAATTAATAAAAAGTTGAAAGGTGATGGAGATATGACTGAATGGATTGTTATTGATCAGTTTGGGAATATGATTGCACAAGGATTTTGGACAAAGGAAGCGGCAGAACAGTATTCAAAAAATATTCCTAATGCAAGTGTTATTCAAAAGAAATAGACACTCTTAACTACAGATTCATATGAATTTGTAGTTTTTTAAATACGATAAAGGCGGATGAAATGGATATTCAATTTACTTCTAAAAAGGTTGGAGAGATATTAAGAAAGGGAAATTTGCGGATTCCTTCTTATCAAAGGCCTTATAAATGGGACAGAAAGCATATTCGTAATCTGTTCTACGATTTACAAGATGCAATGGGAAAAAGGGAATATCAAGTGGGATCTGTCATTTTGCATGAGAATGATGGACATTTAGATATTGTAGATGGACAACAACGTTTAATTTCCATTTCCTTATTACTACATTTACTAGATTATGTAAATAATTACGAAGGTGCTACCCAACTGTTAAGTACCGAATTTGGAGAGCTATCTTGTTATCATGCCAGTGAAAATTATAATGAATGGCAAAATTTAACTCGACTTGTTGGGGAAAAACAGACAAAGAATATTTGTGAATTTTTATTGGAAAATTGTTCTATTTCTTGTATCATCATGCCAGAGGAACGTTTGGCAGAAGCTTTTCAATTATTTGACTCTCAGAATAATCGTGGCAAATCTTTGGAACCTCATGATTTACTCAAAGCCTATCATCTGCGCCAACAAGATTCAGAAGATGAAAAAATTGTTGAGAAGTGGGAGCAGTTTGTGGAAGATAACGATTTAAGTCTGAAAGATCTATTTGATAAGCATCTTTTTCGTATGAGACGTTGGTCTAGGGGAGAAACAGGACTAACCAATAAGCGGTATGGTTCTTATCTACGTTTTACAGAAGATTTTATTGATGATTTTAAAGGTGTTGATTTAAGTAGGGATTTTCCATACCTAGAATTATATCGTCATATTGAAAACTTCCCTATGTCAATTACCATGCCAATCATAGATGGAAGCAAATTTTTTGAATATATTGAATCTGTTCATCAAACGATTAGAGATCATATAGATTTTTTAAATAAACAGTTAGGAATGTCTAATAATCCTGAGAGTAAACAAAATGGTTCAGATTACCCAGACGGTATGTTGAAAATTTACAATAGTTCAAAAGGACGCTATCTCAAGTGCCATAATCTGTTTCTAAATATTTGCTCACTTTTTGCAGAGAGATTTGGAAAAGATGAACTATCAAAGGAAATAATAGAGACTCTTTTTATTTGGGCTTACTATCCCCGTGTGAAGTCTAGAGCTATATATGATGCTACTGTGGGAAACTACGCTGCAGGAGGGAAGTTCAGACAAAGAGAAGTTCAAAAACTTTTTCAAATTTTAGCACATGCTGTAACTCCAAATGATTTCATGATTAAGATAGATAGAGAATTGTTTGAAAATTATACTGTGGAGCAAATTATAGAGGAGGAAAGAGAGAAATGGTAGAGACACACGTCAGCTTGTCCGTTGATTGTTTATTAAACGAAGATAGCTATGCTATCCCTCTTTATCAGAGAAATTTTTCCTGGACTTATGATGAGATTGAGCAATTATTGAATGATGTAGCAGATGCTTTTCAAGAAAAGAGAGACAATTACTATATTGGAACATTAGTTGTCAATGAAGAGAATGGCCTTTTTAAAATCATTGATGGTCAACAACGAACAACAGCCCTTAATTTAATTGCCCTGGTTTTGAAAAATGAGTTTGATTTTAACAAATTAGAGGCAGTTAATTTAACTTTTCCAGCTCGGAGAAAATCAAATGAGAATATTCAAAAACTATTTATCAAGGAAAAAATTTCGGAGGACGATGAAAATGAATTAACTAGAGGTTACGGACATGCTAAAGATGCCTTGAAAAAAGTGTTAGGAGAGCGCAAACTTGAATCTCAGTCTTTCGTTGATTATCTTTTTAATAAAGTCATCATTTTTCGGAGTATACTTCCTAAAGATTTAGATTTGAATCTTTATTTCGAACGTTTTAACTCTCGAGGAGAACAACTAGAAGCTCATGAAATTCTTAAGGCACAAATGATGGCTAAGTTTGGAGAAGATCAAGAAAAGGCGCAAAAATTTGCGAGAATCTGGGATGCTTGTGCTGAATTTGATAAGCCAGTAGCAAGTCAATTTAAGATGAGGCGGAAGAGGGCAGATAATTTTCAGGAGCGTGAACGTATTTTCGGATGGCACTTTTCAAATTACTCCTTTCATAATATTTATGATGACATTGATTTTTATCAAAATGAAAGAAGAAAGTTATCAGATATATTAGGAATAAAGGTCAATGAAAAAATTACAGAATCAGAAAAAGATTTTGGTGACTATACCCAAGTTATTGATTTTCCGACGTTTTTACTCCATGTATTGGCAATTTGGGAAGGTAAGGATACCAGTGAGGTTCAGTTAGATGATAAGAAACTCTTAACTCTATTTGATATAAAAAATAAAAATGAGACTTGGGTTATTGAGTTCAGTGAATTCCTTCTTAGAATGAAACATATTTTTGATAATTTCATTGTTAGAAATTCAAATATGGATTCTTCAAGCAGAAATAAGGATGAATGGTTTTTGCAGAAGGGTACTTACTATGAATACCAGCCAAATGGAAAAGCAAAAGAGCATTACATAGTTGAAGAACGCTTTACTAAGAATACATTTTCAGATTCAGAAATGAACAAAAACATCATTCTTCTTCAATCTATGTTTGCTGTGACTTTCACTGCCAATCGTGATAGTCGTTGGTTATATGAAAGTTTGCGATTCCTCTTCAACCATATTGAAGAGTTAGATCAACCGGAATTTGGTTCTTATTTTAAGGATTTTCTTGAAATAATGGCTGTAAGATTTGCTGAGGGAAGATTATTCACCGAGGAAGATATTATTAAGACATATGGTGATATTCCTGTTTATGCATTCAATTTTGTTGATTACATCTTATGGAAAAACCGTGAAGAATTAGGAAGAAAGTATAAAAGTATAAAATTTGATCAGTTTAAATTTGCATATCGTCGTTCTATAGAGCATTGGTTTCCACAACATCCAAATAGTGATGAAAGAGTTGAGAAAATGGATGATCAATTCTTACACTCCTTTGGGAACCTTTGTATCATTACAGATAGTCAAAATTCGAAATTTGGGAATTTAGTTCCGAGTGCAAAATATAAACAGTGGGAAGGAATTTTTGATCGTCAGAGTTTAAAATTACAAATAATGGCTAGCATAACAGAAAAAACTAAATGGGAATCGGATCAAATAAAAGGACTGGAAAAAGAAATTTTACCTATGGTCAATAGATTCATAGAAAGTAAGTCATAAGGATTGTTTTAACTATTAATTTCAATAGGCTATTGTATATCCAATGAATTTACATTATCCTTCTTTTTGTTAAAATAATAAATAGAAAGAAGGTGAGAATATGTCAAAGACGAGCATGAGTATTCGTTTGGATAGTGAGGTCAAGGAGCAGGCCCAACTAGTGTTCAATCATTTGGGAATGGATATGACAACAGCTATCAACATTTTCCTTCGTCAGGCTATTCAATATCAGGGCTTACCTTTTGATGTTCGATTAGACGATCATGGGAAGTTGCTTCAAGTCGTAACGGATGTAGAGCAAAAGCGGAATATGAGTCAGCCATTTGAATCAGTCTCAGACTTGATGGAGGATTTGCGTGCTTAAGATTCGTTAGTGGCAGACAATGTGCTGCTCCTTTCCACCGCGATGATCTCAGGAGCGATTGCTCTAGCCGGCTTATTTTCAGCCTTGAAAGATTAACTGACAGCCTCTATTTTCCTTTTGAAAATAGAGGTTTTTCAGTCCTTTCAGATCTGATAAGTGTTTTCTTTGGATCCGGATTGTGTTACAATTTTTAGTGACGAATGTTTGTAACAAGGAAACAGAAAAGATGAAACAGAGGAGAAGAGCGTGGCAAGATATTTAGTAGGGCCTTACAACAATAGTTGGAACTTTATGGATGCGATTGAAAAAGCGCAGGATGGAGATACCATCGAGTTTGAAAATGGGTATGTCTTTCAATGGCCGACAAATAAAGTGATCGAGATCGACAAGAACCTTCATTTTGTGGGGCATGTGGTCCCAAATCCAAATGGCAATGGGCGCATGTTTAACAACACGATTGAGGCTTCCTTCCGATTTGTAGAGGGAGCTCAGGTGACATTTGAAGATCTGTGGTTTAAAGTTGGTGGGGATTATACTACCTTGCTCTTATGGAATAGCTCAGATATCACCTGTAAACAGGTCTATTTTGAAGCAACCACTCCAACAAATAATGAATTTTTTATCTATATGGATACGCATTCGAAGTTGACACTGGAAGGAGTCGGGATGAAGGTTCCGGAAAAACACCAAAGTGCCATCGGTATGTCCGCTTCGGAATTGTCTATTCGCAATTCAACGATTTTTTCTAAGATTGATCTGTCAGAAGGCTCTAAATTGTCCTTAGAAAATGTCCATATTGAAAAATTTGGGAATAATACCATCCATGCCAAGGACTCAGAAGTGATCGCAAAAAATTCAACGATTACAGGCGGGGATCTGGAAAAGGACTTTCCACCAGTTTGGTTGAGGAATGTCATCTGGGAGTCTGAAAACTGTAAAATTGAGTTGCCTACCGGTACTGGAGTCTGTCTTGACAATAATGTTCAATTCAATTCGGATTCCGATCGTATCACCTCCATCAATTCATTCAATAGTATGATCCGAGCTCACCAAGCTACATTTTCAGAATTTTTATGCGTCTATGAAGAATCCTTTGCTTCCCTGACTGGGGAAACAACCTTCTTGAATGAGAATGCCCAAACCATTTCATTTGGAGTTTTTGATGATGGTGTGCTGATGGCTGAGCATATGATTTGTCATAAGATTGCGGATCCTAATATACGGCTTCAAGGTGGAGCCTTTGCGAAGGTGGACACCGTGACCTATAGGCAGGGCGATGCGCGTGATCTGACCAAGGAAATCGAGGATGACTGTGACTATCTTGTTGGCAGAGAAGTGGCTAAGGGCAATGCGCAAGTCGTTCCTACGGGACAGACGACGGATGCAACGGTGGCTCCAACTACCGCAAGAGACTCTGGACCAGAGAAGAAACAAGATGCTCTTCAAGAACTCAATAGCCTGATTGGTCTTGAAAAAGTCAAACATGAGATCAAGAAAATGATCAACATGGTGGAATTTAACAAGAAACGAATCGCCAGTGGCAAGGCACCTGAAAAGCAAACACTCCATGCGGCCTTTATGGGAAACCCTGGTACAGGGAAAACCACTGTGGCCCGTCTATTGGGACAAGTGCTCTTTGATGCGGGTGTTCTCTCAGGGGAAGAATTCCGTTTCGTGGAAGCAACGGAGTCCGATCTGATCTCTTCGAATATTGGAGGAACAGCTGAACAGACCCAAGCCCTGCTTGAAAAAGCGCGAGGAGGAATCCTTTTTATTGATGAAGCCTATAGCTTGGATAAAAAGGACAGCGGTGCGGACTTTGGGATCGAGGCGATCAATACCATCCTCAAATTTATGGAGGACAATCGCGATGATATCATGATTATCTTTGCCGGCTATACCAAGGAAATGGAGGAGTTCTTAAAGACCAATCCAGGCCTTCGTTCTCGGGTGCCAAATAATTTCATCTTTGAAGATTTCACAGGAGATGAGATTGTCCAACTAGGTGAAATGATCCTAAGCAAAGGGGACTACAAACTCGAAGACCGGGATTACTATGCGCGGCATGTTAAGCGGGCTTATGATGGCTCGCTAGATAAGAGCAATGGTCGCTGGATTCGTAACCTGGATGAGCAATTGACCAAGACCATGGCAGATCGGGTGGTGGCCCAAGGTTCTGACGATATTGAGACCATCCTCAATAGCGACATCGATGCTGTCCTTAACCAAGGTAAGTATCAAGCAGGAGCCGACAAGGAAGAAGATGGGATGGCTGCCCTCAACCGTTTGGTTGGAATTGCTAAGGTGAAAGAGCAAGTCGAACAATTCGTGGCCATGGCTGAGTTCAATCAAAAACGAGCTGAACAAGGTGGCATCGTCGAAGATACGACCTTGCACTCTCTCTTTCTTGGAAATCCTGGTACAGGGAAGACCACCGTGGCCCGCATTTTGGGCAATATCCTCTTCCAAAAAGGGGTTATCAAGCAGAAGAAATTCATCGAAGTTTCGCGGAGCAATCTGGTTGGAGGCTACCAAGGTCAAACAGCCTTGAAGACGCGTGAAGTCTTGGAGAGTGCACTGGGTGGGGTTCTCTTTATCGATGAGGCCTACACGCTCTATACCGGTTTAAATGACGATTTTGGGAAAGAAGCCTTGGACGAAGTCCTCAAATTTATGGAGGACCACCGCCGCGATATCGTCATTATCTTTGCTGGTTACACGAAAGAGATGCACGACTTCTTGCAGGTCAATTCAGGTCTACAAAGCCGAATCCCAACTACATTTGATTTTGAAGACTACAGCCCAGATGAGATCGTTGAGATCGGTCTGTTAGGATTGCGTAAGCAAGGTTACCAGGTCAATGAAGCCCTTTATGGAGAGATTGTGAGAGGAAATTATATGCGTGCCAATGACCATAGTAATGGTCGCTGGGTCCGCAATCTTAATGAAAAACTCTTGCGCCAAGTATCAACTCGGGTAACCCGTGAAGGTAGTACGGATTACAATTCGATTTTGGATCAAGATTTGGAAGCTTTGAGAGAGAATAGCAGTTCTGAACAACCCCATACCGTGGATGATCAAGGCTATGTTCTTCCTTAAGCTAGAAGGAACAAGAAAAAGGAGGCTGGGACAAAAGTCCTAGCCTCTCAATTATTTTTGGATTGTCGAGCAAGACGCAGTGGTTGAGTGGTCTCTACTACGCTGATTTCATCAGCTTTTACAGCCCTACTCAACTGTGCGGAGGTGGGACGACGAAATCGAATTCTAACGAATAACCGATTTCTGTCCCACTCTCTTTTTGCATGGACTTATGGTATACTAGGAGGAGATCATTCACTTATGAAGGAGAAAAAAATGGTTTTACCAAATTTTAAAGAAAATCTCGAAAAATACGCTAAATTATTGGTTGCGAACGGTATCAACGTACAACCTGGCCATACCTTGGTCTTGAACATCGATGTGGAACAAAGAGAATTGGCCCACTTGATCGTGAAGGAAGCCTATGCCTTGGGGGCACACGAAGTGATTGTCCAATGGGCCGATGACTTCACTACCCGGGAAAAATTCCTCCATGCACCGATGGATCGCTTGGACAACGTGCCAGACTACAAGATCGCGGAAATGAACTACCTCTTGGAACACAAGGCTAGTCGCTTGGGTGTGCGCTCGTCTGATCCAGGTGCCTTAAATGGTGTTGATGCAGAGAAGCTTTCTGCCTCTGCCAAGGCCTTGGGCATAGCCATGAAACCAATGCGCATCGCTACTCAATCCAACAAGGTCAGCTGGACCGTTGCTGCTGCAGCAGGTTTAGAATGGGCGAAAAAGGTCTTCCCAAATGCGGCGAGCGATGAAGAAGCAGTGGATCTCCTTTGGGATCAAATCTTCAAGACTTGCCGGGTATACGAAGAAGATCCAGTCAAGGCTTGGGAAGAGCATGCTGTTATTTTGAAGAGCAAGGCAGATACACTGAATAAGGAACAATTCTCAGCCCTTCACTACACTGCGCCAGGAACTGACTTGACTCTTGGCTTGCCGAAAAACCACGTCTGGGAATCTGCCGGAGCCATCAATGCCCAAGGTGAAAGCTTCTTGCCAAACATGCCGACAGAAGAGGTCTTCACAGCTCCTGACTTCCGCCGTGCTGAAGGTTATGTAACTTCTACAAAACCGCTTAGCTATAACGGAAACATCATCGAAGGCATCAAAGTGACCTTTGAAAATGGAGAAATCGTAGATATCACAGCAGAAAAAGGCGATCAAGTCATGAAAGATTTGGTCTTCAAAAACAAGGGAGCGCGTGCTTTGGGTGAATGTGCCCTCGTCCCAGACCCAAGCCCAATTTCCCAATCAGGCATTACCTTCTTTAATACTCTCTTTGATGAAAATGCCTCTAACCACTTGGCCATCGGGGCAGCCTATGCAACCAGCGTAGAAGGTGGCGCAGAGTTCACAGAAGAAGAACTCGAAGCAGCCGGCCTCAATCGCTCAGATGTCCACGTCGACTTCATGATCGGCTCAAGCCAAATGAATATCGACGGCATCCGAGAAGACGGCACCCGCGTCCCAGTCTTCCGCAACGGAGATTGGGCAATATAGGGAGCAGGACAGAAATCGGTAGACGCAGTCTCGATTTCGTAGTCCTGCCCCCGCACAGTTGATTAGGAAGTACGAGTACCGCAGGTAGGAGTAGTTCCAATCAACCACTGCGCCAAGAGACAGAAATCAGTAACTCGAAGAGTTTGATTTCTACCTCGCTTTTCGGTTTTAAGGCTCGGGCAAAAAAGGTCCGCAGGACCTTTTTAGTCCCCCCGCACAGTTGATTAAGAAGGGCCTTGCTTTGCAATCCCTATCTGTCGCCTCAAAACAGTGTTTTGAGCCATCGACAACTGCGCCAAAAAATAATAGAGTAAAAAGTATCCAACTGTTAAGAGTTGGATACTTTTTTAATCAAAACTTGATCATCAAAGTAAAATCAGGTATCATGGAAGGTAAGTTCTTTCGTGAAAAAGTAAGATAATTTTGACTGTATAAAAATAAAATAATATAGAAAGTAAGATCAATCTATGTTTAAACCAGCAAAAATCGATCGTTTGCCCAAAATGAATTTTCGCTATCGTTTGTTAAAAGTAGAGAATGAGTGGTATTTAATGGAAGTCGATCGGCCAATTATCATCACCTATCTTCTTCCGTGGTTTGTTTATTTTATCCCTCATAAAGCCTATCAGCTAACAGAGGATGAAGTAGAAGCCATAGCTCCGAAAGTTCTTAAAAGAGATAAGAACATACTTTCAACTCAGACTAAAGCAGGGATTTCAACACTTGGTGCTGGTTCCTTAGCAGTTTTACTAGGTAGAGCTTTTCCGATAGAGGATTATTTATATTTTACTTCCCATCTACTGAATCTAGTGCTAATGATCCTTGTTCTAATCATTGCTTTTGGAATTCGCATTTGGATCAGTATTGGGAAAAAAGAGTCGGTCATAAAGCCTTCCAAGAAAGCTAAAAAAATGTATTGTCGCCCAGTAAGATTTAGGTTACTACTAAAAAATCTTCTATTAGTAACATTGGCTTTATTTCTTTCAGTTGTATCATTTTGCTTTGTTCTGAGTACCAGTAAACCCAATCTAATTCTTCATGTGGCCTTATTTGCTTTTTCATTGGTTTTTTTATCACATGGCAATTTATTATTATATGCTTCAGGCGAGGATTATAAGGCTAAAGTCAAGTAGATCCAGTCGAGTGAAACTCAGAAGCAAGTGCAACATCCATCTGCTTTTGGATCTTAAAAGAATTTCTTAGAAAGGAGCATGTCATGAAAAACGAAAAGAAAGTTGATATTGAGCAGGCGAACAAAGTCTACTTTAAAAGTTTAGCCAATACACGTGCTTCAGCGGCTATGATGATCAATTCGTGGACAGGCGTATTTCTGTTCGCATTTGAAATCCTTTGCTTTTATTCGTATGATGTATCAAAAGGTATAAAACCATTTAGCCATTGGTTTTTTGATATCCTCGTCATCTATTGTCTTTACCATATCATTACATTTTTCTTGCCGTTAATGGGTGCATTTATATATAGAAGACAAGTATTGTCAACGACCCTACTCTTATTCACCTATGCAGGGATGTTTTTATCGCTCCAAGTCATGGGCTTGCTCATCATTGTTTCTGCTCTGGCAAATAAAGAATTTGAGGTAGGTTTCCCAAAATATGGCTTCATCGTCATTACTTTTCTTGTGATTTGTACCTTATTGGGCTTTATTTATCATCATTTTTGGCTTAAGAAGCAGTTAAAGATTGGCTTTTCACCAACTAGAACACTGGGAAATTATTTCGCAAAATCAAGTAGTTACAGTAGCAATGCCCTAACGATCATCTTCGTCTGCTCCATGATAGGAGCGGCCCTTACTGGCTATTATGGAGTGGTGCTAGGAGTATCCGTAAGCATACTATTCAGTTACGCTTTTACTCAGTTACTGACAGAAGTAGGCTACCTCTTGTATTTGAAAATGAAAAGCAAGGAATACTGGGAAGATGAACCTGAGGATAATCCGACGTTGTGGGATTTACTATGGGGTTGGTTGAAAGGCTTCAGTCTGAAAAAAGCTAAACATCGTATTTTATTAGAAATTTTAGTTTTTATATCCTTTACAGTAATTGCCTATAATTCAGGATATTCTAAACCAGGAATAAAATATCCATTTTGGCTAGTGTGGGGAGTAAGAATTTTGGTTTATACAATCGTGCTTGATCTATTTATCAGTATAGTGCACTCTATCATGCGCAAGTTTTCGAATAAAAGGCAAGGCAAAAAATAACAAAAAATACCTAACCGAGAGCTTTCTCAGTTAGGTATTTTTGTCATTTACGCCCTTTGTATCTTATTCTAATATCAAAAGTCCTTCTTTGATTTCAAATGGGTTGTTTGGGTTGATGCGGTCATAGAACATGATGCCGTTGGTGTGGTCGATTTCATGTTGAACGACGATGGAGTTGTAGCCTTTGAGTTTGATGCGTTTCTTTTCCCCATCTTTTGTGAAATACTCAACCGTCACGCGGGCGTGGCGAACGACATAGCCTGGGACGTTTCGGTCTACAGAGAGACAGCCTTCCCCGTCGCCAAGAGCCGCATCTTGCACAGAATGGGCGACAACCTTTGGATTGTACATGACTTCTTGAAGGCTATAGGCTTCTTTTGGTGGGTTACCATCGGCATCTTCTGGATTGGGAACCAAAACAGCGATGATTCGTTTCGAGATATCCAGCTGAGGGGCAGCAAGTCCCACTCCTCCACGGAGGCCAAGTTTTTCAGCCATAACAGGGTCTTGAGAATGGTGCAAGAATTGCATCATTTTTTCACCCAGGATAATTTCCTGATCAGACAAAGGGAAGGTCACATCTTCTGCAACAGCTCGAAGTGTGGGATTTCCTTCGCGGATAATGTCATCCATATCAATCAAATGGGACGCTCTTGTAACTTTTTCAATTGCTTTCATCGTTTTACTCTCACTTTCTTTCTACCCTCCATGATAACACAAAAGAACCTAAAATTAAAGTTATCTGTCGACGGTTTCCGCATGTTTGATGGACAAATCATTCATTCTTTTTGCATCTAAAATCGTATAGATTCGTCCTTCTCTTTGGACTAAGCCCTCTTCGATCATCTGCTTGATGACACGGCTAAGGTGGCGGTAGCTGATCCCAAAACGCAGGGCCAGCTGATTCATCTTGGGCTTGAGGGTCCCATTTTCATCGCAATGCTCCAGAAAATGCGAGGCGAGGCGTTCCTTGACCGAATAATGAAAGTTGGCAGGAGCCAAATAGTTGATCTGGTGTAATTTCTCAGCCAAGGTCTTGGCCGTAGAGCGCAAAAAGGTCGGGTCCAGCAGGAGGCGGTCCTTGAAATGCCGAGCAGAGAGCTGGACGACTAGTGAGTCTTGGTCTGCAATGACCGATGTGATACAGACCCGATCGAGCAGGAGCTCAATCTCTCCTAACAGTCCAGGTTTTTCTTGGATTTCAAGGATGGTGTCGCTACCATTTTCAAGACTGTGGACGATCTTGAGCCGGCCTTTGAGAAAATAAGGAATGACATCTTGGTCAGAACCCTGGCGGCAGATATACTCTCCAGCCTGATAGAGAACGAGGTCCAGCTGACTAAGACAGTCACCTGGAAAGATCTGATCCAATTGGTAGTCAGTGATGATCTCCTTGAGTCTTGTAGATGGGGAAATTTTTTTCATCTTAATCTCCTAAAATAGGACAAATGTCCTATTTTTCTCTTTCTAAATTGATTATACTAGGATTCTATTGAAAATACTAGTTTGAATCTTTTCTAAAAAAATAGTAAAGTCAAATGTTACCAGTAAAGTGTAGGAAATAAAAAAATGAAAAAAACAATGGAAAGAATCAGTCTCTTGAGCTTGTCGCTCATGCTGATCTCATCATTTTCAATTACAGCCGGTTTGCCAGCTATGAAGGCCTATTTTAGCCAATTCGGATATTCAGCAGGCCAGGTGGAACTCTTGGTTTCCCTGCCGGCCTTTGCGGTTGTGGTCATGCTCTTTTTAAATAGCCTGATCGAGCGGTGGATGAGTGAGCGCCAGATGATTGTCGCAGGGCTCTTGCTCTTTTCAACTAGCGGCCTTGTGCCTTTGGTCGTGCAGGACTATCCTCTCATCTTTCTAAGTCGTTTGCTCTTTGGTTTGGGGACAGGAATGATCAATGCCAAGGCTATTTCGATTATCAGTGAACGCTACTCAGGCAATGACAAGACTCGGATGCTGGGCTATCGGGGGTCTGCTGAAGTGGTGGGCTCTGCCATCTTGACTTTTATTGTTGGACAACTCTTACCCCTAGGCTGGCCAGTGATCTTTGCTGTATATGGAGGTGGTTACTTGATTTTACTCCTCTATATCCTTTTTGTCCCCTATCCTAAGGGGAAAAAACAGGCTAGCTTGAAGGAGAAAAAGAAAGGTTCCGCACGCCTTCGCTCCCCTCAATGGCGTTTTAGTCTGATGCTAGCCGTGATTGCTGGTATCATCATTTGTTTCAATTCCATCATTAGCCTGCGCGTGCCGGATATCATTGTTGACGTTCGTATGGGAACAGCGACAACAGCTGGAACCGTCCTAAGTCTGATGCAATTGACAGGGATTGTAGCGGGAGTGGGATTTGCTAGTTTGACACATGTTTTCAAAAAGAACTTGCTCATGATCATGTGCTTTGGTTTCGGTCTAGCTTTAGCCTTGATTGGCTTGTCTGGACAGCTGTGGAGCTTGGTTCTAGGAACCCTCTTGGCAGGATTTACCTACAGTACGGGAGTCACCAGTATCTTCTATCACCTATCTGAAAAAATTCCGACTAATCTCCTGAATCTTGCGACCTCGCTTGTCTTGATTGGCTGCAATCTCGGATCAGCCCTCTCTTCTTTCTTCATCCAGTTGGTGACGCCACTAGCTCCCTCTAATAACCTGCTCTTTGTCTGGATTGGTGCTTTGATGGTCCTAACGGGAGTCTTTGCCTCACAATTGTTAGCACGAACGAAATGATGGAGAAATCATTTCGTTTTTTTAATTCAATCTATTGCGTCCTGTCACTAGCTCGTGTTATTATAGGAGGAGTGTGAAAAAAAGATTAGTTTAAAGGATAGAATAATGAAAAAAATCATGGAGAAAGTGAGTATTCTCGCGCTTTCATTTATTTTGACGACCTCGTTTTCGATTTCGAGTGCGCAGTCGGCCATGTTTGCCTATTACAAGGGAATTCCTCACAGCATGATTGAGCTCTTGGTCTCGCTTCCTTCTGCCGGGATCATGGTTTCACTCATCTTCAATAAATGGATTGGACGCCTATTTTCAGAGCGTCAGATGATTGTGACGGGCTTAGTTGCTTACGCTCTATGTGGCTTTATTCCCTTAATCAGTCCAGCTTATCCGGTTGTCTTTTTGTCTCGGATTATTTTCGGGATGGCAGTTGGTTTGCTCAATGTTTCTGCTATTGCCATTATCAGTGAGCGCTATAAAGGAAAAGAACGCGTCCAAACCCTTGGTATTCGTGGTTCTGCAGAGGTTGTTGGGACGGCCGTTTTAACCTTTGGAGTTAGCCTTTTGATTCGCTTTGGCTGGCAGGCTGCCTTTCTCGTTTACGGCATCAGCATTCCTATCTTACTTTTGTATCTCTTATTTGTGCCCTATGGATCTACGACGGAAGCAGTGGAGGAAAAACACCGGGATGTCAAGATGACAGGGGGTCAATGGCGGACAGCGCTCGGCTTAGCAGTCGTTGCGGCAGCTATCGTCTTGTCCAATGTCATGATCACCGTTCGGATTCCAAGCGTGGTAGAGCAAGTGGGACATGGCACTGCCCAAACTGCGGGGGTTATTTTAGCAGCCATGCAATTTGTTGGGATCTTGGCAGGTTTGGCTTTCTCGCCCTTGACCTATCTATTCCGTGATCGTTTATTATTGGTTTCGGGAGTAGCTTATGGTGTGGCCCAACTGTTGATCGGGCTTTCTGCCAATCTCTGGATGCTTGCCATTGTGACCGTCCTTGCAGGCTTTGCCTATAGTGTAGCTCTCACAACTGTTTTTAATGTCATATCTGATCAGATGCCTGCTGGAGTACTAAGTCAGGCAACGTCCATTGCGGTTTTGGGATGTAGTACAGGTTCGATCGCAACGACCTTTGTCCTTAGTCTATTAGGGACGATCTCATCTGCTCCAGTCTTCATTTTTGGATTTTCTGGTATCCTCATGATCCTGGTTTCCTTTTTTGGCCTTTGGATTGTACGAAAGAGCGGGAAGAAACCATGCGCTTAGATAAATTTTTAGTAGATTGTGGTGTGGGGAGTAGGACCGAGGTTAAGCAACTCCTCAAGCAAAAGAAAATCGCAGTAAATGGAAAAAAAGAGACAGCAGGAAAGCTGCAGATTGATCCAGCTAAGGACCAGGTGACCTTTATGGGAGAAGACCTGGTCCATGAAACCTTCGTGTATTATCTGCTTAATAAACCAGCTGGAGTCATCTCAGCGACTGAAGATGATCACCACCAAACTGTGCTAGATCTATTGGATGAGACAGCCCGTCACAAGGAAGTCTTTCCTGTCGGGCGCCTGGATATCGATACCCATGGCTTGCTGCTTTTGACCAATAACGGGAAGCTCGCTCATGCCATGCTTTCGCCGAAGAGGCATGTGTCGAAGATCTACCGTGCCCAGGTGGCTGGGATCATGGATGATGCTGATGTAGCCCGTTTTGAAGCAGGCATTGCCCTCAAAGACTTCACGACCTTGCCCGCGAGATTGCAGATCGTAGAGGTGAATGAGGCAAATGCCAGCTCCTACGTCGAAATCGAAATCGCTGAAGGAAAATTCCACCAAGTCAAGCGTATGATCGCGGCTTGTGGCAAGGAAGTGGTGGATTTAGAGCGGATCTCTATGGGTCCTCTAACGCTAGATCCAACTCTTCAATTGGGAGAATGGCGGAGACTCCATCCTTCTGAACTCAAGTCCCTAGAGGTCTTCGGAGTTCCCTTATAAGCAAAAAAATAAGCAGTCTGATTCTTACAGACTGCTTGTTTTTATTTGTATCAAGAAAATGAACTGAAAAGACAAAAAATGAATTTAATTGCTTGTTATATCAAAGCAAATTGTTTATAATGAAAAAAGATAGGTTGTGTATAAAATCACAATATGTAGTGATAATTTTTCAACTTACATACCTTATCTAGTAAACGTAGAAAAAGGAGAAAAATCGTTTATGAAAAAGTGGCTCTATTCTGTTGTGACAACAGTTGCCCTATTTTTACTAGCGGCTTTAGGATTTGCCAAACCCAATAGTCCAGCTAAAGTCCATGCAGATACGATCAATGATGTTGTGACATCTGTAAACATCTCGAAATCAACTGGTGGAGCGATTACAGATCCACTCGGTGTTTGGGAGAGTTTTCAAGTTGAAG
The DNA here is from genome assembly GCF_000507765.1 of Streptococcus parasanguinis CC87K. GTDB lineage: Bacteria > Bacillota > Bacilli > Lactobacillales > Streptococcaceae > Streptococcus > Streptococcus parasanguinis_J. Next base: position 156,156 of record NZ_KI669402.1, on the reverse strand, counting down.
CAAACTTTGTGTTGCCAAATGGTCGTGTAAAAAAGGGAGATCAGACCGTTATCCAACTTGGAGATGACTTTAAGGTCTTTGAAACGGACACCATTGACCTGCTGGATCCAAGCGGTCAAAAAGTTGCGACAGCAACGGTAGACGATCAAAGAAAGGTCATCACAGTAACCTATACAGACTATCCTGAAAGAATGGCCAATGTGACAGGGAAACTGCGTTTCTTTGCGCGTGTAGACCACCAAGTCGTCAAAGGACAAAAGACACTTGATTTTACTCTTACGATCGATAAGAAAGTGATTTCAGGTGGGAATATCGATTACAAAGGGGTCAATCCAGGTGAGAATCCTCCTACTCCAGAAGTCTTTAGCAAATGGGGTTGGACCAACTCAGATGATAAATTAAAATTGACCTATACCTTGAATATCAATCAAGGCCATACAGCCCTTCATAATATTGACGTTAAAGACCAATTGGCCTTTACAGATGGGAAGATCAAGGCAGATTCTGTCAATATCCATACAGGGACTTGGCAGGTCAGTGACGAAGATGGGGCTTATCATTTAAAAGATACCACAAACGTCACCAAGAATTATTCCCCTGTTGTCAGTGCTGATGGTCGTTCTCTAACGGTTCATATTGGAGATCTAGCTCCTGAACAAGGAATGACGATTCGCTATGATGTCTATCTGGACAAGGTTCCAGCCATCAATACATCCTTTAAAAACAATGCTAGCATGACAGCTACAGAAATCAAGGAGCAAAATAAGGTTGCAGACATTCTGTATCAGTTCCTTGATGGAGACTTCAATGGTGAGAAATATTCCTTCACGATTCACAAAAAAGGTGAAAATGGCCAAGCGCTTGCAGGTGCCGTCTTTGCTGTGACAGCAGATGATACTGGTGAGCAAGTGGGAACCATTACGACAGATGAGAATGGTGTTGGCACCATTACAGGCTTGATCAAACAAGCTTATACGGTTCAAGAAATTCAAGCTCCAACAGGCTATGTTCTCTCTGAAGAACCTATCAAGATTAGCAAGGATGATTTTGGAAATGACCTTGCGATTTCTCGTGATGTTGTGAACCAAAAAGAAAAAACAAGTGTCTCTGGCCAAAAGACATGGAATGACAATGACAACCAAGATGGCAAGCGTCCATCAAAAATCACAGTCAATCTCCTAGCAAATGGTGTCAAAGTCGCTTCTAAAGAAGTGAAACCAGATGCAGCAGGAACTTGGGCTTATCATTTTGATAATCTCGATGTGGTCGATGATGCTGGCAATATTATTGCTTATACTGTTTCAGAAGAACCTGTTGAAGGTTATGAAACAACTATCGAAGGAACCAATATTACCAACACTCGTACACCAGAAGTTGTTGAAATTCCAGTAACGAAAGTTTGGAAGGACAATGACAACCAAGATGGCGTTCGTCCTGACAAGGTTACTGTTCGTCTCCTTGCAGATGGTACAGAAGTAGCTAGCCAAGAGCTAAGTGCAGCGACTGATTGGAAGACAGTCTTTACTAATCTTCCAAAATACAATCACGGTAAACAAATTGTCTACACAGTCACAGAAGACACAGTAGCCAATTACTCTGCTGCGATTGATGGAACAACCATTATCAATAGCTACAAGCCAGGTAAAACCAGCGTCACTGTTACAAAACGTTGGGAAGACAACAATGACCAAGATGGCAAACGTCCAAGCGCCATTAAGGTACAGCTCTATGCAGATGGCAAAGCTCAAGGAAAAGAAGTGGAACTTTCTGATAAAAATAACTGGACCCATACCTTTAGCAATTTGCCTCTAAAAGCGAAAGGCAAAGAGATCCAGTACCAAGTGAAAGAAGTTGGGATAGTCAAAGGCTATACTAGTACGGTCGATGACAGTAACAAGGGAAATGTAGTGATCACCAATAGCCGCACACCAGAAGTAACGGAAGTAGCGGTCAAGAAGATCTGGGATGATGCAGACAATAAAGATGGTCTTCGTCCTGAAAAAATCACAGTTCGTCTCCTTGCGGATGGTCAAGAAGTAGCTGTAAAAGAAATCACAGCTACTGATAATTGGCAGGCAAGCTTTACAGATCTACCTGTATACAAGGAAGGTAAGAAGATTGCCTACACGATTACAGAAGATCCAGTAGCAGGTTATACAAGCAACATTGATGGTTTCACGGTAACCAATCGTCATACACCACCAACAACACCTCCTACCACACCACCAAGCACACCGCCAACGACACCGCCAACGACACCGCCAACAACTCCACCGACGACACCACCAACAACTCCACCGACGACACCACCAACAACTCCACCGACGACACCACCAACAACCCCACCAACAACGCCGCCAAGCACACCGGAAAAACCAGAAATTCCAACTACACCAAAAGAAGGAAAGAAAAAAATTCTTCCATCAACTGGTGAAGTTGTTGCTTACGGGTTGACCATACTCGGTGCCCTCTTAGCAATTTTTGCTTTGGCTTTGCTCTTGCGTGGTAAACGGAAAGAGAAATAAGCTTCATACCGAAAAAAGGCAAATATCCTAGAGATATTTGTCTTTTTGAATAAGTTACTTGAAGAATGATCCATCAAACCGTCCAAATTCCCAAGGTTCTTTTTAGAAAAGAGAAAAGCTCCTCTCAAAGGAAACATAAGTGTTTGACAGAAAGATGAAATCTTGGTAGAATAAGAAGGTCGAATAGACAACTAACTCTTTCTTGGTAGCAGGATATGCCAAACCTGCCACTCGGATAGAGCATAAAGAAAAGGAGCTTATCATGGCAATCTCAAAAGAGAAAAAAAATGAAATCATTGCACAATACGCACGTCACGAAGGTGACACTGGTTCAGTAGAAGTACAAGTTGCTGTCCTTACTTGGGAAATCAACCACTTGAACGAACACATCAAACAACACAAAAAAGACCACGCTACTTACCGTGGTTTGATGAAGAAAATCGGTCGCCGTCGTAACTTGTTGGCTTACCTTCGTACAAACGACGTTAACCGTTACCGTGAGTTGATCAACTCTCTTGGACTTCGTCGTTAATCTGCTCTATTTTTCACTTACGCTGCGTTGTCACCTTGCCTCGATATACTCGAGTATAATCTTCGGCTTCGGTTCCTAGCATAGTAAGGTAAAATAGACCAGATCTATCTCCCTTCGGGGAGATTTTTTGTTTTCACCAAGATTTTAGCCCGAGCTCAAAACAGCTCTATGGATTCAGAGGGCTTTTTCTTGTCTTTTCCTTATCGAACAAGATCTATCATTCTGAGAAAGTCGTTTTGTTTGACAGATGTAATATCTAGAGTTACAATTGATACATCATAAGAAATAGAGGTTATTGCTATGATTGATATTACATATCTAGACGGTGCAAAACAAGAAAGAGTCATGCATTTTGATTCCTATGAAGAGTTTGAACGATCCCAACAGACCTGCTTGATTGGGGTAGCAGATTTTTATCCTGTTGTGAAACTGACCTATAATGGGCATGAATTGGATTACCAAGGGACTTACGGAGATGTCTTCTTCTATTTGATGAAGCAAGACCTCGATCAATACAAAAACTAAAGGAGAAAAACAATGGTAAAAGCAATTACAGATGCAACATTTGAAGCAGAAACCAAAGAAGGCTTGGTCTTGGTAGACTTTTGGGCAACCTGGTGTGGTCCATGTCGCATGCAAGCTCCTATTTTAGAAAAATTATCGGAAGAACTTTCGGAAGATGAGTTAAAAATCCTAAAAATGGACGTGGATGAAAATCCAGAAACAGCGCGTGCTTTCGGCATTATGTCCATCCCAACCTTGCTCTTTAAAAAAGATGGGCAGGTTGTTAAACAAGTAGCAGGAGTGCATACCGCAGCACAAATTAAGGCCATTGTGGCTGAGTTGAGTTAAAAAGCAAAAAAGCTAAAGAAGAATGAACCTTCTTTAGCTTTTTTTGAATTTTATTCTCCCAATTCTGCACTGTAGGCAATGATTTGATCCACAGTGTCCGAAAGGAATTGGATGGTATCGCGGAGTGGTTTGTCAGTTGAGATATCTGCTCCGATGATCATGGCTGACTCAAGTGGGGTCTTGCTGCCACCTGATTTAAGGAGGTCTAGCCAATCTTTAGCTCCGTTTTCGGAGTTCTTCAAATGCAAGTATCCCGCTGTTGAGATAACCAAGCCAGCTGAGTAGGTATAGCTGTAAAGCCCCATGTAGTAGTGGCTTTGACGCATCCAGGTCAAAGCTGCGTCATCATCGATTTCAACGGCATCTCCCCAGAATTCTGTCAAGACTTCCTTCATGATGCTATTGAGCTTGCTAGCGCCGAAGGTGCCACCTTCTTCGATCAAGGTGTAGACCTTGCGTTGGAAGGCTGCTTCCAACAAGTGAGTGATGAAGTTGTGGAAGTAGGTGTCTGTCAAACGGTGAGCCAAGGCAAAACGTTTTTGACGAGGGTCGTCAAACTGGTGTTCCAAATAGTCGCTGAGGAGAAGCTCATTAAAAGTAGAAGGAGCTTCCACATAGTAGGTCGACATGTGGGCGTTGAAGTAGCTTTGGTTGTTGTCTGAGAAGATAAATTGACCAGAGTGTCCGATTTCGTGGATCAGGGTGTAGACATCGCTCATGCGTCCTGTCCAGCTCATGAGGACATAAGGATGGACGCGGTATGGGTCGGCTGCATAACCACCGGAATCCTTGCCTTCATTGGCTGCGAAATCAACCCAGCGTTCAGTTTGGTAGCGGGCAATTTCGCGGGAGTATTCTTCCCCAAGGGGTGCTACAGATTTCATGATCAAATCATAAGCATCATCAATGGTGACATCTGGGTTGAGCGCACTGTCCAAATCCAACTTCCAATCAGCAAAGGTCATTTTCTCAAGACCGTTGACCTTGGCCACGTGTTTGAGGAATTTTTGAGCGACCGGAGCGAAGTCCTTCATGATCAGGTCAATCTGACGATCAAACATGGCACGATCCACTTCCTGCTCAGCTAGGAGATAGTCAAAGACAGAGTCGTAGCCCCGCATATCTGCAATCAGTTTTTCAGACTTGACTTGAGCTAGATAGGTAGCAGCAGCCGTGTTTTGGTGCTTGCGAAGACCTTCTGAGAAAGAACGAAAGGCTTTTTCACGAACTTCTGTATTCTCATGGTTTTGGTAGAAGTTTTCATAGGTGACAAAACTATTTTTGTAGACTTTTCCATCCACTTCGAAATCAACCATTTCAAAGTCGCCTGCTCGCATCTTGGTATAGATGTCTTGTGGTCCGTAGAAGACTTCACCAAGGTTGGTCAAGGTCTTTTCCACATCAGCTCCCAAGTAGTGAGCTTTTTTAATTTTAGCCTGACGAATGGCAAAAGTGAGGTGAGGGAGTTGCCCCAGGCGTTCGAGGACTTCTTCATCCGCTTCTACCAAAGCATCATCAAAGAAGGAAAGTTCAACGCTGGCCCAAGTTTCGAAATCCATCCCCGCTTGAGCAATCTCTGCAAAAGCTTCGTCGCCAAAGTCAGTGGTTTGTGGCATAAAGCTGTAGTTGCCAATGTGGCTGAGTTGGATGTGGATTTGCTCAAAAATCGCAAAGGCAGCTTCGAAGTCTTCAAAGGTGTGGAGGTTACCCTTGTAGTTACGGACAAATTCATTGATTTCTTCACGTGTTTTTTCAATGGCACGCAAGAAGTCTTCCTGGTCTTGGTAGAGGGCTGTGAGGTCCCAGAGTTCGTTCTCAGGAAATTCAGAACGTTTTTTTAATTCCATAATGTTCTCCTTTTGATCGGTATTCTTCCTTAAGTATAGCAGAAAATAGGACAGAAACATAGAGGGAGAGGGGAAAATGCTTGTTTGAAAATCTTGAAAGAGCTGGAAAAATTGACCATTTTTGATATACTAGGATAGAAATGAGGAGGTTTTTATGAAAAAGGTTATGATTTCACTACTGGCGGGTGCGTCCGTTCTAGCTCTGGTGGCTTGTACGCCCAAACGCTATGAACGCCAAAGTAAACCAAAGACAGCAACGTCATCATCGGTTAAAAAAGAAAAGAAGGATACGGGTCAAAAGTATTATCAAGAGGTTTTGGAGCGGTATGCTAAGTATGATACAGCTCTTAAAAATGGCGATAAGTCAGGCCTGTTTGCGGAATTAGGTAAGATAAAATCTGGCTCAGAAGAAAGCATCTATCTAGATGCTTTGGAGCGCTTAGGAACTCCGGTAACCTTCCAATACGCTTTTACAGACTTGAACAAAGATGGTGTGGATGAGCTCTTGGTGTCCAATCAATACACGGGAAACAAACAATATGTTTCTGCCATCTATTACCTCAAGGGTCAAGAAGCCGAATTGCTCCATACAGCTTATACAGCTGCGGTTGGTGGCTATCGCTCCAGCCTAGACCTTTTTGATAATGGGCAAATTGTCTACGCCACTTGGCAATCTGTGAACCCAGACCGGGAATTGACCCTTTATTCGCTAGGAAAAGGGGAAGCCAAGGAAGAAAAGAAAGCAACCATTCAAATTGGTGGTGACCAAACAGCAGAGCAAGCTCTTGGGATTTCAGCCAAGCAGTTGGACCTCAGTAAGCTAGACTGGAAAAAATTTGATGGTTCAGGGGATTCCAAATCAACAGCTAAAGCCGAAGAGAAAAAATCGGAAAGCTTCCAAGTGCAAGTCAGTGTGTCGGATCTCCGTATTCGAAAAGAGCCCTCAACCTCAGCTCCATCTGCAGGAATGATCGCAAAAGGAATTCACACCATTACGGAAACCGTAGAGGCAGATGGTCATACTTGGGGCAAATTGGAATCTGGACAAGGCTGGATCGCCCTTGAATTCACAACGCGGGTGGATGGTTCTAAATCAGTGAGCTCAAGTAAGAAAAGCAGCGGAATGAATATTCAAGAAATTCAGAACGGTGATTTTTCAAGTATTGCAGGGACCTGGAGAAATGGGAAAGGAATGAGTGTAACATTTGATGATAACGGTATATCAAAGATAAATGGTGCACCAACAGATCAGGTTGTAGACCGCTTTAATCATGAATTTGGATACTTAAGTAGTAGTGTTCATTCAACTGCCCCAGCTGGTGCTTCAGCAATGAGTTTTTTCCCAGCAGGTCAAGAGTTTCCTGCATCATTAAAATATGGAAATTTTTCTGTTGATAATAGTAAGGATATTATTTATTGGGGTCAGAATGTTATTTCAGATCAAAGCGACTTGTTCTATAAGGAAGACTAAAAAAGGTTAGAAAAACAAAAAATTATATTTGCTAGTGGTCTCTTCATTGATACTGAGTAAATAGATTTCCTTTGATAGACTAGGATAAAAAAATAGGAGATATTGTGAAAAAATTTATTATTTTATTCTTAACAGTTGGTTCGGTAATTTCCCTAGTCGCCTGTGCTCCGAAACGCTACGAGCGTAAGCATGCTCCAGTAGGAACTTCATCCATCAAGAAGTCCTCTGGTGAGACCCAAGAAAAAGAGCAGTCGCAAGAAGAAAAGTCAGATAAAAATGATAAAGAAGCCATTGGGACCTTATCAAAAGCAGACCAAGCGGATATCTATTCGATCATTGAAAACAGTGCGTCTTTGACTTATTCACTTCAGGTACAACCGACTCGTTTGCTGGAGTTGAACAACGATCACAGTGCAGTTGAAGGCTACTCGCAAGACATGTTCATTGATTACTACAATACCTACACGCCGGGGACCTATAATCTGCAAGATATCATTGATAAATTAGATGCAGAAGAGACATCGGACTCTATCCGCAGTCTTTCACAAGACAAGCTGATCCAACTAACAAATGAAAAGAAAGATGGCTGGATCTATTCGACAAAGGATAAGGCCTTCTACGAAATTGTACCTGGCGGTCGTGGGGGAGCGATGCCACCGATGGAAATCCCTTCACCGGACGAATGGGTGATCAATGAAGATTCAGTTGAAGTGACAACGACTATCCAAGGAACTTCCGACCCATACAGACGTTTTGTCTTGAAACGCAACAACAAGAACTACAAGGGTGGAACCAACAAAACACGCTTTTATGTCGATAGTACAGAATTTGTGAAATCGTAAAAATAATCAGAAGCTATATCTAGCTCTAAAATTTTTATATAGAACTTGCTGAAGAATCAAAGAAAAAGGCCCTCAAAGCCTTTTTCTTTTGGGCTTGAATATGTTAAAATAAAAGGTATACGTGCTTGGATACAAAGATGAGGATATAACATACAGATAGGCTGTTGAAATTCCTATCTCGTTGAGTTGCTTGACGGCCTTAGTATCTTGATAGTTGAACACGGGCTAAATCCCTAGTGAAAAAGATAGATTTCCTAGTGTGCGTGGCACACTGCGTCAATCTCCTATTTTCATACGGGATTCTTCACGCCCTTTGTATCCTGATTTTTGTAGGCAAGTCGTATAATTTTATCAATCCAAAGGGGATTACAATGACAAAACAAGTGTTTCAAACGACTTTTGCGGGTCGTGAGTTAATCGTAGAGACTGGTCAGGTTGCTAAGCAAGCAAATGGCGCTGTTGTCGTACGTTACGGTGAGTCAACTGTCTTGACGGCAGCTGTCATGTCTAAGAAGATGGCAACTGGGGATTTCTTCCCACTTCAAGTCAACTACGAAGAAAAAATGTATGCGGCTGGGAAATTTCCTGGTGGCTTTATGAAACGGGAAGGACGTCCTTCAACAGATGCGACTTTGACAGCGCGTTTGATCGACCGTCCAATCCGTCCGATGTTTGCGGAAGGCTTCCGTAACGAAGTGCAAGTCATCAATACGGTTCTTTCTTACGATGAAAATGCATCTGCACCAATGGCAGCCATGTTTGGTTCATCATTGGCCTTGTCTATCTCAGATATTCCGTTTGACGGACCAATCGCTGGAGTACAAGTGGGTTATGTCGATGGAGAAATCATCATCAACCCAACGCAAGAACAAGCTGAGCGCTCGCTTCTTGAATTGACAGTAGCTGGTACCGAACACGCCATCAACATGGTAGAGTCTGGTGCTAAAGAATTATCAGAAGAAATCATGTTGGAAGCTCTTCTCAAAGGGCACGAAGCCGTTAAAGAATTGATTGCCTTCCAAGAAGAAATCGTAGCAGCAGTTGGGAAAGAGAAAGCAGAAGTAGAATTGCTTCATGTGGACGCTGAATTACAGGCTGAAATCATTGCAGCCTACAACAGTGACCTTCAAAAAGCGGTCCAAGTAGAAGAAAAATTGGCGCGTGAAGCTGCAACTCAAGCAGTGAAAGACCAAGTGACAGCTGTTTACGAAGAAAAATATGCAGACCACGAAGAATTTGACCGCATCATGCGGGATGTGGCTGAAATCTTGGAACAAATGGAACACGCAGAAGTGCGCCGTTTGATCACTGAAGACAAGGTTCGTCCGGACGGTCGTAAGGTCGATGAAATCCGTCCTTTGGATGCACAAGTGGACTACCTTCCTCGCGTACACGGTTCAGGACTCTTTACTCGTGGACAAACGCAAGCACTTTCTGTCTTGACCTTGGCGCCAATGGGTGAAACGCAAATCATCGATGGTTTGGATCCAGAGTACAAGAAACGCTTTATGCACCACTATAACTTCCCACAATACTCTGTAGGGGAAACTGGACGTTACGGTGCACCTGGTCGTCGTGAAATTGGTCACGGTGCTCTTGGGGAGCGTGCTCTTGCTCAAGTATTGCCAAGCTTGGAAGAATTCCCATATGCGATTCGTTTGGTAGCAGAAGTATTGGAATCAAATGGTTCTTCATCTCAAGCCTCTATCTGTGCAGGAACACTTGCCCTTATGGCGGGTGGTGTGCCAATCAAAGCGCCAGTAGCAGGTATTGCAATGGGTCTCATTTCTGATGGAAATAACTATACCGTATTGACAGATATCCAAGGTTTGGAAGACCACTTTGGAGATATGGACTTCAAGGTTGCAGGTACGCGTGACGGGATTACAGCCCTTCAGATGGATATCAAGATCCAAGGGATTACTGCAGAAATCTTGACGGAAGCTCTTGCTCAAGCCAAGAAAGCTCGTTTTGAAATCCTTGATGTCATCGAAGCAACCATTCCAGAAGTGCGTCCAGAATTGGCTCCAACTGCTCCAAAAATTGATACCATCAAGATTGATGTCGACAAGATTAAGATTGTCATCGGTAAGGGTGGAGAAACCATCGATAAGATCATCGCTGAAACAGGCGTTAAGATTGATATCGACGAAGAAGGAAACGTGTCTATCTACTCGAGCGACCAAGACGCGATTAACCGTGCTAAAGAAATCATTGCAGGTTTGGTTCGTGAAGCCAAAGTGGATGAAGTCTACCATGCCAAAGTGGTTCGGATCGAGAAATTTGGTGCCTTTGTCAACCTCTTTGACAAGACGGATGCTCTCGTTCATATCTCTGAAATGGCTTGGACTCGTACCAACCGTGTCGAAGACTTGGTAGCGATTGGCGATGAAGTGGATGTCAAGATTATCAAGATTGACGAAAAAGGTCGTGTCGATGCTTCTATGAAAGCACTATTGCCACGTCCGCCAAAACCTGAACATTCAGAAGAAAAAGGTGAAAAGGGTCCTCGTCATGGCGATCGTCCTCGTCACCACAACAAAGACCACAAACCTAAAAAAGACTTTACCATTACACAAAAAGATTCAGAATAATCATTAGAAAAGGAGGAGCACGGTATGGGATGGTGGCGTGAAACCATCAATATTGTAAAAGAAAATGACCCAGCAGCGCGTACCTCGCTGGAGGTCCTTTTGACCTATCCGGGCGTCAAAGCACTGGCAGCTCACCGTGTTTCCCACTTTTTGTGGAACCATGGCTTTAAGCTTCTAGCTCGGATGCATAGTCAGTTCTGGCGTTTTTGGACCCAGATTGAAATCCATCCAGGTGCGACCATTGCTTCCGGTGTCTTTATCGACCATGGAGCGGGCCTCGTTATCGGGGAAACGGCCATTGTTGAAAAAGGCGTTATGCTCTACCACGGGGTGACCCTTGGGGGAACAGGGAAGGATGTCGGTAAACGCCATCCAACGGTTCGTGAAGGAGCCTTGGTCTCCGCTCATGCTCAGGTCATCGGTCCGATTGAGATTGGGGCCAAGGCCAAAGTAGGAGCGGGAGCGGTCGTGGTCTCCGATGTACCGAGTGATGTGACCGTTGTCGGAATCCCTGCTAAAATTGTTCGTGTTCACGGTAAGAAGGATGAGCCAATCATTCACCAAGAAGAAGAAAAACGCGAATACTATGTGAGTAAGATGGAGCATGCTAAGGAAGCCAGTCATCGGTCTTCTAGCTTGTAAGGAGATCGCTACGTGATTCAAGCAACCAATACATTGAATGACCACCAACTACTGGAAGCAAAGGCCCTTATTGCCATCTGTCAGAAGTATGACGGAACTTTTCGGGATCCTTATCTCTCCAATATGCTCAATTTTGATCCCGATATGCCCGCCTTTTTCCTTTATTATGAAAAAGGTGAACTTGTTGGCCTATTAACGGTTTATGCAGATGACCCAGATGTGGAAGTAGCGATTCTGGTCCACCCCAATCATCGTCGTCAAGGCATTGCGCGGGCTTTGTATAGAAGTTTTGAGACAGAAACGGCATCTTATCCCATTGAGTCTGTGACTTTTCAGACAGAGCGTGTTTTTCTAGAGCGCCATCCTGATTTTGTCAACAACTGGGGACTGGTCGAGGATGAAGAGACAGAAACCTGGTTAGGTAAGGATAGAAGACCTTATCCGTTGGCAACTGTTTCCAATCTGGACGTTTTGTTAGCAGATCGTTCGTATCAGGATCAAATTAGTCAGTTGAAATTTCAGGCATTTTCAGAGGAACATGAATCTAAAGAAGTTGTGGATAGATATGTCGCTAAAGCTCTGAAAGATCCAGAAAGTCGCCTATATATTTTGCTAAAAAACGGTCAGGTTATTGGAACTTGTACAGTTGATTTATCGAGTAATACGAATTACCTCTATGGTTTAGCAATAGCCGAACATGAACGTGGAAAAGGCTATGGAAGCTATTTGGCAAAATCTCTCGTCAACCAACTCATTGAGCAAAATGACAAGGCCTTTCAGATTGCCGTGGAAGACAGCAATGTTGGTGCCAAACGTTTGTATGAAAAGATTGGCTTTGTCAAACAGACTCAGGTGGTTTATTTGAATGCGAAGGAGTAATAAATGCTATTAGAAGAATTTGAAAATGTACCTGCTGTTATAGAGCCAACTGATCGAAGTCTTCTTAGTAGTGGAGAAATCTGTGATACTATAATTCTGTCTTTTAATGGAGAAATCCTTGAACGAGTAAAGCAGATAGATGGTGTCTACGAAGGTGGCTATCTTACTAATCTAAATGGCAAATTTCCATGGTATATCTATGAAAAAGATGGGAGTAAGGTAGCAGTTGCTATGGCTCTTATTGGAGCTCCAATGGTTGTTGGACTCTTAGAAGAACTCAAAGCAAGAGGATTTAAGAACTTTATCGTTTTAGGATCTTGCGGAGTTCTAGACCAGTCTATTCAAGCAGATAAGATTATCCTACCAAGCTCGGCTTTACGTGATGAAGGTACTAGTTATCACTATGCTCCAGCAAGTGATGAAATAGCCTATGAGCAATTTCTACTCTTAACTATGGAAAAAGCCTTGGATAAAGCTGGCATTGAGCATATTCGAACAAAGTCTTGGACCACAGATGCCTTCTATCGTGAGACAGCTGCTAAGGTTAAACGAAGACTAGCAGCGGGAGCGAAAGTTGTAGATATGGAAGCTTCAGCTATTATGGCCTGGTCCCAATATCGACAAGCCAAGGTCTATCAATTTTTCTATACGGCTGACTATGTGGATCATCACAATCATGAATGGGATGCTAGACGCGAAGATAGAAAAGCAGATGCTATGACCTTCTTTGATATTGCTGTCGATATTGCGTTAGAGTTGGAAAAATAAGAATATAGATTCAAAATCTAGAAACAGAAAGGAAATGAAGCGTGTTAAAAATTTATGATACCATGTCTCGTGATTTGCGAGAATTTGTCCCCATCGAGGAAGGGAAGGTCCGCATGTATGTATGTGGGCCAACGGTTTACAACTATATCCACGTGGGGAATGCCCGTTCAACGGTAGCCTTTGACACGATTCGTCGCTACTTTGAGTATCGTGGCTACGAAGTTGCCTATATTTCCAACTTTACCGATGTGGATGATAAGATCATCAACCGTGCCAAGGAAGAAGGCATTACTCCTCAGGAAGTGGCGGATAAGTACATCGCGGCCTTTCGTGAAGATGTGACGGCTCTTGGGGTCAAGCCTGCAACCGCCCACCCTCGTGTGGTTGAGTTTATGGATGACATCATTCGCTTTGTTACCGACTTAATCGAAAAAGGCTATGCCTACGAGAGCCAAGGCGATGTCTATTTCCGTGTGGAAAAATCCCACAACTATGCTAAGTTAGCCAATAAAACTTTGGAAGACCTAGAGCTAGGTGCTTCTGGTCGGACAGATGAGGAAACAACTCGCAAGGAAAATCCGGTCGACTTTGCTCTCTGGAAAGCTGCCAAACCAGGAGAGATTTCTTGGGACAGCCCTTGGGGACCTGGTCGTCCTGGCTGGCACATTGAGTGTTCGGTCATGTCAACGGGGATTTTAGGCGATACCATAGATATCCATGGTGGTGGAGCTGACCTTGAGTTTCCGCACCATACCAATGAAATTGCCCAGTCAGAGGCTAAAACTGGTCAAACCTTTGCCAACTACTGGATGCACAATGGCTTTGTCAATATTGACAATGTCAAGATGTCCAAGTCTTTGGGCAACTTTATCACTGTGCATGATGCTTTGAAGACGATCGATGGTCAAGTGCTTCGTTTCTTCTTTGCGACCCAACACTACCGCAAGCCGATTAACTTCACAGAAAAAGCTGTCCGCGATGCGGAGACTAACCTCAAGTATTTGAAAAATACTTATGAGCAACCTTTCGCCGGAGAAGTGGATCCAGCAGACTTACAAAACTTTGTGGACAAGTTTATTGCGGCCATGGATGAAGATATCAATGCCGCAAACGGAATCACCGTTGTCTTTGAATTGGCCAAATGGATCAATTCAGGTCATTACAACCAAGACGTCAAGGATGCCTTGGCAAAGATGTTAGAAGTCTTTGGAGTGGTCTTTGTTGAAGAAGTTTTGGATGCGGATATTGAAGCCTTGATCGCTGAACGTCAGGAAGCGCGGGCTAAGAAAGATTTTGCGCGAGCAGATGCCATTCGCGATGAATTGGCTGCGCAAGGAATCAAGCTCTTGGATACAAAAGAAGGTGTAAGGTGGACACGTGATTGATGTCAATCTAATCAATGGGATCGCCCTTGCCTTTGAAGGAGATGCGGTCTATTCCATGTATATTCGCAGGCACCTGATTTTTCAAGGGATGACCAAGCCCAATAAGCTTCACCAGGCTGCAACCCGCTACGTCTCTGCTAGAGCTCAGGCTAGCTTGATTGAAAGTATGCTGGAGCAAGAAATTCTGACAGAAAAAGAGTTGGAGATCTACAAGCGCGGTCGCAATACCAATAGCCATACCAAGGCCAAAAATGCGGATGTCGTGACTTATCGTATGTCGACAGGCTTTGAAGCCGTTATGGGCTATCTTCATATGACGGGTGAGCTTGCTCGTTTAGAAGATTTGATCAACTGGTGCATCCAGCAAGTAGAAGAAGGAAGAAAGTAGTGAAAAATATCAGAGAGTGGTTTCCTCATGCAGAGGTGACGGATCAAGCCCATCCACCAGCTGGTTATGTAGCGATACCCCTTCAGGCTCATCAATGGCTGCTACTGAAGGAAGAAGAGCTAACCGAGCGAGAAAAACAATTGATTTCCTGGTTGGGCGGTGAAGAAGAGGTTGCCCCCAATCCTTGGTACCAATACCTGATCGATGGAAAGGGAGAAGCCCCTCAGGTCATCAAAAAAATGCAGCTTGTCTATTGCCACCTATCGCACTCAACAGCGGAAGGGATGGCTTCTTGGTTAGAGATGATGCAGACACTCTTGCCCAACTTCCGAGCAACCTTGCAATTGAGTGGACAAGATTATGTGCTCATTCTGGACCAAGACCAGTCTTTGCCTGTGGCCGATATCTTAAAAGATACTGTCTCTGCCATGGAGTATGATTTTAACATTCGTTTATCTATCCTGGTCGGGCAAGTATGGACCGAGTCAAAAGAAGGAAAAGTGGCTCCGGTTATCCGAGCAGAACAGGCGGTTTTTCGAGCTTGGATCCGAGAAGGGCATCAAGGCGTCTATCGCTTTTCTCAACTCTATCTGTGGGGGATCGAGCAGGCAGGTCTGGATCTTACTCCAATCAAAGAAAGCTTGCATCAGTTGATTGAAAGTCAAGATCAATTGCAAGACATCATTGTCGCTCTTTGGGAAAATGGGGCAGTCGTGACTAAGGCGGCTCAGCAACTCTATCTCCATCGCAATTCGCTCCAATACAAGATTGATAAGTGGGAAGAGTTAACGGGTCTCCAGTTGAAAAATCTGACAGATCTGGCTCTTTGCTACCATTTAGTCTTGCAAGATGTCATTTAAACGGAATCAATCGAGAGTTTTGTGCAACTTGCACAAAACTCTTTTTCTTTTTTGTGAGACTTGCCATAGATTTGTAAAACGTTTTCATTTACAATAGAACTATAAAAATCAAAGGAGTACCATCATGGTAGAATTAAATCTTAAAAATATTTACAAAAAATATCCAAACAGCGAACACTACTCAGTTGAAGACTTCAACTTGGACATCAAAGACAAAGAATTTATCGTTTTCGTAGGTCCTTCAGGATGTGGTAAATCAACAACTCTTCGTATGATCGCTGGTCTTGAAGATATCACAGAAGGTGAGTGTTCTATCGATGGCACTGTTGTAAACAACGTGGCACCTAAAGACCGTGATATCGCCATGGTATTCCAAAACTACGCTCTTTACCCACACATGACTGTGTACGATAACATGGCCTTTGGTTTGAAATTGCGTAAATACAGCAAGGAAGATATCGACAAACGTGTACAAGAAGCAGCTGAAATCCTTGGCTTGAAAGAATTCTTGGATCGTAAACCAGCTGACCTTTCAGGTGGTCAACGTCAACGTGTTGCCATGGGACGTGCCATTGTCCGTGATGCAAAAGTATTCTTGATGGACGAACCTTTGTCAAACTTGGATGCAAAATTGCGTGTATCCATGCGTGCTGAAATCGCGAAAATCCACCGTCGTATCGGAGCTACAACGATCTATGTAACTCACGACCAAACAGAAGCGATGACACTTGCTGACCGTATCGTTATCATGTCTGCTACTAAAAACCCTGCAGGTACTGGTACAATCGGACGTGTAGAACAAATCGGAACTCCCCAAGAAGTTTACAAAAATCCAGTGAACAAATTTGTAGCTGGATTCATCGGAAGCCCTGCGATGAACTTCATTAACGTGAAATTGGAAGGTGGACACATCGTTGCTAATGGATTGAATTTGAAAGTTCCAGAAGGTGCTTTGAAAGTTCTTCGTGAAAAAGGCTATGATGGTAAAGAATTGATCTTTGGTATTCGTCCAGAAGACGTGAATACAGAAGCTGCATTCCTTGAAACTTTCCCAGAATCAGTTGTGAAAGCTACGATCTCTGTGTCTGAGTTGCTCGGTTCTGAATCTCACTTGTACTGCCAAGTTGGTGACAACGAATTCATCGCTAAAGTGGATGCGCGTGACTACCTTGGAACTGGTGCAACCATCGAACTTGGATTTGACTTGAACAAAGCTCACTTCTTCGATAAAGAAACTGAAAAAACAGTATACTAATATCTACTGACACTATAGAGACTGAGACGATTTGTCTCGGTCTCTTTCATTTTAAGGAGACAAGACATGGAAAAAGATTGGTGGAAGGGGAAGATCGCTTACCAGATTTACCCAAAAAGCTTTAAGGACAGCAATGGCGATGGTGTTGGTGATTTAAAAGGAATCACGGAAAAACTCGATTACCTTCAACAGTTGGGGATTGACATTCTCTGGTTATCGCCTGTTTACAAGAGCCCTTTTATTGATCAGGGATATGATATTTCCGATTATTATGCCATTGACCCCCTTTTTGGGAGCATGGAAGATATGGAAGAGTTGATTGCGGAAGGTAAGAAGCGAGGAATTTCTATCATTATGGACTTGGTGGTTAACCATTGCTCCAGTCATCACGAGTGGTTCCAAAAGGCTTTAGCGGATCCAGATGGCCCTTATGCGGATTACTTTTATTTTATCGAAAGTGACAAAGAACCCAACAACTGGGAAAGTTACTTTGGGGGCAGTGTTTGGGAGCCGGTTCCTGGCACCAACAAATACTATCTTCATTCTTTCCACAAGGATCAGCCAGATCTCAATTGGCAAAACCCTGTCTTGCGCGAAGAAATTTACAGTATGATCAATTGGTGGTTGGACAAGGGAATCGCGGGCTTTAGGATCGATGCTATTATCAATATCAAAAAAGATCTAGAATGGCGTTCGCTTCCGTCTGATCGCGAAAATGGCTTGGTCCCAGTACCGGAGTCGCTAGTGAATGCCCAATCGATTGAACCTTTCTTGCAAGAGTTAAATGAGCGAACCTTCGCCAAGTACAATGCCTTCACAGTTGGGGAAGTGTTCAATGAAACCGACGAAGAATTGCATTTCTTCATTGGAAAAGACGGTGTCTTTTCTTCTATCTTTGACTTCAAGCAAACCTGCTTAGGGCAGGAAGGAAAGGGCTGGTTTGACCATACTCTTCCAACAGCGGAAGAACTTAAGGAAAGTATTTTCCAAGCGCATGAGCGCGCAGATAGGATTGGTGTTCTCTCGACCATCATCGAAAACCACGACGAACCTCGAGGGGTGTCCCATTATATCGCAGAAGGTCCAGTAAATGATACCAGTAAAAAAGCCCTGGGAACCATTCAGGTTTTGCGCAAGGGAATTCCGTTTATCTATCAAGGTCAAGAAATTGGAATGGAGAACCAAGTCTTTGAATCAGTGGAGGGCTTTGATGATATTGCGACCATCAATGGCTACCACGTTGCTAAAGAAGCTGGTTTGAGTGAGGAAGAAGCCTTAGCAGCGATTGCCAACTATAGCCGAGACAATGCGCGGACACCGATGCAGTGGTCAGCGGAGCCAGGTCTGGGCTTTAGCGATGGACCAGCCTGGCTGATCAGTCCCAAACCAGATTATTCCATTAATGTGGAAGACCAGGAAAAGGATCCAGATTCTATTTTGAATTATTACCGCCAGCTGACGGCCTTGTATCGCCATCCCCTCTATGGAAATACCATCCGGTTTGGAGATATGATCCCAGCTTATCGGGACCGCGAGAATATCATCGCCTTCGAACGCCGTGGAGACAAGCGTATCTTGGTAATCAGCAATTTCCAAAATCGCCAGGCCACTTTGGAGTTACCAGCTCCGATTAAAACGCTCGTTTTAAATAATACTGCTGGGTTGTTCCAAGAAGGAGACCAGGTATTAGAATTGGTCCCTTACCAAAGCATCGTGCTGGAATTGGTGGAATAAGGAGAAACTTTGCATCAGTGTTAGACTTTAATGTAGAATAGTATTTTCATTAAATATTCTGGAGAAATTTATATAAGTTTTCTATACTTTAGAATCAGTCAAGTATAAACTGAAACTTTCCGCCGTGAGAAAAGTGCTTGAAACATTATTGTTTCAAGCACTCGGGAGTTTTGGAACATTATTGTTTCAAGCACTCGGGAGTTTTGGAACATTAGGTCCAAAACTAAGTCATGGAACTTCCTGGATTGCTGAAATCATCCACCGGATAATTTCACCTAACCTCCGTACTCACCTAAGGAAAGTTTTGAAAGATATTTTATCTCCAAAAAGAACCTTCGCAGAAACGAAGGTTCTTTTCATGTCATCCAAGTCTAAAGCTGAATCTTATTCAACTTCCTTCTTTTTCAAGAGGAGGAAGCCTCCGCTAATGGCTAACAAGAAGCCTGAAAGAATGAAGTGCGCCGTTGTGTCTTCTCCAGTTTGTGGCAATTGTGCCTTGGCTGGACTTTCTTGGAAGCTTTGTCCCGCTTGGTAAGTCAAGGCTTGCACACTTTCTCCATTTTCAGTTGTCATTTCTTTTTGTGGAAGGAGAACTTTAGGAGTCTCCTTCTTGGTCAAGATTGGCTGTGGAGTGGTTGTTTGGTTATGAATTGGAACCACCACTTGATCTGGTTCTTTCGCTGGAACGTAATCCATCAAGCTTGCTAACTTGCTGCCAAAGATCGCATTGGTTACCCAGCGGAAGAAGTGGACAGGGTGTTGACGGTTGGTTGGATTTCCGGCATAGACAAAGAGTGGTTGTCCCATCAGTTCTCCAGAGATGGCCATGACCTTATTGGCTAGGACTTCATTTTTTGGCCACCAGCCAGCAATGTAGTAGTCGCTCGGAGCGATACTCATCAAGGTTTTGAAATGCTCTGGAACCTTTTCAATCCAGTTTCCTGAGTTGGAGTAGAAGAGGGTATTCTTCTTATAACCGCTGGTCAGTGGATCTTGGTCATCGATGATCGCCTTCATCAAGCCTTCGTAGTCGCTACCGCCTTTTAGTTTTTCAGCGTCAAATCCTGCAAGAACTCCCAATTTTTCCAGTTTCTGCATGGCTTCCCCACCAATGACCAGGGTTGGTTTCTTACCAAAGATGGAAGCGTCAAAGCGGTTGCTTTCCAAAATAACAACATCCGCTTCTTCTGGCGTATTGACGATTTGGAAGCCTAATTTTTCAAGGACCAGACTAGTATGAGCAGGCGCATCTACTCCAGCCCAATTATAGTGGTAGTTCGGAGAGTAGACCTTCATCGGTTTCAAGGTTGGTCCGCTTGGCACCTTGTAGAGGGCATCCCCATAAATGGCATAGTTTGGCAGGAGCGAAGCAAAGGTATCGCGGTCAACGATGTAGCCATCGTCTGTTAGATAGACGGATTTTCCTTGTGCAATAGCCTGGTTAACAGCTTTAACGGCACTGGCTGAGGTATTTGCAATCACATAGTAAGGAGCTTTTGGATCGATCTCAGAGGTACGAGTGGCGCGGGTGGTGGTGACTTCTCCTAATTTTCCGTTGAAAAGACCATCCGCAAAGACAGGTTCGGACTTGAAGCCTCTCATATCTGGGAAGTTGACCAGCAACTCTGCGTACATAGCAGCCCAGGCAGATTCGTTGGAGCCCTTGTAGAGAATGTGGTTGGCATAGCCACGTTTGGCTTGGGCCATGTCAATGACTAAGTCCCCTTTTTTATAGTTGCCAATATCTTCTTTGAGTTCCTTAACGAGGACACCATTGCGTTTGAAGTAGTCGATCATATTGAAGGCTTCTTGGGCATCGTTGTCTTTGTCGAGGCTCATTGGGATGACGTAGTAGTCTGGGAAGAATTTCGGACGACCATTTTTCACACGTCCAACGACTTCCCCATTTGGGCCAACCAGTTCATTTTCGGCTTTTGGATCTTCGGTTTTATTGAGACCACGCAGGTAGAAGTTGAGACGCATCTCAAGGAGACGGTCCGGATCTTGGTTGAGGAAGTCAATCCCTCCTAGGACAGCATTGCGACCTGCTTTGTAGGATTCTTCATTTCCTTCTGGAATTTCGATGGTATGGCCTAAGATACCATGGTAGACAGCATAAACCCCTGTATAGCCAGAGAAGGAGTCATCCCAGCCATCACCCCAATCCAGTTTTGGAATGATGTAACTATTGTATTTAGAATTGGCAACTCCTGCCCGTCCCATATGATGGGCATTTTCTAGCATCAGGTCTGACAGAAGATCGTATTCGAAGTTCGGATCATGTGGTGGCGTTGCAGGTTCGATTAAGAATTCTTTGACAAAACCGTGTAAGTCGTAGAGAGCGATCGGATTCCATTTGTTGATCATTTGGATAACCGTGCGAACTTCAGGGTTGGTTTGGTAGCTGGCATCCCGGTTTGGATCGAGCCCGTTTGCTAGGGCCCGCAGGTTGAGAGCATCCCCATCTGGGTTTTCCGTGAAGTCAAATAAGAAGATGAATTTATTGAGCAAGGTTGGAATATCTAGCGTGACTGTTTTAGCATTTCCAGCTTCATCGGTGGTGTTAAAGGTCACCTTTTCCTTGGTCGCAAAAGTATTGAAGAGGCCTGTGATGATATCAATGCCTGGCTGTTCATCCGCGTGGGTGTTGTGGACCAAGACAGGTAATTTGTAATCCAAGGTCTTGTCTTTTAGTGCGGCCAGCATTTCGCTTGGCTTAGTCAAAGCTGTAGGGTTGGTACTAGAGAGGTAGTGATCGATGCTGGCTTGGTCCTTGCTCACGATCCCCATCTTCATATCCCGGCCTTGGGCACTCTTGCCAAGGGTTTCCAGCTGCACCAAACGATCGGGTTTCGCTTCTTCCTTGGATTTTTCGATGGCAGCTAGCATCTCTTCATGCGTATGGTAGTCCTGATAAGGTCGAAAAACAAGGGTTTTATTGATGGTCACACCTAAGTCTGCATTGGTTCCGACCAGCTCATGGTTGCCGATGTAATTGCGATAAGTCCGGCGAATATTATTTGGGCTACGAAGGCTAAGATCTTCACCAAAGAGATCCTGCACGTCAATGTGGAGATCCAAATCATTGCCGTTTGCGGTCTCTGTGATGGTGAGGAATGGATCCTTGCTCAGTGTTCCTGTCTCCATATCCCAGGTTTTCCACTCAGAGAGAGGCTTATTGTCTAAGGTCCAGCTGATCTTGCCAGCAGCTTGAGCTTTTTCTTGGACTTTGTCATCAATCGTACTCTTTTCAGAGAGATAAATGGTGCTATCCGCCAAGCGTGTCGCTTGGTCAGCGGTTGTTGTAGCACGGTTGGTGACTGGACTAGCGGCTGGAGCAACTTCTGTAGTAGAAGCCACATCGGAAGTCGCTGCTGGTTCCGCAGAAGTGGCAGTGACTGCGGTGTCTTCTTTTTCAGCTACAGAAGGACTGGCAGTATCAGCTGTCACAGGTTGCTCAGTAGCAGGTGTCGCTTCAAGTACCGTGCTTGGTTCTGTTTGAGGCGCTTCTAAGCTATCGGCTGAAGCTTGGCCATGACCGATAACGGAAAGCAAGACAGCCGCTGAGAGGCTGAGTGTTGTAGTGTACAAATGTTTCTTATACGAAGACTTCATCATATAGAAGACCCTCCTTAAAAAGTTATTTTCTAGTTCTAGTATACCATTTTAGGAAAGCGTTTACAACAACTGCCTGAATAAAAAAGCCTTTGCATCTTGCAAGGGCTTCTTTGTCTATTCTGTCTCCTCATGGAATTGTTGGTAAAAATCAACCTTGACCTGGATAAAAGTTTCTAAGTCTCTTAAGAGTTGGAGCAAGGTGGCGCGTGTTTCGAATTCTTCACGGGTCTTAGGAAGAGGGCGTTCGCGAAAGATCGCTAAATACTGACTAATATCATCAAGAAGATCTTGGGCGGGATTTTCCTGACTTAATTGTTGGGCCGTCTTCTTAAATAGTTGAGCTAGGATTATGCTTTCGCTCGCCGCCAACTGACAGCGGTTGACGTTTTCTGCCATATCCCGCAGAATATCGTTTTGCCGCTTGCGCATTTCGAAGTAGTGAATATGGTAGTTGGTTTGGTGAAAGAGGTGGTTGGAATGGTCCAGATAGACTAGATTTAAAGCGTCCTGTAGGATACCATCCAACTCCTTAATCAAGCGAGCATCATTGCGACCATCCCCTTTACCAAGTAATTCCGCAAAACGACCAAGGATCTTCTTTAGTTGGTCTTCGACAACATTATGGTAATGATCGATCGCTCCCTGATTAGAAGGCATATAGAGATTGGCCAGCAGGGCAAAGCTGGTCCCTATCAAAAAGAGAGCAAGTTCATTGAGCAAGAGCCCCCAGGAAGTAGACTGCTCAATCAAGAGATGGGTGACCAGCACCGTACTTGGCGTGATGCCGATCTGCCAACCCAATA
The DNA here is from genome assembly GCF_000507765.1 of Streptococcus parasanguinis CC87K. GTDB lineage: Bacteria > Bacillota > Bacilli > Lactobacillales > Streptococcaceae > Streptococcus > Streptococcus parasanguinis_J. The sequence goes on along the minus strand of NZ_KI669402.1, from coordinate 133,161 downwards.
AAAAGGCACAAGGGACATAAAGAGCGATAAAGACTCCCAATGCCCAGAGGTTGAACCCTAATAAAGAAAAGGCGAGACTTCCGATAGCAAGGGCCAGTAAGGTCGACATAAAGCGCTGGTAGGCCTGCTTGATGGTACTGCGACGCGTATCAGAGATACTCAAGATGGCAATGACGCCAGCTGAGATGGCATAGGTCAAGCCCAGAGCATAAGCCAGGGCCGCTGCTAAACAGGTGGCCAAGGTGAGTTTGATGGTTCGTTGAAAAAGAGGCATGGCTTCCTTTCTATTTTGCTGGTTTCGATGAGATAGAGTTGATTTCATTATATCATGAATTGGCCTCTTCCTCCTTTCTTGTGGTATACTAGTTCTATGGAAAATAACGATATCGTATACGGTGTCCACGCAGTCACCGAGGCTTTACAAGCCAATACAGGCAATAAATTATATATTCAAGAAGACCTCCGAGGAAAAAATGTCGACAAAATCAAGGCCTTAGCAGCTGAGAAAAAAGTGTCGATTTCTTGGACGCCAAAGAAAACCCTGCAGGAAATGACGGAAGGAGCTGTTCACCAAGGCTTCGTTCTCCGTGTGGCAGCCTTTGCTTACACAGACTTGGCAGCGATTCTGAAACAGACAGCCCAAGAAGAGAACCCACTTTTATTGATTCTCGATGGTTTGACAGATCCACACAATCTTGGATCTATCTTACGGACAGCTGATGCGACCAATGTCTCAGGCGTCATCATTCCTAAGCACCGTGCAGTCGGGGTAACTCCAGTGGTTTCAAAAACTTCTACCGGAGCGGTGGAACACATTCCCATTGCGCGTGTGACCAATCTCAGTCAAACTCTAGACAAGCTAAAGGAAGAGGGCTTCTGGATCTTTGGGACTGACATGAACGGCACGCCATCTCACCAGTGGAATACGGCTGGCAAGTTAGCCTTGATCATTGGCAATGAAGGAAAAGGGATCTCGGCCAACATCAAAAAACAAGTCGATGAGATGATCACCATTCCTATGAATGGTCATGTGCAAAGCCTCAATGCCAGCGTGGCAGCAGCTATCCTTATGTATGAGGTCTTTCGCAATCGACTATAATTCTAGAAAGGCAATGATATGAAACGAAAAATCTTATTGGTTGACGGCTACAATATGATTGCCTTTTGGCAGGAGACCCGCCAGCTCTTTCAAAAAAGTGAGCTCGATGCAGCCCGCAATATCCTCCTGCAAAAACTGAGCCACTATGCTAGCTTTGAGGGGATCGAAGTCATCTGTGTCTTTGATGCCCAGTATATGCCAGGAGTGCGGCAGACCTATGAGGAGTTCAATGTTCAGGTGGTCTTTACCGGTGAGGATGAGACGGCAGATGACTATATCGAGCGCTTGGCGGCAGAGCTTAACACGCCCCTCCACCAAGTATCGGTAGCGACCAGTGACTTAAATGAGCAATGGACCGTCTTTGCTCAAGGGGCCCTTCGGGTATCTGCCAGAGAGTTAGAAAAACGGGTCGCAGTCGTCAAAGGAAACCTCAATCAGGCGCAGCGAGTGGTCAACGATCAAAAACCACCCATGCGACCGCTCGATCACCAAGTATTGCGACAATTACAAGAAATGATGGGAGACAAGTAATGACATTTGCTATTTTAACCGATTCGACCGCAGATTTAGACCAGAACTGGGCCAAGGAACATCAGGTGACCATTCTTGGGTTGACCATTGAGTTAGATGGGACGGTTTACCAGACAGTAGGCCAAGGTCAATTGACCAGCCCTGAGCTTTTAGAAGCCATGAAAAATGGGGCCAAACCGACAACCAGTCAGGTCAATGTGGGCCAATTTCAGGAAACCTTTGAACAATTTGCCAAAGAAGGAAAAGATCTGCTCTATGTGGCCTTTTCATCGGTCTTATCTGGGACTTATCAGAGTGCAGTCATGGCACGAGACCTGGTTTTAGAAGACTACCCGGAAGCCGTGATCGAGATTGTCGATCCAAAGGCTGCTGGGATTGGAGAGGGCTATCTGGTTATGCGGGCAGTAGCTGCGCGTGATGAAGGTCGTTCATTAGCAGAAGCCAAAGAAGAGATCATGGCTCTAGCTCCAAAACTGCGGACCTATTTCCTCGTCGACGATCTCTACCACCTCATGCGTGGTGGTCGCCTCTCAAAGAGCGCTGCTATCATGGGAAGTCTAGCCAGCATCAAGCCTATTCTCTGGATTGATGCAGAAGGTAAATTAGTGCCCATTACGAAAGTCCGTGGACGCAAAAAAGCCGTCCGAGAATTACTGGAGTTGATCAAAACCGATATCGGTGAAAGCACAGCCTTGGTCTCTTATACAAACGATCTAGAAGGAGCCGAAGCGTTGAAGGCAGAAATGCTTGCGCTTGAAGGCATCGATGAAGTCCTTGTGATGCCTCTTGGACCAGTCATCTCCGCCCACGTCGGCCCAAATTCCTTGATCGGATTTGTCATAGGAAAAGAAAATCGCAAATAATTTTCCAAATCGGTTGACTTTTATCTTAGAATTTTGATACAATAGTAGGCGGTATTGTTTACCCCATTTGTAAGGCCCCGGAACCTTTCAAATACCCTGCGGACCGGAACATCCGCCCTGTAAACAAAAACGACATTCATATAGGAGAAATCATGAACAAAACTACATTCATGGCTAAACCAGGCCAAGTAGAACGCAAATGGTACGTTGTTGACGCAACTGATGTACCTCTTGGACGCCTTTCAGCAGTTGTTGCAAGCGTGCTTCGCGGAAAAAACAAACCAACATTCACACCTCACACTGATACAGGTGACTTCGTAATCGTTATCAATGCTGAAAAAGTTAAATTGACTGGTAAAAAAGCAACTGATAAGATCTACTACACTCACTCAAACCACCCAGGTGGATTGAAATCAATCTCTGCTGGTGAACTTCGTTCTAAAAATGCAGTACGTTTGATCGAGAAATCAGTTAAAGGTATGCTTCCACACAATACTCTTGGCCGCGCTCAAGGTATGAAATTGAAAGTATTCGTTGGAGCTGAGCACACTCACGCTGCACAACAACCAGAAGTTCTTGATATTTCAGGACTTATCTAAGGAAAGGAACAATAAAGTATGTCACAAGCACAATATGCAGGTACTGGACGTCGTAAAAACGCTGTTGCACGCGTTCGCCTTGTTCCAGGAACTGGTAAAATCACTGTTAACAAAAAAGATGTTGAAGAGTACATCCCACACGCTGACCTTCGTTTGGTCATCAACCAACCATTTGCAGTTACTTCAACTGTAGGTTCATACGACGTTTTCGTTAACGTTGTAGGTGGTGGATACGCTGGTCAATCAGGAGCTATCCGTCACGGTATCGCTCGTGCCCTTCTTCAAGTAGACCCAGACTTCCGCGATTCATTGAAACGCGCAGGACTTCTTACACGTGACTCACGTAAAGTTGAACGTAAGAAACCAGGTCTTAAGAAAGCTCGTAAAGCATCACAATTCTCAAAACGTTAATCAATACGATTATATCAACGTTTCGAAACACTTCATGGTTCACACCATGGAGTGTTTTTTTGATGATTTTTAGCAAAATTCACACCACTTTTCACACCAAATTCACACCATTACTTTTTAAGATTACGAAAGGCAATTTCTCCAACAGCCATTGGGATTACGTTTGAAGTGTTCACATAAGTCTTAGTTGTAATCGTATCACTATGAGTGAGTGCTTCAGAAATAGCCTCCATAGAGGTTCCAGCCTGTTTAGCGAGTGTAGCTCCTGTATGTCGTAATTTATGAGGGGTTGCATGTGCGAGTTCTGGATGACGACGCTTAACAGATTTCATCTTGTTGTTAAGATAATCAGCATGGAGACAACTGTTTACATTTCCCTTTGTATCAATATACGTAAAAACATACTGTTCAGGAGTTTGCATGATGTTAAATGAAGCCAGTTCAGATTTTTGTTGCTTCTTCCAAGAATTTAACAAGTCGGTAAGTTCTTGTGGAATCGAAAAAATCGTCTTTTTATTCCCTTTAGTTGACTTTTGATTTTTATATCGATCTAAGGCTTGAACCAATTGAATTTGTTGATTTTTGAAATCAATATGTTTCCATTGCAAAGCGTAGCTTTCAGATTTTCTATCTCCTAAGAAAAAAGTTGTATAGAATAACACATAATCTTTGAACAGGAGTTTGTCATTTTTTAAATCTTCTTCAAAAGCTGTAAACCATGCTTGAAGTTCTTCTTGAGATAGATATAAATCTTCATCTTTTTTAGATTCCTGTAACTTGATTTTCTTAGTGGCTTTGATACGGCTTATAGTTTTTGATAGGCGATTAGTTTCGATATACTCTAATTCTTCTGCCCAGTCAAAGATAGAGTTAACGTAGCTCCTGATAACTTTGAAATTTGCATATTCTTCAGCCTTTTGAGTCAATAGATTTAGTACAACTTGCTTATTTTGATTAAGAAAGTCTATTGAATAATTCCCAAGTAAGGGTAAGATGTGTTTTCTAAAAGCAATTTCTGTTCCAACTATGGTTGCTTGAGAAGGTGGTTTAGCAGTAGAAGTAGTCTGACCTGCTTTGTAGGATTCCCACCAAACGTTTTGATAGAAATCTGAAAAAAGGATAGAACCACTATTTTCTAATGAGACGGAATCTCCACTATGAATTTTATCAATCTTATTTTGAAGTTCTAGTTCATATTTTTTAGCCTCACTCCTTAGTTTGAAACGTTTTTCAATCACTTTTTTATCAATTCCCAATGATGATTTGACTTCTTCTGGGATATAGATACGTAAGCGATAAGTTCCATTTTTAGTTTTTGTAATTGACATAGTATTCTCCTTTTTTTGAATTGAGCTAGAAAAATACCGTGGCTTAATTATATCAAACCACGGTTATAATGCTACTGATTTTGTAACCACTGATTGAGTTCGGCTCTATCAAAGCGGACAGTTTTTCCAACTCGAATAACTGGTAACCCCTTTTTTATCCAAGAATCAAGCGTATTATTGGCAATTCCTTGATACTTACAAGCTTGTTGCTTGTTCAAGAATGGACTTTCAATGTTGTTACCATCCAATTTATTCTTTATTTCATTTTCTATGCTAATTTATGTAAAAAAGTTAACAAAAAGGGATTGAAATTTTGTTTTCAATCCCTTTTTTGGATAAAGAAAATAATAATGGTGCTAATTAGGATTAATACCTAAATAAGTTTTAATTTTCTTTTCAAGAAAATCAATATGTTGGTTAATTTCAGTTTGTTGCTTATGAAGTTCATCAAGTTGAAAAAATAGTAGTCTATGTCGTTGAGGAATTGTGGAGTCTCCTTTATATCTTAGGTCAGCGTATTCTTGCATATTTTTAATAGACATTCCTGTCTTTTTTAATCTAATAATGAATTGAGTCCACGCTATATCAGAGTCATCATAGTATCTACGATTATTTTCTTCTCTGTGTGAGTAAATCAATTTTTCTTGCTCATAGTATCGAAGTGTGGAAATAGAAAGTCCAGTTTTTTTAGCAAATTCTCCAATAGAATAGTGAGCCATAATATTTCCCCCTTTTTTTAATATTTTAGCATAATTTTAAAAAAATCGAAAAATTTTCAGTTTTCTCTTGACATAAAGTGCACTTTACTATGTAAAATACATAGCATCAAAGGAATTTGATATAAAGTACTCTAATTTATGAGTTGATTGAAAATAAAGGAAATTATGGAATCGCTTCTCTGTGTAGGTGGCGGAATGGGAGCAGCGACTCTTATAAAAAATGCAAATAGCAATCTGTAAAGGAGAAAATAGTATGGAACAAACGAAGAATTATACTTGTATTACTGGAGCCAGTGCTGGTATAGGAGCGGAGACAGCAAGACAATTTGCAAAATTAGGAACGAATCTTATTTTAATTGCTCGGCGTCAAGAACGACTAGAAAAATTGAAGCAAGAGATTTTGAACCATTATCCGGATTTAGATGTTGTTATTAAAGTTGTTGATTTATCGAAGTCCAGTAATGTTTTTGCTCTTTATGAAAGCTTGAAAAAATATCACATTACTACTCTAATAAATAATGCTGGTTTTGGAAATTATGATAAGGTTGAATCTCAAGATTTAGAAAAGATAATAACATTAATCCATCTAAACATTGAAGCTTTAACAATTCTATCAACTCTATATGTGAGAGATTATAAAGATTGTAAAGGCGCTCAATTGATTAACTTATCATCTAGAGGCGGATACATGATGGTTCCAAATGCAGTTACATACTGTGCAAGTAAATTTTATGTCAGTGCTTTTACAGAAGGCTTGGCATTGGAACTAGAGGCAAATCAACATCAATTAAAAGCTAAGGTTTTAGCTCCAGCTGCCACAAAGACGGAATTCGGTCAAGTTGCTACAGATTCTAAAGAATATGATTATGATGAGCATTTTGCTAAATATCACACAAGTGAAGAGATGGCACAATTTTTGATGGAATTATATCAAAGTGACAAAGTTGTTGGTTTAGTTGATGTTACAAATTTTGAATTTCATCTTAGCGGACCACTACTTAAACATTAATTATTTTAATAAATATAGATAATGTGGTATCGATTAATAGTTGCAGTCGTTTTATGATAAGAAGAAAGCTTCTGAAATCTAACGTTTCAGAAGCTTTTTGTCTTTAAGTTTTGAGTAAGTTATAATTTTCTGTGATATTTAGGATATTTAAAAAAATACAAGTGTTTTTGTAGATTAATTTACAATTTTTCCAGTATTTTACCAAGTAGTTCTTCTAACTTTCCTAAGTCCCCATAGACTGTCCCATCCATATAAAGATTGTAAACTTCATCATCTTGTTCCACGCGTATTTGTGCAGAGTATCCTTTTGATAATGCTAAGGAACGAATGACTTCTCGTTGAGTTCGTCCATTCCCTTCTCGAAAGGGATGGAAATAATTAAGATTATCAAGAATTTTTGCTAATTGTTTAATAATCTCATCTTTTGAATTAGCAGTTTGATAATAGTTATGAATAAGGCGGTTTATATATGCTTGGGCAGTACTGAAAGATTGTATTGACATAAAAGGATTCCCATTTTTTGAGATATTCACCTTGCGAAATTGTCCCGCCCAAGCATAGACATCTTGAAATAAATATTTATGAATGACTAAAATATCACTAATGGAGTAGACTTCTATGGTTTTCAAGCGCAAGTCTGCAAGCCTTCTAGTAACGAATAAATGCTCATTCCGGTAGGCTTCTTCAATATTTGTAATATTTTGTTTGTTGATTAAGACTGTAGAATTTGGATAGGTATATTGGTGATTGGGGTCAATGTACTCATAGCCTTCGTATTGATTTTTAACCAATATTCAATTCCTTTCGTTTGTTGATAACATAAGTTTTTAAATCAATCACATCTTGAACAGTAGGTTCATAATTTTCAATCATTGATGACCCAATAGCATACCAGACGGTATCGAAATCTGAAAAGTTATCAAAGGGAATCCCTAAAATTGTTAATTCTTCTTTATTTACATCAAGAGTCATGGCACACTTCCTTGTATAGCGTTATCTTTATTATACCATAAAATCGGTATTTTTACCTAAAGGGATAGAGACCAAAAGATATATGTAAGCGTATAGATTAATACTTATGAAACGGTTGTAGGAGGAAAATCTCTCCTACACTATTATTGATTCTGAGAGAAAATCGCAAAATATCATCTACCAAACTTTCAATTATTAAGATTTTTTGCAGTTTATCTGAATTAGAATCGCAAGGCTTCTCAATAATATAATTGTCGAATTTTTTCATTCTAACTTCCTCTCCACTATTTCTTCCTTTATCAAGAAAAAGTTAGCTCAATATTAATAAAGTACAATTCTAAATTAACTCCAATTATTGATTCATGATAATATTTCAGTAACTCATCGTGTAATTAAAAACAAGGATTTTTATTTCAAACGATCCATCGTGATCACTTCATCAGCCATCTCCCAAATTGCCGGATTATGTGTTGCGATAATGATTAGTCTATTATCATCTCGAAGAGATAGCAAAATCTCCATAATCAACTGAGAGTTTGCTGGGTCTATTGAAGCTGTTGGCTCATCTGCCAGAATAAGGGGTGGATTCTTTAAGATAACTTTTGCCAAGGCAACCCGTTGCGATTCTCCGCCCGATAACTCAAAGATGCGCTTATCTAAGTCAAGATAAGCCAGGCCGACCTGTTCTAAAGCCTGCTTCTGCCTCAACCGCTGTTCCGACCGACTCAACTTTTGACCAATGAGACCTAGCTTAAGGTTTTCTTCAATACTTTGGTTTTCAATTAAGCCAAAGTTCTGGAAGAGGTAGCCCAATTCGTGACGGAAAAAATCACTCGATTTATATTTGGCCAAGTCTTTACCTCGGTAAAAAATCGTCCCATCATAAGATTCTAATTTCCCAATCATGTTCATCAAGGTTGTTTTTCCGCTACCACTTGAACCAATTAAGGCATAGACTTTTCCAGCCTCAAATGTCATTGAAAGATTCGAAAATAACTCTCGTTCTCCAAAAGATTTACTCACCTGTTTAAGTTCAATCATATTAACCTCCCTTCAAAACAAGCATGGACATCTTGTTTTCTTTCTGCATTTGGACATGTAACTGTAAAAGAGATAGACCAGTAAAGAGTAACGAGACTAAGAAAGCAACTACTATCTCTACCTGAAGAAATACACTCGCAACAAATCCCAGTAAAAACACACCCAGTTGAGCAAAGAGATAAGTGCGATGGATTTCTAAGAACCTGAGACCTGCAATGCGTTTGATAAAAATGGCACGTCTAAATTCTTCGAAGTAGAGCCTATTCATAGTGTTAAACAACAAGATTGAAGTTGCAATCCCAAGCACAGCTCCTGCTAGCATTACCCAAAGTTCCCTCTGGATATTATCCAATAATGTGATGTAGTTGTGGTAACCTGTTTGCATTTCTGAGACCCAATTTTCAATGCCTTGTCTCTGGATAAGCTCCTGGGCATCAGACAATTGATTAAAGAGAACGTAGTTCTGTACTGCGTCTACCCAAAACAAAATGGACTGTGGACCAGTTGATTGGGGTGTTATAACAATGATGATTGGATCTTTCAAAAACTGCTGGTAAGAAATAGGGGTCGTATTATACACAAAACGATCCTTACCTGATTCCAAATAACCTACCGTAGCAGTCATTTGCTGTCGTTCATCTTGACTAGACATGCGACTGGTTAAGTCGTCTTCAAAAACAGATTTATAATGTTCTTCCTCTGAACGGAGGTGTTCAGGCAGCAATAAGACAAACTCCCCTACATCAAGGTGATTCATCTTTTGCTCAATAGTTGTATCTACAGGAATGTTTTGACGCTCCAAGTATTGCGGTGTGACGATAAGGACATTGCCATTCGGGCTGTAATCGTGCCATTCTGTAGAGGTTGTCAAGTTTTTGGAGGAAGCCATGCCATTTTGCAAAGTACGGTCAATTAACTGGTGTCTAGATAAGAAAGCCTTTTGTTCTGAAACAGCCAGATCCATCAATTGATACCAAGTTCTGAGTTTCCTTTGAGCTTGTTCATCAAAACCAGGACTCGTTCCGTCACGGCTGATTGATAGGATAATCAGTTGCCTTTCCTGACTCCAAACCTCTTGTCCAATCCGATGCTGTTGCCAGGCTTGGGAATACTTTAAGCTACTCCCTATTCCCAGCGTTACAATAATAATCGCTAATAGTTGACCGATTAAAATCAAACTAATGATTCCTCTGACAGGCAATTGCCCTTTTATAATCTGCATCAGGTGTATCTTTTTTATCCCAACTGCGAAGAGTTGAGCGAAAAACAGGGAGATCGACAACAAGATGAGATTATAACTGAGCAAGCCTTCTCCTATGGTCATTAGGGATTGCGTTGGAAGCGACAGAATTTTTTGCATAAGAATGGCGAGCACGCAAGCTAAACTGAAACCAATAGCTATCCCTTTCAAATCCTCACCAACTGGTCTAAGGAAAATGGACCACCGTTTCTCTCCTGAAATGAGGCGAATGCCCGACGACCGTAATTGGCTAATTTGACTAATTAAAGTCAGTGCTACAAAGGTTAAGATGAAAATCAATAGACTGATTAACTGAAATCCGTTACTAAAGATAGCCATTAACGTAGATAGTTTAGATGGAATTATCAGGTGCATGTTAGTCAAGCCAAGTTGACTTAGCTCCTCCCTTAGCAAGTGAATGTCTAGGTGTCCATCGAATATAAAATAGTTTGTTTCAACACTACTACTTTGAGCATCTTCTAGATTTTTTTCCTGAAGCCCATCAGGCAACTTTCCATTCCCAAAGGTCGTATAAGAAAAAACTGTAGTACCTTCTGAGTTAAGATCTTGGTGTTGAATCGCAATAAAGCTATCCGTTTCTTCTGCTAGTTTTTCCAAGCGTGTAGCAACATGCTGAAAAGTTGTTTCAGGGGAAGAATCACGTACAACAACGTTGGGGTAATAATGGGAGACATATGTATCAGTCCAAATGGTAAATACCCAAACAAAGAACAAACTAGCAAGCAGGTTGGATATGAGTATAAATAATTTTTTCATAGTGCACTCCTTATTCTAAAATAGAGGGGAGAAATACCCCTGCCCTCTATAAACTAACAAGCTTACTAAACTATTGATAAAAGAATCTTCTTCAATTTTTATAAACCAATCTTAAATACTTTAGATTTTGTAACTCATAATTTTCAACAGTTGGTTAGCTATGAAAGCATTTTATCAAACATCTCCATTCTTATATCTATCTGGTATTGTTACAAGCTCTCATCAGAATACCTTTCTCTAAATAGTTGAATTTTAAAGTAATACGAAATCAATCAGCCTTCCCAACATCAAGACCATCAGACTTCTTTTATGATTCTACTCGAATCTCCAATCGTTTATTCTTCTGAATAAACTGTTGGTAAGGAATTGTATTACTAAACGCAAAAACCCCTAGTAATGCTAATATAGCTAATTTTTGAATTCCACGATTTTTCTTCATTTGTGAAACCCCTTTCTGTTTCCTTATTTTTATTCTAACATATATATTTTTATTTAGCCGATTTTTTATTGTTTATTGAACTTTTTTTAATACTAAATTTTATAATATAATAGATACAATGACTTTTAAAACACTTCTTCCCTATCCATAGGTGGATAGGGTTTTTCGTTGTTTATTACACGTTCTAAACATTCAATACTAGATCTTAGGTGAAACATTTCATGTTTCCTATATTTTTCATCCTGTGAGTTTAATAGTTCATTTAGGTGACGTCTAATATGCCAAATGGCTTTTCTAATATTTGCTTCTTTTAAATTATTCATGAATCCATTGGATAATAAAATATAATCCAATTTCTTTGATTAAGCTAATTTACATGAAATATAAGCTATTCGGTTAAGAATAAGCTTAAAAGTTTTTTGAAATAATCTATTCAGCACAAAAAAACACCTATTCGGTAAAATAGGTGTGAATAATGTTATTTATATCCATATTGTTTTAGAGCGTTTTTATATGCTTCGCTACCTTTAAGATAGTAGTCGTGCTTAACTCCGCTAATATCAACAGAAAAGACCCCATCTTTAAATGAATAATCTTCTGATTGACTCGCAATATTTTGTCCAGTTAATTCGATTGTATTCTTTTTTTTGTTAATGATAAAACTATCGGCTTCTCCATGCTCAATGGAAGCACTATCTCCTTTAATAGTAAATACCAACTCGTTTCTTTCACTTGAGATCCAATAATACTCCCCATCTAAAGATTGGTAGTTGTTTTTTGAGCAAGCAATTAACGTGATTATTGATAACGAAAGTAGTAGTATACCTATTATTTTTCTCATAATCTTTGCCTCCTTTTTCAATATAGTATACCAAAATATCATTACAGAATTAATACAATTAATGTCTGTTATAATAGAAAAATCAGATATTGTCTATTATAACAGACATTCACTAGGCTTAGTCCTGTGAAAGAAATATCTTTATTAATTTTAAAAAAAGTAGTATAATATATTTACCTGAATAGAGTAATTAGTATTGTAGGTTCGAATCCTACCCCCATCATTCGCTCTAATTACTAACTGCTTTGGCATAATTACTTCTGTTCTATTTGAAAAATTTATTGAACTCATTTTTTGGGAAAATAAAACTAACAGTAGGAGAGTGATTTTTATGTTAATTTTTTCAGGAATTCTCCTAATTACATCTAGCGTTAACGGTGGGGTAGCCAAATAGGAAAAGGCGGAGTAAAAGTTAGATGTATATTATGTGAGAGTGAAGATCGTTTTAAAAGCGATCTTTTATTTATAGTACGATTTGTAAGTAAAAGAACAAATAACAAAAAGAGGAGCTTCATACTAAAGTTCCTCTTCTTTATATATATCCGAATCATTATTTTTATTTCAAAAAAGGTAGTGATTCGGTTGATTTATATTGCAATGTAGTGAAATTTAGAATTTCAAAAATCGCTTAAAATCAAGGTTTCTCACATCTATTGACGTGTAGTGAACCCCTATTTCACTTCATACTTTGGGGGTTGATGATTTGGTCACAATTGCCTAACCAAATCCCGATTCACTTTAATATTGCTGATCAGGCCGATAACTTCCAACCAAAACCCCTGGTTGTGTTTGGTCTTCCTATTTTCGATCTCATGGTGCATCTGTTTATGATCTTTATGATCGGACGTGATCCTAAGAATCGCATGATGAATGAGAAAATGGTCAAAGTAAACCACTGGTTGACTCCAATCGTTTCTTTAAGTATCTCCTATCTCATCTATAGCAAGGCGCTAGGATCTACTACCAATCCATCAGTTTTTGTTTCGGTGTTGCTAGGGCTCATCTTTGTGGTCATGGGCAATTACATGCCTAAGTTGAAAGTGAATCACACGGTTGGAATCCGCCTACCTTGGACCCTGCAGAGTGAAGATAACTGGCACAAAACCCATCGCTTTGCAGGGAAGTTGTGGGTCCTCGGAGGTTTGATCCTTCTTCTTGAAGCAGGCCTTCAATTCGCGCTGTCTTATGTACTGGTGCTGGTCATCCTCGCCATTGTCCTCATTCCGATCCTATATTCTTATCAATTAAGTCGGAAAAATCGTTAGTATAAAAAACAACCAGAGAAGAACTAGTTGGGAACTGTTTCTTATCCGGTTGTTTTTGCTTGTTCTCATAAGAATACGCTCTTATACCGATAGCAATTCAAAGTTAGTTCAATTCTTTATAATATAAAGAAGATTGCATGGTATAAAGCTCTTCATAGTATTTGTTGGTTTTCATTAAAGCATCATGTTTATCAAATCCTTCAATCCTTCCATTTCTTAATAACAAAATTTTATCTGCTTGTCGGACGCTTGATAATCGATGTGTAATGAAAAATACGGTTTTTCCTTCCGTTAATTTTAAGAATTTCTCAAATAATTCATATTCGGTTCGGGCATCGAGTGCAGCTGTAGGCTCATCTAGAATCAGTATAGGTGAATGAGAGAAGAAAGCTCTTGCCAGCGCAACTTTTTGCCATTGACCTCCTGAAAGGTCACGACTATGATCGAATTTTTTTCCAAGAATAGTATTTAGGTCTGATAGACTACTTTCAAACCCACTGTCCTCTAACGCCTTTAGGATTTGATCATCTGCATTGATCTCCTGTATATTCGAAATGCCCACGTTCTCTCTAAGGGTAAGATCGAATTTAGAAAAGTCCTGAAAAATAGCGGAGACATTTTCCCTAAATTTCTCTGGGTCAAAGTTGCTAATCGATATGTTATTGATCAATAATTCACCTTCTTCAATATTGTAAAATCGGGTAAGTAACTTAATCAATGTGGTTTTTCCTGCGCCGTTTTCTCCAACAATAGCAATCTTTTCTCCCTTATTGACGCTGAAGCTGATATGTTTTAAGGCATAGTTTTCATTAGTTGGATACTTAAATGATACGTCTACGAAATCTATTTTTTCAATACTTGATGGCACGGCAACTGTAGCACTCTTAGAGTCTGATGGCAGTGCAATAAACTTGAAAAATTTTTCCATATAAAGCAAGGTGTCGTACAGCAAACTAGAATCTTCAATCAATCTTGACATACTATTAATGGCATACACAATACTTGAAGAAAAAAGCATTATGGCTCCAATTCCCAATTGTCCTACTTTGATAGAATAGATGATATAGATAAAACTTCCTACACTCAATAGAGCAGTTAAAATCAAAAAAATGACAGAACTATTAAATTTTTTTAACCTTGTCTTTTGAATATTTCTTTTTATACTGGAGAAAGATTGAGTATACTTCTTCATAAAGAAATTGTAGAGGTTGTATAGTCTCACATCTTTGATCGCCTCTGACGATAGTAAAACCTGACTATAATATTCCAGTTTTCTTGATTCTTCACTGTTGGAAACAAGGACTTCAAAAGCTTGCTGTTGAAGGGAATAAGAAATCATCCCTTGTGGAACTAAAACCAGTAGCATGAGTAAGGCAATGACTGGATGAAATGATGCAAATATAACCAGCATTGAAATAAACAGTATTGCATTTGAAATAATACTAGTCCCAAAGACCAATAAATTCACAGGTCTCCAACTGGCTTCTGAACTTAATAATTGAATATCATTATAAAAATTATTGTCTTCAAAATAGTCAATCGTCTGAATTTCCTCAGACTTTTTCATAATATCACAGTTCAATGTATAGGTAAGATCATCTGTTAACTTGCCTTGAATCATTGTTGTTAATGGCGTAAATATATTATTTAAAAGAAAAGCAACACCCCATACTCCAAGCAATAAAAACAATAATTGTTGTGATAGGTTGTTCATTCTATTAATGAGTATATTCGCAATATACAATGATAACGAAGGCAATAATGCCTGGATCGGTATCGTGATAATCAAAATTAAAATATTGAATGGCGATGTTTTCCACAGATAGAGTATACTTTTAACATACAATACAAGGTAAGTTTTATATTCGCTAACTTTAACCATTTGTCCCCCCTCACTAATAAAACTACAAGCTCAAAGAAAATAGAGCTTAAATGAACTTTTCTTTGGAATTAGTCTCGGCTACAGAATACCCCCAGTTGAAAGGCATTTTATATGTTTCATATAACCTGCGAATATCTGATTCAGAAATTTCATTCTGTTCTATCACGGAATAGCGAGATTTTATTTTTCCGTCCTTGTATTGAACAATACAGTACTGAAAAGCATCAAGTGTGAAGAGTGAAAATCTTTTACCACACTCATCGTACTCAAAAACTTCAATTGGAGAATCATAAGAATAATAAATATCTAAATCAGGCGCAAGTGCTTCGATTGTGATTGTGGTTGATTTAGATGTCCAACAACTGGTTCTATATTTATGATGTGCAGCAATTTTTACAAGATTCGATGGTTCATAGTGCACTTTTCCAAAATAAACAATTGTCAATCCTTTAACAGTCATTTCGATGCAAAGTTGACTATCGTTCCAAAGTCGGTAAATATTCTCATCTGAATCAGATACTTCTACTAGTGAGGAATTCGTTGATAAAATCGCATTTTTTCCTAAGATCATCCCTTCCTCTAACGGAATCTCCTTGTCATTAAAGCTGACAGTTGCACCTTTGCCAGAAATTGATCTAACAATGACTGCAAAACTCCCATCAGAAAAATCACCAATTTTTTTATAGCAAGACTCATGTTTTCCAATATCTCTCACCGAATGATATAAACCAAGTATTTTTGTCATAGTGTAGCTCCTTTTCAAAATATGTAAACCTTTTTAAACAAAATATAACATTTTTTATAATTAGCCAATTAAGTTTTAATTTTTCACTTACATAATATGCTTTTATAAAAAATTACATTTCTATTTTTAAAACTTTAAAAATTATTTCATTTAATTCTAAGCAAAAAACTATTGATACTATGTATCAAATTGTATGCGATATTTTCTATTTTATTAGATAGTAAAGTTCTAATACAAACAAATCGGGCCTCTAATTATCTCCTTTCAATTAATGGAATCCCCACCATCTCCAAATATCTAACAAGTTGAAGAGTGGGAGTGATGCTACAAAAAATAAATAAATAGTGATTTTTTTCACGTTTTTCACCTCTTTCTTTAATATATATGATATACTAAACATATATCGAAATGTAAAAATGTCACATATATACACATAGTTAGAGGTGAAGCTGTTATGCGTTGGGATTACGGTACGATCTATAAAAAAATACGGAAATCAAAACATATTAGTCAAGAGGAAGTTTGCCAGAATTACACTTCAAGAGCGCACTTGTCGCGTATTGAATCGAACCAAGTGGTGCCTAGTTTTGAGTTGATGGAGCATCTTCTAAAGCAAGTTGGCCTAGATTTCGAAGAATTTCGATATATATGTCATTCTTACCACCATTCCGATAGAGAAGAAATTATCTTATTAGCAGAAGGGAACAATGCCTACCAATCAAATGATAAATTATTGGAACTGAAGAATAAGAGTGTAGCTTATTTAAATAAACATCCTAATGATATTCCTGTGTCAAATATACTAAAGAGAGTAGAGGTCATTCTTTGTTTGCGAGAATCTGGTCCAGATGAGAAGGTAAGAATGATGGCCATGGAAGCATGGAACGAAATTAAAAATCAGGATGCCTGGTATCATAGTGACCTTAAATTAATTGTCGTTATTTTATTTACACTTCCACTAGAAACAGTGATTTCTATCTGTGATGAAGTTATAGATAGGTTGAATGATTACTCTGATTATACAGAGATTCTTCCCACCAAATATAAATTACTCTCTAATTTAGCTAGCATTTTTCTGTGGAATGGTTTGATAGAGAAGTGTACCAGTATCAGTTATCTATTGTTAGATACGGCAAAAAAAAGTAAGCGATATGATTTTCTAGGAAATGCTAAAGTGACACTTGGAATTTGTTTAACTGATAAAAAGTTGGTCGATGAAGGATTGCAACTACTCGAATTAACGGATGAACAAACACTATTGGAAGCATGTCAGTCAGATGTGAATCGTTTTTTCAAGGAATGAGTTTCTAAATGGATTTAGTCATAAAACGGTTTGAAGATATAATCGACATATTGTTGTATCCATGCTCAATGGTTATTGGGTAAGGGATGGCAACCTACACATTATCCCGTTAGATCAGCTAGTTAAGCAATATTTGAAAAAATGATCATTTAATTTAACAAATAATAATTTTGAATTGCACCTCAAATGTTAGAGTTCGTCTAATATTTGAGGTGTTTTTAATATGAAATACAATTATTTTCAATTATCAAATAAAGAGATTTCCGTTCAGAAGACTTTGATAGCATAGTTTGAACCACTAAATACTGAGGAAAATATTTTGAGTTCATTTATCTAAGTATAAAATGTGTATATAAGAGACAATTTGACATTTGCTTTTTTATTTTGTGTATTATTATTCTAGAAAGAAAAAAATAGATTTCAATTTTAAAATCGTTCGTTATCTTTTTATTGTAGATAAATAGGTAATGAAGTAATGCTATAGAAAGGAAAAGTGATTCCATTGAGCTATATAATAAATATGATGGTTTTAAAAAGAAAAAGCTTGATCTAGTTTGGAAAGGATAATGAAAAATGTTCAAATGTTCTAAAATATTAGGTACATTCACAACTGTACTAAGTTGCATTTTATTAGCAGGTAATGTAGTCGCATCAACAAAAACCGAGTCTATTGCATCAGATACAGGTATTATTGATGGAGGAGTCGATTTAAATACTCAGCCAAATGAGGCACCAAAATATTCTGAACGAGCTCCAAGACCGCGACAAAAAGAATTGCCTATAAAATTTCAAACTCAAATTAATGACTATTATTGTGGACCTGCTTCAGCCTCTATGATTGTGACGTCTTTAGGACGGCCACGTTCACAACAACAAATGGCGACACTACTGGGTACTACCGCAAATGGGACAAACGCGGGGAATAATGTATCAAATGCATTAAATACCGTCATGAAAGGAAGTCGATATAAATTCAACTGGGTTTGGCATAAGTATTCAGATATAAATACAATAAAAGATCATATTACTCATGCTATTAGCTATGGAAACCCTGTCATGGTTAATACCATGGAAAGCCCTGGTGATTGCTACTTAGCAGGTCATAATATTGGTACAACACTTTATCATTATGGTATTGTTGCGGATTACTTTGATTATGGAAATACTGTGACATATGTTGATCCAGGATATGGAAGATATAATGGTTTTCGTATGAATCAGCGTGTTTCTATTAAAGATATGAGTTATGCTACGGGTGGTCGTGGATATGCTTGGTAGATTATAAGTCAGGAGGTATAGGCTGATGAAGAAAAAAGATCTTGTCAAACAAAAATTTTTAAGTTTTATCATCATCGGTATTATCATTCTCTTATCAGCCTGCACTCTTGTAGGACCACAAAAGAAATCTCCTTCCGGTAGTACCAATGTGTCTAGGAAAATAGGATTCGAGGAAAGAAAGGCAGAAGATTTATTAAAAAATTCTATTTCTATCCCTTATCCAGATGGGAAAATCTTTACACCTACCGCACTGTCAAATGATGGGATTGCCTATGGCGAGGCTGTTGACCAAGGACATGATAATCAGAATTATCTTGCCAGTATGAATTTACATACCAAGGAATTTCAAAAGATAAAAGATGTTGAAAAGACATCTAATCTGACTCATGTGGCTGTCAGCTATGTTGATCATGATATTGTTGTTTTTGAAGAGTATGATCAACTCAATCAGACAGGGATTTACTATCTTTGGAAGATAAAGGACAAATCTTTAACGACACTGATCGATAGGAGACCTATCGGAACGGTTCCAGTTACTCAAGTAGCTCGATCCAACCAGAAACTCTTTATAAATTATGAAGTAGGCGATAGCCTATATCAAATTGAAGAATTTGACCTTGAAACAGGGTCTCATCAGACGATTGAATCAGAAAATAGCGGTTTTCCGAATGTCTTTAAAGATTACTTGTATTATGTACAAATTGATAACACGGCTTTAACTACAAAAATTGTAGCCTACTCCTTAAGTAATAGACAGAAAAAAGTTATAGATCAAACAAAGGATGATCAACGCTATTATGTCGATTTAATGACGAATGGGCACAATCTCCTATACTTGGTTGCAAATAATAAAGATGCTTCGTTTACCTTCGAAAATAAAAACCATAAAAAGATATTTTCTACTTCACAGGCAGAAACCTCCATATATCGCAATATTTATCTCACATATATGGGAGAAAGAAGAAGTGAGGAGCGTGTTAAATCTCAATATTATTTGTGGGATTTAAAGCATCGGATTCATTATTTATATGATCATGGCCCCATTTTACTATCGGATAAAGGGATTCTATGGATTCAATTCAAAAAGAAGGATAGTGAGATTCCAAAAGGTGAAATCTATCGAAATGAATACTCCGTAATGCGCTATCAGGAATGGTAGAAAGGAGAAAAATCATGAAAAAAGTTCATTTATTCCTTGTACTTCTGACTTTGCTTGGTTTATCTGGCTGCACAGAGACACCAAAAGAAAGTAAAACAAGTCCTTCCAGCTCTCGTAAGGTCACACCCTCTTCATCAACAACAGTTAGTGTAAAAACAAAGGAGCGTACAGAACCTAATCCTCCAATGCCAGCAGAGGTAGCAGAGCGATTAAAAATTAAGGAAGGCGGTGCAGAAGCTGGAACTCAGCAAACATTGCCATCTTCAAGCGAGGAACAAGCTTCATTGAAAGAGAATACGCAACCTTCTCAATCGGTCAAACAAGAAACATCGTCCAAAGAGAATCAAGGAATCCGAAAACTATTGCCTATTTCTTTAAAACTTCAAGAAGAATGGTATTTCTGTGCTCCTGCGACAGTCCATATGATGCTGGCTAGTCGAGGGGTTAGCGTCTCTCAACATCAATTGGCTAAGGAAATGGGGACTTATAATCCCTATGGGACTCATAATCGGGATGCGATTCGCGTATTGAATCAGAATCTATTTGGCTATCCAGAACCAAGTGGAAATCAAGCTGGTTATCGACTAGCTACTGTAACGGACGCTCGTCCAGATTCTGAAGATATCCGAATCTTTAAAGAACGCGTGCGCAAAGATATTGATGATGGCTATCCTCTCTATTACACCTTCAATGTAGCACAAATCTATCCTGGAAAAAGTGGGGAACATAATGTGATTGGAGTAGGCTATGAACTGACAGCAGATGGCAAGGACATCTCAGCAATCTATTATCTAGACCCCGATACACATGTACAGGATCCAACCTACGGAGGCTTGAAGAAACTGACACCAGAAGAGTTATTAGCAGCCATGGTTACATGCGGTGAGAAAAATTATGCTTGGTGAGAAAGTGAGTCAAGAAAAAGATAGTAGGAATGATATATGAAACGCTCTTATCTTTTTGGGATTTTATTTCTATTCTTCCTTTTGCTTTCTTGTTCTAAGGTCCAAATACCAATGTTTCAAGTTGATCCAGAATCGAATCTTTACTTGGTCACCTCAAAAAGTATTCAATCATATACTAAGAAAGAGAATAAGCTCGAGTTACATCGAGTAGAAAAAATTGATGTAGCAACGTATGTTAATCTCTGGTTTTCGTGTTTAAACAGTGGTGATAAGATGATCATAACTGAAGGTGATGATTTTGCACCAATAGATCATCAAAATATCATTTCAATTGATTTTTCCAAAGGCGAGATAAGGAAAAATCATACTAAGAATTATGCAATGATGGGATCAGGTATCTCTTCTAATTACTTTTATACTGCTCAAACAGATGCAAACTCAGGAATATTAACAGTCTTTTCTCTTAATGGAAAGCAAGTTTTTCAGAAAAAATTTAACCAAATGACAGCAATTTCGAGTCAGATTGTTGCAAATAATTCTAACGTATATGCTGAGATTGCTTATCAAGATCCAAAACGAAATCGTCCAGAAGGCGTGCTGGATTCAGATTTAATAGTACTAAATGAAAAAGAGCATTGGAAAGAAAAAGATAGAATTCGATTAACTTCAGATGGTAAAAAGGTTGAAATGTTAGAAGGCTTGGCAATTATCAAAGATAGGGCATTCGTAAGTATCTCTGCAATTCGTGATACAGATACTTTTGAGAAGGTGGCAGGAAACCAATTGTTGTCAATCGATTTGCACACTGGAGAAAGGAAATTATTTACCTTACCCAATTCTTATCCTAATATGCTTTATCCAAGTCCAGATAATCATTACCTTGTCGTCAAGCACGAGGTAGAAGGAAAGAATATTTTATCTGTTCTTGATTTACAAAATGAAACTATAAAAGCGATTGTGTTGGATGACAATTCAGGTGAAACACCAGAGGAAATAAATTCTTTTACAATTTCAAATGAAAATATGTTGTATCTAGCTACTGATCAACATTTATTACAATATAGTCTCAAGGATGCTAAGTTGATTGAGAAACAGAAATTAAAATTGGGAAAAGATGATTTTCCAATCGGATTAAGAATCGTAGAAAAAGACTTAGGGTCAAATTAATAATAAACAGCACCCCAAAAGATAGATGTTATAATCTATCTTTTGGGGGTGTTTTGTTATGAAAATTAAAATGAGAACTTCAATGGACTACTAAGAGAGTTCATTCCAAAAGAGGAGTTTGTTAAAAGAACTAAATCATAATCTTTTAGAGGACTATACAAATGCTACCAATGAAAGACCAAGACAAATTCACACCATTACTTTTTAAGATTACGAAAGGCAATTTCTCCAACAGCCATTGGGATTACGTTTGAAGTGTTGACATAAGTCTTAGTTGTAATCGTATCACTATGAGTGAGTGCTTCAGAAATAGCTTCCATAGAGGTTCCAGCCTGTTTAGCGAGTGTAGCTCCTGTATGTCGTAATTTATGAGGGGTTGCATGTGCGAGTTCTGGATGACGACGCTTAACAGATTTCATCTTGTTGTTAAGATAATCAGCATGGAGACAACTGTTTACATTTCCCTTTGTATCAATATACGTAAAAACATACTGTTCAGGAGTTTGCATGATGTTAAATGAAGCCAGTTCAGATTTTTGTTGCTTCTTCCAAGAATTTAACAAGTCGGTAAGTTCTTGTGGAATCGAAAAAATCGTCTTTTTATTCCCTTTAGTTGACTTTCGATTTTTATATCGATCTAAGGCTTGAAGCAATTGAATTTGTTGATTTTTGAAATCAATATGTTTCCATTGCAAAGCGTAGCTCTCTGACTTTCTATCTCCTAAAAAGAAGGTAGTATAGAACAAAACATAGTCTTTGAATAGAATTTTTTCAGTCTCCAAATCCTTTTCAAAAGCTGTAAACCATGCTTGAAGTTCTTCTTGAGATAGATATAAATCTTCATCTTTTTTAGATTCCTGTAACTTGATTTTCTTAGTGGCTTTGATACGGCTTATAGTTTTTGATAGGCGATTAGTTTCGATATACTCTAATTCTTCTGCCCAGTCAAAGATAGAGTTAACGTAGCTCCTGATAACTTTGAAATTTGCATATTCTTCAGCCTTTTGAGTCAATAGATTTAGTACAACTTGCTTATTTTGATTAAGAAAATCAATAGGATAATTTCCAAGCATAGGTAAGATATGTTTTCTAAAAACAATTTCTGTTCCGTCAATTGTTGCTTGTGATGGTGGTTTTGTAGTTGAGGTTGTTTGGCCTGCCTTGTAAGATTCCCACCAAATGTTTTGGTAGAATTCTGAAAATAGCATTGAACCGTTGTTTTCTAACAAAGCTGATTCACCATTTAGGATTCTATCAATCTTATTTTGTAATTCGAGTTCGTATTTTTTAGCATCGCTCCTTTGTTTGAATCGTTTTTCTATCACTTTTTTATCAATTCCAAGAGAAGATTTGACTTCTTCAGGAATGTAGATACGTAAGCGATAAGTTCCATTTTTAGTTTTTGAAATTGACATAGTATTCTCCTTTTTGAAATGAGCTAGAAAAATACCGTGGCTTAATTATATCAAACCACGGTTATAATGCTACTGATTTTGTAACCAGCGATTGATTTCTGTTTTATCAAATCGAACGGTTTTTCCAACTCGAATAACGGGTAATCCCTTTTTTATCCAAGAATCCAGTGTATTGTTTGAAATTCCTAGATAGTCACAGGTTTGTTTCTTATTTAAAAAAGGGCTGTCAAAATGACTATTGTGCAATTTGTTTTTAATTTCTTGTTCAATTAGATTGCCTATCAACCGTTTAATTTGATGAATTTGTTCATCGGGTAGGATAACTTGCATATTGCTCACCTTTCTTGAGTAATCTTTAATATTGTGAGATAATAGCAACAACAGAAATAGTTGTGCTATTTTTGTTGATTTTTGGGGTTATCAATGTTGGTTTGGACGCTAGAATTGATAACCTTTTTATTTTCCGCTGATTCATTTTTTTCCTCCTTATGTACACCACCTTTGTGTACATATTTTTAAATGCTTGCTGAAATGCAGGCGTTTTTGGGATTATCTACTCTATTTTAATTATCTAAAATAGCGATAAATTTTTTCTTTGAAAATCTCTCTTTAAGTTTACAATCAACTTGATATTCAATATTTCTTTTCATTTTTTTAATTGTTTTTTCAAAAGTTTTAAGTTTTTCTTTCTTAGAAAAGTTCTTAAATCTTATTTTATGGAAAATAACTGACGTAGAATTGGTATGAAAACCTAGACCAGTATTACGAGCGTCTTCTAAGCTTATAAACATTAAATTAATAATATCTAGAACTTGCCACGAAACCATTGGGGGTGATTGACAGTTTTCTTTTTGAAATGTTTTTAATAACGTTCTTTTTGTTCTAGCTTTATTTTTAATAAAAGTTGGATTCATGAAAGTTATAATTTCTTCATCGATCATCAGTGGTTTTAATTCCTCACTACTATAATTTTCTAACTCGAGAATAAATTGAGGAATATATCTTTGAGAACTATAGTTTGAAAAAGTGTCGTGCAGTTTTTTTTCACATTCTTTTATTGAACTTTTAATAGCTTTGATATATTGCAAAGAAGCCAACATTAAGTGATTCTCTAAATATTCTATTATTTTTTGATCTGTTAGATCATTGATTGTATTTAGACCCAATTCCTGTTTGATCTTTTGATTTTTTAGTGTTAATTCAAATCTTTGAACATCGACGTTCTCTAAACTAGAATTTTTTCTTCTGATCTGACGATTAACCTTAGCTTTTTCAATTTTGTTGTAAAGTACATATGATGCGTCTTTTCTACTTTTGCAAGTGAGAATTGAGTACTCACTATTATTTTTTTTATTCTTATGCTGAATAAAATTCGGGCTCCTTCCTAAAGATAGACATTCTATTAAAAATCGTCTTACCTGTAAATGTGGCTTCTTCTCAAATGAAACAGTAAATGCTAGTTCGATTAATTTGAAGATAGCATCTTTGTACGTAATACTAATTCCATATTCATTTTTAATCAATAGGATTGCATTTGCTAACCTTTGCTTTATTCCGTGAATACCGACTGTTCCGAAATTTAATGTCGGATTAATTAATTCTATCCTAGCATATTCTTTCTTATATCCCGATTCATCAAAAGAAATAGTAAGTTTACCAAATTTTTCAGATTTAATTTCTATTTGAAGAAGTTTGTGGTTAGAGTTGTAGAATACTTTTGTATCTTTTTTACTATTAATAGTAGTAAAGTTGAGAATGTCAATGTTGAAATCAATGAGAGATAATTCACATTTGTCGATTCCCCAAAAGTTAGATTTTTTTGAAAAACACTTTTTAATTTCTTTCTCATTTTCCAACATTTTTGCTTCTTTTTCTAGTTTTTGTATGGATGAACTTTTATTGTGAATCATATTTTTAAATTTCCTTTCTTTTTTTCATAAAATATCACTAATAAATTTGGATAATATTGGATAATAATAGTATGCCGCAAAAACGTTCCAAAATTGTTTTTTTCCGTTTTTTTTCTTCATTTTTCATTTTTTAGTCGAAAATGAGATACTTTAAAGAATATAGTTAGTCACTGTGACGGATAGACGCCAGTGGGAAAGATGGAAGACCGAGACAGCCATCAAGGCTAAACGATTATATTTTGTAGGCAGTGCTGAATTTAAGGCTTTTTTATAGTTTGATCCACGAATTTTATAAGGTTCATCTCTTAGTTCATTAATGAAGTTTTTCTTTTGTTTCTCAAATTTCTTTAATGAATTATCCCTTAAATTTTGGTGGCCAACCTCCCAACGTTCTATTAAAAAATTTTTTAAATTCACCTTGAAATTAGGATTATCTTGGAGTTTCTTCAAGTAGAAGTAATAACACTCTCTTGCATGTTGGGCTCTCATCCCATGTAGATTGATTAGATTATTCATTTCTACATCTGTAAAGATATAATCATCCTCTTGTTTATTTTTAAAGGTGTCGAGGACGACTGGAACATCTTGAGGAAGAATAAGTTGAGGTTGAAATTTTCCTCCCTTTCCACGCTGAACTAAAACATAGTAATTTCCATTATTATCTTTTCGAATATCTTTTCCTTTTAATTTTTTTAATTCGGATCTACGAATCCCAACTGCCCGCTGAAAATTAACCAGCCGAGAGAAGCGAGAGTCTGTTTCTTGATGCTTACCTTGTGAGTTTTTTGATTTTACACGACCTCGGATAATTTTGTCACTGGAACGCTTGTCTTTTCTAATTCTATTCATGTTGATATCAACTGCTTTGCAAATAGGTGCTAAATAAGTATGGATGGTAGCAACAGAGTATTGTTTTGGATCATCGTTTAGATCTAGTTGATATAATTGAATCACTTCTTCTGTAATATCTGAAATTTTCTTAATATTGTGTTCTTTAGCCCACTTTGTGAATCGAGTAATTGCTCTTTTATAGCTTGTCCTCGTTCGATTGTTTGTGATATTTTTTGAAGCTGCAATAAATAAATCGTGCTTGAGAGAATTCCTTTTTCTTGGCATTATACATTCCTTTCTAAAATAATTACATATTATTGTTAAACTGCCTCCCACCCTTTTTTTAAAAGCTGGGTATGCTTTTGATACTTCCCATCGAGGCTAACTCTTGAAGTTTAATGTTTGCGATAGATTTTCAGTACTCACCGTGATCTATGTTTGGAAGGATCATAAAGATGTCATTGCTTGTTCGAGCTTATAAAACTTTTCTATTTTACTTTTTTTTACATTATTCTTTTGCTTACTAAACTAGTTATTTTTTTAGTATTTACTTTTATTTTTACCTTTTTTATTTTACCTTAAACACGTTTTTCTTTACTTTTTTATCTACTAAATGGTTATTCTTTACTTCATGTTATTCAGTAGAGAATAACCATTTAGATTTTCTTTCTTTTTTTCTTAGTTTTTTCCTTTGCAATGACTAGCATATGAGAGATAAGTACGTTTACCGTGCCCAGTAACAAACTTTCTCATCATATGACTAATGGCTCTACTTGCTCAATTTAATTTACAATAATAGTATGCCATATTTTGATAAAAAAAAAGATAGAAGAAAAACATCGTTATTTTAGGAACGGAAATGTTGTTTTTATTTTTACAAAAAAATGGCATAATAATAGTGAAGAAAAAAGGCAGTGGTGAACTGTCTTTTTTTTGTTCCTTAAAAAAGGGGGTAGCAGATGCTCAAGAACAATCGTTTAATAATATTAAAGAGAGTAAGGCCACCGTGAAAATTCACGAATGAAAAATCTTTTTTTAATAATAATCGGAGGAAAACAAAATGAAAACGTATAAAAACCATGTGATTAATTTAACTCAACAATATCTTACAGAGTTAATTAATCACAATGAAGAAATTAATATTAGAATGTTTTATTCAACATTTGATGAGGATCAGTATATTTCAATCTTGAATGATCAAGAAGTATCATTCAATTTTGTAAATGATAGTATTGAAATTGAATTAATTGATCCGTTGTGTGAGAAAATTTTGATTACATTTGATACTGTAGAACAAACAGCGAAAACCCATCAAGTAATTAAATTTCTCTTAGATTTGTTTTTTAAATTCAATTGGCATGAATCAGTTGCAGCGTTATCAGTTGCAGATTTCTGGGAATTGATCAAGAATTACGAGGTAGATAACCTCGATATGACGTTTGGTTACCCAAGAATCGCATATTCTAATAGCTAATAGCTATATTTTTAGGCACAAAAAAAGTGGGAAAGGAATCGTTTTTTTACTTATCCTTTTCCACTTTTTTATTTTGTCTCGTTAATAATTGTATTAATAGCTGAAATGACTTTATTTTGTTTGTACTCTGGTAAAGATTTGATAGTGTCAATAAGCTGTGCTAAATCAGTACTTTCTTCTTTAAGTGTTAAATCAAAAAAGGTTTGTAGATCAACATTTAACGCTTCTATAATTTTCTCAAGCGTACTAATTTTTATATTGGGCTCTAAATTTTCTAACTTATACGCGTAATTGGTGCCAAGATCTGCTTTTTCTTCTAATTGTTCCTGAGTCATTCCTGACTGGGTCCGCAGAATCCGTATTCTTTTGCTTATATACTTTTGTAATTTTGACATTTGTAACCTCGTAAGACTATTTTACAGTCTTAGAAGGTTAGATTCTAGTTCTTAAAAGGTTGGATACAACTTTACAAAGTTGATAAAATGTAGTATAATTCGGGTGTTTATAATTAGATAGTGATAAATTGCTCAATACTTAATCATAAAGGTGGGAATTATGAAAAAGAAAACGATCAAAGCAACTGTATCCGCTGTATCAATAGCTGCGGGATTTTCTGTTGTACAAGCGGATGAAGTAACTGCAACTCAGCCAAATGAGTCAACATTAAGTGTTGAATCGACGTCTCCTTCGTCTACAAATATAAAACAAGTAGACGGGGTATTTGTCCATAATGGAATTGCAACTGTAACGAAAACGCCAACTTCTGAAGTTGTAGAAGAAGCAAGAACGATCAAGGAAGAAACGGATCAATCGGTTTCAAATCAAGAAAGTGCATTAGAAAACGCTAAGGCTTCGGAAGCAACCGCTGCATCAAAAGTTTCCGATGCAAATGTTGACTTAAAGAATGCTGAGGCGAATAAAGAATTAGCTACGCCTGAAAAAATTGAAAAAACGAAGAATGAAATATCAGAAGTAAAAGCTGATATTGAGAAAAAGGAAACATCACTAAAAGATGCATCTGATAAAGTTCTAGAAGCTGAGAAAGAACGTAATCAGCAATCAGAAGTTATTAAAAAAGATCAAGATAAAATTTCAGAGCAAGAAAAGAAAGTTTCGACAGCTGAGGAAGCAGTAGCAACTGCACAAAAAAATCTTGATGGTACTGGAGCATCAGAAATCATTGCCGAAAGAGACAAAGCAAAAAGTGATGTATCGGAAAAAGAATCAGCAGAAGAAGCAGCGAAAAAGGCTTTGGAAAATGCTATTAGCGAAGACAAAAATAAAGCTGAAGAACTCAGTAAAGCTTCTGCTGATGAAAAAACGCAACTTAGTGCCAGTCAAGTTTCTGCAAAACAATTAGCAGATGCTAAAAAGGTTGCAGAAGAAGCAGCAAATGCATTAGTGAAGGCTCAAAAAGAGAAAGAAACTGCTCAGAAAGTTTTAGACGGTACTGGCGTTGAAGAAATTTTAGCAGAACGTGATGCTGCTAAGAAAAATTTAGATGCTACAACAGCAACTGAAAATACAGCTAAACAAGAACTCGATCGTGCCAAAGAAGCGGATGATAAAAAAGCTACTGCATTAAAAAATGCAAAATCAGTTGAAGCAGATCAAATAAAGAAAAGCCAAGAAACGGCAGCAAATTTGTCATCTGCTGAGGAAAAACAAAAACAAGCACAAGAGAATCTAAAGAAAGCTCAAGAAAATAAGGTTTCAGCGCAAAGTAATCTTGATGCTTCTGAATCACAACTTGCCCAAACAATCGCAAATCGTGATAGCAAAGCAAATGATTTAGCAAATAAACAAAATAGTAAGATTAGTGCAGAAGAAGAGCTCAAAACAGCTAAAGAAAATGATGCTAAGAAAGCTTCGGAAATTTCTGCTTTAACTACCAAGAAAAACCAAGAAGAGGCAAAAGTAAATGAAACTTCAAATGAGCTAGCGAGTGCTACATCAGCAGCTCAGGAAGCAAAAGAGAATAAAGAGAAGGCTGGTCAAGCGGTTGAAACGCTCAATAAACAAATTGCAGCAATTAAAAATCTTACTATTCCTCAATTGCCTCAGGATGTCATTGATGCCTACAAGGCTTATCTTGCCGATGACTCAGATGCAAATAAAAATGCCTTAAACGATCTTATTCAAAAATGGTTCACAGGTAGTAAGTATGATTTTGGTACTCCAGAAACGGAATATTCTCCTGAACACCAAAATATTGTTATCAAAGGTTGGCCAAATAAGGATATTGTTTTGCCTATCGATGACTCTGAAGTCGATTTGGATAATCTTACAGATAAACAGATTGAAGCTTTGAGTCAATATTATGTGCTTCTCGCAAACAATCTGCAAGACCAAGTCTGGGGAAACCATGATTTTATAGTTACTAAAGAATCTGTTCAAGGGATTAAAAATATTGCAAAAGCTTACGCTGATGAAAATAAACCATATGGCTCAGGACACAGTGATTCAGCTCTGGCGAAAGACGGCCTTGAGTCAATTGCATGGGCTGGAGAAAATATGAGCTTCAACAACACTTTGCTCGGATATGGAGGGTACTATTCAGAAGCTAAAGAAACTCGTAAAGCTACAATGTCTCAATTATATCGTGAAGTGTATGATGCAGTGATTAGCTTTATTACAAACGATGTTCATGCTTACTTCGGTCACATGAAACTCATGATTGGTGAAAAAGCCCCTACAAAAACTTGTGCTGTCGGGGCCGCAAATAGCTTTACCGCCAATGGCGTTGGGCGCATGCACTTTATTAAATTTAAAGGTCAAGATGCTCATCTTGAATACGTTAAAGATGAACAAACTGGAGAATATCATTTTGTAAATGTTGATGATTACTATGATAAAGGAATTGCCAAACCTCTAGCTACTCCATTTGATACTTCAAAAATGGAAGATGAATTAACAGCTGCTAAAGCTAAGCAGACTGCAGCAAATACAGCAAATGATTCTGCACAGAAACGTTTGGAAAAAGCTAAATCAGAAAATGATTCAAGTACAAAAGCTCTCAAAGAAACGACAGCAAAATTAGATGCTCTGGAAGCTACTCCTGACCAAACACCTGCCGCTACTATTAAATTGGAGAACGCTACACAAAACTATAATGAAGCACAAACCCAATTTAATAAGGCTCAAAGTGCACTTGATCAATTAAATGCTGATATTCAAAGCAAGCGTCAATCTTTAGCAAGTGCAAAAGATAATTTAGACCAAGCTACAAAAGCAGAAGTAAAAGCTAAATCTGATCTTGAAAAAACAAAACTAGAAAATCAAAATGCGAATCAAAATCTGAAACAAACTCAAAAACTTGTAGAAGAATTAATGTCAGTTCCTGATCAAACTCCAAGTGCACAAAAGAAATACGACACTGCGAAACAACTAAAAGAAGAAGCTGAAACAAGATATACCAAAGCTCAAACTGCTTTGGATAACTTAAATGCAGACCTTAAAGTTAAGCAAAAAGCATTAGAAACTGCAAAAGAGGAGCTTGAAAAAGCAAAAATAGCAGATAAGACTGCAAGAAAAAATTTAGATGAAGTAACTAAAATTCATGAAAAACATTTGGCAGCCTTAACAACTACACGTCAAACGATTGCAAGATTAAATTCAATCTCAGATAAGACACCTCTTGCACAAAAGAATTTAGATGAAGCTTCTCAAAAATTGATTGCTGCCAAAACTCGTTATGTCAAAGCACAAACAGCAGTTGATAATCTTAATGCAGATATTCAAACAAAACAAAAAGTTTTAGCAGATGCGCGTGCAGAATTGGATAAAGAACTTAAAGTTCTTTCAGATCTTAAAGCTAAAAAAGCTACGGATGAAGCAGAACTCAGAAACCGTCAGAATAAAGTTGAAGAGTTAAAAGCTAAAGAAAGTCAAATTAAGAATGAAATTTCTAAATTAAAGACTAACTTAGTTGCTTTAGAAACACTTTTGGATCATCTTGAAAATGCAGATGCATATTTGATGAAAGCAAAAGGAGCATATGACAATGCAGTTGAAGAGCACCGTTTAGCACTTGAGAATGTAGCAAGAGAGGAAGCTAAACTTAAAACACTTCTACAAGATCAATTGGATGCAACTGCCCAATATGAAGCTGTTAGGGAAGCCTATTTAAATACTCGTACAAGACAAAGCGAAGTCTTTAACGATAAAGTAGATCACAAGATGATTTCTCTTAATCCTGCGTTAGAAAAGAGTATATCAGAAAATACTTCTAACGAACAAGTATATAGCTATGCTGGAAATCAAGCTAAATATGCTGCAAATAGAGCCTTGCCTAATACAGGTTCAATTGAGAATTGGTTAGTGTTTGCAATGGGAATTGTTCTTTGTAGTTTTGGTATTTCAGTATCACGGAAACAGCGTGATTAATAAAAGCTGGTAAGTATTTCTTATTGTAGTAATGAATAAAAGTTTATCATTCAAAATTTGATTTTTTACTAATGATTTTAGTGAAACTAGGTATATGAAAAAAATAATTAATATCTTTAGATATTTATAGGAGGAAAAATAATGAAAAAAATTATTGCTTTAGTTGTTTTAGTACTTGCGGTTGCCGGTGGGGTATTCTTTTTCTTGAATCAAAATTCAGGACCAGAGAAGCAAATTATTGGTACTTGGTATGATAGTAAACACGATTCAACTATCGTTTTCAATAGCGATAAAACACTAGAAGTAACAAATAATAAAGACGAATCTAGAGATGGAACTTGGAAAATCGCTGGAAAATATGTCAAATTAAAGGTTTCTAGTGCAGCGAGTGCTAAAGCTGAATTACCTGGAAAAGATGAAAAAGAAGTAAAATATTTAAAGATTCAATTTAATTCAATTGAAACTGTTAACAGTGATTTTCGTGTAGCAGACGGAACTTTTGAAAAACAGTAATATAATTTAAGTATCTATCTTAAATATAGTTAGAAGATAAATAATAAAAGGATTTGGAATTAATGTTATTGTTAACATGATTCTAAGTCTTTTTTATTGAGATTTTATCAAATGATAAATTGTAAAATATAGTGCAACAAAAAAACTCATAGCGTTTCATTGGTGTAAACTGTAAGTAACCGCACAAACAGAACCCGAGGAAAAACTATGAGCTACTCCCATCTTACCATAACCGACCGAATAAAGATAGAAACTTACTTGGATTTAGGTTTAAAATCTTGCCAAATTGCAAGTAAACTTGACTTTCATAAGTCTACCATTTCAAGAGAGTTAAGACGATGCCAAAATGGTTACTACGCCGTCTTAGCACAGGAACAGTACGACCACAGGGCTAAGCAAAAGGGTCGGAAGTCTTGTTTGACACCAAAGTTGAAAAAGGAAATTGAGAAGGGGTTAAAAGCCTCTTGGTCACCTGAACAGATTTGTGGTCGCTATCAGCTTGAACAAAAGCCAATGGTAGCTTTTAAAACCATCTATAACTGGCTCTATGCTGGTTTGATTGATCTGGATTTAAGCGTCCTGCGCCGAAAGGGAAAAAGTCGACAGCCCAAAGAAACACGTGGGGCATTTAGGATTGGCACGTCGATTGCCAAACGTCCTAAAGAGGTCAGGAATCGTGAGACTTTTGGCCACTGGGAGCTCGATACTGTGGTGTCTTCCAGAGGCAAAAGTAAGGGCTGTTTAGCGACCTTTCTAGAGCGAAAAACTCGTTTTTACTTAGCTTTCAAGATACCAGATAGAACAGCCCAAGCCATGTTTTCAGCTATCGAACAACTTTGTAGGCTATTTCCAAAAGAGGCTCTTAAAACCTTCACTTCAGACAGGGGGAAAAGAGTTTGCCTGCTATCCTCTGGTGGAGAACTTAGGAATTCCCTTTTTCTTTGCGGACGCCTATTCTTCCTGGCAGAGAGGAAGCAATGAAAACGCAAATGGCTTACTAAGAGAATATTTCCCAAAGAAAACAGATTTAGCCGTTATCTCTGATGAGGATTTGAACAAGGCTTTATTTGATATCAATCACCGACCACGAAAATGTTTAGCTTACAGAACTGCTTGTGAAGCTCTAGAGGATGAGTTCAAGTAAATGTTGCACTTATTCTTGCAATTTATCATATAAAAAAGACCCTTAAAATAATTGATTTTAAAAAGATAGTTTTCGTTAGGTTAATTTATTTGCACGTCAAACACTATAAAAAGAGAGTGGGACAGAAATCGGTAATTCGTTAGAATTCGATTTCATCGTCCCACCTCCGCACAGTTGAGTAGGGCTGTAAAAGCTGATGAAATCAGCGTAGTAGAGCCCACTCAACCACTACGTATTGCTGACAATCCAAAGACAATTGAGAGGCTAGGACTTTTGTCCCAGCCTCTTTTTATAAGAGAGTGAAATTATCCAACTCCTATAACTATGATTCCTCCAAGTATTACTAAAGATAAGTAAAAAAATAATTTTTTATTCATAATAGCAACCTCTTTTCTTTTTCTCCTATGATATAATGTTATTCAAGATATTGTAATAAATTCCCTTATACACAATTTAAGAGGTACTTTAAATGAAATACGGAAAAATTTTTAAAAAATTTAGAGAATCAAGAGGACTGTCACTAAAAGATGTTTCTAAATGTGGAGTATCAAGTTCTCACCTGTCAAGGTTTGAGCATGAAGAAGCTGACTTAACTATTACAAAATTCATTTTAGCACTTGAAGCAATTAATATGCCAATTGAAGAATTTATATACGCAGCGCGCGATTTTCATAGAGATGACTTTAATGAATTGTTAGAGAAAATTCGTTTATTAGTAGCAAAGCGAGATATCGTTGGTATGGAAAATTTACTGATTAGTTTGTTGGAAAATAAAAAGAAGAAAGGCCCTTTTTATGAGCTAAATACGATTTTGGTTAAGATTCGTTTACAGGACTTATCAGGAAAGATCTATGTGACAGATCAAGATATTAGTTTTATCAGTGAGTACTTATTTTCTGTAGAATACTGGGGGTGTTATGAATTGTTGTTGTTTATGAATACATTAGATGTTTTAAATCATGAAACTATGATGGTTTTATCAAAAGAAATGTGCCATCGCTCTGAATTTTATAGAGATATTCCAAATAATCGTCGTTTACTATCGACCATGTTGTTAAATGCCTATATAACATGTATTGAACGAAACGAGCTAATAGATGCTCTTTATTTTGAAAAACAACTAAAATTTTGTAACTTCTCAGAAACTGAAATTTATGAAAAACTAGTGTTTCATTATGCGAAAAATTTGTACGATTTAAAGAAAACTCATAATCAATATGCTTTAATTGAGATGAGAAAATGTATCGCAACAATGAAATTAGTAAATAGTCAACAGTTAGCATGTACGTTTGAACATCATTTAGAACAAGTGTTGAACGATTTAGAATAAATTGTGTATAAGGGAATTTTTTATAGCGCTCCTAAAATGGTAATATGATATCTATATAAAACATAGGAGGTGAAAATAATGGAAGAACTACAAGTTATTAACCTTGAAGATCTTTTAGAGTTTGATCAAGGTTATGTTGTTAATAATAACTGTGGACCAAGTCATTCTTGTGGTGGCGGTCGATAGTTTCTTCCGAGGTGGGGAAAAATTTCCCCATCTCTGTTTTCATTAATGAGGATTGCTATGATTAAAAAAATTGATACTGATTTTGGTACATATTATTTTGATTCCATTTCTTTTACTTTGTCTTCTTCACCTGAATATAAAAATACGTCTAATACTTTGGATAATCTTGATGATGGAATCTTGAAGAAAGTTGTAATAAATATTTCAAATAGCTGTAATCTATCGTGTTCGTACTGTTATGCTGATGGTGGAAACTATGGCATGGACAATCGAGTAATGGATTTTGATACTGCTGATAAGATAATTCAGGAAATTGTAAGTAAGGGAATAAAACAAATTAATCGATTAATACTTTTTGGAGGAGAGCCTTTTTTAAATATTGAGTTGTTTGTATATTTTATTGAGAAATTATCTAAATTTTTAAATATATTAAAAGTTGAGACTGTTACTAATGGTACTGTTTTGAATCATCGAGTAAAGCATATGTTAAATAAATTTCATCCATTTTTAACAATTAGTTTAGATGGACCAGAGGTTGTTCATGATAGGTTAAGGGGAAAAGGAAGTCACAGAAAGACTCTGAGATTCATTAAGTATTTAAAAAGTATTGATTATGATAATTTCGAAATTGCATCAACGTATACTCGTATTCATCAAAAAAATGGTATTAGTAGAGAAGCTATTTTCAAATATTTTACTGAGATGGATGTTCATTTTAATGTTAATGATGTCTTCAGTAAAAATAAAGTACTTATTGTTAAAGAAATGGAAAAAAGTTTATCGGAAAGAAAAACTTTTATAGATACATCTATTCAGAATGTAATTGATTGTAATGAGAAAGCATTTATTAGCCCAATCTTATACGATGTTTTAATATCTATGATTTACAAGAGTACAAACCATACTTTCTGCGATGATATTGATCCTTCCAATACAATTACTTTTGACGTAGATGGAAGTAAGAAGTTGTGCTTTAGATTCTGGGGGAGTCATAATAGTCCAAATGTTGAAACATTTAATAATAAGGATAATTTTTCTAAGTGTAAAGATTGCTGGTGTAGAGGTATGTGTATAGAATGTGTTGCCAATGTAATTGATGGTTATTCCACTGTCATTAACGAGAATGGAGAATTCATAGAATGCCACAAGCCAGAACTTATGGAATACTGCATACAACAAATTATATACCTTTCTAGAGATAAAGAGCGACTATCTAAGTTGGTAAATAATTTCAGGAGGTTTATACGTTATGCTTAGATCTTATGTAACCAAGAAGCACTTATTCTTCTATTTTGTAGCGATTATGATTACTTGGCTGGAGGCTATCATTACACCAGCTTTGATTCAGTATATTGTCTCTAGTTTTACCAATCACCAGTTGCATTTGCTATGGCAAGTCTTGGTTTGGGGGATTATTGGAAATTTGATTCTCTTGCTGGGTTTGGCGGGGAAACGTTATTACTATGCACGAGTACTGACAGACTTCAAGTTGGGTATTAAGAAGGATATCTTTCAGACTTTCTTATATAGTCGTCGGATTGCGGATGAGGAAGTTTTGTCAGACTTGGAAAATGATGTAAAACAGCTAGAAGATAATTATATTGAGTCGACTGTTATTATCATTTCTTCTTTGGGATTTACAACCGTCTCTATCTGTTATGCTCTTTGGACTAATTTTTATCTTGGCTTGCTCTTTATCGTTTTTTATTCGATACCTACTCTTTGTAGTGGAATTGGCTCTAAACGTTTGGATGAAATTACGAAGGAGAAGTCCCTAGCGAACCAAGTCTATGTCTCTCAAGCAACCAATATGATCGCAGGTGCTCGTTCCATACGGTATTATCGGGGGCAAAGTTTGTTTTTCAAATTGTTTTCTAAAGATTTGCATAAGACTCTAAAGGAAGAAATCGCCTATGAGAAGCAACGGACAATAAATAGTCTCTTTATCAATGGAATTGATGCTTTTTGCTCGGTCGCGCCTATTGTCATTGGTGGTTTCATGACCTATTATAACTACCTATCTGCAGCCAGCTTTGTAGGGATTTACCTAGTATCGTATAATATTGGCTATCAATTTCAGGAGTTGTCTTATTTTATCAATACTAGAAAATCAGCTAAGTCTCTCTGTGATAAATATCAAAAATTGCTGGGAGTGGGCTTTGAAATGCCTTCTGTTCTCGAAGGTTCTGTCTTTCCTATCCAGTTAAAGCAAGTAAGTGTAGTGCGTGATGGTCAAGAAATTCTAGCCCCTTGTGACCTAACTATTGAGGAAGGCGAAAAGATTGCTATTATCGGAGAAAGTGGGTCTGGGAAAACCACCTTACTGAACCTAATTTATGGTGAAATTAAGCCCAGTCATGGTCGGATTCGCTACCATGGGCAAGAGCTAACCTCGGATGAACTTTATCAGGCAGGAGCCTACATTCTCCAGTCTAGTCATATCTTTGATGGTTTGAGCCTAGAGGAAAATATTGCTTTGGGACAAGAACTGGATTCCGTAAAGATGGATGAAATCCTGCGACAAACTGGTTTGAAAGCTCTTCAAAGCAAAACCCCTAGTAACCAGACTCTGTCGGGCGGTGAGAAGCAGCGGTTAGAAATTGCACGTGCTCTCTATCACAATCGCCAATTTATCCTAGCTGATGAAGTCAAAGCCAATCTGGACCTTAAAAATCAAGAGAAAATCAGTCAACTTCTCTTCTCGCTCCCTCAAACACTCGTAGAAGTGATTCATCACTATAGTGAAGAGGACTTGAAGCGCTATGATAAGGTGATAAAACTGGAGAAATAGGTGGAGGTATAGGTTTCAGAAAGGAGTGGCAAGTTCTCTCTTTTTTGTAGGTTGGATAATAAAAACTCTGTCTAAAAATATCAGTACAATAACATCAAACTAGGGATGTAGCTAGTGAAAGTCCTACAGTAAGGAGTTGAAATATGAAATTCCATGAATTTGGGGATAAGAATTTACCTCTTGAGCAAGTCTGGGCAGAGATTCGGAAGCGAGGGTTCAAGAACAAGATGTTTAAAACTCTCAATGAAGTCATTGATAAGTTGCAAGAAGTGATTAGGAGCTTGCATTGGACAGTACTATTGTTCATAGAAGTTGGATTAGTTTTTGATTTTAGGTGAGTATGAATAATTGAAAAATAAAAGTCATAATGTTATAATTTGTGATATAAAGATAAATATTACATAGAATAGAGGTGGCCATATGGGGAAACTATTGGCGAGCCGAATGCGTAGTCGGAGAAAAGAACTGAATTTGTCTCAGGTTGAATTGGCTGCTGGTATCTGTGAACAGGCCCAAATCAGTAAAATTGAGCGAGATGCAGACTATAGTCCTGGCTCAGACTTAATATATGCCCTTGCAAAAAAGCTAAATGTATCAATGGACTACTTTTTTGACGAGGATATCCATGTCGAATCGGAGTTTTTGACTCAATTTCGTGCTGTATCTAAGAAATTCTTAGACTTACGAGATTATGATTCACTAAAATATATCTATGAGTTAGAAGCTGCGAAGACAGTAAAACTCCCTCTCTCCGATCAGTTATACCTTCAGTGGATAGAGGCTATTGTGTTGTTTAACCATGACCTTAAACAGAATGAAGCGATCAAAAAATTAGAAGCTATTTTGTCAAAATATAGCGAATATGATTGGGAATATTTGAATATCTCAAATAGTTTATTACACTTTTACTTTCAGACGGATGAACTCTCAAAATTTGAAGAAGTCTATAATCGCATGACCAATCTTTTTAAGAGTGTTAAGGTTCGGACAATTGATGAACTTGAAATTCTGATTAAATGTCGGTATAACTTTTGTCGGTATCTATGGTTAAACCAGCAAACAGAGAGAGCGATAAGTGAGACTTTTGAAACGATTGGTATTTGTCTCAAAAATAATAGTTTCTACTGTTTAGCTAATCTTTACTGTTTACTTGGGAATGTTAGTGAAGGTTTTGCCCATAAAGATGCCGTTAAACAGTACTTTGTAACAGCGCAGCGTGCATACCTGCTAGAGGGAAATGATAAGATGGCTTTAGACCTTGAGCGTTTTATCAATGAAACATTCCCAGCATAATTGTTATAGACAACTCAGTCTTTACTGTGTTGTTTTTTATATGCATTTATTATAACATCTCTTATGAAACGAGTTATTTCTACGGTTAAAATAAACATATTCATAATAAAAAAATAAAATAAAAAAATCTTTATAAATACAATTGACAAATAATTTTCTGCGTGATAGAATACAATCAAGGAATATGAAAGGGGTTGCAAGATATGAAGAAAGCAACTAAAAAGTTTGTTGTCGCAGTTTTATTAGCGGGTTTATTAGTTATTGTTGGTAAACCATCGATAAATCCCGCTCCCGCCCCTTTAGGCTTTGATCCTGGAGAATTATATTCTGTAAAATTTTAAAATATGAATTGTAAAATTTTATGAATAAGCTGGTAGTATTACCAGTTCAAAGAAAGGATAGTTGCCAATGTACTAAGTTGTCATAAGTTACTAAAAAAGAGTTGTAATTGTTAGTTTTAGTCAAAAATGAAATGGAGACTATGTTATGAAGAAAAGAATTAAGAAGATTATTTCAACATCGTTACTTGCTCTTACCCTAGCTGGTGCAGGTGGTTCAATCGCTTCTGCCGCAACAGTTTATTATAAAGGTTCTGCCGTTTATTGGAACTATGGTCGTACAGTAGGACTTTGGAGTTACTCACACGTTCAATCTGGTGTGTATGAACACGCAGCAAGTGCTAACGGAGGTTTCTCAGGTTGGAAACGGCCAGGAATTGAAGCACGTGCATCTAGATATATTGGAAGTGGTACAGCACAATGTTACTGGAATTGTAGGTAAGCGCCTATGACATACAAAAACATGTTATTAGGTAAAATGAAGTACTTAATCCTGTTTTTGATTGCCATTCAGAGCGTACTACTTGCTCTGATGGCAATTTTTTTTACAGGTGTTCAGTATGAGGAGGCATGGCAAAGTTATAACCGTAATTCTAGGACAGTTACAGTTTATCTTCAAAGATTATCTGAAGAACAGTCGCAAAGTGTATACCAATACTTTTTGGAACAAAGTGACTTGTCTATTTGGACGAAACGTACTACAAATAGTAGTAGGGATGGTTCAATAAATAGAATATATTTAGATGTTCTTGGCAATCCTGAAGGTTTTTCAGATTTTACAAACGGTGGTAAAATAATTTTATCACGCCAACAAATTTCAGATTTATTATCCCATAGTGACAATAACTTGACTATTGGACTTGATAAGGGAACTGATAATATGCTCTATGAATTACCGAGCTTGTTATTTACAACCCCTGTTGTTATTAATCGGTTAGACCATATTTTTCAAGAAACAAATACAATAAACGGGATATATCATATCAATGGTCTTCAGGACAACCTCTCAAGAGAAACGTTTTTATCAAATCTCTCATCCATTACTGGGATTTCTGTTGAAGACTTGATTAGAGAGAGTTTTGGCAGTAATACTGTTGAGGGAATTGTGCCAATCGTTTTAGCTGCTAGTATTGCAGTAAATGCTATGGTTCTTCTTGTTCTTTTCCTAATATGTGTTTTACAATCCTTTAAACATTTTGGGACATTGATACTACTTGGATGGGATAGGAAGGAGTTGTGGTCTGCCCTCTTCAAGGATTCTCTTCTGTTTTCTATTTATATTGCACCTGTTTCCGCACTAGCAACTTGGTTTTTGTCAGGTTGGGCTAGTTTTGGATTATCATCATTTGTGTTAGTCTTTGCGGGTACAAGTCTTTCAATCTTGTTACTATTGCTAACATTAATTATTCCAAGTATTGTTGTTTATTTGGTTTCTCCATTAGCTGCAATTCATAAACGGTTACCAATGAAACCATTAATGGCAACCAGTTTGTTATTCTATACTTTAGTAGCTGGTTTATTAATAGCAGTTAGTCATTCCTTAGATGCGCCAATGAATCAGTTCATTGATAATGTCAAAGTAGCTAGGGAGTGGAAAAGTGTCGAAAATATGTATGTTATTTCGGATTTTGTAGAAGGGGATGATATAGGAACCTACTCTGGTAATACAAATTCATTAGAAAGCAGCATGTATCACTTTTACCAACGAATTTCAGAGATTCCAGGTGTTTATATTGCTCAGGGAGAATATCTCGGGCAAGAATACCTTGATACAATCTATGGTACGTATCAAAATGTTCCTAAAAAACCATTTTGGTATTTAACCTATTCTTATAATTACTTATCTGAACTAGGAGTTGAGTTAAGTAATGAAGAATTATCCGAAATACGTAATGGTGCCAGATTGTACCTTATTCCTGATACTCTAGGTTCAGCGGATGTTGAAACCATGAAGGCTTATTTACAAGAAGTTGTTCGAGTAAAACCAGGGGATATAGGGACTAAGTTTACAGAAAATCCAAGATTTTTATTTAGAACCTATCAGCCATCTAAGTCCATTTTTACTTGGTCAAGATCAATCGATCGAGGTGTAACTAGTGAAGAACCTGTTATTTTTGTAGCAGCTCCTGAAAACTTGTACTTCATGGAATCAGCAAACCTATCTGTGAGTGGATATGACGGAATTTTGAAAGTTCGTGATAAGGAAACAATGAATCAGGTAAAATCAATTTTAGAAAATGAGTTCCCTGATTTATCAGACAATGCACTGAAATTTACAACGGTTAAGAATTATATCAATGGACTTCAGAAAGATCTCGGCTATACTTTCTACCTATTTGGAAGTATCATTGCTATTATTGTCTTTACTATGATGGCTATCTTTTGGAGTTTTGTCTTGATTTATCGCTTGCTTTTCGAAGAAAAACTGTATGTACAATACTTCATGGGCTTTTCTCCTTGGAAGAGGTATAGCGGTGTTCTTTCTCTTGTCGTTGGTGTTTCTGCGATAGAACTACTTGTTTCTATCTTACTAGGTTCTAAGTTGGGAATAGTTTTAACACTAGTTACATTTGCTTTCCAATTATTACTTCTTTACTTCAATCTATTCCGTAAAGAAGTAGAAAGTCTCATACAATCGTTTAAGGGGTGATTTAATGTCTATGATTTCCGTACAAAGTGTGTCAAAAAAATTTGGGTCACGTGAGATTTTAAAAGACTTAAGTTTTGATGTTGAGGAAAATGAATTTGTAGCTTTAGTAGGGCCATCTGGTTCTGGAAAATCTACGTTACTTAATATGATTGGCCTTTTGGATAATATTGATAGTGGTAAGATTTTAATCAACGGGAAGATCTTACCAAAAGTGAATTCGCGTTCTGCGGTTAACTATCGAAAGAATGTTATCAACTATCTATTTCAATCAAATGCACTCATCTCTACATCCAGTGTAAAAGATAATCTCATGCTTGCTATGAACTTTACTAATTTCTCTAAGGAAGAGAAGGAGAAAAAGATTAAAGAAACCTTGCGGTTTGTTGGTTTGGAAAATAGACTAGATAGCAAGGTCAATGAATTATCTGGA
Organism: Streptococcus parasanguinis CC87K; assembly: GCF_000507765.1. GTDB lineage: Bacteria > Bacillota > Bacilli > Lactobacillales > Streptococcaceae > Streptococcus > Streptococcus parasanguinis_J. Next base: position 90,897 of record NZ_KI669402.1, on the reverse strand, counting down.
GGTGAGCAGCAGAGAATCGCCATCGTGAGAGCTATTCTAAAACCAGGTGATATCATCTTGGCAGATGAACCAACAGGTTCATTGGATCCTGATATGGCTCAAAAATCATTTGACTTAATTCGGTCGTTGAGAGATCAGTTTGGAAAAACAATTCTAATCGTCACACATAATTTAGACCATGCGAAACAATGTGATCGAATTGTCTCGTTGAAATCAGCTTTTGTAAATTAGTCTACTCACTTACAACTGAGATAATCATTTTAGTCTATAGAACAATGAAGGAAGTGGAAGTTTAAGGATGAAAAATTTTGAATACTATATGACACAACCGCCAAGTTTGTACAATCATCTAGAGTTATAAACTTATCTAGTGGTTGAAAATCATATTGATGACATCCTTTGTCTGCATATAATTTTCAACAATAAATTAGAAGATATGGTTGTTTTACATCCATTTCAAAAGAAAACTGTCCCTATCCCACATTGTTTTAAAGGCGAGACTGTGACAGTCTTAGATGACGATGAGGTTACGTGGCATTTTTTAGAATTTCAAGATTTTAGAACTTGTTTGACTCAGTGATTCAGCATGGAGTTCACTAAAATATAAGAAAAAGAATTTTATCAGGAAAAGTATTCTACTATATGTATAGTGGAAAATCGTAAAAAAGCAAAGACGAAGTAATTACCTCGTCTTTGCTTTTTTAGTATAATGAACACCTTCATGTCAATGAAGTCAATATCGGATGGCAGCCCTTTGGAGTAATCAAAAATGCCCAAATTAATTAAAACTTGCGCATCTTATTAATTTTACAAATTGGGTATTACTACTTTATGTCACCCTTTTTCAAATATATTATACAAAAAAATGAAAAGGTTTACAAGAAATTGACGGTTATAGGAATAATTCTCATCACTTTGAACATTAAAAAGGAGAGAACCGATTTAGTCCTCTCCAGATTGTAACTTTATATCAACCCACTACAGTTGACAATGAGCCAAGGATCAGTCGATATCATCTCTATGGGGCAAGCAAGGCAAGTACAGACACAACAGGGAATCCCTTTGTCTATAACGGCAAAGCCCGTGACGATACTGGACTTGACTATTCAGGATAGGGTTACCTCTATGAAGGTAGCCCTATTTTTTTGACTGTGAATGAATCGAAGCAATGGGATTACACAGAGTTAGAATTTCTTTTTGCTTTGACTGAGATACATGAGTATAGATTTGTGTGACTGAGATAGAACTATGTCCAAGAATTTGTTGAATGTATCGAATATCTACATCACTATCTAGAAGCATTGTTGCGAAACTATGTCTAAACATATGGGGGGTAATAGGTGTAGTTAAGTTATGTTGTTTAACAAGGGTATTTAGAATTAAACGTACACTTTGCTCTGACAATGGTTTGAAAGAATATTTTCCAGAGAATAGGTAGTTACTGGGTTGAAAACAGTAGTTATTTATATATGTTTCTAGTAAGCTAAATGTTATTTGATCTCCTAAAAATAGGATACGTTCTTTCTTACCTTTTCCCATAATATGGAGAGTCCTATTTGAAAGATTAATATTTTTAAGATGAATATGACAAAGTTCGGAAATCCTAATACCAGTTGAAAGCAATAGGGAAATGATTAGCAAATTTCTTTCAGCTTTTTGTTTTTGATATTTAGTTTTTGAATAGGTAATTTTCTGTTCTAGATGTAAAAAAATACTTTTCAAAATATCATAAGGAATCGTTTTAGGTAATATTTTTTCCGTTCTAAATTGATAACGTAATTGATTAAAAGGATTCTCATCAACTAAATTATGATATTTTAAGTAGCTGTAAAACACCTTCAAACTAGCAATTTTGCGACGTAATGTATTAGATTTAATATTGGATTTCGTCAAATGTTCAACATAGGTTTCCACACTGCTGTAATTTGAATTGTAAAATTGCAAAAGATCATTTTTGTAAGCTCGAATCGTATGTGAACTCAAGCGTCTATGGGTTTTGCAGTAGTCTAAGAAAGTAGAAATATGTTTATAATCCATGAATAACTCCTTTATCAATAATCATGCTATTATATACTTATTTGAATGCTTTGTATAGTGATAATAAATAGTTATCGGTAGGAGAATGATTGATGAGTAATAAAACATGCTTTGTAGTCATGGGATATGGGGTTAAAAAAATTCCTGGAACTTTAGTCAAACTGAATTTAGACGATGTTTATTTTAAGTTTATAAAGCCTGTATTATCTCGAAATCATTTAAAATCAGTCTACTCCACACAAGCATATCGAGGAGATGAAGTTCCAACTTCATTAGCTATTAATAAAAACTTCATAACATCTATTTTTTTAGCTGATATTGTGATTGCTGATATAAGCACTTTAAATCAAAATGCAATTTATGAGTTGGGACTTCGGCATGCAATGAGGCCAAAATCTACAATTATACTTTGTGAAGAACTAACTATTAGCAAATACCCATTTTTTGATATTTCAATGAATCCTCAATTAAGATATCATAGAAAGAAAATAGTATCGGATGAAAACTATAGAAAATCTCTGCAAGATGAATTAGAAGATATATTAATTTCTTGCCTAGAATCCAATACCGATTATATTGATAGTCCTGTATTTGATTTCAATTTGTATAAGATTAAACCATTAGTTCAATTAGATAAAAATGTACATGTAGCAGGAGCATCTATAAGGACAATGATTGAAAAAGCTGAAAATTTGAAGGAAAATATGCTGTTTAAAGAAGCCGAAAATCAGTACCTTCAAGTTTTAAACTTATCCTTTGATGAAGATATACTTTCTCAATATCTATTATGTAGCTATAAAAAAGATTTGTCCCTAGAAAATTTGCTTTTAACCTTATCATACGTTAATGAGAACATAGATTTAGCTACATCGACAAACGAAAACTTACTGGGTATTGTTGCAGCAATAAATAAACAAATATTTGGCCTAACTAAAGAATGCAAATTTTTAGAACAAGCTAGAAGATATTACAAAAATGGCTCAAACTTTGAAAGTGGGAATCTTTATTGTGCTAGAAACTACTGTGCACTTTTGTTAAAACAATATTGTATATCAAAAGATATTGAATCAATAAAAGAGTATTACTACTCTGCTGTTCATTTTGCTAAAACTTGCTTAACAGAATTACAATTTCTCAAACGAGAAGAAACTGATCTTGACAATACTTGGTATAATGAAAACATTAAAGATTTGACCCTAATTGCATTTGGTACTGATGAATCAATTATTGAATTTAAGCCTGTTACAAAAAGGCAAGAAGAGACGGTAAGCTCAGGTCGTAAAGAGCTAAAGCATGATTATCATGAAACTCTAAAAATAATTAAAGGGAAATGAGCAATTTTGCTCACTTCCCTTTTTAAAATCTTTTATCTCTTGATAATTTCCAATAATGTAAACCTAGTGGTGTCAAACGGCAAGACTTACTATTCATAGCAGCAAAGTACATATGCTCCTCTCCAACAGGTTCGATCAAACCTACGCTTTCATAAAGCTGTAACTCTTTAAATTTACCAACATTTTCTTCTTTCGCGAAAGGTTCTTTATATTCATGAGTTACTTCAGGAGTATTGGTAAATTCAAATGATGGATCTAATTGAAATTCTGAAGTAGCTTCTGGAAAATATTGATGAAGTTTTCGTAGCACCTTTTTTGATACTTTAGCTTCAACAGTTCTGATAGGTAAAAATCCTGTTATATTTGTTTTAAATAGCGGCCTTTGTTCCCATACTCCAAGTGACTGATCAACAAAAGAATATAAACTAGCAGGAGTGATATTCCCGCTAACATCTGCTGCTCCACCTTTTAGCCCCTGAATTAGTAATTCAGTAAACACACCATGACCAGTTATTCCATCCTCAATAGCAACCTCATCACGATCGCTGGCTGTTAGAATAGTAACACCTTTTCCAATCATGGTATTCGATGAGTCTATAGGACTACAATCTCCTAACTTTCCAGAATAACAACAATCTAAGATGATAATTTTATTTCGACTTTTTGAAGTGTTTGCTAGTCGAAGTATATCATTCATAGAAATTCCCATATCATAGCCATTAAAATCTGGTGTTACGATTTGACCAGCCATCTCATCTGTCCCATGTCCTGAGAAATAAAAGAGTGCAATGTCAGATTCTCCTTCTTTAAATAAAGAATGAAGGTCCTCCAATAACTCTGCTTTTGTTTGTATATTAAGTTTTAGCTTAACACTGAAATTAGGGGAACCATCCTCGTTCTCCTCCAATAATTTCGCTATCTCCTCTGCATCATTAGTACACCCCCCTAACGGAGCCTGAGAATATGCATCGATACCAACAATTAATGCCTTGTTTTTTAACATAAATTATACCTCACAATTGTTTTATCCAAGCGCTAATCTTTTCCCAATTCCAATCTACTACAGGAAGATAGCCACATTCATTTGGAATCGTCGCACCAATATGATCTTTGTTCCCATAAATTGCAAGTAGTGGTATCCCCTCATCTATAGCACAGTTCATTTCCCAAATTTGCCCATCTGCTTTCTTGGTATTCCTAGTAATGATAGAAATCATACCGTCACACCCTCTAATTCTTGTTCTACATTTAGTTTTCCATTGAGAATCCCAAGGTTGTTTAACAGACATATCCACAAATTCAAATGGAGAGTTTGTATTTCTTGATTGGCCCCTTAGAAAATCTCGTAAATTTTCATCCTCAATGGCAAAACTTATAAAGATTCTTTTCATCTAAATACCTCCCTTTAAAAGTATTTTTGTTTGTATTATATCACATTAGAAAGTATGCTATACGATATTTCCCTCAATTGTATTAAATATTTCTTCCAATGATTTTTTCCAACAATATATTTCTTTCTCTAAAATTTGTTCGAAGAAAGAGTCAATTTGTGTCTTATCATCCAATGAAAAATCTGATACAGATACAATTTTTTTATCATCTTTTAGAATGCCATCAATTCGCAAATTTTTTTGCTTAATGATTAGAATAGGAATATTATTTGAGATCGCCATAGCACCTTCAATTTGGCAAAACGAACTAGTAATCCATTTCCCATCTAACGACTGTTCGTCAGATTCAAAAAACTTTTTATCTTGAATTGCTCCCTTTTTTAAAACTCCAGATTGAATATACGTATGACCGAAAGCTAAGATAACCATACCATAGCATCTTTTTATCATTTCATTTAAAGCAGATAATGATTCATAGGGAGAATAATCCTTTGCTTGTAGAGTTATGCTTTCTATATTATAGTTCTCTAGAGTACTCTTTAGTTTATCTATAAAGTATTGTTGCTCATTCGTAAATGGATTAGGTCTGCTTAAAAATACTCTTATTTTTTTATTTGTCATATTCATCAATCTCCTACCGATAACTATTTATTATCACTAGTATACCATAGATTCCTATCTCTAATATGTTTTCAATTGTAGCTTTCTTATTTTTTATACTCTCAAAGACTTTTGAACAGCCTTATAGTGATTTTTTTCTTCAATAATTGAATGTGTGACATTTTATCTCTCAGCCATAACAACGCACCATTTTTGGTGCGTTTCTAAATTTTGTGCTATAATAGAAATAAATAAAAGGAGGACCTTCATGATCGGAGAAAATATTAAAGCGTTACGTAAAACACATGATCTAACCCAGCCTGAGTTCGCAAAGATTGTTGGTATCTCTCGAAATAGCCTAAGTCGTTATGAAAACGGGATAAGTTCAGTTTCGACAGAATTAATAGATCGTATCTGCCAGAAATTTAATGTTTCCTATATCGATATCGTAGGGGAGGAAAAGATGCTCACACCAGTAGAAGATTACCAGTTGACCCTGAAAATTGAAGTGATTAAAGAACGAGGGGCGAATATCTTAGCGCAACTTTATCGTTTTCAAGATGAGCTAGGTATTTCATATGATGATACTTCTAATCCTTGGGTTCTAATGAGCGATGATTTATCTGATTTGCTGAACACGAAGATTTATCTTGTGGGGACTTTTGATGAAGTAGAGCGATATAATGGCTATTTGGATGGCATTGAACGGATGCTAGAACAAGCAACTCATCTGGTGGTGGCTTAATGAAACTAGAAGAATTTAGTCAAGATGATTTTGAACGAGCATCCAGACGACTCGTTCGTTCTTTAACTCGTGGTAAAACAACTTCTTCTCAGCCCAAGGCTATCTTGCTAGGTGGACAGAGTGGTGCTGGGAAAACAACGATTCATCGTATTAAACAAAGGGAATTTCAAGGTAATATCATTATCATTGATGGAGATAGTTATCGCTCTTTTCATCCGAACTACCTTGGCCTACAGGAAAAGTATGGCAAAGATAGTGTGGATTATACCAAAGTGTTTGCGGGAAAAATGGTTGAATATCTCGTAGATGAATTGAGTAAACAAGGTTATCATTTGTTAATCGAGGGCACCTTGAGAACAACAGAAGTTCCTAGAAAAACGGCACAATTATTGGCAATTAGAGGTTACCAAGTCTCACTTGCACTGATTGCGACCAAGCCGGAATTGTCCTATCTCAGCACCTTGATACGTTATGAAGAGCTCTATGCTATAAATCCTAGTCAAGCTAGAGCAACTCCTAAAGCACACCATGATGGAATTGTAGAACATTTAGTTGATAACTTACGAGAGTTGGAAAATGATAAGATTTTTAATCAAATTCAAATTTATCAAAGAGATCAATCGTGTGTTTATGATTCGCAAGTAGACGAAACCTCAGCGGCAGAAGTTTTACAAGAATGCCTCTTCGGAAAATGGAGTAAAGTGGAGGAAGAGATGTTGAAGTTGGGACAGGAACGGTTGAGAGAGCTGGAGGAAATTGATAAGTGACGAAGGGTTAATTTATGAGTACATGATAATAAAAGCTCATAAGATTTTCTAGTAAAATAGAATTGAACGAACTAGTTACGAAAGGAAGTCTTATGAGCTGCCATCATTTTACTATAGTTGAGCATGAAAGTATTCTCATTTACCGTACGCAAGATCTAAACCCCCCCTCAAATTACTAAGTTATTTCACTTAATATAGGATAAATCCATCCTATATTTTTGCTTTTGTTGCTTAATAATGGTATGATAAACAAAAGGAGGCGATGACAATGCAAATTAATCTTGAAAATTTAATTCCAATCACGGAGGCAAATCAGAATTTCTCTAAAGTTGCTCGTATGGTTGATAGTAAGGGTACAGCTGTTATTTTGAAAAACAATAAACCTAAATATGTTTTAGTTGACTATAACACCTTGGTTCAAGTAGAACAGACAGAAGCTGTTGTTGCAGATCAAGCTAGTGTTGACGAGGTGGCAAGCTCTATCTTGTCACGCCACCTAGAAGCCTTGAAGGAATTAGCTAAATGAAGCGATTAACCGTTGAACAGGTTGTTGCCTTACATAGTCAATTGATTATATCTACGGGAGGAATGGATGGTGTACGAGACAAGGGGTTAGTTGAGGCCTCGCTTTCGAATGTTTTTGACACTTATTTTGGAGTTGATCAATATCCAACTATTGAAGAAAAGGCATCTAGGCTTTGTTATTCTTTGATTAAGAATCACGCTTTTTTAGATGGAAATAAGCGCATTGGTATTTTTGTAATGCTTGTGCTACTAGAACTTAACGATATTATGCTTGATTGTACTGATGAAGAGTTGGTTCATCTCGGATTGGGTGTAGCGGCATCAGAATTAACCTACGAAGATATTTTAGATTTTGTAAAAAGTCATTGATACAAAAAGCAAGTGACTATTAAAAATTACTTGCTTTATTTTTTAATGATTCGAAGGTAATAATGGTGTGAACTTTTTGGTAAAATCTAGCTCAATTCGTGTATTTTTAGTGTAAAATTCACACCATTCAAATGAAAGTTATTCAAATTAGATGAAATTGTTCTTTCTGAAAACGTGAGAAAACATTGATTTTAAGCGCATTTTGAAACGTATTCAAATAGAAGTGTTTCCAACCAGGCTTGAAAAAAGCTCGTAAAGCATCACAATTTAGTAAACGTTAAAACTTATTTAAACTTATTGAAAGCATTTCGTATCAAAAATACGGGATGCTTTTTCTGTTCACCCCAAATTTTTGTAACTAGGTGATACTTGAAATTAATACAAATTTGGTTGTTTTTGATAAATCTAAGCAACACTAAATGATGAAGTGAAAGGGGATGAATCTTTGATAGTATTCATTTATTGTGAAATATGATATATTTATTAATTAGATGGATGAATACTTCTAGAGTTAAATATAGCATAATAGGGACAGACTTTTTGGTTTATTTTTGTTTGTAGTCGGATTATGAAAGAATATCCAATATTATGCGATAAGATAGAATGTTACAAAAAAGAAAGGGGATGCAATCCGATGAAGAAAGACAGATTAATTGTATTGACAGATGCTGTTCTAGCAATTATTATGACCATCTTGATTTTAGAGTTAGAAAAACCAACAACACCAAGTCTTGAAGCTTTTTGGGATTTACGGCAAAATTTCTTTGCTTGTTTTCTTTCCTTTTTCTGGTTGGGATCGTTATGGATGGCACTAAACACATTATGGGAAAAGGTTGAGAAAATTTCCTCAGAAATTATTTGGTGGAATTTGTTTCTACTCTTGGAGCGGCAGGAGTTCTCTTTGGAGAATTTCATGCCATCCAAGATACCAGTCTGAATGATGTGGTGGACCGGATCTATATAAATGTCAAGGATTTACCGTTTCAGTCCTTGGGAGCTTTAGCTAATATCCTGTCTGATGTTAAGAAGGGACTGATTCAAGACAGTCATATCTGGTCTTTCTTCCAGTCATTTTTCAAACAATATCAGTTGATAATCAGCTTAAATCAGATCTATCAGTTTGTCTATCTTTCTCTGATGGAGATCATGTCCTATCTTCACTTTGATTATTGGAAAAAACGGCTCGGTCAGGAGCTAGTATGAATAAGGAGAACAAATGAGACGTTTAAAAATGTTATGGCATATTATACAGGTTACGGGTTTTACTCGGTTTGCTCTGAGTTTTGTGACCTTTGTTTTTGGGTCAGGAGGCGTGCTTTTCCTAGTTGAACCTGCTATCACAAATTACGGAGACGGTCTTTGGTATGCTTTTGTGACTTCGACGACTGTCGGCTACGGGGATCTCCTAGCTGTGACCTTGATTGGAAGGATTACCAGTGTCTTCTTGACGATTTATGGGCTCATATTTTTTGGCTGTTTATCAGCTGTTATTATTAATTATTATACCGATTTAAATAAGGAAAGAGGAGAGGACAAATGACTGCCAATTATTCAACACGGGAATACCGTGAGAAATTATACGATGACCTTCATGTTCGATTGAGAGATACAGCGATTTTGATGTGTGCAATTTTTATTGCCTCTATCGGTCTAAATATGAATTCAACAGCTGTTATTATTGGAGCCATGTTAATTTCACCTCTCATGACACCGATTGTTGGACTGGGATTCGGTTTAGCTATTTTTGATACGCGTTTAATCAAGCAATCTCTAGAGGTTTTATTGACTCAAGTGTTGGTCAGTTTGCTTGTCTCGACTCTGTATTTCTGGATTTCTCCCTTGTCTTATGCAAGTAGCGAGTTGATCGCACGAACCTCTCCAACCATTTGGGATGTTCTCATTGCTATTGCTGGTGGGATTGCTGGTGTGATCGGTTCAAGGAAAAAAGAAGCAAACAATATCGTGCCAGGAGTAGCCATTGCTACAGCTTTGATGCCGCCTATCTGTACTGCTGGCTATGGTTTAGCTAATGGGAATGTACGATTTTTATTGGGGGCTCTCTATCTTTTCTTGATCAACTGTGTCTTTATCATGCTAGCCAACATTGTTGGAACAAGAATTTTGATGAGAAAATCTCCTTTAACTTCATTTAAAGAGCTGAGCATTAAAATGAGAATTGGCTTGATTTCTTTGATTGTATTGTTGATTCTTCCAGCTAGCTATTCGGCAGTTACTCTGACAATAGAACAAGCGCGCAAAGAAGGGATCAAACAGTTTGTAGGAAAAGAGTTCGCCAAATTATACGGTTATTAATCAAGTCTACAAGTCAAGTAACAATGAATTGGTCTTGACGGTTGTTGGAGATCCGATTTCAGAAGAAGAATTAGAAACACTCCACCAAAAACAAGCCTCTTACGGTATTCAATCTGTTCAATTGAAAGTGAATCAAGTTCAGAACTCGCCAACATTAGATAGTGAAGCGACCAAGGAATTTTATGAAAACATTGACAAGTATATTGATCAAAAACTCTCTGAAAAAGATTCACAAAACGATCTCGTAAAAGAAAATGAAGCAGACAAGGATTGAGGACAATGAACTGAATCGGTTTTTACGCCGTGTTTTTCTTGTATCTTCCTCTTTCTTACTTATAGCAGGTTGTTTTTGCTTGAATAAGAAATAAATTAGAAGTTCTATCATCTAAGAAAAATGATGAAAAAAATCATTTAACTAATGGTGTGAACGTTTAGTGTTTATCAGCTCCATTCTCTGTAATTTTGGGGGTAAAATCCACACCATTTAGATAAAATTAGTTGAATTTGATTGGAAAAACGCTTTTATAAAAGCGGAGAAAAGTCTTGATATTACGCTGTTTTTAGTCCAACTGAAATTCATACTTTCCAAACCAGGCTTGAAAAAGGCCCGTAAAGCATCACAATTTAGTAAACGTTAATTCGTTACTGGACAGCAGAATACAAACGAAAACACTTTGCATCTTGCAAGGTGTTTTTTTCTATGAGAACTGGCGGTGCGCAATTAGGATAGCTCTAGCGACTTTAGTCGCATAGAGATATGCTATGCACAGTTGCCTCAAGAAAACAATGCTTCTTGGTCCACCCTGTTAGACAAGCTTCAAAACCAAGGAATCCAACAGATTTCTCTTGTAGTTACAGATGGCTTTAAGGGGCTTGAGCAGATTATCAGTCAGGCTCACCCATTAGCTAAACAACAATGTTGCTTAATTCATATTAGTCGAAATCTAGCTAGTAAAGTGAAACGAGCAGATAGAGCGGTTATTCTGGGGCAATTTATAATGATTTATCGTGCTGAAAATTTAGAAATGGCAGGACAAGCTTTAGAGGACTTTCTCGCCGAATGGAAACCAAAGTATAGGAAAGTCATGGAAAGTCTGGAGAAGACGGATAATCTTTTAACTTTTTATCAGTTTCCCTACCAGATTTGGCACAGCATGTATTCGACAAACCTCATTGAGTCTCTTAACAAAGAAATCAAACATCAAACGAAAAAGAAGGTTCTTTTTCCTAATGAGGAGGCTCTGGAACGTTACTTAGTTACGTTGTTTGAAGATTATAATTTCAAGCAAAGTCAACGAATCCATAAAGGGTTTGGTCAATGTTCTGATACACTTGAAAGCTTATTTAATTAACACTCCGTAACTCTACTTAAGTGTTTACACATAATTATTTACAGTATCAAAAAATAAAGTATATTGTTTTCATCATAATATAATTAAATATCAGTATAGAGAATTTTATCTATATATCAGATATCAGCAATTGCTTTTGCTGTCATTTTTCGCTACAATAGTTACAAGGAGGAAATAAACATGTTAAAAGAAGTATTAAACGTCGCAAAAGTTGCGAAAAAATCATCTCTCTTCTTAGGAGGGGTAGCATTTGGGACGCTTGGCTTGAAAGTCTTAGCAAGTAAAGAAGCTAAGAAAGGCTATTCTAAGGCCTTGGCTAAAGCTTACAAATTGAAAGATGGACTGGATGCATCTGTTTCTGTTGTAAAACAACACGGTGATGATGTTTTACAAGACGCTAAATATTTATACGAACAGGAAAAGAAAGAAGAACAATTAGATAGCCTGACAGGTGAATAATATGTCTTTTAAAGTGCTACACAGAGGATATCAACATATCCGATTATCGTCCTCGTTTTCACTGACCTTGGATATTCAAGATTATCTTCGTTCCTTGGCTAAAGATGAAAAAGGGATCGACTCTATTCAGTTTTATATGGATCAGCAGCACTTTACTCTACGTATGAAAGAAGGCTTCTCTGTATTAGAAAATGCAGAGGCCTTTTTAAAAAAAATTGACAAGGGGAAAGTTTCGGACTTGATGACTCTTCCCATTCGTAGAGAAGAGAGTGCTTATTCAATTGTATCGGGTGCAGCGATTAAGCGTTTGCTGTTTCGAAGTTTTGTACCCTACCCTATTCGTTATATTAGGACTTGTTATCAGGCTTTGGGTTATGTCAAAGAAGCCTATCAAACTTTAGCGCGCAAGGAACTAACCATGGAGGTCTTGGACTGTTCGGCCATTTTGTTGTCCTTGTTTATGAACCAATCCAAGACAGCTAGCAACATCATGTTTATGCTTGATTTGGGTAATCATCTGGATCAGTGGTCTTTAAAAAAAACAGCAACAGATTTGGAACAAAGCCTTCTTGCTAAAGAAAGTGATGTTTTCTTAGTGCGGGGAGACATGGTCATCAGCATCAAGAGTTCTGATGTTCAAGTAGGTGATGTATTAGTTGTCTCCCAAGGTAATGAAATCTTGTTTGACGGCCAAGTGGTTTCAGGATTAGGCATGGTCAATGAGAGTTCCTTGACTGGAGAGAGCTTCCCTGTTGAAAAGAAAGAGGGAGATTCTGTATGTGCGAATACTGTTTTGGAAACAGGAGAGTTAAGAATTCGTGTGACTGATAATCAGATAAACAGTCGTATTTTGCAACTCATCAATCTGATGAAAAAATCTGAAGAGAGTAAGAAGACAAAACAACGTCATTTTATTAGGATGGCAGACAAGGTTGTAAAATATAACTTCTTAGGTGCTGGTTTGACTTATCTGTTAACAGGTTCGTTTTCAAAAGCCATTTCCTTTTTATTGGTGGATTTTTCATGTGCTCTAAAAATATCCACACCTGTAGCCTACCTTACGGCCATAAAGGAAGGTCTAAATCGAGAAATGGTTATTAAAGATGGTGATGTATTAGAAAAATATCTGGAAGTGGATACTTTCTTGTTTGATAAAACGGGTACCATCACGACGAGTTATCCTTTGGTTGAAAAGGTTCTTCCTTTCGGAGATTATACTGAGAAAGATATTTTAAGAATAAGTGCATGTTTGGAGGAACATATCTATCATCCTATTGCCAATGCAATTGTTAAACAAGCTGAAATTGAAGGCATTGAACACGAAGAAATGCATGGCAAGCTTCAGTATGTTGCAAGCAAAGGGATTAAATCGCAAATTGATGGTCAATCGGTTGTCATTGGAAATTATGTACTAATGCAAGACGAACAGGTAAGAATTAGTTCTGAGCAGCTGGCCTTGATTGAGCAATATAAGACTCATTACAATTTATTGTTTTTGGCTTATAAGAAAGAATTAATTGGGATGTTTTGTATCCACACTCCCTTGAGAAGCGAGGCGAAAGTTGCATTGAAAAAGCTAAAGCGCCAAGGGAAAAAACTGATTCTGGCAACTGGTGATACGTTGGCTAGAACAGAAGAGTTGGTTAAAGATCTGCCATTTGACAACGTTTATACTGATTTAAAACCAGATGGTAAGTTTCAGTTGGTTCAGGAATTACAGAAAGCTGGCCGAACTATTTTGATGGTTGGAGACGGGTTAAACGACTCTGCTGCCTTGACGCTTGCAGATATTGGGGTTGTGATGAATGAAAGTGCTGATATTTCTAAGCAGATGAGTGATATTTTATTATTAGATAATCGTTTAGATTTCTTCGAGGAATTGAATTCTTTATCTGAATCGTTGCAGAAATTAATTCAAAGAAATATTCAAGAAACAGTTGTAATAAATGGAAGTTTAATTGGATTTGGGTTGTTAAATTGGTTAAGCCCATCTAATCTTTCGATATTGCACAATCTGACTACTTTAAGAATCGTCCTTCGTAGTCTTTCTATTAAAAGTAGGTAAGAGACCGAGAAGCTGAGGTTATAAAAACTAAAAGGAGTTGTCTCATTTGAGAATAACGGTTCTTTGTCAACTGTAGTGGGTTGGTGGAAAATTATACCCTGGAGAGGACCAAATTGGTTCTCTCCTTTTAAATATTGAAAAAACCATTGGCAGTGGACATACTTTAAGACTATATATTTCTGAAACTAGTTTCACAATACAAATATTGACATGCAATTATTAATTGGTGGATTTTAAGTTGACATCTACAAAGTTTAATGTTAGAATAAATTCAAAAATATATTTGAATGAGGTGTTTTATGATTCAAAATATTGTTACTTCAATAATCCTGTATTCTGGGACAGCCGTAGACTTACTTATTATCCTAATGTTATTTTTTGCCAAAAGAAAAAGCAGAAAAGACATCATTAACATCTATTTAGGACAATTTCTAGGCTCTGTTAGTCTAATATTCCTAAGTTTGCTTTTTGCATTTGTCTTAAATTATATTCCTAGTAAAGAGATTTTAGGTTTACTCGGTTTGATTCCAATTTTCCTAGGCCTCAAAGTTTTGCTTTTAGGAGATTCTGATGGAGAAGCTATTGCAAAAGATGGTTTGCGAAAAGACAATAAAAACCTGATTTTTCTAGTCGCTATGATTACTTTTGCAAGTTGTGGCGCTGACAATATTGGTGTCTTTGTCCCATATTTTACCACCTTAAATTTAGCGAATTTGATAGTGACTTTACTTACTTTTCTAGTCATGATTTATCTCTTGGTTTTTTCTGCCCAAAAATTAGCACAAGTCCCTTCTGTTGGAGAAACTTTGGAAAAATATAGCAGATGGTTTATTGCCGTTGTCTATTTAGGATTGGGGATGTATATCCTGATTGAAAACAACAGCTTTGACATGCTATGGGCTGTGTTAGGCTAGGAGAAAAAATTATGAAAAAAGATAGTATCTGTCAAGTGGATGTTATAAATCAACAAAATGTTACAACCGCAACGAACTACCTTGAAAAGGAAAAAGTCCAAAAATCACTTCGCATTTTATCAAAATTTACCGATAATAAACAGATAAATATCATCTTTTATCTCCTTGCCGTCGAAGAACTCTGTGTCTGCGATATAGCCTGTTTATTAAATCTCAGTATGGCATCTGCCTCCCACCATCTTCGTAAACTAGCCAATCAAAATATCTTGGACACTAGAAGAGAGGGGAAAATTATATATTATTTTATAAAGGATGAGGAAATCAGAGATTTTTTTAATCAACTAGGATAACAACTATTTTTACTACTTTTCCATGATTATAGGGAGATTATAATCGTTGTTGTTTCAACGGTAGCAAACTGGTTTTTACATAAAGTAATTGATAAACCCAATATAGATCAGAAAGAATTACTTGAAGCTAACGCACAATATAGAAAGTTATTGATACCTGACCAAATAATTAAAGGAGTGGGATTGATTCTATCCTTAATTCTCTATCCTCCGATTATGATGTATAGTGTTTTAATTGCGGCATTTTACATCATAACTTTAAAAACACTATCTGAAAAAAGAGTGAATAACTAAAAAATGGTGATCAAAGTTAGGTGTATTATTTTAATGCTCACAGACCTAAACTATTCCCCTATTTATAATCTATTGATTCATATTTTATGAAATTAATCAGTAGATATCGTTCTGAAAAGCCTTGATAATACGCTGTTTTTAGTCCAACTGAAACCCATACTTTCCAAACCAGGTCTTAAGAAAGCTCGTAAAGCATCACAATTATCAAAACGTTAATCAACACGCTTATATCAACGTTTACAGACATTTAAGAAATTTCTCTTGGATGTCTTTTTTTGTCTAGCTAAATTTTACAAATTGGGCAATTTAGGTTACTCAATAATATAAAAAAGATAAAAATTTAAAGTTCGAATTTTAATTTTAAAAAAAGTAATTATTATTGAATATCTGTTCAAACATTTTTTCTTTTCTAAGGTTAATATAAGTATATATAGTTTAAAAAAGGAAGTCAAACATCTTGCTCATAGATTTTTGCATTTTTAAAAAATACATTTTGTCATATAATAATGTGGAAAATTGACGGATTCCTTAAATAATCATATAATATGAAAATGTAAACCCTTACATACTATTCTACTTATACTTGATAAAATGCAAGTTCTTGAGGATCTATAAATATACAGACACTCTTCTATTTATAAAGTGAAATAAAGAATCACGGAGAAAGTTTATGGATATTAAAGAGACATTCAACCAGCTAGACAATACAAAATTTAATGATTTCAATAATCGCCTTGAAGGTTTTGAGAAACTTTTTAAAGACAAATATTATTTTACCCATCCCGAAGATTTTAGCTCAATCTTTAGCATTTTGGTAAAGTATGGAAAAAGTACAAGTAAATATATTTTATCGAAAGGAGAGATATATGAGTGAAATAGTTATTAATGCTCAGAATTTATCTAAAAATTTTTATAATTTTGATTCAAGACTCCCATTTATCAAGAGATTTTTGAAACGTAATCAAATAACGATTCGAGCTGTTCAAGATATTAGTTTTACGATTAAGAGAGGGAGTATAGTTGGCTTTATTGGGAGTAATGGAGCTGGTAAATCCACAACGATTAAAATGTTGACTGGGACTCTTTATCCTAGTTCCGGAAAATTAGAAGTGAATGGAGAAATTCCATTTAAAAGAAGTATAAATTTTAGAAAAAAAATTTCAATAGTAGTAGGAAATAAATTACAGTTATTTCAAGATGTTTCGGCTATGGATTATTTTCAATTGATTGGTACTTTATATGAGGTAGAACCGGCGATTTTACAAGAACGAATTCAGGAATTAAGCAATTTGTTGAATGTAAAAGATCAGCTTTACCAGCAGGTCCGGACCCTCTCTCTTGGACAAAAAATGAAAATGGAGTTTATCGCGGCATCTTTAACAAGTCCGGAAATATTATTTTTAGACGAGCCTACTATAGGGTTAGATATACAGTCTAAAAAAGATATCAGAACATTTTTAAAGAAAATGAATGAAGAATGTCATACTACTATTATTTTAACGAGTCATGATATGGATGATATTTCGTCTGTTTGTGACGAATTAATCGTCATTGACAAAGGAAAAATTATTTTGCAGGAGTCAATGGATGTTATTTTATCTAAATTTTCTGATTTTAAATATTTAAAGATAAAAATGACATTAGATTTGGTACCAGAGTTATGCTCTGTTAAAGGAGTAGTAGTCATTTCTCAAACAAAATCGGAATGTATACTAAAAATACCTAGAGATTTTGTCTTTGAGACATTAGAATCAATCAATAAGCTTGTAGATATAGAAGATTTTGAAATATCAAATCTTTCTTTAGAAGAAATTATTTTACAAAACTATTTTACAAAAAAGGAGCACAATTGAAAAAAGAAATGTCTATTATTCTGATATCATTTCGATCTATTTTGAACTATAAATCAAGTGTACTATTGTTAATGTTACAGGCAAGTATACAAATTATGATATCAGTATTTTTATGGACGTATATATATCAGAGTAACCAGATAAATATAGCAGGATATGATTTTACCTCAATGGTTCAATACTATTTGGGGACTATAATTTTTTCATATTTTGTTTTTTATCCAGTTGATTGGGAAATCAATGACGATGTTCATTCAGGAAATTTTTTTAGCATATTAATAAAACCTGTTACTTTTTATAAGTATTATTTTTGTAAAATGCTTGGAGATAGGCTTGCTCATTTATTATTTATCATCATTCCTGTCATTTTATTCTCCAGTGTTTATTACAAGAATAAGTTATTAACCATTGAAATTCTTATTTTAGGAAGTATTGCAATTATTCTATCTATGGTTCTATGGTTTTTAATATCATGTTGTGTAGGTATGCTTTCTTTTTGGTTAGAAAATATATTTTTTGTCCTTACTGTTAAAGAAATAGTAATTCAGTTTTTATCAGGAATATTATTGCCTTTAAGTTTTTTTTCAAATAATTTTCGTCTGTTTTTAGATGTATTACCTTTTAAATACTTAGTATATGAACCGCTTCAGATGTTTAGTAATGATACATATAAATTAATAGACTATTTGAGAATTATTTGTATTCAATTGATTTGGTGCATCATTTTTTATATTATATCAAGATTCATATTGAGAAAAGGAGTGGAGCACTTCTCAAATGTGGGAGGATAAAATGTTTAGAATAAAAGTAATTTTTAGGCTACTTCATTTTGGTTTTAAATCTGATATGAATTTTCATTTTGACTTCTTTTGTGGTCTATTTTCGTCGATACTGTGGATTGGTTTACCTATTGTATTTTTTAGATTGATTTTCTTAAACATAGACTCTTTTAATGGTTGGGACTATTATCAAATTTTATTTTTGGTAGGTTCCTACACTATTGTAGATGGAGTTATGATGGGATTGTTAATTAGAAGTATGGGAATTTTAGAATCAGATATTTTGAGTGGTAACTTGGATCAAATTTTATTGAGGCCGTTTGATACTCAGTTGTTCTATATTTTTAGATCATTTAATTTAGTTCAATTCGTGAATACTTTTTTTGGTCTTGCGATCATTTTTATAAGTTATGGAAATTTAAATGTACATTTAAATTCATTAAAAATATTATTTTATATCCTTTCTTTAATGTGTGGTTGTATTATATATTATTCAATTTGGTTTCTAATAACGATTAGTTCATTTTGGTTCCCAACTAAATTTTCAAAAGTAGATGTATTTTTGAATTATATTGGAATTTCTAAGTATCCATATAATATTTTTACAGGTATTAACAGATTGATCACTATGTTATTTGTTCCCAATTTATTAATTGCCAATCCTGCAGTATTAATATTTTTAGGGAAAGATACATTGAACCTATTTTTCTATCAAATAGTTTTTACAGTTTTTTTGATTATTATCAGTCGTACAATTTTTAGAAAAGGATTGAAAAAATATGAAAGTGCAGGAAGATAAACAATGTTGTTCAGTTATATGTTTGACTAAAGGAAGTGATTCGCTGTACTTTGTTTTGTGGTCATTGAAACATCAGATAATTATAAACTATAATTTAAAGAATAGTATTATTAACTTATAGGTGCTAAGAAAAAATTTAAAGAAATTCCCTCATTCAATCAAACTTATTCATATTTTTTAAAATAAGAAAATAGTTGGATTTTGATGATGGTTGATATAAAGCTAAACTGAAAGTACCTGAAATCCAACTGTGTCAAACCAGGTCTTAAGAAAGCTCGTAAAGCTTCACAATTTAGTAAACGTTAATTCGAAAGAATTACAATATTTACAAAGAACACCTTTCGAGGTGTTCTTTTTATGTTTTCATACTAAATTGTGGCAGTTGACGTAGTTGTTGTGGCTTTAGCCACTTACAAATACGGCTGCAATTCGACGAAGTCAATTGCCTCTAAACGTTAATTCGTTGCTGGAAAGCAGAATACAAACGAAAACACTTTGCATCTTGCAAGGTGTTTTTTGTATGAGAACTAGCGGTGCGCAATTAGGATAGCTCTAGCGACTTTAGTCGCGTAGAGATATGCTATGCACAGTTGCCCCAAGAAAACAAGCGAAGCGATATTTGAATGGATAGCAACCACTGCACGCAAAATGTTAATTCGAAAGAATTACTATACTTACAAAGAGCACCCTTCGGGGTGTTTTTTCTATACCTAAGATAAATGGAAAATAAAAACCCACCCTATCTTCCACGGTCAAACATGACTGTAGAAAATAGAGTGGGTCTAGGATGTTAAAGACTATTTGTCTTCTTTATGAAAGATATTTTTAACGCCCTTGATAGCTCCTTCGACAGCTTCTTTTGCATCTTCAGCAACTTCTTTTGCTTTTGAAGCAACTTTTTCAGCAGTGCCTTCAGCTTCTGTTTTTGTATCACCGGTTAATTTACCGAAGCCTTCTTTAACAGAACCCTTCACTTGGTTCAATTTTTCTTCTAATGACATAGCGTCACCTCCGTTAAGTAAATAGTTTTTTAATCTGAATTTAAGACAGTTCATTTAAAAAATTAAAACTATTTAGTTCAGATTAGTATAATTATATGCCCTCTGAAATGGAAAGTCAAATATCCGCTCCGGCATTCTAATAATAGGGATGAGGTCTGAATAATGATCGACTAATAGGTCACGACTTTCAGGATTTCCAGCAAAGATAACGAAAGAAGCAAAAAACTTTTCTGTCTCCATTGAATTACATGGTATAATGGTCGTGAATGGAGACATCGTAACGCTGTTTTTTGAAAAAGAGAAGATAAATATGAAAAGAATCCTTATAACCTATCCTGTTATCAGTACTTTAGCTCTAATCTGTTTGCTGCTCGGTCTATTGACTTCCTTTTATGGGGATGCTATGTATGACCTATTGGCTTTTCATTCAAAGCCGGTCTATGGTTGGCAATATGTCAGTGGGACCCTGATGCACGGTAGTAAAGGAGCCCCTATCTGGTTTTTATGGGTCCATTTGTTGTTAAATGGACTCATGCTCCTTCCCTTCGGAGGACTGCTAGAAAGAAAAATAGGCTCTAGACAAGTCTTGATCGTTTTTGTGACGGCGACAGTCCTCTCTTCCATCGTTTTTCACCTCTTAACCCAGGGGCAAGACATTCAGGCAACAGGGATCTCTGCTGTAGGATACGCCTTTGTGACCGGAGGAGTCCTGCTCCTGCCAAAGATGTGGAAAGAATTTTCACTCACCGTAAAATGGTTTTATCTATTCTTAATTTTTCTATCTGGCCTCATGCTCTTACCAGCAATCACCGGATGGATCTCAACGCTATTGCATCTTTCAGGGGTTGTGAGTTATCTATTGGTTTTTATCGGAAGTAAAGTCTTGGAGGGGAGAAGCTAACTATTAAGACGGCTCCTCAGTAAGGTTTTCATCGTACTTCCTTGACTCTTCCTTTACCAGGCCGTATAATATTCTATATCAATGAAGAAATCACCTTTTGTCATTGTACAAAGGGTGATTTTATAACGAAAAAAAGGAGACACAATGGGGTATATCTCTACTATTAAAACGGCTGTTCAGCTCTTTCCTTTCCTGGCATTTTTGCTGACCTTGCCCTACATGATTTTGAATTATCGAAAATATGGTTCGGTCAATAAATTGCGGGTGCTGATTTTCTATTCTTTTATGCTTTACTTGATGACGGTCTATCTCTTGGTGATCTTGCCTCTGCCGGATCCAAGTAAGATTCATACTAGCTACTCGGAAATGGTCAATCTCCATCCCTTTGCTTTTGTGGTGGATTTTTTCAAGGAGAGCCCCTTTGATTTAGCGCAGACTGGTACTTGGATTCAAGCTCTTAAGCATCCAACTTTTTATGTGCCTGCCTTTAATGTCCTGATGTTGATTCCTTTTGGGATGTATCTGCGCTATTATTTCAAGTGTGGTTTTAAGAAAACGATCCTCCTGACAGCCCTCTTTAGTCTCTTTTTGGAACTGACCCAGTTATCAGGTCTCTACTTTATGTATCCGGGTCCTTACCGCCTGGCAGATGTTGATGATATTATTCAAAATACTACCGGTGGTGGAGTGGGTTATCTGCTCGGTTGGTTCCTGGTTTGGTTATTGCCGACACGAGACGAAATTGACGAGCATTCTTTCCGAGTAGGAACGAAAGTATCTGGTTTTCGGATGGGTCTTGCCTTCTTGATCGACTTTGTAATGCTATCCTTGCTTTACGCGGTAATCGAGCGTTTAGAGACGATTCCTTATGTAGCGATTTTGGCTGTTTATTTTGGTTTGATTCCTTTGTGGCGGGGCAAAACCTTGGGAATGGCTTTATTGAAATTCCGCTTGCATTTTGACAAGCAAAAATGGCTTCGCACCATCTGGCGGGGAATCCTGGTAGTAGGTTATTTCTATCTGATTCCTCAAGGGTTGTTCTATTTGATTTCGCTCTTGAATAGCGATTTGACGGACAATTCTCTCTTAACCCTGTCCATGATTTTATTGCTCTTCTTTGTGGTTTTATTGTACCTGATTCTCACTCTTGCCATCGTCTTGCTCAATCGTCGCTTTCCCTTTGACCGTCTAGCTGGGGCTGAGTATGAGAGTACGGTGCGCGTGAAGAAAGAGCTCTTAAAAGATGAAACTGAATCGTCAAAATAGAGGGAGTGGGACAGAAATCAGTAATTCGTTAGAATTCGATTTCGTCGTCTCACCTCCGCACAGTTGAGTAGGGCTGTAAAAGCTGATGAAATCAGCGTAGTAGAGCCCACTCAACCACTGCGTCTTGTTCGACAATCCAAAAACAATTAAGAGGCTAGGACTTTTGTCCCAGCCTCTTTATTTTTTATGCACGCGGAAAATATACGAACGTTCCCGGTTGAGAAGGGCGATTTTAAGGGGATTGTGCTACAATGGAAGCAAATAGATAGAATGGAGCAGTGAAATGAAAGCAATTATTACAGTCGTTGGTAAAGACCAAAAAGGAATCGTAGCGGGTGTTGCAACGAAAGTGGCAGAATTAGGACTCAATATCGATGATATCTCTCAAACCGTATTGGATGAATACTTTACCATGATGGCGGTTGTATCGTCAGATGAGAAAAAAGATTTCACACAGCTTCGTTCAGAGTTGGAAGAATTCGGTCAGTCTCTGCATGTGAAAATCAATATCCAAAGCGCAGCGATTTTTGATGCTATGCACAATTTGTAAGATAGGGGTTGAGAATTTATGGACATTAAACAGGTAACAGAAACCATTGCCATGATTGAGGAGCAGAACTTCGATGTTCGGACTATCACCATGGGGATTTCGCTTCTAGATTGTATTGATCCGGATATCGAAAAGGCGGCAGAAAAAGTCTACAATAAGATTGTGAAAAAGGCTAAAGACTTAGTGGCTGTGGGGGATGAGATTGCAGCAGAACTTGGTATTCCAATTGTGAACAAACGGGTTTCAGTCACTCCAATTTCTATTATCGGTGCAGCAACGGATGCGACAGATTATGTACCCTTTGCTAAGGCACTGGATCGTGCGGCGAAGGAAGTTGGGGTCAACTTTATCGGTGGCTTCTCAGCTCTGGTTCAAAAAGGCTACCAAAAAGGGGATGAAATCCTCATTAATTCCATTCCTCGCGCCCTTGCGGAGACAGATTTTGTCTGCTCTTCAGTCAATATCGGATCGACCAAGACAGGGATCAATATGATCGCTGTCCGAGATATGGGCCGTATCATTAAAGAGGCATCCCAAGCAGATCCAATGGGGCCTGGTAAGCTCGTAGTCTTTGCCAATGCAGTAGAAGATAATCCCTTTATGGCGGGTGCCTTCCACGGTGTCGGTGAAGCGGATGTTGTCATTAACGTTGGGGTTTCAGGACCAGGTGTCGTCCAACGGGCCATCGAAAAAGTTCCCGGAGCAAGCTTTGATGTATTGGCGGAAACAGTCAAGAAGACAGCTTTCAAGATTACCCGTGTCGGTCAATTAGTCGGTCAAATGGCTAGTGAACGCCTAGGAGTAGAGTTTGGAATTGTAGACTTGTCTCTCGCACCAACACCAGCTGTTGGGGACTCGGTTGCCCGTGTCCTTGAAGCCATGGGGCTTGAAGTGGTAGGGACCCACGGGACAACAGCAGCGCTGGCTCTGCTCAATGACCAAGTGAAAAAAGGTGGCATCATGGCTTGTAACCAAGTCGGTGGTTTGTCAGGTGCCTTCATTCCTGTCTCAGAAGATGAAGGGATGATTGCGGCGGTCCAATCAGGTCATATCAACCTGGAAAAATTGGAAGCCATGACAGCCATCTGTTCCGTCGGTCTAGATATGATTGCCATCCCAGCAGATACTCCAGATACAACCATTGCGGCCATGATTGCCGACGAAGCAGCTATCGGGGTGATCAACCAAAAGACAACAGCCGTTCGGATCATTCCTTATGGGGAAGAGGGCGATATGTTAGAGCTCGGAGGGCTTCTTGGGTCTGCTCCGGTAATGAAGGTCAACAAGGCTTCGTCAGCTGATTTCATTGCCCGTGGTGGCCAAATTCCAGCTCCGGTTCATAGCTTTAAAAACTAAGAGAAATCTAGTATAATAGTAGAAAATAGAAAAGTCTGTGATGATAAAACTCCAGACTTTTTTCTTGCAAAAGGAGACAAGATGGCTAAAACAAGATTATTTGTGATTCGTCATGGGAGAACCATGTTTAATACCATCGGCCGAGCTCAAGGCTGGTCCGATACGCCCTTGACAGCAGAAGGAGAACGAGGGATTCAGGCTCTAGGAATCGGCTTGCGTGAGTCCGGTTTGGAGTTTACTCGAGCCTACTCCAGTGATTCAGGTCGTGCCATTCAGACCATGGGGATCATTCTCGATGAATTGGGCTTGAAAGATCAGATTCCTTATCGCTTTGACAAGCGGATTCGCGAGTGGTGTTTCGGAAGCTTTGATGGAGCCTACGGTGGTGAGCTCTTTCACGGTGTCGTGCCACGCGTGCTAGATGTAGAAGACTATAAGACTTTGACCTTGGAAGACTTGGCCAATGGCATCTGCCAAGTGGACACAGCGAATTGGGCTGAACCTTGGGAAGTTTTGAAAAGCCGAATCTTAGAAGGTTTTGAAGCTATTGCCAAAGAAGTAGAAGAAAATGGAGGAGGCAATGCCTTGGTGGTCAGCCATAGTTGGACCATTCAGACCTTGGTCTGCCTAATTGAAGGAAAACCAAATCTCAATCTGCCTCTTTCAAATGGTAGTGTTACCCTTGTAGAATATGAAGATGGCGCATTGACGGTAAAGGTGTTTGGAGATAGCAGTTACCGTGAGGTCGGTGAAAGCTTGCAAGAATCCTAGTCCGTCTTGAAAGGCTGACCCTTTGGTCATGGCCTTTTCTTTTTCTCAAAACTTGTAAGAGCTTTCCTACTTTCTTTTTGCAAAAAATGATATAATGAAAGAGATACATACGGAGGTAATACAATGACAAAAACCAGATTATATATTGCTCGTCATGGAAAAACCATGTTTAATACCATTGGACGGGCACAGGGCTGGTCAGACACTCCGCTGACAGAAGCAGGAGAACGTGGAATTCGAGAATTAGGACTTGGTCTCAAGGAAGCTGGGCTTTCTTTTGAAGAGGCTGTTTCGAGTGATTCTGGACGCACCATTCAAACTATGGGAATTATTCTTCAAGAACTTGGTCTGACAGGAAAAATCCCTTATCGTTATGACAAACGGATCCGCGAGTGGTGTTTTGGTAGTTTTGACGGTGCTTATGATGGTGATCTCTTTATGGGGGTCTTACCTCGTGTCTTTAAGGTCGATGATTTCCATCAGTTGAGCCTAATGGAGTTAGCAGAAGGAATCGTCGAAGTGGATACCACTGGTTGGGCTGAATCCTGGGGAGCCTTGAGTAGTCGGATCAAAGAAGGTTTTGAAGCCATCGCAAAAGAGCTAGAAGCAGCTGGCGGTGGCAATGCTATTGTGGTCAGCCATGGTATGACGATTACGACCTTGATTTATCTCATCGATCCTAAGGCTGTCGAAGAATTAGTCTTGGACAACGGAAGCGTGACGGTTTTGGCCTATGAAGATGGTGCCTTTCATATTGAAAAGATTGGGGATCTATCTTATCGTAAGGTTGGAGCAAAACTTCTAGAGGGTGGCCATGACGAATAAGTATAGACGCGCACGAAAAAAACGTAAGAAGTGGTGGCCTTACCTATTGAGTTTCTTTCTTCTTGTGGTCCTTGGATCAGGGATTGGTGTTTACTTAGCGAAACCAAGCTTGTTTTCAGGGTTTCAGTTTTGGAAGGCTAAAAAAACAGCTGTAACGACTCCCTCTTCTTCTAAGAAAAAGGAAGAAAAATCAGATTTACCAGCCGTTTCGACCAAAGACTGGCAGTTGATCTTGGTCAATCGTGATAATGTGAAGCCTGAGCTGAACCCACAATTGACAGATGTAGATGCTATCAAAGTGGATAGTCGGATTGTAGAACCAACTCGTCAATTTTTAGAAGCAGCTCGCAAAATTGCCCCAGAAGAAACCTTGATATCAGGCTATCGAAGTGTGGCCGAGCAAACAGAGCTCTATAATGAACGTGTTGCGCAACTAGAGGCTAGCGGCCTTTCGCACGAAGAAGCTGAAAAGCAGGTGCAGACCCAGGTACAGGTCCCTGGTGCGAGTGAACATCAGACGGGGCTTGCGATTGATATGAGTGTCGAAGCTGGCCAAAGTGATGAGTTGGGCATGCAGCTGGCTGCCATCGCACCGCAATATGGCTTTGTGCTTCGCTATCCAGATGGGAAGAGCAACATCACGGGTGTGAATTTTGAGAATTGGCATTTCCGTTATGTTGGCGTAGAAAATGCTCAGTATATGGCCAAGCATCAGCTAGTATTGGAAGAATATATTCAGCTCTTGAAAAAAGCTGGCAAATAAGAGGAGAGTCACTTCTCTAGGTCTTAAGAATGATTTTTAGCACTCTTGAAAAAAGAGTGCTAATTTTTTGGTTTTTTCTCTTGACTTTCTTTTGGATGGGTGTATAATAGAATCATGGTTTAGCGCTTGAGTGTTTAGAGTGCTAAAAAATGAAAGAGAGGTGAGGTCATGGTTACAGAACGTCAAAATGAGATTCTCAATCTTGTTGTCGATATCTTTACCAAGACCCACGAACCAGTCGGTTCAAAAGCGCTACAAGATGTGATTCAATCCAGTAGTGCGACCATTCGAAATGACATGGCTGCTCTCGAAAAACAAGGCTTACTAGAAAAGGCCCACACTTCGAGTGGCCGCATGCCTAGTCGAGCTGGTTTTCAATATTTTGTTCAGAACTCGCTTGATCTAGAGTTGATTGATGAGCAAGATGTCTACCAGGTGGTGAAAGCCTTTGATTTCGAAGCCTTTAAGTTAGACGATATCTTGGATGCTACAGCCAAGTTACTAGCCCAGATGACGGGTTACACCGCAGTGATTCAGGATGTTGAACCGACACGTCAGCGCTTGACTGGTTTTGAAATTGTTCCATTATCCAATCACGATGCCTTAGCAGTTCTGACCTTGGATGAATCAAAGCCTGTCACCGTCCAGTTTGCCATTCCAAAGAATTTCTTAACCAGTGACTTGGAGATCTTCCATCAGCTAGTTCAAGAACGTTTCATTGGAAATACAGTCTTGGATATCCACTACCGCTTGCGGACAGAGATTCCACAGATTGTACAGCGCTATTTCAAGACGACAGACAATGTGCTGGATCTCTTTGATTACGTCTTCTCGCAACTGTTTCAAGAACTGGTCTTTGTAGAAGGAAAGGTTTCATCCTTAACCTACGCCGATCTTCAGACCTATCAGTTCTTAGATAATCCCCAACACGTAGCTCTCGAGTTGCGAGGGGGAATGCCAGAAGACCAAATGACCCAGATCCTGGTTGCAGAATCCCAAGAGAAGGCCTTGAAGAATGTGACGGTCATTAGTCACAAGTTCCTGGTTCCTTATCGTGGGATGGCCCTCATGCATGTGATTGGTCCCGTAGAGATGGATTACAGGCGTGTGATTAGCCTGGTCAATGTCATCGGACGGGTACTGGTTATGAAGTTGACGGACTACTACCGTTACCTCAATAGCAACCATTATGAAGTAAATTAAGACCAAATGAAAGGGGTGTATGCCTTGACAGAAGATATCAAAAAAGAAGACGTGAAAGAAGAGGAAGTTGCCCAAACAACTGAAGAAGTTGTAGAGGAAAGCAACCAACCTTCTGAGTTAGAAGAAGCACAAGCGCGTGCCGAGGAATTTGAAAACAAATACCTTCGTGCTCATGCAGAAATGCAAAATATTCAGCGCCGTGCCAATGAAGAACGTCAACAATTACAAAAATACCGTAGCCAAGATTTGGCAAAAGCGATCTTACCATCACTGGACAACCTCGAACGCGCCCTTGCCGTCGAAGGATTGACAGATGATGTGAAGAAGGGCTTGGAAATGGTCCAAGAAAGTTTGGTACATGCTCTGAAAGAAGAAGGAATCGAAGAAATTCCAGCGGACGGAGCCTTTGACCATAACTACCACATGGCCATCCAAACCCTACCTGCAGATGATGAACATCCAGCAGACACCATCGCACAAGTCTTCCAAAAAGGCTACAAACTCCATGACCGTATTTTAAGACCGGCTATGGTAGTTGTCTACAATTAGGCTAGAAAACTTGAAAAATCTTGTCCGAAACGACACTAAACTATGAAAGAAAGATAAGAAACGGTTCGGCTTTACCAATAGTGAGCGTAGCGAACCAAAGGCGATACTCTTTGCAGTGGCGGTATCTTCGCAAACTTTGAGACCTTAGGCTCAAAGTTTAGTCAAAGAGATTGACGAAGTCAAGCTCTGACGGCGCCGCCACTTAAGAAGAGTATCAAAAAGAAAAAAAGAGAAAAAACAACGAGGAGAAAAACATATGTCTAAAATTATCGGTATTGACTTAGGTACAACAAACTCAGCAGTAGCAGTTCTTGAAGGAACTGAATCAAAAATCATCGCAAACCCAGAAGGTAACCGCACAACTCCATCTGTTGTGTCATTCAAAAACGGTGAAATCATCGTTGGTGACGCTGCAAAACGTCAAGCAGTCACAAACCCAGATACGATCATCTCTATCAAATCTAAGATGGGTACTTCTGAAAAAGTTTCTGCAAACGGTAAAGAATACACACCACAAGAAATCTCAGCTATGATTCTTCAATACTTGAAAGGTTATGCGGAAGATTATCTTGGTGAAAAAGTAACCAAAGCTGTTATCACCGTTCCAGCTTACTTCAACGATGCACAACGTCAAGCAACTAAAGACGCTGGTAAAATCGCTGGCCTTGAAGTAGAACGTATCGTCAACGAACCAACAGCAGCAGCCCTTGCTTATGGTTTGGATAAGACTGATAAAGAAGAAAAAATCTTGGTATTTGACCTTGGTGGTGGTACATTCGACGTATCTATCCTTGAATTGGGTGATGGTGTCTTTGATGTATTGGCAACTGCAGGGGATAACAAACTCGGTGGTGACGACTTTGACCAAAAAATCATCGACTACATGGTTGAAGAATTCAAGAAAGAAAATGGTATCGACTTGTCAACAGACAAGATGGCGCTTCAACGTTTGAAAGATGCAGCTGAAAAAGCGAAGAAAGACCTTTCTGGTGTTACTTCAACACAAATCAGCTTGCCATTCATCACTGCAGGCGCTGCTGGACCTCTTCACTTGGAAATGACCTTGACTCGTGCGAAATTCGATGATTTAACTCGTGACCTTGTAGAACGTACGAAAACTCCAGTTCGCCAAGCCCTTTCAGATGCAGGTTTGAGCTTGTCAGATATCGACGAAGTCATCCTTGTCGGTGGTTCAACTCGTATCCCTGCCGTTGTAGAAGCTGTTAAAGCTGAAACTGGTAAAGAACCAAACAAATCAGTGAACCCTGACGAAGTAGTGGCTATGGGTGCTGCTATCCAAGGTGGTGTTATTACTGGTGATGTCAAAGACGTTGTCCTTCTTGACGTAACTCCATTGTCACTTGGTATCGAAACAATGGGTGGTGTCTTCACAAAACTTATTGATCGCAACACTACGATTCCAACATCTAAATCACAAGTCTTCTCAACAGCAGCAGACAACCAACCAGCCGTTGATATCCACGTTCTTCAAGGGGAACGCCCAATGGCAGCAGATAACAAGACTCTTGGACGTTTCCAATTGACAGATATCCCAGCTGCACCTCGTGGTATCCCACAAATCGAAGTAACATTCGACATCGACAAGAACGGTATCGTATCTGTTAAAGCGAAAGACCTTGGAACTCAAAAAGAACAAACCATTGTTATCCAATCAAACTCAGGTTTGACAGATGAAGAAATCGATCGCATGATGAAAGATGCAGAAGCAAACGCTGAAGCAGATAAGAAACGTAAAGAAGAAGTAGACCTTCGTAACGAAGTAGACCAAGCTATCTTTGCGACTGAAAAGACAATCAAGGAAACTGAAGGCAAAGGCTTTGATGCAGAACGTGACGCAGCTCAAGCAGGACTTGATGATCTTAAAAAAGCTCAAGAATCAGGTAACCTTGAAGAAATGAAAGCAAAACTTGAAGCCTTGAACGAAAAAGCACAAGCATTGGCTGTTAAACTTTACGAACAAGCTGCAGCAGCGCAACAAGCACAAGCAGGAGCAGAAGGCGCACAAGCAACAGGCAACGCAGGCGATGACGTCGTAGACGGAGAGTTTACGGAAAAATAAAATAGTCCAGTGGACTATTTTATCCCGAGCTTGAAAATCGGGGAGCGAGGTGTTAAGAATGACTAATCACTAAAGTGATTGTCATTCTACGGCACTCGCTATGGCGCCTTTCCTAAACGCCTAACTAGTAAATGATAAAAAGAAATCCAGAGGTTGCAACCCAGCCTCTGTTTTTCGGTAAAATAGAGGATGTTGCCTATGAAAAAAGTACTTTGTATCATTTATCCTAATTTTTCTCTTTATGAGATAACCGCTTTAACAAGTACTTTAGCTCTGTCTTTTGATAGTACGATTGATTATGCCACTTCAGATCATTCGATGGTGGTCTCTGAGGATGGCTTGCCCTGTCAACCAACGAAAACACTAGATCAAATCCGTATAGAAGAGTATTCTTGCGTGATTTTGCCAGGAATGGTCAATATAGGACCTGCCCTACAGGATGAGAAATTGATTTCGTTCTTGAGGGATCTTGGTGAGCAAGATATCCTAATTGCAGCCATTTCTTCAGCGCCTCTTTTATTAGCGAAAGCAGGTCTGTTGAAGGACACGAAATTTACAGGTGGAATTTGGCAAAACTTCTTTGACTATTTTGAATTTCTTCCACGTGAAAATTTCCAACCGAAAGTTCTTGTGCAAGATAAACAGATCATTACAGCTATCGGTTTTGCCCATCAAGAGTTTGCAAGAAAAGTGATTCTAAGTTTAGGCTTGGCAGAGAATACGGACAACTACTTTAAGGAACAGAACGAGTACGCTGAAGAGGATTTGATATTTACTCTATCGGACCAAGAGTTTGATCAAGTGAAGCGAAGTATAGAAAACAGCCTCTAAAGATGTACATGAAAATTATAGAAAGGAACAAAGAGTGTTCGTAACTGAACACGGGTTCCAGAAATTCTTACTCAATATGAAAGAAAGGAACAAAGAGCGTTCGGGGAATTGAACTCGAGCGGAAAGCTTGGAAATTAGATAAACCGCCTAAGAAATCAGGATTTCTTGTCGGTTTCCTAAATTTCAGTCGCTTTCTGTTCGCTCTTAGTATCTTGTATGAACAATACTGAATTTTATGACCGTTTGGGCGTTTCAAAGAATGCATCTCAAGATGAGATCAAGAAAGCCTATCGGAAATTATCTAAAAAATATCACCCAGATATCAACAAGGAGCCTGGTGCTGAGGAAAAGTACAAGGAAGTTCAAGAAGCTTATGAGACTTTGAGTGACGAGCAAAAACGGGCTGCTTATGACCAATATGGTGCTGCGGGTGCCAATGGTGGCTTCGGTGGCGGAGCAGGTGGTTTTGGTGGCTTTGATGGTGCTGGTTTTGGTGGCTTTGAAGATATCTTCTCTAGCTTCTTTGGTGGTGGTGCAAGCCGTAATCCGAATGCTCCTCGCCAAGGGGATGACCTCCAATACCGCGTTAATCTCAAGTTTGAAGAAGCGATTTTTGGTGCGGAAAAAGAAGTCAAGTACCATCGGGAAGCTAGCTGTCATACCTGTCATGGTTCTGGGGCTAAGCCAGGCACTAGTCCGGTGACCTGTGGACGCTGTCATGGTTCTGGAGTCATCAATGTGGATACGCAAACCCCTCTTGGGATGATGCGCCGTCAAGTGACCTGTGATGTCTGTCATGGTCGTGGTCAAGAAATCAAAGATCCATGTACGACTTGTCGTGGAACAGGTCATGAAAAACAAGCTCATAGCGTGAATGTCAAGATTCCTGCAGGAGTTGAAACAGGTCAACAAATCCGCTTAGCTGGTCAAGGAGAAGCTGGCTTTAACGGTGGACCTTATGGTGACTTGTATGTTGTTGTCAATGTTGAGCCGAGCGATCGCTTCGAACGAGATGGCTCAACCATCTACTACAAGTTAGACTTGAACTTTGTCCAAGCAGCTCTTGGAGATACGGTCCATGTGCCAACCGTTCATGGAGATGTCGATTTGGTCATTCCTGAAGGAACCCAAACTGGTAAGAAATTCCGCCTCCGTGGAAAAGGGGCTCCAAGCTTACGTGGTGGTGCCATGGGGGATCAATATGTATCTGTCAATGTCGTCACCCCAACTGGATTAAATGATAAGCAAAAAGAAGCCCTTCAAGCCTTTGCGGAAGCAAGTGATTTGAAGGTCAACCCAAAGAAAAAAGGGTTCTTTGATAAGGTCAAAGATGCCTTGGATGATTTATAAGAAAAAACGAGTTTCCTTTTGAGTAAGGGGCTCGTTTTATTTTGGATCGAATCCAAGAACTTCCTCTCCTAATTAAAGAATAATGAGAAGCCTCATTGAATTTATTAAGATATCGTGGTAAATTTAAGAAAACGATTACAAAGACAATTTAGGAGGTCCTGATGAAATCACATCAACCACGTTATGCCATTCGAAAGTATGCAGTAGGAGCTGCTTCGGTGCTCATAGGATTTTTTGCTGGTGCTCATGTTGTAGCGGCCGATACGCCGACGACTACTGAAAGTCCTGCAACGACAGTTCCAACTCAGCCAAGCGAAGGCGAGGCGACGCTCTCCCCCAATGAGGAAGCTTCTCAGCTAACAGTAGAAAAACCAACGGCTCCTGCCCCAATCGTCGATCAAAGTCAACCGACACTGCCTGATCGTGAATTGCGGGTATCAGATCTTGACCGTTTGATTCGCGAAGAAGCGAGCTCTGTCGCAGAGTCGAATGTGGCAGCTCAACCAGCGACGGAAACGCCTGCTAAAGATCCTGACCAAGAAGAAAAATTAGCCAAGAAAAAGATTGTTTCGATCGATGCCGGTCGCAAGTACTTCTCACCAGACCAAATCAAGGAAATCATTGATGAAGCAAGTAAAACTGGCTATACAGACTTGCATCTTCTAGTCGGAAATGACGGTTTGCGCTTTGTGTTGGATGATATGTCTTTGAAAGTGGGAGATACTTCTTATTCTAGCCAAGCCGTGACGGATGCGATTGAAAAAGGGACAAAAGCTTATTACGATGATCCGAACGGGACAGCCTTGACCCAGGCTCAAATGGATGATATTTTGGCTTACGCCAAATCGAAGAAAGTAGGTGTCATCCCAACCATTAATAGTCCAGGTCACATGGATGCGATTCTGACGGCCATGGAACAATTGGGTATCGAAAACCCTCACTTTAATTATTTTGGTACAAAGAAATCAGCTCGGACAGTTGATTTGGACAACCAAAAAGCCATAGACTTTACTAAGGCTTTGGTAGACAAGTATGTGGCTTATTTCAGCGGCAAGGCAGACATTTTTAACATCGGTTTGGATGAATATGCCAACGATGCCACAGATGCCCATGGTTGGCAGGTTCTCCAAGCCAGCAAGCATTGGCCAGGTGAAGGCTATCCAGAAAAAGGCTATGAAAAATTCATCCAATATGCTAATGATCTAGCAGCTATTGTGAAAAAACACAAGATGAAACCAATGGCCTTTAATGACGGAATCTACTACAATGGCGATACTTCCTATGGTACTTTTGACAAGGATATCATTGTCTCCTACTGGACAGGTGGCTGGAACGGCTATGATGTCGCATCTTCAAAACTCTTGTCTGAACTAGGTCATCAGATTCTTAATACCAATGATGCTTGGTATTATGTGCTTGGACGGGACAAGGCTGGATCTGGTTGGTACAACCTGGATCAAGGTCTCGAAGGAATTTCCAAGTCAGCGATTGATGTGGTTCAAAAAAATGATGGAGCTAAGGTACCCTTCATCGGTGGCATGGTAGCTGCTTGGGCAGATACGCCATCCGCAACCTACAAAAAAGACCTTCTCTTTAAGCTCATGCATGCCTTCGCGGACAAGAATGCGGACTACTTTGTAGCAGATCCTGAAGTCGTTGAAAAAGCTCTTTCGGAAGCTCCAACTGATTTGGACCACTATACAAAGGAATCTCTAGTAGCCTTTACGGCAGCTAAAAAAGCTTTAGAAGGGGCAGGAGCAAACACCACTCGAGCAGAGGCCAAAACTTTGATCGATCATCTCAAAGCAGCTCAAGATGCTTTGGTGTATACGGAAAGCTACGCGAAAGAAGTTGCTGCAAAAGAAGCAGCGGAAAAACTTACCATGAAGAAGGTCATCTCGATCGATGCGGGCCGCAAATACTTCTCACTGGATCAGTTGAAACGGATCGTCGACAAGGCCAGTGAGCTGGGTTATTCTGACTTGCACCTCCTGGTCGGAAACGATGGTATGCGCTTCGTCCTCGATGATATGACGGTGGAAGCCAATGGAAAAACCTATGCTAGTGATGATGTGAAAAAGGCCATTTTAGAAGGCACCAAGGCCTATTACGATGATCCAAATGGTCAAGCATTGACCCAAGCGGAAATGGATGAACTCCACGCTTATGCGACTGCGAAAGGAATCGGCTTGATTGCGGCAGTCAATAGTCCTGGACACATGGATGCTTTGTTGGTGGCCATGGAAAAATTGGGCATTGAAAATCCACAAGCCAGCTTTGATACGGTTTCAAAAACAACCATGGATTTGACCAATGAAGCAGCAGTCAACTTTACCAAAGCCTTGATTGGCAAGTACATGGACTACTTCAAAGACAAGTCTAAGATCTTTAACTATGGAACAGATGAATATGCCAATGACGCTACCAGTGCGCAAGGTTGGTACTACCTCAAGTGGTATGACCTCTATGGTAAATTTGCGGAGTATTCCAATAGTCTTGCAGCTATGGCGCGTGAAAAAGGCTTGCAACCAATGGCCTTTAACGATGGCTTCTATTATGGAGATGAAGATGATGTTGCCTTTGACAAGGACGTCTTGATTTCATACTGGTCCAAAGGATGGTGGGGCTATAACCTCGCATCTCCACAGTATTTGACAGATAAGGGGTATAAATTCCTTAATACCAACGGTGACTGGTACTATGTTTTGGGCCATAGAGGAGAGCAAAGCTATCCACTCGATAAAGCTCTTCAACATTCAGAAACCGTTCCATTTGAACAATTAGCTTCAACCAAATATCCTGATGTCAAGATACCGACATCCGGAAGTATGTTGGGAATTTGGGCTGATGAGCCGGCCAATGAATACAAGGAAGAAGAAGTCTTCCAGGTCATGGAAGCTTTTGCCAACCACAACAAGGACTATTTCAAGGCGGACTTCACTGCTCTTAGAAAAGCAGTTGCTACGGTGCCAACAGATCTAGCTATTTACACACCAGAATCGCGCGCAGCACTTGCGAAAGTCTTAGATAGCTTGAATTGGAATGTGAGCCGTGCTCATCAAGATCAGGTGGATCAAGAAGTGGCTGCTCTAACCCAAGCCCTTGCGGGGCTCAAGCCAATCACGCAAGTAGGTAGCTTGGCTGAAAATGACGTCAAAGCCCTAGTGGAAGACAAACCAAGTCTTGAAATCGTAGAAAAAGAACTTGACTTTGACCTTGTGGAACGGACTAATCCAGATCTCGCTAAAGGAGAACGCAGAGTGATCCAGGCTGGAGTTAAAGGGCAAGGCCTTGAGTATGTAGAGGTTTCGACACTTGATCAAAGTCGAAAAGTGATCACTACAGAAGTTGCCACAGAGCCGGTTGCAGAAATTGTTGAAGTCGGTACCAAAGAAGTCGTGATCCCAACAAGCCCTTCAGTAGAAGCACCAGTGAAGTCAGACGTGCTTGTTAACAAAGTGGTTTCAGATCCTTCAACACCTCAAGTGATCGCGAAGGCTCAACCTGTAGCACCAGTAAATACCCCAACGCCAATTCCAGCAGCTGTGGAAAAAGAGGTTCGTTCAGAAACAGTAAACTCTAACAAGCAACTTCCAGAAACAGGAGTGGAATCTGCACTTGGACTCGCTTTACTAGGAGCGATCTTGGGAGCAACAGGAATGGACTTGAAAAATAAAAAAAGAGACTGAGACCTAGTTGACTTGTAACAGGTCGAAGTTAGGAGAGTGGGACAGAAATCGGTAATTCGTTAGAATTCGATTTCGTCGTCCCACCTCCGCACAGTTGAGTAGGGCTGTAAAAGCTGATGAAATCAGCGTAGTAGAGCCCACTCAACCACTGCGTCTTGCTCGACAATCCAAAAATAATTGAGAGGCTAGGACTTTTGTCCCAGCCTCTTTTTGTGTTTACAAAACTGTACCCGGACAGTTTGGATTTTTCACTCTTGTAACCCCTTCTATATCCTGCTAAAATAAAACCATGACACGATACAAAGCAACCATTTCATATGACGGGACCTTGTTTGCAGGGTTTCAACGCCAACCGCATGCCCGTAGTGTGCAAGAGGAAATCGAGAAGACCTTGACGCGCCTCAATCAAGGAACCCCTGTCACCGTTCATGGAGCGGGGCGAACGGATTCAGGTGTCCATGCTCTTGGCCAGGTGATTCATTTTGATCTCCCCCAAGCGCGAGACGAGGAAAAGCTTCGCTTTGCCCTCGATACCCAAACCCCAGAGGATATTGATTTCATCCGAGTGGAGCAAGTAGCAGATGACTTTCACTCACGCTACCAGAAGCACAGCAAAACCTACGAATTCATCGTGGATTATGGTCGTCCCAAGAACCCCATGATGCGCCACTATGCCACCCACTATCCTTATCCTTTGGATGTGGAAAAGATGCAAGCGGCCATCCAAAAGTTGGAGGGAACCCATGATTTCACCGGTTTCACAGCTTCAGGAACCAGTGTGGAAGACAAGGTTCGCACGATTACAGAGGCTCGCTTGGTCGAGGATGCAGAACATCATCGCCTTGTCTTTACCTTTTCGGGCAATGGTTTTCTCTACAAGCAAATCCGCAATATGGTGGGAACTTTGTTGAAGATCGGAAATGATCGGATGCCAATCGAGCAGATCGATCTGATTTTGGAAAAGAAGGACCGCAATCTAGCAGGTCCTACAGCAGCGCCAAATGGCTTATATTTAAAGGAGATCCGTTATGAGTAATGAATTGATTCTAGCTATTTCAGGAAATGATATTTTTAGTGGGGGAGGTCTTCACGCAGACCTTGCAACTTATACGACTAATAAACAGCATGGTTTTGTAGCGGTAACTTGTTTGACCGCTATGACGGAGAACGGTTTTGAAGTGATTCCGGTGGATCCAACGACCTTTGCGCAACAGCTCAACTCTCTCAAGGATGTTCCTTTTTCTGCTATTAAACTCGGTCTTTTGCCAAATGTCGAAGTGGCAGACTTAGCCTTGGACTATGTCAAAGCCCATGCGGAGATCCCTGTAGTACTAGATCCTGTATTGGTCTGCAAGGAAAGCCATGATGTGGAAGTCTCAGCTCTTCGAGACGAATTGATCAAGTTCTTCCCTTATGTGACCATCATCACGCCAAACTTACCAGAAGCTGAGATCTTGACCCAAAGCAAGATTCAATCGCTCGACGATATGAAGGCGGCAGCGCGCAAGCTCCACGAATTAGGAGCAGCGAATGTCGTGGTCAAAGGAGGGAATCGTCTCAATAAAGAAAAGGCCATCGATGTCTTTTATGATGGGACAGACTTCACCGTTATTGAAGAGCCGGTCTTAGAAAAGAACAATACAGGAGCTGGTTGTACCTTTGCGTCTAGCATTTCCAGCCAGTTGGTAAGAGGGAAATCACCGCTTGAAGCTGTTAAAGCCTCTAAAGACTTTGTTTTCCAAGCGATTCAACATTCAGACCAGTATGGAGTAGTACAATATGACATCTAATCGAACTCAACTCATTGCCCGCCTTTCTATTTTGACAGCCTTGACAGTTGTACTCGGCTACTATACCAAACTTCCAACTCCGACAGGGATCGTCACCCTGCTAGATCTTGGCGTTTATTTCACAGCCTTCTATTTTGGGCGTAAGGAAGGTGCTATTGTCGGTGGTGTCGGAGCCTTCTTACTCGATCTGATTTCAGGCTATCCTCAGTGGATGTTCTTTAGCCTCCTCTTTCACGGGGGGCAAGGCTATTTCGCTGGCTTCAAGGGAAAAGCTCGTTACCTAGGCTTGCTCCTTGCGACAGTCGTGATGGTAGGCGGTTACGCACTAGCTTCTGCTCTCTTTTTAGGCAATGGCTGGGGTGCTGCTATCTCGGACATTCCGAATAACCTCGCTCAGAATTTTGTTGGAATGGCTTTAGGCTATGTGGTCTATTATGCATTTCAAAAGAAAGGAAGCTAATTCATGGATCTGGAGCAACTGAAGAAGGATACAAAAGAAATCTTGGTAGATGTCTTGGGAAAAAGCCGTCTCCACCAAGGACAGATTCTAGTTCTCGGGATGTCTTCAAGTGAAGTTGCAGGAGGGCAAATTGGAAAGGCCTCCAACATCGACATTGCTGAAGCTATTGTCCAGACCTTGCTAGATGAGTTGAATCCAAGGGGGATTTATCTGGCGGTACAAGGATGTGAGCATCTCAATCGCGCCTTAGTGGTCGAAAGAGAGTTGGCGGACAAGAAGGAGCTAGAAATCGTCAATGTCCTTCCGAGTCTCCATGCAGGAGGTGCTGGACAACTCGCAGCTTTCAAGTATTTTAAGGATCCTGTTGAAGTGGAATTCATCACAGCTCAAGCCGGGTTAGACATCGGAGATACCTCAGTAGGGATGCATGTCAAACACGTGCAAGTTCCGATTCGCCCTATCTTGCGTGAACTAGGTGGAGCCCATGTCACAGCCCTCGCCAGTCGGCCAAAATTGATCGGTGGGGCCCGTGCTCTCTACCTCGATGATCCCATCCGAAAATCATAATCAGAACTAGCTTTTAAGGGCTAGTTTTTTTGGATGAAAAGAGAGGCAAAAACGTTTTAAAACTTGCAATTTCAAAGTTTTGTGGTAAAATTATAAGGAATGACTATATTATTTTAAGGAGAGACAGAATGTCTGTATCATTTGAAAACAAAGAAACTAACCACGGTGTATTGACTTTCACAATCAGCCAAGAGCAAATCAAACCTGCTTTGGACCGTGTGTTTGAGTCAGTTAAGAAAACTTTGAACGTACCTGGATTCCGTAAAGGTCATATTCCACGTCCAATCTTCAACCAACGTTTTGGTGAAGAAGCACTTTACCAAGATGCTTTGAACGATCTTCTTCCAGCAGCATATGAAGCAGCTGTTAAAGAAGCTGGAATCGAAGTTGTAGCACAACCAACTTTCGATGTTGTATCTATGGAAAAAGGTCAAGACTGGACATTGACAGCAGCTGTTGTCACAAAACCTGAAGTAAAATTGGGTGCTTACAAAGACCTTGAAGTATCAGTAGAAGTTTCTAAAGAAGTAACAGACGCTGATGTGGATGCTCGTATCGAACGCGAACGCAACAACTTGGCTGAATTGGTTGTTAAAGAAGGTGCTGCAGCAGAAGGTGACACAGTTGTGATCGACTTCGTAGGTTCTATCGACGGTGTTGAATTCGACGGTGGTAAAGGTGACAACTTCTCACTTGGACTTGGTTCAGGTCAATTCATCCCAGGTTTCGAAGACCAATTGGTTGGACACTCTGCTGGTGAAACAGTTGACGTGATCGTAACATTCCCAGAAGACTACCAAGCAGCTGACCTTGCAGGTAAAGAAGCGAAATTCGTGACAACTATCCACGAAGTAAAAGCAAAAGAAGTACCAGCTCTTGACGATGAATTGGCAAAAGACATCGACGAAGAAGTTGAAACTCTTGACGAATTGAAAGAAAAATACCGCAAAGAATTGGCAGCAGCTAAAGAAGAAGCATACAACGATGCAGTAGAAGCAGCAGCAATCGATCTAGCAGTTGAAAACGCTGAAATCGTTGACCTTCCAGAAGAAATGATCCACGAAGAAGTACACCGTTCAATCAACGAGTTCCTTGGAAACATGCAACGTCAAGGTATCTCACCTGAAATGTACTTCCAAATCACTGGAACAACTCAAGAAGATCTTCACAAACAATACGAAGCAGAAGCTGAAAGCCGTACGAAGACAAACCTTGTGGTTGAAGCAGTAGCGAAAGCAGAAGGCTTCGAAGCAACTGAAGAAGAAATCAACGCTGAAATCGAACAATTGGCAGCAGATTACAACATGCCAGTTGAACAAGTTCGCAACCTTCTTTCACCAGAAATGTTGAAACATGACATCACAGTGAAGAAAGCAGTGAACGTAATCACAAGCACAGCAAAAGTAAAATAATTGAGATTAAAAAGAAGAGCCGTGAGGCTCTTCTTTTTTCTGATTTCGTGGAGAATCCTGGAATTTTCCTTTGACGAAAGGGGAAATTTATCGTACAATAGAGTGTAACGATAAAATGCGTGATAGATTTAGTGACGAGAAGTTTTCAATCTATCATTGAGGATAGGATGAGGTTGAAGACCGGATCCTTCTCCATTTAGGAAATGAAACATAAGGAGATTTACCCTTGGAATTAGAAGTATTTGCTGGACAAGAAAAAAGTGAACTTTCTATGATTGAAGTGGCGCGTGCGATTTTGGAATTACGCGGACGTGACCATGAAATGTACTTTAGCGATCTTGTAAATGAAATTCAAAATTACCTTGAAAAATCAAACAGCGAGATCCGTGAAGCCCTCCCATTGTTCTACACAGAATTGAATGTAGATGGAAGCTTTATCCCACTTGGAGATAACAAATGGGGTCTTCGTTCATGGTATGCCATCGATGAAGTTGACGAAGAAATCATCGCTCTTGAAGAAACAGACGAAGATGAAGCTCCTAAGAAACGGAAGAAAAAACGTGTCAATGCCTTCATGGATGGAGACGAGGATGCGATCGACTACAACGACGACGATCCAGAAGACGAAGAAGTTTACGAAGCAGATCCAGCTCTTTCATATGATGAAGAAAATCCAGACGATGAAAAGAGTGAAGTCGAAGCTTACGATGCTGAAATCAATGAAATCGTACCAGATGATTTGGGTGAGGAAGTTGAATTAAGCGAAGAAGACGACGAAGAAGAGGATTCTGAAGACGAGGAAGAAGAATAAATCATAAGAAGAGGCTGGGACAAAAGTCCTAGCCTCTCAATTGTTTTTGGATTGTCGAGCAAGACGCAGTGGTTGAGTGGGCTCTACTACGCTGATTTCATCAGCTTTTACAGCCCTACTCAACTGTGCGGAGGTGGGACGACGAAATCAAATTCTAACGAATTACCGATTTCTGTCCCACTCTCTTTTTGTTTGCATTGAAAAAAGTGGCGAAATGGCGTATGATAAACGTGTAAGGATTCCTAAATAGGAGGTGTTCAGATGGACTTTCGTTTAGATCAAAGTTTAGTAGCTCTTGGTATTGATACGGTTGTGGTCGGAATTGCTAGAAATGTGGATCCCCAAGCAGTCCTGCCCCCTTCTTTTCTTGAAAAGAAGAAAGCGCTTGAACAATGGGCGCTCCAGTGTCAGACAGAAGAAGTAGTGGCATCTCCTGTCATTAAAGGGTATACAGACCTCTTGCAAAAAGTAGGGCGTAGCATCAAGAAAAATCCCCCAACAGTCCTAGCTCTTATCCGAAACATCCAGCATCGAGGAGCTCTTCCTCAGATCAATAGCATCATCGATATCTATAATGTCGAATCTCTGAAGTCCTTTCTCGCAATTGGAGGACATGACCTAGATAAGATTGAGGGACCGATTGAATTTACAGTGAGTCAAAGAGACGATCTCTTCCTCCCTATCCTTTCTAGTGAAAAACATGTCGCACCGACAGATCCTGTCTACCGGGATCAAAAAGGAGTTCTGGCTTGGTTGGATGTACGCGATAGTGACCATTACAAATTTGAGGAGACTACGCAAAACGCCCTCTTTGTCATCCAAGGAAATACCGAGACGTCAGTCGAGATGCGTTTAGAAGCGCTAGAACGAATCCACAAGGACCTTGCTCTTTGCATGCCTCAGCTTCAATTTGAGAAATTTCTCGTCACACAAAATGGAGTGGAAAAGGTCGTGTAAACAGCGAAAATTATTTTCATGAAATTTTCAATTTGACAAAGTAGACCATTTGCGGTAAGATATTGTTCGGGCACCTCATTTTGAGGTCGGAGCTCCCTAAGGATTAGGGAGCTATTTTTGTTTTTTCTGCAAAGAGGAATGGCCTCTACAACATTAGAAGAAGAGGAAAGCACATGTCAACAAAATATATTTTTGTCACGGGTGGTGTCGTATCATCCATCGGGAAAGGGATTGTCGCAGCAAGTCTTGGTCGCTTGCTCAAAAATCGTGGATTGAAAGTGACCATCCAAAAATTTGACCCTTATATCAATATTGACCCAGGGACGATGAGTCCTTACCAACACGGGGAAGTATTTGTCACAGACGATGGCGCAGAGACAGACTTGGACCTTGGTCACTATGAACGCTTCATTGATATCAATCTGAATAAGTACTCAAATGTGACAACAGGGAAAATTTATAGCGAAGTCCTTCGAAAGGAACGTCGTGGAGAATACTTGGGCGCGACTGTACAGGTTATTCCTCATATTACAGATGCCTTGAAAGAAAAGATCAAACGAGCAGCGACGACGACGGATTCAGATGTCATCATCACAGAAGTCGGAGGAACAGTTGGAGATATTGAGTCCCTTCCATTCCTTGAAGCTCTTCGTCAAATGAAGGCAGATGTTGGTGCTGAAAACGTTATGTACATCCACACCACTCTTCTACCTTACTTAAAAGCTGCGGGAGAAATGAAAACCAAGCCGACGCAACACTCTGTGAAAGAATTGCGTGGTCTAGGAATTCAACCAAATATGTTGGTCATCCGTACAGAAAAACCAGCTGGTCAAGGAATTAAGAACAAGTTGGCTCAATTCTGTGATGTCGCACCTGAAGCAGTCATTGAGTCTCTTGATGTGGAGCATTTGTACCAAATCCCATTGAACTTGCAAGCACAAAATATGGACCAAATTGTTTGTGACCATTTGAAATTGGATGTTCCTGCAGCAGATATGACAGAATGGTCTGCGATGGTCGATAAGGTCATGAACCTTAAGAAGCAGGTCAAGATTTCCTTGGTTGGAAAATACGTGGAATTGCAAGATGCCTACATTTCTGTCGTTGAGGCCTTGAAGCACTCAGGTTATGCTAATGATGCAGAAGTCAAGATTAATTGGGTCAATGCCAATGATGTGACAGCTGAAAATGTGGCAGAACTCCTTGGAGATGCGGATGGGATCATTGTCCCAGGTGGTTTTGGCCAACGGGGAACAGAAGGAAAAATTCAAGCCATCAAGTATGCGCGTGAACAGGACGTCCCAATGTTGGGTGTCTGCTTGGGTATGCAGTTAACCTGTATCGAATTTGCCCGTCACGTTTTAGGCTTAGAAGGAGCTAATTCGTCCGAATTGGATCCAGGAACTAAGTATCCGATTATCGATATCATGCGGGACCAGATCGATGTGGAAGACATGGGAGGAACGCTCCGTCTCGGTCTTTACCCATCTAAACTCAAACGAGGCTCAAAAGCAGCAGCTGCCTATGACAATCAAGAAGTGGTGCAACGTCGCCACCGTCACCGTTATGAGTTTAACAATGCTTTCCGTGAACAGTTCGAAGAAGCAGGATTTGTCTTCTCAGGCGTTTCACCAGACAACCGTTTGGTCGAAATCGTTGAAATCCCAGAAAACAAATTCTTTGTCGCTTGCCAATACCACCCAGAATTGTCAAGCCGTCCAAACCGCCCAGAAGGACTTTACACAGCCTTTATCACAGCGGCAGTTGAAAACCACGATAGCAAATAAGAATCAAGGCTGGGCAATAAGTGTCCAGCCTTTGGACTATAATAGTAATAACTACAT
Source organism: Streptococcus parasanguinis CC87K (assembly GCF_000507765.1). GTDB lineage: Bacteria > Bacillota > Bacilli > Lactobacillales > Streptococcaceae > Streptococcus > Streptococcus parasanguinis_J. Next base: position 46,975 of record NZ_KI669402.1, on the reverse strand, counting down.
GACGCAGTGGTTGATTGGCATCTTTGTTCGCTTTTCAAGCTCCAAAGATGACCTAATCAACTGTGCGGGGGTGGGAAGACGAACTCTTTTTAATTAGTCGGAGTTCTTTCCCACTCCCTTTTTGTGAAAAAATGACAAACTCTGAAAAAAGTTTGAAAAAAATCTTGACAAAAAAGTCGTTGATTGATATACTAGTAAAGTACTCAATCGCGGGGATGGCGGAATTGGCAGACGCGCAGGACTAAGGATCCTGTGACCGCTTTAGGTCGTGAGGGTTCAAGTCCCTCTCTCCGCATCGGATAATCAAGATAGCTTCGGCTATCTTTTTTTGTTTTCAAATTTCTTTGTGGTAGAATAGGTGTGAGATGAGGTGAGAAAATGAAGAAAAAGGATCTGGTTTTGGCCGATGGCCTCTTTGCACTATTGGGAAGTGCCATTAATTTTTTCGGTCCTATCCTGATTTTAGCGATGGCGATAGGCGCATACAAGGATACTTTTAGATATTTTATTGCCTTAAACATATGGAATGTTTTCATTTTTTTAGTGGCGATTGCTTCTAAGTATCTGCTCAGAGATGAAAAAAGGCTGAAAAGATGGATTCCCAATCTCTTTTTGATAGCGGGCTTTATTCTCTTTATTGCCTCAATCCTTGCTGTGTGTGAGAATATTCCCTTTCTTGAGGGCTTGGTAAACGGGCTTCTTGGGAAAATGTTTACCGACAGTCAGTTATTTGCTGCTTATTTCTATTCTCAATGGGTCGCAGGTGGACTCCTTGTGATTTGCGGGATTGGCTGTCTCCTTTCACTAAAAAATTTTAAAGAAGAGAATTGAAGGGGGTGTAAGTCCCCTTCTTTTACTTGTTTGCTAGGATGAGAGTCTTAGGAGATAGGAGATTCCGTCCTATTTATCGGAAGAAATCGCTTAAAGCTACAGGAAAAGCTAGCAATTTCATCTAAAAAGTGATAAAATAAACAATGTAAGTGGGATTAACCCCACAAAAATTTATAGGAGGCCTATAACAAATGGCAATCGTTTCAGCAGAAAAATTTGTCCAAGCAGCTCGTGACAATGGTTATGCAGTTGGTGGATTTAACACAAACAACCTTGAGTGGACTCAAGCTATCTTGCGTGCAGCAGAAGCTAAGAAAGCTCCAGTACTTATCCAAACTTCTATGGGTGCTGCTAAATACATGGGTGGTTACAAAGTAGCTCGCAACATGATCGCTAACCTTGTAGAATCAATGGGTATTACTGTACCAGTTGCTATTCACCTTGACCATGGTCACTACGACGATGCTCTTGAATGTATCGAAGCTGGTTACACTTCAATCATGTTTGACGGTTCACACCTTCCAGTTGAAGAAAACCTTAAATTGGCGAAAGATGTCGTTGAAAAAGCTCATGCTAAAGGTATCTCAGTAGAAGCTGAAGTTGGTACTATCGGTGGTGAAGAAGACGGTATCATCGGTGACGGTGAATTGGCACCAATCGAAGACGCTAAAGCAATGGTTGCTACAGGAATCGACTTCTTGGCTGCAGGTATCGGTAACATCCACGGTCCTTACCCAGCAAACTGGAAAGGTCTTCACCTTGACCACTTGCAAAAATTGACTGAAGCTGTTCCAGGATTCCCAATCGTATTGCACGGTGGATCAGGTATCCCTGATGATCAAATCCAAGCAGCTATCAAACTTGGTGTTGCGAAAGTTAACGTTAATACTGAATGCCAAATCGCATTTGCAAACGCTACTCGTCAATTCGTACGTGAATACGATGCAAACGAAGCAGAATACGACAAGAAGAAACTCTTCGACCCACGTAAATTCTTGAAACCAGGTTTCGAAGCAATTACTGCAGCTGTTGAAGAACGTATCGACGTATTCGGTTCAGAAGGCAAAGCTTAATTAAAAACAGGAAAGCAAGGTCCCATGTGGATCTTGTTTTTTTGTATGGGAAAGGTTGCTTCCAGAGGTTAATTTTTGTACAATATGGCTATGAAAAAATTCAAACTGTGGAGCTGGATCGTTTGTGGCTTTCTCCTGCTCTTTTTAGGTGCTACATTTGTTTTTCATCAATTCAGTTTACGAAATGAAAGTAAGCTTCTCACACCCATTGGTAAACAAGTTACAGTCAATGGACATCGAATGAATGTCTCTGTTAAAGGAGAAGGATCTGAAACAATCGTTTTTCTTTCCGGTGCAGGTATCGCCTCTCCTATTTTAGACTTTAAGAATCTATCAGATTCCCTATCCAAAAAATACAAAGTTGTTGTCGTGGAGCGAGCAGGATATGGTTTTAGTGAAGATAGTGATCGTTCAAGAGATGTGATGGAGGTCCTTTCTGAGACCCGTCAAGCTTTGGCGCAAGCTCATGTTTCAGGTCCTTATGTGATTATTTCGCATTCTATGGCTAGTTTAGAGAGTCTTGCTTGGCAAGAGAAATATCCAAATGAAGTGAAGGCTTTGATTGGTCTGGATTGGGCCTTGCCAGCGAGTTATGAAGATTTAAAGGATAATCAGGCCTTGCTTACTGTGGCCTATTGGAGCAGTAAGATTGGCTTATTACGCTATTTCCCTGAGTCCTTTTATATAAAAAATCCAACTCTGACTGAAACTGAACGACAACAATATAAATTACTAGCATATAAGCAGTTGATGTCACAAGCCATGCTTCATGAATCCCGTTTGGCAAAGGAAAATGCCAAGAAAGTTCCATCTAGCATTAATCCGAAAATTCCAGCCTTACTCCTGGTTTCTAACGGTGAAGGCACGACCTTTAGCCAATCAGAGTGGCAACGTTATGCAGAGAGATTTGCAAGCGACCAGTCGAATATTCAAGTCGACTATATGGATGCGCCTCACGACCTCTATCATTATCAAAGCGATGCTATTGTTTCTCGTATTAAAGAATTTTTAGAGAATAATTGAGGGCTTAAAAATCCATTGAGACTGATGATAATAATTAAATGCTGAAGGATTAACAGTAGAATCGTTAATTTTCTCGATTAAAAAAATTCTTTTTCTTAACAATAAGCCTGCCCCTAAGGGCAGGTTTTTTGGTGTCTTAAGGAAACTATTTAACAGAATTTTTGATTAAAAGTTTCATTTTAAGAGAGAAATCTCTAATTTCATAATTAATAAGCAAACGCTTGCATTCCTATTTTTATTAGATTATAATAGGTTGGTATAAAGCCTTCTGTAATAATATTGAAAAAGTGTAGAAAGTAAGGATTTAGAATATTTGTAGTCAAAAATACAATGTTGCTTTTTACGATAGGGAGATAGATATGGCAATGATAGAAGTGGAACATCTTCAGAAAAATTTTGTGAAGACAGTTAAGGAGCCGGGGTTAAAGGGAGCCTTGCGCTCCTTTGTTCATCCTGAAAAGCAGACCTTTGAAGCGGTCAAGGATTTAACTTTTGAAGTTCCAAAAGGGCAGATTTTAGGATTTATCGGGGCAAATGGTGCTGGGAAGTCAACCACCATCAAAATGCTAACAGGAATTTTGAAGCCCACATCTGGCTTTTGTCGGATTAACGGCAAGATTCCCCAGGATAATCGCCAAGATTATGTCAAGGATATTGGAGTCGTTTTCGGACAACGCACCCAGCTATGGTGGGATTTGGCTTTGCAAGAGACCTACACGGTTTTGAAAGAGATCTATGATGTACCGAACTCGCTTTTCCATAAGCGCATGGACTTTTTGAATGAAGTTTTGGATTTGAAGGAATTTATCAAGGATCCTGTGCGGACTCTTTCACTAGGTCAACGGATGCGGGCGGATATTGCGGCTTCCTTGCTTCACAATCCCAAAGTTCTCTTTTTAGATGAACCGACTATTGGTTTGGATGTGTCGGTCAAGGACAACATTCGTCGGGCCATTACCCAGATTAATCAGGAGGAAGAGACAACTATTCTCTTGACTACTCATGATTTGAGTGATATTGAGCAACTCTGTGATCGGATTTTTATGATTGATAAGGGGCAAGAGATTTTTGATGGAACGGTTAGCCAGCTCAAGGAGACCTTTGGAAAGATGAAGACTCTCTCCTTTGACCTGACGCCAGGTCAAAATCATCTAGTCTCTCATTATGAGGGCTTGCCTGATATGTCCATTGATAGACAAGAAAATACTCTCAATATTGAATTCGATAGTTCCCGCTACCAGTCGGCCGATATTATCAAGCAAACCTTATCTGATTTTGAGGTCCGTGATTTGAAGATGGTAGATACGGATATTGAAGATATTATCCGTCGCTTCTATCGAAAGGAGCTCTAAGATGGTCAAATTGTGGAGACGTTATAAACCCTTTATCAATGCAGGGATTCAGGAGTTGATTAGCTATCGAGTCAACTTTATTCTTTATCGGATTGGCGATGTCATGGGTGCTTTTGTGGCTTTTTATCTATGGAAGGCTGTCTTTGATTCCTCCCAGGAGCCTTTGATTCAGGGCTTCAGTATGGCGGATATCACCCTCTACATCATCATGAGTTTTGTGACTAATCTTCTGACTAGGTCGGATTCTTCCTTTATGATTGGTGATGAGGTCAAGGATGGTTCCATTATCATGCGCTTGTTGCGACCAGTGCATTTTGCGGCTTCTTACCTCTTTACGGAGCTTGGTTCCAGGTGGTTGATTTTTATCTCTGTTGGACTGCCATTTTTAAGTGTCATTGTTTTGATGAAAATCTTATCTGGGCAAGGGATTGTAGAAGTGCTGGGACTAACTACCCTTTATCTCTTTAGCTTAACCCTGGCTTATCTGATTAACTTTTTCTTTAATATTTGCTTTGGATTTTCAGCCTTTGTATTTAAAAATTTATGGGGTTCCAACCTACTTAAGACTTCCATAGTGGCCTTTATGTCTGGGAGTTTGATCCCCTTGGCTTTCTTTCCAAAGGTCATTTCAGATATTCTGTCCTTCTTACCTTTCTCATCCTTAATTTACACTCCGGTCATGATTATTGTTGGAAAATACGATGCTAGTCAGATTCTTCAAGCACTTTTGCTTCAGCTTTTCTGGCTTATAGTGATGGTGGGCTTGTCTCAGTTGATTTGGAAACGAGTCCAGTCATTTATCACCATTCAGGGAGGTTAGTATGAAAAAATATCAACGCATGCATCTGATTTTTATCAGACAGTATATCAAGCAAATCATGGAATACAAGGTAGATTTTGTGGTTGGTGTGTTGGGAGTCTTTCTGACTCAAGGCCTGAACCTCTTGTTTCTCAATGTCATCTTTCAACACATTCCCTCCCTAGAAGGTTGGACTTTTCAAGAAATTGCCTTTATCTATGGATTTTCCTTAATTCCAAAGGGACTAGATCATCTCTTTTTTGACAATCTCTGGGCTTTAGGTCAACGACTAGTTCGAAAAGGGGAGTTTGACAAGTATCTGACTCGTCCTATCAATCCTCTCTTTCACATCCTCGTTGAGACCTTTCAGATTGATGCCTTGGGTGAACTCTTGGTCGGTGGCATTCTATTAGGAACAACAGTAACTAGCATCTCTTGGACTCTTCCAAAATTCCTGATTTTTCTAGTCTGTATTCCTTTTGCGACCTTGATTTACACTTCTTTAAAAATCGCGACAGCTAGCATCGCTTTTTGGACCAAGCAGTCAGGTGCCATGATTTACATTTTCTATATGTTTAATGATTTTGCCAAGTATCCTATTTCTATTTACAATTCGCTCCTTCGTTGGTTAATTAGCTTTATTGTACCTTTCGCCTTTACGGCCTACTATCCTGCCAGCTATTTCTTGCAGGACAAGGATGGACTCTTTAATATTGGTGGTTTGATTCTGATTTCCCTTGTTTTCTTTGTTATTTCCCTCAAACTTTGGGATAGGGGATTGGATGCTTACGAAAGTGCTGGTTCGTAAGAGGTAAAGTAAGACTAAAATCAAGAAAGGAACTTATGATGTTTGTAATTAAAGAAGTCAAGGGTGAAGATCAAAAAATGGCAGTTGTCGCTGAGATTTTAAGGGATTTGCCAGAATGGTTTGGAATACCAGAAAGCACGCAAGCCTACATTGAAGGAGCTAAGGATTTACGAGTTTGGGCTGCTTATCAAGAAAGTGATGTAGTAGGGTTTATAAGTTTATCATATTCGAGTGAAGATTGTGCTGAAATTGACTGTCTAGGCGTGAAAAAATCATTCCAAGGTCAAGGAATTGGAAGGAAATTAATTACGACTATAGAAAGAGAAGCAGTCAAACAAGTGGACTACCTACAGGTCAAAACAGTCGCAGAAGGTTCAAATAAAGATTATGACCGAACAAATGTCTTTTATCGCAGTCTTGGTTTTAAAAAATTAGAGATTTTTCCGCAACTATGGGATCCACAGAATCCATGTCAGATTCTGATTAAAAAGATCAACTAAAAGTGCTTGACATCCGCTATCAGAGTGCTATACTAAGAAGGTAATCGCCGATTTAGCTCAGTTGGTAGAGCAACGCACTCGTAACGCGTAGGTCACAGGTTCGATCCCTGCAATCGGCATAGAAAAAATCTGCTTTGAAGGAGCGAGACGATGAATAATGGTGATCACATATTCGTTCGGTCTCGCTCCTTCTTTTGACCACATAGGCGCCATTTTTGACCACTTAGTCAAAAGTCCTTGTCTCCGTAGGAGCTCTCTGCTATCATAGAATCATCAAAGGAAGAAATACTTCCGAATAATCAAAATGAGGTATATGATGATGAAAAAACTACTTGGACTTGGATTTATTTTGGTTGCTCTTGCGGTTGTCACAATGGGAATGGTTGGTTTTCCAAAGCTCGATGTGAACATCTGGCCCCTATTTCCCGTTCTCTTATTTGCTTTCTTTACGCTTGAAAATCTGTTGAAACAGGACTACAAGGCAAGTGTCATCTGTGCTTTAATTGCTCTGATGATTGCAAACGCGATCTACGATCTCTTGCCGGTTTCAAATGGCTTAGTGATCACAGCGGGTGTCCTTGCTTGCGTGGGTCTTAGTTTTCTTTTACCGGATAAGAATAGCAACAAATAAAGGAAGGAGGCTGGGACAAAAGTCCTAGCCTCTTAATTGTTTTTGGATTGTCGAGCAAGACGCAGTGGTTGAGTGGGCTCTACTACACTGATTTCATCAGCTTTTACAGCCCTACTCAACTGTGCGGAGGTGGGACGACGAAATCGAATTCTAACGAATGACCGATTTCTGTCCCACTCTCTCTTTACTTCTCAAAAACTACCTCTTGATGGGCAAAACGTGCCACTTACTGAAAAGCCCTTGTTTTGTTTTCAACAGCTGTTATAATGGTACTATCAAAACGTTGGGAAAGGAGTTTTATGAAAGTTAGAATCGAATTGGATCCATCAATGGACGAGCCTGAGATCTTGATTCGAGCCCCGCGCTTGACCCCGGAGTTGACCCAGCTGCAAGAGAGAATCCTAGAACAAAAAGTCGCTCCATTAGCCTTCTACAAGGATCGAAGTGAGTATTTTCTAGATGTAGCATCGATCCTCTTTTTTGAGACGGATGGGGAGAAGATTTTTGGACACACCAAGGATGAGGCCTATGAGGTCAAGCAGAAGCTCTATGAGTTGGAGGAGCTGCTTCCCATCGCCTTTTGTCGGATTTCCAAATCCACCATTGTCAACGCAAAGCAGATCTACTCTCTGGAAAAGTCTTTTTCAGGGACCAGCACGGTCAATTTCTACCAGACCCATAAGCAGGTCCACGTATCTAGACGCTACTATCAACTCTTAAAAGAACGACTAAATGAAATGAGGTAATATTATGAGAAAAAAATTAATCGGAGTATTCTTAATCCTATTAGCAGCCTTACTCCTCTTACAAGGCTATTTTGTAAAATGGGACATCAGCATCTGGACCTTAGCTTGGGTCACCTTGCTTGCAGTCCTGTCTCTCTCTAGTTTCTTGAAACGCCATTTTGGTTGGGGCTTCATCTATGGACTTTTAGCCCTCTTTTGTCTCAATGGGCAATACCATTTCCTTCCGGTGTCCAATTCGGTTGTCATCCTTTCTTCCATTCTCGCTGTGATTGGGCTCAACATCTTGTTCAAACCCTCTAAGAAAACAAAAGCCCGCCTAGCTTCCTATTCTGCTGGTTCGATGAGTAAGTCTGATGGCAATGACATCGATGTCACTTTTTCCACAGTGACAAAATATCTCAATGACCAACACTTTACCCACGGAAGTGCAGATGTAAGTATGGGAGAAGCTTCGGTTTATTTTGACAATTGCCGGATTGAGGGTCCTTCTGCTCAATTTGTTGTCGATGTTTCCCTTGGCAGTTTGAGCCTCTATGTACCAAGCGATTGGCGCGTCCATGTTAATGTGGATAATTCCCTCTCAGCGATCCAACATCAGGAAAATCCAAGTGCTCTGACAAGCAAGGATTTCTACATTACGGGCGATGTTTCCTTAGGAAATCTGGAAATTATCTATGTAGGTACGAATTCGTTTTCTTAAGCTAGAAATGAAAAACTTTGGCCAAAAGCTTGCCAAGAGAGATTTTTTTTGGTAATATAGTACGGTATGTGGTGCTAGCACATCCGTTATATTAGATCTAATAGGAGGAAACACAGAAATGGCTAAAGTATGTTATTTCACAGGTCGTAAGACTGTATCAGGTAACAACCGTTCACACGCTATGAACCAAACAAAACGTGCCGTAAAACCAAACCTTCAAAAAGTAACTGTCCTTATCGATGGTAAACCTAAAAAAGTTTGGGCTTCAGCTCGTGCATTGAAATCTGGTAAAGTAGAACGCGTTTAATAAAGAAAAAAGGCTGGGCATAAAGTGTCCAGCCTTCGCTTTTTGATAGGAATAGTAGCATGACGCAGTGGTTGATTGGAACTACTCATGTTTGAAACATTCGTACTTCCTAATCAACTGTGCGGGGGTGGGAAAATTGAAAAGGTTTGGGGAACCTTTTCAACTTTTTTTATTTTACGGAGTTCTTTCCCACTCCCTTTTCTTTTTCTCCAGAGACAGCTGTCACAGCGGGAGAAGAATAGTCCCTACCCTTTTACAGTTGACCTCTTTTATGGTAAAATAGAATATAAAATACTTTTGAGGTAGAAATTATGACAGTAAAAATCAATACAAAGGACGGTCAAATTGAATTGACTGATGAGGTTATCGCAACTGTTGTAGGCGGTGCTGCTACTGAGATCTTCGGTGTGGTTGGAATGGCCAGCAAAAATGCGATCAAAGATAATTTCCAAGCCCTCCTAGGGAAAGAAAACTTCTCTAAAGGTGTTGTTGTCAAAACAACGGAAGCAGGAACTATCGCAGTTGATGTTTACACTGTTTTGAGCTATGGAACAAAAATTAGCGAAGTCTCAAAAAATATTCAAGAACGTGTGAAATTTAGTTTGGAAAATCAACTTGGAATCACTACGGATACTGTGAATGTCTATATTCAAAATATCAAGATTGTGGGAGAATAATCGTGGCTAATATTACTACAAGTTTATTTCAAGAAATGGTTCAAGCGGGGGCTACGCGCTTAAATAAACAAGCGGAATATGTAAACTCTTTGAACGTCTTTCCTGTACCAGACGGGGACACAGGAACCAATATGGGAATGACCATCGAAAATGGGGCCAAAGAAGTATCGGACCGTTCTGCTTCAACTGTTGGTGAAGCAGCAGGGATCTTCGCTAAAGGACTATTGATGGGCGCGCGTGGGAACTCAGGAGTCATCACTTCTCAATTGTTCCGTGGATTTTCTCAAAGTGTTAAAGACAAGGAAGAATTGGATGGAGCAGCACTTGCAGCAGCCTTCCAGTCTGGTGTAGAAGTCGCTTATAAAGCCGTTATGAAGCCGGTTGAAGGTACCATTTTGACGGTTTCTCGTGGGGCAGCCATCGGTGCCAAGAAAAAAGCAGAATCCACCAATGATGCGGTAGAAGTCATGCGTGCAGCTCTTGAAGGTGCTAAAACAGCTCTTGCTAAGACTCCAGATATGTTGCCGGTCTTGAAAGAAGTTGGTGTGGTAGACTCTGGTGGTCAAGGTTTGGTCTTCATCTATGAAGGATTCTTGTCAGCCTTGACAGGTGAATTCATCGCTTCTGAAGAGTTCCAAGCAACACCTGCAACCATGTCAGAAATGATCAATGCAGAACACCACAAGTCAGTCGCTGGCCATGTCGCAACTGAAGACATCAAGTTTGGTTACTGTACAGAAATCATGGTCGCTTTGAAACAAGGTCCAACTTATGTCAAAGACTTCGATTACGATGAATTCCGTAACTATTTGAACAACCTTGGGGATTCCCTATTGGTGGTGAATGACGATGAGATTGTCAAAGTTCACGTCCATACAGAAGATCCAGGTCTTGTCATGCAAGAAGGTCTTAAATACGGAAGCTTGGTAAAAGTGAAAGTTGACAACATGCGCAACCAACACGAAGCGCAAGTTGAAAAAGAAGAGCGTCAAGCCAAACCAGTTGAAGAAAAAGAATATGCCATCATCGCAGTCGTTGCGGGTGACGGATTGGCTGATATCTTTAAAGCGCAAGGAGTTGATTACATCATCTCTGGTGGTCAAACCATGAACCCATCAACAGAAGACTTTGTCAAAGCGGTTGAAGAGTTGAATGCGCGCAACATCATTATCTTGCCAAACAACAAAAATATCTTGATGGCGGCTCAATCTGCAGCAGAAGTGATTGATCAACCTGCAGCAGTTGTTGAGACCAAGACTATCCCTCAAGGATTGACTAGTCTTCTTGCCTTTGATGAAAGCAAATCGATCGAAGAAAACTACGAACGCATGAGCGCTTCATTGGGTGATGTTGCGTCTGGTAGTGTGACAACAGCGGTTCGCGATACCACTATTGATGGGCTTGAAATCCATGAAAATGATAATCTTGGAATGGTCGATGGCAAAATCGTTGTTTCAAATCCAGATATGATGGAAACCTTGGAAGAAACATTCGCTCATATGTTGGATGAAGACAGTGAAATTGTGACCATCTATGTCGGTGAAGACGGCAGTGAGGAGTTGGCAAATGAATTGGCCCAAGCCCTTGCTGAAAAATACGAAGATGTAGAAGTGGAAATCCACCAAGGTGGCCAACCAGTCTACCCATACTTGTTTAGTGTAGAATAATTGAACAGAAGGTTCCTTTCGGAACCTTTTTTTGTATATAGAAAAACGAGGAGATTCCCTATGAAAGCAGCGTGATTCAGAGGGATTGAGATTGAAGCGACCCCTACACGGAAGCTTTATTCGTGAGAAAAAGGGGTTTCTGCAAAAAGTCTCACATTCATCAGATTTTTATTCAAATGGAAGAGCTTGAAAAGAGGGGGAAATGGTTTGAGCAGTGGAGTTTTTAGACAAGAAAGACGCGATATGTTATACTGGTATCAGTATGTGAAAGGAGAGTTATAAAAATGAAGAAATTTTTTGTAACCCTTGGGCTAGCCATTTTGGTATTGACTGGTTGTTCGCAATCCCAAACAAAGAAAACTACAACCGCTAGCTCATCTAGCAGTTCCTCTGTTAAAAAAGAAGTAAAAAATGAAGAAAAAACCACAACCTTAGTAGGAGATATCAATGGAACAAAACACCGGGATATTATCAAGTCTAAGGGAGATAAGGTTGAAAACCTTCGCATCGAAGTGACGGCTGATCTGCCCCAACAACTTGGGACCATCGCAGCAGAAAAGTCACCTGAAGAGCTCACAGCAGCCATTCAAGCTTTGCTGGAACAAAATGAAGACTATAAGAAGCTAAAAACCGTTCCTGGTTTTAGTTTGGAATACACAGTCACCCCAGAAAAGAAATTGCTCTCAACCAGTGTGATTGACCTCAACCAAATTGACGCCAAGTCTCTAGAAGAAATTTCTTACTTCAAAGATGCTGGTCTCAATGATTTGAAAAACATGAAGGCAGATGCCTTGGTGAAGGCCTTGAAACTGCATGGCATGAAAGAAGAAGGTCAGTAAGAAGAATAGAAAAAGTCGAGTGAAGTCACTCGGCTTTTTTTAGTGACATTTGTCATGTGAGCGAGTGACAAAATCATCTAGTTGCTTCTTCTTTCTTTTCATATAATAAAGTCAGAAAGTAAGAGGGTTGAAAAATGAAACAATGGTTTTATAAAGTGTTTACGTTAACAGTGGTGGGGATGGTCGTCTATTTGATCTTTTCAAAGGATGATAGTCTCTATTACCATTTTCCTTGGGAATTATTTGCTGGGATTGGCATCATGAGCTGGGTGGTTCAAGAAGGATTGAAAATGATCAAGGCTGTTAAAAAGGAGATGGAGCAATGAAAAAGAAGTTTGAAATTGGATTGGTAGCTGTTTTGTGTTTGCTCCTTTGGGCAACTGAGATGATGACGGGCTGGTTTTCTGCCCATTTTCCTAGCTGGTTTTTCCAAACGGTTTGGGGAGTGACCTTGGTCGTCTATGTCCTCATTCCAGCTGGCCAGATTTGGTTGAAAGGAGAGTCTCATGAGTGTCATTAGAGTAGAGAACTTGAACAAAAGTATCAAAGGAAAGGTGATCCTAGAAGATCTTTCTTTCACAGTTGAACGGGGGGATTGCCTGGCCTTGATTGGGCCAAACGGAGCTGGGAAAACAACCTTGATGAACTGTCTTCTGGGAGATATGAAGGTGACTTCTGGAATCGTTGAAGTAGAGGGAAAAGCTCCTGGTCATCCTCAGTTAAAGGCTAGTGTCTCTTATCTCCCTCAAGAGAATGCCATCGTGCAAAAGCTAACCGTGCAGGAACTGATCAGTTTCTTTCGCTCCATTTATCCCAACCCTTTAACGGTCAATGCCATCGATGATTTATTGCGTTTTACTCCAGAACAAAAGAAGCAATTAGCCAGTAAGCTGTCTGGTGGGCAAAAGCGTCTTTTATCCTTTGTGTTGACCTTGATTGGTCGTCCCAGTCTCCTATTTTTGGATGAGCCAACGGCTGCCATGGATACGTCCACTCGCCAACGCTTTTGGGAGATCGTCGGGCATTTAAAGGACCAAGGTGTGACTATAGTCTATTCTTCCCATTACATCGAGGAAGTAGAACATACAGCTGATCGGATTTTGGTCTTGCACCAGGGCCATTTGCTTCGGGATACGACACCTCTCGCTATGAGAAGCGAAGAGGTAGAAAAACATTTTACCCTGCCCCTACGCTACCAAGCTCTAGTGGCCGAGATGGAAGGGATTGGTCAAGTGACGGTCAAACCCGATGCTCTTCAGGTCGTTACAGGCAATGCCAATCGTTTGTGGAGGCGATTGCAGGAAGAAGGATGTTCAATCCAAGAGATCGAAGTGACCAATCGAAGTTTATTGGATTCTATTTTTGAAAATACAAAGGAAGTAGGTAGAGAAGATGAAACGCATGAAAGCTCTCGGCGTGGTTGAGTGGCATTTAACTAAACGCCAAGCCATTTATTACTTGTTATCAATTGGGATGCCAACGGCCTTTTATCTCTTCTTTTCAGGGATGTACCAGGACACACCAGGGGCACCCGCTCACTTTATGAGGGATTATCTCCTTTCTATGACGGCATTTTCTATGATGTCTACGGCTATCTTTTCTTTTCCAACAGTTCTTGAAACCGATCGACTCAACAATTGGCAAAAAGTCTTGCGCCATACCCCGGTATCTATGGTAGAATATTATCTAATAAAAGTTGTGGGTCTCTTTGTCGATTTTCTCCTATCGATTGGAGTTGTCTTTACCGTGGGCCATGTGGTGCGCCATGTGAATATGTCCCTACAAGATTGGGTCTTGTCGGCCTTTATTCTCATCCTAGGAAGCCTAGCTTTTGTGGCTCTCGGTCTGGTTTTGACCTTGCTTCCTTCTAGTCAATTGATGTCTGTTGTGGGTAATCTCCTTTACATGGGGTTGGCTGTCATGGGTGGCCTTTGGATGCCCATTAGTCTCTTTCCAGAATGGATGCAAGCCATCGGCAAATGCCTACCAACCTATCAATTGATGGAGCTGATCAAGACCTTTTTAAACAAGGGGCAGATCAATGTTCTCGCTAGTGTCTATTTAACCTTGTTTACCCTGGTCTTGTTTACCCTTGTCATTGTTTATCGTCGTCATTCTGAGGTTCGTTCATGATTGAAAAACTCAAGCGTATCCATTATATGTTTTACGCTAGCCTAGTCTTTATGGGCTTTCCCTTTATCTCTATTTTATTAGGGGAGGTCCCCTACTGGCACTTCTTTTTAGCCCTCTTGTTTATTGCTTCCTATCTAGGAGTCTTGATTACTGAAAACAAAAAGCTGACCTGGATTTGTTGGCTATACCTCCTAGCCTATGTAGCAGGAAATACTCTTTTTATTAACGCCAACTATTTTTGGTTTTATTTCTTCATCAGCAACCTATTGGTCTATCACTTTGAGATTCACAATTTTCGCTCTCCCTATCTTTGGACAGTTTTTCTATCGCAATTCCTGCTTTTTGGGGCCATCTTTTTCAAACAGAGTGCGATGGAGTATGAATGGGTATTTTTAATCATTATTTTCTTTTTTACTCATGCCATGACCTACGGCATGATTCGGATTCGGATGGTGGAAGAGTTGAAAGCTGATCATGCCAAGCAAAATGCCCAGATCAATCTTTTGCTGGCAGAAAACGAGCGCCATCGGATTGGCCGCGATCTGCATGATAGTCTAGGCCACACCTTTGCCATGCTCAGTGTCAAGGCAGACCTGGCTGATCAATTCTTAGCATTGGGTCAAGTTGAGAAGGCGCAGGAGCAGGTGCAAGAGATTCAAACCATCAGTCAGGAGTCCATGCACCAAGTCCGAGAGATTGTGGAGAACTTGAAGCAGCGAACCCTGACAAGAGAGCTAGAAACTGTCCAGCAAATGCTAGAAGTGGCGCAAGTCAAAGTGGAGATTCAGAATGAGCTCGATACAGCTAGCATCTCGCCGATCCTAGAGTCTGCTCTGGCCATGGTGTCTCTGGAATTAGCCACTAATATGATCAAACATGCCAAAGCGACGCAGGCCTTTCTCTCTTATTGCTCCACCGAGACAGGTGTAGAAATGGTTGCAGAAGACAATGGCATCGGCTTTAGTAAAGTTTCCGATAAGGATCTGCACTCGATCCGCGAACGGATTGCCTTATTGGGAGGAGAGTTAGAGATCAGTCGTCGTCACAAGCCAACCCGCATAGAAATACGGATCCCCTATCAAGAAAGGAAATAAGATGCGCTTATTAGTTGCTGAAGACCAAAGTATGTTACGCGATGCGCTCTGCCAGCTCTTGCTCCTACAAGAGGATGTGGAAGATGTCTTGCAGGCTGGCGATGGGCAAGAGGCCATTCGTTTACTCGAAACACATCCAGTCGATATTGCGATTTTAGATATCGAAATGCCCATCAAAACTGGGTTAGAAGTGTTGGAATGGGCTAAAAGTCAAAAACCCCAGCTCAAGGTCGTCATCGTTACCACCTTTAAGCGACCGGGCTATTTTGAGCGGGCCCTCAAGGCTGGAGTCGATGCCTATGTCTTAAAAGAACGCCGCATTACGGATTTGATGGCCACTCTGCATACCGTTTTAGCAGGGCAAAAAGAATATTCGCCTGAATTAATGGAAGGGATTTTGACCCATCCCAATCCTCTAAGCCCTCAAGAAAAGGCAGTTCTAAAAGAAGTCGCAAAAGGGGCTTCTAACCAAGAAATTGCTGATCGCTTATTTCTCTCAAACGGGACCATCCGCAATTATATGTCAGCCATTCTGACCAAGTTGGATGCGGAAAACCGGACCGAGGCGGCGAAGATCGCCCAAGAAAAGGGATGGTTATAAGAAAGAAAAGAGAGTGGGACAGAAATCGGTAATTCGTTAGAATTCGATTTCGTCGTCCCACCTCCGCACAGTTGAGTAGGGCTGTAAAAGCTGATGAAATCAGCGTAGTAGAGCCCACTCAACCACTGCGTCTTGCTCGATAATCCAAAGACAATTGAGAGGCTAGGACTTTTGTCCCAGCCTCTTTTTTGATTGGATTTGTCATTGTTTTAGGAGAGCTCTCATTATTCGGATTTGGATAGAAAATTCAGAAAATTTACTATTTTTCCTTGAAATATTTTCTAAAAATGGTATGATAGTAGCATGCTAATTTGATATACAAAGTACTGGAAAGGAGAGACATGGAGAAAATTACCTTAGAAACTGCAAAAACCGGTTCAGAGCTCGTTCTTGAAACCCTGCGTGATTTGGGCATTGACACGATTTTTGGTTATCCTGGTGGAGCGGTTTTGCCTTTATACGATGCCATCTATAGCTTTGAGGGTATCCAGCATATCTTGGGTCGTCATGAACAAGGATGCTTGCATGAGGCTGAAGGCTACGCCAAATCAACTGGAAAGCTGGGTGTCGCAGTCGTCACTAGTGGACCGGGGGCGACCAATGCCATTACAGGGATTGCAGATGCCATGAGCGATAGCGTTCCCTTATTAGTCTTCACTGGTCAAGTCAATCGTGCTGGGATCGGGAAAGACGCCTTTCAAGAAGCGGATATCGTGGGAATTACCATGCCCATCACCAAGTACAACTATCAAGTACGTGAGACGGCAGATATTCCACGAATTATCACAGAAGCTGTCCATATTGCGACGACCGGCCGTCCTGGCCCTGTGGTAATTGACCTTCCAAAGGATGTGTCTGCTTTAGAGACAGATTTTATCTATGAACCAAGTGTGAAGCTTCCAAGCTACCAGCCTACCATTGAACCCAATGAATTGCAGATCAAAAAGATTTTGAAGCAATTGAGTAAGGCTAAAAAACCAGTTCTTCTTGCTGGTGGTGGAGTGAGTTACGCTGGAGCTGCAAAAGAGTTGATTGCTCTAGCAGAGCGCTATCAGATTCCAGTAGTGACTAGTCTTTTAGGTCAAGGAACGATTGCGACCAGTCATCCTCTTTTCCTAGGGATGGGAGGAATGCACGGATCCTTCGCGGCCAATATCGCTATGACAGAGACGGATTTCATGATCAGTGTAGGTTGTCGATTTGACGACCGTTTGACAGGGAATCCAAAGACTTTCGCTAAAAATGCTAAGGTTGCCCATATCGACATTGATCCTGCAGAGATTGGTAAGATCATTGCTGTCGACATTCCTGTTGTTGGCGATGCAAAGAAAGCCTTGCAGCAGTTGCTAGCAGAGCCGACGGTTCATAACAACACAGAAAAATGGATCGAAAAGGTGACCCAAGATAAGAACCGAGTTCGTTCATACGACAAGAAAGAACGGGTTGTGCAGCCACAAGCTGTGATTGAACGCATCGGAGAGTTGACCAAGGGGGACGCTATTGTCGTCACAGACGTTGGACAACACCAAATGTGGGCAGCTCAATACTATCCTTACCAAAATGAGCGCCAATTGGTGACATCTGGTGGTCTAGGAACGATGGGATTCGGTGTTCCTGCAGCTATCGGAGCGAAAATTGCCAATCCAGATAAAGAAGTTGTTCTCTTTGTCGGAGATGGTGGTTTCCAAATGACCAATCAAGAATTGGCAATCTTAAATATTTATAAGGTTCCGATCAAGGTCGTTATGCTCAACAACCACTCGCTTGGAATGGTCCGTCAATGGCAAGAAGCCTTCTATGATGGTCGGACGTCAGAGTCAGTCTTTGATAGCCTTCCAGATTTCCAATTGATGGCGCAAGCCTACGGGATCAAGAATTATAAATTTGATAATCCTGATACTCTGGAGAAGGATTTGGAAGTCATCACAGAAGATGTACCAATGTTCATCGAAGTAGACATTTCTCGGAAAGAGCATGTCTTACCGATGGTACCAGCTGGTAAGAGTAATCATGAGATGTTGGGGGTGAAGTTTAATGCGTAGAATGTTAACAGCCAAACTTCAAAACCGATCAGGTGTTCTGAACCGCTTTACTGGAGTCCTGTCGAGACGTCAAGTCAATATCGAAAGCATCTCTGTTGGTGCAACAGAAAACCCTAATGTATCGCGGATTACCATTATCATTGATGTTGCTTCGCATGATGAAGTAGAGCAAATCATCAAACAGCTCAACCGTCAGATTGATGTGATTCGCATTCGTGATATCACTGACAAACCACACTTGGAGCGCGAAGTGATCCTGGTGAAAGTTTCTGCACCAGCTGAGAAGCGGGCAGAAATCTTGGCCATTATTCAACCTTTCCGTGCGACCGTGGTCGATGTGGCCCCAAGCTCTATCACCGTTCAAATGACGGGAAATGCAGAAAAGAGCGAAGCCCTCATTCGTGTTATTCGACCTTATGGGATTAAAAACATCGCCCGCACCGGTGCAACCGGATTTACTCGAGATTAATTCTCGCCTTAACATTGTTAACCCCGCCTTAAAAAGGCAAATAATATAATAGAAAAGAGATTTTACTTATGGCAGTTCAAATGGAATACGAAAAAGACGTTAAAGTACCAGCACTTGATGGTAAAAAAATCGCCGTTATCGGTTATGGTTCACAAGGTCATGCACACGCACAAAACTTGCGTGATTCAGGTCACGATGTCATCATCGGTGTACGTCCTGGTAAATCATTCGATAAAGCAAAAGAAGATGGATTTGAAGCTTACCCAGTTGCAGAAGCAACTAAATTGGCTGATATCATCATGATCTTGGCACCAGACGAAATCCAAAAAGATATCTACAAAGATGAAATCGCTCCAAACTTGAGCGCTGGTAAAGCTCTTGGTTTTGCCCATGGTTTCAATATCCACTTTGGTTACATCAAAGCTCCTGAAGACGTAGATGTCTTCATGGTTGCACCAAAAGGACCAGGTCACTTGGTACGTCGTACTTACACTGAAGGATTTGGTGTACCAGCACTTTACGCTGTCTACCAAGATGCTACTGGTAATGCGAAAGACATTGCAATGGACTGGGCAAAAGGTGTTGGTTCAGCACGTGTTGGTCTTCTTTCAACAACCTTCAAAGAAGAAACAGAAGAAGATTTGTTTGGTGAACAAGCCGTTCTTATGGGTGGTTTGACAAGCTTGATCGAAGCTGGATTTGAAGTTTTGACAGAAGCTGGTTATGCACCTGAATTGGCTTACTTCGAAGTCCTTCACGAAATGAAATTGATCGTTGACTTGATCTACGAAGGTGGCTTCAAGAAAATGCGTCAATCATGTTCAAATACTGCAGAATTTGGTGATTTCGTAACTGGTCCTCGTGTTATCGGTCCAGAAGTAAAAGAAAACATGAAAGCTGCCCTTGCTGATATCCAATCAGGTAAATTTGCACGTGAATTCGTTGAAGACCACGATGCTGGTTTCCCACGTTTGAAAGCCTTCCGCAAACAAGCTGAAGAACTTGAAATTGAAAAAGTTGGTGCTGAATTGCGTAAAGCAATGCCATTCGTTGGTCAAAACGACGATGACGCCTTCAAAATCTACAACTAATTGTCTGTAGAAGACTAAGCAAGTTGGGACACCCTGGCTTGCTTTTTTGATCAATACACAGCAACAGAGGTATGAAATGATAACAGCAAAAGATGTGGCCAAGGCCCATAAAATATTAAGTGGAGTCGTTGTCAATACGCCCCTTGAATACGACCACTATTTATCTGAAAAATATGGGGCAAAGATTTATTTGAAAAAAGAAAACGCCCAACGTGTTCGTTCTTTCAAGATTCGTGGAGCGTATTTTGCAATTTCTCAACTCTCAAAAGAAGAGCGTGAGCGTGGTGTAGTGTGTGCTTCTGCGGGAAACCATGCGCAAGGGGTTGCTTATACTTGTAATGAAATGAAGATTCCAGCAACCATCTTCATGCCGATTACAACACCGCAACAAAAGATCGGCCAAGTCCGCTTCTTTGGTGGGGACTATGTAACGATTAAGTTGGTGGGGGATACCTTTGATGCATCAGCTAAGGCGGCCCAAGAATTTACTCTTGCAGAAAAACGGACCTTTATTGACCCGTTTGATGATCCACATGTACAGGCTGGCCAAGGAACAGTGGCCTATGAAATTCTTGAGGAAGCTCGAAAAGAATCGATTTCTTTTGATGCTGTCCTTGTCCCTGTCGGTGGAGGAGGCCTCATTTCAGGTGTTTCTACCTACATCAAAGAAACAGAGCCTCGGATTGAGGTCATTGGGGTAGAGGCTGAAGGAGCGCGCTCCATGAAGGCTGCTTTTGAAGCAGGTGGTCCCGTCAAATTACCAGAAATCGATAAGTTTGCAGACGGGATTGCTGTGCAAAAGGTGGGACAATTGACTTATGAAGTGACCCGTCAACATGTGGAAACCCTGGTTGGGGTCGATGAAGGCTTGATTTCAGAGACCTTGATTGATCTTTATTCCAAACAAGGGATCGTAGCTGAACCAGCAGGAGCGGCCAGTGTGGCATCCCTTGAAATCTTGCGCGAATACATCAAGGGGAAAACCATTTGTTGTATTATCTCAGGTGGGAACAATGACATCAACCGTATGCCTGAAATGGAAGAACGGGCTTTGATCTACGATGGAGTAAAACACTACTTTATCGTCAACTTCCCACAACGTCCAGGGGCCCTTCGCGAATTTGTAAATGATATCTTAGGACCAAATGATGATATCACACGTTTTGAATACATCAAGCGTGCTAGTAAGGGAACTGGCCCTGTCTTGATTGGGGTTACTTTGGCCAATAAGCATGACTATGCAGGCTTGGTTAACCGTATCGAGCGTTTTGATCCGTCTTTCATTAACTTGAACGGCAATGAAACTCTCTATAATATGCTGGTCTGAGTATCATGCAGAAATAATCGACTATTTAAGCAATATATTTTTATGGAATATATTGCTTTTTTATCAAGACTTGTGATATGATATGCGTAAATTAAAAGGAGGAATTTTTTATGCCTGGATTTTTTATCTTTATTTTATTCTTGCTAATGGTTGCAGGATTCATTGTGATTAGCTCACTATATGTGGTCAAGCAACAATCCGTTGCCATCATCGAGCGTTTCGGACGTTATCAAAAAATTAGCGATAGTGGCATTCATATGCGAGCGCCTTTTGGTATCGATAAAATTGCAGCACGAGTTCAATTGCGCGTCTTGCAGAGTGAGATCGTGGTTGAAACAAAAACTCAGGATAACGTATTCGTTACCATGAATGTGGCGACGCAATACCGAGTGAACGAAAGCAACGTAAAGGATGCCTACTACAAACTCATGCGTCCAGAATCACAGATTAAATCATACATTGAAGATGCTCTTCGTTCTTCTGTGCCTAAGTTGACCTTGGATGAATTATTTGAGAAAAAAGATGAAATCGCTCTTGAAGTTCAAAAACAAGTGGCAGAAGAAATGTCAACTTATGGATATATTATTGTTAAAACCTTGATCACCAAAGTTGAGCCAGATGCCGAAGTGAAACAATCCATGAACGAGATCAATGCAGCGCAAAGAAAACGCGTGGCGGCTCAGGAATTGGCAGAAGCAGATAAGATCAAGATCGTGACTGCTGCCGAAGCTGAGGCGGAAAAAGACCGTTTGCACGGGGTTGGTATTGCCGAGCAACGGAAGGCCATTGTCGATGGATTGGCAGACTCTATTAAAGAGTTAAAAGGTGCGAATGTAGACTTGACCGAAGAACAAATCATGTCTATTCTCTTAACCAACCAGTACTTGGATACCCTAAATAATTTTGCAGATAAAGAAGGGAATAATACGATTTTCCTACCAGCTAACCCAGATGGGGTCGAAAACATTCGTACACAAATATTATCAGCCCTGAAAGCAAAGTAAACTATTTCTCATTTTTTAAAAAAGGTTCGTATTTTCAGCGATTTTAGTTGACAAAATGTGCAAAACAATTTATATTAGTATTGGAAATAATAATATAGGAGAAAGATCATGGCTAAATCGAACTTTGAAAAAGTAGAATCAGTTGTTGGATGGGTACGCGATAAGAAAATTACGGGATATCGTATCAGTAAAGAAACAAATGCCCGTGAAATGTCTATCATTGCCTTGGCTCAAGGACGTGCAAAAGTGAAGAACATCTCGTTTGAAACTGCACTCGGATTGATTGATTTTTATGACAAAAATCATCAAAAATTCGAAGATTAATTTGTTGTTCCAATTAAAAACCAGAGAGTTTGCTCTCTGGTTTTTTTCTATGCCTTAAAAGAAGAGGAGGTACAAAAAAACAGCTTGCTTCCATACTGGTAAGCAAACTGTTTCAAGAGATTAATGTAAGAAGCGTTGAAGAAATTCCTTGGTCCGTTCTTCTTTGGGATTGGTAAAGATTTCTTTTGGATCTCCTTGTTCAGCAATGACACCCTTGTCCATGAAGATGACATGGCTAGAGACATCGCGAGCAAATTCCATTTCGTGGGTGACAACAATCATGGTGAGACCTTCTTTTGCCAGGTCCTGCATGATTTTCAAGACTTCTCCAACCATTTCTGGATCTAGGGCAGAAGTGGGTTCATCGAAGAGAATGGCATCAGGATCCATAGAGAGGGCACGTGCGATAGCGACCCGTTGCTTTTGACCACCTGAAAGTTGTTTCGGACGGGCAGCCCAATATTGAGATCCCATACCGACTTTTTCAAGGTTTTCTTTGGCAACTTTTTCTGCGGTTTCACGATCACGCTTGAGGACGGTTGTTTGTGCAACGATGGTATTTTCCAAGACGTTTAAATTTTCGAAGAGATTAAAGCTTTGGAAAACCATTCCTAATTTCTCGCGGTAGTGGGTAAGATCATACTCAGGATCAAGAACATTTTGTCCACGATAGAGAATCTCTCCAGCTGTAGGAGTTTCTAGAAGATTGATGGAGCGAAGGAAGGTTGATTTTCCGCTACCAGAGCTCCCGATGATGGAGATCACCTCTCCTTTTTCAACCGTAAGGGAAATATCTTTCAAGACTTCATTTTGACCATAAGATTTTTTTAAATGTTGAATTTCAAGAATTTTTTCTGACATTATTTCACCTCATTGACTTGCATTTGATTTGCACCTGTAGTATAAGTATCAGAATCTAAGCGACGTTCGATGTAGCGAAGGATTCGTGTGATGGTAAAGGTGAGAACGAAGTAAATCACAGCGATGATCGTAAATGTTGGGAAGTATTGGTAGTTTTGAGTTGCGACCGTATTTCCTGTAAAGTACAGTTCAACTACAGAGATAACATTCAAAACAGATGTATCCTTGATGTTAATAACAAATTCATTCCCTGTTGCTGGCAAGATATTGCGAACAACCTGTGGAAGGACGACCTTGCGCATGGTTTGTCCATGGGTCATTCCTAGAGCAGTCGCTGCTTCAAACTGACCTGGATCCACTGCTAAGATCCCACCACGAACAATCTCACTCATATAAGCTCCGGTATTGATGGATACGATAAAGATGGCGGCCCAGGTACGATCCAAGGAAATGTTAAAGGCTTGGGCGGAACCGTAGAAAATGACCATGGATTGAACGATCATCGGAGTTCCACGGAAGATTTCAATGTAGACATTGAGGAACCAACCAAAGGCAGTTTGGCATCCAGCAAGGAATTTATTTTTAGCCTTCGGAGCTGTCCGGAAGACACCGATTAACAAACCGATAATCAACCCAGCGATAGTTCCAGTCATAGAGATTAAGAGGGTCATTCCAGTTCCCCGTAAGAACTGTGGGCCATTATCCTTTAAAATCTTCATCATTTGGCTAAAGAATGTCTGCTTATCATCACTAGCATCACTGGAAGCTGGTTGCTTCTTAATCATATCATCCATGAGTTTGACTTGGTCTTCAGACGAAATCTTAGCTAGTGCGGCATTGACTTGGTCAATTCTAGTGTCACCCTTCTTCATCCCGATAGCGATGGTCGCATCTTCTTCCCCAACTTCAAATCCTTTTTTGAATTGAATCATTTTAAATTTAGAATTAGCGGACTCGGCGGTTAGGGCTTCGGGACGTTCAGAAACATAGGCATCAATAACACCCGATTCTAAAGCTTGACGCATCTGGGCAAAATCACCCATTGCAGTTTCTTGTTTCACACCCTTGAGTTGGGAAATGAGAGAATAGAGGTAGACCCCTTGTTGAGAGGTGACCTTTGCATCCTTAAAGTCATCTAGACTAGTGGCGTTTGCATAATTTCCATCTTTACGAACGAGCATGACCGGTTCACTGGTATAGTAGCTCTTTGAGAAGGCGACCTCTTTTTTACGTTCAGCGGTTGGACTCATCCCAGCGATAATCATATCGATTTTACCAGAAGTGAGGGCTGGAATTAAACCGTTCCAAGATGTTTTTACGATCAGAGGTTTTTTACCTAACTCCTCAGCAACTTTTTTGGCGATTTGGACATCGTACCCATTGGCATATTGATTGGTACCGTCAATTTTAACAGCTCCATTTGCATCATCTTCTTGGGTCCAGTTGAAAGGAGCGTAGGCCGCTTCCATTCCGATTCGTAAATAGTCATCTGCATGAGCAACCTGTGTGATGCCTAGGCAAATGAAAAGCCCTGTTAAGAGCGCGAATA
Source organism: Streptococcus parasanguinis CC87K (assembly GCF_000507765.1). Classification (GTDB taxonomy): domain Bacteria; phylum Bacillota; class Bacilli; order Lactobacillales; family Streptococcaceae; genus Streptococcus; species Streptococcus parasanguinis_J. The sequence continues at coordinate 22,527 of NZ_KI669402.1, read as the reverse complement.
ATGTTTTTTTCATTTTTTCTCCTCTTCCTTATTTTAACTTCTCTATTGTACAGTAAAATAGGCTGCATTTCAAACATGGTCCTCTTTTTATTTAAAAAATGCTATAATAATACAAAGGAGCGTGATCAAATGAAAAAGTATTTGTATGTTTTTTTCGCCTTTCTGGCCTGCCTTTTTGTCAGTCAGAATGTCCATGCATCTAGTCCATCTTATGATGTACTTTACTATGGTGGAACCTTGACCTTGGACACCTGGGACGACGCCACCTATGAGGAAGAACTGGTTTATTATTTCAAAGATTCTTATAGAGGGCAGTATGTTAGCCTAGGAACTGCGGGCAACATGCCACAAGGGTTTGCAATTGAGATACCGCCAAAGGTTGAGGTGGAAGGTCGTGATCTTCAAAGAGAACCCGAGATTACGAATCTAGGTGATGGCTACCGAGTGAAAATTTATAACAGTGGTGTAGCGACAGATACTGTCAAAATTAAAGTTACATGGAAATTAAAAAATCTCCTCTATTCACACAAGGATATCTTGGAGTTGAACTGGAAACCGATCACAGATGGCGATCAGAAGGTGGATGAAGTTCAGTTTCGTGTCATCCCTAAGTTTGCACCAGCTAATGCCCAATCGGAACTGTATATCCATACAGCCTTTATGGGACCGGATGTGACTGTAAAGAAAGAAGATGGAATCTATTCTGCCACTTTCTATAACCTAGGCAAAGGAAAGGCTGTGGAGTTGTATGGTTACTGGTTGAAGTCAGATCTAACTACTTTGTATGATTCTGGTCGAAATACAGGATTAACCAAATTGGATGAATTTCACAAGAACCAAGCTAAAATTGAACAGGAAAAATACTGGACACGCATGTTTTGGAACTGGATCTTGCCAGCCTTCATTATTGCACTCTGGCTTCTTTCTCTCTTGGGTCGCAATCGGTTCAAAAAAATGATTTGGCCTGGTGTGACCTATCCGACTGATACTCGTCTTTACGAGATTCCACAGGATATTGCACCTCTTGTTATGAGCTCGGTTGTTTATTCAGCCGAATTAGACGAGGCCTCCCCGACCAATAAAGAGAAGGCAACTCCTCCAGTATTCACATTTGAAAAAATGCTTCAAGCTACTTTGCTGGATTTGATGGATCGTGGAGTGATTGTCTACGAGCAACAAGGAAATGAAGTCGTTTTGACGAGAAAGTCTCATGGACATGTGGATGATTTTGAACGCTCCTTTATGAATATGGCTTTTGGGGATCAAGTTTCCTGTCCTGTTAACCGTCTCTTTGAGAATTATAAATTTAGTGATGATGTATACAAACATGCCAAAAAAGCAGATCAAGATGCCATTCGTTCACTAGGAAGTTGGGCTCAGGGCCGCTTTGATACGGCTGTCAACCAAGTGGCCCGAGATGTTCATCGCAAGGTGGAAGATCTCCATTTGCCAAGCTACTATCGCCCTTTAGAAGCAAAAGAAGAAGCGCAAGCTAGACGAAGTCTCTTCTTTGGTTGGGCTGCTTGGTTTATCGCTCTTGGAGCAGAAATCTTTGCCATCTTTGGGATGGGTTGGTTCTCTGTTCCTTGTTTGATAGGGATCCTCATACTTTGGTTTATGCCAGTGCGCTTCAATGGTGTCTTTAAAGCCTGCCTACGAGATGGAGTTGTCAATCTTGCGGGTGCTGAGCAACGCTATTACTGGGATAGTTTTGGTCGGATGTTGAAAGAGATTGCCCACCTCAATGATGCAGAGTTGCAGTCTCTGGTCCTATGGAATCGCTTATTGGTCTATGCGGCCTTGTATGGTGTAGCTGATCAGGTCACAAAGGTCATGAAGCTTCGGAATATTCATTTAGAAAATCAAGCCTTAAACGCCTTCGTTTATACTCCGTTCTATCATGATGTGACCCACTCAAGTCATGCCATGTCTACTTATGGATCGACAGCATCGACAGCTAGTCATTTCACAGTTTCCTCTGGTAGTGGAGGAGGTTTCTCTGGCGGAGGAGGCGGAGGAGGCTTTGGTGCCTTCTAAGCAGCACTAAGAATGGTCTTGGTCGCTCTTTCCCTTCTAGTTTAGAAGGTCTGGTCCAGTCCATAGATTTATGATATAATAGAGCAAATGTAAGTTTAGGAGAAAAAGATGTTTCTGATCGAATTAATCAAGGCGGTTCTTTTTGGGATTGTCGAGGGGATTACAGAATGGTTACCGATCTCAAGTACAGGTCACTTGATTCTGTTACAGGATTTTGTGCAGTTTAAAAATCAAGATCCAGCCTTTATGGAGATGTTCAATGTCGTGATCCAATTGGGTGCGATCCTAGCGGTTGTGGTGATTTATTTCGATAAATTGTATCCCTTCAAACCGGGGAAATCTCCACTAGAAGTACGTCGAACTTGGCAATTATGGGCAAAAGTTGCGGTTGCAACGCTCCCGCTTGTCTTTGTTTTTAAATTGGATGATTGGTTTGAGGCGCATTTTCACAATTCGATTTCCGTTGCGATTATGTTGATCACCTACGGGATTGCCTTTATCTATCTGGAAAGACGAGAACAGGTTGAGCCAGCAGTAACGGAATTGCATAAGCTCCCTTATCGAACAGCTCTTTATATCGGACTCTTCCAAGTTTTATCGCTATTTCCAGGAACAAGCCGTTCAGGTGCTACGATTGTAGGCGGCTTGATCAATGGTGTTAGTCGTCCAGTGGTGACAGAATTTACCTTTTATTTAGGGATCCCAGCCATGTTTGGCGCTAGCCTCTTAAAGGTTGGAAAATTCGCTCTTGGCGGACATTCACTAGCACTGGGGCAACTCTTTATTCTACTGGTAGCGATGGGAGTGGCCTTTGTGGTCAGCATGTACGCTATCCGCTTCTTGACAGATTATGTGAAAAATCATGATTTCACCGTCTTTGGGAAATACCGGATTGTTCTTGGTTCCATCTTGCTATTGTATGGACTCTTCCGTGTTATTTTCTAAGAGAACGGTTGAACTTGATCAAATTATTTTTCGAGGTTGGAGACTTTTGTCCCGACCTCTTTTCGATGCATCCTTTTTTTGAATTCTATCCAATTTTTTAGTATAATAGTAAGACTAGAAGTATGAGGTTATGCTATGAAGATGAAGCAAATTAGTGATTCAACTATTAAGATCACGATCCAACTAGAAGACTTAGAAGAACGTGGGATGGAAATTGCTGATTTCCTTGTCCCACAAGAAAAAACAGAAGAGTTTTTCTACGCCATTTTGGATGAACTCGAAATGCCAGAAAGCTTCCTGGATAGCGGGATGCTTAGTTTTCGTGTGACACCAAAACCAGATAAACTGGATGTTTTTGTTACCAAATCAAAAATTGACCAACAATTGGATTTTGAGGATTTATCAGATCTTCCTGATATGGAAGAGTTGTCGCGCATGACGCCAGATGAATTTATCAAAACCCTGGAAAAAACAATCTCTGATAAGACAAAAGGGGATGCAGAAGCTATTCACCATTTGGAACAAGAAGAGTTGCGGGACAATCAAGAACAAGATCCGACACCTGAAGCGCCAGTAAGTCAGTATATTTATTACATTTTGCGTTTTTCAAATATCCAGCAAGCAGTTGCCTTTTCAAAAACGGTCAGCTTTCCAGTGGATACCTCTGAATTATACAAAATGGGGTCTGATTATTATTTAACTGTCTTGATCGATACAGAGGATCAACCAAATCAATATCCAACCTGGTTGCTTGCCATCATTCGGGAGTATGCAGATGATTCAGAAGTGACACGAGCTGTTCTGCAGGAACATGGTCACTTACTAATGGTGTCTGGTGCGATTGAGAATTTGAAGAAAGTTGCTAGCTTATGATGTCCTTTTCCTTGCAATTTGTTCTGGTGCTGATTGGAACTTTTATGATTGCCTTGGTATTGACGCCCTTGGTTCGCTTGTTCTCCTTTAAGATTGATGCTGTAGATTATCCGAATGCGCGTCGGATCAATACCAAGCCCATGCCAAGTGCGGGTGGACTGTCTATTGTGATTGCTTTTTCAATTGCGACTCTTGTGTTTATTCCTATGCTGACATCCACTACCGCACCAATCAAAAGTTACCTATCTTATACCTTGCCGGTCGTGGGCGCAGGATGGATTATCGCGCTAACAGGCTTGATCGATGATGTAAAAGAGTTGTCTGCCAAAAAAAAGATGATCGGCATCCTGCTGGCAGCGAGTCTGGTCTGGTTTTTGACAGATTTTCGTCTAAATGATTTTAAGATTCCGTTCGGTGGGCCCTTACTTCATTTTGAACCATGGCTTTCTTATCTTTTGACAGTGATTTGGATTGTTGCTATTACCAATGCGGTCAATCTGATTGATGGATTAGATGGATTGGTGAGTGGAGTCTCTATTATTTCCCTAGTAACAATGGGGATTGTGTCCTATTTCTTTCTACCAGTACCCAATCTCTTTCTGACCATGACGATCTTTGTCTTGGTTGCGTCCATTGCAGGTTTCTTTCCCTTTAACTACCATCCGGCCATTCTCTATTTGGGAGACACCGGTGCCTTGTTTATCGGATTTATGATTTCTGTCTTGTCCTTGCAAGGTTTGAAAAATGCGACAGCTGTTGCGGTAGTCACACCAATGATTATCCTCGGAGTACCGATTACAGATACCTTTTTAGCCATTATCCGTCGGACCCTATCTGGTCAAAAATTTTATAAACCGGATCGCAATCACTTGCACCACCGACTTCTTTCTCTGGGCTTGACACATCGGGGAACTGTACTTGTGATCTATGGGATTTCGATGATTTTCTCCTTGATTTCTCTCTTGCTCAACATCTCGAGTCGCATTGGGGGTGTCCTACTTGTGATCGGGCTCTTGTTTGGAGTAGAGTTGTTAGCAGAATTGATTGGGGTTTTAGGGCCACATCATAGTCCTTTGTTAAATGTTCTGCGCTATATAGGGAATTCTTCCTACCGGGAGGAAGTTCGTCAAAAACGAAAAGAAAAAACTAAATAAGAATAGTTCTAATCAAAAGAAAAGCCATTTAGGCTTTTTTTTGATATACTTGAAAGGTAAAAAAATACTTTGTGATGAAGGAATCGATGCTTTGAGAACCTTCTAGACTTCAAAGTAAAAAGAAAGGGAATGCAATGTCGACATTAGAAATTAAAGACCTTCACGTTGAAATTGAAGGCAAAGAAATTTTAAAAGGTGTAAACCTGACCCTAAAAACTGGTGAGATCGCAGCCATCATGGGACCAAATGGAACAGGGAAATCTACTCTGTCAGCTGCCATTATGGGAAACCCAAATTATGAAGTAACCAAAGGGGAGATTCTCTTTGATGGTGTCAACATCTTGGAATTGGAAGTAGACGAACGTGCACGGATGGGCTTGTTCCTTGCTATGCAATACCCTTCAGAAATCCCAGGGATTACCAATGCAGAATTTTTACGTGCAGCCTTGAATGCTGGTAAAGAAGAGGACGAGAAGATCTCTATTCGTGATTTCATCAAAAAATTGGATGAAAAGATGGAACTGCTCAACATGAAAGAAGAAATGGCAGAACGCTATTTGAACGAAGGATTCTCTGGTGGTGAGAAAAAACGCAATGAAATCCTTCAATTGTTGATGTTGGAACCAACATTTGCCCTTTTGGATGAAATTGACTCTGGTTTGGATATCGATGCTCTTAAGGTCGTATCTAAAGGGGTTAATGCAATGCGGGGTGAAGGTTTTGGAGCTATGATCATCACCCACTACCAACGTTTGTTGAACTATATTACTCCTGACGTCGTTCATGTGATGATGGAAGGCCGTGTTGTGCTTTCAGGTGGGCCAGAATTGGCTGCACGCTTGGAACGTGAAGGCTATGCACAACTTGCAGAAGAACTCGGTTACGACTATAAAGAAGAACTATAACCTGATGACAAGTGATCTAATGTTGTCATAAAATCAAACAGATAGTATCTTTATTAGGAGAAAAAAATGAGTATTGAAAATATTACCCTCTTTTCGGAATTGCATGCTGAGCCAAGCTGGCTGCAAGATTTACGAAAAAAAGCTTTTGACAAGATCGATCAGTTGGAATTGCCAGCCATTGAACGCGTCAAATTCCACCGCTGGAATCTTGGGGATGGAACGATCACAGAAAGCGAGGCTTCTGCCAATGTTCCCGATTTTACAGCCCTCGATTCAAACTTAAAATTGGTCCAAGTTGGAACCCAAACTGTATTTGAACAGGTGCCACAAACCTTGGCAGACCAAGGAGTCCTTTTCACAGATTTCCATTCTGCCCTAGAAGAAATTCCGCAGATGGTGGAAGACTACTTCATGTCTTCAGTCAAATACGATGACGACAAGCTAGCAGCTTACCACACGGCTTATTTTAATAGTGGGGCTGTTCTCTATATTCCAGATAACGTCGAAATTTCAGAACCAATCGAAGGTATTTTCTACCAGGATAGTGATAGTGATGTACCTTTTAACAAACACATTTTGATTATTGCAGGCAAAAACAGCAAGTTCAGCTATTTGGAACGCCTAGAATCAAAAGGTGATGGCTCAGCAACAGCAACTGCTAATGTGACGGTTGAGGTGATTGCCCGCTCAGGTGCCCAAGTGAAATTTGCGGCGATTGACCGTCTGGGTGAAAATGTCACAGCCTACATCAGTCGACGTGGAAAACTAGGTCAGGATGCCAGCATTGATTGGGCTATCGGTGTTATGAACGAAGGCAACGTGGTTGCAGATTTTGACAGTGACTTGGTTGGAAACGGAAGTCATGCAGATTTGAAAGTCGTTGCCTTATCAAGCGGTCGTCAGGTGCAAGGAATTGACACCCGCGTGACCAACTTTGGTTGCAACTCGATCGGAAATATCTTGCAACACGGGGTTATTCTTGAAAAAGGAACCTTGACCTTCAATGGAATTGGTCATATTATCAAGGGGGCTAAAGGAGCTGATGCTCAGCAAGAAAGCCGTGTTTTGATGTTATCGGACCAAGCGCGTTCAGATGCCAACCCAATCCTCTTGATTGATGAAAATGACGTTACAGCAGGCCATGCTGCATCGATCGGTCAAGTGGACCCAGAAGATATGTATTACCTCATGAGTCGTGGCCTGGATCAACACACAGCGGAACGCTTAGTGGTGCGTGGTTTCTTGGGATCTGTTATTGTTGAAATCCCAGTTCAAGAAGTACGTGATGAAATGATTGCTACCATCGAAGAAAAGTTATCTCAACGCTAAGGAGAAACAATGCTAGATAAAAATACGATTGCTCAAGATTTTCCCATTCTCGATCAACTAGTCCACGATGAGCCTTTGGTTTATCTAGATAATGCAGCGACGACGCAAAAACCTAAACGTGTTCTTGAAGCAGTCAATCACTATTATTTGCAAGATAACGCCAATGTCCATCGTGGAGTCCATACCTTGGCTGAACGAGCGACAGCTGCTTATGAGGCGGCGCGTGAGAAAGTCAGAAAATTTATCAACGCTTCATCAACCAAGGAAGTGCTCTTTACAAGAGGAACAACGACCGGACTCAACTGGGTAGCCCGCTATGCAGAAGAAGTCCTAAAGGAAGGGGATGAAGTCCTGATTTCCATCATGGAACATCACTCCAACATCATTCCTTGGCAGCAAGCCTGCAAGAAAACAGGAGCAAAACTGGTCTATGTCTATCTAAAAGATGGCTTACTGGATATGCAGGACTTAAAGAGCAAGCTTAGTGAGAAGACAAAATTTGTCTCTATCACCCATGCTTCAAATGTCTTAGGGGTGGTCAATCCGATCAAGGAAATTGCTCGATTAGCTCATGAAGTTGGAGCGATAATGGTCGTAGATGGGGCTCAATCAACCCCTCATATGGCCATTGATGTACAAGACTTAGATGCGGATTTCTTTGCTTTTTCTGGCCATAAGATGGCTGCACCAACAGGGATTGGTGTCCTCTATGGGAAGGAAGAAATCTTAGAGCAAATGTCTCCGATCGAGTTTGGGGGCGAGATGATTGACTTTGTTTACGAGCAATCTGCCTCTTGGAAGGAATTACCTTGGAAATTTGAAGCTGGAACCCCTAATATGGCGGGTGCAATTGGACTTGGTGCAGCAATCGATTACTTAGAAGAGCTGGGGATGGAACAGGTAGAAGCGCATGAGCAAGAATTGATTGCCTATGTGTTTCCAAAATTACAGGCTATCGAAGGCTTGACCATCTATGGTTCCCAAGACTTAGCCCAACGTTCTGGCGTCATTTCCTTTAATCTAGGAGATCTCCATCCGCATGACTTGGCAACAGCATTAGATTATGAAGGGATTGCTGTTCGTGCAGGTCACCACTGTGCACAACCGCTCCTTCAATACCTACAAGTTCCGGCGACAACGAGAGCAAGTTTTTATATCTACAACACCAAAGCGGACTGTGATAAATTAATTGAGGCATTGATCAAAGCAAAGGAGTTTTTCAATGGCACTTTCTAAATTAGATTCGCTGTACATGGCGGTCGTAGCTGACCATTCAAAACACCCGCATCACCAAGGGCAGATTGAAGATGTTGATAAGATCCAACTCAACAATCCAACTTGTGGAGATGTGATCCAGTTAAGTGTGAAATTTGATGAGAATGACAGGGTGGAAGATATTGCCTTTGTGAATTCAGGCTGTACGATCTCAACAGCTTCAGCTAGCATGATGACAGATGCTGTAATGGGAAAAACAAAAGAGGAAGTTGAAGAATTGGCACAGGTCTTTTCAGAAATGGTCCAAGGGAAGTCAGATCCTCGACAAGAGGAATTAGGAGACGCAGCATTTTTATCTGGAGTCTCAAAATTTCCACAACGGATTAAATGTGCGACCCTCTCCTGGAATGCTCTTAAAAAAGCGATCGAACGTAGCAAATAGTTAAAAGAAGAAACAGAGAAAGAAAGGAAATTATGGCTGAAGAAAGAGTCGAACCGAAACCAATTGATCTCGGTGAATATAAATTTGGATTTCACGATGACGTTCAACCCATTCTCTCTACCGGGAAGGGATTGAATGAAGCGGTTATTCGTGAATTGTCTGCAGCAAAAAATGAACCAGAATGGATGCTCGAATTCCGTTTGAAATCTTTTGAAACCTTCAAAAAGATGCCCATGCAAACCTGGGGAGCCGATCTATCAGAAATTGACTTTGATGATTTGATCTATTATCAAAAACCTTCGGATAAACCTGCCCGTTCATGGGACGAAGTTCCAGAGAAAATCAAGGAAACCTTTGAGCGTATCGGGATTCCTGAAGCAGAACGTGCTTACTTAGCAGGGGCTTCTGCTCAGTATGAATCAGAAGTGGTTTACCACAATATGAAAGAAGAGTTTGAAAAGTTGGGGATTATCTTCACCGATACGGATTCTGCCCTAAAAGAATACCCAGACCTTTTCAAACAGTATTTTGCGAAGTTAGTACCACCAACGGATAACAAATTGGCTGCCCTCAACTCAGCAGTCTGGTCTGGTGGAACCTTCATCTATGTACCAAAAGGCGTAAAAGTAGATGTCCCCCTTCAAACTTACTTCCGTATCAACAATGAAAATACAGGTCAGTTTGAGCGTACCTTAATTATCGTGGATGAGGGAGCAAGTGTTCACTATGTAGAAGGCTGTACAGCACCGACCTATTCAAGCAATAGCCTCCATGCTGCGATTGTTGAGATCTTTGCCTTAGATGGTGCTTATATGCGTTACACGACCATCCAAAACTGGTCTGACAATGTCTACAACTTGGTCACCAAGCGGGCTAAAGCTCAAAAAGATGCCACAGTTGAGTGGATCGATGGGAACTTAGGAGCCAAGACAACCATGAAGTACCCATCTGTTTATCTGGATGGGGAAGGAGCGCGTGGGACCATGTTGTCCATTGCCTTTGCGAATGCAGGTCAACACCAAGATACAGGTGCCAAGATGATCCACAATGCCCCTCACACTAGCTCGTCTATCGTGTCGAAATCCATCGCGAAAGGTGGCGGAAAGGTAGACTACCGTGGACAAGTAACCTTTAACAAAAATTCCAAGAAATCAGTTTCTCACATTGAGTGTGACACCATTATCATGGATGATTTATCTGCATCAGATACCATTCCATTTAATGAAATTCACAACTCACAAGTTGCTTTGGAGCACGAAGCTAAGGTTTCAAAAATCTCAGAAGAACAACTGTATTATTTGATGAGTCGTGGTTTATCTGAATCAGAAGCGACAGAAATGATTGTCATGGGATTTGTAGAGCCCTTTACAAAAGAACTTCCAATGGAATATGCCGTTGAGTTAAACCGACTCATTAGCTACGAAATGGAAGGATCTGTAGGATAATTCATTTTCATCAATCAAAAATCACAATGGATTTGACTCCATTGTGATTTTTTTGCTTATAATTTTTCGTTGACATAACGGACGAATTCATTCCACCAAACTTTTAAGAAGAAGCTTTTCTCAATGGTTCTTCCTGCTACCATATCGACCGTTGGCTCTTGATCTTCTAAGTAGCCACGTCCGATTTTATCTGGATCAGTGTAGTGTAATTTTCCAAGATTAGTGCCTGATTTGACAGGTGCTCGGAATGATTCTTGGTCACTCTTGAATTGAATTTTTGGTTCCGCTTGACTACCTTGTTTTTCGACGATATAGAAGTCTTTTTTTGCAACAGCTAAAACAGTCTCTGACTTCCCATCCATGATAGTTGCCTTACTTTTTCCGTAGGGATCTCCTTCTTTGACGACAATGGAAGAAACAAAGGTTCGTACCACGTAGTTCATCAGAGAAGAAGTAGCCACAAAGCGTGCATATGGATCACCGTCAACTGCCTCCACTCCTAGGACAACTGTGATCATATGGATGCCATTTTGCGTCGTCGATGCAGCAAAGGTGATGCCTCCTTTGGTAGAGTTGCTGACCCGAAGGCCGTCAACGCCCGAACGGTAATTTGGCATGCCTTCTAGCATCAGGTTGGGGTTTTCAATCTGCGTGTTTGAAAAAAGAGCAGTGGGCTTTGAAGTATATTTGGTCACTTCAGGGAAATCCTGAAGTAAGTGCTTGGCAATAACAGCAATATCATAAGCACTCAATTGATTTTCGTCTTCTTTCCCGTCGGAATCTCCGCTGATGGTTTGAGTATTTAATCCGGTAGCATTGATTAAATGAGGAGATTGAATGCCCCATTCAGCAAGTTTTTGCTTCATTTTTTCAACGAAGCTTTTCTCAGAGCCACCTACTTTCTCAGCTAAGGCCAAGGCAGCGGTGCTAGAATTTCCAACTAAAAGAGCAGTCAATAACTGTTCAACCGTATATTGGTTCGCTTCCATAGGAAGAGAACCAGCACCTTCGATATCATTTAAGGCTAGAGCTTTCTCAGACAGTTTGATAGGATCTTTTAGAGAAAGTTTTTTTTCATGAATGGCTTCGAAAATCAGATAAGTGGTCAAGAGTGTAGATAGTCCCCCCACATCTCGCTTTTTCTCTGAATCCTTTTCATATAAGATTTTACCTGTATCAGCTTCAACAGCAATAGCACTTTGAGCAGGAAGTTCTAGCTCGTCTGCTAGAACGACTTGATAAGGTAAACTGCATAACAGCAAGATAAAAGTTAAAAAAGAAAGAAAGAATTTTTTCACAGTTGTTTCCTCGTTGCTTAGTCCTCTCTATTGTATCATACAAATGATTAATGGAAAATCGTAAAATCATCAATTAGGCTAAAAAGTCAGTCATAGCAAGGTTTTTGAATAGTGATAAATCGAATATTCAGAAAATTTAGTTTACTTTTTTTTCTACTTGTGATATAATCTTAAACAAATCTAAAAAAACTATTGGAGAATTCCTATGAAAAAAGGTAAAGTATTTGCAGTTGCCGGAGTAACACTTCTTGCAGCTGGATTGTTGGCTGCATGTTCTAGTTCAAATACTAGCAAAGCAAGCTCAGGCGAAGACAAGAACTATGGTTATGTCTACACAGATGATCCTCAAACTTTGGACTACACTGTATCTTCTAAAGCTGCTACACACGATATTACTACAAACGTCGTAGATGGTTTGATGGCAAATGACAAGTATGGTAATCTCGTACCATCACTTGCAGAAGATTGGTCTGTTTCAAAAGACGGTTTGACTTATACCTACAAAATTCGTAAAGGGGTTAAGTGGTACGATGCAGACGGTGAAGAACATGGCGAAGTGACAGCTAAAGACTTTGTAACAGGTTTGAAACACGCTGCTGATAAAAAATCGGAAACTCTTTCACTAGTTCAAGGCTCAATCAAAGGCTTGGATGATTATGTACAAGGAAAAACTACAGACTTTAGCCAAGTTGGTGTCAAAGCGGTTGATGATTACACACTTCAATACACATTGAACAAACCTGAAACCTTCTGGAACTCTAAAACAACAAACGGAATCTTGTTCCCGATTAGCACAGATTTCTTGAAGAGTAAGGGAGATGATTTTGGTCAACCAAACGATGTGAAGTCAATCCTTGCAAACGGACCTTTCCTTCTTAAATCTATTACGTCAAAATCATCTGTTGTATTTGAAAAGAATGACAACTACTGGGATAAGAAAAACGTTCACCTTAAAGAAGTGAAACTTACCTACTACGATGGATCAGATCAAGATTCATTGGCGCGTGGCTTCTCTGATGGAGCTTATACAGTTGCTCGTCTTTTCCCAGCAAGCTCAAACTTTGCTACAGTAGAGAAAAAATATAAAGACAACATTTACAACACACCGGCTGGTTCAGGTGTAGCAGTCCTTGGTTTCAACATTGATCGTCAATCTTACAAACACACAGCTAAGAAATCAGATGCTGAAAAATCTTCTACTAAGAAAGCAATCTTAAACAAAGATTTCCGTCAAGCTATCACCTTTGCTTTGAATCGTGAAAACTATTCAGCGCAAGTAAATAGTAAAGCATTTGCTAAACCAGCTATCCGTAATACCTATACAGCTCCTGCTTTTGTACAAGTTAATGGGAAAGACTTTGGAGATGTGGTTGCAGATAAGTTGACTACTTATGGAGACCAATGGAAAGGTGTCAACCTTGCAGATGGTCAAGACGGTCTTTACAACAAAGACAAAGCAAAAGCACAACTTGAAAAAGCAAAAGCTGAACTTCAAAAAGATGGCGTTCAATTCCCAATTCATATTGACGTACCAGTAGCACAAAACTCTACAAACTTTGTTTCACGGATGCAATCATTGAAACAAACAGTGGAAGATACTCTTGGTAAAGACAATGTCGTTCTTGACCTTCAAATGATGGACCAAGACGAAGTGTTGAACATCACATTGAATGTTCCATCAGCTGCAGATGCAGATTGGGATCTTCAAGGATTGGTCGGATGGAACCCAGACTACGATGATCCATCAACTTACCTTGATACTCTTCAACCATCATCAGAAGACCAAACAAAAGTTTACCTTGGTTTTGCAGGTGGTGTAGATAATGCTTCAGCCAAAGCAGTTGGCTTGGATGAGTATGCGAAACTTCTTGCAGATGCTAATAGCGAATCACTTGATGTAGCTAAACGTTACGAAAAATATGCTACTGCTCAAGCTTGGTTGAGTGATAGTGCCTTAGTAATCCCAACAATGTCAAGCACAGGCGCAGCAACAGTTGTTTCTAAAGTGGTTCCATTCTCTGGCCCATCAGCTCAAACAGGTAACAAAGGATCTGCTTACTTCAAATATGTAGAAGTTCAAGATGAACCTGTTACTAAGAAACAATACGAACAAGCACGTGAAAAATGGCAAAAAGAAAAAGCTGAGTCAAACAAAAAAGCTCAACAAGATCTTGAAAAACACGTTAAATAATTAATTATTGCTTTTCATTAGAACTTTCTCTTCTAGGGGAGAAAGTTCTTTTGGACATTAAAGGAATGAAATATGAAAAAATATGTTTTTATGCGTATTTTGCGTTCGTTAGTGTCGATCTTTCTCGTCACGACATTAACCTACATGATTATCTATACGCTAACACCGAGAAATCTCATCTTTAAAAATGACCCCAACTACAATAAAGTAGCGAAGACAAAAGATTCGAAGATCAACTACGAAAATACTGTCTACGATCGCATGGGTTATTTGGAATACATGGATTCAAAGAGCTTGCAACAAAAAGCAAGTAAAGAAGATTCTTCTGTAACAGTTGATGCGACAACTGCCAATGAAAAGATCTATAAGGAATACATTAACAAATTAGGTCATGGTTGGCAGTTGAAACGTTTCCCAGAAAGTAAGTCTTTCTATGCGGTGCGTGAAATTCCAGTTTTTGAACGTGTCGTCAGCTTCTATGCGAATTTGATTCAATTTGATCATCCAGGTTGGGTGAAAGATGCTTCAAATCCAAACCTCAAACGCTATATCCGTATTGAAAATGATCCGTCTATTGGTTGGTCAGTTGTAGGTTCTGGTACGAAACACAAATACCTCTTGTACTTTAATGGTCAATTCCCATATGTACACCAAAACTTTGTGACCTTAAACCTTGGAAATTCATATCCAACTTATTCAAATACCCCTGTTCTTCAAGTTATTACACAAGGACAAGGAACAACTAAGAAGAGTGAAGTGAACTTCCCAACAGGTAAAAAGACATCTTCCATCGATATCTACTCACGTACCTACAAATCACCAAGTAAGGCAGACTCACAAGATATCAGTCGATTTGGTAAAGGGGACGCTTATACAGCAACGTTGAGCAACTATGAGAATCCATCCATGATTGCATCTTCTTCAATCATTGGTTTGATTGGTATTGCAATTTCTTATTTGATTGCGATCCCATTAGGATCTTACATGGCTCTGTTCAAGAACTCATGGTTTGATAGCATCTCAACAGCTGCTTTGACATTTATGATGTCTCTTCCAACCATTGCTTCGGTCTACATTGTCCGTTTAGCAGGTTCATTCTTTGGGCTTCCAGACTCATTCCCAGTTCTTGGAGCACAGGACTGGCGTTCATATGTATTGCCGTCTCTGATTCTTGGTTTATTGAGTGCACCATTTAACGCCGTTTGGATTCGTCGTTACATGATCGATATCCATTCACAAGATTTCGTCCGTTTTGCTCGTTCAAAAGGATTGTCAGAACGTGAGATTTCAAAAAAACACATCTTCAAAAATGCGATGGTTCCATTGGTATCTGGTATTCCGACATCTATTATTGGAGTTATCTCAGGTGCGACACTTACTGAAACAGTCTTCGCTTTCCCAGGTATGGGTAAAATGTTGATTGACTCTATTAAAGCATCAAACAACACCATGGTTATCGGACTTGTCTTCATCTTCACATCGCTTGGTATCTTTGCTGCCATGTTAGGTGATATCTTGATGACAGTGCTTGATCCACGGATTAAATTAACGAATACGAAAGGAGGCAAATAATGGCTACAATCGATAAAAATAAATTTCAGTTTGTAAAACGCGATGACTTTGCCTCTGAAGTAATCGATGCTCCAGCGTATTCATACTGGAAATCTGTATTCAGACAATTCTTTAAAAAAAGAACCACGATCATTATGCTTGCTGTTTTGATTGGGATTCTC
This sequence comes from Streptococcus parasanguinis CC87K, assembly GCF_000507765.1. GTDB lineage: Bacteria > Bacillota > Bacilli > Lactobacillales > Streptococcaceae > Streptococcus > Streptococcus parasanguinis_J. The sequence goes on along the minus strand of NZ_KI669402.1, from coordinate 6,960 downwards.
TTGATGAGTTTTATCTACCCGATGTTTTCAAATTTTGATTACAACGACGTAAGTAAGGTAAATGACTTTTCAGCACGTTTGAATCCACCAAGTGCCAAAGCTTTCTTTGGTACAGATAACAACGGTAAATCCCTCTTTGATGGAGTTTGGTTTGGTGCTCGAAATTCGATTATCATTTCCTTTATCGCAACTGTTATTAACGTGGTGGTCGGAGTCATCGTTGGTGGAATTTGGGGAATCTCAAAATCCATCGACCGTATCATGATGGAAGTTTATAACGTTATTTCAAACATTCCATTTATGTTGATCGTTATCGTCTTGACTTACTCAATGGGATCTGGTTTCTGGAATTTGATTCTTGCCATGTCCTTAACAGGATGGATCGGAATTGCCTACATGATTCGTGTTCAAATCATGCGTTACCGTGATTTGGAGTACAACTTGGCCAGTCGAACATTAGGAACACCAACGTTGAAAATTGTTACGAAAAATATTTTACCTCAATTGGTATCTGTAATCGTGACCCAGACATCACAAATGTTACCAAGTTTTATTTCTTACGAAGCTTTCCTTTCCTTCTTCGGACTTGGTCTTCCAATCACAGTTCCAAGTTTGGGACGGTTGATTTCTGACTATTCTCAAAACGTAACTACAAATGCCTACCTATTCTGGATTCCACTTACTGTTTTGATTTTAGTATCCTTGTCATTCTTTATCGTCGGACAAAACTTGGCCGATGCCAGCGACCCACGTACACATAGATAGGAGGAGTAGATATGACATCAAATAACAATATTATTTTATCTGCTCAAGATATCGTAGTGGAATTTGACGTGCGCGATCGCGTACTGACAGCGATTCGTGGCGTATCGCTTGAGCTAGTAGAAGGTGAAGTTCTTGCCTTGGTTGGTGAGTCAGGTTCAGGGAAATCAGTTTTGACAAAGACGTTCACCGGAATGTTAGAAGATAATGGCCGTATTGCCCAAGGTTCGATTAAATACCGTGGTCAAGAATTGACAGATTTGAAATCGAATAAAGATTGGGAAAATATTCGTGGATCTAAGATCGCTACAATTTTTCAAGACCCAATGACAAGTTTGGACCCAATCAACACAATTGGTTCACAAATTACAGAAGTCATTATCAAACACCAAGGGAAAACAGCTAAAGAAGCTAAAGAAATGGCTTTGGACTATATGGAGAAAGTTGGAATTCCAGATGCGGAACGTCGTTTTGATGAGTATCCATTCCAATATTCAGGTGGGATGCGTCAACGGATCGTTATTGCCATCGCCTTGGCCTGCCGTCCAGATATCTTAATCTGTGACGAACCAACAACAGCCCTAGACGTAACCATTCAAGCGCAAATCATTGATTTGTTGAAATCCCTTCAAAAAGAATACCAATTTACAGTTATCTTTATCACCCACGACTTAGGTGTGGTTGCAAGTATTGCAGATAAAGTAGCCGTTATGTATGCTGGAGAAATTGTTGAGTTTGGTAAAGTAGAAGAAATTTTCTACGATCCAAAACATCCATACACATGGAGCTTGCTTTCAAGCTTGCCTCAATTGTCAACCTCAGATGGTGATCTTTACTCTATTCCAGGGACTCCGCCATCATTGTATGCTCCAATCAAAGGAGATGCCTTCGCACTTCGTTCAGATTATGCGATGCAGATTGATTTTGAAGAAGAGGCACCTGCTTTCAAAGTGACCGATACTCACTGGGCTAAGACATGGTTGCTCCATCCAGATGCACCAACAGTTCATAAACCAGAAGTAATCGAAAACCTTCACGAAAAGATTGGCTCAAAAATGGGCTTCACTCACATTACAGAATAGGAGGAAGGAAATGACTGAAAAATTAGTTGAAATTAAAGATTTAGAAATTTCCTTCGGTGAAGGAAGTAAAAAATTCGTTGCTGTTAAAAACGCCAACTTCTTCATTAATAAGGGAGAAACGTTCTCTCTTGTTGGTGAATCAGGAAGTGGGAAGACAACAATTGGACGTGCGATCATCGGTTTGAATGATACAAGTGCTGGAGAAATTATTTATGACGGTCGCAAGATCAACGGAAAAAACTCTCATAGTGAAAAATCAGAGTTGATCCGTAAAATTCAAATGATCTTCCAAGACCCAGCAGCAAGTTTGAATGAACGTGCAACTGTTGATTATATTATCTCTGAAGGTTTGATCAACCACCATTTGTTTAACAGCGAAGAAGAACGTCAGGAAAAAGTAAAAAATATTATGCATGAAGTTGGGCTTCTAGCAGAACATTTGACACGTTACCCTCACGAATTCTCAGGTGGTCAACGTCAACGGATCGGTATTGCCCGTGCACTTGTCATGGAACCAGAATTTGTCATTGCGGATGAACCAATCTCAGCCCTTGACGTTTCAGTACGTGCACAGGTCTTGAACCTTTTGAAAAAATTCCAAAGAGAATTAGGCTTGACCTATCTATTTATCGCCCATGACTTGTCAGTTGTGCGCTTCATTTCTGACCGTATTGCAGTTATCTATAAAGGGGTTATTGTAGAAGTAGCAGAAACTGAAGAGCTATTTAACCACCCAATCCATCCATACACCCAATCCCTACTTTCAGCGGTCCCAATTCCAGATCCAATTCTAGAACGTAAAAAAGTTCTAAAAATCTACGATCCAGAACAACATGATTATTCTGAAGATAAACCACAAATGGTTGAAATTAAACCAGGTCATTATGTATGGGCTAACAAAGCTGAAGAAAACAAATACAGACAAGAATATAAATAGAGAGGCATTCCTCTCTATTTTATTTTTTTCAAAAAAACTTTCAAAAAAATAAATTTTTTTGAAAAAAGTATTGACAGTAAGGGTAGGTCATGATATACTAATATAGTTGTCGCGCGAGAGCGACAAAGACCTTTGAAAACTGAACAAGACGAACCAATGTGCAGGGCACTATAACGAAAGTTATAGTAACTGAACAATAAAAAAACAATAAATCTGTCAGTGACAGAATGAGTTTAAGACAAACAATTATTTTAATGAGAGTTTGATCCTGGCTCAGGATGAACGCTGGCGGCGTGCCTAATACATGCAAGTAGAACGCTGAAGCTTGGTGCTTGCACCGAGCGGATGAGTTGCGAACGGGTGAGTAACGCGTAGGTAACCTGCCTCTTAGCGGGGGATAACTATTGGAAACGATAGCTAATACCGCATAAAAGTCGATATCGCATGATATTGATTTGAAAGGTGCAATTGCATCACTAAGAGATGGACCTGCGTTGTATTAGCTAGTTGGTGAGGTAACGGCTCACCAAGGCGACGATACATAGCCGACCTGAGAGGGTGATCGGCCACACTGGGACTGAGACACGGCCCAGACTCCTACGGGAGGCAGCAGTAGGGAATCTTCGGCAATGGGGGCAACCCTGACCGAGCAACGCCGCGTGAGTGAAGAAGGTTTTCGGATCGTAAAGCTCTGTTGTAAGAGAAGAACGAGTGTGAGAGTGGAAAGTTCACACTGTGACGGTAACTTACCAGAAAGGGACGGCTAACTACGTGCCAGCAGCCGCGGTAATACGTAGGTCCCGAGCGTTATCCGGATTTATTGGGCGTAAAGCGAGCGCAGGCGGTTAGATAAGTCTGAAGTTAAAGGCTGTGGCTTAACCATAGTACGCTTTGGAAACTGTTTAACTTGAGTGCAGAAGGGGAGAGTGGAATTCCATGTGTAGCGGTGAAATGCGTAGATATATGGAGGAACACCGGTGGCGAAAGCGGCTCTCTGGTCTGTAACTGACGCTGAGGCTCGAAAGCGTGGGGAGCAAACAGGATTAGATACCCTGGTAGTCCACGCCGTAAACGATGAGTGCTAGGTGTTGGGTCCTTTCCGGGACTCAGTGCCGCAGCTAACGCATTAAGCACTCCGCCTGGGGAGTACGACCGCAAGGTTGAAACTCAAAGGAATTGACGGGGGCCCGCACAAGCGGTGGAGCATGTGGTTTAATTCGAAGCAACGCGAAGAACCTTACCAGGTCTTGACATCCCTCTGACCGCTCTAGAGATAGAGTTTTCCTTCGGGACAGAGGTGACAGGTGGTGCATGGTTGTCGTCAGCTCGTGTCGTGAGATGTTGGGTTAAGTCCCGCAACGAGCGCAACCCCTATTGTTAGTTGCCATCATTGAGTTGGGCACTCTAGCGAGACTGCCGGTAATAAACCGGAGGAAGGTGGGGATGACGTCAAATCATCATGCCCCTTATGACCTGGGCTACACACGTGCTACAATGGCTGGTACAACGAGTCGCGAGTCGGTGACGGCAAGCTAATCTCTTAAAGCCAGTCTCAGTTCGGATTGTAGGCTGCAACTCGCCTACATGAAGTCGGAATCGCTAGTAATCGCGGATCAGCACGCCGCGGTGAATACGTTCCCGGGCCTTGTACACACCGCCCGTCACACCACGAGAGTTTGTAACACCCGAAGTCGGTGAGGTAACCATTTGGAGCCAGCCGCCTAAGGTGGGATAGATGATTGGGGTGAAGTCGTAACAAGGTAGCCGTATCGGAAGGTGCGGCTGGATCACCTCCTTTCTAAGGAAATGGAAACCTGTACGTTGGTCTTGTTTAGTTTTGAGAGGTCTTGTGGGGCCTTAGCTCAGCTGGGAGAGCGCCTGCTTTGCACGCAGGAGGTCAGCGGTTCGATCCCGCTAGGCTCCATTAACACTTTAAAGGGTGTTAAGATTGAACATTGAAAATTGAATATCTATATCAAATAGTAACAAGAAAATAAACCGAAACGCTGTAAATATTTAAAGAGTTTAGGTCGCAAGACCAAAAATAAGGTTAAGTTAATAAGGGCGCACGGTGGATGCCTTGGCACTAGAAGCCGAAGAAGGACGTGACAAACGACGAAATGCTTTGGGGAGCTGTAAGTAAGCGACGATCCAGAGATGTCCGAATGGGGGAACCCACTAGCTGATGGCTAGTACTCCTATCTGTTAAGGATAGGTAGAGGAAGACGCAGTGAACTGAAACATCTAAGTAGCTGCAGGAAGAGAAAGCAAAAGCGATTGCCTGAGTAGCGGCGAGCGAAACGGCAGGAGGGCAAACCGAAGAGTTTACTCTTCGGGGTTGTAGGACTGCAATGTGGACTTAAAGACTATAGAAGAATGACATGGGAAGGTCAGCCAAAGAGAGTAAGAGCCTCGTATTTGAAATAGTCTTTATACCTAGCAGTATCCTGAGTACGGCGGGACACGAGAAATCCCGTCGGAATCTGGGAGGACCATCTCCCAACCCTAAATACTCTCTAGTGACCGATAGTGAACCAGTACCGTGAGGGAAAGGTGAAAAGCACCCCGGGAGGGGAGTGAAATAGAACCTGAAACCGTGTGCCTACAACAAGTTCGAGCCCGTTAATGGGTGAGAGCGTGCCTTTTGTAGAATGAACCGGCGAGTTACGATATGATGCGAGGTTAAGTTGAAGAGACGGAGCCGCAGGGAAACCGAGTCTGAATAGGGCGCTTTAGTATTATGTCGTAGACCCGAAACCATGTGACCTACCCATGAGCAGGTTGAAGGTGAGGTAAAACTCACTGGAGGACCGAACCAGGGCACGTTGAAAAGTGCTTGGATGACTTGTGGGTAGCGGAGAAATTCCAAACGAACTTGGAGATAGCTGGTTCTCTCCGAAATAGCTTTAGGGCTAGCGTCGACATTAAGATTCTTGGAGGTAGAGCACTGTTTGGGTGAGGGGTCCATCCCGGATTACCAATCTCAGATAAACTCCGAATGCCAATGAATTATGGTCGGCAGTCAGACTGCGAGTGCTAAGATCCGTAGTCGAAAGGGAAACAGCCCAGACCACCAGCTAAGGTCCCAAAATAATTGTTAAGTGGAAAAGGATGTGGGGTTGCACAGACAACTAGGATGTTAGCTTAGAAGCAGCTATTCATTCAAAGAGTGCGTAATAGCTCACTAGTCGAGTGACCCTGCGCCGAAAATGTACCGGGGCTAAAACAATTTACCGAAGCTGTGGATACCTTTATAGGTATGGTAGGAGAGCGTTCTATGTGTGGAGAAGGTGTACCGTGAGGAGCGCTGGAACGCATAGAAGTGAGAATGCCGGTATGAGTAGCGAAAGACAGGTGAGAATCCTGTCCACCGTAAGACTAAGGTTTCCAGGGGAAGGCTCGTCCGCCCTGGGTTAGTCGGGACCTAAGGAGAGACCGAAAGGTGTATCCGATGGACAACAGGTTGATATTCCTGTACTAGAGTATGTAGTGAAGGAGGGACGCAGTAGGCTAACTAAAGCGTGCGACTGGAAGTGCACGTCTAAGCAGTGAGGTGTGAATTGAGTTAAATGCTTAATTCTGTAACATTGAGCTGTGATGGGGAGCGAAGTTTAGTAGCGAAGTTAGTGACGTCACACTGCCAAGAAAAGCTTCTAGCGTTAATCATACTCTACCCGTACCGCAAACCGACACAGGTAGTCGAGGCGAGTAGCCTCAGGTGAGCGAGAGAACTCTCGTTAAGGAACTCGGCAAAATGACCCCGTAACTTCGGGAGAAGGGGTGCTGGCTTTCAGTCAGCCGCAGTGAATAGGCCCAAGCAACTGTTTATCAAAAACACAGCTCTCTGCTAAATCGTAAGATGATGTATAGGGGGTGACGCCTGCCCGGTGCTGGAAGGTTAAGAGGAGTGCTTAGCGTAAGCGAAGGTATGAATTGAAGCCCCAGTAAACGGCGGCCGTAACTATAACGGTCCTAAGGTAGCGAAATTCCTTGTCGGGTAAGTTCCGACCCGCACGAAAGGCGTAATGATTTGGGCACTGTCTCAACGAGAGACTCGGTGAAATTTTAGTACCTGTGAAGATGCAGGTTACCCGCGACAGGACGGAAAGACCCCATGGAGCTTTACTGCAGTTTGATATTGAGTGTCTGTGCCACATGTACAGGATAGGTAGGAGCCAT
>NZ_KI669401.1:1369415-1373472 GCF_000507765.1 Streptococcus parasanguinis CC87K | reverse complement strand
ACATCAGAATCAGCAAGTGGATCACAAAAACACAGCGAATCTGTAGCACTTCCAAATACTGGTGAAACAACATCTGTAACATCAGCTCTTCTTGGAGCAGTTGCAGGACTTGCTGGAGCGGCTGTACTTGGTCGTCGTAAAAAAGAAGATGAAAAATAATCTTCTATCCTAATTTGATTCGATCATTTCAGGTATGTGGTCAATGAAAAAAGGATCCAAAAAGAGAACCTCCGGGTTCTCTTTTTGGATGTTGTTTTCGTGTCAGAAAATGGTCTTAATTAGTTACATTAGGGAAAAAATAAGGTATAATAACTTGATATCTAAAATTTAAGGAGCGGACATGTTTTTTAAACGTTCGAAGGGTGATTTTCGCGAAACGGAGCGAATCACACGTTTTAAATTAATCAAATCAGGAAAGAACTGGGTACGAGCATCTGTCTCTCGGTTGGGCCTATTTCGCGTCCTGCGAGGTGGTGTGGATGAAAAGATCATGGTTAGATATGATGATTCTTCACGTCAAATGCCTGCAGACCTAGTAAAAGGTATGGTTGTACTAGGGGCTCTGGCTGGAGCGACAACGGTTGCTAACTCAGTATTTGCTGAGGAAAATGGGATGGATACGACTGTTGGGTCTGAAATCAGCCCATCGATCGGTGTAGCGGGTTCGGATAGTTTTGTCTTGGGGACGACCTCTAACTCAGATTCTGTGTCAGCCAGTCAATCTATAAGTGAATCTGTCTCGCTATCAGAGTCGGCTAGTGACAGCCTTTCTTTGTCTCAGTCGGTTTCTTTGAGTGCATCTCAAGTTGTTAGTGCTTCAGCGAGTCAGTCCACATCAGAAATCGCTAGCAACAGTCTCTCAGAGGACGATTCAATTCACAGGGCTACTCCTGAAACGAGTGAGAAAGAAGCAGCGGCTCAGACTACTCGCTCGGAAGACCAGGTGAAGCGTCTGCAGGTCTTGGCCTTGGATTTATACACCTATCGAGCGCAAGCTTTAGAAATCCCGGGGACAGAATATGCTATTGAAAATGGAGATCTGGCTTTAGAGGCTATTCGTGTAGGCTTGTCTAATCCGGCAATTCAAATGGATGCAGTGGAAAGCCAAGCAAAGATTGCTCGCAATCGCTTGGCCAACGCGGTGCTGCGCGCGACATCTGGTCAGCGCGACCCTCGAAATGGAAACCGTATTGACACAGATACCAGCCTTCGTGCGCCTCAATACAATCTAGGGCCAGCCAATAATGCTTTGATTTCTGTCTATAATTCAGATTATATCAATCATGCTTATAATGTTTTTGAAACCATTCCTACACGAAATAGTATTAAAAGCATTGGCTACGCTTCTGGTAGTGACCGTGTGAATGGCATCAATGTGCCTCAGACATCGGCACTAAAAAATAGTGCAGTCGCCTTTAATATTTTGGGGACTGTTGGCCAGACAGAAGTCGTAACACCTGGGAAAATTTATAATGTTTCTTTTGTAGTGACTAATACGGCTAAGCAGTCAGTGACACGTACGCTTCGTATTCAGGTTTTGCCACAAAATGATGGTATTCGAAACCCGATTACGGCTGTGACAACGAGTACTTTTGTTAATGACACCACTAACTTGGCCCAGGCTGAAAAAGAGAAGGTTTGGGAGGCTTTTAAAGCGACAAACCCAAATATTGCCACTTCAAAGGATTTTAAATCTTATTCGGTTTCATCATCAGGTGTAGTGACTATTACTTATAAAGATAATACCACAAATGATGTAACCGCTCCTGTTAAGCGCCTAGCAGCACCGACGGTTGAGACTCGCTTACTAGAGAAAGCCTATACTCAAACACCTGTAACAGTGACCGGTGCTGAGCCTGGATCTACCGTTGTCTTGTATAACAATGATGATGAAATCGGAACAGCAGTAGCGGATACTTCTGGGCAAGCGATTGTAACACCAAATGCTCCCTTGCAGACCGGTGGCGTAAATGCTAAAGCCCGTATCCTTTATGGTGATTATGCAGTTTATTCCGATGCCAGTAACATGGTTGCTGTAACAGATGCTACACGTCCTGAAGTGACAGCTAAGTTAACGGTCAATGGTGTGGAACCGAAATCAACCCCTCTTGAAGGTGGTGGGAAGAATTATACCATTTATGCTGGTGATGATGCAGTTGTAACGTTTACAGCTACTGATGACAGTGGCAAATTGAAAGAAATGAAAGTTGTTGCACGAGCAGACTTGAACGACAATGCCTTGAACGGGAATTTCTTTGGTGGTAGTCAGTATGGAACAGGCGATATTGCTCCTATCACGGGAGAGATCACGGCTACCAGTGCCAACCCTGCAACCATCACAACGACCATTCATTTGAAGGATGATCTTTACCATACCTACCGGAATACATGGCAACGCAATGTCGCGGCTATTGACAATGCGTCTAATATGAACCGTCCAAATGGTTTGGGTGAAATTCGGATTACACAAGGACGTCTTGCTGATCGTACGCCAGGTGTTGCTCCAACAAGCACTATTCAGGTGACGAGTCTAACTGCTTTGACAGAGGCAGATAAGAGCAAGGTGATTGCAGCTGTGTCGGCTGTTAATCCAGAGGTGGCTAACCGCATTAAGGCCTATACGGTTAATAGTGATGGTACAGTCACCATTACTTATAAAGATAGTACGACCAATGTCGTAGCTGTGAAATTGTCAGATAGCGATCATAGTCAGTCTGTCTCAAACAGTCAGAGTGCATCTACGAAAACTTCGCAATCGATTAGTCAGTCCTTAAGTACGAAGCAATCACAGAGTGTATCGGCTCAGCAGAGTGTTTCATTGAGCCAATCACTGAACTCGGTTCGTTCGCAAAGTTTGTCGGCTTCACTAAGCCAATCAGCATCGGCAAGTGTATCCGCTCAAGCGAGTCTATCTCGCAGTCAATCATTGAGCAAGGAGATTTCTCAATCTCAATCCGCTTCAACGAGTCAATCTGTATCGGCAAGAAAATCTGAATCTGTGAAGGTTTCGGAATCCGTTTCTGCAAGTGTCAGTGCCTTGCAGTCTGCTTCGGTATCAGCGAGCGTATCCAAAGTGGTTAGCCAGTCTATCTCAAGCTCGATATCCGCTTCAACGAGCGCCTTTGTTTCAGTGAGTCAGTCTGCTTCAGCATTGGTTTCACAGTCAGTATCGGAGTCACTAAGTCAATCTACTCGTGAGTCGGCTTCAAAATCAGTGAGTCAATCGCAGTCTGAGTCTACATCAGTATCCTTGAGTGAGTCAGTCTCAACGTCCGAATCAGTATCGGCTTCAGAGTCAGTATCAAGGTCTGAATCGATTTCTACCTCTGAATCCGTATCAACCTCTGAATCCGTATCAACCTCAGAATCAGCATCAACGTCTGAATCAGTATCAACGTCTGAATCAGTATCAACGTCTGAATCAGTATCAACGTCTGAATCAGTATCAACGTCTGAATCAGTATCGACCTCAGAGTCCGTTTCTGTATCTGAATCAGTATCAGCTTCAGAATCAGTCTCAACATTCCAGTCTGTATCAACGTCTGAGTCTGTATCAGAGTCAGCATCTGTTTCAACCTCAGAGTCAGTATCGACCTCAGAATCGATCTCAACGTCTGAGTCAGTTTCTACATCTGAATCGCTGTCAACATCCGAGTCGGTTTCAACATCTAAATCAGTCTCAACATCAGAATCAGTATCAGCGTCTGAGTCAGTATCTACTTCAGAATCAGTGTCTACATCTGAATCAGTCTCATCGTCTGAGTCAGTCTCAACGTCTACATCTGAATCAGTCTCATCGTCTGAGTCAGTCTCAACGTCTGAGTCAGTGTCTACGTCTGAATCAGCATCAGCATCTGAGTCTGAATCAGCATCAGCATCTGAGTCTGTATCAGAGTCAGCATCAGTATCAACCTCAGAGTCGGTTTCAACGTCAGAATCAGTCTCAACATCTGAATCAGTCTCAGCGTCTGAGTCATCGTCAGCTTCAGAATCAGTATCGACTTCAGAATCAGTGAGTGCATCTGCATCCACTTCAGTTTCAGTAAGTCAATCAGTA
>NZ_KI669401.1:1367609-1368781 GCF_000507765.1 Streptococcus parasanguinis CC87K | reverse complement strand
GTATCAACATCAGAATCAGTATCAACATCTGAGTCGGTATCAACATCAGAATCAGTATCAACATCTGAGTCGGTATCAACATCAGAATCAGTATCGACCTCAGAATCGGTATCTACATCTGAGTCGGTATCTACATCTGAATCGGTATCAGCATCAGAATCAGTATCGACTTCCGAATCTGCATCAACCTCAGAATCGGTATCGACCTCTGAATCAGTTTCTACTTCTGAATCTGTCTCAATGTCAGAATCAGTATCAACATCTGAGTCAGCATCGATGTCAGAATCAGTATCAACATCTGAATCAGCATCAACCTCTGAATCGGTCTCAACGTCTGAATCGGTATCGACATCTGAATCAGTCTCAACGTCAGAATCAGTCTCAACGTCAGAATCAGTTTCTACATCTGAGTCAGCATCGATATCTGAATCAGTATCAGAGTCAGTATCTACTTCAGAATCAGTATCAGAGTCAGCATCTACCTCAGAATCAGTATCAGAGTCAGCATCTGTCTCAACGTCTGAATCAGTATCGACTTCTGAATCTGCATCTACCTCAGAATCAGTATCGACTTCTGGATCCGTTTCTGCGTCAGAGTCAGCATCAGTTTCTACTTCTGAATCCGTTTCAACGTCAGTAAGTCAATCAATGTCAACGTCAGAATCAGTTTCTACATCAGAATCAGCATCGGCTTCAAAATCAGTATCTACTTCAGAATCAGTATCTACTTCAGAATCAGTATCAACCTCTGAGTCAGCATCGACCTCAGAATCAGTATCAGAGTCAGCATCTGTCTCAACATCTGAGTCAGTATCAGAGTCAGCATCTGTCTCAACATCTGAGTCAGTATCAGAGTCAGCATCTGTCTCAACATCTGAGTCAGTATCAGAGTCAGCATCCGTTTCAACCTCTGAATCGGTCTCAACGTCTGAATCAGTATCTACCTCAGAATCAGTATCGACTTCTGAATCAGCATCGACCTCAGAATCATTATCGACTTCTGGATCCGTTTCAACATCTGAGTCAGCTTCGACATCTGAATCGGTCTCAGCATCTGAGTCAGTTTCAACGTCAGAATCAGTTTCAAGTTCTGAATCAGTCTCAACGTCAGAATCGATTTCAACATCCGAGTCAGTATCAGCCTCTGAATCAGTCTCGACATCCGAGTCATT
>NZ_KI669401.1:918596-1366484 GCF_000507765.1 Streptococcus parasanguinis CC87K | reverse complement strand
CGGAGGTGGGACGACGAAATCGAATTCTAACGAATTACCGATTTCTGTCCCACTCTCTTTTTTACTAGTAGAATGAAGTGTTTTTAATTTCTTGCAAAAAATTCGAAAACAAAAACAACAATAAATAAGTTTTTCATAGCAAATTACTTGAATCTACGTAGTATTCCTGTATAATGAATAATGACTACAATGTAAGGGGAATATCATGCAATTTAAGCGTTCAAAAGGAAACTTTCGTGAAACAGATCGTGTCGTACGCTTCAAATTAATTAAATCAGGAAAAAATTGGCTTCGAGCATCAACAGCAGCTCTAGGTCTCTTTCGTGTGGTACGTGGGCAAGTGGAGGAGGCCATCATTGCTAACGTGCAGCAAGATCAAATAGAAAGTCAAAAGAATAGCCAAGCCTTCTTAAAAGGTTTGATTGCGGTAGGAACTGTTTTTGGAGGTGCTGTACTTGCTACGACTGCTAAGGCGGAGGATGCAACATCACTTGCACCAACGGTTTCTGAGACAAAAGAGGAAACCTTGGCAGAAGTGGACAGTGTGGTCTTAGCGAAAACTTCAAGCCAGCCTTCAGAATCTATCTCGGTTTCAGAATCCACTAGCCTTTCTACATCTGAGAGTGCGTCGACTTCAATAAGTGAATCTGCTTCTTTGTCCTTGAGCAAAGTTGGATCAACTGCACTGTCAACTGCACTTAGCGAGTCTTCTCAAGATCTAGAGTCAGAAGCAGGTATTGAAGAGCCGACTAGTTTAGAAGAAGCCACTGTTTTAGAACAAAATACCTCTGAAGCTGAATTGCTCCAAAAAATTGCAGGGGACTACGCATCTACAATGACGGACACTGATCGTCAAGCAGTGGTCGAAGCGGTCATTAACAAAGTGCAGGCTGAAGTGATTGCAAGCAATAACTTGATCCATACAAATGCTGGTGCGCAAGCTTATGCCGAGCAACGCGATCGCTTGGGCAAAGCAGTTGATGAGATGATGACCACCTTAACGGCTGCAGGCTTTGTGGGAAATTCCAATATAAATGGGAAACCAGCTATCTCAGCTCAATTGGCTCCAATTAGTGAAGAGGCTAGAAGTAGTGATGAAGATCTATCCATCTCACCCGAGATGGATGATCGCCATGGCGCCAATGTGGTAGATGCGCCACTACCAACCTCGAATGTTGCCAAAGACCCGAACCTAGATAAAAATGCTTTGTTAACTCCAGAAGAGCTTGCAAAGTATTCAAAAGATCACGATTTGAATCGTTATACTTTTGCAATTTGGGAATTTGTTGACCGAAATGAGGAATCCTTGGGCTACTATGCGACACTATCTGTTGATCGTAGCGAAACGAATCCAGATATTCGTGATCCGAAGAATGTTTATTTCCGAATTGTGAAGGAATCAGATGGATCAGAAGTCTTTTCTCAAACATTCCACCCCAATGAGAGATTGAATAGCCCTATACGACTTCCTAAAGAAGTCTTGATTGCCGATTCTCCAGCAGGCAACAACTTTATCTATTCTTTCGGAGACGCAAGTAAACCTCCTTATGTGACCCTACAATCTTTTCCTAGTATTATGGTTCCAGCCAGAAGTGTTATGCTCCGAGATGTCTATGATGTCATGGAACCTTCACGTCAAGGTCAAATATTAAATGAGTTCTTCCAGGTTAAAGTACCAACCATGTGGTCTCAACAGTCTACCTTGTATCGTTTGGTGGATCCAAAGGGTAAATGGCAAAATGGACTGTATAAACCAACTGGTGAGGAAGAGATCCTTGCTGAATACAGGCAATCTGGGATTGAGGGACAACAGTATACGGCTTCAAATGCGCGTGATATTGCAGGTTACGTACAGGTACCAGTAGTAAGTACTTCTCAAAATGTAACAACAGGAACTTTTGATAATAGTACAGTTGGAGATCGACGTGTAGAATTGTATGGAAATGCGCGTGAGCATTTTATAAGAAGTGAAGTTGTCCCAACGAATCAAAATGGGGACTACATTCTTCGCTATTACGTCTTGGATCCTTCTAAAATATATTCATTGACCTCTCGGGATACAGGAAATGAACCAGTATTTGATAAGTATACTCTTGTTTATGAAAAAACTTTTAAACACGACGTTCCAGGCCAATTGTCTGACTTAGGTGGAACGCGTAAAATTGAAAGTAAAAATAAGGATTATTTCCTAAACGTTACTCCAAGACGTGTGGATGCACATAACTTTGAACTGGACGTAACAGGTTGGTTTTCCGCCAATGAAACAGTGACCTATACTGATGAAAAGACGGGAATAGCGTACACGGTTCCAAAACCATTCACAGCTGTTCCAAAATCACCTTCCCTTTCAAAAAATACAACGATGGTTGTAGGAGAAGATGCGACTCCTCAAGGAGCCGATGGCTTCTCTCGTTTCAAGCATACGATTAAGGATAACTATTATGCTAATCCAATGACGAGTGTGAACTACTATTATCGGAAGATGACGGCATCTGAGTCTGCCTCACAGTCACAAAGTTTTTCAACTTCATCTTCCATCTCTGAGAGTGAGTCACCAACCTTTGAGTCTATTTCAAGATCTCAGTCAGAATCCTTGGACCCAGCATCGCTATCTGCGAGTCAGTCAGAATCCTTGGTTCAAGCCTCGGTTTTTGCGAGCCAGTCTGATTCTTTAATTCAAGCTATGTTTTCTGCGAGTCAATCGAAGTCCTTGGCTCAAGAATCACTTTCCGCGAGCCAGTCTGATTTCTTAGTTCAAACATCAATTTTCCTTAGTCAATCGGAATCGTTGGCTCAAGAATTGCTTTCTACGAGCCAATCAACATCCTTGGTTAAATCCTCAGAATCGGCGAGTCAATCTGAATCCTTGGTTCAAGAATCGCTTTCAGTGAGCCAGTCAGAGTTGCAGGTTCAAGAATCGCTTTCAGTGAATCAGTCAGAATCACAAGCTCAAGAATCACTTTCTGCGAGTCAGTCAGAATCCTTGGTTCAAGCTTCGATTTCAGCAAGTCAGTCTGAGTCACAGGTTCAAGCCTCGACTTCAGCAAGCCAATCTGAATCACAAGTCCAAGCCTCGACTTCAGCAAGCCAGTCTGAGTCCTTGGTACAAGAGTCCGTTTCCGCGAGTCAATCAGACTCCTTGATTCAAGCGTCAGTTTCTGCGAGCCAGTCAGACTCGATGGTCCAAGCCTCGGTTTCCGCTAGCCAATCTGAGTCCTTGGTACAAGAGTCCGTTTCAGCAAGCGGATCAGAATCGTTGGTTAAAGAATCAATTTCCGCGAGTCAGTCCGAATCGCAAGTCCGAGAATCGATTTCAGCAAGCCGATCAGAATCGTTGGTTCAAGCATCAGTTTCAGCAAGTCAATCTGAGTCACAGGTTCAAGATTCAACATCTGCGAGTCAATCTGAATCGCTGGTTCAAGAATCAATTTCCACGAGTCAGTTAGAGTCGCAAGTACGAGCATCGATTTCAGCAAGCCAATCAGAATCACAGGTTCGAGAATCAGTTTCTGCAAGCCAGTCTGAATTGTTGGTACAAGAATCAGTTTCTGCGAGCCAATCAGAATCACTGGTTAAAGAATCAATTTCCACGAGTCAATCAGACTCACAAGTACGAGCATCGATTTCAGCAAGTCAGTCCGAGTCGTTGGTCCAAGCTTCAATCTCAGCAAGCCAATCTGAGTCGTTGGTTCAAGCTTCGATTTCCGAAAGCCAATCTGAGTCGTTGGTTCAAGCTTCGATTTCCACAAGTCAGTCAGACTCGCAGGTTCAGGAATCTGTATCTGCAAGTCAGTCTGAGTCATTGGTACAAGAATCAGTTTCTGCAAGTCAGTCTGATTCCTTGGTTCAGGCATCTGTATCTGCAAGTCAATCCGAATCGTTAGTTCAAGCTTCAACATCTACGAGTCAATCTGAATCGCTGGTTAAAGAATCAATTTCCGCCAGTCAGTCCGAATCGCAAGTCCAAGCTTCAATTTCAGCAAGTCAATCAGACTCCTTGGTTCAAGCCTCAGTTTCAGTGAGTCAATCAGAGTCGTTAGTCCAAGAATCAGTTTCGGCCAGTCGATCAGACTCCTTGGTTCAGGCATCTGTATCGTCTAGCCAATCAGAGTCGCTGGTTCAAGCCTCAGTATCCGCAAGTCAGTCAGACTCGTTGGTTCAAGAGTCGGTTTCTGCAAGTCAGTCAGACTCGTTGGTACAAGAATCCGTTTTAGCCAGTCAATCAGACTCATTGATTCAAGCATCTGTTTCTGCAAGTGAGTCAGACTCGTTGATTCAAGTGTCCGTTTCCGCCAGTCAATCAGAATCCTTGGTTCAGAAATCCGTTTCCGCCAGTCAATCAGACTCCTTGGTTCAGAAATCCGTGTCAGCCAGTCAATCAGACTCATTGATTCAAGCCTCAGTTTCTGCAAGTCAATCAGAATCTCAGGTTCAAGCCTCCGTTTCGGCCAGTCAGTCAGATTCGTTGGTACAAGCCTCTGTTTCCGCCAGTCAATCCGAATCCTTGGTTCAGAAATCCGTGTCAGCCAGTCAGTCTGACTCCTTGGTTCAGGCATCTGTATCGGCTAGCCAATCAGAGTCGCTGGTTCAAGCATCCGTTTCAGCGAGCCAATCAGACTCTCAGGTTCAAGCCTCAGTTTCTGCAAGTGAGTCTGACTCGTTGATTCAAGCGTCCGTTTCCGCCAGTCAATCAGACTCCTTGGTTCAGAAATCCGTTTCAGCAAGTCAATCAGAATCTCAGGTTCAAGCATCGATTTCAGCTAGTCAATTAAAATCGCAGTTCCAAGAGTCCAGATCGAACTCTCGCTCTCAATCTATTTTTGAGAGCCTATCTACTTCACAATGGACATCTCATTCAGAATCTTTAGTGTCAACATCTGAATTACCTTTGACCAGCTCTTCAGAATCTATAAGCACATTGGCGTTGGAGAGTCAATCCCTGTTGCATGAAACTTCTGAATGGGTCCACGTATCTTATGCGTCTAGCTTCTCTCCTGTGACAAGCCATTCGGAAATTGTAAAGAATACACCTCATACGACATTCCTTTCAGAGGATGGATCGCCAAGTTCGTTACATACTTCAGAATCTGCTTTGCCAAAGACAGGAACAGTTTCTTCATCTAGTATCCTTGCTAGGATAGTTTCACTTCTCCTCTCAGGCTTTGCTCTATTTGGCTTCCGGAAAAAAGATAGCAAATAAGGTATTAAATGTAATGATAAAAGATCGGGATACCACCGGTCTTTTATTGATTAAAAAGGTTAAAGAAGTTGTAAAATATGTTATAATGGTCAAGGAAGTTTTCGGTAAAACGATATAGGGAAGGGTATTTGCGAAAGTTTATCCCTGCTATATGGAATTACGAATATAGATCAAAAAGAAGAGTTAGAGGGAAGAAATGAAAATCCATTTTACAAATTTATTCGGGCAATCTTCGCAAAGTGTTGCTCTGATGGCGCAAAATGATATTATGAATGTGGTTCGTGAACTTGGGGTCAATGAACTTGGAATCTATTTTTATGATCAAACGAATGAACCGGCTGGTGAGTTGAATTCACGGATGGATGGTATTTTAGCAGGTGTAGCTTTTGGAGATATCGTCTTCGTTCAATCACCTTCTTGGAACGGAATTGAGTGGGATAATCGTTTGGTGGATAAGTTAAAACTTCTTCAGACGAAACTAGTCATGTTCATCCATGATGTCCCACCTCTCATGTTTGAAAGTAATTATTATCTCATGCCTGCTTATATTGAGATGTATAATAAGAGCGACCTTGTTGTTGTCCCATCAGAACAGATGTACCATCGTCTAGTATCAGAAGGGCTTACAGTTAAAAAATATGTGGTCCAAAAGTTGTGGGATTTGACCCACAGTTTGGAACTCTACACTCCGCAATTTGAGAAAAAGTTGATCTTCTCAGGAAATCCTTCGCGTTTCCCTCATATCATCGACTGGAAATATGATACTCCCCTTCATGTCTATACCGAACCAGTTGAAGGAGTTGATTATTCTAAGGTCCATATTGAAGGCTGGCGGACCAAGCAAGAGTTGCTTTTGGAGCTTTCTAAGGGTGGTTTTGGACTTGTCTGGGGAAATTCAGAGAATCCTGAGGATGAGCGGGATTACTACAAAGAAAATATTTCCTACAAATTATCGACTTATCTGTCTGCAGGTCTTCCGGTAGTAGTGCCAGACTATTTGTCAAATGCAGACTATATTCGAGAAAAAGGGCTTGGCTTTGTAGCATCTAGTCTTGAAGAAGCTAATCGTCTGGTTCAAGACTGCACAGAAGAAGAGTATGCCCAAATGGTCCAAAAGGCTCAATATACTTCTTATTTGATCCGCAATGGCTATTTTACAAAGAAATTATTTATTGATAGTATTATGGCTTTAGAGAAATAAATAGGATAAAAAAGAATTCTTCAGACATAAATCTGAAGAATTTTTTATTGAATACGGTATCAAATTCATATTTTTTTACAATATTAAGGATTAGTGACAAATATGTTTAGAAAATAAGCAAATTATGGTAAAATAAGTTGAGATAATGTACTATAGACACACATCTTTAAAGGCTATTTCTCAAGTGAACCAGCCAAAATGAGTAAGAGAAAGTTTAAAAGAAATGTTAAAACGATCTGAAGTAGGAAAGAGATTTTGTTGGACGATATTTTTCGTCTTTATTTATGTTTTGGGAAGTAAAATTTCCTTGCCTTTTGTTGACTTATCAAAGGCCTTGAGACTCAATGAGGGAACGACAACCGGTTTACAGCTCTCAAGTGCTGTGATGGGGGGGAATCTCCGTGGGATGTCGATCTTTTCGATCGGTCTATCCCCATGGATGTCTTCCATGATTTTGTGGAGGATGTTTACCGTTTCAAAACGCTTTAACCTCGAAAAAACCAGTTCGGAGATTGTGGAGCGGCGAAAGATGTACGTGACCTTGGTGCTCGCCATCGTCCAGTCCTTGGCAGTGGCTATGTATTTGCCATTGAAAACAGGACTGAATTCAGGCCTTGTCATTGCAGTCAATACCATGATTATGGTAGCTGGAGCCTTCTTTCTAGTTTGGCTCTCAGATCTAAATGCTGCCTTGGGGCTTGGAAGTTCTGTGGTGATCATGATGGCTGGGATGGTTATGTATCTTCCAGAAGACGTGATGCAGACTCTTTCAAGTGTCAATAATATACCAGAGATCGCTTATGTTCTGGGCGTGATTTTTATCTTGATTTTTGTCTATGTGGCAGTCTTGGTGGAATATTCCAAGTACCAGATTCCTGTCAATAAATTAGGAATCCACAACAATTTGAAAAGTTATACTTTTTTGGATATCAAGCTCAACCCAGCAGGAGGGATGCCCTTCATGTATGCCATGACCTTGGTGTCCATTCCTCAGTACGCGATGCTGTTGATCTTGTCTATGGATTCCAATGCCAAGTGGGCCGCTCATTTAGCCAAACACTTGGTGATGGGAGATCCGATTTGGATTCTTCTTTACATTCTCATGATCGCCCTTCTCTCTTTTGCTTTTGCCTTTGTCAATGTGAATGGAGAAGAAATTGCAGATAAGATGATGAAGGCGTCCGAGTATATCGATCATGTCTATCCTGGAGCAGATACACGTCGCTATATCAATAAAATTGTGCTACGCTTAACGGTTTTTGGGACCTTGTATCTGATCCTCTTTACGGCGCTTCCTTTTTCCCTCTTGTTATGGGATAAAGATCTTTTGCGCTTGACCATGATTCCAGGAACCTTCCTCATGTTTGTCGGGATGATTTACAATATCCGAGAAGAAATTCGTGCTCTTCGTGTCAATCAACGTTATACAAGAATATTCTAGGAGTAACCATGTATTATTTTGTACCAGCCTGGTATGGAACGGACCGCATCTGGCAGCAAACAGCTACCCCTTGGTACTGGATGCGAGAATCCATTGAATTTGATGATACCATTAATCAAGTTCGTATTTTTCAAGAAGCAGAAATGGATCGGATCTTATTGTTGCCTCAATATAGTCCGCAACTGCGCTATTTTTTACACCGCCAAGATTTGTTAGAGACAGATGTGCTCTCAATTTTTGATCGTATCCAAAAGGTTCCGTCTAGTTTGGCGATGCACCCAGTTCAGCTTCGGGACATCGAATGGCCGAGTGAGACCACTTTTTCCTACACTCCCTTTTTGGTAATGGCATTTCGAAAGGGTCACCTCATAGCAAAAATTGATATGGGAGTAGATGGAAACATTCTCTCTTTGACTCGTTATAAGAATGATGAGATCAGCTACATCGAGTACTTAGATGATCGCGGCTTTATCTCTAGTAGGATTTACTACAATGAGAGGAAACCTTATTTTCAAGAGTACTTGAGTTTTGATGGACAATGGGTTTTGAGAGAAATGTTGATCGAAGAGAACCACTCTGTTATGGTCAATGAAGCTTTCTTTCCTGCCTTCAAAAAAGAAAGCTATTCCGATATGGGAGAAGTTGTCGCTGAAAAGATGAAGGAACAGTTGGCAGCCTTGGTACCAGGACGAGATCAGTTGGTACTGGCAGCTCATCCAGCAAATTTGGCTTTTTTACAGGATACAGCAAGTAGTGTCAAGAAAGTCTTGTCCTTCTATGGAGATCGTCAGCCCTTATCTGCTGAAAACTTTACCCTCTATTTTGATATGATTGATGCCCAGCTCTTGATTACAGATAGTGAAAAAACCAAAAAAGCGATTGGAGGCTTTTCCCCTAGCCTGGCTCAAAAGACACACCGGATTACCTCTTTTGACTCCCGTCTTCGTTTAGGCTCTAGTCAGGAGCGCAAGGAATCGAAGATTTACTTTTATGTCAACGAAGCCGAGCTTCCAAGTAAGAGCCAGCTCAAGAAGGTTCTGGAAATTTTAGCGCAACATCCCTTATTTGAAGTTGTTTTTGCATTTTACAATGGATCACCGGAGCGGGTGAAGGAATTAGAAGGGCAACTCGAGGAATTGATCGCTAGCGAGCAGGACTTTCATCTGGTTCAATCACCAGCCCAAATGGAAGGACTTGGGGAAAACCAGATCATCGATGAAGAGTCCGTACAAGACGCACCGGACTACCGTTTTGTAGTTAAGAATTTTTCAAATGAAAATGACATTATTCAAGAATTGGAAAAAACACGCTTGATCGTAGATTTAAGCGAGGAACCCAACCTCTATACGCAGATTGCAGGGATCTCTGCTGGAATTCCACAGGTCAACCGCGTCCAGACAGAATATGTCGATCATTTGAAAAATGGCTATGTCTTATCAAAGGGAGATAAGGAATTAGAGAAGGCAATCACGCACTTCTTATTGGAATTGAAGCCTTGGAACGAAGCCTTGGTCTACTCGATCGAAAAAATTCAAGAATACACCGGTCAACGCTTGATCGAGAAATGGGAAGGATGGATGAAAGAACGTCATGGATAAAAAACTACAAATACCCCATATTCTCCAAATCGGCTCAAGTAGTTGGCAGGATCAGGTGGAGCTTCCTGCTGGACTAGGCTGGCACTTTTTTCAAGCTACCGCTCTTCCATCGCTCAAAGAATATATGGAAGAAGAGGAAATCTCCAAATTCAAAGCCTTGATTCTGGAAAAGCCAGAAGATTTATTAGCTTTAGGAGAAGACCTGGCTTATTTCCAGCCGTATACCGTTTTTTATGATCAAAGCCATGAACTAGAGGTGCCTTCTGAAGAATTGGCTCACCTCTTAAGGCTCAAGCAAGCAAGACCCTGGGATTTCTCAAACAAGCATCAATTTCTCTATGTCTTAGACCGCTTTTTATACGACAATCAATATGGAGATGCCTTTACAGTTCGTGACCTGCGGGTGAGACCGGATTTTGCTGGCCAGCAAACGGTGCTGGGGCAACATTTTCTGAAGCTGGATGGCCCATACGGTGAAGAGTTTACACCGATTGCTCAGTGGGTCTACAACTACGTGTATGATGCTAGTCGTCCCATCAATTTTTGGTTGGAATATGAAAAAGATCCAAGCTGTCAGCTACAATTGCGGATTCAATTTTACCGCTTTGGTGCACTGGGAGAGTGGGTCAAAGATGCAGTCTTTTCAGAAAAAGAGATGGAGCAACCACTAGAATTGGATGGAGCAGAAGCTTATTACCTAGCCTTTTCGCTGGAAGCAAAAGGAGAAGGGACGCTTACGATCGGAGCCTTGCATAAGCGCTTGTCACATGGTCCTTTAGGAGAGATGACCGTAGGAGCTAAGACGCTACGGGACCACAAACGCCAAGAAATTTTTGCTTATTTCCATCCTGGCGATATGAAGCCGCCTTTAAACATTTACTTTTCTGGGTATCGTCCGGCCGAAGGATTTGAAGGTTTTGGGATGATGCGTGCTATGGGTAGTCCCTTTATTCTCTTTTCGGACCCTAGGTTAGAAGGTGGATCCTTCTATATGGGCTCAGAAGAGTTGGAAAATCAAATCACTGCCTTTATTGACCAGCACTTGGACTTGCTCGGCTTTGAGCCAAAAGATATGAATTTCTCTGGTTTGTCCATGGGGACCTTTGGTGCCCTTTACTATGGTGCTCTTTATTCTCCTCATGCGATCTTGGTCGGAAAACCCATTGTCAACCTGGGGGATGTCGCTGCCAACCTGAAATTTAAACGCCCAGATGAGTTTGGAACATCCCTAGACATGATGCAGTTGATCATTGGTCAAGTGTCGCAAGAAGGGATCGGTCAGCTCAATCAACGTTTCTGGGACCGGTTTGACCAGGCAGATTTCAAGGATACGATTTTAGCCCTTGCCTATATGAGGGATGATGACTACGACCAGCAAGCTTATCCAGATATTTTAGAGGCCTTGTATGAATTGCCGGTTCGTATTATCAGTACTAGCCGCGCCGGTCGACACAATGATGCGAGTGGTCCGATCATTGAGTGGTTTGTGACCCAGTACAAAGAAATCATGGAAAGAGACTTTGGAAGAAACCAATGATAAAAATAAAAGAAAATGAAAGCAGACGAATCTACTGGGGCGATACTGTTCTAGCAGATTATCTTTGGGGGTCGACCATTCAGGCGACTGCCCAAGGAAGCGTTCAGTTTCAGAACCCCCTCATGCCATCTGGTCAAGTGCTGAAAACTTGGCATTCGCAGACAAATTTTGGCGCAACTCGTCAAATTCCTAGTCTGCCTCTGCTCAAAAGAGAGCAAGATTATGAACTGGTTATCACGATGGAAGCGACTCCGGCTCATACCGTTATGGTAGAAATCGTCTTCAAAGATCGCTTTGGAGAGGTCGTTGGCCGTCGAGTAACCGCAGAAGGTCGCTTGCCGTTTACCTATCCAGATCAAGCATACGCCTATGAAGTACGCTTGCTCAGTGCAGGTTTGCAAGAGTTTACCTTCCACTATTTCACGATTCAACCAATATCGTCTGAGGGAGCAGAAGTTCTCGAATAGACGAACATCACTGCAAAAAAAGAGGATTACATTGGATTACGTTAAATTAAGAAACATCAAAAAAATCTTAAAAGAAGTCAATAGCTGGAAGGATGACATGGCCCGCTTGACGGATCAACAACTACAGGAGAAGACTGTGGAATTTCGGGAACGTCTAGCAGAGGGTGAGACCTTGGATGATCTCTTACCGGAAGCATTTGCAGTTGCGCGGGAAGCTGATAAACGGGTCTTGGGCATGTTTCCTTATGACGTGCAAGTCATGGGAGGGATTGTCCTCCACCAAGGCAATGTCGCTGAAATGAATACCGGTGAAGGAAAGACCTTGACGGCAACTATGCCGGTTTATCTCAATGCCTTAGAGGGCAAAGGGGTCATGGTTATTACGACCAATACCTATCTGGCAACTCGGGATGCAGAAGAGATGGGACAGGTCTACCGCTTTTTGGGCTTGACTGTTGGAGTTCCCTTGAAACAATCAGAAGACGAAGAATTAGATCCAGAAGTCAAACGGGAGATTTACCGGTCAGATGTCATTTATACGACCAATACCAGTTTGGGCTTTGACTATTTAACAGAGAACTTGACGGCTTCTGCAGATGGCCAATTTTTGGCAGACTTCAATTACGCCATTGTTGATGAGATTGATTCGGTGCTCCTTGATAGTGCTCAGACTCCCTTGATTATTTCTGGTTCTCCTCGGGTTCAGTCCAACCTTTATGGGATTATTGATACCCTGATCCAAACCTTCAAAGAAGGGGAAGACTTCAAGTTTGATGAAGAAAAGAAACGAGTTTGGTTGACTCGAAAAGGAGCTCATGCAGCAGAAGCCTTTCTAGCCATTCCCAACCTCTATGATCCCCAATACCGTGACTTGGTCCGCCATATCAGCTTAGCCCTGCAGGCCAATAAAAACTTTATTAAGGATAAGGATTATGTCATCCATCCCAATGTCGAAGGGCAACCGGAGATTGTCTTACTAGACCAGGCGACGGGGCGCTTGATGGAAATGACCCGTTTGCAAGGAGGACTCCACCAGGCGATTGAAGCCAAAGAGGGTCTCAAGCTCACCCAAGAAACACGGGCCATGGCTTCTATTACTTACCAAAACCTCTTTAAGATGTTTCGGAAGTTGGGTGGCATGACTGGGACTGGGAAGGTCGCTGAGGCAGAGTTTCTTGATACCTATGCCATGTCAGTGATCAAGATCCCAACCAATCGCAAGAAGATCCGCAAGGATTTGCCAGATGAAATCTATCAGACCTTGCCAGAGAAAATCGTGGCTTCCTTGGATTATGTGAAGAAGATCCACGAAAAGGGCAATCCGATTCTGGTCTTTGCCGGATCCGTTGAGATGTCGATTCTTTACTCGAATCTTCTTTTGCGGGAAGGGATTCCACACAATCTTCTTAATGCCAACAATGCTCCTCGAGAGGCCCAGATCATTAAGGAATCAGGTCGAAAAGGAGCTGTGACGGTTGCGACCTCAATGGCCGGTCGGGGAACCGATATCAAGTTGGGACCAGGAGTCGCTGAGTTAGGTGGCTTGGTGGTTGTTGGGACTGAGCGGATGATGAACCAGCGGATTGACCTTCAAATTCGGGGACGTTCAGGTCGCCAAGGAGATCCCGGTTTGACCAAGTTCTTCGTCTCTTTGGAAGACGATTTGATGAAAAACTGGGGGCCAGACTGGATCCAGGATACCTATCAAGACTATGATGTGGATGAGCGAATTGGTTCAGCCAAAGCTCTGACCAAGCGCAAGTATAGAAACTTGGTGGAGCGAGCTCAAAATGCTAGTGAAAGTTCTGGTCAGGCCAGTCGTCGGATGACACTAGAATTTGCGGAAAGCATGAATATTCAGCGTGCCATCGTCTACGAAGAGCGCGACCGCTTGATTAAACAAGAAGGACGCTTGGATGATATCGTTGAAAAAGTGCTTCGTTCCGTCTTTTCAAGTGTAGCCCATAAAAAAGAATACAAGGAACCGGTAGCTTTTTATCGCTATATGTTAGACAATGTGAGCTACCAAGTAGATCCGGAAAAGGCCCACCAAACCTTCCGTAGCAAGAAAACCAAAGAGAATTTCTTATGGGAGATTGCTAAAAGCGAGTTGGAAGCTAAGTATGAGATCTTAGGCACCGATGAGGTGATCGCCCAATTCCAGCGCATGGCGATCCTAAAAGCTATCGATGAAAACTGGGTAGAGCAGGTAGACTATCTGCAACAATTGCGCATGGCGCTCTCTGGTCAGTACACCAGTCAGAAAAACCCTTTGGTAGAATTTTTCCAAGAAGCCTACCAATCCTTTGAACGAATGAAAGAGGCGGCCAAAGAACAAATGGTCCGCAATCTCTTACTGAGTCGAGTAGAAATCAATAAAAAAGGGGAAATTGTCTTGCATTTCCCATAAAAGAGGACATTATGACAGTATACAATATCAACCTTGGAATCGGTTGGGCCAGCAGTGGTGTTGAGTATGCCCAGGCCTACCGTGCCCAGTTGTTACGCAATATCCATCAACCAGCCAAGTTTGTCTTTATGGATATGATTCTAGCCGATAATATCCAACATTTAACAGAAAATATCGGTTTTAAAAATGATGAAATCATCTGGCTCTATAGCCATTTTACAGATATAAAAATTGCGCCAACGACCTATACCATTGATCAGGTCTTAGCAGGTTTTGCCGGGAAACCGACTCGTGAAGAAGTCGATGGTAAGATCAAGCGTTTCTTTTATGAGGACCAGGACAACTTTTTGACCTGCTACCTGTGCGCAGAAAACAGTCCCTATGTTGAACGTTGCGAGTACGTGTCTAGAGGAATTTTGGTGAGAAAGGATTATTTCTCCTATACCCGCTATTGTACTGAGTACTTCATTCCCAAAAACAATCAAGCCAACTTGATTGAGCGCCGTTTTTACAATGAAGACGGGACGGTTGCCTACAGCATGCAGATGGCAGATGGCCGCGAAATTTATCGTTTTCCAGATCGCTACCTAGTTGGTCGCCAAGAATTGATCCGCTACTTCATGCAAACTCTTCAATTGACC
This sequence comes from Streptococcus parasanguinis CC87K, assembly GCF_000507765.1. Taxonomy (GTDB): domain Bacteria; phylum Bacillota; class Bacilli; order Lactobacillales; family Streptococcaceae; genus Streptococcus; species Streptococcus parasanguinis_J. The sequence continues at coordinate 1,351,989 of NZ_KI669401.1, read as the reverse complement.
AAACAAGATCTGGTAATTTTGGATCGGGAAACTAATATCGGTCAGCCTATCTTTGAAGAAGCGCAAAAAGCCCGTCTGGGTGTGGTCGTTCACGCCGAGCACTTCAGTGCCAATAATGTTGATGATCAGTATATCCTGTGGAACAACTACTACGAGTACCAATTTACCAATGCAGACAAGGTGGACTTCTTTATTGTCGCGACTGACCGCCAAAAAGAAATCTTGGCCGAGCAGTTTGCCAAATACACCAACCATCAGCCAGCTATCTATACCATTCCAGTTGGGAGTCTTGCAAGCTTGCCACAAAACGAAAATCGCACCCCATTTTCTATGATTACTGCCTCTCGTTTGGCGACAGAAAAGCATATTGACTGGTTGGTGCGAGCAGTGGTTCGCGCCAAAAAAGAATTGCCAGAACTGTCTTTTGACATCTATGGAAAAGGTGGAGAAGAAGGCAAGTTGCGTTCTCTAATTGATGAATTGGGGGCAGCAGATTATATCCACCTCAAAGGGCATGCCAATTTAGAGGAAATTTATAAGAACTATGAGGTTTACCTGTCAGCGTCGACCAGTGAAGGCTTTGGGTTGACCTTGATGGAGGCGATTGGTTCTGGTCTTCCGATAATCGGTTTTGACGTTCCTTATGGCAACCAGACCTTTGTTACAGAAGGTAAAAATGGCTATCTCATTCCGCCTTCAGCAGATCAAGTGGTCGACCAGATTGCTTCTGCCTTTGCGGAAAAAATGATCCAGCTATACAAAAAAGATGATCTAGCCAGCATGCGTCAAGCATCTTATGCGCGTGCAGAAGACTTTTTGACCAGCCGAGTAGAAGAAGCTTGGGCACAATTGATAGAAGAGGTGACACATGCTGAACGTATTTGATAGTTATTCTCGTGAAAGCCAAGACCTGCTCCACTCCATGAAAGAGTCTGGTTTTGACCATCCGACCGTTATTTTGGAGCCAAATGGTTTCTTACCAGACGGTGTCGAGTCTCCCTTTATCTATTTCTTAGGACAAGCAAAAGGGGAGAAGCGGGGACGCTACTTTAATGAAGTTCCAGTGCCTGATTTCTGGGAAGTTTCTGGGGACAACAGTTCGGGGAAAGTGACCTACTATGGTCAAGAAAAGGCTCGGATTGTTTACCATGCTGCTTCTTATAAACGCATCGTCGAGCGCTTAGAGTGGTTAGATGGCAAAGGGCAAGTGGTCATGGTTGAGCACTATGACCAATACGGTCGTAAGATTGCTGTAACGACTTGTGGCGATCAGGGACAGTATTTGGTGACCACTTATTTTGAAGGGGATATCGAGCGCTTGACAGAGAATCACCAAACAGGGGATTTGATCTTGACCTTGGACCATCAACCCATGCGGATTTTCAAGAATCGCTTAGATTACTTTGTCTTTTATCTAGAGTATCGTGGTTTTGATCTAGATGGTTTGGTCTACAATACGCTGGCTACCTCCTTTAGCATTAGTCTCCAGCTAGGCAATAAAGGCATCAAAGGGCGCGACGTCTTGGTGTGGCAAGAGCCTCTTCACGACAGCCTTCCTGGGAATATGCAGTTGATTCTACAGAACCCAGAAATCCGGACCAAGAAGATCTTGATTCCGCAAAACGCGACCTATCATCGTGCTTTGCAGTTGACCTCGCAAGACCAGCATAGTTATTTTGGTCCTCTTGGCTACCTGTATGATTTCAAGGTGAAAGACGATATCCGTAAAGACGCCTTTGTCTTGACCAATTCGGATCAGATCGAAGCCTTGACCTACCTAGTAGAGAACTTGCCGAATGTGACCTTCCGTGTAGCAGCTTTGACGGAGATGTCTGCGAGCCTCTTGTCTATGGTCCGCTACCCAAATGTGGTCTTGTACCAAAATATCAGTCAAGAGCGGATCAAAGAGTTACTTAAGGTCTCTAGTATTTATCTGGATATCAACCACTATGCAGAGGTGCAAGGCATTGTTCGCAAGGCCTTCGAACACCAGCAAGTCATCCTTGCCTTTAGCCATACCCTGCATGACCGCCACTTCCTCGCACAAGCCAATATCTTTGATCAAGGAAAAGAAGCAGATATGGTGGCCCGTATCCAGGAAATCTACCAATCTGTGGATAATTACAGAGAAGCCGTCGCGCAACAAATTGCCCAATCAAGTAGCGTTGAGCCAGCTGTTTTCAAAGCTCGCTTGCAAGAAGGGATAGGTGGATACAGTGAGTGATCGTAAGAAAGATTTATTTTACAAAGAAGTAGAAGGACGGATGGAGTCTCTCAAACGCCGTCCTGCCGAAAAAGAAAAGACGACACGTTCTGAAAAGATCAATGTCACTTTTAATGTGATCATTGGTTTGGTGATTCTGCTGGGAGTTATTTTTACCCTCTTCAGAGTGTTAGGAGGATCCTAAGATGGAAATGGTATTTGCAATCGGGATCTCGATCTTATCCCTCGCTCTTGTGGTTCTGATCACCCTGCAGCCTCGCCAACAACAATCGCTCTCAACAGATGCGACCAGTAACCTAGGAAAACCAAGTTACTGGCGCTCCCACCGTGGACTCAAGCTAGCGACTCTTGTTGTTAGTATCGTCTTTCTCCTATCTTTATTTCTTTATATGATGGTCGTACAGGCCTAGTCTTTAATAGAATGGATAAAAAGAAGTTGGTATTCTCCAACTTCTTTTAGAATGTAATCCATCTGTTTCTTACATAATGCAACCTAAATGATACTTAAAAAATTAAAGAGATATCTACAATTTGAAGAGGCTGGGACAAAAGTCCTAGCCTCTCAATTATTTTTGGATTGTCGAACAAGACGCAGTGGTTGAGTGGGCTCTACTACGCTGATTTCATCAGCTTTTACAGCCCTACTCAACTGTGCGGAGGTGGGACGATGAAATCGAATTCTAACGAATTACCGATTTCTGTCCCACTCTCTTTTTTTATCCTGCTTCCTTCTCTTTTATGGTATACTGAAAGCGACAACATGATTGGAGCTCCCGATGAAAAAGATCCCCTTAGTATTTTCAGGCTGTCTGTTAGGACTGGTTGGCGCTGGAAACCTTCTTGCAGACTCGCTACCCTTCCTTGCTCACGCCTTTAGTCTGACAGGTTTGTTCTTCTGGTTTTTCTTTGTAGTTTATCATGCGATTCGCTGGCAAGAAACCAAGATAGAATTCCAACAACCAGCTCTTTTATCTGGGATGGCGACTTTTCCCATGGCAGGGATGATTTTATCCACCTATCTTTTGCGCCTCTTTCCCGCCTTTGGGGGTCTATCACAGTTGGTCTGGTGGTCTGCCTTTCTCTTGGATCTGGGCTTAATTCTCTATTTTACCAAGACCCATGTCCTAGCGCGACCAAGAGCCAATGCCACTCCCAGTTGGACCGTTCTCTATGTGGGCATTGCAGTAGCAGCTTTGACCTATCCCGTTGTGGGAATAAGGGAGATTGCTTATCTCGCTTTAGTGATTGGTTTTGGTTTGACCTTTCTTCTTTATCCCCTTATCTATCATGATTTGAAGCAGTCCCCCTTACCCAGTCATCTGTTGGGGCAAGAAGGCATCTATTGTGCTCCCTTTTCTCTTCTTTTAGCAGCCCTGGTTCGTGTGGGTGGAGCGAGCTTGCCCACCTGGTTCTTACTGATCATGGTGGTGGCCTCGCAAGGTTTTTATTTCTTTGTTTTGACGCGCCTACCGAAAATGATCACAGAAGGTTTTCAACCTGCTTTTTCAGCCCTGACCTTTCCAACAGTCATCACAGCGACCTCTTTGAAAATGGCCCAAGGCTTGTTGCAACTACCTTTCTTGACAGCTCTCGTATGGCTGGAAACTCTTCTTTGTCTCTTGATTTTAGTCGCTGTCCTAGGTGGTTATGTGGCCTATCTCAGAGAGTAGGAAGGCATCCTTTTTCATTGAAACCTTGTCACGATTATGGTAAGATGCACTATACGATTTGTCATACTTTATAGGAAAGGTATCTATGAAATTCATCAAAGGAAAGCTCTCACTGCTGTATCCCCTCTTTCTGCTCTTGTTTTATTTTTATGTTCGGTCTCAATTTCGCCCCTTGGCCCAGTATGTCTCCAACAGTGTAGCAAGCGCCAATAGCTATTATTGGACCTTATTTGGCCTAGAAGGCCTCTATGCAGTCTTTACAGGATTTTTGGTCTACCGTTTTTCTAAAAAAGCGCAGTTTAAGCTGGGAAAGAACCCCCTTCAAGCTCTGATAGAAGCCGTTTTTGCGGCTTGTTTGGTCTACTGGTTGGACTACTTCATCAGTGGTTTTGTTCAAGGACGGGCAGCCGTTTTGAGTCTCTTTCCACGGGAAATTAGCCCCACAGGGGTGCTTATCCTAGTGATCGCAATGGTTATCATACGGCCGGTGACAGAAGAGCTGATCTTTCGTGGAGCCTTGGTGAATGCCTACTTCAAAGGCTGGAAACTCTATGCTGAGATTTGGCTTCCAGCCCTCATCTACAGTGGCTTACATTTTCTCCACAATCCCTTTTCGCTGGGAGCTTCTATCATCTATCTCCTGCCGAGTGTGATTTTTGGGATCCTGTATTATCGGAGCAAGACGCTCCTTGCCCCTATTTTGGCTCATATCTTGCTCAATCTCTACTACACCTTGCCTTTACTTTTATCTGTATTTAAGTAGCAACCGATTTCCTGAGTGAGATTGGTTTTTTTTGAAAATATGGTATAATAGAATAAATTTAAAAGAGGGAGTTGAGGTTTGAAAAAAAGCTACCGCGTCAAACGTGACAAAGATTTTAATGCTATTTTTAAAAGTGGTCAAAATGTTGCCAATCGGAAATTCGTTGTTTACCGCTTGCGCAAAGACCAACCGCATTTTCGAGTCGGCCTGTCTGTTAGTAAGAAACTGGGAAATGCTGTGACCAGAAATCGCATCAAACGTTTGATTCGCCATGTTTTGATCAAACACCAAGCCTTCCTTACGACCGATGATTTTGTTGTCATTGCTCGTAAAGGAGTGGAGGAGCTCGACTTTCATCAAGTAGAGAAAAATCTTGTACATGTCTTAAAATTAGCGCATGTCTACCAAGAAAGGGAATAATGTGAAAAAGAAACTGAAGTTAACTGGATTATTTGGAGCGGCCTTATTGGTCTTGACAGCTTGTGGAACTTCTCAAGTGACAGCTCAGTCGACAGGTGGTTGGGAACGCTTCGTCTACTTCTTTGCAGAAGCCATCCGCTTCTTGTCCTTTGGCGGAAGTATCGGTGTAGGGATTATCGTCTTTACCATTGTGATTCGGACGGTCCTCTTGCCTCTCTTCCAATATCAAATGAATTCAACCCGCAAAATGCAGGAAATTCAACCCCTCCTCAAGGAATTGCAAGCTAAGTATCCTGGGAAGGATCTCGATAGCCGGACTAAGCTTTCTGAAGAGATGCGGGCCCTTTACAAGGAAAAAGGCGTCAAAACGTCTTCAGCCTTCCTTCCTCTCTTGATCCAGATGCCGGTCTTGATGGCCTTGTTCCAAGCGCTGAGCCGTGTCGAATTCCTTAAAGTCGGTCACTTCCTTTGGTTGGACCTTGGTGCGATCGACCCGACTTATATCTTGCCGGTTCTTGCAGCACTCTTCACATTTTTCAGCAGTTGGTTGACAAATAAAGCCATGCCAGAGCGCAATGGTAGTGCGACAACCATGATGTATGTGATGCCTGTGATGATCTTCTTCTTTGCCTTGTTCTCAGCCAGCGGGGTCGCACTATACTGGGTGACTTCCAATGCTTACCAAGTCGGGCAAACCTATCTCTTGAACAACCCCTTCAAGATTATTGCAGAGCGTGAAGCAAAAGAGCAAGCTTCGCGCGACATGGAAAAACAAAAACGCCGTGCCCTAAACAAAGCACAGAAAAAGAAAAAATAAGAAAGAGGTGGACATATGGTCCTATATACTGGAGCAACTGTTGAAGAAGCGATTCAAAAAGGTCTGAACGATTTAGATATTCCTCGTATGAAGGCACATATTACGGTTGTAGCGCGTGAAAAGAAAGGTTTTCTTGGCTTGTTTGGGAAAAAACCAGCCCAAGTAGAGATTGAACCCATTGCAGAAACAACTGTTGTGAAAGCCAATCAAAAAGCTGTCAAAGGTGTCCCAGATGAGATCAATGCACAAAACGAACCGGTTAAGACGGTGAGCGAAGCAACGGTCGATCTCGGACGCGTCGTAGCAGCGATCAAAAAGGTCGAAGAAGAAGGAGAAGTTGTCTCTGAAGAAATCAAGACAGAAATCCTGAAACATGACAAAGAAGCAGATACCGTTCTTGAAGAAAAAGGGCATGAACATATCCTTGAAAAAGTCAAAGAACCAGCGATAAAAGAATCAAGCGAATCTGATTTCTCAAACCTTGGTATCGAGGTAGAGGAAAACTACAACATCGAAGAAGTCGTAGATGATGTGACAGCCTATGTTCAAACAGTGGTCGATGAAATGGATGTGGATGCGACCATCTCAAGCAGTCACAACCGCCGTACGGTCAATATGCAAATTGATACCAATGAACCGGGACGTGTCATTGGATACCACGGAAAAGTCTTGAAGGCTCTTCAACTTTTGGCGCAAAATTACCTCTATAACCGCTACTCAAAGAATTTTTACATTACCATTAATGTTAATGACTATGTAGAACACCGGGCGGAAGTTCTTCAAAGCTATGCTCAGAAGTTGGCAACGCGTGCCCTCGAAGATGGGCAAGCCCAACAGACAGATCCGATGTCAAACAGTGAACGCAAAATCATTCACCGTATTGTCTCTAAGATGGAAGGAGTCACTAGCTACTCTGAAGGGGAAGAACCAAACCGTTACGTAGTGGTAGACATCGAAGGATAATCAAGCTATTATTTCCCATAAGGGAGAGACGGGATTGAGCCGATCTCTCCTTTTTTAGGTTTAGAAAGGAAGCAGATGGCATTTGCAGCGATTCGAGAGTTTTTAAAGTTTCAAGGAATCCACTACCAGGCCCCAGCAAAGGCAGGGGTGCTAGCCTCGGAGATGGAGCAGTATCGTGCCCTAGCTCAGGCGGCTCGTAAGGAATTCACTGATTTAGTCTCAGCCTTTCAGAAGCGTCACCCCTATTTGGAGCAAGATCGGACTAGCCAATGGATGAACCAGGCTCAGGTCTTGCGGCCTCATTTTTGGGCCTATCTAAAAGGAGAAGGGACGATGGCAGAGCCCATGTTTGCCTTGAGACTTTATGGGGATGCAGTTGATTTTGGAGTTTCCTTAGAGGTGAGTTTTATCGAGCGAAAAAAAGATGAGCAGAGCCTTCAAAAGCAACACATGGTTCTCACCCTTCCTATCTCTCAGCCAGTTTATTATTTCGCCCAGAAAAATGGGGAGAGTCAAAGGGTAGAAGGAACAGAAAAGAATCGCCATGATCTGTTACAAGCAGTAGCAGAAGGGGCGGTTCGTAAGGTCCTCGTCAAATACGATGTTTCTCTAGTTGAGGAAGGTTCTCTTGAGGATATCCTGGATCAGTTGCAAGAGGCGCTGGTGGCGCTGGAACCCTATTACTTGGCAACCCGTCAGGTGTAGAAAAGTTTTCTCCGACCTGTATTTGCAACAATTTTGCCATAGCTATTGACAAATAGAGTCGAATCCGATAGAATAGTAAAGTATGTTTAGTAACTGATCACAACTAGCCGGCTAAACGAATACAAAATCTATGAGGAGGTATTCATCGTGAAACGTACTTATCAACCAAGTAAACTTCGTCGTGCGCGCAAACATGGTTTCCGTCACCGTATGGCAACTAAAAACGGTCGTCGCGTATTGGCAGCTCGTCGTCGTAAAGGACGCAAAGTTTTGGCTGCCTAATTCAGATAAAAACCTAAAAACCAGTAGAAACTCGAGACTACTGGTTTTTGTTTTGTCCGAAAGTGAATTTAGAGTCGCTTTCTGCTATAATAGAAAGAAGAAAAACTCGGAAGAAAAGGAAGATCATGCAGATTTTTGATACCCACACCCATCTCAATGTGGAAGAATTCGCAGGAAAAGAACAAGAAGAGCTCGACTTGGCCAAGGAAATGGGTGTTGTAGCCCACAATATCGTTGGTTTTGACAAACCGACGATTGAGCGAGGAATAGCCTTGGCAGACCAGTACCCAGAACTCTATCTCACGCTTGGTTGGCACCCCACTGAGGCAGGCGATTATACTCCTGAAGTGGAGGCCTATTTACTTGAACAGCTAAAACATCCCAAAGTCGTCGCACTCGGAGAAATCGGTCTCGATTACCACTGGATGACGGCACCGAAAGACGTCCAAGAAAAGGTTTTTCGTCGTCAGATTCAATTGTCTAAAGACTTGGACCTCCCCTTTGTGGTGCACACACGCGATGCTTTAGAAGATACTTATGCCATCATCAAGAGTGAAGGAGTCGGTTCTCGCGGTGGGATCATGCATTCTTTCTCAGGAAGTTTAGAAGAAGCGAAACGCTTCATGGATCTGGGGATGATGATTTCCTTTTCTGGAGTGGTCACTTTTAAGAAAGCCACAGATGTCCAAGAAGCGGCAGCTGGCCTTCCGTTAGACAAGATCTTGGTTGAAACAGATGCTCCTTACCTGGCACCAGTTCCCAAACGTGGTCGAGAAAATAAAACAGCCTACACTCGTTATGTGGTAGATTTTATTGCAGAACTACGTGGCTTAACAACAGAAGAAGTGGCTCAGGCAACCTATGACAATGCAAGAAAGGTATTTGGCCTTGACTGAGAAAAGAAAAATACCGGAAGTGATTATCGTGGAGGGCAAGGATGACACAGCCAATCTCCGTCGTTTTTATGAGGTGGATACCTATGAAACGCGAGGCTCTGCGATCGATCAAGATGACTTGGAACGAATTGCTACCTTGCAAGAGTTGCGTGGGGTCATTGTCTTTACCGATCCAGACTATAATGGTGAGCGAATTCGCAAGATCATTATGCAAGAGGTGCCCCAGGCCAAACATGCCTTTTTAAATCGTGGTGAAGCAGTCCCCAAATCCAAGACCAAGGGGCGTTCTCTTGGAGTAGAACATGCCAGCTTTGAAGACTTAGAAAAAGCCCTAGCTGGACTGGTCGGGTCTTACGAAGATGATAATTTCTTTGATATCACAAAGACTGACTTGATGCGGCTTGGACTTTTGATGGGAAGCGATAGTCGCAAACGGCGGGAATATCTAGGAGAAGCCTTGCGCATCGGCTACTGCAATGGCAAGCAATTGATCAAACGCTTGGAATTGTTTGGAATTAGTTTGGCCCAAGTCGAAGAGGCGATGGCTAGTTATTAAGACGGAAGTAGAGGGGATTCTTTACCTCTAAACTGATTAGAAAAGAGAAAAAATGAGAATTGCAGATTATAGCGTGACCAAGGCAGTGCTGGAGCGTCACGGATTTACCTTTAAAAAATCCTTCGGTCAAAACTTTTTGACCGATACCAACATCCTTCAAAAAATTGTGGATACGGCAGAGATCGATAAGCAGGTCAATGTCATCGAAATTGGTCCTGGGATTGGGGCACTTACTGAGTTCTTGGCAGAAAATGCCGCAGAAGTCATGGCCTTTGAGATCGATGACCGCTTGGTTCCTATTTTGGCGGATACCTTACGGGATTTTGATAATGTCACAGTTGTCAACCAAGACATCCTCAAGGTAGACCTCAACCAGTACATCGCAGAGTTTAAAAATCCAGACCTTCCGATCAAGGTGGTGGCTAACCTTCCGTATTACATCACAACTCCCATCCTCATGCACTTGATCGAATCCAAGATTCCTTTCCAAGAATTTGTGGTCATGATGCAAAAAGAGGTGGCAGACCGCATCTCGGCTGAGCCCAACACCAAGGCTTATGGTTCTTTATCCATTGCAGTCCAATACTATATGACTGCTAAGGTAGCCTTTATCGTGCCTCGCACCGTCTTTGTGCCAGCACCAAACGTCGACTCTGCCATTTTGAAGATGGTCCGTCGCGAAGAACCAGCAGTAGCTGTCAAGGATGAAGATTTCTTCTTCTCTGTCAGCAAGGCTAGCTTTGTCCACCGCCGCAAAACACTTTGGAACAACTTGACTAGTCGCTTTGGCAAGACCGAAGAAATCAAAGCCAAACTGGAAGCAGGAATCCAAGCTGCAGGCCTGCAACCTTCTGTACGAGGAGAAGCTCTGAGCTTAGAAGACTTCGCTCGCCTAGCAGATGGCCTTCTAGAAGTAGGAATAAAATAACAGAAAAGACATGAGCTTCGTAGCTCATGTCTTGTTTTTGTAGAAGGAAAGGACGGGATTTGAACCCGCGCGTGAATAAAAATCCACTTGCCGGATTTCGAGTCCGGTGCCGTACCGAGCTGGGCCACCTTTCCAAGATGCGGAGAAAGGGATTTGAACCCTCACGCCCGAAGGGGCACATGCGCCTGAAGCATGCGTGTCTGCCGTTCCACCACCTCCGCATAGTTCTATTATACACTTTTTAGGAAAAATGCCAAGGAAAAAAAGGAAGGTGCCCTTTCCCGAATTCTGCTAAAAGACAAGTCATAACGGATACTCCGTCTTCTGTTTCTATCCGTTTAAAAAACGAACCTATTCGTTTCTAAAAGCGTTCGGAGAGGTTCACTTTTCGTTTTTTATTATCAAGCAATCCAGCCTTATTTCTCATTTTTTGGTATAATAGATAGTATTAATCTCAAAGGAGTGCGATTTGCAAGGAACAATCGTCAAGGCCTTGGCTGGCTTCTACTACGTGGAGTCAGACGGTCACATTTACCAGACACGGGCTCGTGGAAATTTTAGAAAAAAAGGACAGACTCCTTATGTGGGGGATCAGGTGGAGTTCTCTGCTGAAGAGAATTCGGAAGGCTACATTTTGAGCATTGCGCCTCGAAAAAATAGCCTCGTGCGTCCTCCTATTGTCAATATTGATCAGGCAGTAGTGATCATGTCAGCGAAGGAGCCGGATTTCAATGCCAATCTTTTAGACCGTTTTCTGGTTCTTTTGGAGCACAAGGGGATTCATCCCATTGTCTATATTTCAAAACTGGACTTGTTAGAAGATATGGAAGACATCCAATACTACCAAGGAATCTATCAGGCTATTGGCTACGACTTTGTCTTGTCGATTGAGGAACTCTTGCCCCTTTTGACCAATCAAACCACGGTCTTTATGGGACAGACCGGTGTAGGAAAATCGACCTTGCTCAATAAAATCGCTCCGGATCTGGAGCTTGAAACGGGTGAGATTTCAGATAGTCTGGGGCGCGGTCGACACACGACCCGAGCTGTCAGCTTTTACCATTTAAATGGAGGAAAGATCGCAGATACGCCTGGCTTCTCCTCCCTCGATTATGAAGTGACGACCAGCGAAGACTTAAATCAAGCCTTCCCAGAGATCGCCGATGTGAGCCACTCTTGTAAATTTCGTACCTGTACCCACACGCATGAGCCCGCTTGTGCGGTGAAACCAGCCGTTGAAAGAGAGGAAATTGCGCCTTTCCGTTATGAGGATTACTTGCAATTTCTAAGTGAGATTGAAAACCGTCGCGAAACCTATAAAAAAGTTTCGAAAAAAATGCCAAAATAGGAGACACTACAACGATGAAAACAATGAAAATTGCACCCTCAATTTTGAGTGCAGATTATGCCAATTTTGAAAGTGAATTGAAACGCTTAGAAGCAGCTGGAGCTGACTATGCCCATATCGATGTCATGGATGGCCATTTTGTGCCCAATATCAGCTTTGGAGCTGGTGTCGTAGAGAGCATGCGTCCGCATAGCAAGTTGGTCTTTGATTGCCACTTGATGGTCACCAATCCCGAACACCATATCGAAGAATTTGCCCGTGCAGGTGCTGACATCATCAGCATCCATGTGGAAGCTACTCCTCATATCCACGGAGCTCTTCAAAAAATTCGTCAAGCGGGTGTGAAGGCTAGTGTCGTGATCAACCCAGGGACTCCTGTAGACAGTATCAAACATGTCTTGAACTTGGTGGATCAAGTCTTGGTTATGACCGTTAATCCAGGATTCGGTGGCCAAGCCTTCTTGCCTGAAACCATGGACAAGGTGCGCGAATTAGTCGCTCTTCGTGAAGAAAAAGGTTTAGACTTTGATATCGAAGTGGATGGTGGAATTGATGCTCAAAGTATTTCCCAAGCAAAAGAAGCCGGGGCCAATGTCTTTGTAGCGGGCTCTTATGTCTTTAATGGGGAGGTCAATGAGCGCGTTCAAACGCTCCGAGATGCTGTAAATGGGTAACATCGCAATACTGGCAGGAGGTGACAGCACGCTCTTGCCAAAAGATCAAGAGCTTTACGTAGGTGTCGACGGTGGCTGTTTGAAGTTACTGGAACAAGGCCTGCCTTTAGATATAGCTGTGGGGGATTTCGATTCTGTCTCTGAGACTGATTTGCATCAGATCCGAACCCAAGCCAAGCAGGTTGTTCAGTCCGTTCCTGAAAAGAATGATACGGATTTGGAATTGGCCTTGAAAGCGGTCTTTGAGGCCTATCCAGATGCTGTTGTCACTGTTTACGGTGCCTTTGGTGGTCGCTTGGATCACTTTTTGTCCAATATCTTTTTGCCGACCGATCCAGACCTAGCTCCCTACATGGAGCAGATCCAATTAGTCGATGGTCAAAATCGCTTGATCTACAGACCAGCTGGTTGCCATGAGATTCAGCCAGATCCAGCCATGTCTTATGTTGGCTTTATGCCTGTCGGACAAGGCCACCTAGAGATTACAGGAGCCAAGTATCCGCTCCATCAGGAGAATTATTTTTTGAAGGCCATGTATGGCTCCAATGAATTTTTGGATCAACCGATTCAAGTGAGTCTTGACCGTGGCTATCTTGTCATTGTTTATAGTAAAGACAGAGGTTAATATGAATATCATTCTGCTTCTGATTGGCCTGCTCAATCTGGGCCTCCTCATCTATCTCTTGCAACGGTCAGATGATACAAGACCGGCTTTAAGAGAGTTGCTGGAAGACCATGAGGATCATTTGACAGACCAGTTGGACTATCGTTTTGAAAAAGAAAGACAAGCAAGCCAGATTGCCAATCAGCAGTTAGAGATCGCTCTGACAGATCGTTTAACCGAGATGCGAGTGGAGATCCACCAGCAGACGACGGCTCTGCGCGCTGAGATGAACGAGCACTTTACTAAAAATCGGGACAAAACAGATGAGCGCATGCGCCAGATCCAAGAGTCCAATGAAGTGCGGCTAGAACAGATGCGCCAAACGGTAGAAGAAAAATTGGAGAAAACCTTGCAGCACCGCTTACAGACCTCCTTTGAGACGGTTTCAAAACAATTGGAGTCGGTCAACAAAGGGCTAGGAGAAATGCAGACGGTGGCGCGGGATGTCGGAACCCTTAATAAAGTTCTCTCCAATACCAAGACGCGTGGGATTATGGGCGAATTGCAGCTGGGTCAAATCATTGAAGATATCTTGACCCCAGCCCAGTATGAGCGGGAGTTTGTCACCGTTCCCCAATCCAGTGAGCGCGTGGAGTATGCTATTAAGCTTCCAGGACAAGGAGAGGAGCCAGTCTATCTGCCGATTGACTCTAAATTCCCACTGGAAGACTACTATCGTCTGGAAGAAGCTTATGAATCAGGAGAGAAAGAGGAGATCGAGCGTTACCGCAAGGCCCTTCTTGCTAGTATCAAGCGTTTTGCTAAGGATATCCAACAAAAATACCTCTTTCCACCAGCGACAACGAATTTCGGAATTCTCTTTTTGCCAACTGAAGGCCTCTATTCCGAAGTGGTTCGCAATCCAGAATTCTTCGATCGCTTGCGTCGGGACGAACAAATTTTAGTGGCTGGGCCAAGTACGCTATCAGCCCTCTTGAACTCCTTGTCTGTTGGCTTTAAAACGCTCAACATCCAAAAGAGTGCAGATGACATTAGCAAGGTGTTGGGATCGGTCAAATCAGAATTCCATAAGTTTGGAGGGATTCTGGCCAAGACTCAGCGCCATTTAAAGAATGCTTCCAATAATATTGATGATTTGCTAACCAGACGGACCAGTGCCATCGAGCGGACACTCCGCCAAATCGAAAGCGATGAGGACCTGCTGGGACTAGATGTATATATAGAAGATGGAGAAGATGATGGTCAAAATTAACCAAATGAAAAAAGATGAATTGTTCGAAGGATTCTATTTGATCAAGTCAGCAGAAGTGCGTCAAACGCGGGCCGGGAAAAACTACCTCGCCTTTGTCTTCCAGGATGAGACCGGTACAATCGAAGGTAAACTATGGGATGCCCAACCTCACAATGTAGAGAGCTTTACAGCTGGGCGCGTGGTCCATATGGCTGGTCGTCGGGAGGTCTACAATAATACTCCGCAAGTTAATCAATTGAATATGCGCTTGCCACAAGCAGGAGAGCCCAACAATCCAGCAGACTTCAAGGAAAAACCACCAGTAGATCCCAAGGAATTGCATGAATACCTGTCAAACATGATTTTCAAAATTGAAAATCCAGTTTGGCAACGGATTGTCCGTGCCCTCTATGAGAAATATGAGAAAGAGTTTTATAGCTATCCAGCTGCTAAAACCAACCATCATGCCTTTGAAGCAGGTCTCGCTTATCATACAGCGACCATGGTCCGCTTGGCAGATAGTATCGGCGATATCTATCCTCAGTTGAATAAGAGCTTGCTCTTTGCAGGGATTATGTTACACGATTTGGCCAAAGTGATTGAGTTGACGGGACCTGAAAATACAGAATACACTGTTCGAGGCAACCTCATCGGCCACATTGCACTGATCGATGAAGAAATCACCAAGGTCTTGCAAGACTTGAAGATTGATGATCAAAAAGAAGAAGTGATCGTCCTTCGCCATGTGATCTTGAGTCACCATGGCTTGCTCGAATACGGTAGTCCCGTTCGTCCAAAAATCATGGAAGCAGAGATTATTCATATGATCGATAATTTGGATGCGGAAATGATGATGATGACAACAGCACTTGGCTTAATTGGTCCTGGCGAGATGACCAATAAAATCTTCGCTATGGAAAATCGTTCCTTCTATAAACCGAATCTCGACTAGTAAAAACAGAGATAAATACGGGAATGATTCTGCCAAAAATAAAATAATCAGGAAAAAACGGCCTTCTGTAAATCAGAATGTTCGTTTTTTTCGCTTCTTATGGTATAATGATAGAAAAAACTACATGGTGAGAAAATGAAATTAAGAAGAAGTGAACGGATGGTCGTAATTTCTAATTACTTGATCAACCATCCCTATGAATTGACTAGCCTCAATACGTTTGCGGAAAAGTATGAGTCTGCCAAGTCTTCCATCTCAGAAGATATCGTGATTATTAAGCGGGCTTTTGAAGAGATGGAAATCGGAAATATTGAGACCATTACAGGAGCTGGTGGAGGCGTGATCTTTACACCGTCTATCTCAGATCAAGAATCCAAAGAAATCGTTGAGGATCTTTGCAAGCAACTGTCTGAAAGTGATCGTATCCTTCCTGGTGGCTACATTTACTTGTCTGATCTTTTGAGCAATCCGAAGATTTTGAATCGGATCGGACGCATCATTGCCAAAGCCTTCCGAGATAAGAAGATTGATGCTGTCATGACCGTAGCGACCAAGGGAGTTCCACTAGCCAATGCAGTAGCTAATGTCTTGAATGTTCCATTCGTCATTGTCCGTCGTGATTTGAAAATCACAGAAGGGTCAACCGTTAGTGTCAACTATGTTTCAGGCTCAAGTGGGGATCGCATTGAGAAAATGTTCCTTTCAAAACGGAGCCTAAAAGCAGGAAGCCGGGTCTTGATTGTCGATGACTTCCTTAAAGGTGGCGGAACGATTAACGGGATGGTCAGCCTCTTGTCTGAATTTGATTCTGAATTAGCAGGAGTAGCTGTCTTTGCGGATAATGCTGCAACCGACCGTGAATTCTTTGAACACAAATCCTTATTGCGCGTTACCAACATCGATGTAAAAGAAAATAAATTGAGTGTCGAAGTTGGGAATATCTTTGATTAAGAGCAGCAAAGGAGGATCAAAAAGTGAAAAGAATTTTAGATCGATTTGATAATAGCCCTTTGTGGATTCGCTTGGTGACAGTTCTGTCTCTATCCTTTATATTGGTAGCTGGTTTGTATACCGTTAAAAAGAATACGGCTGCCCAGGTAACGACAGAAATTCAACCTGCTAAAAAAACAGGTTCCCTTCCAGTGAAAAAGGAAACAAAGGAAGAAAAAGAAAAGAAGGAAGAAAAGAAAAATACAGAAGCTGCTGAAAAAGCAGTCGTTCAAATGGAAACAACCCCAAGTCAAGATTCTGTGAACGCTGCCCAAGCTGCTGTGAAGAAAGTCAAAGATGCGACTCAAAAGCAATCGCTTGATGCCCGTATCCAATACATCGCTAACTATTATGGACTGACCTATGAGAGTGACACAGCGGCAACGCAGCAGACTCAAACAGACGCTAATGCCAACGCTGGAGTAGCTGAAGCCAATGCGACAGTTCAACCACAACAGCAACAACAGTATGCTCCGGCTGCAGATGCAGGGGCAGAAGTACCTGCTGAACCTGGTCAATAATGAACTTTTTCGACTTCTTTAAAAAATAAAAAAACATCTTGCAATCAAAGTGCCGTCATGTTATAATAATAGACGGTACTTTTTACTTTTGGTCTCTCAAGAGTGTACAGGGACGTGCTGACAAATGTTGCAAAAGTACACACAGATGGTAGCTGTCACCAAGTGTACCATCACCAAAAATAAAAAATTTCACAGGAGAATGTAGATGCCTACAATTAACCAATTGGTTCGCAAACCGCGTAAATCAAAAGTAGAAAAATCTAAATCACCAGCTTTGAACGTTGGTTACAACAGTCATAAAAAAGTTCAAACAAACGTTTCTTCACCACAAAAACGTGGTGTTGCAACTCGTGTTGGAACAATGACACCTAAAAAACCTAACTCTGCCCTTCGTAAATTTGCCCGTGTACGTTTGAGCAACTTGATCGAAGTAACTGCTTATATCCCAGGTATCGGACACAACTTGCAAGAACACAGCGTGGTTCTTCTTCGTGGTGGACGTGTAAAAGACCTTCCAGGGGTACGTTACCATATCGTCCGTGGAGCACTTGATACTGCAGGTGTAAACGATCGTAAACAAGGCCGTTCTAAATACGGTACTAAAAAACCAAAAGCATAAGGAAAGGGGATAAAGAAAAATGAGTCGTAAAAACCGTGCGCCTAAACGCGATGTATTGCCAGATCCGCTTTACAATTCACAATTAGTTACTCGTCTTATCAACCGCGTTATGCTTGATGGTAAACGTGGTACAGCTGCTTCAATCGTTTACGGAGCTTTCGAACAAATTAAAGAAGCTACTGGAAACGATGCTCTTGAAGTATTCGAAACAGCTATGGAAAACATCATGCCTGTACTTGAAGTACGTGCTCGCCGTGTCGGTGGTTCTAACTACCAAGTCCCAGTTGAAGTTCGTCCAGAACGTCGTACAACACTTGGACTTCGTTGGTTGGTAACAATCGCTCGTCAACGTGGTGAACACACAATGGTTGATCGTCTTGCAAAAGAAATCTTGGATGCAGCGAACAACACTGGTGCAGCTGTTAAGAAACGTGAAGATACTCACCGTATGGCTGAAGCTAACCGTGCATTCGCACACTTCCGCTGGTAAGATCATGATGCTAGGAACGGCAAGGATGCAAAGTGAAAATAGGAAACTGACGCAGTATTCGATGAATACAAGGAAGTTTATCTTTTTCACACAGCATCCCGTTCCGGCTCAAATCGGCTAACTAACTTTAGCCCGAGTTCAATTAAGCTTCGTCAGCTCTTGAACCCAATTCAACTCTTCTTACAAGTTGGAACCAAAACTTAGCATGAAAACACTGAGAACGGGTAGGTCCTGCCTATCCGTTTTTATTAAATCATGTTATAATAGAATATAGAAATAAAAAATATAGGAGAAACAAACCTCATGGCACGCGAATTTTCACTTGAAAAAACTCGTAATATCGGTATCATGGCTCACGTCGATGCTGGTAAAACAACTACAACTGAGCGTATCCTTTACTACACTGGTAAGATTCACAAAATCGGTGAAACTCACGAAGGTGCGTCACAAATGGACTGGATGGAGCAAGAACAAGAACGTGGTATCACTATCACATCTGCCGCTACAACAGCTCAATGGAAAGACACTCGTGTAAACATCATCGACACACCAGGACACGTGGACTTCACTATCGAAGTTCAACGTTCACTCCGCGTTTTGGACGGTGCTGTAACCGTTCTTGACTCACAATCAGGTGTTGAGCCTCAAACTGAAACAGTTTGGCGTCAAGCAACTGAATACGGAGTTCCACGTATCGTATTCGCTAACAAGATGGATAAAATCGGTGCTGACTTCCTTTACTCAGTAAGCACACTTCATGACCGTCTTCAAGCAAACGCTCACCCAATTCAATTGCCAATCGGTGCTGAAGATGACTTCCGCGGAATCATTGACTTGATCAAGATGAAAGCTGAAATCTATACTAACGACCTTGGTACAGATATCCTTGAAGAAGATATTCCAGCTGAATACCTTGAACAAGCTCAAGAATACCGTGAAAAATTGGTTGAAGCAGTTGCTGAAACTGATGAAGACTTGATGATGAAATACCTTGAAGGGGAAGAAATTACTAACGAAGAATTGAAAGCTGGTATCCGTAAAGCTACAATCAACGTTGAATTCTACCCAGTACTTTGTGGTTCTGCCTTCAAGAACAAAGGGGTTCAATTGATGTTGGATGCAGTCCTTGACTACCTTCCAAGCCCACTTGATATCCCTGCAATCAAGGGTGTAAACCCAGATACAGACGAAGAAGAAGAACGTCCAGCATCTGATGAAGAGCCATTTGCAGCTCTTGCCTTCAAGATCATGACTGACCCATTCGTAGGTCGTTTGACATTCTTCCGTGTTTACTCAGGTGTCTTGAACTCAGGTTCATACGTATTGAACACTTCTAAAGGTAAACGTGAACGTATCGGACGTATCCTTCAAATGCACGCCAACACTCGTAAAGAAATCGAAACAGTTTACTCTGGAGATATCGCTGCTGCCGTTGGTTTGAAAGATACTACAACTGGTGACTCATTGACAGATGAAAAAGCAAAAATCATCCTTGAATCAATCGAAGTTCCAGAACCAGTTATCCAATTGATGGTTGAGCCTAAATCTAAAGCGGACCAAGACAAGATGGGTATCGCCCTTCAAAAATTGGCTGAAGAAGATCCAACATTCCGCGTTGAAACAAACCCTGAAACTGGTGAAACAGTTATCTCTGGTATGGGTGAGTTGCACTTGGATGTCCTTGTTGACCGTATGAAACGTGAATTCAAGGTTGAAGCTAACGTTGGTGCTCCTCAAGTATCTTACCGTGAAACATTCCGCGCTTCTACACAAGCACGTGGATTCTTCAAACGTCAATCTGGTGGTAAAGGTCAGTTTGGTGATGTTTGGATCGAATTTACTCCAAACGAAGAAGGTAAAGGATTCGAGTTCGAAAATGCGATCGTCGGTGGTGTGGTTCCACGTGAATTCATCCCTGCAGTAGAAAAAGGACTTCAAGAATCTATGGCGAACGGTGTTCTTGCTGGTTACCCAATGGTTGACGTGAAAGCTAAGCTTTACGATGGTTCATACCACGATGTCGACTCATCTGAAACTGCCTTCAAGATCGCTGCATCTCTTGCACTTAAAGAAGCTGCTAAGACTGCACAACCAGCTATCCTTGAACCAATGATGCTTGTAACCATCACAGTTCCTGAAGAAAACCTTGGGGATG
The DNA here is from genome assembly GCF_000507765.1 of Streptococcus parasanguinis CC87K. Lineage (GTDB taxonomy): Bacteria > Bacillota > Bacilli > Lactobacillales > Streptococcaceae > Streptococcus > Streptococcus parasanguinis_J. The sequence goes on along the minus strand of NZ_KI669401.1, from coordinate 1,332,160 downwards.
TTATGGGTCACGTAACTGCTCGTCGTGGACGTGTAGATGGTATGGAAGCACACGGTGCAAGCCAAATCGTTCGTGCATATGTACCACTTGCTGAAATGTTCGGTTACGCTACTGTCCTTCGTTCTGCAACTCAAGGACGTGGTACCTTCATGATGGTATTTGACCACTACGAAGATGTACCAAAATCAGTACAAGAAGAAATCATTAAAAAAGCTAAAGGTGAAGCTTAATTTACCAATGCTTAAAAACTCTTCCCACTTTGGGAAGAGTTTTTCTTTGTTCCAAAAGTGAATACAAGTAAAAAAGTGCTCTTCCTAGCAAACAAGACTTTGTGAAAAACTTCAATAAAAGAGGTGGTGATCTATGATAAATCTTGCTTTTCGTGGGGAAATAGTTGCTTTTTAATGCAATAAAGTATATAATAGAGACTGTTAAAAGATGTTTGGCGCTGTGTCAAGTTACTCTTTTCACAAAAAATTTTTTTGATTTTCATAAGGAGGAAATCACGAATGGTAGTTAAAGTTGGTATTAACGGTTTCGGTCGTATCGGACGTCTTGCTTTCCGTCGTATCCAAAACGTAGAAGGTGTTGAAGTTACACGCATCAACGACCTTACAGATCCAGTTATGCTTGCACACTTGTTGAAATACGATACAACTCAAGGTCGTTTCGACGGTACTGTGGAAGTTAAAGAAGGTGGATTCGAAGTTAACGGTAAATTCATTAAAGTTTCCGCTGAACGTGATCCAGAACAAATCGACTGGGCTAACGACGGTGTAGAAATCGTTCTTGAAGCAACTGGTTTCTTTGCTACTAAAGCAGCTGCTGAAAAACACTTGCATGCTGGTGGTGCTAAGAAAGTTGTTATCACTGCTCCTGGTGGATCAGATGTTAAAACAGTCGTATTTAACACTAACCACGATATTCTTGATGGTACTGAAACAGTTATCTCAGGTGCTTCATGTACTACAAACTGCTTGGCTCCAATGGCTAAAGCTCTTCAAGATAACTTCGGTGTTGTTGAAGGATTGATGACTACTATCCACGCTTACACTGGTGACCAAATGATCCTTGACGGTCCACACCGTAAAGGTGACCTTCGTCGTGCACGCGCTGGTGCTGCTAACATCGTTCCTAACTCAACTGGTGCTGCTAAAGCAATCGGTTTGGTTATCCCTGAATTGAACGGTAAATTGGACGGAGCTGCACAACGTGTTCCTGTTCCAACTGGATCAGTTACTGAATTGGTAGTTGTTCTTGACAAGAACGTTACTGTTGATGAAGTGAACGCAGCTATGAAAGCAGCTTCAAACGAATCATACGGTTACACTGAAGATCCAATCGTTTCTTCAGACGTTGTAGGTATGTCTTACGGATCATTGTTTGACGCAACTCAAACTAAAGTTATTGACGTTGACGGTAAACAATTGGTTAAAGTTGTTTCATGGTATGACAACGAAATGTCTTACACTGCACAACTTGTTCGTACTCTTGAATACTTCGCAAAAATTGCTAAATAATTCATGCGTATGATGAGAGGAGGGAAACCTCCTCTTTTTTTGTACTTTTTTTAGGGCTTTCTCATCATATTATAGGAATTGCTAAAATTGATTGACAGTGCTAAATAGATTAGGGTATCCTATCCTTGATTGGAGATTTCTAATACAAGAAAATGAAAGCGATTACAGATCGTGGAGGAAGGAGCCAATGGAAATCGCTCAAGAAAAAGAAAAAAACCATACAAGGAGGTCAAGATGAAAGGTCATCTATTTGAAAAGAAAGAACGATTTAGTATACGAAAATTCAGTGTGGGAGTTTGCTCCGCATTGATTGGGTTAGCATTTTTGGGAACAGGCGCTGTCTCTGCAGATGAGGCGGTTTCTACTAGTGAACAACCCTTGGAAAGCTCTTCAGCAACGACCGAAGACGTCAATCATCTAGTGAGAGAAGCTGGCGTCTATACTGCAGATGCGGCCTTACCTTCTGCAGAAACGGAAAAACCAGCCGCAGAAGCGGTCACTCCGGAGGCTAGTCCTACAAGTACAGAAGCTAGCTCGACAACTACAGATCATCCAGCAGTTTCAGAGACTGAAAAACCGAAAGCTGCTGCAGAAAAAGTGGCTGATTTACCAACCAATGAAGAAAAACAATTAAGACCCAAAGAAGTTAAGTTCGATACCTGGGACGATCTCTTGAAGTGGGAACCAGGAAAACGAGTGGATGACGATATGAACAGAGCAAGCGTCCCACTTGCGAGTCGTTTTCAAGGGAAGCAAATTAACGAACAAGCCAACCCTGAAGCGAAGATCCAAGCACTGTCAAACATGAACTCCAAAGCCAAGGATCATGCGTCTGTCGGCGGGGAAGAATTTAAGGCCTACGCTTTTGATTACTGGCAATATTTGGATTCCATGGTCTTTTGGGAAGGGCTGGTTCCATCAGCAGATGTGATCGATGCTGCACACCGAAATGGGGTTCCTATTTATGGAACAATCTTTTATAACTGGTCTAGCAGCATCAAGGATCAAGAACATTTTGCAGAAACCTTGAAAGAAGATAGTGAAGGCTCTAAAACTTTCCCGATCGCCCGTAAATTAGTTGAACTTGCTAAGTACTATGGCTTTGATGGTTACTTTATCAACCAAGAAACAACCGGAAATCTTGTAGAACCATTGGGGCCAAAATTGAGAGATTTTCTTCTTTATACCAAGGAATATGCGAAGAGTCTGAACTATCCGATTAAGTATTCCTGGTATGATGCTATGACCTATGAATATGGCCGTTACCATGAGAATGCGCTGGGAGAATACAACTACAATTTCATGCAGCCAGAAAATGGGGAAAATCCAGTTGATACCTTCTTTGCTAACTTTAACTGGGGCAAATCAGAAGTGGATTATTCCATCAGTACAGCCAAATGGATTCATCGGAATCCTTATGATGTTCTAGCTGGACTTGAGCTCCAAAAAGGAGGCTCTTATAAGACTAATGTAGACTGGAATGCCATTTTAGATGAACATGGCAAGTTGCGTCTATCTCTTGGTCTTTATGCGCCAGATACCATTACAGGTCTAGGAAAGACTGGAGAAGGATACCATACCCATGAAGATCTATTCTGGACAGGTTTCCAAGGAGATCCGACTAAAGGAAAACCAGCAGACCAATCTTGGTACGGTATGTCCAATCTAGTAGTGGACAAAACTCCTATTACAAGTGAAGATTTCAATACTTCCTTCAATACTGGTCACGGAAAACACTGGTTTGTCGATGGCAAGATTTCTAAAGAAGGGGAATGGAACTACCGTTCTGTTTCTGGCTACCTTCCGACCTGGCGTTGGTGGGTAGAGCATAGTGAAGATAGTACGCCATTGAAAGGCCACTATGATTTTGATCAAGCCTACAATGGAGGAAATTCTCTAGCCTTCGAAGGAGATTTAAAAGCCAATAGCAGTCAAAATGTCATGCTCTATTCGACCAAGATTCCTGTGACAGAAACGACAAAATTGAGCGTCAGTCATAAAGGTGGGATCGGAGCTACTGCCTGGGTAGCTGTTGCCACCAAAGAAGACTACTCTGAATACGAATGGAAAGAATTGACACCGAGTGCGGATTGGTCTACTCAAACCTTTGATTTGGGAAGTTTGGCTGGCAAGACCATTTATGCTGTGAAGATGTTCTTTGACCATAATACGGATGTTAAAGACTACAAATTTAATCTCGGCCAATTGTCGATTACGTCCAACCAAGAGAAACCAGCTACTCCAGCAGAAGTATCCGTTCGGGCAAAACGTCTACAAAATGCGCAAGAAGCAGAAGCAGTCCTCAATTTTAAAGGGGTAGCAGATGCGGATTATTATGAAGTCTATGAAAAAGATGGCGACAACTGGCGTCTTTTAACAGGGTCTTCTGCGACAACCGTCTATCTTCCAAAAGTTAGCCGTTCAGCAAGTGCTGAAGGAACCACTCAGGAACTCAAGGTTGTGGCAGTTGGAAAGAATGGTCAACGTTCAGATGCGGGAACTGTAGCTTTTGATTGGGGCATGACCGTGTCAGATACCAGTCTACCAAAAGCTTTAGCGCCAAACGTAGTCATTGGAGCCAAAGTGATCGGTTCGAGCTTCCCAGATGCGGATGGTAGTGAAGGCATTGAAGGCATGTTAAATGGGACCATTACCAGTCTTTCAGATAAATGGTCTTCTGCTCAATTGAGTGGAACCGTCGATATCCGCTTGACACAACCTCGAACCATTGTTCGTTGGGTGATGGACCATGCTGGTGCTGGTGGAGAATCTGTCGATGATGGCAAGATGAATACCCGTGACTTCGACCTTTACTACAAGGACGAAGCCGGTGAGTGGAAATTGGCCAAGGAAGTTCGTGGCAATAAAGCCCATGTATCTGACATTACACTGGATCATCCGATCAAGGCTCAAGACTGGCGTCTCCATGTCATTACAGCAGATAACGGCACCCCATGGCAAGCCATCCGGATTTACAACTGGAAGATGTATGAAAGTCTGGATACTGAAACGGTCAACATCTCGATGAAACATGCTGCAGCGCAAAACTTAGGTAATCATTTTGTCCAAGTCGGTTTCAAAGATGTTCCAGCTAATACTACTCTGACTCTTTATGCCGATAAAGAAGCCACTAGTCCAATTGCGACTATGACAGCCGATCAAGCTGGAAATCTCATATTTAAACCGCTCGCTTTTGAATCAACCCCATCTCTTCTTTACTATCGCGCGCAAGTTCCTGGTAAAGATATCAGTAATGTTTTGGCGATCGAAGTTCCAAAGAATGATAAAGAAATTGCGGGACTTCAATTTGAAGATGGATTGACCAAGAAGGTCTACCGGGAAGGCGATGCCCTTTCCTTGAAAGGGGCAACTCTCCGCGTTCATTATAAAGATGGCCAAGCAGATCAGCTGGTCAACCTCACCAACTCAGGTGTAGAGATTCATGGATTTGATAGTAGCAAGCTGGGAGAACAACACCTAGAAGTCTCTTACCTTGGTCAGAAATTGGATAAGACCCTCACTGTTTTTGTGGTCAGTGCAGAAGAAGCAGGTGAAAAAGCAGTTGCTGGTCTAGAATTGACCGACAAACCAAAAGTGGAATATATTGTCGGAGAGGCATTGGAGAAAGAAGGCGGACGCTTTACAGTCGTCTTTGAAGATGAAACGACCGAAACGCATGCCTTGACAGATGAAGGTGTGGAAGTAACTGGCTTTGATACGACTAAGGAAGGTCGTCAAACCATCACGGTCCATTACAAAGGAGCTAGCACAAGCTTTGATGTCCTCGTGAATCCAAAACCAGCTCTCAACGATGAATACCTTAAGCAAAAATTGGCTGAAGCTGAAGCTGCAAAAGCCAAAGTAGACTTTACTTTTGCGACTCCTGAAGTCAAAGAAGCTTTGCTAGCTGGAATGGTTGCTTCTGAAAAAGTCTTGAAAGAGCATGATACCAGCACACAAGATCAAGTCAATGAGCAGTTGAACCAATTGACCGCTCTCTTGAAAGCCTTGGATGGTCAAGCCAATCTAACAAAAGAAAAAGAAGCTCTTTCTGCCCTAACAACTGAAGCGACCGCTCTATTAGCAAGCAAGCCAAATCACCCTTCTGGTGACGCTTTGCAGGCACTCCTGGAGAAAAATAAAGAACTCCTAGCTTCTTCAGAGCTCACTCCTGAAGCGCTTGGAACAGCTAAGACAGGTCTAGAGACCTTGATTGCGCTCCTGAAAGAAGATAAGCCAGCGGTCTTTATAGACCCTGCGACTGGAGTCGAAGTTCAATTCTCCAACTTAGAGCCAACCGTTGTCAAAGGACTGAAAGTCGCAAAAGTTGAAGCCAATCAGGCAGAAAAAGAAGAGCTGAAGGGTCGAGAAGGAATCGTCTTTGATATTGAAGGCGTGGATGCCAGCGGTCAAGATATTGATACCCACCATCCATCCCTTGTGAAAATCCCTGTGGATAAGGATAAAGAAGTGGAGCAAGTTCTCTTCTTCCCAGAAGGTCAAGCTCCTCAATCCTTGGCCTTTGAGAGAGTTGGAGATGTAGTCATCTTTACAGCTCCTCACTTTACTCACTATGCGATTGTCTATAAACCAGCACAAACGGAAGGACCAGATCAACCGATCCAACCAGAGGAACCGGCTAAACCTGATCAGCCTGTTCAACCAGCTCAACCAAATCAACCAGTCCAACCAGCTGCCCCAGTAACTCCGGATCCAGCTAATCCATTGAAGCCTACAGAGTCTTCTCAAGTGGATCAGTTGGCCCCAACGACTTCTACTCAAGCGGGTCATCAGGAGGAAGAACACAAGGATATGGTCGATCAAGAGATCCATCAGTTGTTAAGTGCCCACCAAGGAGCGAACTCACAGCCAACAGTTCAGCAAGGAACAAAAGATGCCAGCAAAGAAAGTCAATCGGAACACTTGCCAAATACGGCAAGCCTAGAAGCTTCCTATGCAGCTGAAGCTGTTCTCCTAGCAGCCTTAGGCAGCTTCCTCTTGGCTGGTAAGAAGAAAGAAGAGTAAGTCTTTTACAGGATTCTTTCGTTCACTTAAAAAGTCACTCTCAAAAAACCTCTCTGGTGAAAACCAGAGAGGTTTGATCTTGTATTTAGAAGTGTCGTTCGGATCCTGTGAATTAGAGGGGAAAAGCATTGGATTTTTCTACCTCTTTTACAGCTTTTGTGATATAATTATCATGTATTAAAAAAAGAAGGAGTCATATCTAATGGCAAAATTGACTGTTAAAGACGTTGACTTGAAAGGGAAAAAAGTTCTCGTTCGTGTTGACTTCAACGTTCCTGTAAAAGATGGCGTGATCACTAACGATAACCGTATCACTGCAGCTCTTCCAACTATCAAGTACATCCTTGAACAAGGTGGACGTGCAATCCTCTTCTCTCACCTTGGACGTGTAAAAGAAGAAGCAGATAAAGAAGGTAAATCACTTGCTCCTGTAGCTGCTGACTTGGCTGCTAAATTGGGTCAAGAAGTTAAATTTATCCCAGGTGTTACACGTGGTGCTGAATTGGAAGCAGCTGTTAACGCTCTTGAAGATGGACAAGTTCTCTTGGTTGAAAACACTCGTTTCGAAGATGTTGATGGCAAGAAAGAATCTAAAAACGATCCTGAACTTGGTAAATACTGGGCATCACTTGGAGATGGTATTTTCGTAAACGATGCCTTCGGTACTGCTCACCGTGCACACGCATCTAACGTTGGTATCTCTGCAAACGTTGATAAAGCTGTTGCTGGATTCCTTCTTGAAAACGAAATTGCTTACATCAAAGAAGCAGTTGAAGCTCCAGAACGTCCATTCGTAGCTATCCTTGGTGGATCTAAAGTATCTGACAAGATCGGTGTTATCGAAAACTTGCTTGAAAAAGCTGATAAAGTCCTTATCGGTGGTGGGATGACTTACACATTCTACAAAGCACAAGGTATCGAAATCGGTAACTCACTTGTAGAAGAAGACAAATTGGATGTGGCGAAAGCTCTTCTTGAAAAATCAAACGGCAAATTGATCTTGCCAGTTGACTCAAAAGAAGCGAACGCATTTGCTGACTACACTGAAGTGAAAGACACTGAAGGTGAAGCAGTAGATCCAGGATTCCTTGGTCTTGATATCGGTCCTAAATCAATCGCTAAATTCGACCAAGAATTGACTGGTGCGAAAACAGTTGTATGGAACGGACCTATGGGTGTATTTGAAAACCCTGACTTCCAAGCTGGTACAATCGGTGTGATGGACGCTATCGTGAAACAACCAGGCGTTAAATCAATCATCGGTGGTGGTGACTCAGCTGCTGCTGCGATCAACCTTGGCCGTGCAGACAAGTTCTCATGGATCTCTACTGGTGGTGGTGCTTCTATGGAACTCCTTGAAGGTAAAGAACTTCCAGGATTGGCTGCTCTTACAGACAAATAATCTAAATAGAATGAAAGAGGCTGGGACAAAAGTCCTAGCCTCTCAATTATTTTTGGATTGTCGAGCAAGACGCAGTGGTTGAGTGGGCTCTACTAGGCTGATTTCATCAGCTTTTATAGCCCTACTCAACTGTACGGAGGTGGGACGACGAAATCGAATTCTAACGAATTACCGATTTCTGTCCCGCTCTCTTTTTTCTTTCTATTTATATCTGTTCTCTCCTTTCTGAAAATATGGTAGAATAATAGAAATAGAAAGATAGGTGACCATGGATTACTTTAAACGACACAAATTTGATTGGTCCAAATTCCGTTTGGGGATGAGAACCTTTAAAACAGGGATTGCCGTTTTTATTGTACTACTTATTTTTGGAATATTTGGCTGGCGAGGCCTTCAGATCGGGACGTTGACAGCTGTTTTTAGTTTGAGGGAAGACTTTGATAAGAGTGTCCACTTTGGGGCTTCGCGTGTCATGGGCAACAGTATCGGAGGTTTTTATGCTGTATTGTTCTTCCTTTTAAAAACGCTCTTTCATGGGGCGTATTGGGTGACTCTTATTTTTGTACCCATTGCGACCATGTTAACCATTATGACAAATGTCGCTATGAATAACAAAGCAGGAATTATTGGAGGAGTTTCGGCAATGCTGATCATTACCCTCTCGATTCCTAACGGAGAAACCTTCTTGTATGTTTTTGCCCGAATATTTGAGACCTTTATTGGCGTTTTCGTTGCGATTTTGGTCAATTCGGATGTGGATCGCATTCGCGATTTTCTCAAGAAACACAAAAAACCTATGTAAGATTATATAACATTTAATCTTGACATAGATTTTTTTTTCGATATAATAGAATAGAAAGAGGAATGGTATGAAGGAAAAGGAATTACGACGCTCGCTGGCAGTTTTTCCAATTGGAAGTGTTATGAAGCTGACCGACTTGACAGCTCGCCAGATTCGTTATTATGAAGATCAGGGATTGATTTCTCCTGATCGGACAGAAGGCAATCGCCGCATGTATTCGTTGGACGATATGGACCGCCTGCTTGAGATCAAAGATTATATCTCAGATGGCTTCAATATTGCGGATATTAAGAAGAAATATGCGGAAAAAGAGCAAGAGCAAACCAAGGTTGTCAGTCAAGAAGAGATCCGTAAGGCTCTTCATCGTGACATTCTTCAGCAAAGTCGCTTCACATCTTCCCCATCGCCATATGGTCAATTTCGTTGATCATTTCATAAGCTTGTAATCTATTTTAAGGAGACAAAAATGTCAATTACTGCTGCAGATATTCGCCGTGAAGTAAAAGAAAAAAATGTTACTTTTATTCGCTTGATGTTCTCTGATATTTTGGGAACCATGAAGAACGTCGAAATTCCAGCTACCGATGAGCAACTGGACAAGGTTCTTTCAAACAAAGCCATGTTTGATGGTTCTTCTATCGAAGGATTTGTCCGTATCAACGAGTCAGACATGTATCTTTACCCAGATTTAGATACATGGACAGTTTTCCCTTGGGGAGATGAAAATGGTAGCGTAGCTGGCTTGATCTGTGATGTCTATACGACAGAAGGGGAACCATTTGCAGGAGACCCACGTGGCAACTTGAAACGTGCCCTTCGTCATATGGAAAAACTTGGCTTCAAATCCTTTAACCTTGGACCAGAACCAGAATTCTTCCTCTTTAAGTTGGACGAAAATGGAGATCCAACTCTTGAAGTAAACGACAAAGGTGGCTATTTTGACTTGGCTCCAACAGATCTTGCGGATAACACTCGTCGTGAAATCGTGAATGTCTTGACCAAGATGGGCTTTGAAGTAGAAGCCAGTCACCACGAAGTAGCCGTTGGTCAGCATGAAATCGACTTTAAGTATGACGAAGTTCTCCGCGCTTGTGACAAGATCCAAATCTTTAAACTTGTCGTGAAAACTATCGCTCGTAAACACGGCTTGTATGCAACCTTTATGGCCAAACCAAAATTTGGAATTGCCGGATCAGGTATGCACTGTAATATGTCTCTCTTTGACCAGGATGGCAACAATGCCTTCTTTGATCCGGAAGATCCACGTGGAATGCAATTGTCAGAAACAGCTTATCACTTCTTGGGTGGTTTGATCAAGCATGCCTACAACTTTACAGCCGTGACCAACCCGACTGTCAACTCTTATAAACGTTTGGTTCCTGGATATGAAGCTCCCGTTTATATCGCTTGGGCAGGTCGCAACCGTTCCCCATTGGTACGTGTGCCAGCATCACGTGGTATGGGAACTCGTTTGGAATTGCGCTCCGTAGACCCAATGGCCAATCCTTATGTAGCCTTGGCAGTCTTGCTTGAAGTCGGCCTTCACGGGATTGAAAATAAAATCGAAGCACCTGCTCCGATCGAAGAAAATATCTATGTGATGACACCGGAAGAACGTAGAGCAGCTGGAATCACAGATCTACCTTCTACCCTTCACAATGCCTTGAAAGCCTTGACAGAAGACGAAGTGGTGAAAGCTGCCTTGGGTGAACACATCTACACCAGCTTTCTTGAAGCCAAACGAATCGAATGGGCAAGCTATGCGACCTTCGTATCCCAATGGGAAGTAGACAACTATTTAGATCTTTATTAAGAAACAAGAGTAAAGAGGCTGGGACAAAAGTCCTAGCCTCTCAATTGTTTTTGGATTGTCGAGCAAGATGCAGTGGTTGAGTGGGCTCTACTACGCTGATTTCATCAGCTTTTACAGCCCTACTCAACTGTGCGGAGGTGGGACGACGAAATCGAATTCTAACGAATTACCGATTTCTGTCCCACTCTCTTTTTGATCCTCAAAAAGTCATCATAAAACCAGTTGAAACAGTGGTCTCAACTGGTTGTTTTTTTAATTTTCGTCATCTGGTGTGAGAATCATTGGGATAATGATAGGTTCACGTTCCGTGCTCTCGTATAAGAATGGGCGGAGGGCATTAACAATCGCACCATTGACGGTTTGGATATTGGCATCTTTGTTCTTCAAGGCGATGCGAATTGCATTGAAGAGGATGCGTTGGCTTTCACGGATCAGATCTCCTGATTCACGCATGTAGATAAAACCACGGCTCAAGATGTCTGGTCCAGCCAGGATCATCTTCGATTTGAAGTCAACAGTCGCAACGGCAAGCACGACACCGTCTTCGGAAAGGTCTCTCCGGTCACGAAGGACAGCAGCCCCGATTTCACCGATACGATTTCCATCGACATAGATATCTTGAGCATTGAAGCTTCCTGCGATCCGAGCAGAGTTGGCTGTTAGAGCGAGGACATCACCATTACTCATGATGTAGATATTGTCTTTTTCCACTCCGCAATCACGCGCAAGTCCTGCGTGGATCTTCTGCATCCGGTATTCACCATGGACAGGCATGAAGTATTTTGGTTTGATCAAGCGGAGCATAAGTTTTTGTTCTTGTTGCCCCCCGTGTCCAGAAGTATGGATATTGTTGATCTTCCCGTGAATGACCTCTACACCCGCTTCAGAAATCGTATTGATTAATTTATTCACACTGGTTGTATTTCCAGGAATTGGACTAGAAGAGAAGATCACAGTATCTCCTGGTTGGAGTTGCACTTGGCGGTGCGTTCCGTTGGCAATCCGAGAGAGGGCTGCCATTGGCTCTCCTTGGCTTCCTGTACACATGATCAGGATCTCATTGGCCGCATAGTCTTTGATCTCATTTGGCTCGATAATGGTTCCAGCGGGGACCTTGATGTAGCCAAGCTCGATTCCATTGACGATGGCTTTTTCCATCGAGCGTCCAAAGACGACGATCTTGCGACCGGTCTTGACAGCAGCCTCAGCAGCTTGTTGGAGACGGAAGATATTCGAAGCAAAGGAAGCAAAGATGATGCGTCCGTGGATCCCTTCGATGATCTTCATGATGGATTGGCCAACCACTTTTTCAGAGTTGGTAAAGGTTGGGATTTCCGCGTTGGTTGAGTCTGAAAGCAGGCAGAGAACGCCTTCTTCTCCAAGAGCTGCCATACGATGGAGGTCAGCTGGTTCCCCAACAGGTGTGAAGTCGAATTTGAAGTCTCCGGTACAAACAATCTTTCCTTGAGGGGTGTGAATCACAATCCCTAAAGGTTCTGGAATCGAGTGAGTCGTACGGAAGAAGGTTGCTTTAAGATTTTTAAATTGAAGCTCAGTGTTTTGATTGATTTCGTAGAGTTTAGCATCACGAAGAAGACCATGCTCTTCTAATTTTCCACGGATTAAGGCAAGCGCCAAAGGCCCAGCATAGATAGGGACATTGGCTTGCTTCAAAAGGAAAGGAATCCCACCGATGTGGTCTTCGTGCCCGTGGGTAATGAGGACCGCTTTGACGCGATCGATATTGTCAACGATATAAGAGTAATCTGGGATTACATAGTCGATCCCAAGGAGGTCATCTTCTGGAAATTTGATCCCGGCATCGACAATGATGATTTCATCTTGGTATTCGATCCCGTAGGTATTTTTTCCGATCTCTCCAAGTCCACCAATGGCAAATACACCAACTTCTTCAGGTTTTAAGGTATAAGCCATGGATTAGTACTCCGTTAGTTCAAAAGCACCTGACTCTTTCTCGTAAGCAAGATGTTGCTCAGAAAGTGGTGTGATAAATTCAATGTTGAAATCTGTGTTTGCTTCAACCAATTGACGTGCTTGGATGCGTCCTTCGCGTTCATTCGGTGCATCAATATCGAGATAAAGTGCATGCGTCGTTTCACGACGAGGGTTCCGTTCTTTTGTTTCCTGATAAAAAACTTTGTAAATCATGAAGTAATTTTCCTTTCATTATTTCGGTCTATTTGTTAGCTGCGAAGGAGTGCAATCACTAGAGTTTTCTACTCGCAACTAGTGGACCTGATTCGATACAATTAATTATCATTATATCATAAATTCGCCTGTAAGTAAAAGATAGACTGGAAAAGTCAGAGAGGCAAAGACCTATAATAGAGAAGCTTTTGAGAGGTTTTGGATATGAAAATCCTGCACTCTAAGGGAAAGTTTCGCTGGGATTTGAAGGGAATTTGTAGTATAATATAATCCAGTTCAAGAGGAGTAGGAAATGAAATTATTAGCATTTGATACCTCGAGTAAGGCTCTTTCTGTAGCGATTTTAGAAGATGAGACTCTACTTGCAGAAACAACTTTAACCATTAAAAAGAATCATAGTATCACCTTGATGCCGGTCATCGATTTTTTGATGCAACAAATCGACTTGACACCCAAGGACTTGGACCGCATCGTGGTGGCAGAAGGTCCTGGGAGCTATACTGGGCTGCGCATTGCAGTCGCAACCGCAAAGACCTTGGCTCATACTTTAGGGATTGAATTGGTCGGGGTTTCAAGCCTCTTAGCCCTAGTGCCGGATGATCTAGAAGGTTTGGTAGTACCTGTCATGGATGCCCGTCGGAACAACGTCTATGCGGGTTTTTACCAAGGAGATCAGCTGGTCGCGCCAGAAGGGCATTTTCCATTTGAGGAAGTCCTAGAGCGTGCAGCAACGAGTGAGCAGGTCACCTTTGTCGGAGAGGTCACGGCTTTTAAGGAGCAGATTGCCTCTAGCCTGCCAAGTGCTACTTGCTCTGAAACACTGCCAGATGCAGTGAAAATCGGACGTCTCGGCCTCAAACAAGTACCTGCTAGCCTCCATGATTTTGTCCCCAATTATCTCAAACGGGTCGAAGCGGAGGAAAACTGGCTCAAAGACCACACGGAAACAACGACCTCCTACATCAAGCGTCTATGATCAAAGTAGAAATCAAAAAGGGGCGAATTCAGGATGCAGCCGCTATTCTCTCTGTGATGGAAGATGTCTATGAAGCTAGTCCCTGGAAGTTGGAGCAGATCGAAGCCGATTTAGAGCAGGAATCGATCTCCTATTTCCTAGCTGTGGATGAGGGACAAGTCCTTGGGTTTGTCGCCATTCAAGATACTCTCTATGAAGCAGAGGTTTTGCAGATTGCGGTCAAGCGCGCCTTTCAGGGCCGAGGCCTAGCTCAGCAGTTACTCGCGCAGTTGCCGGACCAAAAAGAGATTTTCTTAGAAGTGCGCGTGTCCAATCAACCGGCCCAAGGCCTATACAAAAAAATGCATTTTGAAGAAATTGCACGGAGGAAAAACTACTATCACGATCCGATAGAGGATGCCGTGATCATGAAGAGGAACCCAAATGAAAGATAGATATATTTTGGCTTTTGAGACATCGTGTGATGAGACCAGCGTGGCTGTCTTGAAAAATGACGACCAACTCTTATCCAATGTCATTGCCAGTCAAATCGAAAGTCACAAGCGTTTTGGTGGAGTAGTGCCTGAGGTAGCCTCTCGTCACCATGTGGAAGTCATCACGGCATGTATTGAAGAAGCCCTAGAAGAAGCCGGCATCACAGAAGACGAGGTCACTGCTGTAGCCGTTACTTACGGCCCAGGCCTGGTTGGGGCTCTTTTAGTCGGCTTGGCTGCAGCTAAGGCCTTTGCCTGGGTGCACGGCCTTCCTTTGATTCCTGTCAATCATATGGCGGGGCACTTGATGGCCGCTCAAAGCGTCGAGCCCTTAGAATTTCCGCTCTTAGCCTTGCTGGTGAGTGGAGGACATACCGAGTTGGTCTATGTCAGTGAAGCGGGGGATTATAAGATCGTCGGAGAGACCCGTGATGACGCTGTAGGAGAGGCTTATGACAAGGTCGGGCGCGTGATGGGCTTGACCTATCCAGCAGGACGTGAGATTGATCAGCTAGCCCACCAAGGGGCTGATATTTATGATTTTCCACGGGCCATGATCAAAGAAGACAATCTGGAATTTTCTTTTTCAGGGCTCAAATCGGCCTTTATCAATCTGCACCACAATGCCCAGCAAAAAGGGGAAAGTCTCTCTAATGCGGACCTGTCAGCGAGTTTCCAAGCAGCCGTCTTAGACATTCTCATGGCCAAGACCAAGAAGGCTTTGGAGAAATATCCAGTCAAGACTCTAGTCGTTGCGGGTGGGGTCGCAGCCAACCAAGGTCTCCGTGAACGCTTGGCTTCTGACATCACGGATGTTAAGGTCATCATTCCGCCTCTGCGTCTCTGCGGGGACAATGCAGGGATGATTGCCTATGCTAGCGTTAGTGAATGGAACAAAGAAAACTTCGCAGGCTGGGACCTCAATGCCAAACCAAGCTTGGCCTTTGAAGGAATTGAATAAGAAAAAGGAGCCAATTGGATGTGCAAGGTCCAATGGCTTTTTTGCTGGAATCTCACCAACTAGTAGCGGATTTGCGAGGTGAAAGAAAATTCGGTATGATAGAAGGAATGAAACTGAGGTGGAAGAGAATAGATATGAAGAAAGAGAAGAGCTATAAATATAGAATTGGTACGATTCTTGTCTTTGCTGTCTGTTTGCTACTGGTTGCAGGATGTGAATCAAAAAAGAAAATTGAAAAAAGTGACAAAGATAAAGAGTCTTACGAATTCTCGGTCTATAATGCGAAATCTGATATTAAAGACTTTCAATTTATCCGTGCAAAAAATGGGCTTGTGGTCGAATGGAAGTTTGATGAAAAAGAACGGAAGAAATCTTTGAAGTCTCCTGATTCATCAGATTGGGTTGAGGTGAACTCTAATTATTTGGTTAGACAAAGGAACAGAGTAAGAGGTATTATTCCATCGAAAAAAATGAAATCAGATGAATTTGCCCATTTAGAGATTTATGATTTGACAGGGAGTAAGGCGAAACGAAAGGAAGTCGATCTTTGGAAGATGATGGTGGAGTATGTAAAAAACGATGATTTTGAGCTCTATAGTCCTTTCCCTACTCTTCGAAAAATGAATGGGAATGACTACGCTATCATTAAAATTATGAAGCAAACTCAGTCACGTTATTTCTTGCTTAATCTTAAAACCCTTAAAATCGATAAAGAAATAACGGAAGAAGAAGTTAATGAGAAAAATAGAGTGTATCTCTCCATTTCTACCCGTAAAGGCTACACTGCTGGAGTTCTTCCGTTTGATAATTATTTTTGGAAGGAAAAATCTTTCAAAGGGGATATCAATTTAAGAGCATCTTATCCGACAGCATTTAAACTCTTTTCAAAACCAGAAGGTTTTGCGTATAAAGTGATCAATTCTGAGAATGGTGCCATTACGAATGGAAAAGAATTGATAGATCTTGAATCAGAATTTCTTAAATTAGGTTCTTCTGTGTACGATCATGCTTACCTACCTAAAGAACTGAGTATAGAAAATAAGGATACGAAAATCTCTCAGTTCGACGAGATTCAAAAGTATTATAACGGTAAATCTTTTTCATATTGATACTGAGAGAATTTTTAGAAAACATACAAGGAGAGTGAAAAAGAGGTTGTTATGCAAACAATGATTAATTTAGGAATATGGGAGAACAAGAATTTCCATTTTGATTGGGAGGAAAAAGTCATACTAGAAGAGACATCTTCTCCTAACTACTGGTCTTATGTACTGCTCCCTATTACATTATTTATTATCAACAAAATTTCGGATGGATTAGCGGAGGCTGGAATATTTGACAATCAGTTGGTACGACTTGGAACGATTCCAATTTTAGGTGTCTTCTCCTACTTTCTTGCGGCGTGGATCATTCGATATTACCATGCGAGTCTGAAATTACAGCCATCCAAGTTAGAGGAGGATCAAGGAAAAAAATTGATCAGGTCCTTGAAGAGACGAAGGGTGTACTTCACCTGTATCCTTAATCTTTTTAGACTCCTAACTGTAGCCGCGATTCTTTTGTTTGTGATTGGCAATGAAACCATTGCAGTCCTCTTTTTGCTCATTAGTTTTTTAGTGATATTTATGTTTAAATTTGATTACCAATTATCCAAATGGCCTTATATGATAGAGATCATATCTCAAGAAGTGGAAAATGGTAAGTAAGAAAATCTCTGATGGTCAAGAGGATTTTGAAAAGTAGGTGGATGTATTGAAAAAAATTTTAAGTTTGAAACTGGTTTTCATATTGGGTGTTATAGTTGGTTTGGTGTTTTATTTTAAACCTTCAGAGACTAAGAAAAAACCTATCGAAAAGAGACCTAGCTCAACAAAAATCATTCATGAAGGGAATCTCAAGGATGTTCAGCTATTTGGTGAGAAAAATCAATTTGTTTTGAGTAAGGATCTGACCTTGGTTGATGGGAAGTATCTGGTTGGTTTTGACTATGTAAAAACCGATGACAGAATAAAATGGGAGTATGTCGGATTCCGATATTACGAGATTGACAATCATTTTAAAGAAACAACCGTAAATGCTTTAGATGAGATTCGTAAGACAGCACCAAAAGCCTTTATTTATGATTATCAAATAAATGTTAATAGTGGAGTAAGTGTTGTAGATCTAATCTATTTTGATTCTCGTAGCGCAATGGAACGTAGTATTGGAAATGGGAAAAATATTTATTACAAGTTGGATGAACAGAAATACTATAGCAAATATGCCATCCCAGAGGGCAGTGCAGTTAAGGAAAAAATAATAGACTATACAAATTTAATGGAATTAATCGATAAGAATACCGGTTTTGACCTTCAAGCAGGATTTAAATTTCAGAAACAGGCTAAGAATGTAAATACAGATATCAATTTATTTGTAATTTATCCGGAATTCAAAGAGAAAATGTTGAGTGGTGAGTACTGGATTGAACCTAGATTACAGTTGTTAAGTAGTAAGGAATGGTTTGATACTCTTCTTCACTGGTTTGCACCTAAAGGACAGGACACCTTACCTGGTGTAAAAATTGAAGCTCGGTACTCAATAGATGGTCAAGAACATGAAATTCGTTCTTATGATGAGTTTAAACAATACTACAATGGAAAAGGTGGTGAATTGGCTGAGTAAAGCCTCATCTGGAAGGTTGGGAGAAGAAAGCTGGATTTGATCAGGTTAGTACCGTCTAGGACGCTATGTTGAAAGCATGTAGGAAGTAAATAGGATGTTAGAATATAAAGAAACAAGTATTTTCTGTCACCAACTGGTAGAGTACAATGGCAAAAAATTTCTGTTAGATGCTAGTACCATGAAGCCTAAGCTCTATTATTGGGGGATGCCAACGGAAGCTATCACTGTTGAGATGATGGAAGTAAATAAAAAAGTTGAAATTCCAGGCACACCCATCAATAAAATAAAAGGAGGGACAGCAGCCATTATAGTCCAGCCATTTGTTGGAGTGGTTTATAGACTCTTACAAAATCTATTCAGTGAGTATGATATTAGTCAGCAAATTTTTCTAAAGATGGTCTTATTCATGGTTGCCATGCTTATATCTTTTGCGTTCTTTCGATTTTCTATAGCAAAGGCTCGTAAAAAAGTTAAGAATCTATTTCCTACAGCGAGGAAGAGATACAGGGTGACTTTCAAGCCGATACCAGAAAGAAAGCAAATTTTTGATGCCCATCTATTAAATGTTGTCTTACTGGCCTGTTTAGCCATGTATTTATTCAACAATAATGGACAAGAGGGGATCTTTTTGGTGATAGGCGGTATTCTTACGGCTTTTCTATTGACCTTTGAATTTGGTAAAGTTCCAGTTCTTTTAGGAGCTAAAACAGGGAATTTACAGTTTGATAGTGTAGAAGAGATAGTCATCGAAAAAAGTAACTAGAATGAAATGGACAAGAAAAAGGAGTAGAAATGATGAAAAAACGATCGTTTTGTTAGTAGCGCTTCTATCATTAACAGCATGCGTCCAGTCTCGACAGGAATCAAAAGATTCTTCGCAGAGCAAAACGGAGCAGATTTCAAAAGAGTCTTCAACTGTTAAAAATGAAAAAGGCTTGCAGTTTGTGGTGGGACCACAGTATGAAGGAAAAGAATCAAATGTAATTGAATTAGGGAAGAAATTAACCAAGGAACATCCAGAACTTGGAAATAAAGGAAGCCTATCGATCAACTATACTGGAGCAACTTTCTCATCTAATCAACAAGAATATGCCGTTTTTCTATTGATTAACAAAGCTGGATTTCAAATTGATAAGGATTTTGACTTTTCATTAAATTGGAAATATGATGGGCAATTCATTTATCAACATCAACGGATTGGCTATAAAATTAGTGACAGTGGAGCATTGCCGGATCAATCTGCTACGATTTTGATCTTGCCAATATCCAGCGAGCAAAAACAAATTGTCGAGAGCATGACACAAGAAGAAAAGATGTCATTAGAGATGTCGGATTTAAAAGTGAATCATTAGGGGAGAGATAGAAATATATCGAGGCTTATCCATTCTCTCTCATTGGTCCCTTTTCAACTTTTTTTCTTGTGTTATAATAGAGGTCAATGATTCAGAAAGGAGTGAGAGAGTGGAAAAAGATTTTTGGCAGGGGGTGAGGGACGCGCTACCGACTGCTTTGGGCTATATCAGTATTGGCCTAGCTTGCGGTGTGGTGGCGTCTCCCTATCTTTCTCCTTTGGAGATGGCCTTGATGAGTGTCTTGGTCTATGCTGGGGCAGCTCAGTTTGCGATGCTCTCTCTGATTGCGGCCCACTCTTCGATTCTGAATATGGCCTTGACGGTGTGTTTGATCAATCTCCGGAATATGTTGATGAGTCTGCATACGTCCACGGATTTTAAGGATGCGAGCCTTGCTCATACCATTGGGATTGGAAGTCTCCTGACCGATGAGAGTTATGGGGTCTACTTGAGTGAGAAGTTAAAGACGGATACCATTACAGTTCCTTGGATGCATGGGAACAATCTAGTAGGCTATGTGGCTTGGATCAGTGCGACGGTTATCGGAACAGCTCTGGGATCTCTCCTACCTGATCCAAAGGCTTTTGGGCTTGATTTTGCCTTAGTGGCTATGTTTATTGGGATTTTTGCAGCCCAGTTTCAAGGAATGCAACTAACAGAAAAGACCAAGACCATGCTCATGGTGCTGTTAGCAGTAGCAGTGAGTTTCTTTCTCTTACTCTTTTTTGTTTCGCAACCTCTAGCAGTGTTAGCTGCGACCTTGATCGGCTGTTTTGTGGGGGTGGTCTGTGATGCGCGTGAATAGTTATATCTTCATGGCCATTCTGGCCTCAGCCCTCGTTACCTGGATTCCTCGGATCTTGCCCTTCCTCTTAGTCAAATACAAGGGACTGCCGGCTCCTGTAACTCGCTTTCTCAAATACCTGCCTATTTCCATTATCTTTGCCTTGGTTTTATCAAGCTTAGTAGATGGGAAAATTGGAAGCCTCCCGCAGTTTCACTGGTTGGACCTAGTGGTGACCATTCCCAGTCTCTTTGTAGCCTTTCGTTACAAAAACCTTATGGGAACTGTTTTGTTTGGAATTGTCTTGATCGCCCTATTACGATTGGTGTTTTAAATGGAAAAATATGTTACAAAAAAATTACAATTGTTACAAAAAAACTTGATTTTTGTAACAATTGGAGTATAATGGTAGTCAGAAAGATAAAGAGGTGATCGTATGAAAAAATCAATCTTCCGTTGGAGTGCCGCTGTTCTGGTGGCTGCTTCACTTGGTCTAGCTCTCGGTGGTTGTGGTGCTAAGGATAAAAAAACAGCTTCCTCATCCGAAAAAGCATCTACCAGCAAGGTAGAGAAAAAAGCTAAAAGTAATAGCAAAAAGAGTGCGGCATCTTCCTCTCAGGCAAACGATACAGCTAGCTCTTCGACTCAAGCCAGTAGCGCGACAGCTTCAAAAGACTCTGGTAAGACCGAGAATGCGTCTACTACGACGCAAGCTACTGTCCCTGCAGAACTGGTGGGAACTTGGGTAGGATCTAGCCCACAAGCGGATGCGATTAAAATGACTGTGGATGCCAATGGAGATGTGACAACAGTGGTTAGCTTCAAAAATGATAGCGAACCGACTCGGACAGCGACCTATACGGCTAGAGCTGTCAAAGCAACTGGAAATATCTACTATTGGGATGCTGAAGGTCTTGATGGAGCGGATGCCTTGCTTCCTGGGATCACAGGGCTAGGTGTAGCCAACTTCCGACTGGAGCCAGGTTTTGTCTTAGAAGAAGGACACTATACCCCGATTGTTTTCACAGCGCCTGTCAATACAGAATTTGACTACACCAAATACAATGATTTCCGTTTTTCATTAACCAAAGAACAATAAAAAGACGAACTCGATGGAAAATCGAGTTCGTTTTTTTTAATAATGAAGGATCCCTGCTACCCAACCGGTACAGAGGGCGGATGTGATATTAAAACCGCCTGTATGGGCATTGATATCGAGGACTTCTCCTGCAAAGTGGAGCCCAGGAACTAGCTTACTTTCTAGGGTTTTAGGATTGATTTCTTTGAGGCTGACGCCGCCCTTGGTGACAAAGGACTTAGCTAGAGACATCTTCCCAGTAACAGGAATAGGCATCTCTTTGATGTTTTGAATGAGCTCTTCTGTCTGAGGAGGAGTGAGTTGCTTGGCTTTTTCAGGGAATCCTTGCGCCAAGAAATCAGCTAATCGTTCAGGAAGAAGGGCTTTGAGGCTATTTTTAATCGCCTTTTCTCGATGCTCTTTTAGAAAGTCTTTTAACTCTTGAGAAGAGGTAGTCGGAAGGAGGTCCAGAGATAAGATTTCGCCGCCTTTAACAAAGCTGGACATCCGAAGGGCTGCAGGGCCAGAAAGTCCAAAATGGGTAAAGAGAAGGTCGTGTGTGATGATGTGTTTGCCGTAGCTGAGGGTCACATCTGTCAGAGAGATACCTTGGAGGGCCTTGTGTGGGAAATCTGTCAAAAGAGGGCTTTCTGCCGCTTCTAGATCCGTAATGTTATGTTTGAAGTGACGGGCAATTTCGTGTCCGTAGCCAGTAGAGCCGGTAGAAGGGTAGGATTTGCCTCCAGTCGTAACGATCAGCTTATCAGCTGTCCAAGTGTTTTCAGCTGATTTGACGATGAAGACGTCTTCTGGCTTGGTGACAGAGACCACTTCACAGTTGGTGGCAATGCTAGCACTAAGCTCAAGAATCTTATTTTCTAAGGCTTGAATAATGGTGCGAGATTGATCACTAACAGGAAAGACCCGGCCATGGTCTTCGACTTTTAACTTGACGCCATTATCGGTAAAAAATTGGATGATATCATGATTATCAAATTGGGAAAACACACTGTAAAGGAAACGGCCATTTCCAGGGATACCGGCCATCAAATCGTCTAAGGTCCCGTTGTTTGTGACATTACAGCGCCCCCCTCCGGTACCTGCAAGTTTCTTACCCAGCTTTTTATTTTTTTCGATCAGTAGCGTAGGTTGGCCATAAGAGGCGCTGGCAATGGTCGCCATCATACCTGCTGGGCCACCGCCGATAACAATGGTGTGAAAATGAGTCATGTCGTTCTTCCTTCTTTTGTTTCTTTCATGATTTGCTTTGTCCATTATATCATTTTATGGACGGCTTCGGAAAATGAAGGAATCAAAAAAACAAGCATCTTTCGATGCTTGCTTTTGAATGATTCTTCGATCAACTTATTACATGATTCCAAGGAAGTAACGGATGAAGAAGAAGGCAAGGACAGCACCAACAAATGGAGCAGTACCTGGTACAAGAAGACCATATTGCCAGTCGTTGTTTACTTTATCTTTGATTGGCAAGATTTGGTAAGCGAAACGAGGTCCAAGGTCACGCGCTTGGTTCATGGCGAAACCTGTAGTACCACCAAGACCCATACCGATAGCCCAAACGATCAAACCAACAGTGAATGGAAGCATTGCTTCGTTGGCGTGTTCAGCAGCCATGATAGATGTCAAGAAGATAAATGTTGCGAACGCTTCGACGAAGTAGTTACGTGGAAGGTTACGGCAGTTAGGGTTTGTAGAGAAGATGTTACGGATAGCAACACCATCAATTTGACCTTCAGAAATCTTGAAGTGATCTGCATACATAAAGTAAGCAATGACTGCTCCAAGGAAGGCACCGATGAATTCAGCGATTGCGATTGGGAAGAATTGAGCGATTGTCAATTTACCAAGAAGGACTTTAAGCAAAGCCATAGCAGGGTTCATTGAAACGCCGCCAAAGACGAACAAGCAGACAGTGATACCGAATGCCCATGTTGTGATCGCGAATAAGTGTCCAGTTCCAGCATATTTTGTTTTCTTCAAAACGTCGTCACAGTGTACGCCAACCCCGAAGATAATCATCAAAGCTGTACTCATAACTTCTGCAAGTAATTGATGTGTCATGTTAATAAATGTCTCCTAAATTAATAAATGTATTTTTGTAATTGGTGATAAACCTCTTGAATCGACAACTGCATCTCCGTAGCAATACGCTGACAGTCTTCGTATTCAAGCGTCTTCTTAGTGATGGATCCGTACTGATTGATTTTAACCGTAACGGTTCCAAATTCCGTATCGATTTGTTCAAACCGACGTTGCATGACCTTGCGGTCAACTTGTTGGTATCGAAAACCAATGGTACTGGTTTCTTTGAACAAGAGGGTTGAAAAATCTTCCAACTGACTTCCTTGAATCAAGAGAATCAACTCAAAGCCAGGGCGATTCTTTTTCATTACGACGCTACGATAGTAGACATCTAAAGCTCCAGCATCCAGGAAACGGTGGATAATATAACCGAGTTGCTCTGGAGTTTGATCATCGATCGTAGTAGTGATCTCAACGATTTGATCTTCCGTGCGATGAACAACAGTGGTGCTGTGAGAGGTGTCTTCTTTCAATAGCGAACCGCGTAAAGCATTGAATTTTCCAGTCTCTCTTTTACCAAATCCATAGCCCACACTTTCGATAGAAAGGTGAGAGGGGATTGGTTCAAAGATTGGGGACAATGCTTTAAGGAGGGCTAACCCTGTTGGAGTAATCAACTCCGTTTTGACTGTGAAGTCTTGAGTAATCGGAATAGTCGTTCCTTTTCTCAATTGCATCACAGCGGGAACCGGAACAGGCATTTCTCCATGGGCAACTGAAATGGTCCCACTTCCCTCAGTGAGAGGAGTGGAGTAAACTGTATCGATACCGAGCGATTCCACTAGGATGAAAAAGCTAACGATGTCGACGATGGAGTCAATTGCTCCAATTTCATGGAAATGAATCTGTTCGACAGGCATGTTATGCACAGCTGCTTCGGCCTTTGCGATATCAAGAAAAACTTCCAGACTTTTTTGTTTTACAAAAGGACTCAACTGTGAAGCGGCAATTAAACCGTGGATATCCGCATAACTGCGAGCATCCGCATGGGAATGGTCATGATGATGTTCGTGATCATGATGATGTTCGTGATCATGATGATGTTCATGATCGTGATGATGTTCATGATCGTGATGATGTTCATGATCGTGATCAAAATCACCTTCAATCCCCGTATCTTTCTCCCCGTGGTGAAGGTGAACATCGAAATCAGTTCCCCAAATTGCGCTTTTTGCGACGCGATGAACGTGGAGGTGGAAACCATCCACTCCCAGTTTCTCGAGTTCTGTGTGAAGAAGCTCGACATCTGCCCCAAGGTCCACAAGAAGACCATTGAGCATATCGCCACTTATTCCAGAAAAAGGTTCTAAAAATAGACTGGTCATCAGTTTTCCTTTCGATTGTGGTTGAGTCGATTGATCATACATGCTGAATAAGCTGCACCAAATCCGTTATCAATGTTGACGACCGTTACGCCAGAAGCGCAAGAGGTCAACATACTCATCAGGGTCGTTAGCCCTTGAAGGTTGCTTCCGTATCCAATACTAGTCGGAACGGCAATAACGGGGACATCCACAAGGCCTCCTACGACACTGACAAGAGCTCCTTCCATACCAGCAATCACGATGATCACACTGGCTTTTTGGATCTCTTCTAAGCGATTGAAGAGGCGATGGATGCCGGCGACTCCCACATCATAGATTCGGCGAACCGAATGGCCAAAGGTTTCTGCAGTGACTGCAGCTTCTTCTGCAACAGGAACATCACTTGTCCCTGCTGTGACGACCGCAATGTAGTGTTCAGGATCGGCTTCTTCCTTTTTAGAGTTGAGAACGAAGCAGCGGGCTTCTGGATAATAGTGGCCAGTCGGAAAGCGCTGAGAAAGAGCCTCTCCCTTTTGGAGAGAGACTCTTGTTGTGAGGATCGGCAATTCTTTTTGTGAAAGAAATTGCAGGATTCCTTCAATTTGCTCAACTGTCTTTCCTTCGCCGTATACGACTTCAGGGAAGCCGTTGCGACGTTGCCGGTCAGTATCAATTGCTGCATACCCTAGTTCTTTAACCCCGTTGATTTGCTCCAGCGCATCCTCAACGGAGAGATGACCTGCTTGCAAAGAACGGAGTGTTTGTTCTAGATTGGGTTGAAAATCCATGGTAGATTCTATTCAACAACGACAGAAAGTCCGTCGCGGATAACTGCTACTTTAGCATCTTTTCCTTCACGAGCAAAGGCTTTTTCAAGCGCTTCGTCAAATGAAGTTGCAAGTTCCATATGCATACCTGTGATCAATTCAGGATCTACAAGGTCAGATACAAAGATAACATGGTGGTGTACCAAAATACGTGCCAAGATTTGAGAAGTCCATTGGTCTGGGACAGTCTCTAAACGAGGTGTATTGATGGCTTGTTCCAAGAATTCTTTTGGATCTTCTACGTCAGCAAGGTTGCGATAGAAACCTTCTCCACCGTGACCATCTGCACATCCAGCCACCATGATGATTGTTCCGCCTTCTTTGTTAGAAGCTTCGGCTGCAGTCATCCCTTTAACAGCTTGGTAGATGTTTTGGTCAAGTGGGAAACCACCGTTTGTTGAAATTGTGATGTCGCTTTCGATCTTAGACACATGTGCCAAGTCTGCAACGAATTCACAACCAACTTTGTGGGCTTCAACCATGTCCCCAGCGAAAGATCCGATGATGTGTTTTTCGCCGTCCAATACAACGTTGACGATGAAGGCCAAGTTTGCAGTACGAGCAGCGTAAAGCATATCTTCGTGGATTGGGTTGTGGTCAAGGTTACCAGTACGTGCCTTATCAGAATTGATGAAGTCACCTGAGTGGTTCGCCATGATAGTCTTGTATGAAGCAATACCTGGAAGGACTGATTTACGTCCACCTGAGAATCCAGCAAAGAAGTGAGATTCGATGAATCCTTCTGCTATCAACAAGTCAGCTTCAGCAGCAATCTTGTTGATGATACAATCCCCACCTGAAGGAAGTTGACCGATTTTAACCATGTCATCGTCGTTTGTTGAAATGTGCATAACGATTTCTTCATTGTCAACGATTTCTTGGCCGTATTTGTTGATCAATTCTTCACGAGTTGAAGGACGGTGGAAACCAGTAGCAACCAAGATACGCACGCGTGCATCAGGGTTAACTGAGCGAATACGACGCAAAATGATTGGAGTGATGATGTGAGAAGGAACGGGACGAGTGTGGTCAGAACTGATCAACACGATGTCTTTTTTGCCTTTAGCAAGTTCTTCCAAAGTAGGGCTGCCGATAGGGTTGTACATTGAACGTTCAACAGTTTCTTCTTCAGACAGTGGGTTATGGAAGTTTTCCGCCTTAGACTCTAACAATCCTGCAAAGTTTTCATCTGGAATCTTTGCAACAATCGATTTTTTGTCGTACGGTAATTTAATTTCTACCATTATTTGCGATCTCCTTTATTAATACTGATACTTATAGTATAATTCTTTTTAAAAAGAGGTGTGCACCAATTGATGTCAACAAATGTTAACTATATTGTTTAAGAACAGGTGTATCATTAGTGTGATTTCAAGAAAGAGCAGATGGGGAGGAAAAACCGTCGTGAATTCAGAATTTTTAGTGAAATTTTTGGAAGAGAGGCGAACGCCCATTATCAAGAAAAAATACCACAGCTACCTCTCTTATCGCGGGATTAAAGAGGACTATATCTATATTTTAAAAGAAGGGGTTGTCAAGACCAGTGTCATCATGCGTGATGGTCGAGAATTTAACTTTTCCTATTTAAAAGCGACCGATATTGTATCCTTGTTACGGGATGAGGTATCCAATTATACGGACTCGCCTTTTAACGTGCGCGTCGAGACAGCTGAGGCTAGTTTTTACCGGATTCCTCGGGTCAAGTTCTGGACCTTTGTCAAAGAGAAAAAGGAACTGCAAGATTACGTACGGGATTATTATCGCAATAAACTGTCTGAGAGTATGGAATCCCAGCAGTACATGATGATGAATGGGAAAAAAGGCGCAGTTTGTTTTCACCTACAAAAGCTGTGCAGTTTGTTTGGGGTAGAGCAGGACGATGGTATCTTGATTGATTTTAATATTACCAATGAAGATATTGCTGGTTTTTGTGGGATCTCAACCCGAAACAGTGTCAACCGCATACTGAACGAATTAAAGCGGGAGGGAGTTTTAGACATTCGACAGCAAAAGATCGTTATTTTGGACATCGAACGAATCGAAGAATTTATTGGAAGGGAAACATTCTAACATGGCAACAGAAGCACAAATCAGAAAAGAAAAAGAAGAAAAATTACAAGATATTTTACGAAAAATCGGAAAGGTAGCCGTTACCTATTCAGGTGGGATTGACAGCTCTTATCTCTTGAAGGTGGCCTTGGATACCTTGGGACCTGACAATGTTATTGCGGCCGTCGTGAACTCTGAGATGTTTTCAAATGAAGAATTCGATCTAGCGCTCGACTTGGCCGATCAGCTAGGAGCACCTGTGCTTGGACTGGAAATGAGAGAATTGAGTGATCCACGGATTGCTGCCAATACGCCCAATATTTGGTATTACACCAAACAATTGATGTACCAAACTATTAAGGATTCAGTTACAGAACTGGGCTTTAAGCAATTGGTAGACGGCAATATTATGGATGATATCGACGATTTTCGACCTGGTATCAAGGCTCGGGACGAAGCGGGTGTCCGCAGTGTCTTGCAAGAAGCCGGCCTCTATAAGACAGAAATTCGTCAATTGGCCAAGGAAAGAGGGGTCTCCAATTGGAATAAGGTGCCATCTTGTAGCGTTGCCTCACGCTTCCCATACGGAGTGAAAATCACTTCAGAAAATGTACAACGGGTTTTTGAAGGGGAAGAGTTCCTTGTAGGACTTGGCTTTGAGCAAGTCCGTGTGCGTGTGCATGGAGACTTGGCGCGCATCGAAGTGGAAGAAGACCATCTGCTTAAAGCCATCCAACTGCATGACAAGATCAATGACTACATGAAAAAAATCGGATTTACCTATGTAGCCTTGGATTTGGCTGGATATAAGTACGGCCGGATGAATGATGCATTGGATGAAAAAACAAAAGAAAAAATTATGGCAGGTTAAGCAATGAAGGAAGTGATAAGGTTCTGGTTCGAAGAGTTGAAGCCAGAGGATTGGTTCAAAAAATCAGAAGCACTGGATCAAGAAATGCGGGAGCGCTTTGAGGAACTTTATTGGAAGGCCAGTCGTGGGGAATTGTTTCACTGGCGGGCTACGGCAGAAGGGCGTTTAGCAGAGATTTTGCTCTTGGACCAAATTCCTCGCAATATTTTTCGAGGGACTGCCCAAGCTTTTGCGACAGATTCCCTGGCCTTGGTCTTGGCCCAAGAAGGCTTAGAGCAAGCCTTGGATCTACCAGTTGTACAAAGAGGATTTTTCTACATGCCTTTTATGCATTCGGAATCGTTAACCATTCATGAAGAAGCTCTGCGCCTATTTGATCAACCGGGCTTAGAAAAGCGTTTGAAGTATGAGAAGATGCACATGGACATTCTTCAACAATTTGGGCGTTATCCACATCGGAATGCCATCTTAGGACGGCCTTCGACCAAGGAAGAAGAGGAGTATTTGAAAGAACATTCTGGCTTTTAAGGGAAGATGAGGCCCACAGATTTCAAAACTCTTTTCTCTCTTCATGAAATTGCCTGAAACAGCAGGCATGATGTCAGAGTTCCCTCACCTAGGCTTTTCCAAGCGTCTAAAAAATGGTATAATGAACTGTAAATTTCACAATTTGGAAGGAATGTTATTGCTATGATGAATATGCAAAATATGATGAAGCAAGCTCAAAAATTGCAAAAGCAAATGGAGCAAAGCCAAGCGGAGCTAGCTGCAACTCAATTTGTCGGAAAATCTGCTCAAGATTTGGTTGTCGCGACTCTTACAGGTGATAAGAAGGTCGTCTCCATTGATTTCAATGTTGCAGTGGTCGATCCTGAAGATACAGAAACTCTTTCTGATATGACGGTTCAAGCCATCAATGCTGCCATTGAAGAAATTGATGCTGCAACCAAGAAAAAACTCGGTGCTTTCGCAGGGAAATTACCATTTTAAGCAAAGGAAGTTTTCATTAACTCAAAAGAGGCTGGGACAAAAGTCCTAGCCTCTTAATTGTTTTTGGATTGTTGAGCAAGACGCAGTGGTTGAGTGGGCTCTACTACGCTGATTTCTTCAGCTTTTACAGCCCTACTCAACTGTGCGGAGGTGGGACGACGAAATCGAATTCTAACGAATTACCGATTTCTGTCCCACTCTCTCTTTTTATTCATCAAAAAATCCGGATAAGTCCAAGCCTCCGAAGGGGTTGGTGGAGAAGTTCTCTTGCTCGTCAAGGAGGGTGCGGCCTTGATCAAATTCGAGGAATTGTTCGTAGACAAGAGCTGTCATGCGGGCGTCCTCTAAGCTATCGTGTGATTTTCCTGCGACTCCCAAAAATTCTGCAACGGTGTGGAGTTGGAGATTTTTAATGCCGTGGAGGTCAGATGGACGACGCTCGAAAGCTTGGTCAAAGACATCAACGGCGTACTGGTCTTCTAAATCTAAGCCATTTTCAAGCAGGATGGGAAGGTCGCTCTTCAGGGCATTGTATCCGATCAAGGGTCGATCTCCAACGAAGGCCTTGAATTCGCTGAGGACCTGTTCGAGTTGTGGGGCATTTTGGATCTTGTCCTGGGTAATGCCAGTCAGGCCGTTAATAAAGCTTTTTAGGGGCTTATCGGTGTAGACGTAGGAGTCGTAGTGATCGACTTCTTTACCGTCCGTAAAACGCACGGCAGACACCTGGATAATCTGATAGGCCCCTTCGTATTGGTTAAATTCGAGATCGAAGGCGATATAATCTTCTAATGCTTTCATGGGAAATCTCCTGTGGTAGAAAAGAAAAGGGACTGGTAGGATCCAGCCCCGGATTATCGACGGAAAACGCGTGCCCAGAAACCTTTGCTTTCTTGCTCTTGAACTTTTTCGTTGGCTTGTTCGAGTTCAAGTTTCAAGGTATCGCGATCGTTCATTGCTTGTAAAGTCAATTGTTGTTGTTGGTCCAATTGCTTGTCTTTTTCAGCAATTTGAACGTCTTTCACGCGCAACTGTTCATCTTTCTTAGCGAGTTGCTCGTCTTTGGCTTTGAGTTGCTCGTAGAGACGGACGATTTCAGCATTTTTTTCATCCACCAAAATTTCCATCAATTCGCGTTGCTTCACATCATCGCTGACTGGCTCATCTTCAAAAATAGTTTTTTTGTAGATTTCTTCGAGCTTGATCAAGCCACTACGGGTTACAACGGTAACCCCTTTTTCGTTTTTTTGGGTATCTTCTGGAGCCAGCGCCTTGACACGGTTATTGACCGCCTGGCGGCTGACTCCTAAAATTTCAGCAATTTCGCTGACAGTTTTTTCAATCGCCATAACTTCCTCTAATATCTTTTTCTATGAAATACTCTATTAGATAGTAACATAAGTAGGCTAAGCTGTCAAATGAAGGAAAGAAAGGCTACGCCTTGATACCACGATTAGTGGGCCTCTGTCATTTCAGGAAGATGGAGGCTTGATTGTGCTAAGTCAATGGTGAGTTGGTAATCGGTTTGATCGCGCACAGTGATTTCAAAGTCCGTTGTGTAAAGGACCAGGCGAAGGGTCGCTCCTTTTTCGAGCTTGTAGATGGTTGGTTGAAGATCAAAGTCAAATTCCATCCACTCGCCTGGCGTCACAGCCTCAACCTCTAAGAGGTCATGACGATTTTGGAGGTTGAGATAACCTTTAGAAATGACTCGTTGGCCAGCTTCTTTGAAAGGCAACTCAGTCAAATTGTCTAGCATATGGTAGCGACCGTTATCCAGCGTACGGACCGACAAGACAGCAGGATAGGGTTGGAGGTATTTCTTGCTTCCAAGCTCTAAGAGTTGGGCTGAAAGCAGGCCTTTATTGGTGCTGGAGTAAAGTCGCAGGTGAAGGCGAGCTTTCCCATTGAGGTGTAGGTCTTCTTCGATTGGAAGGTCGATCGTCACCTGTTGCGCCTTATCCTGGTAGAGGTCCGTTAAGAAGGTCGGATAAGCCTTGCCATAGCGCTCGTAATCTTTTGTCTCGTAGCGGTTTTGGATGACTTTTTCGTCGTCTCCCAGGGAGAAGGTCCGCTGATTTGTTTGGTTGCCAAAATCATCCAAGGAAGTCCAACTTTGTTCTCCTGTATTGTCCTGCCAGATGACAGTAGGCAATTCATAGCTTGAATCGTAGCCCAGCAATTTTTTAGAGAGGAGGGCGTTCATGCTTTCGCGGAAGTCAATGGATTGCCAGTTGTTGAGATAGACATGGGCACCATTGTGATAGAAGAGGTGTTTCTTGATGCTTGTTGGAAGAGCCTGGAACATATTAAAGACGTGAAGAGGTTTCACGTTCCAGTCTTGCGAACCATGAGTGAAGACCACCTCAGCCTTCACCTGATCAGCATGTAAGAGATAATTGCGGTCGTGCCAGAATTGATTGTAGTCTCCAGAAGCGCGGTCCAGCTCTTTTTTCACGATGTCTAGATCGGCTTGGTGGGCTGCATTATGGTGCAAATAGTCTCCACCTAGAAGGTTGCGCGAGTAGGTCAATTCGGCAAGGGAATCGAAATCTTCACCTGGATAGCCACCAGGACTTGTCACGAGGCCGTTTTCGCGGTAGTAGTTGTACCAAGAAGAGATCCCAGCCTCTGCAATGATGACTTCAAGACCGTCCACACCTGTGGTCGCAAGGCCGTTAGACATGGTTCCAAGGTAAGAGATCCCGGTGGTTGCGACCTTTCCATTAGACCAATCAGCTTTGACTTGGCGTTTGCGTGTGTGATCTGTAAAGGCCCGGCAACGGCCATTGAGCCAGTCGATAACGTTCTTGTAGGCTTCGATTTGTTGGTAATTTCCATTGGTCATCAAGCCTTGCGAATCTTTTGTCCCCACTCCAGATACGTAGAGATTAGCGTAGCCGCGTGGAAGGAGGTAGTCGTTGAGGGTATAGCTGGAATTGATATGGGTGAGAGTTTCTTCAGCTTCATCGACTAGCTCAGCTGAACCGACAGGATCCACCAATTCTAATTGAGGTACTTCTACTTGAATGGTATGAGGTTCTTTGACCTCGAGGTCGACATTCATATTGTAGAGGGCCTTGTCGCTGGCCTTATCGTTGGTCCCTTGGTGATAAGGACTTGCGGTCATAACAGCTGGAATCTTGCCTTCATAGCGAGGACGGATAATGCTGACCTTGACCAAGTCTGGCAGACCATCTTTGTCGGTATCGACCCGACTTTCCACATAGACGACCTCGCGGATGGCATCATGGCTCGTAAAGGTTGCGAGGCTCTTGCCGTTAAAATAGTGATACTGGTTATCTTCAGGAATCAAGCCATCGCTGACCAACTGATCGATGAGTAAATTTCCTTTTACTGTTCGAGTATTGAGAAGGTGATAGAGGTTTTCTACCAAGTTTCCATACTCAATCGGAAATTGGACTTCTTTCAAGAAGCTATCCGTATCTTCAAAATCAATAAAATAGCGGAAACCGAGTAATTGGAGGGCTACTGTGTAAAAAATGTTCGGAGACCATTCGCAGTCAGATTGGATATACGTTAAAAAGTCTGTTTTAGAATCCACCACTAGGTTAGAGAGGGGATAATCTGTATCTTTATAGGTGAAGTAAACCTTGCGGACAAACCATTCAAACAGTTCTTTTTCTGGGAGGTGGGTGGGAAGGTCAAACCCAATTTCTTTTAGTTCCTTAAGAATGTCTTTTTGGTCAACAGATAGATAGCTATATTGATTGTATTTCATAGACTGCTCCTTTTATCAGTTTCTTTTTTCTTTACTTCTTATATTATACTTGATAAAATAGTATTTGTCTAAAGACCTTTCGTCTATAAGGAGAAGGAATATTGAAAAAAATATCTTTTGAACAAGTTGCAAGAAGACGGACCTTATTGTTTGGGGTTCTTGCCGTCATTTTTGGGATTCTCATTTTTCGAAACGGCGTTGGTTTCACCAAATTTTCCTTGGATCTATTAGCCATTTACTTTTTAGTTGATGGACTAGGAAGCTTTCTTCTTCGCTTTTTGTTACGTAGCAAGTCTATTTCCTATAGCCACTCTATTTGGTTTATTTTTCTTTCACTTGCGTTGATCTGGTTGAATCGACTGAGTAGTCTGCCCGTAAACTTAGTTGTGATTTGTTTAGGGGCATATCAGTTGGGGAGTGCCATTGTCTATGGGATCACATTTTGGCTTTATAAGGCCAATCGGGTAAAAGGAGGCTGGCTCTATTTATGGGATGCGCTTTTAAACGGTGGGCTTGGTCTAGCAACTGTCTTGGAACCTGGTTCAGATGGGCACTTCCAATTTATCCTCTTGGGGGCTTATCTGGTCTTGTTGGGGATTTCTAATATTCGAGATGGTATTTTATTTGACAAAGACCAACAAGGCCAAGAGTTAAAACGTCGCTTTCGTATTAGCCTACCGGTTATCTTTGCAGCCTTTATCCCTGCTAAGGAGTTAAAACGGTTTAACCAGTTTCTTCAAAAAGGGAGCTCGGCGGGACACACAGGCCCTTATCGATTGGTGAAAAAAGAAGAAGAGGCAAGGGAATTAGAAATTTTGGTTCATACTTCTGACAGCAACTTATTTGGAGCGATTGGGCATGTAGATATTTGTTATCAGGGGAAGGTCATTTCTTACGGAAGTTACGATCCCTTTTCAGAGCGTCTATTTGGGACGATTGGGGATGGCGTACTGTTTAAAGTGGATAAGGAACCATACATCGAACTATGTAAAAAAGAGAGTCAAAAGACGCTGTTTGGCTACAGCCTATCCCTTACCGAAGAAGAGAATCAGGCAGTAGAGAAGCGTCTAGCTGAAATTGATCAGTTGTTAGAACCTTGGGATCCACCTAGGAGGTTACTGGAAGACGGTCAGCCGACCTACGCTTACAAATTGAAATATGATTTAGGGGCTGAGCTATATAAATTTACTTCTTCGCGTTTTAAATCTTACTTTGTTCTGTCTACTAATTGCTGCCTGTTAGCAGATTCCATTGTGGGACAGGCAGGAACGGCTGTATTAGATGTGCGTGGAGTGATTGCACCAGGGACCTATCAGGATTACTTAGAATACGAATTTGAAGCTCCAAACGGGCGGGTCCATACACGAACAGTATACTAAAAAAAGAAAGACAGATTTTTATTTTTGAAAAATCTGTCTTTTTTGCACAAGATTTCTTGTAAAAAGCCAGAAAATCTTTTACAATAAAAAGTGCTTGGAGGAAAGTATGACAGCAAATCAGATCGTAAGAGTGATCCCAGTCTTGAAAGTGAATAACCGAAATGTCAATCAACGCTTTTATGAAGAGACATTGGGAATGAAAGTATTAGTGGAAGAAGGAGCTCTCCTATCTTTAGGAGATGCCTCAAAAGTAGAGAAAATTGTCTTAGAAGAGTCACCGAGTATGCGTTCGCGTAAGGTCGAAGGTCCAAAGAAATTGGGTCGAATTGTGGTGAAAGTGGCGCAAGCTCAAGAAATTGATTATTTATTAGCCCGCCAGCCAGAAACAAGCGCCCTTTACCAAGGAGCTATTGGTCGCGCCTTTGAAGTTGTGTCTCCTCAAGGAGATACCGTTTTCGTGCATGCTGAAGAAAATCTTGAAAGTCTAGAGCCTTTGGAGAAAGCGCCTCTTGTTGAGCTTCCAGAAGATTTCAAGGGTTTGACCAGCTTTGATGTGGACTTTCTTGAAGTCAATGTGGCCGATCTGGCCCAATCTCAGGAGCTTTACAGACGCTTGCCAGATCTTGCCCGCTTTATCCATTTGCAGGAAGCCCAGGGAGAAGATCTCCAAGTGGAGAACAAGGTGACTTGGGATTTGAGCATGATCAAGGTCGAATTGGCATCTTTTGATGTGGAAGACTTGAAAGAACGCTTGGGAGAAGCTGTCGATTTTGTGCACCGTAAGGGAACTTTCTTGATTGCCAAGGATCTAAGCCAGATCGAACTCTGGTTTGAAGCCAATCAAGATCAGGTCCATATTTCTTATGAAGAATAAGAATGGAGTGATGAGCGTGAAGGCAATCATCGAAAAAATTACCGAACAAATCCAAGAAGGCATCTATCCAGGTGCCTCTCTTGCGCTTTACCGCAATGGTCAGTGGAGTGAGCACTATCTAGGACTTGCGGACCCTGAAAAAGGTGAGCCAGTAGAGGCTGATCTGGTCTATGATTTGGCCAGTGTCAGCAAGGTCGTCGGAGTCGCTACCATCTGTGCTTTTTTGTATGCGAAAGGGGAGCTTCCGCTCGATCGTCCCTTTAAAGAGTTTTACCCGCGTTTTGCTCATGAGAAGACGACCATCCGGGAACTCTTGACCCATACTTCTGGGCTGGATCCTTTTATCCCCAACCGGGATCAATTGGATGCGAGACAGTTGAAAACAGCTCTTGAAAATTTGCAGTTGAAAGAAGACAAGAGTTTTCATTACACCGACGTCAATTTTCTTCTGCTGGGCTTTTGGTTAGAAGACAGGTTTCACCAGCCCTTGGATCGTTTATTTGAAGAGCTGATCTTTACACCTTGGAAGATGACAGAGACACGGTTTGGACCGGTCGAAAAGGCGGTGCCAACGGTCCGTGGCCTTGCTTCTGGAAGTGTTCATGATCCCAAAGCGAGAGTATTGGGCTGTCATGCGGGAAGTGCTGGACTTTTTTCAACTGTTGCTGATCTAGAGCGCTTCTTAGAGCATTATCTGAAGGATGATTTTGCGCGTGACTTGTCTCAGAATTTTGCGCGTGAAGAGGGCAAGACCCGCGCTCTCGGATGGAATCTAGAGGGTGACTGGTTGGATCATACGGGCTATACTGGAACCTTCATCATGTACAATCGAAAGAGGCAGGAAGCTGTGATCTTTTTGTCTAACCGGACCTATGAGAAGGACGAACGGGCCCAATGGATCTTAGACCGCAACTCTTTGATGGACTTGATCAAACAAGAATGTGAAAAATAGAAATGGATGGCTGGGATGACGGATCCCGGCCTTTTCTTGTCTGTCCATAAGAAGGAGCTCTTCTGGGTGATTCATTTTTGGACTCCGTCTTAGGTTGGATTTCCTTCAAAAGCATCGCTTTTTTGGCTGATTTATATTAAAATAGTAATGACCTTAGTAGAGCGAGATGAATATGCATAAAGAGATAGGCGTCGGAAAGGCGCATAGTAAAATTATCTTAATTGGAGAGCATGCGGTGGTTTATGGTTATCCGGCTATTGCCCTGCCACTCCATCATATCGAAGTGATCTGCCAGATCATCCCGGCAGACAGTCCATGGATTTTGTTTGAAGATGACACATTGTCCATGGCGGTTTTTGCGTCTCTTGAGCACCTCGGGATTCGTGAGGCCCGGATTCGCTGTCGGATTCAGTCTATGGTACCGGAAAAACGGGGGATGGGGTCCTCTGCGGCGGTCAGTATCGCAGCTATTCGTGCAGTTTTTGACTATTATCAAGAGGAGCTGGACGATGAGACCTTAGAAATCCTGGTCAATCGAGCAGAAACCATTGCCCATATGAATCCAAGCGGTCTGGATGCCAAGACTTGTCTGAGCGATCAAGCCATTAAATTCATCCGGAATGTCGGCTTTTACCCGCTGGAGCTGGGTATAAAAGCGAGTTTGGTGATTGCGGATACGGGGATTCACGGCAATACCCGTGAGGCGATTCAAAAGGTTGAAGCTAAAGGGCAGGAAGTTTTGTCCCATTTCCATGAGATTGGTCAGTTGACCCAGCAGGTAGAAGCGGCTCTGAAAGAAAAAGATCTCATTGGCCTTGGGCAGGCTCTTACAGCTTGTCATGACCACTTGAGAGCCGTTGGTGTCAGCTGTAAAGAAGCAGATCACCTGGTCGCCGTTGCCCTTGAAAATGGGGCCTTAGGGGCTAAAATGAGTGGGGGCGGTCTTGGAGGCTGTGTGATTGCCCTCGTCAAGGATTCTCGTGAAGCAGAAACCATTGCCCATGCATTAGAAAAAGAAGGAGCGCACCATACATGGATCGAAAACCTGTAAAGGCTAAGTCCTATGCCAATATCGCGATTATCAAATACTGGGGAAAAGAAGATGCCAAACAGATGGTCCCTTCGACCAGTTCGATTTCGTTGACCTTAGAGAATATGTATACAGAGACCAGTCTCTCTCCCTTGCCAGCAGATGCGACTGCGCATGAATTTTACATCGATGGGGAATTCCAAAATCCAGCTGAGCAAGCCAAAATTGGAGCTGTGATTGATGGCTTGAAGCCAGCAGATGAAGCAGGATTTGTTCGGGTGGATACCAGCAACAACATGCCAACCGCCGCAGGCTTGTCCTCTAGCTCGAGCGGGCTCTCTGCTCTCGTCAAGGCTTGTAATCGGTACTATGATTTGGGCTTGACCCAGGAGGAATTAGCTCAAAAAGCCAAGTTTGCTTCGGGCTCTTCTTCGCGGTCTTTCTTTGGCCCTTTAGCAGCCTGGGACAAAGAAAGTGGAGAAATTTATAAGGTCCAAACAGACCTAAAACTCGCGATGATCATGCTGGTCCTCAATGACAAGCAAAAGCCTGTTTCCAGCCGCGAAGGGATGAAACGCTGCATGGAGACTTCGACTAATTTCAAAGAATGGATCGAAGAGTCTCGACAAGATTATAAGGACATGCTGGGCTATCTAGTTGCCAATGATTTTGAACGGGTCGGTCATCTGACAGAGCGCAATGCCCTTGCTATGCATGCGACGACTAGAACAGCCACTCCAGCTTTTAGCTACTTGACAGAAGAAAGCCATAAAGCTATGGACTTTGTCCGTGAGCTTCGCGCTGCAGGCCATGCTTGTTACTTTACTATGGATGCAGGGCCGAATGTTAAGGTTCTCTGTTTAGAAGAAGACTTGGATCAGCTGGTACCTTTATTTGATGCCCGCTATCGGACCATCGTATCTAAGACAAAGGACCCTCAAGATGAAGACTAAGTATCAGGTACAGACTGGAGGCAAGCTCTATCTAGCTGGAGAATACGCAGTGCTAACGCCTGGCTATGGAGCCGTGATTCAGTTTATTCCCATTTATCTGTCAGCTACTATCCAAGAATCTAGAAGCTATCAGCTAGTCTCAGATCTCTTTGGTTACCAGGTGGATTTGACCCCAAATAAGGACTACGCCTTGATTCAAGAGACCATTCAGCTCATGGAAAAGTGGCTGAAAGATCAGGGGATAGCCCCTAAACCGTTTGATCTTCACCTAAGAGGGACGTTGGGCGAAGAGAGGAAAAAGTATGGGATTGGTTCCAGCGGAAGTGTGGTCTTGCTCGTGATCAAGGCCGTGGCCGCTCTGTATGAACTAGACCTACATCCGGACCTGCTCTTTCGACTAGCAGCAGTGGTCTTGGTGCAAAGAGGGGACAATGGTTCCATGGGCGATTTGGCTTGTATTGCCTACGAGGACTTGATTTATTACCAATCCTTTGATCGGGCTTGGTTGCATGAAGTCTTGACTTCTCAGCCCCTGTCACAAGTTTTAGACCTGGATTGGGACTACCAGATCTGCTCGATCCAGCCAGCCATCGCTTATGATTTTCTGGTTGGTTGGACCAAGGAACCAGCGATTTCAAGTGATTTGATCCGTCAGGTCAAGGGAGCGATCAAGGAAGAATTTCTTCAGGAGAGCCAGAGCGCAGTGAAGAATCTTGAAAAAGGCCTCCGTGAAGGGAACCAAAAAGAAATTGAGACCAGTATCAAACGTGCCGATAAGAACCTAAAGTCTTTGAACCCTTTGATCTATACCCCAGCTCTGAAAGTTCTGCAAGAAGCGACAGAGGGTCTTTCTGCCTGTGCCAAATCTAGTGGTGCTGGAGGAGGCGACTGTGGAATCGCCCTTAGTTTTGACCCAGTTGAGACTCAGACCTTGATAGACCGCTGGAAGGAAAAGAATATTGAAGTCATTTACCAAGAAAGGATGGGAGATTCGTGAGCGAAAATCGAAAAGACCAGCATATTCGCTATGCCTTGGAGCAAAGCTCCTCCTATAATAGCTTTGATGAGATCGAGCTGATTCACCGATCCCTCCCCCTTGTGGATCTAGCGGAGATTGATTTGACAACCCATTTCGCAGGGCGTGATTGGGAGTTTCCTTTTTACATCAATGCCATGACAGGTGGGAGTAAACGGGCCAAAGAGATCAATCAAAAGCTGGCAGCAGTAGCTGAAGCCTGTGGGATTCTCTTTGTGACTGGTTCTTACAGCGCAGGGCTGAAGGATTCGAGCGATCAATCGTATGCGGTCAAAAAAGACCATCCTCATCTACTTTTAGCGACCAACATTGGCATCGATAAAGAGCCAGATTTGGGCTTGCGAACAGTGGAAGAGCTACAACCCCTCTTTCTTCAAGTTCATGTGAATCTGATGCAAGAGTTGCTCATGCCCGAAGGGGAGCGTATTTTCCACACTTGGAAAGACCATCTCAAGAGCTATGGGCAGGGCTTTCCTGTACCTGTAGTCCTGAAGGAAGTCGGTTTTGGCATGGATCCTAAAACAGTCCAGGCGGCGCTAGATGCTGGAATCACAACCGTTGATATTTCTGGACGCGGTGGCACTAGTTTTGCCTATATTGAGAATCGTCGTGGTGGCAATCGCGCTTATCTGGATGATTGGGGACAATCAACTGCGCAGTGTCTCTTACAGTTACAGGATCAGATAGATCAGGTTGAGATCCTCGCAAGTGGGGGCATCCGTCATCCCCTTGATATGGTCAAGGCCTTGGTCCTTGGAGCGCGTGGCGTAGGACTATCCCGCGTTTTTCTTGAGATGGTAGAGACTAAGAGCGTTGAAGAAGCAATCGTACTTGTCCAAGGCTGGAAAGAAGATCTCAGATTGCTCCTTTGTGCGCTCGGTTGTCAGAACCTGAAAGAGCTCCGTGAAGTCGACTATCTCCTCTATGGAAAATTATGGCAAGCGAATCAGCGGAGAAAATGAAAGAGAGTGGGACAGAAATCGGTAATTCGTTAGAATTCGATTTCGTCGTCCCACCTCCGCACAGTTGAGTAGGGCTGTAAAAGCTGATGAAATCAGCGTAGTAGAGCCCACTCAACCACTGCGTCTTGCTCGACAATCCAAAAATAATTGAGAGGCTAGGACTTTTGTCCCAGCCTCTTCTTTTTTGAAAAAGTGTTTCCCTCAAAAATTCTGATAGTTTACGAATCGTTTACGGTTGCTGGAATCGCTTGCAAAACAGGCTTGTAAAAGAGTATACTAAATAAGGAAAAACATTTTTAAAAAGGAGTTTAGGATGAAGAAGCACTATTTTCGATCAGCTGTAGCAGCTTTGCTTCCGCTTTTGTTGATTGCTCAACCTGTTGAGGCTTGTACAGGGTTCATCATCGGGAAGAAACTGACTGCCGACGGTTCGACCTTGGTAGGGCGTACCGAAGATTTAGAACCCAACCATAATAAAAATTTTGTGGTCAGAGAGCGTGTCTACAATAAAAAAGGAGCCATTTTTGAAGATGCTGCCAACGGTTTTCAATATCCCTTGCCAGAGATTAGCTATAAGTATACAGCGGTCCCGGATGTCACCCCTGATCAAGGGATTTTTGACGAAGCAGGATTCAATGAATATGGAGTTTCCATTTCTGCCACTGTATCTGCTTCAGCAAATGACAAGATCCAAAAGGTGGATCCCTATGTCAAGGATGGCCTCGCAGAATCGGGTTTGACCAGTATCGTTCTCCCAAGTGTGAAAACCGCAAGAGAAGGGGTTGAACTCATTGCTAAAATCGTCGAAGAAAAAGGCGCTGCAGAAGGAAATATTGTGACCATTGCCGATAAAGAAGGCGTCTGGTATATGGAAATCCTATCTGGCCATCAATATGCGGCGATTCTCTTCCCAGAGGATCGGTTTGCGGTCTTTCCAAATACCTTTTTCTTAGGGCATGTAGATCTGTCAGATACCGAACGCACGATTGCCTCAAAAGATCTTGAAAAAGTCGCCAAAGAAGCCAATAGCTATAAGGAAGTGGACGGAAAATTCCACGTTTCTCAATCCTATAATCCGCCTTTGCAAGAAGCAGACCGCTCTCGGGTTTGGTCGGGAATCAAATCGCTAGACCCAAGCTCTCCTGTTAAATATGACGATGCGTCCTTTGACCTTCTTCATACAACCGATCGAAAATTAACCCTTCGCGATGCCATGAATCTCCAACGCAATCGTTTGGAAGGAACCAAATATAAACCACAGGATCAAATGGAGCTGGATGGAAAAGGCATTCCGAAAAAAGGAGAGTTTGATGCGGTTTATAAATACCCCATTTCCAATCCAAATGTCATGGAGGCCCATATTTTCCAACTGAAAGATGAGGTCCCAGCGAGTGCAGGTGGAGGTACCATGTGGCTGTCGATGGGCAGTCCACGAAATGCTCCATACCTACCGTACTATGGCAATATTCTCAACACCTATCAAGCCTACCAAGAATTAGGGGATCATTACAATGATCGCTCTTGGTATTGGACCATTTCAAGAATCAATGACCTTGTGGCCAAGTATCCAGATTTATTCGAAGATGGGGCGATTCGTACTGAAATGGAACGATTGGAGTCTCAGTGGATGGTCGAACAAGATCTGAGTGATCAGGAACAAATCGCTCTTGCTTCTCAGCCTGAAGAAGCTAGTAAGAAGGCAACAGAGGAAAGCTTAGCAAGAGCTGAGAAGACCTTCGAACGCTTGCAAGAAATCAGAAAAGAAGCAGAACAAAAGGTGGCAGATGAACACGGGAAAAGTGCCCTGCAGGATCTAGATGACGAAGAAGATGCTGCTTATGAAGAGAAGATTGATCTCGTTGATTTTGACTATGATTACATTCTAGCAGCAGGCTTGTTCGGGGCAACCCTTCTAGCGATTGTGATCTATCTGATTCGCTCAAAGAAACAAAAGGGAGGAAAACAAGATGACTAAAATTCAAAGAGCCTCTATCTATCTTTTTCTACTGTTTGCAGGAATTGGCTTGGAGTTTGAACTCGGTCATCTTTCTCAACAAGAATTTAGTCAGTCTGCCGGCAGAGATTTGGTCTTAAACTTGTCTGTCTTAGCTGCAATTATTATCCCGCTCTATCTCTTTTCAAAACGATTGGCCAAGCAGTTATCTGTCCCAACTTATGTCTTATGGATTGCCATGTTTGGAGGTGCCTTCGTAGCAGGCTGGTTGAGCTTTTCAGGCAATAGCTTGATTGATATTATGAATAGCCATGTGATCAAGGATGCCACTGTCTTTAACAAGTGGACTGATGCCTTGACGGCCCCATTTTCAGAGGAATTCTTTAAAGCTCTAGTTGCCTTTTGGGTTGTCTTGATGGTTGGCAAGAAAGATCTAAAAACGATTCTAATTGCAGGCTTGGGCTCTGGCTTTGGTTTTCAAATCATTGAGGATTTAGGGTACGTTGCCCGCCAAACCAAAACCAGCCAATTAGCCGCGGTTACTGAGGCCATTAACCGGATATCTGGTGGATTAGCTTCACATGCCCTCTATACAGCTGTTGTATCAGTTGGTGTCTTCCTCTTGTTGTCTCAAGTGACCCAGCAAAAGGAAAAACTCTTTGGGCTCTGGTGTGTTCTCTCGACAGTAGCCAATCACTTCTTATGGAACTCTCCGTTTTATGAAACAGACCATCGGATTAATCTTCTCGTCGGACTGCTCTTTGCCGTCCAAGTAGGGACCTTTATCGAAGTGGTGCTCTATACCAAGAAAAAGCCCGATCTGCCATTTTTAAAACAATAAGAAAATTTTTTCAAACACAAAAGAACTAAGACGTGGGTCTTAGTTCTCAAAGTGAAGATAAAATCATCTTAGAAACTTTCCTTAGGTGAAGACGGACGTCAGCGAACTTCGAAGAAGTTCCATGACTAATTATTGAGCCTAAGGTCTCAATAATTCCGAGTGCTAGAAACAAAAGTGTTTCTAGCACTTTTTTCACGGCGGAAAGTTTCATTATATTCTCGATTCATTTAAAAAATTAGAACTCATTTTTATTTCTTTGCAGAATCACTTGACCTAATTTACTAAAGAATTAGTTTGTCTTAGTTCTTTTATTTTCTCAATTCTTGTAAGAGTGTTTGTGCCTTCTCTAAGTTAAAGGGTTTGTTTTCAAGGAGTTGGCTGACCAATCGGGGAACTTCCTCTTCCTTTGCTCCTGCTAGAAGGGCTAGGGAGCGTGCTTGGAGTTTCATATGTCCTGCTTGAATTCCTGTGGTGACTAGGGCTTTGAGGGCCGCGAAATTCTGCGCCAAACCGAGCGACGCAATGATACCTGCTAATTCAATAGCAGAAGGCTCTCCTAGCAAACGGTTGCTGACTTGAACCGTTGGGTTGAGGCCAATCGAGCCTCCTTTTGTCGCAACCGGCATTGGTAGGGTGATCTCTCCATAGAGTTTTTTCTCTTCCGGCTGACTTGTCCAGTGACTCAAACCCTTGTAAGAACCACTTTGTGCAGCATAGGCATGGGCTCCTGCTTCGATGGCCCGCCAGTCATTGCCTGTCGCAAGGACTAGGGCATCAATCCCGTTAAAAATTCCCTTGTTATGAGTAGCCGCACGGTAAGGATCCACTTGAGCCAGTTGGCTAGCTAGCTCCATCCGGTGGGCAATCTCAATGGCTTCATCAGGATTTCGACTCAGTGCTTTAAAATCGATGGCACACCGTGCACTCACTAAAGAGCGAGTAGCCAAGTTGGATAAAATTGCCATCAAGGCCTGACCACCAGAGAGTTCCTGGATGCGATCGGTCAGAGCTTCCAGCATGGTGTTGAGCATATTGGCTCCCATGGCTTCTTTGGGATCGACGGCCAAGTAGACAATAAGAAAATCCCCCTTGTTTTCGACCCAAAGATCTCTCGCTCCACCTCCACGCTTAACGATAGAAGGATAGGCTTCATTAGCGAGCTGAAGAAGGGTTTTCTTGTCTTCTAGGATACGCTTGCTAGCAACTTCCATGTCTTCAACATCCGTCAGAGTAATCTCACCGATCATTTGGCGTTGGTACACCTGGGTGGTGAAACCGCCTGAATGTTGAATGAGCTTGGCCGCAAAGCTGGCAGCTGCTACCACGGAAGGCTCTTCTGTGACCATGGGAAGGACATAGTCACGACCATTGATCAGGAAATAAGGAGCAAGGCTAAAGGGCAAGTCAAAAGTCGACAAGACATTTTCCGTCAATTGATCTGCAATAGAAAGGGGAAGTCCCTTTTGTTCTTTTAAGATCTGTGCTTCATCCCAAGTTAAGAGGCCTTCCTTCAGTAAGGCCTCTATGCGTTCTGTGGGAGAAAGTTTTGCAAAACCTGGTAATCGTGCCATTATTTTTCTACTTTCTGGTAAGTGCGTTGGTGTTCCTTGATCTCTGTCAAAGCAAAAGTTTGATGCGTAGCAGGCTCAAACACTTGATTGCCACTAGGATCTAGATCTACTTCCTCATAAAAGAGTCGTTCGTAGTCAGCAACACTAAGAACCATACGTTGGTCCAGTTTTCCCATGCGTTTGTGATCTAAGAGTTGCTCAAAACCAGGAACAAGGTTGGCACTAAAGATCTCAGAAACCGCTCCACTTCCATAGCTAAAGAGGGCGATTCGGTCCCCAGCTTTGAGTTGGGGGTCATTTTCCAGTAGTGACAGCAAGCCTAGGAAAAGAGATCCAGTGTAGATATTTCCCACGCGTTGGCTGTATAGAATCGATTGATCAAAGT
Source organism: Streptococcus parasanguinis CC87K (assembly GCF_000507765.1). Classification (GTDB taxonomy): domain Bacteria; phylum Bacillota; class Bacilli; order Lactobacillales; family Streptococcaceae; genus Streptococcus; species Streptococcus parasanguinis_J. The sequence goes on along the minus strand of NZ_KI669401.1, from coordinate 1,287,321 downwards.
TGTATTGTAATTGATCTTTTTTCTCTTCTGATAATGACTTATCCAAGATTTTTTTCAAGCCCTTGAGAGCTAATTTTGGATAAGGTAAATGGAAGCAGACGGCCGCAAAGTCTGTCAAGGTAAGGCCAGTCCGTTTCTGGTATTCCGCCCAAGTTGTTTTCAGAGAATCTAGATATTGTTGCGTTGAATAAATCCCATTCACGAAGGGAGTTGTCGCATAATTTGGACGCCAAAAATCCATGACATCGCGTGTTTGGGCAACATTATCATCGTTAAAAGATAGAATACGAGGATTTTGGCTGATCAGCATAGCAACCGCTCCAGCCCCCTGTGTTGGTTCTCCAGGAGTTCCAATTCCGTATTTAGCAATGTCACTGGCAATGACCAAAACCTTACTCTGTGGAAATTTTTCAACATGGAGTTTAGCATAATCCAAGGCAGCAGTCGCAGCATAACAGGCTTCTTTCATCTCAAAAGAGCGAGCGAAAGGCTGGATGTCTAGTAAGCCATGGACAAAAACAGCAGCAGCCTTACTCTGGTCAATTCCAGATTCTGTCGCAAGAATCACCATGTCGATCGCTTCTTTATCTTCGTCTGTTAAAATATCATCTGCTGCAGTAGCAGCCAATGTGACGATGTCTTCTGTGATCGGTGCAACACTTTGTTCTTTTAAGAGAAGACCCTTGCTCAGTTTTTCGGGATCAGTATCACGAGCAGCGGCCAAATCTTCTAAACGCAAGACATAAGGGCTCGTCGCAAAACCAATCTTATCAATCCCAATTGTCATTCTTAACCTCTTTTTTATTTGATATCTACTAGTATATTTCGTTACTATTTTACCATATTTAAGGGTAAAACTCCTTTGAAAAAGCTAGATCAGCAAGGAAATCATTCTCGGGACCGATTTTGCAATGTTTCAAAGAAAAATAGAGAATCTATAAGAAAAAGCCATCCTCAGATGGCTTTTCAACTCTTATCCTTGCTTATCTTTTTAGGATTGCTCATGATTCGTATGAAGAGTTCTTTGCATTTGTCTCTTAGAACATTTTCGTAGAAGACGAGTATAGCGATGTTCACAATCATAAAGTTCAAGGTCAGATAGAACAAGTCAAATGAATTACGGGCATAATCAGTCGCTAATAGATAGGAGGAGAGGGCTCCTAGAATTATATAAGGAAGATACTTGATATACTTGTTTATCATCATACAGCACCTCGCATACTTTAAAGGATTTGTTTTTTCACTTTTATTGTATTCTTTTATGTGGAAAATGCAAGCGATGACACTCATAAAAATTGAACAACCAATGCTAGTTGGCATTGGTCATTTTTCTTTTTTGATGGCGTTGGTAGGAATGGTAGAGTTTCAAGACGACAGATCCACTAGCCATCCCGATGGAGATGACCAAGGCCAGAATCACAACTAGGGTCACGCTGGTCACTGCTTGGCGATATTGACCACTGACAAAGAAGGAAGTGGTGCGATAGGAAATATATCCAGGAACCAAGGGTGCGAGAATGGACAACATAAAGACCACGACAGGCGTCTTGAGAATGATACTTAAAATCTGACTGATACAGGAGCCGACAATGGCGGCGATAAAGGTTGCAACGATGACATTGGTAGGCCCTTTCAGGATATAGTAAAGTAGCCAGATGCCCATCCCTAAGGTTCCTCCAGGAATCAACATGGAGCGCTGCACATTTAGGACAATTAAAAAGGTGATGATGGCAATCAAACTGGCCACCGCTTGGATTAAAAATTCAGTTAGGTTCATGATTTTATTTCATAAGGACGAGGGCAACGGTTGTACCGGCACCAAGTGCAAGAGTAATGAGGAGAGTCTCAAAGAGTTTGCTCATCCCAGAGTTGAGGTGGTAATTCATCAGATCTCGGACGGCATTAGTCATAGCGATTCCAGGAACGAAGGGCATGACACAGCCTGCGATAATGAGATCGGTATTGGAAGGAAAACCACTATAGCGCGTCCAGATATGGGCCAAAAAGCCAAAGACAAAGGCGGCCGCAAAGGCAGTGGCAAAAGGAATGCGAACGTATTTCTCAACGACAAGAGAAAAAGCAAAGGCAAAGACAGTCGCAATACCTGCTCCAATCGCATCATAGAAATTTCCTCCAAACATGATGGAGAAGAAAGGAGCACTGAGGGTTGCCGCAATGGTCAACTGGAGATTGGTATAAGGAACGCGCTTCATTTTCAACTCGCTCAGGGCTTGGTAGGCTTGCTCGAGATCGATCTCTCCAGAGACGAGTTGACGAGAGATCTGATTGACATCACAGACCTTTTCAATATTATAATTAGTCCGCAAGATCCGTTTCATGCGCGTGACATTGGCATTCTCAATTGAAAAGAAAATAGCGACTGGCATCGCTAAAACATTACAATCGACGATTCCCTGTGAATGGGCGATCCGGATCATGGTATCTTCGACCCGGTGAATCTCAGAACCGCTCTCTATCAGGAGGGTTCCAGCTAACATCAGGACGTCGATCACTTGGTTGATCTGTTTTGACTCTTCCATAATTTCCTTCTTACTAAATAATCTGTTTCTATTATAGCAAAAAAGGACGAGAGACAGAACTAAAATCTGACAATTCTAGTTTGTTTCTTATCCTTTCTGAATTCGCTTAGAATAGCTATTGTTTAGGCTTATCATTCGTTAACTCGGGTGGTGGTGCTGCACGGTGCTATCCTGGACGAGAAGGGTTGCTAAAAAGATCAGTGCAATCAGGATAAAGAGCCAAATAATAGCGAAAATAAATGTTAAAAACATAGGATCACCCCTTCTATATTATTTACAGCTCTACTATAACACTTGGAGAAAGCGCTGTCAAACTCTATATAGTAGGCTCTTAAACTCTTTCAAAATTCAGAATACTCTTGCGATGGGGATGAAAAAACCAGCCGTTTCCGACTGGTTTTTAAGACCTATTTGAATCTTAGTTCAAGGCATCATCCATTGAAAGAACTTCGTGGAAGACACGTTGTGTCAATTCAGTTTTTTGTTCTGGAGTGAGGTATTTAGTGTTTACACAGTATCCAGAGATACGAACGATAACGTCTTCACCTGACATGATCTTTTCGTAAACATCGTTCAAGTCCATAACGTTCAAGTTACAGTGTTGTCCACCGTTTTCGAAGTATCCATCAAGGATGGTTACCAAGTTATCAACTTGTTCGTCACGAGTTTTACCAAGAGCACGTGGTGATACTTGAGTAGTGAGTGAGATACCATCAGCTGCGTAACCAAAGTCAAGGCTAGCAAGTGAGTTCAAGTTTTGCAACCATCCACCTTTAGCTTTGTTAGATGGGTTAGCACCTGGTGAGAAGAATTCCAATTTAGACAAGTTCACAGAACCATCTTCGTTGAGGTATACCCCTTTGTGGACTGGTGAGTTACCAGTTTGTTTAGAGTAAGCAACGTTAGAAGTGATGGTAAGAAGTGAAACAGTTGCTTCAGCGTTCTTGTAAAGTTTGTGGCTGCGAAGACGAGTAGTGTAAGCTTCGATCAACCATTCTGCCAATTCGTTAGAACGTGGGTCATCTTCACCCCAACGTGGGTATTCACCGATTGTTTCGTAATCGTAGATGTAGCCATCTTCGTCACGGATTGGTTTAACAGTAGCATATTTGATTGCTGACAAAGTATCAACAGTGTTAGCGAATCCACAGATACCGAATCCCATGTTAGCGCGTTGGTGAGTTGGCAAGAAGGCCATTTGAACAGCTTCGTAGTTGTACTTATCAGTCATGTAGTGGATGATGTTCAAAGCATCTACGTAAGTGTCCGTCAACCAGTCAAGAGATTTTTCGAAGTTTGCTTTAACAGATTCGAATTCAAGAACTTCGTCACGGATTGGATCGATGTCAAATACTTTATAGTCTTTATGAACATCGTCGTAACCACCGTTCAAACCAGTAAGAAGAGCTTTAAGAACGTTAACACGAGCACCGAAGTATTGGATGTTGTGGCGTTGTTCTTCGTTTTCTGGGTCAAGTGGAGATACACAACATGAGATACAGCTCATTTCACCGTATCCGTCTTTCGCCATTGTTGTTACACCTTCGTATTGGATAGAAGAGTGTTTATGGCTCATGTGCATACAGTAGCGACGGAAGTTGTATGGCAATTTGTCAGTCCAAAGAACTGTCAAGTTTGGTTCTGGAGAGTTACCGATGTTGTCCAAAGTGTTCAAGAAACGGTAGTCCATCTTAGTAACACGGTGACGACCGTCGTTACCCATACCAGCCATTGATGTTGTGATGAAGGTTGGGTCACCTGAGTACAATTCGTCGTAAGCTTTTGTACGAGCAAATTTAACAGTACGCAATTTCATAACGAAATCATCAACGAATTCTTGGATTTCTGATTCAGTGTAAGTACCACGAGCCAAGTCACGTTCAGCGTAGATATCCAAAACGATTGGCACACGTCCAAGAGAAGTAGCAGCACCGTTGATCACACGGCAGACAGCCATGAAGGCGATGTTTGTCCATTGGATCGCTTCTTTTGTATCGAAGGCAGGACGACGTACGTCTACACCATAAAGGTCACCCAATTTAACAACTTCTTGAAGTGCTTGGTATTGAAGGTTTACTTCTTCACGAAGACGGATTGATTCTTCATCGATTTCAGTAATAGAGTTCCAGTCGTTTGCTTTTTCAGCCATCAAGTAGTCAGCACCGTAAAGAGCAAGACGTGCATAAACACCGATGATACGTCCACGAGAGTAAGCATCTGGAAGACCAGTTACAGTGTGAGCGTGACGAGCGCGACGGATGTTAGAAGTGTAAGCGCGGAAGATACCATCGTTTACAGTTGTAACGTATTTTGTGAAGATTTCATGAACTGCTGGATCTGGTTCGTATCCATTTTCTTTCAAAGTAGTTTCCGCCATACGGATACCACCACGAGGCATGAAGTTCAATTTGAACAATTCATCATTTTGGATACCGAAGATGACTTCGTTTTCTTTGTCGATATATCCAGCTGCGATATCAGCGATAGATGTTGGACGGTTATCGTATGGGAAACGAGTTTCTTCGTAATGAGCTTTTGTTTCTTCAACAATCTTCTTGATGTGAAGAGAACGTTCAGTTGGACCAGCTAGGAAGCTTTCATCTCCATCATAAGGTGTGTAGTTAGCTTGAACGAAGCGAGAAACACTTGCTTTTTCTTTCCAATCTTCACCTTTGAAGCCTTCCCAGGCTTTGTCAAAAATATCTTGTGCTTCAACGACTGTTTTAACAACCATTTTTATTTTCCTCTATTGTCTTTCTAGCAACTATATCTGTTGCACTTACAATAGTAGTATACCATACAGAAACCGGTTACACAAAGAGAAATTGCGAAAAATAGCAGATTCTTTTATAATACAGTTTCAACTCTTCTGCGATACTGTACTACATTTTTGAAAATGAACACGAATTTCCATCAATTTTCATGTTTTTAGGAGGGGCCGATTTTTGCAATTCTAAAATTTTCTTCTTATAATAGAAAAAAGGAGGGTGAAAAATGCTGATATTTCCATTGTTGAATGATACGAGTCGCAAGATTATTCATATTGATATGGATGCATTTTTTGCTGCTGTCGAAGAAAGAGACAATCCTAGTTTAAAGGGGAAGCCTGTCGTAATTGGCCAGGACCCTCGTCAATCAGGAGGGAGAGGTGTGGTCTCGACCTGTAACTATGAAGCACGGAAATATGGCATTCATTCGGCTATGAGTTCCAAAGAAGCGCTGGATCTTTGTCCCCAAGCGATCTTTATCTCTGGAAATTATGAGAAATACCGAGAAGTGGGCGAGCAGGTTCGTGAGATTTTCAAGCGTTATACAGATGTGATCGAGCCCATGAGTATTGATGAAGCCTATCTAGATGTGACGGAAAATAAAATCCAGAGCAAATCAGCTGTCAAGATTGCTCGCTTGATTCAGCATGCGATCTGGGAAGAGCTGCATCTCACAGCTTCAGCGGGTGTTTCTTATAATAAGTTTTTGGCAAAGATGGCGAGTGACTACCAAAAACCCCGTGGCCTAACGGTGGTCTTGCCGGAGGATGCTGAGGATTTCCTGAGCCAGATGGACATTGCCAAATTTCACGGGGTAGGAAAGAAGACAGTGGAGCGCCTGCATGAGATGGGTGTCTATACTGGCGCGGATCTTTTAGCTATCCCGGAGATGACCTTGATTGATCGATTTGGGCGCTTTGGCTATGATCTCTTTCGTAAGGCGCGAGGGATTCACAATAGCCCTGTCAAGAGTCATCGCATCCGCAAGTCGATCGGAAAAGAGCGGACCTACCGCAAGCTCCTTTATGCTGAAGATGATATTTTAGAAGAAATTACCAATCTGTCCAGTAAGGTGGCCCAATCGCTGGAAAAACACGGCAAGCAAGGAAAGACCTTGGTCTTAAAAGTGCGCTATGGAGACTTCACCACCCTGACCAAGCGAATGACACTGACGGAGCCAACACGAGAGGCTGAGCGGATCAATCGTTCCGCTCGCCATATTTTTCAAGAAATTGAATCGACAAATACTGGAATCCGCCTCTTGGGTGTCACCATGACCAATTTCGTCGATCATACCGAGTTGCCTTTGGTGGAAGAAAAAGAAAACGACTAGTTTGTTCACTAGTCGCCTAAGATTTATGACAAAGTCATCTTAGAAACTTTCCTTAGGTGAGTACGGACGTCAGCGAACTTCTACGAAGTTCCATGACTTAGTTTTGAACCGAAAGTTTCAAAACTCCCGAGTGCTAGAAACCACAGTGTTTCTAGCACTTTTCTCACGGCGGAAAGTTTCAGTTGTATTTGAATGAGCCTTAAAAAATATATTATTTTAATTTTTGGGGTATCAATTAAGTTGTTTGACATCAAAAAAGGCTGCAATCTCTTCTTCAGTCAGTCCGATCATTGGAGAGATGGTGTGGAGATTGTCTTCAGTCAGTCGATAGACAGTAGGCTTAGACGTCTCTGCTTTCGTTTCAACAGTTTCTTCCTTGCTTCGTGCAGATTCGACTGTAGCAGAAGCGGTGTCAACGGATGAAGAAGAGTTCTTGGTTGCCTCGCCTCCGTCCAGGTCCCTGAAACGCTCCACCAAGTAGGTCTTGCGCGCAGTACCAGTATTTTTAGTGGCGTAATCAAAGGCGCTGTATTCTCCTAAGAGAATCAGCTTGCTCTTAGAGCGCGTGATGGCAGTATAGATCAAATTACGTTGCAACATCCGGTGGCTTTGATTGGTAATGGGTAGAATCACCACCGGAAACTCGCTTCCTTGCGATTTGTGAATACTCATTGCAAAGGCTAAGCGAATCTTGTACCATTCATTGCGCGGGTAGACGATTTCATTGCCATCAAATTGGATGGTCAATTCATCTTGCTTGGATTCTGTATATTTTCCTGGGAGAAGATCGGTGATGTAGCCAATATCTCCGTTAAAGACATTGCTTTCTGCATCATTGACCAGATGGATGACCTTGTCTCCATCGCGGTATTGGCAGTCTGGCGTGTCAAAAACAACCTGATCTTTGACAGCTGGATTGAGAAGGTCTTGCATGAGCGTATTGATATTGTCAATGCCGGCCTGGCCCTTGTACATGGGTGCCAAGACTTGGATATCTCGAGCAGGGATTTGACTACGAAGGGCAGCAGAAGTGATTTGTTCGATCATCTTAGGGATGTGTTCGCTTCCGGCTTCGAAATAAGAGCGGTCAGCTTTTCGTTCTGTGAAATCTTGAGGAAGCTTGCCTTGGCGAATGTCTCCTGCTAGTGAGACAATGGTCGAGTCCTCACTCTGACGGAAAATATGTTCGAGTTTGGTCTGAGGGATGCTTGGGATCTGCAAGAGATCAGCCAAGACCTGACCAGGGCTGACGGAAGGTAATTGGTCGGCATCCCCCACAATCAAGAGTTTCGTATCTGTTGCGATGTTGCTAAGTAATTGATTAGCCAGCCAGGTATCAACCATGGAAAATTCATCCACAATGATAAAGTCTGCATCCAGATAGTCCTCTAAGTGGCTGGTGTCATCATCCCCAGTCATCCCCAAATGGCGGTGGATAGTGGCGCTCGGAAGTCCTGTCAGCTCATTCATGCGCCTAGCTGCTCGTCCCGTTGGGGCAGCCAGCAGGATCGGAAGGTCTTTTTTCTTCCGAAGATCCAGCTGGTGGAGTTGGGCATAGACGCTGATCATCCCATTGATAACGGTAGTCTTTCCTGTCCCTGGTCCCCCGGTGAGGATAAAGACCTTGTTTTGGATAGCTTGGTGAATCGCCTCTTTTTGAATCGCATCGTAGCGAATCCCCAAATCTTTTTCAACATCCTCAATCGCCTGGTTGATTTTCTCAGGGTCAAACGAAGCTTTTTTACCCTTCTCCAGCAATCGGCCAATATGACTGCGAATCCCTTCCTCCGCAAAGAAAAGGCTGTTGTCAAAGATCTTGGTGTCCACGTTTTGGACCTTGTCTTCCTCGATGAGGTGGCCTAATTCTTGGGCGACAGTGGAAGGATCCAATTCTACTGGACGAGCTGATTCTAGAAGGTCAATGGTATAGCGCAGGAGGTCCTTGGCTTGGATATAGGTATTTCCAGTCTCGATAGAGTAGCTAAAGAGGCTGTGGATCAGACCCGCTCGGAAACGCTCGGGAGCGTCACTTGCAATACCCAATTCTTCTGCTAGTTGGTCCGCGATTTTAAAGCCCATACCTTGGATGTCTTCCACCAATTGGTAGGGCTGTTGCTCCACGATCTGGAGAGTTTCTTCCTTGTAGAAATCCTGGATCTGAAAGGCCAATTTATTGGGAATGCCATAATTGGCTAGTTGGGCGAGAATGCGTTCCGTTCCGTAATTCTGACGAAGTTTTTCCACAAAAGCTAGGCGGTTTTTCTTGGAGAGACCAGTAATTTCTTCTAATTTTTCAGGAGCTTCCAAAATTTTGTCAATGGTATTGTCCCCATAGAGGTCCACGATTTTTTGAGCCGTTTTGAGACCAATTCCTTTGAAGTGATCGCTGGAAAAATATTTCACCAAGCCCTTGCTAGAGGGTTTGGCACGTTCATAGCGACTGATTTTGAGTTGTTCTCCGTATTTAGGATGATGGACCAGCTCCCCCCAGAAGGTGTAGTCTTCGCCTTCCATGATATCTGCCATGGTGCCTGTCACAATGATCTCAAAATCATCAAAGTCTTCTGCATCTGTATCGCTAATGTCGAGTAAGAGGATTCGAAAAAAACTGCTAGGATTTTCAAAAATAATGCGCTCAATAGTACCAGAAAAATAATATTCCATCGTTTCTTTCCTTTTTATAAAGCAAGGCTGGGACGTATTGCCTCAGCCTTAGTTTTTTGATCTATACTAATAAGTTTTGAAAGGGTAGATAGGCCATAGTCTAAAGACGGCTTGCCCTTTGATTTGTTCTTTCTTGAAAGCTCCGACCTGACGGCTATCTTTTGAAACGATCCGGTCATCTCCGAGTAAGAGGTATTCATCGTCGAGCAACTTCAAGGTAAATTTAGGATTGCCGTCCTTGTCTACAGTAAAAGCTTGAGCTGTATTGGCCAATTGGCGGAAGAGTTCTCCGTTTTCTTCGAACCCTTTTCCAGTGTAGGTCGATTGCAATTTATCTTTTTTGAAACGAGCGATGTAGTCTTTCAAATAGGGCTCATTGGTCTTTTTCCCATTGATATACAGGGTATCATTATCGTATTGAATGGTATCTCCAGGAAGACCGATGACCCGTTTGACGATGTCCTTGGTTTTGCCATCGTCGTCTTTTTCACTGGCAACGACAATGTCGAAACGATCAATCGAGAGGTGGTTGACCACAAGGAGGTACTCGCTATCAGCTAGGGTTGGATCCATCGAATGGCCATCCACCTTGACCGGAGCCCAAAGGAAGATACGTGAGGCGATGATGAGACCAACAATGATGCTGAAGAGGCCCCATTCTTTAAGGAAGCTCACCACTGGTGAGCTAGATGAATGTTTTGAACTTCTTTTTGACATAACTTATCTTTCTAGTAATTTCTTTGCTTTTTCTGTGTTTTTAAAATGGAGTTTGGCACAATAATCCAGAGCTTTCATCCCGTAGGTCTGAAGCAATTTAGCAGCGACTTGGTCTGACTTCGCCCCTGCACCACTAGGGAGATTATAGCCCAGTTTCTTGCCCAGATCTTCCAGATTTTGAAGGAAGAGATTGCGGGCGATGATGGAACTAACCGCAACGGCTAAATACTTACCTTCTGCTTTTTCTTCCAACTCAATGGCTTGGGAGACTTGATTTTTTTCAGCTTTCACGTATTTTTGGTAGTTTTTAGCCGTCGTAAAGGCATCGATCACAATTCGCTCTGCTTGGACTCCTTTATTTAATAGAAGATAGATGGCCTGATTGTGTAGGGCCACTTTGACCGAAACAGCATTGTAACCAGAAGCGATGACTTCATTGTACTTCTTAGGGGACAATAAGAGTGCTTGGTGCTGGATGTTTTCCTCAAGGAGAGGAGCCAATTGCTGAATTTTTCGATCATCCAAGGTCTTTGAATCTCCCACGCCAAGTTTTTTAAGCCAGTCGTGTTGGTCAGGTGTGACAAAGGATGCAACGACGGTGAGTCCACCAAAATAAGAGCCGTTTCCGACCTCGTCGGTTCCGATCATGGCTAGATCTTGTCGTGCAGATGAAGTAGAAGGCTTAGGGTTCCCAGCATCTTGCCCGAAAAAGGCCAGGTAAGGAGTAAGGTCATTGCCCTGAAGCAAGACTTTTCCAGACTTGTAGATCGAAACGGTCGCTCCCTCTAGTCGAAAGAAATAATCCATATGAGGATTCTTGCTTTGAGTGAGAGAACTGCGATAGGTATGGACAAAATCAAGAATTTGCTCCTGTGTTGGAGTGAGTGTCATACTTTCCATAACCACTATTGTACCACAAATTCAGGGAGAGAGGGAGCAAAAAGAAAGAAAGAATCCACTGGAAAATCCCTGTGAAGAGGGGCTTTGCTACTGACAAAGCTAGCCTTTTTTGGTATAATACCGTGAGGTGATTTTTATGGCGAGCTTAAATAGATATAAATTTACATTTGGAAACAAAGCGCTCACTTTAACAACCAACCATGATAATTTGTTTATGGAAGAAGTCGAACGTGTTGCGAAAGAAAAATACCAAGCAATTAAGGAACAAATGCCAGAGGCAGATGATGAAACCATCGCGATCTTATTGGCAGTAAACAGTTTGTCCATGCAACTGAATCGCGAGATTGAGTTTGACGACAAAGAAAAAGAATTAGATGATTTTCGTCGCAAGGCTTTAGACGACTTAAAGGATAAATCATCCAAATAAGAGGAGATACATGTTAACTTTCTTAATCTTATTGATTTTGGCATGGAGCTTTTATATTGGCTATGCAAGAGGGATTATTCTCCAGTCCTATTATTTTCTAGTGACCTTAGTGGCCCTCTTGATTGCAGGTGGTAGCTACAAGGGGCTGGCCAAGGTGTTGTCTCTATGGGTTCCTTTTTCGAGTCCTACTCGGCAATCGGTGAATTATTTTTATGCCAACCGCTACCTATTTCAATTAGATGACATCTTTTATGCAGGTTTAGCTTATGTGTTGATTTTTGCGATGATCTACCTGATTGGTCGTGTGATTGGGATCTTTATGCACTTGGTACCTCAGCCAGAAAAACTGGAGGATCGCAAGTATCAAATCGGAGCGGGTGTGATCGCCGTCGTGATAACTCTCTTGGTCATCCAGATGGGCTTGACTGTCCTCTCGACAGTTCCCATGGCTTCCATCCAAAATAGACTAAATGCAAGTGGATTGATCCGCTTTATTATCCTTCATACCCCGATCAGTTCCAGTCTGTTCCACAACTTGTGGGTGACTGCGATTATCGGAGCTTAAGGAGCAAAAATGAAGAAAGGAGTGAGACAAGTCCGATTCAAGGAAGGACGCTCACTTTTTTTGTAGGAGAAACATGAATAAAAAAATCTTAGATATTCTGGAGTTTGACAAGGTCAAGCAACTCTTTGAACCCTATCTACAGACAGAACAAGGGGAGATGGAGCTAGTAGCCCTTACTCCAACTGATAAAAAAGAAAGCATCGAAACGGCCTTTATGGAGTTGGAAGATATGGAGCAGATCCTCTTGGAAGAGCCTCGCTTTGCCGTGTCGACCATTCAAGATGTCCGTCCAGTGGCCAAGCGTTTGGAGATGGAGGCATCTCTCAATATCGATGAATTACTAGCGCTAAAAGCTGTCCTTCGGGTGACACATGAGCTCAAGGATTTCTACGACAACTTGGAAAATGTCCGTCTGGAAAGGCTCAATCGCCTCTTTGACAATTTGGTGGATTTACCACGCCTACAAGGTGGGCTTCAAGCTATCAACGAAGGAGGCTTTGTCGAGTCTTTTGCCAGTGAAAAATTGGCCAAAATCCGCCGTCGAATCCAGGAAAATGAACACCAGGTCAGAGAGATTCTCCAAGACCTGCTGAAAAGCAAGGCCGATATGTTAGCGGATGCTGTGATTGCTAGTCGGAATGGCCGCAATGTTCTACCAGTAAAAAACACCTATCGTAACCGCATTGCAGGGGTGGTCCACGATATCTCAGCCAGCGGAAATACCGTTTATATCGAGCCTCGGGCAGTCGTCAATCTCAATGAAGAAATTGCCAACCATCGAGCCGATGAACGATATGAAATCATTCAGATTCTGGAGGAATTGTCTGACACCCTGCGCCCTCATGCGGCAGAGATTGCAAATAACGCTTGGATTATCGGTCACTTGGACTTGATCAAAGCCAAGTATCGGTTTATGCGCGATTGTAAGGCAGTGGTACCAGAGGTTAGCAGCAATCGCTCTATTCAGCTCTTGCAACTACGTCATCCCTTGATTGAAAATGCTGTCGCGAATGACCTACATTTTACCGAGGACTTGACAGAAATCGTGATTACCGGTCCCAATACAGGGGGGAAAACCATCATGCTAAAAACGCTGGGATTAGCGCAAATTATGGCCCAGTCTGGTCTTCCCATCCTAGCAGATCCAGGTAGTCGTGTGGGCATCTTCTCACAGGTCTTTGCAGATATTGGAGATGAACAATCGATCGAGCAGAGCTTGTCGACCTTCTCCAGTCATATGACCAATATCGTATCTATCTTGAATCAAGTGGATACCGCCTCCTTGATCCTTCTGGATGAGTTGGGGGCTGGAACCGATCCTCAAGAGGGGGCTGGCCTTGCTATTGCTATCCTAGAAGACCTGCGCTTACGCGGGATTAAGACCATGGCGACAACCCACTATCCAGAGCTCAAGGCTTATGGAATTGAGACTGCAGGAGTGCAAAATGCCAGTATGGAATTTGATACCGCGAGTCTGCGTCCGACCTATCGCTTCATGCAAGGAGTTCCTGGTCGCTCCAATGCCTTTGAGATCGCCCGCCGTTTGGGCTTGTCTGAGACCATTATCCAGGATGCCATGAAGATGACCAATACGGATAACGATGTCAATCAAATTATTGAAAAATTGGAGGCGCAGACCTTAGAAAGTCGCAAGCGCTTGGATACCATTCAAGAGGTCGAGCAAGAAAATCTCAAATTCAATCGTGCTCTTCGAAAACTCTATAACGAACTGACCAGAGAGAGAGAAACAGAGCTCAATAAGGCGAGGGAAGAAGCCAAGGAAATTGTGGACATGGCCCTCTCAGAGAGTGACCGCATCCTTCAAGGCCTTCACGCTAAATCCCAGTTGAAACCACATGAAATCATTGAAGCCAAGGCTCAGTTGAAAAAACTCGCTCCTGAGATCGTTGACCTTTCTAAAAATAAGGTTTTGAAAAAAGCCAAAAAGGCGCGTGCTCCTAAGGTAGGAGATGAAATCTTGGTTATCAGCTATGGCCAACGTGGAACCCTGGTCAAGCAACTCAAAGATGGTCGCTGGGAGGCACAAGTTGGCTTGATCAAGATGACCTTGGAAGAAAAAGAATTCAACCTCATCAAGGCTGAAAAAGAAGCGACTCAACCTAAGAAACGCCAGGTGAATGTCGTCAAACGCTCGAACACGAGTGGGCCGAGAGCGCGTCTAGACCTTCGTGGAAAACGCTATGAAGAAGCCATGCAAGAGCTAGATGGCTTTATTGATCAGGCTCTGCTCAACAACATGGCCCAAGTCGATATCATCCACGGAATCGGGACGGGAGTTATCCGTGAAGGGGTGACCAAGTACCTCCGCCGCAACAAACACGTCAAAAGTTTTGAATATGCCCCCCAAAATGCGGGCGGAAGTGGCGCGACTATTGTTACGTTTAAAGGATAAGTCAAGCCCTAGCTTTTCATTAGCTAGATTCAGATTGAAGAAAAAGTTATCTTAGAAACTTTCCTTAGGTGAGTACGGACGTCAGCGAACTTCGAAGAAGTTCCATGACTAAATTAAGATACAGAGGGCGTCTGCGGATAAAGTCAAAATAGGAAGTTTGACGCGAAATCTTTTGATTCTAGGAGAACTTATCTTTTTGACACAATCCGCAGCCCGAGTTCAATTCGTTTTGAGCCTCTTCCCTTTTCAATTTTTAGGCTCAGGCTAAAACAGTTCCCCAAACTGTTTTACTCTCAAAACTCCCGAGTGACTGAAACAATTGTGTTTCAGTCACTTTTCTCACGGCGGAAAGTTTCAGTATATGTTTGAATGAGCCTATTAGTATGTATCAGTTTTAATTATTCCATATCACTTAAGTTGTTTTAAGTAAAAAAATTTATCTACATTCTAAATCCTAGCTGTTTATCAGCTAGGGTTTTTAAAATTTTATAAAATGAAAATGATTGAAAGTTGTTGAAAAGGATTCGCTTTTAAATCTGATTTTCAGTAGGTCCTCCCTTTTAAAAGTGCTATAATAGAGGCAATGAATGATTTGGGAGGATACGCATGCGTAAACGTGAAAGTGCAGATTCGTGTACAACGATTCTAGTCGGAAAAAATGCTAGCTATGATGGTTCGACCATTGTAGCTCGAACGGAGGATTCTCAAAATGGCGTTTTTACGCCCAAGAAATTGATCGTGGTCAAACCAGAAGATCAACCGCGTCATTACAAGTCTGTTTTATCAACTTTTGAAATCGACTTACCAGGTAATCCAGTTCGCTATACAGCGGTTCCAGATGCGATTCCTAAAGACGGGATCTGGGGAGAAGCTGGGATCAATGTCTACAATGTAGCTATGAGTGAGACAGAGACCATTACGACCAATAGCCGTGTGCTAGGGGCAGATCCTCTTGTAGAGAGTGGCATCGGTGAGGAAGACATGTTGACCTTGGTCTTGCCTTATGTCAAGACTGCCCGCGAAGGGGTCTTGCGTCTCGGGAAGATCTTGGAAGAGTACGGAACTTATGAGTCTAACGGGATCGCGATTTCAGATGTGAATGAAATCTGGTGGTTGGAAACCATCGGAGGTCACCACTGGATGGCGCGCCGTGTCCCTGATGATGCCTATGTGACTAACCCGAACCAACTGGGAAGTGATTATTTTGAATTTGGCAATCCAGATGAGTTTCTTTGTGACCCGGATCTTGAACATTTTGTCACAGAGTACCATTTGATTCTGGATCAAGAAGGGAAAGGTTTTAATCCACGCTATGCCTTTGGTAGCCAAAAAGACAAGGACCGTCACTACAATACACCGCGGGCTTGGGCCATCCAGCGTTTCCTCAATCCTGAAATCGAGCAGGATCCACGGAGCTTTGAGATTCCTTGGTGTCAAAAACCTTATCGTAAGGTAACGATTGAAGATGTCAAATATATCTTGAGCAACCACTACCAAGACACTATCTACGATCCTTATGGTCCTGAAGGAGATCACGTGAGTCAGCGGACCTTCCGGACGATCGGGATCAACCGGACCAGCCAGACAGCGATTCTGCAATTGCGTCCCAATAAACCACAAGAAACGACAGGCATCCAATGGATTTCTTATGGCTCCATGCCTTACAATACAGCTGTTCCTTTCTTTACCCAAGTGGATACAACGCCAGACTACTTTGCCAATACGACGGCTAAGGTAACAACGGATTCCTTCTACTGGGCCAACCGGATTATTGCGGGACTGGCAGATTCTCACTATGCTCACCATGTTGGTGATTTGGACGATTACCAAGAAACGACAATGGCCTGGGGACATGCGCGCATCAAGAAAGTCGATCGTGCACTTGCAGCAGGTGAAACCGTTGATTTTGAAGCGGAAAACCAAGCCATGAGTGATCAAATCCAGGAAGCGACAGATCAACTCTTGGACAAGATTTTGCTCGATGCTAGCAACCTCATGACCAATCACTTCTCCTTGAGTGATTAAAAACCGTAAATTTTCAGGTGGTTTACAATATATTTTCAGAAATGATTGACAAACTTTTGAAAATCGATTAAAATAGAGAAAATTACATACGACCGAATGAAGTTTGCAGGAGCGTGAGTAACTGTGAATGGACGGAACTCTGGAGAGACCAGAAATGGCACCGAAGGGGCAAGGTAGAGGATACATCTACTCAAACTCTCAGGTAAAAGGACAGAGCGAAAGATAGGGAAAGCCCCCTATTTTAAGCAGGACCAGAGTACATGTTTGACATGTGCTCTTTCTTTTTCTCTTTTCTGTCGAGCGGTCGATGAAAAAGGAGACAGAAAATGGATCATGTATTGCAGTTTTTTCAACAACTCGATAATCTAGTGTGGGGCGCCCCGTTATTGGTGCTCTTGGTAGGAACAGGGATCTACCTGACCCTTCGCTTGGGTTTGCTTCAGATACGCTACCTTCCAAAAGCTTTTCGCTTGATCTTTACAGAAGATGAGGGACACGGGGATATCTCGAGTTTCGGAGCACTTGCGACAGCTCTAGCGGCTACTGTAGGGACGGGGAATATTGTAGGGGTAGCTACAGCGATTCAGACAGGTGGCCCAGGTGCCCTCTTTTGGATGTGGATGGCTGCTTTCTTTGGAATGGCGACCAAGTATGCAGAAGGGCTCTTAGCCATTCGTTATCGGACCAAGGATGACAATGGTCACATCTCGGGTGGTCCGATGTACTACATTCTTCACGGGATGGGAGAGAAGTGGCGACCACTGGCTATTTTCTTTGCGGTTGCAGGAGTGTTGGTAGCTCTCTTTGGGATCGGAACCATGACCCAGGTTAATTCCATTACGGGATCCCTTCAAGCAAGTTTTGGAATAGCTCCAGAAGTGGCTAGTGTAGTGATTGCGCTGGTGGTTTCGACCATCATCTTTGGAGGGATTCACTGGATTTCCAAAGTCTCTGAAAAAGTGGTCCCTTTTATGGCTGCTGCCTATATCTTTGCGACTGTTACGATCATTGCCTTGCATCTGGACCAATTGCTTCCAGCCTTAAAAGCAGTCTTTTCGGGTGCTTTTACAGGGACTGCAGCCATGGGAGGTTTTGCAGGAGCAACGGTCAAAATGGCTATCCAAAAAGGGGTGGCGCGTGGGGTTTTCTCCAATGAATCTGGTCTCGGATCTGCACCCATTGCAGCCGCCGCAGCGAAGACCAATGAGCCCGTCGAGCAAGGTTTGATCTCCATGACAGGAACCTTTATTGACACCATTATCATCTGTAGTTTGACAGGACTTTCGCTCTTGGTTTCAGGTGAGTGGATGGCTAAGGGCAGCACTAGTACCCTGACTCAGGATACGTTTACAGGCGTCTTTGGCCTAGTCGGAGGCATCATTCTGACCCTATGTTTGGTGCTTTTTGCGACCACGACTATTCTTGGATGGTCTTATTACGGAGAGCGGTGTTTTGAATTCCTATTTGGTGTTAAACATATCAACCTCTATCGGACCTTCTTTGTTTTTATGGTTGGACTGGGAGGTTTCCTTAAACTGGATCTGGTCTGGGTGATTGCGGATATTGTTAATGGGCTGATGGCTTTGCCCAACCTGATTGCCCTCTTAGCCCTCTCCCCTGTCATCATCAAAGAAAGCAAACAATACTTTAAGAAATAAGAAAACCCAGATCGCGAGGTCTGGGTTTTCTTGTCTATGTGAGATAGGAACATTTAATAGCGTTTTTCTTTTGGCCAGCTGCTCATTTCGGCGATGGCAGTGAAGAGCACATCTGTCGAAGAGTTGAGGGCTGTTTCACAAGAGTCTTGGATGACCCCGATGATAAAGCCGACGCTGACGACTTGCATGGCCAAATCATTGGTGATACCAAAGAGGCTACAAGCAACAGGGATGAGAAGGAGAGATCCTCCCGCAACTCCAGATGCTCCACAAGCAGAGATAGCCGCTACCACACTCAGAATGAGCGCCGTTCCAAAGTCAACCTGAATGTGCAGGGTATTGGCAGCAGCGAGCGTCAAAATATTGATCGTCACGGCTGCGCCTGCCATGTTTACAGTTGAACCAAGTGGAATGGAGACAGAATAGGTGTCTGGGTTCAGCCCCAACTCTTCACAGAGACGCATATTGACAGGGATATTGGCTGCAGAGCTTCGCGTGAAGAAGGCTGTTACCCCACTGACACGGAGGCATTTAAAAACAAGGGGATAAGGGTTCTTGCGAATCATGAAAAAGACGATCAATGGATTGATGACCAGGGCTACAAATGCCATGGTACCAACCAAAACAAGTAAGAGAATCCCGTAGTTACTAAGGGCACTGAGTCCTTGGCCAGCGATGGTCGTGAAGACCAAGCCTAAGATCCCAAATGGAGCTAGGTTGATAATCCACTCAACAATTTTTGAAGTGATGTCTGCTAGAGTTTGGAGGAGGTCTTTACTATGTTCACTCGCCTCTCTCATGGCAATCCCAAAGACGGTTGCCCAAGAAAGGATCCCAATGTAGTTGGCTTGCTGCAAGGCGTTGACCGGGTTGTCGACGATCTTGAGCAAGAGGTTACTAATCACTTCGCCAATCCCGTTTGGAGAGGATCCTTCAGCGGCCTTTCCAGTCAGGGTAATGGTGATAGGGAAAATGTAATTGACCAAAACAGCGACGAAGGCAGCTGCAAAGGTTCCTAGGAGATAGAGGACGATGACCTTTTTCATATTGGTCTCTGTCCCTTTTTGGTGTTGGGAGAGGGCATTTGCGACGAGCGCAAAGACCAGAAGGGGTGCGATCGCACGGAGCCCTCCAACAAAGAACTCTCCTAAGAGTCCAATGCCAGTTGCTTTCGGGAAGATAAGGGCTAGGATGACTCCAAGTACAATCCCGATTGCGATCCTTTTCATAAGGTTGGTTTTATTCCAAGTGGTAATCAATCGATGAATCATGTAAGAACTCCTAAAAAAATAATTAAGGAATATTATACGATAGTTAAGGACGAAAAGCAATGACATTTTCAAAAAATAGCCTTATTTCCGAATATTTGATATAATCATACTATTCTTTGTTAGAAAGGCCCGAATAAATGAGTCAAGCTTTCCAACGTTATTTCAGTAAAATGGACTGGACAAAGATTTTTGATGATCTGATGTCAAAATGCATCTCTCTGATTTTTGTCTTTCTCTTATTTTTTATCGCTAAAAAGGTCATCCATAGTCTGGTCAAGCGGATTTTAGCTCCTTCCTTTAAATATACGGTGCAGGATGAAGCCCGTAAAAATACGATTCTCCGTTTGATTGAGAGCCTTTTAAACTATTGTTTGTATTTCATCTTGATCTACTGGATTTTGTCGATTCTGGGTCTTCCAGTCTCTAGTCTCTTGGCTGGTGCTGGGATTGCTGGGGTGGCGATTGGGATGGGAGCCCAGGGCTTTCTTTCCGATTTGGTCAATGGTTTCTTTATCCTTTTAGAACGCCAGTTGGACGTGGGAGACAATGTTCGTCTCACGAATGGGTCTATCAATATTGCCGGAATCGTCAGCAGTGTCGGGATTCGGACGACCCAGGTGCGGGACTTTGATGGGACTCTCCACTTTGTTCCGAATCGCAATATCACCGTCGTCAGCAATCTCTCACGTGGTGATATGCGCGTGCTGGTGGATATTCCGCTAGATGCGAATACCGATCTCGACAAGATCTATCAGGTGATTGCTCAGGTTAATCAGTCTCAACAAGACAAACACCCAGAAGTGTTGACAGGTCCTACGATATTAGGCCCACAGATTGAAAAAAATGGTCGTTATTCCTTCCGCATTGCTATGACTGCGCAAAATGGAACCCAGACAACTGTCTATCATACCTACTATAAACTCTACCATGATGCCTTGATGGAAGCAGGGATTAGCCTACCGACAGGAAAGAACGGGATCATGTAATAAGAAAAGCTCAGAAATTAGAATGTAGATAAGATCCTCTTAGAAACTTTCCTTAGGTGAGAACGGACGTCAGCGAACTTCGAAGAAGTTCCATGACTAAATCAAGATACAAAGGGCGTCTGCGGATAAAGTCAAAATAGGAAGTTTGACGCAGAATCTTTCGATTCTAGGAGGACTTATCTTTTTGACACAATCCGCAGCCCGTGTTCAATTCGTTTTGAACCCCTTCGCTTTTTAATTTTTAGGCTCAGGCTAAAACAGTTCCCCGAACTGTTTTACTCTCAAAACTCCCGAGTGCCTGAAACGTTATTGTTTCAGGCACTTTTCTCACAGCGGAAAGTTTAAGTAGACGATTGAATCATTCTATCGAATAAATTAATTTATGAACCAATTTTTTATATTTTTTAACACAAAAAAGAGGCTGGGACAAAAGTCCTAGCCTCTCAATTATTTTTGGATTGTCGAGCAAGACGCAGTGGTTGAGTGGGCTCTACTACGCTGATTTCATCAGCTTTTACAACCCTACTCAACTGTGCGGAGGTGGGACGACGAAATCGAATTCTAACGAATTACCGATTTCTGTCCCACTCTCTTTTTTGGTCTATTTTAAGTGGCAGTATTTGAAGTCCAGCTTTTTAATCTGGTCCCAATTTTTTCGAGCCTCTGGTGGCAAGACGATGAGTTGCTTGCGTAGCATAGTCGTGATTTCAAGATTTAATGATTCGATCGGGAGGGCAATGGCTACGGAACTTTTTGCCCTTTGGATCTTATTCATGCAATATTCAATATGATGGCAAGCTGCACCGGTCTGTGATTGACGGCTAGCTGCGATTTCTTGTCGCATATTGGAGAGTAATTGGACCAATTCAGACTTAAGGAATTCGATCGTATCTGATTTTTCTTGAGCTAAAAGAAACATAAGCACACCTCCTTTTGCTACAGTTTAATACTAATTTATTAAAAATGCAAGGGGAAAAAGTAAAAAAAATAAAATTTTTTTAGAAAAAGATACAGAAAAAGAGATGGCTCACATCTCCTCACTAGAGACGGTCGAGTCCCTTGTCTTAAAAATGGCTTTCCTCCCTTGGTCGGGTTGTCTTGACAGAGGCTGGTAGCTATAAAAAAACTCCTGAAACATACTGGTTTCAGGAGTTGAGAGGCTTTGACCCGAAGGTCTTAAAGAAAAATATCGATTGATTATACAAGACCTTGTGCAATCATCGCGTTTGCGACATTTTCAAAGGCAGCGATGTTGGCACCTGCAAGGTAATCTTTACCAAGACCGTAAGTTTCTGCAGTTGTTTTAGCAGTGTTGAAGATGTTGGTCATGATGTCTTTCAAACGTCCGTCCACTTCTTCGCGTGTCCATGAAAGACGTTGGCTGTTTTGGCTCATTTCAAGAGCAGATACAGCAACCCCACCAGCATTGGCTGCTTTAGCAGGTCCGTATAGGATACCATTTTCTTTGTATACGTTGATGGCATCGATGTTACTTGGCATGTTTGCTCCTTCAGAGACAACTTTTACACCTTGAGCGACCAAACGTTTTGCAGCATCGCCATCGATTTCATTTTGAGTTGCACATGGAAGAGCGATATCATAGTTACCAGCATAAGTCCATACAGAACCTTCGTAGTAAGTAGCAGTTGGTTTTTCAGCAGCGTATTCAGTCAAACGTGCACGACGTTTTTCTTTGACGTCTGTAAGAAGGTCGAAGTCAATACCGTTTTCGTCGATCACGTAACCGTTTGAGTCAGATACAGAGATAACAGTTGCACCAAGTTCAGTTGCTTTTTGAAGAGCGTATTGAGCAACGTTACCAGAACCTGAGATCACGACTTTCTTACCAGCAAAGCTGTCGCCATTTGCTTTGAGCATTTCTTCAGTGTAGTAAACCAAACCATAACCAGTTGCTTCTGGACGGATCAAGCTACCACCGAAACCAAGAGGTTTACCAGTCAAGACACCAGCATCAAATTGGCGAAGGCGTTTGTATTGACCGTAAAGGTATCCGATTTCACGTCCACCAACCCCGATATCACCAGCTGGGACATCAAGAGAAGGACCGATGTGTTTTTGCAATTCCGTCATGAAGCTTTGGCAGAAACGCATCACTTCAGCGTCTGTTTTTCCTTTAGGATCGAAGTCAGATCCACCTTTACCACCACCGATAGGAAGACCAGTCAAGACGTTTTTGAAGATTTGTTCGAAACCGAGGAATTTCAAGATCCCTTGGTTAACAGTTGGGTGGAAACGAAGACCACCTTTGTAAGGACCAACAGCAGAGTTGAATTGAACACGGTAACCACGGTTTACTTGGATGTTTCCTTCACGGTCAACCCAAGGAACACGGAAAGAAATCACGCGTTCAGGTTCTGTAATACGAGCCAAAATGTTTTCTTCGATGTATTCAGGATGTTTTTCGAAAACAGGTTCCAAAGTGCTGAGGAACTCTTCAACAGCTTGAAGGAATTCAGCTTCGTGGCCGTTACGAGCTTTTACAGTTTCGAAGGTGCTTTGGATATATTCTTTAGCAGTTGTCATGTTAATTCTCCTTTGTGAATGAAACGAAAACCAGCAAACCCGCTAGGGGAGTGGCTTTGAGACAGTTGACAAACAATGTCATGTTTTATTACATGGATCATTATAGCAGACTTTTTTTGGCTTGTAAAGAAAAAAGTTGAATTTTCTGAAAACTTTATCGAGACTAGGAAAGTCCGAATGTTTGGAAGAATTTTTAGCTTTGATTGTCCGGAAGCTTCCAAGTGATGGTATAATGAAAGAAGAAAATAGAGAGCATCCCGAACGATTCTGTTGGTGGTGTTTCAAAAAAGGAGTACAAGATGGTATCGACAAAAACGCAAATTGCTGGTTTTGAATTTGACAACTGCTTGATGAATGCGGCAGGTGTAGCCTGTATGACCACTGAGGAATTAGAAGAAGTGAAGAACTCAGTTGCTGGGACGTTTGTGACCAAGACAGCGACCTTAGAATTCCGTGCTGGCAATCCAGAGCCACGCTACCAAGATGTCCCACTGGGCTCAATCAATTCGATGGGGCTACCTAACCAAGGCTTGGACTATTATTTGAATTACCTATTGGAGTTGCAAGAAACAGATCCCGATCGGACCTTCTTCTTATCTCTCGTCGGCATGTCTCCAGAGGAAACCCATACCATCTTGAAAAAGGTGCAAGACAGTGACTTTAAAGGCTTGACAGAGTTGAACCTATCTTGTCCCAATGTCCCTGGAAAACCTCAGATTGCCTATGATTTTGATACGACAGATCGGATCTTGTCCGAGGTCTTTGCCTATTTCACCAAACCTCTTGGCATCAAGTTGCCACCTTATTTTGATATCGTTCATTTTGATCAGGCGGCAGCGATCTTTAACAAATACCCGCTCAAGTTTGTCAATTGCGTCAATTCGATCGGAAATGGCCTCTACATCGAGGATGAATCCGTGGTGATCCGTCCTAAAAACGGATTTGGTGGGATTGGTGGAGAATACATCAAACCAACGGCTCTCGCCAATGTCCATGCTTTTTACCAACGTCTGAACCCAGAAATTCAGATTGTGGGGACAGGGGGCGTCTTGACTGGTCGCGATGCTTTTGAGCATATTCTTTGTGGGGCTAGTATGGTGCAAATCGGAACGACACTCCATAAAGAAGGAGTAGGAGCTTTTGACCGCATCACTGCGGAGCTCAAAGCCATCATGGAAGAAAAAGGCTACCAAAGCCTGGAAGACTTCCGTGGGAAATTGCACTACATTGACTAATCTTTCGAAAAGAACTTCCTCAAGTGGAAACTTGGGGAAGTTTTTTATGGTTTCTTATCAAGAGAGATCATTCTGTTCCTAGTTTTAGGAATTTTCCATTTTTATAGAGAGAAAAAGGTGTACAATGGAGGTGAAAAGGAAGGTGATTTCTATGGAAGAAAGGGACGTGATTCAAGAGGCAAGGACGACGATCACCCTTCTTCAAACAGCCTTTTCTAAAGGATTCACCTCCAGTCCAGATGCCCTTCGATTTGAGGAAAATCTAGATTGGATTTTAAGAGTTTTATCAAAGGCTAAGCGAATAGACAATCGTCTGTTGATTGAGTTGGAAAAGTTTTATCAGACCGCCAGTTTATTGATTGGTCTGGGTGGGCTAGCTTTGAACGAAGAGGCCTTTCAAGCTTGGCGAGCTTATGATCACTGGCATTACGAGGTTGTGAAGCCTCAGTTACAGGTCTATGGACCGACGGTGGTTTTGTAGTTGATGTGCCTTGAGTTTGTCCACAGATATTCAGAGGAGGTGTTGGTCATGGTAGTCCTTCATGATTTTCTACATCAGTTAACCCTATCGTTTTGGAATTTTTATTACTCGCTCTTTTTCTTATTTGAAAAATAAGTGGGAATGCCTTTATCCCTTTTACTAGTATAGTAGAAGGGTTTTTTGATGCAGAATCCTTGAAAATCTGAGGCTCTTGGATTATGATGGAGCTAATAGATGTCAAGCGTTCCCTGTGGGGAATGCAGGAAGCGAGGAAAAAAGATGGCAGAGATTTATCTAGCAGGTGGCTGTTTTTGGGGCTTAGAGGAATATTTTTCACGGATCCCCGGTGTAGAAGAGACGACGGTGGGCTATGCCAATGGCCAGGTAGAAACGACCAATTACCAACTGATCAAGGAAACGGATCATGCAGAAACTGTTCAGGTCATCTACGATCCAGATAAAATTACCCTACGATCGATTCTGCTCTACTATTTCCGTGTGATCGATCCCTTGTCTATTAACAAGCAGGGAAATGATCGAGGACGCCAATATCGGACCGGTGTCTATTACCTAGACGAGGCAGATCGTGAAGTGATCGTCCAAGTGTTTGCGGAAGAAGAGAAGCAACTGAGCAGCAAAATAGCGGTTGAGCTAGAGACTTTGCGCCACTACATCCTAGCTGAGGACTACCACCAAGACTACCTCAAGAAGAATCCTGGAGGCTATTGCCATATCGATGTGACGGATGCAGCCCAACCCTTGATTGATCCGGCAGCTTATCAGAAGCCAGATCAAGAAACCTTAAAAGCGAAACTGACAACAGAACAGTACCAAGTCACTCAAGAAAGTGCGACGGAACGTCCTTTCCACAATGCCTATGATCAGACCTTTGAAGAGGGCATCTATGTGGATATTACGACTGGGGAGCCACTCTTTTTTGCCAAGGATAAGTTTGCATCTGGCTGTGGCTGGCCAAGTTTCTCCCGTCCCATTGCCAAAGATGTCGTCCACTATTACCAGGATCATAGCCATGGAATGGAGCGGATCGAAGTTCGTTCCCGCTCAGGCAATGCCCATCTCGGCCATGTCTTCACCGATGGACCCAAAGACCAAGGTGGCCTTCGCTATTGTATCAATTCGGCCTCTCTGCGCTTTATTCCAAAAGAGGAAATGGAGCAAGAAGGTTATGGGTATTTGTTAAAGGTTTTGAGATAATAGAAAAAGCATCTTAGAAACTTTCCTTAGGTGAGTACGGACGTCAGCGAACTTCGAAGAAGTTCCATGACTTAGTTTTGAACCTAAGGTTTCAAAACTCCCGAGTGCCTGAAACAATTATGTTTCAGGCACTTTTCTCACAGCGGAAAGTTTCAGTAGATGCTTGCACCAGTTGAAAATCGTGATGATGTTTTCCGGCGGTTTACTGCAGATGATTTATGTCAAAAAGTTCCTCTGCATTCTAAGGGGAGGAAGCCTCTTTTTTCTATCCTATAATTCCTATAATTTTGATAAAAGAAATTAAAATGAAGTGTTCTCAAGGTAGGTGAGCTGTGCTATAATAAAGATTGCTTTATAAAATAGTGGGATTGAGAAATCTTTATATTTTAGCATACGATTAGATGAATGAGGTGAGGATATGACGAAATTCTTGAAGGCTATATTGTCGATCACTCTTTTTGAATTTTTTGATCTATTTGTTTTAGAACTCGCGGCAGTTGGTATTACAACCTTATTTAATGGGAGTGCCTCTTTATTTATTTGTATTCAAATGGCTCTTCGTATTTTGTTGATCCTTGCTCTTGTTTTGTGGATGAAAAAGAAAGGGATTCTCGTAAATTTTTATAGTTCGAAATGGAAATGGTCTTATCTGTTTTATTTCCTTCTGGTTATTTTATATAGTATGGTGTCGAAGTGGGTTATAACTACATTTCAGGACCGGATTGTTTTTGCACCAGAAACTGTTCTGATCAAGCTACCGGATTCGGTGTATTTAAAAGGGTTGGGGATTTCAATAATATTGGATTTTGCAGTATCCATCATTATCGCTCCAATCAGTGAGGAATTATTTTATCGTTCCTATTTAATGAATTGTTTCTTTAAAAATAATCGATTTCACTTCGATATTCTGTTATCCGCTTTCTTGTTTTCTGCTGCTCATTTTGTTTATCGATTTCGAGATCCGATTATGTTGACTGATTATTTTATTTTTGGGGTGTTCTTAGCAGCAGTTTATAAAAAGCACAGAGATCTACGATTGGTGATCCTCCTACATAGTTTCAGTAATTTCTTAGTTTACTGGAAACCAATTTGGATATTCGTCTACAATTATATCTACTGGCATTATTTGGTGTGACGAAGCTATTTTTTCAAGTAATTAATCATTTAAAAGTTCTGTTTTGCAGAACTTTTTTTCTCCTCTTAAAAATTGTGATACAATGAAGAGAAAGTATTTCAATGACAGCTCAATCTGTTGGCGGATCATTGGAGAAACTAGGTACGAAGAAGAGGTAGGAATGTTAGAGAAGTGGGAGAGTGTGAAAGGAACCATCAAAACGATGGGAAAAGAGCTATCGGCAGCCTTTGATTGGGCTTTTGATCGTCTTTTTTCAAAGATTCGACTGACCAATGAACAGTTTGTCTATGTGCTCTTGTCTGTCGTTTTTATCGTGGCCAATGCCATTTTGTGGGTGCAAAAGTTTCAAGGCTTTCCGATTACCGCAACCGAACGGCCAGAGGTTGTGTACAAGGCAAAAACACCGGCTGATCAGATTCCTCATACAGCGCGGATCATGGCTAATGGAGACCAGCTCTACCATGATTTGCTTTATATGAGCGCGCAAAAAGAAGATGGAAGCTATGATTTTCATGAAAATTATGAGTATGTCAAACCCTGGCTACAAAAAGCGGATCTAGCCTTGGGCGATTTTGAGGGAACCATTAACCCGAATTATTATTTGTCAGGATATCCTCTTTTTAATGCGCCGAGCGAAGTCGTACCAGCCATCAAGGATGCTGGTTATGATGTCATGGATTTGGGACACAACCACATCCTGGATTCAGGTCTAGAAGGGGTCTATTCGACAGCCAAGGCCTTTGAAGATGCAGGCATCACACCTGTCGGTGTCTACACGCATGAAAAGAGAGGCCAGGCCCCCTTGGTGATCAAGGAAGTGAATGGCATCAAGATTGCTATTCTAGCCTATGCTTACGGCTTTAATGGGATGGAAACGACGCTCACTCCAGAAGAGCAGGCGGATGTCTTGTCTGATTTGGATGAAGAGCGGATGAAGGCGGAGATCCAAAAGGCAGAGCAAGAGGCAGATATTACTATTGTCATGCCTCAGATGGGAATCGAGTACCAGTTGGAGCCGACAGAAGAGCAAAAAGAGCTCTATCACAAGATGGTTTCTTGGGGAGCTGATATCGTCTTTGGCGGTCATCCCCATGTTGTAGAGCCTGCTGAAGTGGTCAATAAAGATGGTCAAAACAAGCTTATCATCTACTCAATGGGGAATTTCCTTTCCAATCAGCGTCTGGAAACCATGGAAGATGTAGAGACTGCCCAATGGACAGAGCGAGGGGTCTTGATGGATGTGACCATCGAAAAGGTTGGTCGCAAGACACGGATTAAGACGGCTACTGCTCATCCAACCTGGGTCAGTCGGACTCCGAAGGGCACCTATTCTCCTGAAGGCTATGACTTGTACAAGTACCAGACCTATATTTTGGAAGATTTTATCCAGGGTGG
Organism: Streptococcus parasanguinis CC87K; assembly: GCF_000507765.1. Taxonomy (GTDB): domain Bacteria; phylum Bacillota; class Bacilli; order Lactobacillales; family Streptococcaceae; genus Streptococcus; species Streptococcus parasanguinis_J. The sequence continues at coordinate 1,259,049 of NZ_KI669401.1, read as the reverse complement.
CAAATACCGCGACAAGCTGGATGAGGAGACCAAGGAGAGAGTGGATACGGCCTACCGAGAAATGAAGGAACATGTTCACTTGGACTGGCCTCAGAGTGGAAAGGAATAGAGCATGGAAGGAAATGTGAACTGGATCCCGCTTGGGATCCTAGGATTGATAGTGGTGATTTGGGCAACCAAATTTCTTACGGCTATCCGCCTCAAGCAAAAGCTGAAGAAGGCTTGGGATGGAGCGCCTTTCTTTCGCAAGAAAGACACAGAAGAAAGTTTGATAGATAGTCTGACTTATCCAGCTAAGGGAAGGACGATCGATAGCCAAGTGGATGATCAGACCTGGCATGATTTGGCTTTGGATGCGGTCTTTGATCAGCTCAACTATACCCAATCGAGCCTTGGGGCAGAGGCTCTCTATCAAAAAATGCGCCTGCTGGAATTCCAGCCTCAGGACCAGCTTCATGACTTAGAAGCCTTCTTTGAAGAGCATCCTGATTTGCGCCTCAAGGTCCAGGTCATTTTCAACCAACTGGGCAAGAAGAACCACAACATGGCGCGGAGCATTGTCGCAAATCCCGGCAAGCATTATGCAGGTTTGCCCCTCTATCTAGCCTTGGCCTGCCTTCCCATTGTCTGTCTCTTTGCCATCCCCTTTGAGCCAGTCGGTGCCATTACCCTCTTGGTTATCAGTGTGGTCTTTAATATTGTCTTTTCGAGTTTGCGCAATTGGTCCAATAAAATCCGTCTGGATAATGTTAGCTATCTGGTTCGCATCTTTGCTTCGGCTGAACGCTTGAGCGATCTAGCCTTGCCACAACAAGAAGAACTAAAGCAAGCGGTCAAACCCTTTAAGAAAACGCGGATCCTTGCCAGTGTCTTGCAGAGTCCAACGGGGACCTCTGAGATGGAAATTGTTCTCCTCTACCTCAACGTCCTCTTTTTACTCCCGCAGATCGCTCAGGTTTATATTTACAATCAGGTGAAGGCTCATCAAAAAGAGGCCCAGAAGCTTCTGGATCTCCTTGGAGAGATGGAAGTTGCTATTAGCCTCTTGCGCCACAAGCGAGACCTAGAAGTAGTCTGTCAGCCAGTCTTTACAGAGACGGGTGGCATTGAGGGCGAGACGCTCTATCATCCCTTGCTGTCTAATCCGATTGCGAATGATGTGCATTTTCAAAAAAATATGGTCATCAGTGGGGACAATGCTTCCGGGAAATCGACCTATTTGAAAACTGTCGCCATCAATGCCATTCTGGCTCAAGGGTTAGGCTTTGCCTATGGAGAAAAATTAGCCCTTCCCTATGGTCATGTGCTAACGGCTATGGATGTGAGCGATGACATTGAAGTTGGAGATAGTTACTTCATCACCGAAAGTAAAGCTATTTTACGTATGATTCAGCATCTGAAAAAGCCTGGTTTTCACTATTTCTTTATTGACGAGCTCTTTAAGGGGACCAATACCATCGAGCGGATCGGATCAGGCCTTGGGATTGTCCGCTGGTTGGCTGTTCAAAACTGTCTCTACATGATTTCCAGTCATGATATTGAGCTGGTCGCAGCCTCCGGTGAAGTCAATGATAATTACCATTTTGACAGTCGCTATGTGGATGGCAAGATCGTCTTTGACTACCAGATCAAGCCAGGGTCAGCCGTGACTAAGAATGCGGTCAATACCCTAGAAAGCCTGCATTATCCAGAGGAGATTACGCAAACAGCCAAGGACTTGATTGACCAGTATGAAGAGACGGGCCACTGGTCTTTGAAAGAAATTAAAAAAGAATGAAAATGAACGAAGGAGTTTGTTAATGATCGGTTTAGGGACCCTCTATAATGCCTTAGGGGTCGTATTTGGTGGGCTTTTAGGACTGCTCATTGGTCAACGTTTATCAGAAGATTTTCATGAGACCCTTCTGAAAGTGACAGGAGTTGCTGTTTTTGTCTTGGGTATTGCAGGGTCCTTGGAAAAGATGCTGGTGGTGCATGGAAGTCATGTGGAGAGTCACGGCAGTATGATGTTGATTCTGAGTCTAGTAATCGGGACCGTTATCGGGGAACTCTTGAAGATTGAGGAGGGTTTTGAGCGACTGGGAACCTGGCTGAAGGAAAAGACGGGCAACCAAGGCGATTCCAGCTTTGTCGATGCCTTTATGACCACGGCCTTGACCATTTGTATCGGGGCTATGGCGGTAGTCGGAGCAGTCCAGGATGGCTTGACAGGTGACACCTCGACCTTGTTGGCTAAGGCTATTCTGGATATGGTCATCGTTCTAGTCTTGACCGTTTCAAAAGGAAAGGGCGCAATCTTTGCGGTGGTACCACTCGTGATCCTTCAAGGTTTGATCACGCTGTTGGCTCATTTGATCGCACCGATCATGACTCCACAAGCCCTTTCGAATCTGTCACTAGTTGGCTCCAGCCTCATTCTCTGTGTAGGGATCAATCTCATCTGGGGTAAACGGATCAAGGTCGCCAATCTCCTTCCAGCAGTGCTGATTGCCATTATTTGGGCTTTTGTTGGGTGAAAAATAGAAGCTAAGCAGTAGTTTCAGATTTAAGACAAAGTCATATTAAAAACTTTCCTTAGGTGAGTACGGACGTCAGCGAACTTCTAAGAAGTTCCATGACTAATTATTGAGCCTAAGGTCTCAATAATTCCGAGTGCCTGAAACGTTATTGTTTCAGGCACTTTTCTCACAACGGAAAGTTTCTAAGATGATTTTGTATCCAATCTGAATTATTTTCCTTTTCTTTTGCAAATACGGGAATTCATTTATGGAAAACCTGATTTTTGGTATGATAGTCGTAATTTCGAATAGGGAGGTTGGAGTCGCCATGAGTGATTTGAATCAGACAGTTGAATTTATTAAAGAAATAGAGAAATTGAAGTCAGTAACAAGGTTTAATAGAACTCTTGATGGACGGTTTGAAAATAGTGCCGAGCATTCTTGGCAGGGTGCGATAGCTGCGATGGTTCTGCAAGATTATTATCCTGAAAAATTGAATATGGAAAAGGTGATTTCTATGTTACTGATCCATGATTTAGGTGAGATTTATGCCGGAGATACTTGGGTGTTTGATGATGAAAAAAAGCTTCATGCTCATGATAGAGAGCTAGCATCTATAGAAAAAACAATGAGCCTTCTTCCAGAAGTAACATATGTGAGTATGAAAAATTCGTGGTTGGAGTTTGAAAAAGAGCAGAGTCCTGAGGCAAGATATGCAAGAGTGATTGACGCATTGGTACCACTGATCAATCACTTGGAAGTGTCAGAAGTCGATTATAATCCCGATCATATCCGTTCAGAGATGGTATTAGAAAAGAAAAAGTTCATAAAAAGTGAATCCAAAGAGTTGTGGAAACTGACGGAAGAGTTAATTCAGGAAAGTGTGGAGAAGGGCTTATATTCATAAGATCCCTTGGCCATCAGTAGCAACCTTCAGCCCAAGAGGAAGCCACCTGTTTTCGCGGGTGGTTTTGACTTGCTTGATCTGTGGTATAATGGAACCAGATAATTTACACCCTTTGAAAGGGAAAAGGTTAGATTGTATGATTAAGTTGATTGCTACAGATATGGATGGAACCTTATTAGATGAGCGAGGAGAGGTGGATCTTCCGCGTCTGGAAAGGCTTTTGGACCACTTGGATCAAAAAGGGATTCGCTTTGTCATTGCGACGGGAAATGAAATCCATCGCATGCGCCAGCTCTTGGGTCCTTTGGTCAAGCGGGTGACTCTGGTCGTAGCCAACGGAGCTCGGATTTTTGAGGATGACCAGATGATTCTAGGAAAATTCTGGGATCGAGAACTAGTAGAGGCGGTTCTTGCTTTTTTTAAGGGGCGGGAAATTTCAGACCAGCTGGTTGTGTCAGCAGTTAATGGTGGCTTTGTCAAGGAAGGCACGTTCTTTACAGAAGTTGAGAAATTCATGCAGCCGGAAGTGATTGAAGCCTTGTACAAGCGGATGAAGTTTGTCCCCGAATTGACAGCAGATCTATTTGATCAGGTGCTTAAAATGAGCTTGGTTGTTGGCTTGGATCGTCTCGATCAAGTGCGTCGGGAAGTCCAGCAGGCTTTTGGAGATCAGCTCATGGCGGTTTCGAGCGGTTTTGGCAGCATGGATCTCTTACAAGCAGGCATTCACAAGGCTTGGGGTCTGGCTCAATTAATGGAGATGTGGCAGCTTGATGCCAGCCAGGTCATGGCCTTTGGGGATAGTGGAAACGACATCGAAATGCTTGAAATGGCAGGTCATTCCTATGCTGTGGCTAATGCAGAAGAAGCTGTCAAAGCTGTTGCCAAACATCTAGCACCGAGTCATCAGGAAGGTGGTGTCTACCAGGTGATCGAAGAGTATCTAGGATTGACCCCCTGGGAACAAGTGAAAGGAAAGAAGTAGATGGCAGTACAACTGTTAGAAGACTGGCTCTTAAAGGAGCAGGAGAAAATCATAACAACCTATCGGGAGCTCAATCAAGCCCCTCTGAAAGAGCCTGGTTTGATCTTTATCGGAGACTCCATCGTAGAGTATTTTCCCATTCATGAACTATTACAAAGTCCCAAGCACATGGTCAATCGAGGAGTGCGAGGCTATAAGACGGGTCTTCTTCGTGAGCATCTAGACGCCCATGTCTTTGGAACGGCGGTGGATCAGATCTTTCTCTTGATCGGGACCAATGATATCGGAAAAGAAATTCCTCAAAAGGAAACCTTAGACAATGTAGAAGCGGTCTTACAAGCAATTATGAGGGACTTTCCGCTGACCCACATCAACCTGATCTCGGTTTTACCGGTGAGTCAAGAAGAGCGCTACAAACAAAAGGTCTATGTGCGGACCAATGAAAAAATTCAGGCCCTCAACCAGGCCTATCGCGAATTGGCCCAGGCCTACCAACAGGTCAGCTATGTCGATGTGTATTCGTCTTTATTGGATGAAAAGGGGCAGTTGGCAGAAGCCTATACGACAGATGGACTTCATTTAAGTGTGGCTGGTTACCGCATCCTAGCCCAAGCTCTGCAGGAGACGTTATAGAGAAAACGTCTGTAGCAGGCAACTAGCGTTAACAGTAAAAGCCATAGTTTACATGGTTTTTGGCTTGTAAATAATTAGAGTTCACCCAATTTTTTATACATACAAATAAGCGGGCTTCATGACAAAGCTCGCTTTTTCTGTTATGAAAGAAATAACTTATTTTCTAGTTTTTAGATAAATCATCTCTCCAAATATCCTTGACGGTCACATCCCCCCAATTCTTTGGGCTGAAGCGACTAGAGTAGATGGAGGTCCAATCTTTCAGGACTTTATTGCGGAGGACATCATCTGCTTCCTTGCGAATGCCTTCAATAGTCTTTCCATGCTCTGCCAGAAAGGCTTCCACTTGAGACTGTTGATAATATCTCACGCTATTCTCATCCTGATACCACATATAGCGTTCTATTTTTTTATTTGTTACACTATATGTATAACTTACATTTATTGTATTTTTTGTCTCAGGGAGTTTTATTCTCATAAAAATAAAAACTTCAGGTGCTCTATAATTCGAAAAATAAAATTGATAACCTAATTTCCCAATGTTTCTAGGCAAGGATGATGCTGTGTATTCAACACTATGTTTATAAACATCCTTTGAATCATTATCCGTAATATGGACATCATTTAAATTATTAAACACACTTTTACGCCATAAAAATTCAATATTCTGGTAATCACTCTTCTCATAATATATTTCATCAAAAATATTGTGAATCCGCTGATGCTTATAGTACTGAAAGCCACCAAAAGATAAACACAAGGCTATAAAAATTGAAATAAGTAGTAGTCTTTTTTTCTTCATCATTCTTCTCACACGCATCTATTCTTCGGGCAAATTACGGCCTCTCAAGTTCACCGATCCACCACTTGAGCTTTAAAGTGTGCTGGTTTATCGTCTACATTTGTAATGGTGATGGTAAATTTCTTATTATTCGTGACATCAAAAACTTTTTCACCTAGGTAGTTGACGACAATCCCATCTTCTACCAATTGAATAGCCTGTTGAGTGTTAGAAATCTCCATAGAACCATTTTCAGTATCACCGATCTTCACGACTTTTTGTCCTTCTACTTCAAATAACACATCACCAAATTGTTCAGACCAAACAGTCATTCCAGATAATTTAATTTTTTGATCATCCTTCTTTTCTAAAATCAATTCCGAACTATACTCTAGCTGTTCCGTATTAGGATAAACTTTAAATTGAACGCTTTGACCAGGCTGGAGGGTATAGCTCCCATAAGTAAAGATCGAATAAACAAACCAAACTGCAAATGAAGCACATAAGAATCCAATGATCTTTCGTGAACGTTTGCTTTTAAAACGATGTAAAAGTAAGACGAGAGAAATAATAAATATCAGGGGTGTTATCATTTGTCTTCCTTTCTTGTAACTAGAATAAGAAACTTGTGGATCAACTGTTTGCAATTTCTAGAAAGTTACCGATCCACCACTCGCGCTTCAAAGTTAGCTGGCTTGTCGTCTACATTGGTGATGGTTATTGTATAGGGCTTGTTATTGGTTACATTAAAAACTTTTTCCCCCTGGTAACTGACAACAATTCCATTATGAACTAAATGGATACCTTTTTGATTATTGGGCAACTCTTCATCAGCATCTTCTGACTGATGGCTTCGAACAAGTTTTTGCCCTTCAACATCATAAAAAATATCGCCATGCATCTCAAACCAAACTCCTGAACCTGATAATTTAAGCCTATTAGTATCTTTTTTTTTCAAGATTAATTCTGAGTAGTATTCTACATCTTGTATCCGAGGATTTACTGTAAAGTTTACCGACTCTCCTGGCTGCAGAGTATATTTACCAAGCTTTTGTGCCCATAGATAAAACAGAAAACTAGCTACTATGACTACAACAAGTACTAAACTACAACCTAAATTCCAATTCGATTTTTTCTTCATGCTCATTTGTGAGTCTCCTTATAGTCGTTAATTCCGTCTTGAATCATCTGAGCATCACCTGGATTATCTCCATAATTTCCATTAATAAACTTATATCATAATTTGTCCCATTTTGAAATAATTATATTTGTATTCACTTCAAGAGTCTTCCGAAAATCCCTTCTAAATTCCATGTAGAAGAGATACGAATGATATAGCAAAAAGCCCAACCAGACAAATCTTCAAAGGAAGATTTGTTTTTTTAAAAACTTTTGGTTGACAAATGTAAATCTTAGGTGTAAAATAGCATCATAAGATTTACAAATGTAGATTCAGAAAGGAGAAGCCATGCAAATTTCCAATGCGGAATGGCGCGTCATGAAGATTATCTGGATGGAAGGCAAGCAGACCAGCACGGATTTGATCGCCGTCTTGTCCGAGCGCTTTGACTGGTCGAAGTCGACCATCAAGACCCTCTTGACGCGCTTGGTGGAGAAAGGCTGTCTGACCAGAGAAAAATCTGGCAAAGCCTTTGTCTACTCGGCTTTGTTGAAGCAGGACCAAAGTTTAGACTTGGTGGTTGAGGATGTGAAAGACAAGGTTTGCTCAAAAAGAATTGTCCAGGTGCTTGAAAACTTGATTCAGGAGAGTGACTTTACGCTTGCAGATCTTAATCAGCTGCAGCAGGTCCTGGAAGAAAAGAAAGCAGAGGCTGTCGAAACAGTCCCTTGCAATTGTATGTAATAGAAAGAAGGAATTTCAATGTTTGGATTGTTAATTAGTATTGTTTGTTTACTTGGGGTTGCTTTTATTGCTTGGTGGTTCTTTGCAGAGCATGAAAAGGTAAGCGACCACGCTCGTCAGAAATCAGGTTATCAAGAAATTGAAGTCGAAGTCATGGGGGGCTATTCGCCTGAAACCATTGTCCTGAAAAAGAATGTTCCAGCCCGGATCATCTTTAATCGCAAGGATCCATCTTCATGTCTGGATCAAGTGATCTTTCCAGACTTTGGGGTGCATGAAGCTTTGCCTTTGGGTGAAAAACATGTCATTGAAATTACGCCAGAAAAAGCGGGCGAATATGGTTATTCATGTGGAATGAACATGATGCATGGTCATATGATTGTGGAATAAAGGAGTAGGTATGGTAGAAAAACAAAAAGCAGTTGTGGAAAACGGAGTGCAAAAGATCCGTATTACAGCAGAAAAGGGCTATAGTCCCAAAGAATTTCAACTTCAAAAAGGGATCCCTGCTGAAATCACCTTCCATCGGGTCAATCCTTCCGGCTGTTACAAGGAAATTTTGTTTGAAGATCAGGGGATTTTAGAGCCTTTGGAAGTCGGTGTGGATAAGGTGATATCCTTTACCCCGACAGAAACAGGGGACTTCGAGTTTTCATGTGGAATGAAGATGCAAAAGGGTTCCTACACGGTTGTGGAAAAACGCCGTCGTGTCTTAGGTTTACTGGGTCGCTTTTGGATTACTAGTATCTTTACTCTTCCTTTATTGATCTTGATGATCGGGATGATGGCAGGATTTGTATCCCATTCAGTCAGTCGCTGGGGGACTTTTCTAGCGACAACACCGATCATGTTGGTAGCAGGAGTTCCTTTTATCAAGAGTGCCTGGGCCTCATTTAAGAAGCACCATTCCAATATGGATACCTTGGTAGCTCTTGGAACCCTGGTAGCCTATGTCTATAGTGTATTTGCCCTTTTTACTGGTCAGCCAGTATACTTTGAGGCTGCGGGTTTTATCATCTTCTTTATCCTCTTAGGACAAGTCTTTGAGGAACGGATGCGTAACAATGCCTCCGAGGCTGTGGAAAAGTTGTTGGATTTGCAGGCAAAAACGGCTCAAGTTCTCCGTGATGGGAACTATGTCGAGGTGGCGGCAGAAGATATCCAAATTGATGACTTGATTCGGGTCCGTCCTGGGGAAAAGATCGCGGTTGATGGGACGATTGTAGAAGGAAGTACGACCATTGATGAGTCGATGGTGACAGGTGAAAGCTTGCCTGTGGAAAAATCAGTTGGTGATGCAGTTATCGGCTCCACTATCAACAGCAATGGGACCATTCTCTTTAAGGCTGAAAAAGTCGGTAGTGAGACCCTCTTATCTCAAATTGTGGACTTTGTCAAAATGGCCCAATCCAGTCGTGCTCCTATTCAAGATTTGACGGATAAGATTTCAGGTATCTTTGTTCCAGTGGTGACGATTTTGGCCATTGCGACTTTCTGGGTTTGGTCCGTGCTTCTGGGTGCGTCGCTTCAAGAGGCCATGCTCTACGCAGTCTCTGTCCTCATTATTGCCTGTCCTTGTGCCCTTGGTTTAGCAACCCCAACAGCCCTCATGGTCGGAACCGGCCGTAGTGCCAAGATGGGGGTTCTGATTAAAAATGGAACCGTTCTTCAAGAAGTGCAAAAGATTCAAACCGTTGTGTTTGATAAGACAGGGACTATTACCATTGGCCAACCACTTGTAACCGATGTTGTAGGAGATGAAGCGCGTGTCTTGACACTGGCTGCTAGTCTTGAAACTTTTTCAGAACATCCCCTAGCGCAAGCGGTCTTATCACGAGCAGAAGAAAAAGGTTTGGTGCTAACCCCTGTGGAAAACTTCCAAGCGATTGAAGGAAAAGGGGTCCAAGGTCAGATCGACCAGCAGTTGGTGACCTTGGGAAATGGCAAACTTCATGACGGGACATTGATGGATCCGGAGCTTGAAAAACGGATGGTAGAGTTGCAAGAGCAGGCCAAAACAGTGATCAGTTTGTCTGTGGATGGGCAAGTGATTGGCTTGATTGCCATTCAAGATGCTCCGAAGGCCAGCTCAAAAGAAGCGATCAAAAAGCTCAAAGAACGGGGCTTGAAAACGGTCATGTTAACAGGGGATAATGAACGGGTGGCCCAAGCTATTGCTAAGCAAGTGGGCATTGATACCGTGATCGCTGATGTGCTCCCTCAAGAAAAAGCTAGCGCCATCCAAAAACTGCAAGAAAGCAGTAAGGTAGCCTTTGTGGGAGATGGGATCAATGATGCTCCAGCTCTTTCGATCGCCGATGTCGGAATTGCTATGGGATCTGGAACGGATATTGCGATTGAGTCCGGTGGCATCGTGCTCACGCAAAATGATTTGCTTGGCGTTGTGCGCGCCTTTGACATGAGTCAAAAGACCTTCCGTCGGATCTTACTCAATCTCTTCTGGGCCTCTATCTACAATATCCTTGGGATTCCAATTGCTGCTGGAGTCTTTGTAGGACTGGGATTGACCCTCAATCCAGAACTAGCAGGTCTTGCTATGGCCCTTAGTTCTGTGTCTGTTTTGACTAGCTCACTGCTTCTCAATGTCGCGAAGATTGATTAATGAAAATAAGAAGTGGTACAGAATTCTGTATCACTCTTTTTCTCTTTTTCCTAGAACGACAAGGAAAAGGGATGGGTATAAAACTATAGTAAAATACCCTATTGTAGGATAGTTTGTGAAAATTTCTCAAAAAGAGGATCTGTTATGGAATAGGGATTGAGCATCTCTGAGCAGATCCTTATACATGTGAATCTCTTTGTGATAAATTAATACTGTAATCGTTTTGTAAATCGTTTTCATGAGAAAAGTCAGAAAAAACTCATTTTCAAGGCGAGATGATCGCAAAGATGAAGTAGAAGCGCTATGCTGCATTTTAAGGGATCAAAATAGAATTAAAGGAGAGTTAGAATGACTCAAGGAAAAATTACTGCATCTGCAGCAATGCTTAATGTATTGAAAACATGGGGCGTAGATACGATCTACGGTATCCCATCTGGAACACTTAGCTCACTTATGGACGCTTTGGCTGAAGACAAAGATATCCGTTTCTTGCAAGTTCGTCACGAAGAAACTGGTGCTCTTGCAGCGGTTATGCAAGCTAAATTTGGTGGCTCTATCGGGGTTGCAGTTGGTTCAGGTGGACCTGGTGCGACTCACTTGATCAATGGTGTTTACGATGCAGCTATGGATAACACTCCATTCCTTGCTATCCTTGGATCACGTCCAGTTAACGAATTGAACTTGGATGCCTTCCAAGAATTGAACCAAAACCCAATGTACAACGGTATCGCTGTTTACAACAAACGTGTAGCTTACGCAGAACAATTACCAAAAGTAATCGACGAAGCTTGCCGTGCTGCCGTTTCTAAAAAAGGTCCAGCCGTTGTTGAAATTCCAGTAAACTTTGGTTTCCAAGAAATCGACGAAAACTCTTACTACGGATCAGGTTCTTATGAACGTCACTTTATCGCTCCTGCCTTGAACGAAGTGGAAATCGATAAAGCTGTTGAAATCTTGAACAATGCGGAACGCCCAGTGATCTACGCTGGTTTCGGTGGTGTTGGTGCTGGTGATGTGATCACTGAATTGTCTCGTAAGATCAAAGCACCAATCATCACAACTGGTAAAAACTTTGAAGCTTTCGAATGGAACTACGAAGGTTTGACAGGTTCTGCTTACCGTGTTGGTTGGAAACCAGCCAACGAAGTAGTCTTTGAAGCAGACACAGTTCTCTTCCTTGGTTCAAACTTCCCATTTGCTGAAGTTTACGAAGCCTTCAAGAATACTGAAAAATTCATCCAAGTCGATATCGACCCTTACAAACTTGGTAAACGTCATGCCCTAGACGCTTCAATCCTTGGGGATGCAGGTCAAGCAGCCAAAGCAATCCTTGACAAAGTGAATCCAGTTGAATCTACTCCATGGTGGCGTGCAAACGTTAAGAATAACCAAAACTGGCGTGATTACATGAACAAACTCGAAGGTAAAACTGAGGGTGAATTGCAATTGTATCAAGTTTACAATGCAATCAACAAACATGCTGATCAAGACGCTATCTATTCAATCGACGTAGGTGACACTACTCAAACATCTACTCGTCACCTTCACATGACACCTAAGAACATGTGGCGTACATCTCCACTCTTTGCGACAATGGGTATTGCCCTTCCTGGTGGTATCGCTGCTAAGAAAGACAATCCAGATCGCCAAGTATGGAACATCATGGGTGACGGTGCATTCAACATGTGCTACCCAGACGTGATCACTAACGTTCAATACGACCTTCCAGTTATCAACGTTGTCTTCTCAAATGGTAAATATGCCTTCATCAAGGACAAATACGAAGACACAAACAAACACTTGTTTGGTTGTGACTTCCCTAATGCTGACTATGCAAAAATCGCTGAAGCGCAAGGTGCTGTTGGATTTACAGTTGACCGTATCGAAGACATCGACACAGTCGTTGCTGAGGCTGTTAAATTGAACAAAGAAGGTAAGACAGTTGTCATCGATGCTCGCATCACGCAACACCGTCCACTTCCAGTGGAAGTTCTTGAGTTGGATCCAAAACAACACTCAGAAGAAGCAATCAAAGCCTTCAAAGAAAAATACGAAGCTGAAGAGCTTGTACCATTCCGCCTCTTCTTGGAAGAAGAAGGGTTGCAATCACGCGCAATCAAATAATTCCTCTCGTGGAAAATCAAATGTAAATATTGTAGATTATATTCTTTGATTTTGTAGAGAGAAACTTAAAAGATCGGAGCAATCCGGTCTTTTTATGGAGGATAGTAAATGAATTTAAATCAGTTAGATATCATCGTTTCAAATGTTCCTCAAGTCTGTGCTAGCTTGGAACGTATCTTGGACAAAAAGGCGGACTATGTTGACCAAAATTTTGCTCAGTTCACGATTGGCAGTCACTGTCTCATGTTATCCCAAAACCATTTGATTCCTTTGGAAAACTTTCAGTCAGGAATCATTCTTCATATCGAGGTTGAGGATGTAGAGCAGAGCTACAAACGGTTGAAAGATCTTGGTATCCAGGTTTTAAACGGTCCAGTTGTAACCGATTGGGGAACCGAAAGCCTGCTAGTTAAAGGCCCAGCTGGTCTAGTGCTTGATTTTTATCGTATGAAGTAGGTAATTCTATTATCAAAAAATTTAAACGTTCTTGGAGTGGAACATAAAAAGATCGGAGTTATCCGGTCTTTTTATGTTCCCAAGTGTAGGAGTTACCTTAGAATAGGTTTAGTTTTTCATAGGATCTTGTAGGATTTTTTGGAAAGAGAAGGGTATAATAGAACTATCAAATCAAGTGAGGTAGAGAGATGACCGACAAACTTCAATTTCCAGATGGTTTCCTTTGGGGTGGGGCGACAGCTGCCAACCAGTGTGAGGGAGCTTATAATGAAGATGGCCGTGGCTTGGCCAATGTGGATGTGGTGCCGATTGGGCCTGATCGTCACGCCATTATTACGGGTCAGAAAAAGATGTTTGACTTTGAAGAGGGCTATTTTTATCCGGCTAAGGATGGCATTGATATGTACCATCGCTACAAGGAAGACATTGCTCTCTTTGGGGAAATGGGCTTTAAAACCTATCGTTTGTCCATTGCCTGGTCTCGGATCTTCCCACAAGGAGATGAACTAGAGCCGAATGAGGCAGGTCTACAGTTTTATGAAGATCTTTTTAAGGAATGTCGCAAGTATGGCATTGAGCCCTTGGTGACCATTACCCACTTTGACTGTCCCATGCATTTGATTACCGAGTATGGAGGTTGGCGTAGTCGCAAGATGTTGGAATGTTATGAACGTCTTTGCCGGACCCTCTTCACTCGCTACAAGGGCTTGGTCAAATACTGGCTAACCTTTAATGAAATCAATATGATCCTTCATGCGCCTTTTATGGGAGCGGGTCTCTGCTTTGAAGAAGGGGAGAATGAGGAGCAAGTCAAATACCAGGCGGCTCACCATGAATTGGTCGCTTCAGCCATTGCCACCAAGCTAGCCCATGAGATTGATCCTGACAACAAGGTCGGCTGTATGTTGGCAGCTGGGCAAAACTATCCGCATACCTGTGCTCCGCGGGATGTATGGGCTGGTCTAGAAGAAGATCGTAAGAACTATTTCTTTATCGATGTGCAGGCGCGTGGGGAATACCCTAACTATGCCAAGAAAGAGTGGGAGCGTCAGGGAATCACAGTTGAGATGACGGAGCAGGACCTGCAATTGTTGAAAGAACACACGGTAGACTTTATTTCCTTCTCCTACTATGCCAGTCGGGTCGCTTCAGGGGATCCAGCTGAAAGGGAAAAAACAGCGGGCAATATCTTTGCCTCTCTGAAGAATCCCTACCTAGAAAGCACAGAATGGGGTTGGCAGATTGACCCTCTTGGTCTCCGCATTACCCTCAACACCATCTGGGATCGTTATCAAAAGCCTCTATTTATCGTTGAAAATGGACTAGGGGCAGTTGATACACCAAATGAAGCCGGGGAGATTGAGGATGACTACCGGATTGACTACTTAGCAGCCCACATCAAAGCCATGCGGGAGGCCATCCATGAAGATGGCGTTGTCCTCTGGGGCTATACGACTTGGGGTTGTATTGACCTGGTCTCTGCTGGGACAGGAGAAATGAAGAAGCGCTACGGCTTTATCTATGTCGATCGGGACAACGAAGGCAAGGGAAGCTTGGAGCGCTCCCGTAAGAAATCCTTCTATTGGTACAAAGAAGTCATTGCGACCAATGGAGCTTCTGTTGAATAAAAGTTTTCGGTACTTGCTGGCCGACTCTCTCCTATAAACGAAAAAGCTTAGAATCCCAACCACAAGCTGGGGTTCTAAGCTTTTTGTATGTAGTTTAGCCAAGTCATTACGGATTTACTGGTCGTAATCTAAGACATTGTTCTCGATGACAAACTTAGATTCAGCGGAAATGTTGGCTGCTCCTAGTTGCAACTGAGAACTTCCGTCTGGCTTCATGATGTGCCACTGACCGTCCTTGTGGGCAAAGATGGCCTCAAATGTGACGTTATTGCTCTTGTCTCGAATGGGTAGAACAAATGCTTGATCTGTATTCTCTAAGAGAATCTCTTCTTTTTTTTCAAAGTTATAGATATAAAATTGCCCAGTTCTTTGTCCCAAACCATGTAGTTCATCGACTTTTTGCCAGTTCTCAAATTTTGTCCGAACAAGGGATTCATTATAAATCTTGTTGAAGGTTTCGTTCCGTTTCTTCGTTTCTTCCTCGTCTAGTGTTTTCTGAAACTCTGCAACCTTTTTAGTTGTTTGGATGGTTTGTTTGTTTTGCTCCCTGATTTGTTGTCGGTGGATGACTCGCATCATTCTTGCAGCAACGCCCAGGATGACAAGGATGGATACAAGACTGATTTTAGTTTTAGCATTATTTTTCATAGATGAGTCTCCCTATTGTGTCATTGGTCCTATTATACCCTTTGAAAGAAAGGATCGTCAAGTTCATCTTGTGATGATCTAACATGCAGATCTACCTGGGGACTATAGGCTTTTAGTCAGATTTTCATTGACGAAGGAGCTTTTATTTGATAGGCTAGGGGAATAGAACTGATTTCGCAAGAAAAGAAAAAAGGAGTGAGGCAAGTGGCACGGGTTTTATTAATCGAGGACAATAATGATATCCAAGAAATTTTGTATAGTTTGTTAAGCGAAGACCATGAGGTGCTTCAAGCCTTTTCGGGTACAGAAGGGCTGCGGCTCTTCCAGCAAGAAGCCGTTGATTTGGTTCTTCTGGATATCATGCTTCCAGGGAAGAATGGGGACCAGGTCCTGGAGGAGATCCGTTTGCAGAGTCAGGTGCCGGTTATCATGATGACGGCTCTGGGAGACAAACACCTCATTAGCCAGTATCTCCTTGCAGGTGCCAATGATTATATTGTCAAGCCCTTTAATCTGGACGAAGTGGCCGCTCGGGTGACGGTGCAGTTGCGAAATCAAACAACGGTAGCACAGGAATCTCAAGTATCGCAAAAGCTATCCTTTAAGAATTTGGTTTTAAATCCAGAAACCTTTGAACTGGAGTCCGGCGAACAGACGCTTCGCTTGGGCAAAAAAGAATTTCAAATTTTTGAGACCTTGCTGGCGCATCCAAAGAAGATTTTTACCAAGGAAGAATTGTATGAGGCGGTCTGGGAAGAAGTCTATCTGCCAGGAGACAATACTCTCAATGCCCAACTGAGCAATCTCCGAAAGAAAATTGCCCAGCTTGATCCAGATGAGGACTATATTGAAACGGTCTGGGGCTTGGGTGTTCGCTTGAAAGGAGACAAGTAATGTGGGTTTTAGTTCTAATTCTTGTCGTCCTTGTCCTTTTCTTGGGTTTGGGCTATGCTCGCTTGCTTTCTGCCTTAAAGGATTTGCAGGAGCAGATTCAAAAGAAGCTCCAAAGCGGAAGTGGGGTACGGCTGACCTCTCAGGTCTCAAAAAAAGAATTGGTCGCCTTGACCAAGCAGGTCAGTGATCTCTTTGACCAGATCGAGCGGACCAATCGGATTGCCTTTCAAGAGAAAAAGACCTTGGATATGGCCATTAGTAATATTGCTCATGATATCCGGACGCCTTTGACCATTGCATCGGGCTATACCCAACAAATCATCAAGGGTGGGACGCAGGAAGAGGAAAAGCTGAAGAAAATTGCTTCCAATCTTCAAGTCGTCTCAAAACGCCTGGAATCTCTCTTGGAATACAGACGCTTGATGGAGGGAGCTATTCAGCCTCGGCTTTCAGACGTCGATCTCAGCCAAGTCCTGACCCAGCAGTTGTTCCAGTATTACGATAGCTTGACTGAGGCGGGGATTGCCCTAGAGGTAGAGCTAGAAGAGCATCTCCATTATGCTACCGATCCTGAGCTTTGGGAGCGCCTCTTGCAAAATATGCTCAGCAATGTCCTCAAGCATGGAAAGGAGCAGGCCCGTTTGACCTTGACCTCAGACGCGGACACGATTCGAGTCGAGCTGCGCAATATTGTGCAACAACCGATCCAGCACTTAGACCAATTGGCTAGTCGATTCTACTCTGAAAATCTCTCGGATACAGAAGAGTCATCTGGCTTGGGTCTCTATATCATTCAAAATTTTGTAGAGATCTTAGGCGGGGACTTGCAACTGGCAACGGAGGCAGACTGGTTTATCTTGACCATTACACTAAGAAAAAAGGCTTGAGCACTGCTCAAGTCTTTTTGTTATAAATCTTTGTGTTTAAAAGTAGCCAGTCCTAGGAAGCCGAAAACAAGGATGAATCCAAGGGCGATCGAGAGGGTGTTGGTTGTTGCTGTTGTGCTCTGTACCATGGAATATTGGAATTCCAAGTTTAGATAGTGGAGAATATCAATATCTTTAAGGAAGAGCGCAGGAAGGCTTAAGAGGATATTTCCAATGAAGTAGCCAACGAAGGCCAAGGTGATGGATTGGCTGGCATAAAGAAGGAAGGAAATGATGCTGACCCAAGCCAAGGTGGAAAGGAACTGAATCAGCACGGTCAGTCCAAAATGAGCAAGGAAGTGCTCTGGCATGGTGCCAAGTCCATTGTAGAGCGTCGCGATCAAGAAGACGAGACCATAAGAAACAAGAAATTGGAAGAGAGCAATGGTCAGAACAACGGCGCTTTTGGCAAAGTAGTAACTGGTGCGCGAAACGCCATAGGCCAGACTATTCTTGTATAAGTTTTGCGTTAAGTCTGTTCCCAGGACCAAGGTGATGACAATAATGGTAAAGAGGATAGTCACACTGATGCTGGAAGAGTAGTTGGTCAAAGCTTTAAAGCCTGTCCAAACTTCGGTCGCTTGGGGCAATTTGGATTCCGTATTGACGCCGACGTGGCCAGTAGCTCCAAAGATGACTCCAGACAGGATGTTGAGAACGAGAATGGCTTCTGTAATCCAAAAACCTTTGGAGCGAAAAAGTCTGTAAAAATCTGCTTGAATGGTATGCAACATGATAAATCTCCTAAATGAAATATGTGGGATAGGTAATAGAGGAAGACGGTGATTGGACTAGTCTACCAAGTCCGTAAAGAATTTTTCCAGATCTTGGCGGGCATAGTAGATTTCGTCCACGTCAATATCGGCTTGAACGAGGGCTTTGACAATGACTTTAATATCGTGAGTCTGTCCGAAGATATGGATTTCTCCATCCTTATCGATGACCTTGATGCGGTGATGGAGTTGATCCTGGATCAGTTGACTCGCAAGGGCTAGCTGACTTGTCTTGAGGATGATGTAGTCTTCTCCTTGTTCTTCGAATTCAGCCTTGCTAATTTCTTTGATCAGGCGTCCTTGGTCGACAATGCCAAAGCGATTGGCAACCAGATAGAGTTCGGAGAGGATGTGACTGGAAATGAGGATGGTCATGCCGAGTTCATCATTGAGGCGTTTGATCATCTGACGGAATTCCTTGATTCCGACTGGATCAAGGCCATTGATGGGTTCGTCCAGAATAAGGAAATCTGGCTTAGCAATGAGAGCAATCGCAATTCCCAACCGTTGTTTCATCCCGAGTGAAAAATCACGGAATTTCTTCTTACCCGTATTATTCAGGCCAACATAGTTCAGGGTTTCTTTGATGACCTGGTCGGGATTGGGGATATGGCGAGCCTTGCAATAGTAGACCAGATTTTGATAAGCGGTCATATGCTTATGGGCCACGGGACTCTCAATGACGGAACCAACCCGTTTTAGGGCTTGCGTCCACTGGGAGCGACTTGTAGAAGCAAAGAGAGAGACGCTTCCGTCTGTTTCCTGAATTAGTTGGGTGATGACCTTGATGAGGGTGGTTTTCCCAGCTCCGTTCTTACCGATCAGTCCGTAGACGTCGCCTTTGCGAATGGTGAGATTCACATCATTTAAGGCGTATTGATGACCGAATTTTTTACTCAAATGGGAAATTTCTAATACTTTTTCCATGGTTTTCTCCTTCGTCCAAATGACTAGTTGTTTTCTTTACACTCTTAGTATACAGCTTGCTTTTCAAATAACTATCAAGCAATTCTCAAATATTTCTAAAAAAAGAGAGTGGGACAGAAATCGGTAATTCGTTAGAATTCGATTTCGTCGTCCCACCTCCGCACAGTTGAGTAGGGCTGTAAAAGCTGATGAAATCAGCATAGTAGAGCCCACTCAACCACTGCGTCTTGCTCGACAATCCAAAAATAATTGAGAGGCTAGGACTTTTGTCCCAGCCTCTTCATTTTAAAATTCAGCGACAAACTCCTTGATGGCTTGCGCGAGTTCATAGGGTTTCTCGGTATTGAGTAGATGGCCTCCGTCTGCGATTTCTTGATAGCGGCCTTTTGGCAGGAGATTGGCCAATTTTTTAGAAGAAGATTGGCCAATCTTTGCTACCACAAATCACCAAGCTAGGAAGAGGGCAAACTTTAACGGTATCGGTTAAATTGAGCCCTTTTAATTCCGTCAAGATTTGAAGCATCTGTTGTTTATTGGCATCTTGTTTTTCAAAGACATGCTTGGGAAGCAGACGAAAAAGGAGAATCTGGAGCCGATAGAGGGGATTGGTGTTGAGTTTGTATTGAGTTCCCGCAAGGACCAAGCCCTTGAGTTGCGGGAAGTCTTGTCTGGAGAGATCCAGAGCGAGCACGCCACCTAGTGAGAGTCCTACCAGAATAAAGGGTTCGCTTTCTTGCTGGAGGCGCTCCATCAACCTTTCTTTGACTTCCTGATAGCTTTCTTTTGGATGGGAGAAAATATCAAAAGTTTTGGAGTGCAAGGGTGAAAGTGCAAATTGGACTCCTTGCCAAGAGAGGACATCCTGCCCTAGTCCATGTAAAAAAATAAGTTTCATCAGGAATCCTTTCTTTGAAAATTGAGTTCGTAGAGACCACGAAGAGCATTGCAGGCATAAATACGATCAGCGTCTGTTAAATCGTTCAGAGTTAAGAGTTTTTCTTCCACCTGCTGGGTCTCAAGAAGATGGCGCCGGTAGATGCCATCTAATAATGGGAGATGAGCTGGTGGGGTATAGAGCTTGCCTTTGATTTCAAGGACAAGATTGCCAATCGTCGTCTCTAGCAAGCTTCCGTCTGGCAGATAGAAGATCTGCTCGTGATGGTTAGCTGCTAGATGATTTCTCTGACTAGTCTTGAAATAGGTAAACGGAGTTGCTAGATCAAGCTTTTGTTCGGTCAGTTGGGTCTGCAGATAGCTAGCTGGCAAGTCTGTCAGCTCGGTGATCGTCAGTTGGAAGCTTCCGTTTTTCTGCAAGGCAATGCGACAACGGTAGTCAAGGCTAGGATCTACATGAGCGAGCTCTTCTTGAAGGTCGTTCAGGAGTTTTGGTTCGTCAAAAGGATAGGCAAAGTAGCGGCTGGCCTCTCTCAAACGGATCAGGTGTTGCTCTAGGAAAGTCAGCTCTCCTTGATGGATGCGGCCAGTCGTCAGGAGCTCAAAGCGAGGCTCTTGACGGTAGAGAACAGCAGACTTTTGCTTGGTTTCCTGGTATTCACTTTCCCATTTACTGTCCCAAGTGATGCCTCCTCCCACACCATAGATGGCTTGATTACCTTGCATTTGAAGGGTCCGGATGGCTACATTAAAAATCCGTTTCCCTCTTGGAAGAAGGATACCGATTGTTCCACAGTAGACGCCACGAGGAGTAACCTCTGTCTTTTGGATGATTTCCATAGTAGAAATCTTCGGTGCTCCTGTAATCGAGCCACAAGGAAAGAGAGCTCGGAAGGTTTGGACCAGGTCGACCTCAGCTCGCAAGCGACTTTCAATAGTCGAGGTCATCTGCCAAACGGTGGAGTATTGCTCGACTTGGCAAAGACGGGTCACCTGCTCACTTCCAATCTCCGAAATCCGGTTCATGTCATTGCGGAGGAGATCCACGATCATCATGTTTTCTGCTCGATTTTTTGGATCGGCTTCTAGCCAAGCAGCTTCTTGAAGATCCTCTTGGTTAGTGAGACCACGGCGCGTCGTTCCCTTCATAGGGCGCGTGGTCAGTAGCCGGTCGTCTTGCTCAAAAAAGAGCTCAGGGCTGATGGAGAGGATGGAGACATCATCGTGCTGGATGAAGGCATTGTAATGGGCTTTCTGCTCAACCACCAAGCGGTTGTAGATGGCCAAAGGGTCAGACTTTAGCTCTTGAGAAAGCTGGACAGTGTAGTTGACCTGGTAGGTATCTCCCTGGCGGATATGGTGATGGATGGTCTCGATGGCTTCTTGATAAGCAGGTGCCTCTACCTCTTCCTTCCAATTGGCTGGAAGATCCACAGCTTCATAGTCCTCTGGAAAAGGAAGGGTTTCGACCTCCTCGTGGATCGTAAAATAGAGGAGATACTCTCCCATAAGAGGTGCTGGATGGACAGCAAACTTCTTCTCAAAAGCAGGAGCAGCCTCATAGCTGACATAGCCAACCGCATAAAAGCCTTGCTCCTGGTATGCTTCGACTTCTCTAAGAAGAGCCTCTACCTGGTCGAGGTTTCTAGTTTTTAATTCCTTTATGGGCTTGGTGAAAAGGTGTCGCAATCCAAGCTCTTTAAAATCAATAATGGTTTGTTTATGCATGCTTTGAGTATATCAAAAATAGAGGAAAAAAGGTAGATAAGGATGTAAGATTCCTTGCTTGGCCTTCCCTTTCATGCTAAAATAACCATAGAAACTGCTTTGGGCAAGGAGTAGGACTATGCAAAAGAATCCCCTCTATAACACCTCTAGTATCAGCTTTTTTCAATACCTCTTTGCGATTGCAGTGATTTTGGTGCATAGTGGTCGCTTGACCTCTTATGAGCCACTGCATTTTGGTCTCAAGAGTATGCTTGGCCGGCTAGCAGTGCCATTTTTTATCGTCTGTGCCAGCTTTTTCCTCAAGCAATCACTAGGGAATTCTAAGAAAATGAAGACCTATCTGGCCAAAATCGTAAAAACCTATTTGTTTTGGAGTTTTGTTTACCTTCCTTATGCCTGGCTCTTTTTCTCTAGTCTCCATCTTCCTATCTATCTTTTTCCAGCAGGTGTTCTCATTGCACTGATCTATCTGGGGATGTGCTACCAACTCTGGTATATCCCAGCCTTTTTGCTGGGTTTGTTTTTGGTCAATCAATTGGTCAAACACCTAGGTATGGTTTGGACGGGGGTGATCACCTTTCTTCTTTACTGCTGGGGCTTGATCGAGACCTATTCGGCTTATCTGGACACCACAAGTCTTCTCAAAGGTTACCAGCTCTACAGCAATTTATTTTTTACAGCGCGAAATGGTCTCTTTTACACGCCCATTTTTATTTATATGGGTTATTATCTGTATGACCATTTTCATGCACAAACTTTTAGAATTCACCGTTGGCAAAAGCTAGCTCTTGCCTTTGGATTGCTCTGTCTAGAAGGGATCATTATTTTTCAACACCAAGGAATTGATAAGAACTTTTTCTTTCTTCTTCCTTTTGTGACCGTTTATTTTGTCAATGCCTGCCTGCGATCGTCCTTTTTGAAAAGCTATAATTTACAGTATTTAAAGCAAATGAGTATAGCTCTTTACTTTTCGCATCCGATCTTTATCGAGTGGGCTCGCTATGGCTTTAGCAGCCTCCCTCTCTCTTATCCAGACAGGGGCAAGCTGATTTTTGTGACTGCCTTGTTTGGTAGTCACCTTTTTGGACTAGCTATGCTGTGGGTACGAGAGAGAAGGGAAAAACAAAAGATTCCTTCAAATGGTGAAGAGTTAGATAAAATAATCAACCAATAGTAGGGTGTACAAAACTCAAGCAGATGTGTTTGAGTTTTTTTGTATGAAGAAAATCAAGGAAGAATAAGAAATAGAAGAAAGGGGAAATCAGTACCAGATAGTGATTTATAATATAGACATCATTGTAAATAATGTCTATATTATTGAATAGTGATGATTTAATTTGAATAGCAAAGGATATTTTAAAAAATAAGTGATAAAATTAAAGGGCGGGCCTTTTGGAAGGCTAACAAAAGTAAAGGAGATAAGACATGAAAAAGCTTCGTTCATTATGGAAAGACTTTTTGAAAAAAGGTTTTGCCATTTTAACAATTTTCATGATGCTAGGTCAGCTTGGTCAAGGGGCTATCACGGCTTTTGCCAATGAGCTAGCAGTCGGGGATAATGGGGCCTTGGATGTTACCCTTATGTATGGGGATAAACAAGATCATCCAGGTGGAATGTCCTATTATACAGGGGATACCATGTCTGGTTATATCCAGATCACCCCTAAGAATTTGACAACGGATATTAATGAGGTAACGGTCACCTTAAATATTCCTGGGAAGTACCTACGAGAAGTTAGTATTCCTGACTTCAATAGTGCCTCAGCACACGATAAACCGACGGTTACAAAAGTTGGTGATGATTACCAAGTTACTCTCCGATTTAACAACTATCAAAAGTCAGAAGTCTTAACTCTGCCTTTTATTGGAAAATTTAAGCTTGGTTATGCACCAACAAATTATTCATTGGATATTACAGGAACATTGAATATCAATGGGCAAGAAACGAAGCTCAATGATATCATTTGGAAACCCAAGTACAATGACTACCGTTTGACCAAGTATATCAACCAAAACTTGAATGAAGCCATGTCCAAGGACTATGCGGAAGCCATGCCTGGAGTGGTCAAAGGGGCTGACGGGAAAAATTATATTGAAACGCCATCATCTGTCCCATTTGCATTTCAATTGGAGGGAATGCAAGGACAGTATGAAGGTCAATACCGTCAATTGGAGTCAGCAACCATCACCGATAAGTTACCAACCTATACAGATAAAAATGGCAATACCCGGACAGCAGTTCTAGATACAGCTAAGTCTGAAGGTTGGGTAGACAATGGAGATGGAACGGTTTCGAAGACATTTACAGCCGTAGCAAATGATAATCCAGCAACGTATCACATAGATCTGATGACTCAAATCAAGAATTCAAGTTACCTCTACTTGAAATTCCCGGATTTGGTATTAGAGAAGGATCAAACGCTGAAGGATGTTCTCAGTAAGGATTTGACAAATGCAGGTAGTGTTGTTGGGATCCCTGCTAACCGTGGAGAGGGAGAACCAGATATTACAGCTGAAGATTCTCTCATTTTCCGCTTGACTTCTCGTGACCTGGAAGGGGCTGGAAGTTTTGCCAAAAAAGCAGATGGTGATGTCTATGATTCAACTGAATATAAAGCAGCAAACTATAAGTGGATCATCGCTTTTGATAACAAAACTCCTTCACCACAAAAGAATTTTGTTTTCTATGATGAGACAGTGGACTCTCGGTTAAAATTTACCAAAATTGATTACGCTCGTCTCATGCAAGGGAATTATGGAAATGGCGAGTTTGTTAGCAAATATGTGAAACGCTTGATCCTTACTTTGGACGATGGTAGTAAAAAAAAAATTCAGCCAGAAACTGATAAAGACGGCAATGGCTTGATCGATTTAACCAAGTATGGAACAGTTGTCGGTTGGCGGATGGAAATGAAGGATGACTTTGTCCTTCAATCTGGTCAAGGAATTCGCCTCAATACCTATACAAGCTTCAAAGATCCAGAAAAGACTCGTTACGATGAAAATGATGCGACCAAGAATGAATTCAAGAATACGGGTCGTGTCACTTATCAAACACAATCAAATGTTGCAAAAGACCAAACATCAAATTGGACCTTTAAGCTGATTCCTTTGAAGGAAAGCTTTGAGATTTCAAAAACGACGGATTATAATAATGTTCGTTATACTGATGGACAAAATATTCGTTTTGGTTTGATGGCAACCAAAGTGGTCTTGGATCCTGATAAGGATTATGGAGACCTGCGAATCATTGATCTGTATGATCCAAATACCCTTAAAGTCGACTATAAAGATTTTGAAAGAAACCTTGCCTCTAATGAAAAAGGTATGAAATTCTTAAAGAGCTACGATGTCATTGAAAACTACCACAATTCTGGACGGACAGCTCTCATCATGCATTTGGATCAAAAAGAGTTTATTAAAGCTTCTCTTAAAGATCTTAATCGCGTGCGTCTACCGTTTATCGTGGCTGATCTGAAAGGGAAAGATGATGGTGGTACCTTCACAAATAAAGTCTATGTCGCTGGAAACGGCATCCACGATCTTGAAAATGCCAACCCTGATCGGGTAACGGAAGACGTTTACGATCTGAATGGGAATGGTTCAACAACAGATAAGATTCCATATGCCCAATCAAACTATACAATTGTGGCTGCTGAGGGAATCTATGCACGGAAATACATTGCTAAAAATGATGACCTGTCAGACGCTTCGATTGTGACACGTACCTTCAAACCAGGTGAAACCTTTAACTACAAACTCACCATTAAAAATAATACGGATAAGGCAGTAGAAGATGGAGTCATCTATGATATATTGCCAAAAGTCAAAGATGTCAACACTTTAGATGGATCTGGTCGAATGACAGAATATACGGTTAGTCTTCGTGGACCAGTAACTGCTCCAGAAGGATGGACGGTCTACTATACAACTGATACAAGCGTTACGACAGATACCATGGCACAGGCTGCTGACAAGGATATCTGGACGACAGCTGTGTCTGATTACAGTCAAGTAACAGGAATCAAGTTAGTTGCAAATGCTGGTACTACGATTCCTGCGCGTGGTGAAGCCAGCTTTGGTGTCCCAGTCGTGAATCCAAGTGAATTGACCGATGAAGTCAAGGCCTTGATGCAAAAACGCACCAAAGATAATGAAGACAACGGCGGTCGTTCCGGTCTTGTTCAAGCTCATAACCAGTTTGGTTACAAGGCGAAAGGTCACGAAGGAAATCGTGAGTCTAATACCGTAACTGCACAAATCTTCTCGGCTGCTTTCCAAGTCAAGAAGGTAGACAAGGATGATCCGAAGAAAGTCCTTGAAGGCGCTGAATTTACCTTAACTGATGCGAATGGTGCGGTTGTTGCGACGGCAACTTCTGATAAAAATGGAGAACTTTCCTTTAACACCTTAACAGAAGGAACCTATACGCTCAAAGAAAGCAAAGCACCTGCAAACTATAAGTTGGATGAAACAGAACATGCCGTGATTGTCACCTATGATGCGGACAAACAAATTTACCACGTCACGGTGGATGGAAAAGCGGTTGGATCAAAAGCAGTCCCAGTTGAGATCGCTAATGAAGCAGATATCAAGTATATTGATCTTGAAGCTTCAAAAGTTTGGGATGACCAAGACAACCAAGAAGGGCTTCGCCCAGAAAGTGTGGAATTCCAACTCTATAAGAATGGCAAAGCTCAAGGAAAACCAGTCACGGTTTCAGCCGCAACAGACTGGAAAGCCCACTTTACGAATCTTCCAGATAAAGACAGTGATGGCAAGCTCAATACTTACACTGTTAAGGAAGTGAAAGTTCCGACTCATTATACGGTCGATACAGAAGAAGCTAGCTTCACAGATGGAAAAGCCACCATCACTAACAAGCGCACTCCTGAGACCACGACGGTTACAGTCAAGAAAGTCTGGGATGATGCACAAAACCAAGATGGTCTTCGCCCATCTACCATCAAAGTTCACCTCTTGGCAAATGGAACAGAGGTTCAAGCTCTTGATCTGACTGGTGAAGGAGATGAATGGACTCATACCTTCTCAGATCTACCAGTCTATAAAGATGGACAAAAAGTTGTCTACACAGTGACAGAAGACAAAGTGGACAATTACACCACTAAGATTGATGGCACTACAATTACCAATACTTACAAACCAGGTAAGACAAGCCTGACTGTTACGAAAAACTGGAAGGATGCCAATAACCAAGATGGCCTTCGTCCAAAAACAATCAAGGTTCAATTGTATGCTGGTGATCAAAAGGTTGGTAAGGCTGTTGAATTGTCAGCAGATAACAAATGGACCCATACCTTCTCAAACCTAGATGAGAAGAAAGCTGGCCAAGTTATCAACTATACAGTCAAAGAAATCGATGTTCCAGAAGGCTACACACAAGCCGTCGAAGCAAGCAACCCAGGTCAAGTAGTCGTGACCAACACGCACGAACCAGAAAAGACCAAAGTAGAAGTGAGCAAGAAGTGGGAAGATGGAGACGACCAAGATGGTCTCCGTCCAGCCAGCATTCAAGTTCAATTGTACAAAGATGGCCTTGCAACGGATCAAGTGGTAGAACTTTCAGCAGCGAATGACTGGAAAGGTGCATTTGAAAACCTTGATGCCAAGGCAGCTGGAAAAGCAATTACTTATACGGTGAAAGAAGTCGCTGTTCCAGATGGTTACAAGGTGACGGTAAATGATAAGGACAAGGCCAATGTTGTCTTGACCAATACGCATGAACCAGCTCTTACAGAGATGAAAGTTACGAAGAAATGGGAAGATGCCAACGACCAAGATGGTCTTCGTCCAAAATCGATCAAGGTTCAACTCTACGCTGGTGATGAAAAAGTAGGGGATCCAGTTGAATTGTCAGCGGACAATCAGTGGACTCATACCTTTAGCAAATTAGCTGAAAAGAAAGCTGGTCAAGCTATCAGCTACCGTGTGGAAGAAGTCGCTGTTCCTGAAGGCTACCAAGTCACTGCTGATACCTCTGATGCTGCTCACACGATCTTGACCAATACGCATACGCCAGCGGTGATCGATATTCCAGTGACCAAGATTTGGAATGACCAAGACAATCAAGATGGTCTTCGTCCAGCAAGTATCGTGGTGAACCTTCTTGCCAATGGTGAAAAAGTTGCTCAAAAAGAACTCACCAATGCGACAGATTGGAAAGAAAGCTTCACAGGTCTACCAAAATTCAAGGATGGAAAAGAAATCGTCTATACTCTTCAAGAAGAGAAGGTAGCTGAATATACGACTACAATTGATCAGGCTGCTTATACCATTACCAATACCCATGCACCTGGTAAGACAAGCGTCACGGTCACTAAGAAGTGGGATGATGAGAATGACAAGGATGGAATTCGTCCGAAGAGTATTCGCGTTCAACTCTATGCCAATGATCAAAAAGTCGGTCAAGAAGTAGAATTGTCAGCTGAAAACAAGTGGACCCATACCTTTGCAGATTTAGATGAAAAAGCAAATGGAAACACCATCACTTATACAGTGAGAGAAGTCAGTGTTCCAAAGGGCTATGAAGCTCGTAACGACGAGGATGGTAAAGGAAATGTTGTGATTACTAACAAGCATGTTCCAAAAGAAACTCCAAAACAACCAACTCCTCCAAGTTCTTCTGAACCAAAGAAACCGGGTCAACCTGAACCTAAAAAACCAAGCCAACCAGAGCCGAAGAAACCAGGCAAGATCTTAGGATTCTTACCAAATACAGGTACGACCATCTCTATTATTAGCCTTGTTTTAGCCTTTGTCTTGGCAAGCATTGCAGCTTATATTTTGAAGAAAAAGAAAAAATAAGCTAGTGCTTCCTTTATAAAATGAAACAAACACCAGAGATGGTGTTTGTTTTTTTATAGTAGCCTCTTTTAATCGTCTAGCGATCATTCTCATGGGCGCTTGCTCTATTTTTCAATTCCCGAACGTTTCCAAAAAAATTTCAGAAAATTCTTGACTTCCATGAAAATAGGAGTATGATTAGTTGTGAACTGTTGAACAAGCATTTTAAAGGAGAAGATCCGATGTCGACTAAGGTGATTCTGCTAGAATGAAGGCAGTTCAACCATAAAAATCTATAGAGCGTTGCGTCCGAAAGTCTAAACAGACACGGCTCTTTAAAAACAAAAGGAGAAGATTATGAAAACAGAACCGATTCATCGTACCAGTATGTGGAAATTTAAGTTAAGTGCTGCCACCATGACTTTGATTCCCGCTGCCGTGGGGATTAACTATGTTGCCAAAGCCTTGGCGGAGGGGTTAAAGTTGCCCGTTTGGCTGGGGTCTTTGGGAACCTTTCTTGCCAGCATGTTGGCTGGGCCGGTTGCCGGTGCCATCAGTGGTTTCATCAACAACGTGATCTATGGGCTGACCTTATCGCCAATTTCAACCGTGTATGCGATTACCAGCATCGGAATTGGGATTGCTGTCGGAGTTTTGCACGCCAATGGGTGGTTCTCGTCAGCGCGACGAGTATTTGTTTCTGCTATTATTATTGCCATCGTTTCAGCTGCCATTTCAACGCCACTCAACGTCATCTTTTGGGGTGGTCAGACCGGTATCGCTTGGGGTGACTCATTGTTTGCGGTAATGGTCGCCAATCATGCACCAGTGTGGCTGGCCTCATTTACCGATGAGTTTGTCTTGGATATTTTGGATAAAGTCTGCGTGGCCTACCTGGCATTCTTCATCTATCGTCAGCTGCCGAAGCGGATGGTGCACTTCTTTAGCGGTGATAAATGATGACTGATCAAACATTGATTTCTGGAGCGCCACGGGTCAAGCTCAAGTGGTACCAGGTGATCGATCCGATTACTAAGCTCTTGTTCATCTTGGACATGACGTTGTTGAGCTTTGCCAGTATGAATTTATTGCTTCAGGCCGGATTAATTCTTGTCGCAACACTGCTATTGTTATTTTCCAAATTGAGTTCTACCATCTTTAAGGCGCTGGGATTCAGCCTGTTTCTGATTTGCACCATGCTGATCATCCAAGGGTTATTTTACAGTCGGAATCAAACTTTGCTGTTTTCTGTGCTTGGGGTGTCGTTCTACAAAGAAGGCCTGATTTACGCCACCACTCTGGGTTGTCGAGTATTGGTGATTATTTTGACCAGTGGCTTTTTTATGGTGACCACGAGTATTTCAGAAAACGCGGCCTATTTGGAACTGTCCGGATTGTCTTATAAAACCGTCTACGTTCTGATGTCGGTGTGTTATATTTTGCCGGAAATGATGCGCAATATGAGGAAAATCCAGCAGGCACAAAAAGTTCGCGGAACCAATCCGCAAAAAACGTTGATTCAGAAATTAAAGTCAGTCCTGCCGGTTCTAATTCCATTGGTGATTAAGACCTTGGACCAATCGATGGCGCGGTCGATTTCTCTCCAACTGAGAGGTTTTGATAATCCCAACCGGACTGTCAGAACCTCCCAGCGCGTGTATCGCCTGTCGCGGACGCTGCACATTGGTCTGACTGGATTGGCAATTTTATTGATTGGGTGGAAGATATGGACGAAGATAAACGGATTGTAATTGAAAATTTGACCACCCGTTATCCGGGTACTGAGCAACCACAACTGCGTCAGATTAACGCGGAGGTTCATACCGGCCAGGTGGTTGGGATTATCGGGAATAGCCACTCCGGCAAATCGACTTTGTGCCGTGTGCTGGCAGGGGTCATTCCCAAAATTGTGTCTGCTGAGATTGAGGGCGACTGGCACATGTTTGGCCAGCGAGTGTCCGACAATTGGCCCGTTTATAATGCCATGAATGGAGTTGTACTGCAAAATCCAGCTGGCCAACTAAGCGGGTTGGCAGAAACGGTTGCCGATGAAATCGCCTTTGACTTGATTAATCAGGGAATGGCTGAAGGACTGATTCAAAAACGGGTTGAAGAAGTTGCCATGCAAATGGGGCTGATTGAACAGCTGAATTCGCGTCCCGAGAGCCTTTCCGGTGGTCAGATCCAGCGGTTGGCAATTGCCACGGCGATTGCGGCTAACCCGGCTGTTTTGATTATGGATGATCCGACCAGTCAGATGGATCCCCTTGGCCGCCGACAATTTTTCCAATGGTTGGCCCAAGTCAAAGAGACGACTGTCTTCATTGTCACCAGTGAAATTGACGATTTGTGCGAAGTCGCCGACGTTGTGTGGGTGCTGCACGAGGGTCAAATGGTAGCCCAGGGCAGGCCGGG
The DNA here is from genome assembly GCF_000507765.1 of Streptococcus parasanguinis CC87K. Taxonomy (GTDB): domain Bacteria; phylum Bacillota; class Bacilli; order Lactobacillales; family Streptococcaceae; genus Streptococcus; species Streptococcus parasanguinis_J. Next base: position 1,228,541 of record NZ_KI669401.1, on the reverse strand, counting down.
TGAGGTGTTTAATCATTTGGCAGCTGACTGGCAGATTCCAGCCCCGACAATCCAGCAACTTGCTCAAAAAATGGATTGGCACTTGGCTGATGGCCGGTATCCGGTGAATGACGCTGAACTGAAGGAGGTTTTTTATGTCCACAATTGAACTGAACCACCTGACGTTCACTTATCCGGAACGGTCCTTTAGCTTGGATGTTGAAGACAAACACTTCGCCGATCCGATGGTGGCGATTGTTGGCCAAAATGGTGCCGGCAAATCAACGCTCTTCAAATTGTTGACGGGCTTGCTGACACCACAAACCGGTGTGATTAAGATCGATGGAGAAAATTTTAATGATCTTAAACCAGTCGAAAAGTTACTGAAGGTTGGGATTACTTTTCAGAATCCTGACGATCAGCTTTTCAACCCGACCGTTCAACGAGAGGTGGAGTGGAGTGTCGCGCAGGTCATGGATGACCACGACACGATTACGAGGCGGGCTTTAGCGGCCCTAAAAAGAGTTGGCTTGGATGATAAAATAGCTGAAAGTCCATATGACCTGTCATTGTCGGAACGCAAGCTGTTGAGCGTTGCCACAGTTTTGGCAGTGGATCCGGCGATTTATTTATTTGATGAGCCGATGATGTCGCTTGATTGGGAAAGCCGGCGCAAGTTGACCGCAATTTTCCATCAGTTGGCTGATTCGGGCCACCAAGTTGTGACCATCACCCATGACATGGATTGGGTCGCCGCCGAGTTTGAGTCGGTGTATGTTATGGAACACGGGAAGTTTAGCTTCGCCGGCAGTCCACGGGAATTGTTCAGCGATCGCGAACTTGTCCAGCGAGTGGGATTACTACCACCGCGGATTATGGACATAGCGGAGTCGCTGGGTGATTCACAGACATATTTATCGGTTAATGATTATTGCCAGAAAAATCGAGATGTATAGAAAAAGTCACCTCTGCGGGTTTTCCAGGTTGAAGGATTAACTTCAGCTTCTGGCAAGAACTCACATGGGTGACTTTTGTGTTTAATAACGTTTCATGATCATCGGGTGCTTCCTCAGATCACTCGGTTTGGTTTTACTTTGTTTCATGGTCATAATCATATACCATTTATTTTGGATCTTTTGTTTGACTAATACAAAATAGGTCTTCGCATTTTTAGCGCCCATTAGGATCATCAGTATAATTTTCTGAATTAGGAGACTGTCCCATCACTATTCGAACTTCGTCTCCCAACTTACGCTGTTCCCATTCATCCGTGAATCCTTTAAATCGCAATTCTGGAACTTTCTTTTTAACTGAATCATCTATTTTCGCCATAGTCCCCACCATTTTATTGGTTTTTCTTTATTTACCTTATCAACAGTCTAGTTGGTTGGTACCAATGGACGAAAGCTGCTAAGAAGGGGTATTAGTGACAATTAATAAAATACATGAGGTTGGGCATGTTGCCCCACCTCTTTTTATGATATACTAGAGTAGTTTTTGAGCCTTGTAAAAAATGATTTTTTTAGTTCAAATTTAAAAAAGAAAAGGAGAGAACATGGACATCTTTTTGAGGAGCATATCGGGGATCCTCGTCATCCTGGGCGTGATTTTAGTGGGCTTTGTCATTGGTGAAAAAGGCTGGTTTGATGACAAGTCACGTGGCCTACTCGCTAAATTGGTCACTCAAGTTGCTCTTCCCTGCTATATGCTCTACACCATCACGCAGCGCTTCACAGCAGCGGATCTACTTATAATGTTGCCAGCCTTGCGGTTTCCTGCCCTGTCTATGGTCATTTTACTTGGCATCGCGACAGCAGTAGCAAGGATCTTTGCAGTGAGGCAGGACCGCCGTGGCCTCTTTATTTCCATGTTTTTTAATTCCAATACGATTTTTGTGGGGCTCCCCATCAACCAGGCCCTTTTCGGGGATGCCAGCATTCCCTATGTTTTGATCTATTACATGTGCAATACGACCTTTTTCTGGACCTTGGGGACCTATCTGATTCAGCGAGATGGTGAGGGAGAAGCGCAGTTTGATCTCAAAACGAGTCTGAAGAAAGTCTTTTCTCCGCCCCTGATGGGCTTTCTCTTGGGGCTAGTCATGGTGATGCTGCAGATCAAGTTGCCAGCCTTTCTAGCCAGTGATTTGCAGTATCTGGGTAATTTAACAACCCCTTTATCCATGATATTTATCGGTTTGTCAGTGTCTCATGTAGGTGTGAAGCAGTTGGTTCTGGGAAAAGATCAGCTATTGATTCTACTAGGTCGCTTCCTGGTTGCCCCTCTTTTGATGGCTTCCATCGTCTACTGGTTGCCTCTTCCAAGCCTGATGAAGCAAGTCTTTATCATCCAGTCTGCCATGCCTGTGATGACCAATGCGCCAGTTGTTGCCAGACTCTACGGAGCTGATAGTGATTATGCAGCCGTCATGGTGACAGAGACGACCCTTGCAACCATGGTGGTGATTCCTTTTCTCATGCTGTTGATGGCTTAACAAATAGAAAAAACAAAAGCTCAAGTTTTTCTGCAAACTTGAGCTTTTCTTATAACAAGGCTAACAAGATGGTAAGGACCAGAACGATGCCCATCCGAATCAGGTGGTGGGCTGGATGGAGGTTTCCTTTGTGTTTCCCATTCCAATAGGCCCCGTAGCAAATCAAACCACAGCCGATCAGCCAAAGGACTAGAGCGACAATCGGTAAAAAGAAGTAGAGGATGAGTGATAAGGTCGCAAGGCTACTTCCGATGAGGAGAAATGTATTTCCTAGAGTGTGATTCCCTTTTTTAACTTCAGAAAGAGAAGCCAATAAGTGAAGAAGAACAAAAGCAAGGGCAAAGAAGACTGTAAAAAAGCCGATAAGAATGGGGAAGAACATAGGGTTTCCTTTCTATGATAAATGATGTGAAGTCGGTTCTTAGTTAGTACCCACTTTCAGTATCTCCAAATAAAACTGAATCACTTCTTGTTCGGTGTAGGACTTGCCTTTTTTCAACCACCAGCTGAGGGTTTCGATGAAATGGCTGACGACCAAGTGTTTGAGGTAAGAGTGAGGGAGAGTTGGATGGGCCTTGATGAGTTCATCTGCTACCATTGGGTAGACATCATGTTCCAGCTCTTTTCGCAGTTGCCGGATAAAATAATCGTTTTTAGAGAGCAAGAGACTGGTTACATGGTCTTGATTTTTCTTGAAATGCTGAAAGATATGGGCCAGGTAGTCTTGTGGGGAGAGGTGTTCAGCACGCTCGAAGAGATGGTGAAAGAGCTTTTGACAGAGTTCATCTAGCAATAATTCCTTACTTTCGTAATGGCTATAAAAGGTTGATCGCCCCACATCGGCTAAGTCAATGATTTCTTGAACCGTGATGGGCTCGTAGTCTTTTTGGTTGAGTAATTGTAAAAAAGCTTGATAGATAGCTTTTCGAGTTTTGGTGATGCGACGATCCTGTGCTGTCATATGGACACTTTGAACAAACTGTTCAGTAACGGACAGCCTAAACAGTTTGCTTCTATCCTTTCCTTTTAGAGTTAGAGATAATACTAGTGAAAGGGATCATTCTACTACTATTATACCAAAGGAAGGTGGAAAAATGAGTACAAAACATGCGGTCTGGATCGCTTTTTTCTTGAATTTGAGTTATGCCATTGTTGAGTTTATTGCAGGAGGGATTTTTGGATCCAGCGCAGTCCTTGCGGATTCGGTCCATGACTTGGGAGATGCGATCGCTATTGGGATCTCCGCCTTTTTGGAGAGTATTTCCAACCGTGAAGAAGACAGCCACTATACCTTGGGCTACAAGCGTTTTAGCCTTTTAGGGGCCATGGTAACAGCTGTGATTCTCATGACAGGGTCCGTTCTGGTTATTTTGGAAAATATAACGAAACTCTTTCACCCACAACCTGTCAATGATGAGGGGATTCTCTGGCTTGGAATTATTGCCGTCAGCATCAATGTGCTAGCGAGCCTCGTCATTCGTAAGGGGCAAACCAAGAACGAATCCATTCTCAGCCTGCATTTTTTGGAAGATACCTTGGGCTGGTTGGCCGTCATCCTGATGGCGATTGTTCTGCGATTTACCGATTGGTATATTCTGGATCCGCTCTTGTCTCTTGCGATTTCCTTCTTTATTCTGTCAAAAGCCATTCCACGTTTTTGGAGCACACTCAAGATATTCCTTGATGCTGTACCAGAAGGAGTGGATATCCAGAAGATCAAGACGGATTTGGCAGAGTTGGACCATGTCGCTAGTATCAATCAGCTCAATCTTTGGACCATGGACGGCTTAGAGAAAAATGCCATTGTCCATGTTTGTCTGGAGCATGTCAACCATATGGAGGTCTGTAAAGAGTCTATTCGCACCTTGCTCAAAGATTGTGGCTTTCAAAACGTTACCATTGAGGTTGATGAAGACCTGGCAACTCACCGAGCTCACAAACGCAAGATCGAAGAGTTGGAAGTGAATCAAAGTCATGGACATATTCATCACCATTAAGAATAGTTATTTTCACTCTTAGAGTTTATCTCTAGGAGTTTTTTTGATACTAAGCTCACTAAAGTAAGCCTTTTCGTGATAAAATAGAACAAACGTGGAACAAGGAGTAATTATGAGTAAAAGAGCTGTGTTGATGATGACTTTTGGTTCGCCAGAAGAGATTACCTATGAAGGAGTAGCGGAATTTTTCACAAATATACGCCGTGGGGTACGTCCTGAACCGCATGAAATTCAGACTTTATATGACAATTATGTCCGAATCGGTGGAACGCCGCTCCAAAGGATAACAAAGGAAGAAGTGGACTTGGTTGCTACTGCTCTTGGAAATCAAGCATCGGTCTACTTTGCTAATAAATTTTCCCGTCCTTTCATCACTGATACGATTAAAGAGATGGAGAATGACGGAATTGAAGAGTGTTTGTGTTTGATTCTAGAGCCCCATTATTCCTACTATTCTGTCATGGGTTATGAAAAATTTTTAGAAAGTGGTCAGATAAAGTTCCAAATTATCAAGGACTGGTACCGAGAACCTGACCTACTCCACTATTGGGCTGATGAGATCCAAAAGGTTTTAGATCAGATTGGAGACGACAGTTATAAGGTGATTTTTTCAGCCCACAGTGTCCCAGTTTTGGCACTAGATTTTGGTGACCCTTATATCGATCAGATTTATGACAATAGTCGCTTGATTGCGGAGATTTTAGGGCTTGAAGAGGAGCAGTACACCAATACTTGGCAGAGTGAGAGTGATATTGGTATTCCTTGGATTAAGCCGGATGTCTTAGAATACCTTCGTAATGAGAGGGAGCATCCTGACCACTATATTTTTGTTCCGATTGCCTTTATTAGTGAGCATATTGAGGTTCTTTTTGACAATGATGTGGAATGTAAGGAGCTTTGCCAAGAGCTAGGTGTAGCCTATCACAGACCTCCTATGCCAAATAGCGATCCTCGTTTAATCAAGGCACTTCTTTCGACAATTCAGTCTCATATAGACGGTGACTATAGTGACTATCAACCTCAGCTGGAGACCTTTGATGAGTTGGAAGCTCCATCAAGCACGAGTCAGATTTTGGAAGAAGAGAATGATATCCAAATGCCAGATTTTGTGAAGAAGTTAATTGCCAAGAAAGGCCGCGAAAATGTCAAAATGCCCTATCTGATTAAGAAAATGCTAGAAAAGAAGTATGGAAAAAAATATGATTAAATGATGGAGTTTTAAATCAGGAAGTGGGCTAGAGCTCGATAAAAAGTGTATACTATAGGTAAGTAAGCAATAGAAAGTAGGTTGTTCCTATGAAGAAAACAGTCTATACAAAAGCTGGGCAAGTGGGCCTTGTAGAAGTGGAGCGTCCACACATCGAAGCACCAGATGATGCCATTATTCGCATTGTCCGTACTTGCGTTTGCGGTTCAGACCTTTGGAGTTACCGCAATCCAGATATTGAAGCAGGTCATCAAAATAGTGGCCACGAAGCTATTGGGATCGTTGAAGAAATCGGTGAGGCCATTACAACGGTCAAACCAGGAGACTTTGTCATCGCGCCTTTCACCCATGGTTGTGGGGAGTGTGACGCCTGTCGTGCTGGCTATGATGGGACTTGTGACCGCCATATCGGCACCAACTGGTCTGATGGGGTTCAAGCAGAGTACATGCGCTTTGAGTATGCTAACTGGGCCCTTGTCAAGATTCCAGGTCAACCATCTGATTATACAGAAGCCATGCTCAAGTCACTTTTGACACTTGCTGATGTCATGCCGACCGGTTACCATGCAGCGCGTGTAGCTAATGTGCAAAAAGGTGACAAGGTTGTCGTTATTGGTGACGGTGCTGTTGGCCAATGTGCTGTCATTGCAGCTAAGATGCGTGGTGCATCGCAAATCGTCCTTATGAGTCGCCACCAAGACCGTCAACAAATGGCCTTGGAGTCAGGTGCGACAGCTGTTGTGGCTGAGCGTGGTGAAGAAGGGATTGCCAAGGTCCGTGAAATCCTTGGAGGCGGAGCAGATGCAGCTCTCGAATGTGTCGGTACAGAAGCAGCTGTTGAGCAAGCTCTCGGAGTCCTCCATAATGGAGGGCGCATGGGATTTGTGGGCGTTCCTCATTACAATAACCGTGCCCTTGGTTCGACCTTTGCTCAAAATATCTCAGTGGCAGGTGGAGCAGCCTCAGTTACTACTTATGACAAACAAGTTTTGTTAAAAGCGGTCCTTGATGGTGATATCAATCCGGGTCGTGTCTTTACCTCAAGCTATAAACTGGAAGATATCGACCAAGCTTATAAGGACATGGATGAACGTAAGACTATTAAGGCTATGATTGTACTTGACTAACAAAAAAATTCTAGTAGAGGCTGTCTACTAGAATTTTTTGTAGTGAAATAAAATCTTATTTCAAATCCGACATCACTTGTTTCTTGGTGAAGGTGCGCTCTTGTTTGTTGGCTAGGGCCTTGATGCGCGCATCAAGGAGAATGGCACGGCCTTCGGCACTTCGGGTATAGACGAGGTCATACTTGCCCAGACTCTTTCGGATTTGTTCCACAAAGGCTTGGGCATCCTCTTTCCGTTTGTCAAAGAGGCTTGGTACTGCGAAATATTCTGTCTGATCGGACACTTTTTCCTGTGCTTTCAGGATATAGCGCTGATTTTCAATTGGAGCGAAAAACTCGATCATGGTTTGCGAGAAGAGTTCCTTCTCCCGCATGGTTCCGCCCTTCAAATAGATTAGCGTGTTGATGGCATCCTTTCTGTCTCGTACGACTTGGATGCGGGTTGCTTGAGTCTGGATCTGCCCAGAACGGAGTAGGGCTTGGTGGATAGCCTGGCCGAAGACTTCTAACTGTTTATAAGGACTCTTATAGAGATAGTAGCGGAGCCAAGCAAGGAGAGCGAGAACAGCTAAAACGACTAGAAGAATTAGAGACGCTTTATTCCATCCTCCTCTATGTGAATAGTAGATCAGGTTGGCGAAAGCATCGGTCAAAGTGGCGGCCGTCAGCCAACGAGCTAGCTTTCTAGCGTCAAAAAATAGGGCCAGGGGTAGGAAGTGTTTATCCACTTGGACCTCGTTTGCAATCTCCATATTCTCCAGAATCGGAAGGGCTTTTTGCCAGCCGTCTCGGAGTTCTTGACGATGGGTGGAGCGCTCTAAGGTTTCTTCATTGAGTTTTTGCAACTGTTTTTTGGTATAGCGGATATTGTCAAAGGCTAGACGTTCAATACCGGATTCGATAAAGGGCTCCTTGTAATGGAGGCCTAAAAATTGCTTCATCCGCCTTTCTAAGAGTTCCAGATCAGGACTGTATTCTTTCAGCTGATCAGTGAGGGCTTCGATCTCTTCCTTTTCAAGATCGGACTTTTCATACCATTTCTTTAGGGAAAGATTGATGGAGACCAGGTGCCAGATGTTACTGGTCTTGTCTGGGTCTTCGGGCCACACTCGGATGGCACGACCTCGCATTTGGTTGCTGAGCATGAAACTACCGACAAAGCTCGCTAGGATCAAGGAGTTGACACAAGGAGCATCCCAGCCTTCCCCTAGAAGTGACTTGGTTCCAATGACGACTTGGATGAGCCCTTCTTGAAAGAGATGGGTCACGGCTGTCACCAAATCATGTTGAGAACCAACCAAGCGAACCTTGAGAAAGTCATCAGGAGATAATTGGCCGACGTTTTGGTAAGTCAGTCGATTCCCTCCAAGTAGCTCTTCTAGTCTTGGCTTAGCGACTGTCGGGATGATGACGATGCTGCCTGTCAAAACAGCGATGGCAGGAGGAGTTGCTTGCTCTATGCTTTCCCTGTGAATGGATTCGAAATAAGAGAGCACTCCCAATTGAGTGAATTGGGAGTCCTTATCTCCTAGATGAACTTCAAAGTCTTGACGGATATAGTCTGTTAGCACCAGTTGGCGCAGTCGGCTTCCAAGAGCCTGGTATTCGGCCTTGAAAATTTCTCGGACGGCATTTAGTTTTCCGAGGGATTGGTTGAGCAGAAGGTCTTGTTTTTTGTTGCGGACCAGTTTGACTTGTTTTCGATCGATCAAGCTGGCTGCTTTTAATTCATGAAGCAGTTGCTTCTCGTATTCCTCAGGTAGATTGTACCAGTGAGGCACCTGAAAGAGCAGGCCTTGCAGGAGAATTTCAAGCCAGTCCAGGGTGAAAGCAGGTAGTTTCTTGGCTCCTAAAAGGTCCTGGAAACGTTTGGGAAAGTCAATTCCCTTGCTTCGAAGAAAGATCAGGGTAGCAGAGAGATACTTGGGCTCATTGAGCAATTCATCGTCGCTGATCTGAGCAGATAAGGCTTGGCAGTTTTGGAGGTGTTGGCAAAAGAGGGGATCGGAAGTCAGTTGTTGCAAGAGAGCATTCTTTTGTTGGCTAAAGGCATCCAATTGCTCTTGCTCTTCCTTGGTTGGAAAGGCGAAGTAAACATAGTCCTGGTGGGGACAAAGGGTCTCTTCCTTGACCAATTCGGGTACCGTAATTTCCTCATCGATCTCACCACACATGCGGATATAGCGATCCCAAAGGGCAGGATCCCCTTCATAGGGTGGGGTGGCGGTAAGAGAGATCATCTTTAAGTCAGGGAAGGCTTGACGAAAGGCTTCCAAACTCTTCCACCATTCATTGCGCAGGTGGTGACACTCATCTAAACAAAGAGTCCCAAGTGAGATGGCTTTGAAAGTAGTAAAGATATCAAAACCTTTGAAATCAAATGTTTCAATCTCTGCCTGGTCATCGGTATCCTCAGCTTGTGATTGACCGACGACTTGGTTCATAGCGCTGTGTAGGGCCTGATAGGTAGCCACTGTAATCAGCTTAGGATGTTTTAAGTCTTGTGAAATCAGTTGTTCCGCTTGGCTTTCATCACTCAGGAATGCCTGGATAATCCGCTCCACCCATTGTTGACGAATGGTGACTGTAGGAGCTAAAATCAGGGTTGGCTGGCCAAAGCGTCTGATAAATTCGATTCCCAGGGTTGTTTTTCCAGAGCCGGGAGCTGCTACCAAATGCAGGTGGCCATCCGCCATAAAAGCGTCACTCTTATTGAGAACGCGTTTTTGATAGTGTCTCCATTGGCCTGTAAAGGCTAGTTCTTGTAACATTGGTTTCCTCCCTTGTACTGTCCCCATTATATCATAGCGGAGGACAAGAATCTCTTGGTAGAAGTTGAAGAATCTAACATTCCTGATGAAAATGGCAAACAGGAATCATTCGTACAGAGCTAAAAAGGAGGCTGGGACAAAAGTCCTAGCCTCTCAATTATTTTTGGATTGTCGAGCAAGACGCAGTGGTTGAGTGGGCTCTACTACGCTGATTTCATCAGCTTTTACAGCCCTACTCAACTGTGCGGAGGTGGGACGGCGAAATCGAATTCTAACGAATTACCGATTTCTGTCCCACTCTCTTTTTCATGTTAGTCTTTCTTTGTTTTACGAGAGAGGCCAAAGGCAGCGCTCATGCTAAGAAGACCAAGGCCAAGAGTTGTCAAGGCAATTGAGGTCTTGCTTCCTGTATTTGGAAGACTTGCTTCTTTTTGAGGAAGAGCTGCAGGTGCGATATAGACTGCGGTTTTGGCAGGCTCGTTTTTAGCAGGTGTGAATACAGTCGGTTTCGCAGGGGTTAAAACAGCCGGTTTTTGAGGAGTAGGAGTCGGTGCTGCAGGCGTTTGGATGCTAGGTGTTTGTGGTTTTGCTTTCGCCACACGATGAGATTTTGAGATCAACTCATACTTGTCTGTTTGGACTTTGAAGACACGACCTTTTTGGACAGTTTCAACGACTTTATTGGCAAATTGAACGTTCAACAAGTTAGCAAAGTTTTTGTCGATATCTAGGTAGAGACCATTTGTTCCATTGACCAATGGATCAAAGTCTTTTTTTTCACGTGTTTCACCAACCACTGTCAAAGAGATACCAGCATCTTGAAGGGCTTTCAGTGTCGCTTCTTTGGTTGGTGTATCCTTTGTAAGATCAATGTCCTCATCTGTAATCAAGAAAGCAAAGCGATGGTTGTTTGCCCCAGCCCCCCAGTTGTAGTCCCCTGAAGTAGCAATATGATGCAATGGAACAGTAGCATTTTCATAGTAGCCTTTAGTTTTGATGGTTTTCAAAGCAGAAATGAAACTTTCTGGATCACTTGTGAACTTAGATCCATTGAAATCATGGTATTTAACTTCACTAGCTCTTTCGTATTCAACCAATCCTAAACGAGCTTGAATATTTTTTGCCGATAGATTGCGAACGAAGGTCTCGACATTCTTCATCGTATCCCTGATGTGAGAATCCATTGAAGTTGATTTGTCGATGACAAAGACGATGTCTGATGTTGCTTGAACTTCTTTTTTATTGACCACATCTGCTTCTTTTGTCACTTCGACTACAGTTGTTTTGTTGACGGTTTCTGTTGTGGTCTCAGTGTAGTCAGCTGTTTCTTTGGTTGATGTAGCTGTCTTGGTAGAAGAGACTGGTTTTGAAGTGCCAACAGGTGTGTTTGGATCGGCTAAGCTAGTGGTTTTGATAGTTGCTGTTGAAGTAGTGGTTGTGTCTGCACCGTCTGTTTTAGCAGATGGGCCAGTTTTTTTGACGTCCACAGCGATGATATCCCCAGTTTTTGCTTTATCAGCAGGAACAACTGGTGTATTGGCTTTGGCGTTGATTTCTTCTGTTGCAGCCGTGATAGGTGATTTTGCGGCTGTAGTAGCTGCAGGAGCAGCTTGACTTGTGCTAGGTGCAACGTCGTCAGCAGAAGCAATAGTCGTTCCTGTGAAGACAGTTCCTAAAACAACGGAAGCTAAAGTTAAAGTTTGTTTACGTGAAATAGTATATTTTTTCAAAATACGTCCCCTTTTTAATAAACTTTTTTCTATCATACAGGTTTTTGAAAAACTTGTCAACGGTATAATAATCAAGGGTTTGCGAGCTTTTTATATCTTTAATTATTGATAAAGAGCTGAATGAGAAAAATATACACAAAACAATTTAAATATACAAAGTGTATGAAAGAAAATAGGATTCCCACAAATTTGCAGGAATCCTTATTTTATCGGCATTTCTACTATATTTTTTAGTCGTAAAAAATACTAGCTAGTCACTTTATTTATGTTTCTAAATCAGGACAAAGAATGGAGGTTGTGATTAGCTTAGTAATTTTTCAAAGAATTGGATGACCTCCGGTTTGAGATTACTTTCCCTCGGTTCAACTAATGAAACGTAAAAGCTGATCCGTTCGTCTTCATCCATCGGAATGGCAATCAATTCCTCTTCATCATCTGTTAGTGCAAGATCTGCTAGTAAACTGATCCCCACTTGTTTACGAAGAAGTTGTTTTAGGAGCTGAATATCATCCGTCTGAAAGAAGGGCGTAGCCTCATGGTGATAGCGCTCATTCAACAGTTCAAAGGCTTTTAAATGAACAAAGTGCTCATCTGGAATGATAAAATCTTCATCGATGACGTCTGAAAATTGTAATACTTTTTTTGAGGCTAGTGGATGGTTGTGATGAAGGATATAGAAGAGATCTCGTTTGGCCATTTCTCTTACCTGGAAGCGATGATCTTTAATCGGTTCTAAACTCCCTAAAAAACTAGCATCTAGTTCTCCTTTGGAAAGTAATTCCAAAAGTTCGACAGACCCTTCTTGAACAGGATGGATACTTTGAAGAGCTGCAACATTACTGATAAAGGCGGGTTGTTTTCGGACAAGATAGTCAATGATGATTGGTGGGAAACCAATCGTATTGAATTGAGAGAGACTCCGGAGGATCTCTTTTTTAGCTCCTTGAATCTCAGGTAGGACCTTTTGAATATGTCGTAGCAAGATTTCTCCTTGGGGCGTTAATTTGAAAGTACGGTGAGAAGGATCGTGCGCGATTAATGGGCAGTGAAATTCCTTTTCTAGTCGTTTAATCGCATAGGAAACGGATGGTTGACTGATCCCGTGTTTTTGGGCAACCCCAGTAAAGGATTGCTGTTGACTAAGATCAAAAAAATAATAAAAGTCCTTAAGATTCATTGGGCTCCCTCTTCTAAATAGACAGACATGGATAAGCAAAAATTATCCGTGATAGCTAATTTGACTATATGATTTTTTGTTTGTTACAATCTGAGGTGAGTCAGAGGACAATTAAAGGCTATCTAAAAGATCTTCAAAAATCGTTAGGATCTTTTCCCTTTTTCCAACTGGAAGTTGTTTAATTTTCATGTTTACTCTCTTAAGTGAAAGGCTGTCAGTAGGATCTGAAGACGCTTCGAGTGAATCAAAATTGAAGAATTCTTCAGGCGTTAACTCAAGAGCAGAAATGACTTTTTCAAGACTGTGAATGGTCAGATTCACGTTTTGATTTTCCAATTGATTGATGTATTTTAATCCAAGATCTGCCCGTTCCGATAGCTCCTCTTGACTCATGTTTTGTTTTTTTCGCAAATATTTGACCTTTTGCGCTATATACCGTTGTAAATAATGTTTTGTTTTCATGTAACCAGAATACAAGTTTTAAATGACAAAAATAACACCTTAAACAAAACAAAGTATTTTATAACAAACATATTTTAGATTTATTATCTATGGTTTTTATAGGTATTGATCATCATAAGTGGAAAAAAGAGTACCTGAAAACAGTGGATCTTTTGATGAGAATAACCTTCTAAAAGGTGGAAAGGAACAGGCTTTTTTAAGAGATGACCGTGACTATCTAGGAAGTGATGGATAAACCTATTATTTTGTTATCTATTGAAATCGCATCATTTTCGGTTGTATCGCCTGAACTTTCATTGAGTGATTCATTCATATTGTATCATATATAGAACAAAGTGTCATTTAATGCAAATAAGTGGTATAATAAATTAAACTAATAAGGAGGTCACATGATGACTGCACATGATATTTTAAACAACCCTTTCCTCAATAAAGGAACTGCCTTTACTTTAGAGGAACGTAAGCAACTAGGTCTCATTGGCCTCCTACCACCTTACGTTCAAACCATTGAAGAACAAGCAGCGCAAACTTATGCGCAAATGCAAACAAAGGTTAATGATTTGGAAAAACGTTTGTTCCTAATGGAAATTTTTAATACAAATCGTACTCTATTTTACTACCTATTTGCTCAACATTTGGAAGAGTTTAATCCCATTGTTTATGATCCAACTATTGCCGATACCATAGAAGGCTATAGCGACCTCTTTGTAGATCCACAATATGCCGCATATCTTGATATCAATCATCCTGAAAATATCGAAGCAACTTTGAAAAATGCAGCAGGGGACCGTGAAATTCGTCTTATTGTTGTGACAGATGCAGAAGGTATTCTTGGTATTGGAGACTGGGGAACAAATGGTGTCGATATTTCTGTTGGGAAACTGATGGTCTATACTGGAGCTGCAGGAATCGATCCTTCAATGGTGCTTCCTTTGGTCATTGATGCAGGTACCAACCGTGAAGAATTGCGTAACAACCCTAATTACTTGGGAAATCGCCACGAACGTGTACGTGGTGATCGTTACTATGATTTTATCGATCAATTTGTTCAAACTGCAGAACGTCTCTTCCCTAAACTCTATCTGCACTGGGAAGATTTCGGTCGCTTAAACGCTGCCAACATCCTTGAAAAATACCGGAAGCAAATTCCAACCTTTAACGATGATATCCAAGGAACTGGTATCGTAACCCTTGGAGGTATCTTTGGTTCATTGGATATTACAGGTGAAAAATTAACGGATCAAGTTTACCTCTGCTATGGTGGTGGAACTGCTGGCGCAGGGATTGCTTCTCGTGTCCTTCGTGAAATGGTTAGTGAAGGTCTGCCTGAAGAAGAAGCCTATAAACGCTTCTTTATGGTGGATAAACAAGGTCTCCTCTTTGATGACATGGATGACTTAACGCCACAACAAAAACCATTTGCTAAGAAACGTTCTGATTTTGCCAATGCAGACAAGTTGACAGACCTTCTTGAAGTGGTGAAGACGGTTAAACCAACGATTCTTGTGGGAACTTCAACTCAGCCAAATACTTTCACAAAAGAAATTGTAGAAGCTATGTGTGAAAACACAGAACGTCCTATCATTTTCCCATTGTCAAACCCAACCAAACTAGCTGAAGCAAGTGCCAAAGATTTGATCGAATGGTCAGACGGAAAAGCATTTGTTGCAACAGGAATTCCAGCTGGTACAGTTTCCTATAAAGGTGTGGACTATGTGATTGGTCAAGCGAATAATGCCCTGATTTACCCAGGTCTTGGACTTGGTATGCTGGCTTCTGAAGCGAGTCTATTGACGGATGAAATGATTGGCGCTGCCGCACATTCATTGAGTGGTATTGTCAATCCAGGCGAACCAGGAGCACCAGTCTTGCCTCCATTCAAGTATGTAGCTGATGTGTCTATCAAAGTAGCAGAAGCAGTTGCTAAAAAAGCGCAAGAACAAGGTCTTGCGCGTGCTCAAGAAACAGATATGGCTAAAGCAGTTCGTGATTTGAAATGGTATCCAGAATATAAATAAGTAAATGGAAATGGGGTGTACGAATACAACTGGATGCCTCGTACACCTTTTTTTGTATGTCCTGTTATATAGAAAGGGAGACTATGGAAATCTTTTTAACGTCAATTCAGAGTATTGTACCCATTATCGTCATCATCATTCTTGGTTATTTCTTGCAAGTCCGTGGTTGGTTTCAAGAGAGTTTTGGAAATGACTTATCTAAACTGATTATGAACGTGGCCATGCCTGTTGCAATTTTTACCTCTGTTCTTAAATATTTAACTTTAGATAAATTGATTAGCTTGTCTGGCGGTTTGTTGTATACCTTTATCGCCTTCATTCTTGGTTACCTAGCGGCCTTTATCGCAGTGAAAGTTTTTAAAGTGCGCCCAGGACGCCGAGGAACCATGATTAATACCTTTGTTAATGCCAATACCATATTTATTGGTTTGCCTTTAAATATCGCTTTGTTTGGAAATCAAGCCCTTCCTTACTTCTTGGTTTATTATATTACAAATACAGTATCTACTTGGACATTAGGTGTCTATCTGATGACTTCTGATAGTAAAGAAGGGGCTTCAAAACAGGCTCAAAAATTTAATTGGAAGAAGCTTTTCCCAGCTCCTTTATTAGGTTTTCTCGTAGCCCTCGTCTTTTTGGTGTTACGTATTCCTGTTCCAAGTTTTGCGGAAAGTACCTTGACTTATATTGGTAGTTTAACAACGCCCTTATCTCTTGTCTATATCGGTATCGTCCTAGCTAAGGCAGGACTTAAGACGATTCGCTTTGATAAAGATACCATTATCACACTGGTTGGTCGTTTTATTCTTGCACCGGTCATCATGCTCTTGGTTCTGAAGTTCTTCTCTCCAAATATGGTGGCACCAGAATTTAGAACCTTTATGATTCAATCAGCAACACCAGCCTTGGCAGTTCTTCCTATCCTTGCCAATCAAGGTAAAGGCGATGTTGAGTTTTCAACGAATGTGGTCACTCTCAGCACAGTCTTATTTGTGATTGTGGTTCCAATTCTGCAGACATTGTTGGGATAGCATTTATATGAAAATGATGTAGTTTTAGTGCTATACATTCGTCAAAAAGGACGTCGGGTATTATACTCGACGTCCTTTTTAAACGGATGACTAGATCAACACATAGGTTTCAACCGCTTGCCCAGCCCCGTTTTCATTATTGTCCTTTGTCACGACTGCTGCTTCGTCTTTCACCTCTTGAGGAGCGTTGCCCATAGCGACACCGATGCCTGCTTTTTTGAGCATAGGAAGGTCATTGAAGTTGTCCCCCATGGTGAGGACTTCTTCTAAGCTCAAGTGGTAGTGGTTGGCGAGTTCAACCAGAGCATCCTCTTTAGAGACGTGCTTAGCAGTAACTTCTAGGTAGTTGGCTTTGGAGAGATAAAAGGCGGTAGAAGGGAAGTCATCGGCAGAAATAGCACGATAGAGGGCTTGGATCTCTTCTGCTTCTCCAATTAAGAGCAATTTGTGGAGGGGCTTTGTCATATCCAGCAAAGGATCCAATAGGGGAAGAATAAGAGGTTTTTCCCCTGTAATCCGGGCTTCCTCTCGGCTCCATTGGTCGAGATGATCGGTCATCCAGTCTTTTCCGCTATAGAGGTTGATCGAAACTTGAGGGAAGTGTTGGTTGGCCCAGTCGATAAACTGACGAGCTTCATTCTTGTCTAAGGGATGCTCAAACAGAACCTGCTCGCCTTTTTGAATCAAGGCCCCGTTGTAGCAGGCCATGGGGCAGTCTTCTATACCGAGTTCTTTGGCAATGGGTGCCATTCCTTTGGGGGAGCGAGCAGAGGCTAGCACGAAAGGGATCTCTTCACGCTTTAAATCTGGGATCAATGCTGCCAACTCTGGGTCAATCTGATGGTGGTCATTTAAGATGGTGCCATCGATATCGCTGATGATGAGACGAATGTGAGACATAAAGATTACCTCCTAATAGAGAATAGTGGTTTCGTTGCCGACTTGTTTCAGGATGTCAGGGCTTGGTTTTTGATCAGTAATCCAATAGTCAAATTGCTTGAGACGAGCGAGATAATAGTTGGCATTTTGGGAGAACTTGCTGCTTTCTGCTACAAGGATCTTGGTACGAGTTCGTTCAAAGACGAGGGATTTGACGGCAACGTCTTCGGCATCCTCAAAGGTGACTTCTCCATTGGCTAAGCTACTCGCTCCAAAAAAAGCCAGATCAAAGCGAAGATTGTCCAGTATTTGTGCTTGATTCGCGTCATAGTAGAAGCGGTTTTTAGGGTAGAATTTCCCTCCTAAAAGATGAAAGTCAACCTGGGAATGGCTACTGAGCTGGATGGCATTGTCAAGGGAATGCGAATAGACTGTGACTTCCTTATTAAGCAAGCCGGCAAGCAGGGTCATCGAAGTGGAAACGTCGAGAAAGATCACTTGTCCATCTTGGATCAATTGCAGGGCCTTTTGAGCCATGGCAGTCTTTTCCTTGTTGTCTTTCTGACTGCGGTCTAGATAAGAAGGGCCAGGTTCTTTGTTTAAGGGGAGAAGTCCACCATGGGTCCTACGGACCAGCTGGCGTTGACTAAGGAGAGCGAAGTCTCTGCGAATAGTATCTTTTGAGACCTTGAAATAGTCGACCATTTCTTTAGCCGATAGCTGTTTTCGCTCTTCTAAGAGTTCTAATATTTTTTCGAGTCGTTGTTCCTGATACATGAGCTCGCTCCTTGTTTCTGTTCTTGCCTATATTCTACATCATTTATTAAGTTAATGCAAGTGTTTTTAATTATTTTTAAGCCTTTATGATCTTTTTCCTTGTAAAGCCTTATTCTGACGTTTGTTTTAAAGGGGAAATTCTGCTATAATATGTCAAAATAACGTGGAGGTTTCCTTATGGCCAGTGAATATGAAAAAATGATTGCAGGTGACTATTATAGACCTGCGGACCCTGAATTACGGGCTTTGGCAAAAGCCTCTCGGGAGAAACAGGAAGCTTTTAACCAAGAGGTGGATCCTAAAAAAGGGGCAGCTATCATCAAAGAGTGGTTTGGTTCAACCGGTGAAAACCTCTATCTCAATCGTCAAGTACTTGTGGATTATGGGGTCAACATCCATATTGGAGAAAATTTCTATGCCAATTACAATTTGACCATGTTGGACATCTGTCCCATCACGATCGGAAAGAATGCCATGATTGGTCCTAATTGCCAATTTTTGACCCCCTTACACCCACTGGATCCAGACGAGCGCAATTCTGGTCTCGAGTATGGGGCACCAATTACGATAGGAGACAACTTCTGGGCAGGAGGAGGGGTCACCATTCTTCCTGGTGTGACGCTGGGTGACAATGTGGTTGCTGGCGCAGGAGCAGTGGTCACCAAGTCCTTTGGAGACAATGTGGTCCTTGCAGGAAACCCAGCCCGTGTCATTAAAGAAATACCCGTTAAAAAGGAGAAGGAATGATCCATCAACATGAAATTCCCATTTTAGAGTTTGACGACAATCCGCAGGCGGTCATTATGCCGACCCATGAGGGGTTAGACCTGCACCTACCTGAAAAAAGTGTTTATGCTTTCTTGGAAGATGAGATTGATCGCTTTGCGGAAGTTGTTGGAGCCAAACAAGTAGCTAGCTTTGTCTCAGCTACCAAGACCTATCCGGTCTATGTTATGGAGCACCGAGGAGAGGAAATATGCTTGGCCCAAGCGCCAGTTGGATCTGCAGCTGCTGCCCAATTCATGGATTGGTTGATTGGCTATGGGGTGAAGAAGATTATATCGGCAGGTAGCTGTGGGGTCTTGGTGGACATAGAAGAAAATGCCTTCTTGATCCCTACCAAGGCCTTGCGAGATGAGGGAGCCAGTTACCATTATGTGGCGCCCTCCCGTTATATAGAGGTGGACGGCCGTGCCCTGACTGCTATTGAAACAGTTCTAAAACAGCAGTCCATTCCTTATCAAGAGGTCATGACCTGGTCGACCGACGGTTTTTATAGGGAAACACCTGACAAGGTGGCCTATCGCATTGAAGAAGGGTGTCGTGTTGTGGAGATGGAGTGTGCCTCACTTGCAGCAGTCGCCCAGCTTCGTGATGCGGTTTGGGGCTTGCTCCTCTTTACCGCAGATTCTCTTGCAGACCTGGAAAATTATGACCAGCGTGACTGGGGCTCTGAAGCATTCGAGAAGGCCTTAGAATTATGCCTAGAAATGGTTCATTACTTGTAGGTCTATTCTCTTTTTATGATACAATGAAGCTATGTTAGTGAAATCATATTTTAAACAATGGCGAGCCAAACTGACTCGCCTGTCTCCGGCAAGGCGGATCTTTCTCAGCTTTGCCTTGGTTATCCTGATGGGCTCGCTCTTACTGAGTTTGCCCTTTGTCCAGCAAGTAAGCTCAACAGCAGGCTATATCGATCACCTCTTTACAGCAGTCTCTATGGTTTGTGTGACGGGGCTTTTTACCCAGTCGGTGGCTTCGACCTATAATGGCTGGGGGCAACTCATCTGTATGCTCTTGATCCAGATCGGAGGCCTAGGGATCTTGACCTTTATCGGTCTCTTCTTTATGGAAGGTCGCCAAAAACTTAGTTACAAGGACCGGCAGACCATTCGAGACAGTTTTAGTTTTAGCAATAACCAGAGCTTGGCCCGTTTTGTCCGCTCCATCTTTATTACCACCTTTACCATCGAAGGGGTGGGGGCCTTGCTCCTCATGACCCGCTTTATCCCTCGCTTTGGCTGGGGGCATGGGATCTTTAACTCCATCTTTGTTGCGGTCTCGGCCTTTTGTAATGCGGGCTTTGATAATTTTGGAGGTGATAGTATGATGAGCTTCCAGACCGATTGGTTGGTCAATCTGACCTTGTCTGCCCTTATTATTACTGGGGGCTTGGGCTTCATGGTCTGGTTTGACCTAGCCACCAAGGCCCGCAATCAATCAGGACGGCGGACTCTTCGCTTCCATACCAAGGTGGTTCTCTGGTTAACAGCTGCGATCCTTCTCTTTGGGACAGTGACTAGTCTTTTGACCGAGTTTAATAATCCAGCAACGATTGGGTCCCTTCCATTAGGAGAGAAGATCTTGGTCAGCTTCTTCCAAACTGTCAGTATGCGGACAGCTGGTTTTGCTTCGCTAGATTATACAGCAGTCCGGCCAGTAACGCTCTTTATCTATCTCTTACAGATGTTCCTAGGAGGAGCACCAGGTGGGACAGCAGGGGGGATGAAGATCACCACCTTCTTGGTCTTGATTCTCTTAGCGCGCAAAGAGTTGCTCGGCTTGCCACATACCAACCTGGGAAAGCGCACCATCGCACTAGACTTGGTCCAACGCTCTTTGGGGACGGCAGTGATTTTCCAGTTGACTTTTCTCCTTGGACTCTTTGGTCTTTGTCTCGTGACTCCGGATGGTCAACGCTTTTTGTACCTGGTCTTTGAGGCAGTATCGGCTCTAGCGACAGTAGGCGTGACAGCCAATGTGACCTCGACCTTAAATGGAGCAGGTTTGGGGATCATCATGGTGCTCATGTTTATCGGTCGGATCGGCCCCTTGACCCTTATGGTCAGTTTGAACAATTACAAAGCTAAGAAGGCAGATGCCTTGCAATATGCTAAAGCAGACATCATTATCGGATAGGAGAAACTTATGGCAAATCGAACCATTGGAATTTTAGGATTAGGAATTTTTGGACAGAGTGTCCTGAAAACCCTGCAAGACCAGGATGTGGATATTGTTGCGATTGATGATCACGCAGATGTGATCAACCAATATGAATCCATGATTACGACTGGAATTGTTGGAGACATTACGGAGTTGGACCTCTTGGATGCAGCAGATATTGGGAACTGTGACACAGTCGTCATTGCGACGGGTGAAAACCTGGAGTCCAGTGTGCTGGCTGTCATGCACTGTAAGGCACTAGGTGTCGAGCACGTCATTGCCAAGGTCAAAAATGAAGTGACCAAAGAAATTCTGGAAAAGATTGGGGCTGATTTGGTCATCCTGCCAGAGGTAGAAGCAGGCATGTCCCTCGCTAAAATGGTTCTTTTCCAACACCGGATTGAAGTTTTCCAGTTGGATGAAGAAGTGGTAGTAGTCGAGTTTACGGTTCCATCCAGCTGGGTAGGAAAAAGTCTTCAGGACTTGGCTGTCAGAGAGGAGTACCATCTCAACATTATTGGTTATCGAGATGCGGAAGATCAACCGCTTCATATTCAGATTGCTCCCGACTTTATCTGGCCAGAAGGGGTGCGCGTGATGGCGGTGACAGACAACCAGTATCTGGATAGAATCCAAGACTTGTTAGACTAATCGTGTAATTGAGAGTGGGACAGAAATCGGTAATTCATTAGAATTCGATTTCGTCGTCCCACCTCCGCACAGTTGAGTAGGGCTGTAAAAGCTGATGAAATCAGCGTAGTAGAGTCCGCTCAACCACTGCGTCTTGCTCAACAATCCAAAAACAATTCTGAGGCTAGGACTTTTGTCCCAGCCTCAGAATGTTGATCACCTATTTTTTAACTGAAATAGGTGAAATGATTCTGCAGAAAAATGATTTTTAATTTTTACTCCGCAGACGCCCTCTGTATCTTAATTTAGTCATAGAACTTCCTGGATTGCTGAAATCATCCACTGGATAATTTCACCTAACGTCCGTCCTCAAGGTCGTCAAGAATCTCTTGCCATTTTTCCTCATGCATGCCTTGGCAGATATGTTTGGATCGAGTCTCATGTATCTCTTGATTCATTGGGGAAGTTGATCTTATAAAATTTTAGGAAAGGCTCTGTCAAGTGTTGACAGGCCTTTTTTTGAGTGCTATAGTAAAATCGTAAGCGCTTACCTAGTGAGGCGAAGCAGATGAAAAGAGGGCGAGTCAGATGCCCTATAAAAAGAGGAGGACAGACAAATGGCAGGATCAGTCATAGAGGGAGAAAACTATCGGATATCCGTATTAACGGAATCTTTGGTGCGCTTGGAATACTCTGAAGATGGTATTTTTGAAGATGGTCAGACGCAAGTTGTACAAAATCGAGATTTTGGACCTGTTGCCTGTGAGGTCGTAGAGACAGAAGCTGTTCTCGATCTTCATACAGAGCATCTCCACCTCCATTTTGAAAAGGGACCTTTTGCCCCGGATCGGCTTTATATCGAGCTCAAGGGTCAGTATGCAGTCTATGGGAGCCGGTGGCACTACGGAGATCAGCCGGAGACCTTAAAGGGGACCAGTCGGACGCTTGACGAGGTCGATGGGGCTATGGAGTTGCAAGATGGGATCTTGAGCAAGGCCGGTTATGCTCTTTTAGACGATTCCGCTTCCTACTTGTATGATGACGAAAGCGGCTTTAGAGCACGGTCCTATCCAGAAGTGGATCTGTATTTCTTCGGTTATGGGCGCGATTATCTAGGTGCCTTAAAAGATTTTTACCATCTGACAGGACAGCCCCCACTCTTGCCACGTTATGCTCTGGGCAACTGGTGGAGCCGGTATTGGCCTTATACCAGTCAGGAGTACACAGATTTGATGGATCGCTTCAAAGCAGAAGGGGTGCCTCTAGCGGTCAGTGTGATCGATATGGATTGGCACAAGACGGCGATTCCTGCTCGCTTTGGAAGTGGTTGGACTGGCTATAGTTGGAACCGGGATTTGATTCCTGATCCAGCTGCTTTCTTAAATGGCCTGCATGAGCGTGGTTTAAAGGTGACCTTAAATGTCCATCCGGCAGATGGAATTCGCGCCTTCGAAGATGCTTATCCCATGGTCGCAAAACGCTTGGGACTGGATGCGGAAAAAGAAGAAGCGGCTAGCTTTGACTTTTATAGTCCGGCCTTTCGCGAAGCTTATTTTGAAGATGTCCACCATCCTTTGGAAGATCAAGGAGTGGACTTTTGGTGGATTGATTGGCAGCAAGGTAGTCATGGCAAGATGGATCCCCTTTGGTTGTTAAATCACTATCATTATCTAGACAATTGTCGAAAAGGCCAAGCTGGTCTCATCTTATCGCGTTATGGGGGTCCTGGTAGCCATCGGTATCCGATTGGTTTTTCAGGGGACACTATTGTGACTTGGGAATCCCTAGCCTTTCAACCCTATTTTACTAGCACAGCTTCCAATATCGGCTACACCTGGTGGAGTCATGATATCGGTGGCCATATGCGGGGCTACTATGATGAAGACTTGGCTCTTCGATGGTTGCAGTTTGGGGTCTTTAGCCCGATTAATCGTCTCCATAGTTCTTGTAATGCCTTTAACAGCAAGGAACCGTGGTTTTACTCGCCTGAGACCTGTCGCTTGATGAAGCAGTATTTGCGCCTGCGCCATGGCCTACTACCTTATCTCTACACCATGAATGTGGCGACACACGAAGAAGGGCTACCTTTGGTTCAACCCCTCTATTACCACTATCCAAATGAAGAAGAGGCTTATGAAGCGAAGAATCAATATTTCTTTGGTAGTGAACTCATGGTGGCACCAATTACCGAAGCGCTGGATCCTGTCTTTCATAGTGCTTCTGTGAGCGTTTGGTTCCCAGACGGCGTTTGGTACGATTTCTTCCATGATTGGAAGTATGAAGGAAGAGGCAAGCTTACGGTCTTTAGGACCAGCCAGGATATTCCGGTCTTTGCACGTGCAGGAGCCATCATCCCTATGGATGCACAACCACAGACAGGAGTAGACCTTCCAGAAATGCTGGACTGGCATCTCTTCCCAGGTGACAATCGTTCCTTCGTACTCGTCGAAGGAGAAGGAGCTAGCAAGGTTGAAACCCGCCTAACAGTCGATTGGGATGAAAAAAAGATTAGGATGGATCTGTCAGGTGATCTAGCCTTGCTTCCTGAAAAGAGACAGCACCGGTTCTTCCTCCATACCTTAGAGACAGCCCCTATCTTAGTAGACAATCAAAGTCAAGAAATTGCGATGGGTGAGCTGCAATCGCGTCCTACTGCAAAAGAAGATCGGATGTTTGAACTCTTGAAATCTGCCAACCTGGCCTACGATAGGAAAAATGAATTATTTGCGGCTTGTTCAAGAGCGAAGGATTGGAAACAGTTGATGAAGGTCATCACACCTTTGGAGGAAGGCTTGCGCCAACGTCTCTTTGAAGTGATTTATTCCAGTGAAGAGGGAGAAGACTTGTAAACTCTTGCAATTTCACCCCTATTTTTGTATGATGAAAATGATTTCACAATCATAAAGGAGAAGAAAAAATGGAACAAAAATGGTGGCATAACGCCGTAATTTACCAAGTTTATCCAAAAAGTTTCAAGGATAGTAATGGCGATGGCATAGGGGATCTCAAGGGGATCACGAGCAAGCTAGACTATCTGGAAAAGCTAGGGATTACAGCCATCTGGCTCTCACCAGTCTACAAGAGTCCCATGGATGATAACGGCTATGACATCTCGGATTACGAGGATATTGCCTCCATCTTTGGTACCATGGAAGATATGGAAGAATTGATCGCAGAAGGTCAGAAACGCAAGATCAAAATCATCATGGACTTGGTGGTCAACCATACCTCTGATGAGCATGCTTGGTTTATCGAGGCGCGTGAAAATCCAGACAGTCCAAAGCGGGATTTCTATATTTGGCGCGATGAGCCCAATGGCATTATTTCTGCTTTTAGTGGCTCTGCTTGGGAGTTCGATGAAGCTTCTGGTCAATACTACCTGCATAACTTTAGTAAGAAGCAACCAGACCTTAACTGGGAAAATGAGGAGCTCCGTCATCAGATCTATGACATGATGAATTTCTGGATTGACAAGGGAATTGGTGGCTTCCGTATGGATGTGATCGATATGATCGGTAAGATCCCAGATCAGGAAATCATCAGCAATGGTCCCATGCTCCATCCTTACTTGAAGGAAATGAATCAAGCGACCTTTGGCGATAAGGATCTGCTCACAGTGGGAGAAACTTGGGGAGCAACTCCAGAGATTGCCAAGCAATACTCCAATCCAAAAAATCAAGAATTGTCCATGGTTTTCCAATTTGAACACATAGGCCTTCAATACCAACCGGGTCAACCAAAGTGGCACTACGCTAAGGAATTGGATGTGCCTAAATTGAAGGAAATTTTCACCAAGTGGCAGACGGAATTAGGAGAAGAGGAAGGCTGGAATTCCCTCTTTTGGAACAACCACGATTTGCCACGGATTGTGTCAACTTGGGGGGATGATGGCGACTACCGTGTCAAATCTGCCAAGGCTTTAGCGATTCTGCTTCACTTGATGAAGGGAACTCCTTATATCTATCAAGGGGAAGAAATCGGGATGACCAATTTTCCATTTAAGAGCCTTGAGGACGTAGAAGATATTGAGTCGATCAACTATGCTCATGAAGCCTTAGAAAAAGGGGTTCCTCTCGAAGTGATCATGGATCAAATCCGCCATATTGGTCGGGACAATGCCCGGACACCGATGCAGTGGAATGATGAAGCAGAAGCTGGCTTTACGACAGGTCGTCCATGGCTTGCGGTCAACCCAAACTACAAAGAGATCAATGTGGAGGCTGCCCTAGCAGATCCAGACTCTATTTTCTATACCTACCAAGCCCTCATTGCTTTGAGAAAAGAGTATCCTTGGCTTGTGACTGCTGATTATGAATTGGTGGACGCAGCAGACAAGGTTTTTGCCTACAAGCGTGTAGAAGGAGAGCAAGCCTATTTGGTGGTTGTCAATCTCTCCAGTCAAGAGCAAGAGTTGCCGATCGTTAATGGGGTTGAAGAGGTTCTTATTGCCAATACCAAGGTAGAACAAGTCCTCGAATCAGGCAAGTTAGCCCCTTGGGATGCCTTCTGTGTCAAATTAGCCTAATAAAAGTAAGAAAAATAGAGGAAATTACTTCCTCGTAGAAGCAGGTCTTTCTCAGTTGAGAAGGACTGTCAGAATGAGGACGAAGTCATCTAAAAAACTTTCCTTAGGTGAGGACGGACGTCAGCGAACTTCTACGAAGTTCCAAGACTAAATCAAGATACAAAGGGAGACTGCGGATAAAGGCAAAATAGGAAGTTTGACGAAGAATCTTTAGATTCTAGGAGAACTTATCTTTTTGACACAATCCGCAGCCCGTGTTCAATTCGTATTGAGCCCCTTCGCTCTTTAATTTCTGGGCTCAGGCTAAAACAGTTTCCCAAACTGTTTTACTCTCAAAACTCCCGAGTGCTAGAAACAATAGTGTTTCTAGCACTTTTCTCACGGCGGAAAGTTTCACTAGATGATAGAATCATTCTAACGAATACATTTTTATAGAATTTCTTAGATTTGTAAACAGAAGCAATTTGTTTATGCTTGCACAGGTCTTTCTCAGTTGAGAAGGCCTGCTTTACTTTTTAGGGACTGTTCTTCTAGCAGAATCCGCTCAGAAATCCGCTCAAAAATGGTTCGGTGATGCATGGGATATAGGAAATATTTATAAGTAGTCCTAGTTTTTGCTTTTGATCTCTGGTCCCAAGGCCTATTAAATCCGTGTTATAGTTTTTGCCTATATCAAAATTCGTGTAAAAGCAATTATACAAGATGGCTATCTTCTGATATGATAGTGTCAATTAGAATTTTTGGAGGACACAACATGTCAACTACAATTATCGGTTTCCCACGTTTGGGTGAATTCCGTGAATTAAAATTTACAACTGAAAAATACTTTAGAAAAGAAATCTCAGCAGACGAGCTCTTGGCAGCTGCCAAAGACTTGCGTGCAAAACACTGGAACATTGTCAAAGAGCAAGGCATCTCAGAGATTCCTTCAAATGACTTCTCACATTACGACAATTTCCTTGATGCAGCCTTCCTTTTCAACGTCGTACCTGCATCTGTTCAAAACTTGGATTTGACAGACCTTGAACAATACTTTGCTTTGGCGCGTGGTTACCAAGGTGAAAAAGGGGATGTACGTGCCCTTCCAATGAAAAAATGGTTCAACACCAACTACCATTACATCGTTCCTAAATTTGAAAAAACAACAGAAGTGAAATTGGCTGGTCACAAGATTTTTGATGAGTACCAAGAAGCTAAAGAATTGGGGATCAACACTCGTCCAGTAGTCGTTGGACCATTCACTTTCCTTCAATTATCTGACTTTGAAGATGGTGTGAAAGATGAGGACTTCGTCGACAGCTTGGTTGCTGCTTACCAAGAAGTCTTTGCCAAATTGGCTGAGCTTGGTGCGACTCGTATTCAACTCGATGAGCCAGCTCTTGTCAAAGATTTGTCAGCTGAAGAAAAAGCTCTCTTCTTGAACCTCTACAACAAACTCTTGGCTGACAAGAAAGGTCTTGAAGTCTTGATCCAAACTTACTTTGGTGATGTTCGTGATGTCTACAATGACCTTGTAAACTTGCCAGTAGATGGTATTGGTCTTGACTTTGTTGAAGGCAAGAAAACACTTGAATTGGTGAAAGGTGGCTTCCCAGCTGATAAGACCCTTTATGCAGGTATTGTCAATGGGAAAAACATCTGGCGCAACAACTATGAAAAGAGCTTGGAAATCTTGGATCAAGTTCCAGCTGAAAAGGTTGTCTTGACGACTTCTTGCTCCCTTCTTCATGTGCCATTTACAACGGCTAACGAAGATTTTGAACCAGCTATTTTGAACCACTTCGCCTTTGCAGTTGAAAAATTGGGTGAATTGCGTGACTTGGATGCCATCCGCAATGGTCAAGGGGCAGAAGCTCTTGCTGCCAACAAAGAACTCTTTGCAACAGAACGCGTTGGAGCAAATGCTGAACTTCATGCTCGTATCGCAGCTTTGACAGAAGCAGACTACACTCGTTTGCCAGCTTTCGCAGAACGGGAAGAAATCCAAAAAGAAGCCTTCAAGCTTCCAGCACTTCCAACAACTACCATCGGATCCTTCCCTCAAACTAAGGAAGTACGTGCCAAACGTTTGGCCTTCCGTAAGGGTGAATTGACACAAGAAGAATACGATGCCTTCCTTGCTGAAACGATCGACGAATGGATCAAATGGCAAGAAGAAGTTGGATTTGACGTGCTTGTACACGGTGAATTCGAGCGGAACGATATGGTTGAGTACTTCGGTCAAAACTTGTCTGGTTACCTCTTCTCTAAAAACGGTTGGGTACAATCATACGGTATGCGTGGGGTGAAACCACCAATCATCTGGGGTGATGTGACTCGTCTTAACCCAATCACTGTCAAATGGTCTAGCTACGCACAAAGTCGTACGGACAAACCTGTTAAAGGGATGTTGACTGGACCTGTTACCATTCTTAACTGGTCATTCCCACGCGAAGATATCTCTATCAAGGATTCTACTCTTCAAATCGCTCTTGCTATCAAGGATGAAGTTCTTGACCTTGAAGCTGCAGGCGTGAAAATCATCCAAATCGACGAGGCTGCTCTTCGTGAGAAATTGCCACTTCGTCGTAGCGACTGGTACGAAGATTACCTTGACTGGGCGATTCCAGCCTTCCGTTTGGTACACTCAACTGTAGCGCCAGATACACAAATCCACACTCACATGTGTTACTCAGAATTTACAGATATCATCCCTGCTATCGACAACTTGGATGCAGACGTTATCTCATTTGAGGCAAGCCGTTCAAACCTTGAAATCTTGGATGAGTTGAAAGCCAAAAACTTCCAAACAGAAGTTGGACCTGGGGTTTACGATATCCACTCACCACGTGTCCCACAAGACGGTGAAATTGATCACACCATCGAAGCAATCTTGGCCAAAGTACCAAGTGGCAAAGTTTGGATCAACCCTGACTGTGGTTTGAAGACTCGCGGAATTAAAGAAACAAAAGAAAGCTTGATCAAACTAGTGAATGCTGCTAAAGAAGCGCGTGAACACTTGTAAGAAATGTTTCGAGGACCTTCTATCATCGTGTAGAGGGTTTTCGAATCGTTCCCTTATCCTAGAAATAGTGGCTCAGAGTTCTTGATCAAAAAAACAAAAGAAAAGGATAGAATATGTCACAACACACACCGTCTCTGTCATTTGAAGTTTTTCCTCCAAATCCTGAAGTAGGCAATGCCAAACTCTTACGTGCCTTGGCAAATATGCAGGAGCTAGCTCCTCACTTTATTAGTGTGACCGCTAGCAATAATAAATACAATATCAAAGAGACGACGGTTGCTTTAGCCAATTACATTCAAAATGAATTGTCTATTCCGACGATTGCTCACTTGCCAGCCGTCTATTTGAGCAAGGAAAAAGTGGCCGATACTCTTCATGAGTTAGATGAAGTAGGGGTTCATCGGATTTTGGCTCTGCGTGGGGATATTATCCCCGGTGTGGAACCTTTAAAAGACTTTCGTTATGCAACAGATCTGATTGAATTTATTAAAACAGAAGCTCCTCATTTTGAGGTGATTGGTGCTTGCTATCCTGAGGGACACCCAGATTCTCCCAACCAAATTTCAGATATTCAAAATCTTAAAAAGAAGGTAGATGCAGGGTGCTCTAGCTTGGTCACTCAACTTTTCTTTGACAATGAGCGTTTCTATGATTTTCAAGATAAGTGTACTTTAGCTGGGATCAATGTTCCTATTCATGCAGGAGTGATGCCGATTCTCAATCGCAATCAGGCCCTTCGTCTCCTTAAGACTTGTGAAAATGTTCATATCCCACGGAAGTTTAAAGCCATTCTAGACAAGTATGAGCATGATCCTGAGTCACTCAGAGCAGCAGGACTTGCCTATGCAGTCGATCAAATCGTTGATTTGGTCACTCAAGATGTGGCAGGTGTCCACCTTTACACCATGAACAATGAAGATGTCGCTTATCACGTCTACCAAGCAACAAAGGCGTTATTTGATCATCAACCGAATTTTGAAGTGAATTAATCAACACTTTTAGTAGGAAGTGTAGAGATTGAGAAAGAAAATTTCTCAGTCTCTTTTTATTTGGATAAATCACTTGCTAAAAGCCAACTTTTTTTTTATAGTATTAATATGAAGTTTTTGGAGGCGCTTGCAATGAAGAAAGATCTCACGTTAAAGTTATTTGGACCCCCTAAGGTTGTTTTCAATCAGAAAACTATTCGGTTTTCTTTTTCGAAGATGGAGGCCTTGCTTTATTATTTAGCGGTCATGGGCCAAGTCAACCGTGATGAAATCGCCGGTATCCTTTGGGGAGATAAGGAAAACCAAGTAGCTCGCAAAAACTTACGGAATACGGTTTACCAAGCCAATAAAATCTTTGAGGGAGATATCATTGTCTCACCAAGCCGGAGCAGTTTGGCTCTTAATCCTGAGTTGAGTCTTTCTTTGGATGTTCAGCTCTTTGAAAGAAATCCACTAAGTGCCTTGGATCTCTATCGGGGAGACTTTCTAGAGGGCTTCTATGTCAAGGATGATGAAGACTTTGACCAGTGGGCTTCTCGCAAACGAGATGCTTATAGAAAGCTCTATGTCGAAAGTTGCTATCAAAAAATTGAGCAGGTCGGTTTTGCAGATCCTAGTATAGAACTCTTGCTCCATCATTTGGTAGAGCTGGATGAATTTGAAGAGAAAAACTACCAGCTTTTGATGGAGTATTATAGCTTCCATCACCAGCTAGGAAAATTTTTTGAGACTTATTATAAGCTGGTCGATTTATTGGATCGTGAGCTCAGTGTGCGTCCCAGTCGAGCGATTGAGGAACTTTATCACTCCGTTTTGGAAGCCAAACGAACTCATAAACTGACCAATCGCTTGAATATTCGTGAACTTTCCTTCTTTGGTCGGAAACAAGAACTCTCGCAACTCGAGGAATACCTCTCTTTAGTCGAGACGGGTGAAGCGGTTGGTCCTTTTCTGGTGATGGGGCAATCTGGAACAGGCAAGAAACGTCTCTTGCGGCAGTTGGTCTTGATGTCCAATCGCAGTTTTAACTTTATCAAGGTAGAAGGAAAAGCTACTAGTCAGCGCTACGAAGGAAGCAGCTGGAATGATCTCAGACAAGCGCTAGAGAAACTGGGGGATGAGATGGGGATTTCCCTTCTGGAAGAGGAGGATGATCTCATTTCGGTATGGAATCAGCTTCAGGGCCTTAGCAAAGAAAAACCGCTCCTGATCCTGCTTGAAAACGCCCAGTGGATCGATGCAGTGTCTCTAGAAAAAGTGAAACAACTAGAGGAGCGAAGAAACCAGGAGAAATGGCAACTGATTTTTACAGCGGAAGAGCCTCTGCCAGCTTCCTTCGTCAACTTCTTGGGGAGCTTGAAGGTAGAGAAAAGGCTGTCTCAACTAGAGTTGACCAATTTTGATCCAAGTGAAAGTCGTGCTCTCTTGAAAGGGGAACTGGGAGCAATAGAGCCGGCAGTGATGGAGCAGATGGTCGAATGGAGTGAAGGCAGTCCGTTCTTGCTGTCCAGCTATATCGAAGAGTGGAAAGAAAATGAAAATTTAGAACCCTTGCCTGATATCATTCAAGCTTATCTTACTCAGGAGCTTGGGGATATGGGCAGCGAGGAAGAGGCTCTTCTACACTACCTATCTTGTTTTCATAAGCCAATCTCCCTGTCTATCTTGGCAGAATTGACCGCTACAGAGCTTCCTGTTTTGACTGAATTAATCGAGCCTTTATCTGAAAGAGCGATCGTCTCAATCGTAGAAGAAGGAGAGGCTCTCATGGTTCAATTCTGCAAGCAATTGGTAGCCATGTACTTTTACCATCTTCTTTCGCCAGCTAGACGGCGGCTCTTCCACCAACAAATTGCGCAAAAATTGGAAGAAACTTTAGAAGATTCGACGGACCTTCCTCTTTATAAGGAAATTGCCTACCAATACAAGCAATCGCAAAATCTCTTGCGCTCCTTATCGTTTGAGTTGACCTATTTAGAAGAAATCCTTCAGCTGGAGCATGAGCTGTTTCCGATTTATTCCAAGGTAGATGAGGGGTTCCTATCAGATGGTACAAATAGCCATTTGGACATTTTTGGAGAGCTATCCCGCATTCGCCAAGAATTAGATAACCTCTTTTCAAGGCACCAAAGAGATAGAGAATACAAGCATTTACAACTGCGTTACTTGTACCTAGAAGGTCGCTATTTTATTCGAAGTGGGGAGTATCAAAAGGGGATTCATGATATCCAAAAAGTCATCTCCTATGCGCGGGAACTCAAACAGTTAGACTTCCTCTTAGAGGGTTATCGGCAAATTATTTATTATTGCATTCAAACGGAAAATATCTCTGAGATGGCCTATTATACAGATTTAGCTTTGGAAGATGCCATCCAAGCTAATAATCATGAGGTCATCGCGATCCAGTTGCGTTTGAAGGGCTTGTATCACCTGATGGTTGGGGATGAGGAGCAGGCAACCCGGCATCTGTATCGCTCCATTGATTGCTTTAGTTTGACCAATAGCATGCAGGCTAAGTATGCCATTCAAATTGCGGCTTCTTTGGCCTACCTCGCTGAAATCGAGCAAGTGAGAGGTCATTTCCAAGTAGCCGTCACCCACTTAGAAGAGGTTCTGCGTTTAGTGGGGGATCAAGCTGTTGATTCCGTCCGTGTCGTCTTTGATATTGATCTTGGGATCGCCTATTATTGGAAGGGAGATTTGATCCAAGCTCGCCGCTGTTTTGACAGAGCTCAGAAGATTTTGTCCAGTGTTCGTTTCCCTTGGAAGGAAGAATTGCTCGAATTTTACCAATCCTTGATTGCTTGTCAGCAAGGGGATCAGGAGAAGGTTGCGGATTATCTGGCTCGAAAAGAAAGGACGATGAATCCATCTGCTAATTCACGGGATAAGGGGATGGTTCATTATCTATTAGCTTACTTATCTGATCAAAAGGAGAAGGGAGAAGAGCTCGCTCCTGCCTTGAGTACCTTCTTGAAAGAAGATAAGAATTACTACAAGAAGGTGGCAGAACAACACTTGAATCCTTACAGAGATCGCCAGTTTCTTAAGAAATTAAAAGACCTGTAGTGTCTCTTGCCTAAATCATAAGAGAGTGCTAAGCGGCCATGCCTCCTTTCAGGCAAAGATCATTGTGCTGAAAATGAAAAAAGCATAGAAATACCCAAGCAATGAGTGTTTCTATGCTTTTTACGTGTGTAGAAATCTTCTTAGTTCAGTTTTTGTTGCGCCAATATTTGGGTCAAGTAAAAGATAAAGGTCGCAGCAAGATTTGAAGTATGGTTATCAATGTCATGAGGAGGAGAAACTTCCACGACATCAAATCCGACTAGTTTGCCACTAGCAGCAATGTGTTGGAGAAGCAGGAGGGCTAGTTTAGGATCGACACCAAGCGATTGGATGGCGCTAACACCAGGAGCAGAGCCGACCGCAAAGCAATCCATATCAATAGACAGATAGATCGCGGTTTGGTTTTCTAAAAATTGATCGATTCGATCCAGAATGGCTTGGTGGCTCATCTGGAAGAGATCTTGGCCAGTTAAAAAATCAATGCTTGGTGTTTTAGCAACGTAATTAAAGAGGAAGAGGTTATTATTGTGCTCTTGGATCCCCAGGATGAGGTAAGGGAAGTCCTGACCTTTTTCTTTAGCATGATCAGCCATTTGACGAAAACCTGTTCCAGAATTGGGACCGGTTTGGTCGTAAGGTCGCAAATCAAAGTGGGCATCCAGATTGATCACAGCCAGTTGTTCATCTTTATCTAAACTGGATTGAATCCCTAGATAGTGGCCGTAAGCAGTTCCGTGACCGCCTCCTAGGACAATGGGTTGGATCCCTAATTGGTACATGCGCTGGATCGCTTGTGAGAGACTTTCTTGGAGTTCTTCTAGTGAATGGTTAGGCCCGTCAATATTTCCCACATCATACACTGTCACATTGGTTCCCCAGTGCCATGGAAGTTTAGCGATTTGAGAACGGATGGCTGTAGGACCCTCGACTGCTCCTACACGCCCATTATTGATATAGACTCCTTTGTCGCTCTTAAAGCCGATGATCCCAAAGGTCATACCCTCAAATGGAGTGAGGGTCTCGTCGTTTAGGTCTAAAAATTTGGTGACCATTCCCCATTTGGCCGTGTAGGGATTGTCCTCGATGCTACCTTGGTAGTAGCTGTAGGTCATTGGATAGTAGTTTGTGAGCAAGCTTGTCGCCTCCCTTATTTTTCTGAAAGCAGGCAGAGGCTGAGAAGATCGCCAGCCTCTGTTTTGCTTTATTCTTACTGTATCAGTATTGAATGCTTAAGTCAACTGCTTTTTCGATGGTTGCTAAGAATTCTTCGCTTTCGACAACAGCAGATGCTTTATTAAGTTCTTCAAAGATTTCGATATCTTTGTCAAATTCAATGAAGTTCAGTTTTTGACGAATCAGCTCATAAGCTGGTTTTGTACCTTTACCAAGTTCATGATTTTCTGGCTT
This sequence comes from Streptococcus parasanguinis CC87K, assembly GCF_000507765.1. Classification (GTDB taxonomy): domain Bacteria; phylum Bacillota; class Bacilli; order Lactobacillales; family Streptococcaceae; genus Streptococcus; species Streptococcus parasanguinis_J. The sequence goes on along the minus strand of NZ_KI669401.1, from coordinate 1,194,323 downwards.
GAGATCCAAGGCTTGGCAAGCTGCCATGATTTCAGTAGCAACGATGCGACGTGAGTTTTTAAGAATTTCTGCTGCTTTACGAGCGGCAGTCGTTCCCATGCTGACGAAATCTTCTTGGTTTTCACAAGATGGAATAGAATCGACACTAGCAGGGTGAGCCAAAATTTTATTTTCCGATGCAAGGGATGCACAAGCATACTGGGTAATCATGAAGCCTGAGTTGAGTCCAGGGTGTTTGACCAAGAAGGATGGTAATTTACTGAGTTGGCTGTTGACCAAGCGTTCCACCCGACGTTCAGATACGTTCCCAATTTCAGAAAGGGCAATGCCTAAGAAGTCAAATGGTTGCGCCATTGGTTCACCGTGGAAGTTACCTCCTGAGATGACGTGTCCTTCTTTGGTAATGATTGGGTTATCTGTGACAGAGTTGATTTCGATTTCAACTTTTTCTTTTACGTAAGCAATAGAATCCTTGCTGGCTCCATGTATTTGAGGGATACAGCGAAGTGTATAAGGATCTTGTACCCGTTGTTGAGTCGCAACAGTGGTATTCTTGCTTCCTTCAAGAAGGTTACGGATGTTGCGAGCAGTTGCCAATTGTCCACTTTGTGGGCGGATGGAATGAAGGTCTTCTTCGAATGGACTGGTAATTCCATTGTGAACTTCCATTGAGAGAGCACCAGCGATATCAGAGAGTTTGAGTAATTGGATACCATCATAAGTCGCAAGAGCACCGATACCGGTTAGGACAGTCGTACCATTGATCAAGGCAAGCCCTTCTTTGGCAGCTAATTGGATCTTTTCAATTCCAGCACGATCTAAGGCTTCTTGACCACTGAGAAGTTCTCCTTTGTAGTAGGCGCGTCCAAGACCCAACATTGGTAAAACCATATGAGCGAGTGGTGCTAAGTCTCCAGAAGCTCCGAGAGAGCCTTTTTCAGGGATATAAGGAGTGACTCCTTTGTTGAGCAATTCTAACAGTTTTTCAACAGTTGACAGACGAATGCCAGAATAACCTTTCAAGAGTGAGTTGATACGGATCAGCATGATGGCACGAACAGCATCTTCCGGAAGTGGATCACCGAAACCAGATGAGTGAGTCCGGATCAGGTTTTCTTGCAGTTGAACAGTATCTTCTGGAGAGATGCTGACATTACAGAGGGAACCAAAGCCAGTGGTTACACCATAGACGACTCGTTTTTCCCGGACAATGTCATCAACGATTTTACGGGATGCGATAACGGCTTCTTTGGCTTGTTCATCAAGCTCACATTGGGCACCGTGCCGAGCTACAGCGATGACTTCTTCGAGTGTTAAGCTATTACCATCTAAATGAATCAATTGAGTCATATAAAACCTCCGATTATGAATAGTTGTTCTGTGGAAGTAGTGTTGTTTACTTCGGTTTGAATACCAAACATGGGCCCATTGTCTATTGATCATAAAAATTGAAAAGAGTCATAGAGAAAAGGGCTCAGGTTTGACATTCGTGGAGTCCTAGATGGGATAGGGAGCAAAACCGAGCTTCGCTCCCGTCTCTGTTCCCATCTACTGTGTAAAGAAAATTAGTGAGGAAGGGTTTTCGATTTATGTAGTTTATCACCGTGGAAAACAAAGTAGAGTCCACTTGCAATCACGAGACCGATGGCCCCCCAAACAAAGTTCATTAGGTTGTCCCCTGCAATCATCAAGATACTGATCACAACGGCTAGAACTGGGATAACGGGACCAAATGGTACTCGGAAGGTAACCTTTTTGTCTGGGTACATTTTTCTGAGTTTGATGGCTGCCAAAGCTGTTGGAATGTATTGGAAGAAACGGAAGACAACACTAAAGGTTGCTAAGGATTCAAAAGAGCCAGATAACAAGAGTAAGAAAGCGAAGATACCAGAAATGATAATGGCAATGACAGGAGCATTCTTAGAGTTTGTTTTTCCAAGACCCTCTGGTAAGAGTTTTTCAGTTGCTAATGCGGCACCGAAACGAGGGACCATGATGGATTCACCAATGTTTAATCCAGCGATTGAAATGAGGGCTCCGTAAGAAACGAGGGGAGCTCCGATAGGGCCAATCATTTCGACAAATGCGTCTTGTACTGGTGCACCGGTTTGCATAATGCGACCACCAAGCATGGCGATTGTTCCAGCGATGATCAACATGTAGAGAACAGATACAATACTAATAGAACCTAGAATAGCGCGGGGAACGTTCTTTTCAGGGTTGCGCATTTCCCCTGCAACGATAGACATGGTTTCAAATCCGATGAAACCGTAGAAGATGTAGACGGCTGTACTAGAAATAGAACTGAAGAGGTTTGTTCCACTTTCCAATTGAAGGAAAGGTGTGAAGTTGCCTTTGCTCACGCCACCGGAAATGAAGAAGATGGCAAAGAGTGAGAAGAGGACAATTGGAATTAATTTTGCAACAGTAGCTGTCAGAGTAAACATCTTAGAGGTTTTCAGACCGGCAATGTTCATCAGACTCAAGAGAATCAGCATACCGATACTGATCGGAAGGTTGTAGCCTTCAAATGCTGGGAAGGTGATGATGAAGATCTTAGCAAAGCCGGCTAACATGGCAGCCCAAGCGATAACAGTAACGGCCCAACCGAGAATCCCAACGTTAAAGCCAACGAAGTCTCCGAAAGCGGCTTTTGAGTATTGCATGGCTCCACCGTTTTTGTCGAAGTAGCCAGCTGTTTCAGCCAGACAGGCTGATAGTAGCATGACGAGAATGGCAACTCCGAACATGACAGCTAGAGAAGCTGGTCCGAGGCCAGAATAAATTTTTTGAGGGAGGAGGAAGATACCAGATCCGATTACGGCGTTGATACCGTAAAGAGTGGCACCGCTAAAGCTGAATTTCGCTTTTTCTTGTTCCTCAATTGACTGTTTATGTGCTCCGTTCATAATGTTTCTCCTTTGTGAACATTATTGTAGTCCAGTCCAGATAGCAATCGGTTGCTCCCCAGACTGATGGGGTAAAAACGTGATTGTCATCTCTTGAAGAGGAGATGCTTGTTCGATCACCAGGAGCTCGTGAGTTTGGAGAGTTTGAGAATGATTGGTTCCCCATTCGAGTGTTAGTGGACAGAGAGCGTAGATCAATTGATAGCGACTCTGACTTTTGACACTCTCTTTTGGGGATATAGCACTCATATGCCCCTGATAAGAAGGTTTGTAAATCAAATTAAAGTCTTGACAAGTCCCTTGGCTAGATACAGGATCTCCCCCATCAAAGAAGTAGCTTTGAAAGGGGTTCAAAACCACTTCTTTATGGTGATGGGTGAGCCTAATGGAGGCATTCAAGGGCATCAAGATTCGGTGGTAGCCCGTGAGATCGGTAAAGTTACTTTTTTCAACCTCTACCGTTGCAGTAGAGAGGCGGAAGTCAAAGGTCCGATCTGGATAGCTTCCTCCCTCTGGGGAGAGAAAGAGTTGGGTGGTTTGGCCACCGGACCAGGTAGAAATTTGATAATCTGCGGGGGTAAGATGAAGGAGAGTCACCATAGGACGCCTTCTTTCTTAAAAGAGACCAGTGATATTGCCGTGGGCATCGATATCAATCTTTTCACTGGCAGGAACTTTAGGTAGGCCAGGCATGGTCATAATGGTACCAGTGAGAGCTACGATAAAGCCAGCTCCGGCTGCTACCTTAAGGTTACTGATTTTTACAGTGAAATCTGTCGGTGCTCCAATCTTCTTGGCATCATCGGAGAAGGAATATTGTGTTTTGGCCATACAGATTGGGTAGTTGGAGAAACCAAGTGCTTCCAATTCTTTCAGTTCGCGTTTGGCCGCTGGTGTTAAGCTGATGCCTTTACCACCATAGACTTTGGTAACAATCTTGGTCAATTTTGTTTCAATGCTGTCTTCTTCGTCATAGACATAAGAGAAGTGGTTTTCTTCTTGAGCCAGTTGAATGACTTTTTCAGCCAAGTCACGGCCGCCAGCTCCACCATTTGCCCAGACATCTGAAATGACCACATCTACATGGCGTTTCTTACAAGATTCATAGACAGCTTCTAGTTCAGCCTCTGTATCCAGTGGGAATTTGTTAATGGCGACGACCACAGGTAGGCCATAGACTTCTTGGATGTTGGCCAAGTGTTTGTCTAGGTTTGGTAGACCATCGATAACGGCTTGGACATTTTCAGTAGCCAAGTCTGCCTTGGCAACCCCGCCATGCATTTTGAGGGCACGGATGGTTGCGACGAGGACAACGGCAGCAGGTTTGAGCCCGGCCATGCGGCACTTGATATCGATGAATTTTTCAGCACCGAGGTCTGCTCCAAAACCAGCTTCTGTCACGACATAGTCTGCATATTTGAGGGCTAGTTTAGTAGCCAGCACACTGTTACAGCCATGAGCAATATTGGCAAATGGTCCGCCGTGGATGATGGCAGGAGTATGCTCCAAGGTTTGCACCAAGTTTGGATGAATGGCATCTTTGAGGACAGCTGCCATGGCACCTCCAGCCTTGAGATCTTTGGCTGTGACCGGTTGTCCTTGGTAGTTGTACCCAATAATGATGCGATCAAGACGTTCTTTGAGATCAAGGATATTTTCTGAGAGACAGAGAATGGCCATGATTTCAGAAGCCACGGTGATGTCAAAGCCATCTTCACGAGGAACTCCGTTTGTTTTTCCTTGAAGACCATCGACAATATGACGGAGTTGACGGTCGTTCATATCGACCACCCGTTTCCAGGTGATGCGACGAGAATCGATGCCCAACTCATTGCCGTGATGGATATGGTTGTCAATCAAGGCTGCAAGCAAGTTGTTGGCAATCCCAATGGCATGGAAGTCTCCGGTAAAGTGAAGGTTGATATCTTCCATTGGAACCACTTGGGCGTACCCGCCACCGGCAGCTCCACCCTTGATCCCAAAGACCGGGCCAAGAGAAGGTTCGCGGAGAGCAATGACGGCTTTTTCACCAATAGCTGAGAGAGCATCGACTAATCCAACAGAGGTGGTTGTCTTTCCTTCTCCAGCAGGTGTCGGAGAGATGGCTGTCACGAGGATCAGCTTTCCATCTTCCTTATCCTTGAGTTTTTCCAGTTGGTTGCTATCAATTTTTGCCTTGTATTTTCCGTAGAGCGAAATATCGTCTTCGGTCAATCCAAGTTCAGCAGCGATATCGGTGATGGGCTTCATTTGGACAGAATTGGCAATTTCAATATCCGATAAAACCATAGAATCCCTTCTTTCTTTATATTTGTTTGCTAGGTTTAAGATAGACTTTCTAAAATGGTTTGGTAAATGTTATCTGCAAGATCAGAACCGGTTTGGAGGAGTTCGAGTCCCTTGCTATGGTATTCTTGGACGAAGTCTTGGTCCTTGATTCCTGAAATGTTGATCAAGACATTGAGCCAAGCACCTTGAAGGCCAGCTTTAAGATTCAGAGCAGCTACCCCTAGGTCACTAGCCGCATTGGTGTTGGACTTGCCAACAGCTTCTTTGGTGGTTTCAAGAGCCTCAACGATGAGCTCCATCATAGAGAAAGGAGATACTGTCGCGTGTTTCAAAGCTTTTTGCATGGCTTCACGACGAGCGGCTTTCTCTTCTTCCGTTTCTTTTGGAAGATCAAAGACAGCTGATACGACGTTGAAGGCTTCTGTATCCTTGTCGATGGCTTCTAGTAATTGGTCTTGGAGTTGAGCGCTTTTTTCGTGAACCCCTTTGATGTGGTCTTCAAATTCAGCGTATTTTTTCTTACCAATGGTCAGTTCACAGACCATTTTTGTAAGGGAAATCCCATTTGCAGCGGATAGGGCAGCAGCAGAACCACCACCTGGAGCTGGAGCATCCGAACCAAGGACCTTGGCAAACTCCGTAATACTTAAGTCAACTAGTTTCATAGAACTCCCTTTCTAACCCAACAAGTGATTTTCCAAGACTTGTTTGCTGTAGTCAAAGTCTTCTAATTGTAAGTAGTATTCAGCAGAGTCGATCAAAGCCTTAGCAGGAGCCAGTCCAATGAGTTCTGTTCCGATGATGCGAACACCATAGCGTTGCGCTTCGAAACGAACGGTTTCCACAACACGATACAATGGGAATTGTTCCAAGTTGACCATATTGATGGAGACTTGGGCGATGTTGCGATCTTCTAGCATGACACCGATCGCTTTACAGTATTTGTATCCACCGCTTGATCCACGAATGATTTTAGAAATCTTATTGGCAATCTCTAGATCGTCTGTATCAAGGTTGATATTGAAAGCAACGAGTGGCATCCGGACACCGACAGCTGTAACCCCTGCAGTTGGGTGAATCTTGCGTTCACCGTAGTCTGGCTTCCAGTCTTCTTCCAACAATTTTTCTGGCATTCCTTCAAATTGTCCTTTACGCACTTTCGCCAAGTTCTTCCGTTCTGGGCGAGTTGCAGCATCTTCATAAAGGAAGATTGGAATACCTAATTCACGATTGATGCGTTCGGCTACTTTGTTAGCAATCTCAACGCATTCAGCTGTAGTGATATCTTTAACGGGAACGAATGGACAAACGTCTGTTGCCCCCATACGAGGGTGTTCGCCTTCGTGCTTGGTCATATCAATGTTTTCAGAAGCGTATTTCACCAATTGGAAAGCCACTTCTTGAATGCTTTCTTCATCCCCAACGAGTGTAAAGACGCTACGGTTGTGGCTGGCATCGGACGAGTAGTCTAGTAACGTAACACCTGGAATACTTTTTGCTGTAGCTGCTAATCCGTCGATCACAGCCTGATTGCGTCCTTCAGAGAAATTTGGAATACACTCAACAATTTTTGCCATATGATTACCTCTTTTTATAGGAGAAGTTGGGGAGGAGGAGTCTTTGTATTTTCCTCCCCTTTCTCAGTTTTTATTTTTTGATGTTAAAACAATTTTTGAACGGCTTCTTTGACCAAATCTTCATCTGCCAGATAAGGAATGGTGATGTGGTCTGTTCCTGCATGGAGACGGTTGTACTCGATCGCTGTTTCGATAGCATGATCGTTCCGTGCCCAGTTCCGACGAGCAACCCCGCCCATGGTATCCCAGGCAATGGCAGACTTGATGATTTCATCGATCCGGTGGCTACCGTCTAGAACGAGACCAAATCCACCGTTGATGGCTTTACCGATACCAGTACCACCACCGTTGTGGAGGGCAACGAGACTCATACCGCGAGCAGCGTTACCAGCGTAACATTGAACCGCCATGTCACAAGTGACGTTCGAACCATCTTTGATGTTTGATGTTTCACGGAATGGAGCATCCGTACCAGATACGTCATGGTGGTCACGTCCAATCATGACAGGTCCAATCTTGCCTTGGCGAATGAGTTCATTGAATTTCAAAGCAATGTTGACACGGCCCATGCAATCTTGATAGAGAATACGAGCTTGTGTACCAACCACCAGTTGGTTCTTTTCAGCATCGCGAATCCAGTTGTAGTTGTCGCGGTCTTGGTAGCGACGAGTTGGATCGATCGCTTCCATAGCTGCATGGTCGGTTGCAATCAAGTCTTCGTGTTTACCGCTGAGGCAGACCCAACGGAATGGACCATAACCATAGTCAAAGAGCATAGGTCCCATGATATCTTCTACATAAGATGGCCAAATGAAGCCATCCTTGTCATCCAAGCCATTCTTAGAAATTTCCTTGATGCCTGAGTCGTAAACAGATTTCATGAAGGCATTACCATAGTCGAAGAAGTAGGTACCTTTAGCTGTCAAGGCTTTGATCACTGCAAAGTGACGAGCCAAGGTTTCATCAACCAAACGGCGGAAGGTTTCTTTGTCTTCTGCCAGCAAACGTGTCCGTTCTTCAAAGCTAATGCCAACTGGGCAATAGCCACCATCATAAACGTTGTGACAAGAGGTTTGGTCAGATAAGAGATGAACATGGACTTGGTGTTCGTTGACATATTCGAGCAAGTCTACGATATTACCATGGTAGGCAATCGAAGTTGATTCACCAGCTTCAAGGGCTGCTTGAGCCAATTTCACAGCTTCTTCGGCACTGTCTGTCACTTGACTAATCCAGCCTTGAGAGTGACGGGTTTCAATCCGAGAGCGGTCCACTTCTGCAACGATGGCAACCGCTTTTGCGATTTCAGCTGCTTTCCCTTGAGCTCCACTCATACCACCGAGACCAGATGAAATGAAGAGTTTACCAGTTAAGTCGCCGTCATCAGGCACACCGAGTTTGAGACGACCGGCATTAAGAAGGGTGTTGAAAGTACCGTGAACGATCCCTTGAGGACCGATGTACATCCAGCCACCAGCCGTCATCTGACCGTAGTTGGTAACTCCCATTTCTTCAGCGATTTCCCAGTCGCGCATATTGTCATACTCACCGATCAAGAGACCGTTAGTAATGACGACACGAGGAGCTTCTGGTTTCGATTTGAAGAGGCCAAGAGGGTGACCAGATTCAACCACCAAGGTTTGGTCTTCTGTCATGACTTCCAAGTATTTCTTGATCAAGTTGTATTGCATCCAGTTGGCACAGACAGATCCTGTTTCCCCATAAGTGACCAATTCATATGGATAAAGGGCAATTTCAAAGCTCAAGTTGTTGTCAATCATGACCTGCATAGCCTTAGCAGCAGTGCATTTTCCTTTGTACTCATCGATTGGTTTTCCGTAGATCCGATCTTTTGGACGAAAGCGATAGCCATAGATCCGACCGCGAGTTCTCAGTTCTTCCAGAAATTCTGGGATCAACTCTTGGTGGAATTTTTTAGGAATGTAACGCAAAGCATTTTTAAGGGCAATTTCAGTCTGAGCTTGCGTTAAGCGGAAGCCTCTATCAGGTGCACGACGGATGCCTTCTTGAAAAGTCGCCTTTTCAGGTAGGACATCAAAGTCAAGTTTGACAGACATAGCAGCTGCAATTTCTTTCTCGTCTATAAATGACATAGCAGAACCCTCCTTATAGTTGGACTGTGAATTTATATTTTCTTTATTGTATCGAAGAAACGTCAATAAAGAGTCAAAAAAAAATATAATTTTTAATAAAGCAAAAAAAAAAGAGGGAAAAACTTTTTGACTTTTTTTTGACGCTTTTCCTGTAGAATTGTAAAATGAATAACAATGGAAATAGAAAGGAATGTTTTCATATGTCTGCTGATATCCTATTAACCCACTTTAACCAATTGTTTTGTCCGAATGATCTGGGTCATCCTCTCTATGGCAAGGAGATGGCAGAGGCAAAAATTCTTTCCGATGCTTATATCGCCATTAAAGATGGAAAGATTCTTGCAGTTGGGACAGGTCAACCAGACCCTGAACTGATCGATGACCATACGGAAGTGAAATCCTGTGAAGGAAAAGTTGCGACTCCTGGCCTGATTGACTGCCACACCCACTTGGTCTATGGAGGTAGTCGGGAACATGAATTTGCGAAAAAATTAGCGGGTGTTTCTTACTTAGACATCCTCGCCCAAGGCGGTGGAATTCTGAGCACGGTTCGGGCGACACGGGAAGCTTCTTTTGAAAATCTCTATGACAAGTCCAAACGACTGTTGGATTACATGTTGCGTCATGGGGTGACTACTGTCGAAGCCAAGAGTGGCTATGGTTTGGATTGGGAAACTGAAAAACGCCAGTTGGATGTTGTGGCTGCACTGGACCGTGATCATCAAATAGACTTGGTATCAACCTTTATGGCAGCCCATGCGATTCCCATAGAATACAAGGGCCGTTCCCAAGAATATTTAGATCTCATTGTGGAGCAAATGCTTCCCAAAGTGAAGGAAGAAAAGCTAGCTGAGTTCTGTGATATCTTCTGTGAAAAAGGTGTCTTTACAGCAGATGAATCTCGCTATCTTCTTTCAAAAGCTAAGGAGATGGGCTTCAAGCTGCGGATCCATGCCGATGAAATCGAATCCATTGGTGGCGTGGATGTGGCGGCCGAATTGGAATCTACTAGTGCAGAACACTTGATGGTGATTACCGATGAAGGCATTCAAAAATTAGCTGCAGCAAAAGTGATTGGAAATCTTTTGCCAGCTACAACCTTCAGCCTCATGGAAGATACCTATGCACCGGCTCGTAAGATGTTGGACGCTGGCATGGCCATCACCCTGACAACAGATAGCAACCCAGGGTCTTGTCCAACAGCCAATCTCCAGTTTGCCATGCATCTGGGTTGCTTCATGATGCGCCTAACTCCAGTAGAAATTCTCAATGCAGTGACCATAAATGCGGCCTATTCAGTTGATCGTGCTAAAACAATCGGCTCTTTCGATGTTGGCAAACAGGCAGACATCACGATTTACGATGCACCTAATCTAGATTATCTCTTCTATTTCTTTGCGACAAATCTCGTGACAGATGTCTACAAGAAAGGTCAAAAAGTCATTTAACCTCCTCCATTTCATTTGGGACTTTGCTCGTTTGCAAAAATCAGCAAAGTCTTTTTTTAAAACCTATCCCTGTAGGGAATGGAACCACTTTAGTGGGAAATTAAAATTTGACGTTCAAAGAATATTTTTCTTACTTTCTGATGTACAAAAAGGGAAATTCTTGATAGAATAGAAGTAATATTGAATATTTTCTTCAATATCATCTGTTTGTCGTGAAAACAGATTGTTTAAACTATTGATCAAACGAACAGGTTGTTCAACAGACCTGTCTAGAAATTGTGAGGAGACAAGATGACTGTCGATTATAACAGCAAAGCTTACTTGGATAAAGTAGACGCTTGGTGGCGTGCAGCCAACTACATTTCAGCTGCTCAAATGTACTTGAAAGATAACCCATTGTTGAAGCGCAAAGTCGTTGAAAATGACTTGAAGGCTCACCCAATCGGACACTGGGGAACTGTACCAGGGCAAAACTTTATCTATGCTCACTTGAACCGTGCCATCAACAAATACGACTTGGATATGTTCTACATTGAAGGACCAGGTCACGGTGGACAAGTAATGGTATCGAACTCTTACTTAGATGGTTCTTATACTGAATTGAATCCAAACATCCCACAAAATGAAGAAGGTTTCAAACACTTGTGTAAGATCTTCTCATTCCCAGGAGGAATCGCTTCTCACGCGGCGCCTGAAACACCAGGATCTATCCACGAAGGTGGAGAACTTGGTTATGCCCTTTCTCACGCTGCAGGTGCTGTATTGGATAATCCAGATGTGATTGCTGCTACAGTTATCGGTGACGGTGAAGGAGAAACAGGTCCATTGATGGCTGGTTGGTTGTCAAATACCTTCTTGAACCCAGTCAACGATGGGGCGATCCTTCCAATCTTCTACCTCAATGGTGGAAAGATCCACAACCCAACCATCTTCGAACGCAAAACAGACGAAGAATTGGCCCTCTTCTTTGAAGGTCTTGGATGGAAACCAATCTTTGCAGACGTAACCGCTATTTCTGACGACCACGAAGCAGCTCATGCTTTGTTTGCAGAAAAATTAGACGAAGCAATTGAAGAAATCAAGAAAGTCCAAGCAGAAGCTCGTAAAGGTTCTGCTGAAGAAGCAACTCAACCAGTTTACCCTGTCTTGATTGCTCGTATTCCTAAAGGTTGGACTGGTCCAAAAGCATGGGAAGGAACACCTATCGAGGGTGGATTCCGTGCGCACCAAGTTCCAATCCCAGTAGATGCTCACCACATGGAGCATGTCGATGCCCTTCTTTCATGGTTGGAATCTTACCGTCCAGCTGAATTGTTTGACGAAACTGGTAAACTAGTTCCGGAAATTGCTGAAATTGCACCAAAAGGTGACCGTCGCATGGCGATGAACCCAATCACAAATGCTGGTGTGATCAAACCAATGAACACAGCTGATTGGAAGAAACATGCCCTTCAATTTAACACACCAGGTGAAATCATGGCTCAAGACATGATCGAATTTGGTAAGTATGCGGCAGACTTGGTAGATGCGAACCCAGATAACTTCCGTATCTTCGGTCCAGACGAAACCAAATCAAACCGTCTTCAAGAAGTCTTCACTCGTACAAGCCGTCAATGGTTAGGACGTATGAAACCAGACTACGATGAAGCCTTGAGCCCTGCTGGTCGTGTCATTGACTCTCAATTGTCAGAGCACCAAGCAGAAGGAATGCTTGAAGGATATGTCTTGACAGGTCGTCATGGATTCTTCGCCTCTTACGAATCCTTCCTTCGTGTTGTGGATTCTATGATCACTCAACACTTCAAATGGTTGCGTAAGTCTAAGACACATACAACATGGCGTAAAAACTACCCAGCCTTGAACTTGATTGCAACTTCAACGGTCTTCCAACAAGACCACAATGGCTACACTCACCAAGATCCAGGTATCTTGACTCACTTGGCTGAGAAAACTCCTGAATACATCCGTGAGTACTTGCCAGCAGATACCAATAGCTTGCTTGCGGTAATGGATGAAGCCTTCAAGGGAGAAGATGTGATCAACTTGATCGTTTCTTCTAAACACCCACGTCCTCAATTCTACTCAGCAGCTGAAGCAGAAGAATTGGTTCGTGAAGGATACAAGGTGATCGATTGGGCATCAACTGTTTCAGCAGATGAAGAGCCAGATCTTGTTATTGCTGCTGCAGGTACAGAGCCAAACTTAGAAGCTCTTGCTGCTATTACAATCTTGCACAAAGCCTTCCCAGAATTGAAGATCCGCTTTGTCAACGTTATCGACATCTTGAAATTGCGTTACCCATCCGTTGATGCGCGTGGGCTTTCAGATGAAGAATTTGACAAAGTCTTCACAACTGATAAACCAGTCATCTTTGCCTTCCATGGTTACGAAGGCATGATCCGTGATATCTTCTTCAACCGTCACAACCATAACTTGCGCGTGCATGGTTACCGTGAAAACGGGGATATCACCACACCATTTGATATGCGTGTGATGTCTGAGTTGGATCGCTTCCACTTGGCACAAGATGCAGCTAATGCAGCTCTTGGAGCAGAAGCAGCTGAATTCGCAGCTCAAATGGATGAAACAATCGCCTTCCACCATGACTACATCCGTGAAAACGGAGACGACATTCCAGAAGTTCAAAACTGGAAATGGGAAAACGTGAATAAATAAGAAAAGAGAGTGGGACAGAAATCGGTAATTCGTTAGAATTCGATTTCGTCGTCCCACCTCCGCACAGTTGAGTAGGGCTGTAAAAGCTGATGAAATCAGCGTAGTAGAGCCCACTCAACCACTGCGTCTTGCTCGACAATCCAAAAATAATTGAGAGGCTAGGACTTTTGTCCCAGCCTCTTTTGTGAGGAACAGCAAGTAACAAAAGGAAGAGACTGAAAATAGATGTTCGGAAATCAAGCGTTTTCCAATAAAATTGTAAGAGTTTCCAGGAAAATATTGAAGTAAAAACGAAAAAATAGTAAAATGGAAGAGCTGATTGCAGCAAATCAACTGTTCTGCGTTCTCCTTTTTGGAGAAGTATCCTACATTAGAAAATGGAGTATTCTATGAAGAAAAAAATTATCTTGAAAAGCAGTATCCTAGCGGTCGCTGCGGGTCTTAGTGTTTTTGCGATCAATAGCGTTTTTGCAGACGAATTGCCCGTGCAGTTTATGGGCGTCAATGACTTCCACGGTGCCTTGGAACAAACAGGGACAGCTCGTTTAGAAGGTGAAACTGTGAAAAACGCAGGAACAGCCCCGCTTTTGGCAACCTATTTGAACGATTCGCAAAAAGACTTTGAAACAGAGAATGCAGGAACGCCTAATGCCAGCATCCGTGTGCAAGCGGGAGATATGGTCGGCGCTAGTCCAGCTAACTCTGCCCTCCTTCAAGATGAACCAACTGTAAAAGTCTTCAATGAAATGAACTTTGAATACGGAACCCTTGGTAATCACGAGTTTGACGAAGGACTTGGTGAATTCAACCGGATCATGAAGGGAGAAGCCCCAACACCTGGTCAATTCAACAAGATCGTCGATGAGTATCCTCATGAAGCTTCCAAACAAGAAGTTGTCATTGCCAACTTGGTTGACAAAGATACCAATAAAATCCCATTTGACTGGAAACCTTATACCATCAAAGAAATCCCAGTCAATGACAAGACCGTTAAGGTTGGATTTATCGGGGTTGTTACGACAGAATTCCCAAATCTTGTTTTGCGTAAAAATCATGAACAATACCGAGTTTTGGATGAAGCAGAATCGATTGCCAAATATGCGCGTGAATTAAATGACCAAGGGGTCCATGCGATCGCTGTCTTGGCCCACGTTGCTGCCACTAGTAAGAATGGTGTAGCAGAAGGTCCGGCTGCAGACATGATCAAAAAATTAAACCAAATCTATCCTGAAAACTCAGTGGATATCGTCTTTGCAGGTCACAACCACCAATATACAAACGGGATGGTTGGAAATACCTTGATCGTTCAAGGTACGTCTCAAGGGAAAGCTTACTCGGATGTCCGTGGGGTCCTAGATACGGATACAGCTGACTTTGTCAAAGCTCCAACTGCTAAAATTATTGCTGTAGATCCATCGAAAGGCAAAGCAAAAGATGCCAAGGTTCAAGCGATCATCGATGATGCCAATGCGACAGTTAAAAAAGTAACAGAAGCAAAAATCGGTACAGCAGACAAAGCTGAAAATATTACCCGTGAACTGAATGCACAAAAAGAAAGTGCTGTTGGAGATTTGGTCACAGCAGCGCAACTAGATATTGCCAAAAAATCAGGTTATCCAGATGTTGACTTTGCCTTCACCAATAATGGAGGAATCCGTGCAGACCTCGTGGTGAAACCAGACGGAACAGTAACTTGGGGTGCAGCTCAAGCAGTGCAACCATTTGGAAATATCCTCCAAGTAGTAGAAATCACTGGGGACCAAATCTACAAAGCTTTGGACCAACAATATGATGAAAAAGAGCTCTACTTCTTGCAAATGGCAGGGATCAAGTACACCTATACAAAACCAGCTGATGCAACAGAAGAAAATCCATATAAGGTCGTGAAAGCTTACAAGGCAGACGGAACCGAAATTGATCGCAACAAGACCTACAAGGCAATTATCAACGACTTCTTGTATGGTGGCGGAGATGGATTCTCAGTCTTCCGTGATACAAAATTGATCGGTGCCATTAATCCAGATACGGAAGTCTTTATCCAATACATCGAAGATGTGAATAAGGCAGGGAAGAAGTTGTCTGCTTCAATCTTGGGCAACAAGACCTTTGTGGAAAAAGTGGAAGAAGAAACACCTACTCCAGAACCACAACCACAGCCAGCGCCAGTTGATCCGGTAAGTCCTGTAAATCCAGTCCATCCTGTAGCTCCAGTGTCTCCTGTTACCCCAACTCCTCAACCTGAAACTCCAGTAACTCCAGCTCAACCAGCTGCAAGCGAAACAAAAGAAGTGGCAACAAACAAACCAGTCGCTGTTACCTATCATACAGGTGGTCAAGCAGAAGTAGCTGCTACACCAGCAACTGGTCTTCCAAAAACAGGTCAAGATGAATTGGCTTCAACAGTCCTTAGCCTCTTTGGTATGACCTCATTAGCTTTAGCAGGCTTTGTAGCCAGCAAAAAACGTGAAGGTTAAGAGAAAAAGAGACTAGCAAAAAGGGTCAAAAAATTCTCGATAAAAAGAATCAGGAGCTCCCAACGGGGAGCTCCTTTTTTATTTATGGGTGGAATTTTCAGAAGAATCAATCATTTATTATACCTTAGGAATTTTACTATAATTTATTGACTTTGATAGAGAGAAGAGCTAAAATGGAAACAAGCAACCGCTTACAAATATAATAATGACATAGGAGGTCATGTAGATGAGAAGTGAAAGGCAACAACGGTTTTCTTTCCGTAAATATGCAGTCGGTTTGGTATCGGTACTTGTCGGATGCCTTTTTTGTGGTGCGACTGTTTTGGCTGAGGAGCAGGAAGGGCAACTGAATACTCCTGCTATCGTAGCAAAAGAAGAAAGTCAGGCAGTAAATCCGACAGCTGGTCAGGACAAAGACTCAGCTGCAGCTCTTCCAACTGATAAAGTCAGTATTGAAACTTCTTCACAAGAGCAACCTATACCTGATAAAACTCCTGAGATAGCCCCTTCACAGACTCCAACAAAACCGGTCTCGGATCCTATACCTGAAAAAGAAGCTGTTGAAAAGAAAGAGCAGCAGGATCAATCTATTCCAGAAGCGAATCCAGTAGAAAATAAAGAAAGTACTTCAGAAACTGTGGCAGATGAAGCCCCTGTTCAGGCCTTGGTACGCTTGGAGACGAAGAAGCAAGAGACGGCAACGTCTCCAAGTATTGCAGAGCAGATCCAGAATAATGCTCCAATCAAGGAAACTGTATTAAATGAATTGAAGGAAAAAGGAATTCAGTACAAAAAATTGGCAGATTTTGATTTGGTTTTTAATGGATTCGTTTTAGAAACCAAGTACAAGGATGCTTTGAAGATTCGGCAACTCGCACGTGTTGAAAAGGTGGAAATTACCCCATTGACGGCTAGAACGGATGGAGAGCCTAGCTCAAATAAGCAGAACACCCTTCTTCCTACAAAAGTGAGTGATGAGAATGAATTGATCAATCTGCAACCCCTTTGGGACAAAGGAATCAAGGGCCAAGGTCGGGTGGTAGCCGTTTTAGATACAGGCCTTGACGTCCACCATAATTTCTTTAGTTTAACCGATAAAAGCAAAGCCAAATACCAGAATAAAGAGCAGATGGAAGTGGCAATGAAAAAGGCAGGCATTACTTATGGGAAATGGTACAACGATAAGGTGGTCTATGCCTACAATTACTCTGATATGAACGATGAGATTCGAGAAGATGATCCGCGTTCACATGGGACCCACGTGGCAGGGTCGGCTGTGGGGAATGCGACAAAACCAGTCCCAACTGGTGAATATTTAAAAGGCGTCGCACCCGAAGCTCAGCTTATCTTTATGCGTGTTTTCTCTGATAAGAAAGGAATGACGGAACAAGGATTTATCGTAGCCAAAGCAGTTGAGGATGCGGTTAAACTAGGTGCAGATACCATCAATATGAGTTTTGGTGGGGTCAATGGGTCTGAAGCAGACACTAATCCCTTAACTCGTCAAGCCTTTGAATTCGCTCGTAAATCCGGTGTTGTTATCAATGCCGCAGCAGGAAACTATGCTGTAAGTGGTTATTGGCAGGCCAAACCAAAAGCAGATGCTCCAGATACAGGAACGATCGATGAACCCTCCATTGAAGATGGGGTTCTTGCCATTGGCGCCTTCAATAATAATATCAATCACGAAACGACCATTCGCCTTGAAATCCCAGCTTTAAAGGATAAAAAAGAATTCCAAAACGGCTTGGTCGATTTACACGTTTATCGGTTGATCTTCCCAGTAGAAGGTCCTCAAACATATGTTTCAGTACCAAAAGGCGGAGAAGACACTTATCGAAATGCTGCTGTAAAAGACCAAATTGCCCTGGTTGAAAGTGGTGGCGATGTAACAGATGAAGATAAGGTCAATGCCCTCAGACAAGCTGGAGCAAAAGGGGTTCTAGTTTATCAAAATGAGGAACAAGGAGATACTCTTCAAAATCTTTCCATGGGGTATTGGGGATCCTTCTATCCTGTCAGTGTACTTGGTCATTCTATCGGAAAAGAGCTAGCTTCTCATGCTGGAGAGTACAAGCTGACCTTCCATCAAGAAGTTAAGAAAGTACCCTATAGTGAAGCAAACAAGATGCTCTTCTTTACTGGTTGGGGGCTTTCTGCTGAAGGAAAACTCAAGCCAGATGTTACCCTTCCTGGGGGAATGGTTTATTCAGCGATTCCAGATGGTTCCTATGATATGGATGCAGGTACGAGTATGGCGACACCTCATGCGGCAGGTG
The DNA here is from genome assembly GCF_000507765.1 of Streptococcus parasanguinis CC87K. Classification (GTDB taxonomy): domain Bacteria; phylum Bacillota; class Bacilli; order Lactobacillales; family Streptococcaceae; genus Streptococcus; species Streptococcus parasanguinis_J. The sequence continues at coordinate 1,176,557 of NZ_KI669401.1, read as the reverse complement.
CGACAGCCTTGATCAAGCAAGCTTTGGAACAACGATTCCCAAATTATAGTCCAGAGCAAATTCATACGCTTTTACGCCAGTTAGTCATGAGTACAGCCAAGCCTCATTTTGATCAGGAAAGCAAGAGCTACTCCTCTGTCCGCCAACAAGGATCTGGTCTTATGGATGCTGCAGCTGCAGCCTTTGGCGATGTCTTTGTAACAGGTGGAAAAGGAACAAATAGCAGTCTGACTCTTGGCAATGTCAAGGATTCCTTCACGTTTGATGTCACTGTGCATAATCTTAGTTCAGAAGCAAAAGAATTTACTTACCATACGGTCGTTAATACGGATCAAGTGGAAAATGGACGTATTACCTTGAAGATGCGCCAACTACTGGATCAAGAAGGTGAAAAAACCATTCATGTACCAGCTATGGGAAGTGTGACGGTTCCGATTTCTGTGAATACTAGTAACTATACAAGTGAGCTCACCAATCAAATGAAAAACGGTTACTTTTTAGAAGGTTTTGTCTTCTTTAAAGATGCCAAAACCAAGAAAGAGTTAGTGAGTCTTCCATATATTGGTTTTAAAGGGAACTATCAAGATTTACCAGGAATTGAAAAACCTATCTATGCCTTCACTGGGGATGAAAAACCATTCTATTATTACGCAAATGAAAAAGCGGAACACCCTGAAAAAGACTCAGGAGATCACTTTACAGCCTTGGTCAGCACTATTTGGCGCGGGGGCAAAGAAGTACAGGTTGTCCTGGGAGAAAAAGATGGGCATTACGATGGAAATAGTCTCGTATTCTCGCCAAATGATGATGGATCCTATGATAGTGTCAAACTCAATGCAGTGGTCTTAAGAAATGTGGACAATATTCACCTGACAGTTTATCGTGCGAATGACATCAAGAGAGAACATCCAATTTTTGAAAAAGGCAATGAGAGCCAGAAAAAATCAGATTATGGCTGGCGGATCAACGATCGTAGTAAGATTCTTTATGCGACACAGTGGGCAGGCAAGGACAATAACAATCAGCTTGTTCCAGATGGGGACTATCAATATGTAGTCACTTATCGTCCAAGCACACCTGGTGCCAAACCTCAAGAGATTGTCTTAAAGGTCAAGGTCGATAAGCAAGTGCCACAATTGGCCAACACCAAGGATCTGTATGATCCAACAACCCGACTCTTTAAGCCAGGTGAGATTGTTGAAACGGGTAGTGGGCTAGCTGGTAAATACCTCTCCTACCAAAAAGATGGTCAGGAAGTAGAAATCACTCCAAACGAAGATGGAACCTATCTCATCCCTGAAGGAGTCGATCTACAAACAGTGCGTTTCTATATTTGGGATCAGGTCAATAATACCAATACCTTGACTTTGGATGGAAAGGCTGTCTCGGAAGAAAGTACGACTGAAAAAGCCGGAACAGAGGAAGCAAGTCCAACACATGAAACTAGTGAAGCTACGGTCGGCCGTTTAGAAGTACAAATTGTCAATGAAAAGGGAGAGGCGACCAATCAATATCCAGAAATGATGCGTTACCAAGTGTTTGACAGCAAAGAAAATCGGATTGACAAGGAATTTAACAGCTATTATGAAGATCCATTACCAACTCTTCCATTTGGAACCTATACTGTAAAAGTTGTCAGCCAAGACCAAAATTACTCTTGGGCTTCTCCAACAACGGTAACAGTTGAATTGAGCAAAGAGCATCCAGAAGGTGTGGTCAAATTTGTCTACCACTATATTGACAAAAATCGCTTTGATCTCGTCTTTGATAAAGAACTTCCAAACGGTACCCGCGTCTTTGCCATCGATAAAAAGACCGGTCAGAAAGTGGAGTTGGAACAAACTCTTTATGAACCAAAGACCTTTGAAAAGATCCTGGAGAATGGAGACTATCAGATCCATATTGATCTACCAAAAGGTTATCGTGCAGTGGAAAACGACTTCTTCTATACAGTTGGTGAGCGTATCAATCGTTACTTGACCAGTTTTGTCGAAGTTTCAGATGACCAGGTAGAAGATCCAATTATCCCATCTTCTCCTATTCCATCTCCTCAACCGTCAACGACGACGCAAGAAGGTGAAAAAGGAAAACGGCCAGATGGAAACGAGACGCATCCAATAGTCGCGAAACAGACAGATATCCGTCCAATGTTCCAGAAAGATCGTGAAAGAGTATCAGAAATGGATCCATCGACTAAAGAGGTCTCAAGTCAATCATCACCTTCTCTTCCTAATACAGGGCAAGAAAATGAACAAACAGGGATGGTAGGTTTGATGGTTCTTCTTCTCACTTTTGGTGCTATCCGCTTGAAGAAAAATCGTCCAGATCAAGGATAATCTTCTATTAGTTTAGTTGCAAGAATAAAATAAGGGTTAAGGTAGTGTGAAGCTACCTTAACCTAGTGTGTAAAAAGGAGTTTTTATGGAATTTCATCGACAACAGCGTTTTTCCATTCGTAAATACGCAATTGGAGTCGCTTCTGTTTTGATTGGTACCTTTCTAATGGGTTCAGCCGTTTCAGCTGATACGATCGTACCAACACCCTCTGTCGTAGAGCCTTCTGTAGTGGTGCCAGAAACCGCAGCAACAGATGAGAAAACAGCAGAACCACTTTCGGCTACTAAGGACAGTATGCCCACTTCAGTTATAGAAGATACTGCTTCTAAAAACCTTGCTACAGCTGAGATTGAGAGTAAGGAAAAGACAAATCAGTCTCTACCTTCATCTTCAATCGATACAAGCAGTTCGGCTACAAATCAAGTAGAAGCAGAGAAGGCTTCGCCTTCTGTTGCGGAAGCGCCAAAAGAAAATGGGGTTGCTACTCCAATTACGACTTCTATTGAGCCAGTAAAGGAAAATTTAGAAGAAACAAGCCCAGTTGAGGTGCTGGTTCGCTTGAAAGAAAAGGTTTCTGAGGGCATTGGAGAAGTATCTCCGACTTCAAAAGAAACTCGCATCGAAAAAACCAATCAGGATCATGAACAGTTTTTGAAAGAGCTCGAAAAGCAATCCATTCAATTTAAAAAATTATATGACTTTAATCTGCTTTTTAACGGCTTGGCTCTAGAGACGACTTATGGAGATGCTAAAAAGATTCGGGGACTAGCGCGTGTAGATGCTGTAGATTATGCTCCACTTGGTCGGACCAGAGTGGCGGAAACACAGCCTACACCTGCATCACCGACTTCAACTACGACCAAGGTCAGTGAAGAAAATAGTCTGATCAATTTACAACCCCTCTGGGATAAGGGAATCAAGGGTCAAGGGCAGGTAGTTGCGATCATTGATTCCGGTGTGGACCCTGCTCATGATGTTTTTCGTCTGACAGATATCAGTAAGGCCAAGTACAAGAGTGAAGCGGAAATTGAAGAGGCTAAGAAAAAAGCGGGGATCACTTATGGCAAATGGTACAACAATAAAATTGTCTACATTCATAACTACAGTGATATGGATGACAATGTCAAAGAAGACGATCCAATTTCACACGGGGCTCACGTAGCAGGAACTGCTGTGGGAAACGCTTCTCAACCTTCTCCAAATGGTGAAATTATCCGTGGTGTTGCTCCAGAAGCCCAACTGATGTTTCTACGTGTTTTCTCAGATACCAAGGGAGGTCAAGTTCAAAATTTCATCTACACTAAAGCGGTAGAAGATGCGGTCAAATTAGGGGCGGATTCCATCAATATGAGTTTGGGAACAGCTTCAAGCTCTGTTTATGATGTCGGAGAGATCACTCGCCAGGCCTTTGATACAGCAAGAAAGGCGGGAGTAACCATTACAGTCGCCTCTACCAATATGGCGACCAATGGCTTCTGGCACAGCAAGCCACTGGCCACCACACCAGATTACGGAATGACAGGGACGCCTTCCGTCAATCCAAATGTCATCTCAGTCGCGTCTATTAATAGTCTGACCAAGCATGAGTCGACAGAAGCAAGCTTGACCGTAGATGCATTAAAAGATTCAAAAGACTTCCCAGAGGGCAAAATTCCGATGCACTCCTTTGTAGAACGTGACGCTTTTCGGACGACTATCCCTCAAAGCTATCTCCATGTGGAAAAGGGAGGGATCGACCACTACCAAGCTGATAGTATCAATGGGCACTTAGTCCTTACGGAGCGAGGTGGCGAAGTTTCGGATGTGGATAAGGTCAAAGAGCTGAAAAGAGCTGGTGCTACAGGGGTGATCTTCTACCAGACTAAAGAGCAGGGAAATAATCCTGTAAGCTTTGACTTAGAAGGGCTCGGAGAACGATTCCCGGTTGGGGTTATTGGTCACGCTGCTGGACTTGTTTTGGCTCAACATGCCAATGATTACCAACTCCATATTGCCAATAAATTCAAACGGGTGCCTTACGATGCAGCCAATCAACTATCTGACTTCTCCTCTTGGGGGCTATCCGCTGATGGGGATCTCAAACCGGATGTCACCCTTCCAGGAGGGATGATCTACTCATCTGTTAATAATGGAGAGTACTATATGGATAGGGGGACCAGTATGGCCTCTCCTCATGCTGCCGGAGCCACTGCACTGGTGAAACAAGCCTTGAAGGAGCGCTTCCCTCATCTTAGCCCAGAACAACTACAGGTTCTAGTCAAACAAATGACTATGAGTACAGCGATCCCTCATGTAGATGAGGAAACGCATGCCTATTCCTCTGTTCGTCAGCAAGGAGCGGGGGTTATGGATGTCACAGCTGCGGCACTAGGTGATCTCTATGTGACGGCAAAAGATGCTAAAAGTAGCCTGACACTTGGCAATGTCACAGATACCTTTGAATTTGATGTGACCATCCACAATCTTTCCAATCAAGATAAGTCTGTTCGATATGAAACCACTCTTCAGACAGATCAAGTTCAAGATGGCAAATTCACCCTCCATCCTCGTCTATTAGAAACTTTAGACGGTAAGGAAACGGTCACTATCCCAGCCAATGGTCAGCGGACCATCCACGTAGCAGTTGATGCAAGCAAGTATAAGGAAGAGCTCAGCAAGCAAATGCCAAACGGCTATTTCTTAGAAGGTTTTGTACTGGTTAAAGATGCCAGCACCCAAAAACATCTGGTCAGCCTCCCTTATGTTGGTTTCCATGGGGATTACCAAAATCTGCGTGGCATTGAAAAGCCTATCTACGAATATACAGGTAGCTACAAGCCGTTTTACTACTACAAGGACAAGACGGATTATCCAGATGAAAAGGTCCCAGAAACGCCAGAGCGTCATCCAGACAATCACTTTACATCTTTGATCAGTTATGTCTATGAAAATGGAGAATCTGTAGCCAAAACTCTTGGCCAGGATGGGGATCGCTTTGATGGGGACCAACTTTACTTCTCTCCAAACAATGATTCCAGCTTTGATAGCATCAAGGTCAAAGCCGTCATGCTTCGCAATGTTGAAAATGTCCACCTATCAGTTTACAAGAAGGAGGACACAGCTCGTACTAACCCGATTTACGAGGTCGGAAATGAAGTCCACCGTAAGACAGACTGGAGTTACCGGATTGGGAATCGTAGTGAAGAGTTTTATGAAATCTCTTGGGAAGGCTTGGACAAAGACGGCAAGCAATTACCAGATGGGGAATACCAATTTGTGATTACCTACCGTCCAACTGCTTCAGGGGCCAAGCAACAAGAGCTTAACTTTAAGGTTAAGATTGACAATACGGCTCCAAGCATCGAGTCTGGAAGTGCTCAGTACGATCCAGCAACACGGATTTTCCGCCCAGGTAAGGTACTTGAAACCGGTAGTGGCTTAGCAGGGACTTATCTGTCCTACGTCAAAGATGGGGAAACAGTGGCCTTGGAACCCCAAGAGGATGGTAGCTATCTTCTTCCGGAAGGAGTGGACCCTTCTACTGTTCGTTATACCATCTGGGATAAGGTCTACAATACCATTGAGATGGACATTGAAGGAAAGAAAGTAGAGGCAACGACTCCGACGAATGAAGCCGGTTCAGATGAACAACCAAGTGAGACAGCGTCTGAAAAACTGAAGGCTGAAAAGGGCACCTTAGAAGTCGTCTTCACAGATAGCAGTGGCGAAGTCATTTCTTATTATCCATCCGTCGTTCGTTACCAAGTGGTGGACGACCAAGGACGTGTAGTGGAAGGAGAGTTCAATGTTTCCTACAATGGTGGTACCTTCCCAGACTTGCCTTTTGGTACTTATACAGCCAAGATCACCCTATCTGATTACCATTATGATTGGGGAACAGAGCTGGTGAAAAAGGTGACCGTTTCACCTGAGAATCCACATCCAAAAGTAACCTTTGCCTTCCATTATTTAGATGAAAATAAATTGACCATTGGATTTGATCAGCCAGTCCCAGCCGGAACGGTTGTAAAAGTGGTAGGGAATGACGGCATCAGCCGACTTCTCCCACAAAGCATCTATGACCTTCTGCGCTTTGAGACGATGCTGATGAACGGTTCCTATCGTGTTCATGTGGATCTCCCGGCAGGCTATCATGTTTCGGAAAATGATTTCCTTTATGAAGTGAGCAATCGGATCAACTACCATCTTCTTTCTTTGGTCAAAGACGTTATCAAGCCAAACCCAGAGGTGCACAGTGGAGCGATTGTAGAACCATGGATTCAACCAGAAAATCCGACATTAGTGATAGATGAAGTGCCAAGTCGTCACTCAGAAACCCCAGTGACCCCAGACCAACTAGCGGTATCCAAAGGCCCAGTAACTCCAGCTCAACCAGCTGCAATCGAAACAAAAGAAGTGGCAACAAACAAACCAGTTGCTGTCACTTATCATACGAGTGGTCAAGCCGAAGTAGCTGCTACACCAGCAACTGGTCTTCCAAAAACAGGTCAAGATGAATTGGCTTCAACCGTCCTTAGCCTCTTTGGCATGACCTCACTAGCTTTAGCAGGATTTGTAGCTAGCAAAAAACGTGAAGGCTAAGTCGTTCATCCGTTAACTTACCCCAAAAAACGTCCGTTCTTTTAAGAAACGGACGTTTTTGATGTCTTAGGCTGTTTTCTCCACCCAGACATTGCGGACAAAGAAGAGGCTGATCAGAGCTAGTGCTAGAAAGGCAACTCCAAGGTAATAATAGGGTTGATCCATTGTGGTAGATCGACCAGAGAGGTTGACAATCCCTCGGTAGAGGGCTCCGGCTGTTAGGGTAGCCACTCCTGAATTCCAAAGATTGAGACTCAGTCGAGAGAAGCCTTTCACCATCAACTGTAGAGCCACTAGTAGGGCGCCACCGATCAAAGGAATCAAGAAGAGGTAGTGCATGAAGGCAGAGGTTTCGCCAAAACTAAAGTGTTCATAGATGCGACTTCCGACAAAGAAGAAAGCTGAAATCAGAGTGTACCAGAGAATCGTTTTTTTCAACCGTTGTTTGATAGGATTAGTAACCGATGTAGACAATGTCACTCACCGCCCTTTCTGAGATAGTACCATTTGTTGTTGGTTTATTAATAACTTGGCCATTGAAGTAAAGTGTAGAAGATCCACCCCCATCCAGGTTGTAAGCTGTTTTAACGCCATAAGACTTCATCACTTCGGCTAATTGGTAGAGAGATAGCCCTTCACTTTCTGAAGTCCGTCCATCTGACACGACGATAATGTAGTGGTTTTCATCGATGATTCCAATCGCTGTCCGTGGATTAGACGCCATAGATTGCCCGACCTCTGAGTTGGTATCGACGGTAATTTCTCCATTTTCAACTAAGGAAGGACCGAAAGCGAGGAGATTGACGACCCCGTCTTTGACCAATTGATCCGCTGAGATCTCATCTTCATAGATAATTTTGAAGGATCCATCCTTGTAAATGGCTAGGTCACCATTGCTTGAATCTTCCCGAACGGTATCACGGTAGACCACTCCATTTCGGATGACGTATCCTGTACTGTTAGCCCCGTAATAGTCACCATTCACTGCTAGAATGGCACTGTTGTTGGCAGCTGTGACAGAGGTCTTAGCCGTCACGTTGGTTCCGTAAGTATTTTGTGCAAAGGCTGTTTTGAGGTAGTCAGATGAGCTGACTGTGATATCTGCAATGTAAACCTGGGTATTTTCAACCGTTTTTTCTGTTAGGCTTACCTGGATATTGTCATCTGAATAGCTAGTATCAGTCGTTGTAGCCGATGCAGCTGCTTTTTTGGCTGCCTTGGTGTCCGTAGTCGTAGCTTTTACGGTTTGGATGGCATCGGATAAGACAAAGGTCTTGAGCATAGAGTAGCTAAAACTGCTGGTCAAAAGAAGGCCAAAGCAGGCAGCATAGGTGTAGGATTTTTTAAAGAATTTCATGGTGGGTAGCAGTCCTTTCTTTGAAGATCACTTTTTTCTGGATCACCCATGAGACCAGAAAGAGGAGGAAGCCGACGACAATCTTACTGATCAGGAGATTGAGCCCGAAAGCAGTATAGAAGAGTCGAATCAAGAGCGTATCGAGAATAAAGAGGCCAAGAGCTAGACCAAAGTAGCCACTTCCAGTTTTAGCGACACTGTCTTTATTCTTAAAGACCAGGTGCTTATTGGTTGAGTAGTTAAAGATGGAACTCGTCACACGAGCGATCCCATTGGCTAGGAGAATACGTAGACTAATGGGCACGGCCATCATCACGAAAAGGAAGAAGGCGTAGACCAGATAGTCAACGATAAAACTACTCAGAGAGGAGAGGGCAAACTTGAACATGTCCTTGTAGATCATGAGGCCATCTCGAATAGGTCGGAAGTGGGAGCCTTCGTTGTCATTGATGTAGACCGTCTCGATGGGAACTTCCACGATGGGGAAGGACTTGCTTGCTGCGAGGAGAACATTCATTTCATATTCATAACGCTGACCGTCAACCTCAAGCATGAAATGCAAGAGATTCGTAGTGAAAGCCCGTAAGCCCGTTTGGGTATCGCTGACCGCCACCCCTGTTTGTTGCTTAAACAAGAAACGAGTCAATTTATTTCCGAAAGCAGAACGCAAAGGAACTTTTCCAGAGAAGGCGCGTGCTCCTAGAATAAGTGTTCCAGGATGCTCTTGAGATTGGTTAACAACCCTGAAAATATCCCAAATTTTGTGCTGACCGTCTGCATCAGCTGTAACAATGCTTCCATAGGTGCCTCTTTCTAGGATGTAGGCATAAGCAGTCTTGAGTGCTTGTCCTTTTCCTTGGTTGTGCTCATGAGTCAGAACTGTCGCAAGACCCTCTAATTTGTCAAAGATCACTTTCTTGTCAGCGTCACTCCCATCGTCGATGACGATGATGTGGAGATCGCTCTTAGCGTGAACCAAGCGAACCAGTTTGACAAGATTCAGATCCGGTTGATAGGCGGGGATGATAAGATAATTCATAATCGTTCCTCGTTTCTTGAGATTTGTTGTAGCTAGTATAAAGACTCAAGCTTAAAGCTAACTGATATCAGTTTTCTTTAAGGAAAGGAGAGGAAGAGTGGGAATAGTTTCTTCTATAAAATGTCATTTTTTAGGACATTTCTTTCTTTTTTCTCGAAGGGGACGTCCAGAATCATTTTTTAAATCCTAAAGATAATTCTTGCCTTTGTTCGCAAAGTCTGGTATAATAGTTTCTTGTGAGTAAACCTCACTTACCCCTTGCAAAGACAGGGGGTCATTAGTCCAAAAGGAGGAACATTATCAATGGCTAAATACGAAATTCTTTATATTATTCGTCCAAACATTGAAGAAGAAGCTAAAAACGCTTTGGTAGCACGTTTCGATTCTATCTTGACTGACAACGGTGCAACTGTTGTTGAATCAAAAGATTGGGAAAAACGTCGTCTTGCATACGAAATCCAAGATTTCCGTGAAGGACTTTACCACATCGTAAACGTTGAAGCGAACGACGCTGTAGCTCTTAACGAGTTCGACCGTCTTTCAAAAATCAACGGTGACATTCTTCGTCACATGATCGTAAAAGTTGACGCGTAAGAAATCATCCGAGGTGACTTATGATTAACAATGTTGTACTTGTCGGTCGTATGACCCGTGATGCTGAACTTCGCTACACTCCAAGCAATCAAGCAGTTGCTACTTTCAGCCTAGCTGTCAACCGCAACTTCAAGAGTCAAAATGGAGAGCGCGAAGCCGATTTCATCAACTGTGTGATCTGGCGTCAGCAAGCAGAAAACTTAGCCAACTGGGCTAAGAAAGGTGCTTTGATTGGGATTACCGGTCGCATTCAAACACGTAATTACGAAAACCAGCAAGGTCAACGTGTTTATGTCACTGAAGTCGTAGCAGACAGCTTCCAACTATTGGAAAGCCGTGCAGCACGCGAAGGGCATGCAGGTGGTGGCTATTCATCAGGCAACGGTGGTTTTGCTGGAAATGCAACCCCAAGCTTTGGTGGATCTGAACCAAGCAATGCAGCGCCAAACTTTGGTCGTGAAGAAAATCCATTTGGAGCGAATCCAATGGATATCTCAGACGACGATCTTCCATTTTAAGAATGGGTTTAACGAATTAAAACTATAAAGGAGAATTAAACATGGCTCAACAACGTCGTGGCGGATTCAAACGCCGTAAAAAAGTTGATTACATCGCAGCAAACAAAATCGAATATGTCGATTACAAAGATACTGAGCTTCTTAGCCGTTTCGTTTCAGAACGTGGGAAAATCCTTCCTCGTCGTGTAACTGGAACTTCAGCGAAGAACCAACGTAAAGTAACAACAGCTATCAAACGCGCTCGCGTAATGGCTTTGATGCCTTTCGTAAACGAAGATTAAAAAAAGACCCGTTAGGGTCTTTTTTTCATGAGCTTGAAGACAAGAGAGCGAATTAAGACCCTAACGGATCTTTTTTCACGAGCCTAGAAATGTAAGAGCGAGTTGAGGTCCAGTGGACCTCTTTTTCAGACCCTTTTGGATCTTTTTTGCGAGCATAGAAATATGATAGTGAGTTAGGTCCGTGTGAAGCTCTTTGACCTTTCCCAAGCTCTAATTATGCTATAATGATGGGGAGAAAGGTATCAAGGAGCGCAACATGAAGGAAGGTGTAATCATCAGGAGGATGATAAAGGCAGATATTGAGCACATCTCTCAAGCCTTTATCCACCAAGGGTGGCCAGGTAGAGAGGATATCTTGACTAGCTATTTTCAAGAGCAGGAGAATAGAGAGAGGGACGTATTAGTAGCTGAGTCGGATGGATTTGTGGCAGGCTATATCACTATATTGCCTGCTGCCAAGCACGGCCCTTTCGTGGGAGTCTATCCTGAACTATCTGATTTTAATGTTTTTGAACCATTTAGAAATCGAGGGATTGGGAATCAACTCTTAGAGGAGGCAGAAAAAAGAGTCCGGCTACTATCAGAGATTGTTACTTTAGGGGTTGGTTTACACTCGGGTTATGGCCCAGCTCAAAGACTGTATGTCAAACGGGGCTATATCCCAGATGGATCTGGGGTTTGGTTTAGTGATCACCCCTTAGCCCCTTACAGTTCTTGTGAAAACAATGATGACTTAGTCCTCTATTTTTCAAAAAGATTGAACAGGGAAATACAGTAAAACAAAAACGGATGAAAACTTCATCCGTTTCTTTTTAGCGACGAGTTGCGGGTGCTGTGCTCGAACTTTTAATATTAAAGCGTTTCTTGAGGTAGAAGCGAAGGACAAGTGCTAAAGCTCCTAAAACGATGGCAAGGACATCTGGAATAGTTGGGTTGAGAACCTGTGGGAGTAGGGAAGTAAAGGACAAGACAATGACCCAAAGGAACATGACTCCAACAAGAATCGGCATGGATTTCCAAAGAGAGGGACGCTCGCTGCGATCTTTGGTGCCATCCATATACTGATAGAAGAAGTAGTACATGAGATACAAGAGCAGGGCCCCTGTCAAACTTCCAAGAATCAAGGTGATCAACCCATAGCCAGTACGACGCGGTGCGACCAAGTTCATAAAGGCGCTAATCGCAGCAAAAACACCAAAGATAAAGAGGAAGGAATCCAAAATCATGAGAGAGGGAGCATCGTTTAATTTCGGATGCTCTTTTTCATAGCGTTCTTTCTCGCTGAAAGAATTCGCCCATACAGTTGGAGCTCCAAAAAGGGTCCGTGCCGGAATTCCTTTTCCTTGGTTTTCATGGATAGCTGGAAGAATTTCTTGGATGAGGCTTTCTGCTTCTTCCTCTGTCTTTCCGTTTTCAAGCAATTGGTGTTTGGCGATCCGGATAAATTCTTGATTTTTCTTACTAAGTTGATGAAGGTCGGTTTGAGACATAGTTACTCCTTTGATGTACAAGTTTGGTTAGAACCATTTTTTATGGATGAGGTAGACGACGAGAGACCCGGTCAGGGCAAAGGCGATGAAAATAATCAGCCAGAAGGCATGGGGTTCGCCATTGAGCGGAAGCTCATTGTCCTTGAAGTTCATCCCGTAGGCCGAAAAGATCATGGTCGGAATGGACATGACAATGGTAACGAGGGCCAGGGTCTTCATGATGTTGTTCTGGTTGTTGGAGATGATCGATGCGAAGGTGTCGGTCATGGAGTGCAGGATATTTCCATAAATATCTGCCATCTCGATGGCCTGCTGGGTTTCGATCAGGGTATCTTCCAACAGATCTTCGTCTTCTAGGTATTTCTTGATGTTACTAGTAGCACTGGTCAATTTCTTGATCACGCGCTCATTGGTTTTCAGAGAGGCCTTAAAGTAGACGATGGTTTTTTCCAACTCCATCAACTCAATCAGCTCTTCATTACGCGTTGATTTGTGCAATTGGCTTTCAATCTGCTCGCTTTTGCGATCCAAGGTACGAAGCGCTGACAAGTAGAGTTCAGCGTTGCGATAGAGGATCTGAAAGATAAAGCGCGACCGCATAAAGGTATAGAAATTCCGCAAGCGTCGGTTGATAAAGATATCGAGAAGTGGCAATTTCTCCAAGCAAGTCGTGATAATAGCCTCTTCTGTCAGGATAATCCCTAGCGGAATGGTCACGTAGTAGGTCTGATTGTTCCGCTCTTCCTTGATGGGAACGTCGACGATGATCAAGGTATATTCATCTTCGATGGTCATACGGGACATTTCTTCCGCATCGAGTGGTGCCCGTAAGTCGGCAATATCGATATTAAAAGCAGAGGCGATTTCCATCGATTCACTTTGAGAAGGGTTAACAAGGTTGATCCAGCTACCGGGTTCCAGCGTCTCTATTTCCTTAAATTCAGTCGTTGTCGATAAAAAGACCTGTTTCATGGTGCCTCCCCTTGTTTTTTTACACCTTAACATTATATCAGAAAAAGGACGGTTTTGGATAAAAGAATACTAAAAAATTTGTTATAATGGAGGTTAACAAAAAGGTGATTAGAGTAAGAACATGCAAGATAAAATTGTCATTCATGGGGCACGCGCCCATAATTTAAAAAATATAGATGTAGAAATTCCACGGGACAAATTAGTCGTGGTGACGGGTTTGTCTGGATCTGGAAAGTCCAGTCTGGCCTTTGATACCCTCTATGCAGAAGGCCAGCGCCGCTACGTGGAGAGCTTATCGGCCTATGCCCGGCAGTTCTTGGGAAATATGGAAAAACCAGATGTGGACTCCATTGACGGCTTGAGTCCAGCCATTTCCATCGACCAAAAAACGACCAGTAAAAACCCCCGTTCTACAGTGGGGACGGCAACAGAGATCAATGACTACCTGCGCTTGCTCTATGCGCGTGTAGGGACGCCTTATTGTATCAATGGGCATGGAGCGATTACAGCTTCTTCAGTTGAGCAAATTGTCGATCAAGTCTTGGAATTACCAGAGCGCCAACGCCTGCAAATTCTAGCCCCCATTATTCGCAAGAAAAAAGGCCAGCACAAGAATATCATTGAAAAGGTGCAAAAAGACGGCTATGTCCGGGTGAGGGTCGATGGTGAGATCTATGATGTGACAGAGGTTCCAGAACTGTCTAAAAGCAAGCAGCACACGATTGAAGTAGTAGTGGACCGAATCGTGATCAAAGAGGGCATCCGCTCGCGGCTCTTTGATTCGATTGAAGCAGCTCTTCGGATTGCGGATGGTTATGTGGTGATTGATACCATGGATGGCAAGGAATTGCTCTTTTCTGAGCATTATGCTTGTCCAGTCTGTGGCTTTACCGTTCCTGAATTAGAGCCCCGCCTCTTTTCTTTCAATGCGCCTTTCGGATCTTGTCCAGATTGTGATGGGCTGGGGATTAAGCTAGAGGTGGACTTGGATTTGGTGGTGCCAGATGATCGCTTAACCCTTCGCGAAGGAGCACTCGCTCCTTGGAATCCGATCTCTTCCAACTACTATCCACAGATGTTGGAGCAGGCCATGATCCATTTTGGCGTTGATATGGACCGACCTTTTTCCGATCTTTCTCAAGAAGAAAAGGACTTGGTCCTCTATGGTTCAAACGGGAAGGAATTCCACTTCCACTATGAAAATGAGTTTGGTGGAGTTCGGGATATCGAAATTCCTTTTGAAGGGGTCGTAAACAACATTCACCGTCGTTTCCGTGAGACCAATAGTGATTTCACCCGTAATCAAATGCGCTCTTATATGAACGAATTGACCTGTGCGACCTGCCATGGCTACCGCCTCAATGACCAGGCTCTTTCTGTTCGTGTCGGCGGGGAGAAGGGGATGCATATCGGGGAAGTGTCAGATCTATCGATTGCGGACCACTTAAAAGCCGTAGATCAGTTGATCTTAACAGACAATGAAGCTACGATTGCAAGACCGATCCTAAAAGAGATCAAGGATCGCTTGACCTTCTTAAACAATGTGGGGCTCAATTACTTGACCTTGTCACGATCTGCTGGGACCTTATCAGGTGGAGAAAGCCAGCGCATTCGCTTGGCAACCCAGATCGGTTCCAACCTCTCTGGTGTCCTTTACATCTTGGATGAGCCGTCTATCGGCCTCCACCAAAGGGACAATGACCGCCTGATCGCCAGTCTCAAGAAGATGCGCGATTTAGGCAACACCTTGATCGTCGTCGAACATGATGAAGATACCATGAGAGAGGCAGACTACCTGATCGACGTCGGCCCAGGTGCCGGTGTCTTTGGGGGAGAGATCGTTGCAGCAGGAACTCCAAAGCAGGTAGCACGCAACAGCAAATCCATCACTGGCCAGTATTTGTCCGGCAAGCGCAAGATTCCGGTTCCGACAGAGCGCCGTTCGGGGAATGGTCGTTCTATTGAAATAACAGGGGCCAGTGAGAACAACTTACAAGACATCACAGCACGCTTTCCTCTGGGCAAATTCATCGCAGTCACTGGAGTTTCCGGTTCTGGAAAATCGACCTTGATCAATGGCATCTTGAAAAAAGCCATCGCTCAAAAACTCAACCGCAATTCGGAAAAACCAGGGAAATACAAGACGATTCAGGGGATTGAGCATATCGATCGCTTGATCGACATTGATCAAAGCCCGATTGGTCGGACTCCTCGTTCCAATCCAGCGACCTATACAGGCGTCTTCGATGACATTCGCGATCTCTTTGCTCAGACCAATGAAGCCAAAATTCGGGGCTATAAAAAAGGCCGCTTTAGTTTCAATGTCAAGGGCGGGCGTTGTGAAGCCTGCTCAGGAGATGGGATCATCAAGATTGAAATGCACTTCTTGCCAGATGTCTTCGTTCCTTGTGAAGTTTGCCATGGACGTCGTTACAATAGTGAGACCCTTGAAGTCCACTACAAGGAAAAAAATATTGCAGAAGTGCTGGATATGACGGTCAACAAGGCAGTTGAATTCTTCAAGCACATTCCAAAAATTGAACGCAAACTCAAGACCATCCAAGATGTGGGCTTGGGCTATGTAACACTAGGCCAACCAGCGACTACTCTTTCAGGTGGGGAGGCGCAACGGATGAAGTTGGCTTCTGAATTGCACAAGCGCTCTACAGGAAAATCCTTCTATATCTTGGATGAACCAACGACTGGACTCCATACCGAAGACATTTCTCGCTTGATCAAAGTCTTAGAGCGATTTGTAGATGATGGCAATACGGTCCTTGTGATTGAGCACAATTTGGATGTCATTAAGACAGCAGATCATATCATCGATTTAGGGCCCGAAGGCGGTGTCGGTGGTGGAACCATTATTGCGACCGGAACACCAGAAGAAGTAGCAGCAAATCCTGCTAGCTACACAGGACAATATTTGAAAGGAAAATTACAATGAATCAACGGATCAGCAACTTAAGAAACAAAATGAAAGCCCAAAACCTCAAAGCGGTATTGATTAACAATTTGAAAAATGTTTATTATTTGACCAATTTCTGGGGTTCAAACGGGACCGCTTTGGTGACAGAAGAACGCGTGGTACTCTTTACAGATTCGCGCTACACCATCCATGCCCATGCGACTTGTTTCCCCTTTGTAGAGATTGTGGAAACCCGCGATGAGTTGACTGCAGCGGCAGAGGTCGTTAAGGACCTTGAAATCAAAGAACTTGGTTTTGAGGACGAAGTGACGGTAGCCTACCATGCCCGCATGGCTTCTGTTTTCAGTGGCATCAGCCTTCAATCCCTAGCGAACTTTGTGATGGAATTGCGCTTGATTAAAGATGAAACTGAGATTGCGGCCATTAAAAAAGCTTGTAGCATCTCTGACCAAGCCTTCCATGATATTTTGGATTATATCAAGGTAGGGAAAACGACAGAGTTGGAAGCAGCGATTTTCCTCGACTTTAGAATGCGGGAGTTGGGAGCTTCTGGTGTATCTTTTGATATTATCTCAGCAGCAGGTGAACGCTCTGCCATGCCACACGCAACTCCAAGTGATCGGGTGATTTCAGCAGGAGATGCCTTGACCCTTGATTTTGGTTGCTTGTATGACCACTATGTCAGCGATATGACACGGACCATCTATGCTGGACATGTCAGCGACAAGGAAAGAGAAATTTATGAAACCGTTTTGAAAGCCAATCAAGCCTTGATTGCTGCTGCAAAAGATGGACTTGGCTTCCGTGATTTTGATAAAATCCCACGTGATGTGATCGAAGCAGCCGGCTATGGCCAATACTTTACTCATGGAATCGGTCATGGAATTGGGCTTGATATCCATGAAGAACCCTACTTCAGCCAAATGTCTAAAGAAGCCATTCAAGCAGGGATGGTCTTGACAGATGAACCAGGGATTTACATTGAAGGTCTCTCTGGTGTGCGGATCGAAGATGATCTCTTGATCACAGAAACAGGCTGTGAAGTCTTGACACTTGCACCTAAAGAATTGATTGTCCTATAAAATAGACAGTATTTTCTTAACCCCTGTGTAACCAACAAAGATAAGAAATGAGGCCTATGAAAAAACGAATTTTAGTATTGGGAATTCTTCTAGTAGCCCTTCTATTTGCATTTGCTCCTTCTGCTCATGCTGGTGTCGGCAATACGCATAGTGGTGGCAGTAGCACTATTCATTCTGGCGGTGGTGGTGGTAGCAGCTGGTCTGGTGGCGGAAGTAGCTGGTCTGGTGGTAGCAGCTGGTCTGGTGGATCCAGTAGCTACAGTTCTAGTTCTGGATCAGACTCTGGTGGGGCGGTAGCAGTTGTCGCCATCATTGGATTGATTGGATTTGTCTATAATATTGCAAAAGAGGCTAATGAGAGTGATGATTCGTCCTATTCAAATAGTGGTCCAAAACGGACAACCGAAGAACGGGCGGGTCGACCAATTGAAAACAACTATGAAGCGATTCGTCGTATCCGTAAACTGGATCCAATGTTTGATGAAGACCGCTTCTTGTCGCAAGTCAAGCTGGTTTATCTTCAATTGCAGTCTGCCTGGACAGAAAAAGATTGGAATTCCGTACGGAACTTAGAAAGTACCAGTCTTTATGAGCAACACTTGACGCAGTTGCAAGAGCATATTCGTGCCAAAACAACCAATGTTCTTGAGCGCGTGTGTGTGGAAGATTCGAAGATCAAAGACTTTATCGAAAATCCAGAAGGCAATGACCGCATTGAAGTTATTCTGTCTTCGACGATGAGAGATTACATCCGAAATGATGAATCGGGTCGTGTGATCGAAGGAGATCCGACCAAAGATCTCTTTACGGTATACCGCATGGTCTTCCTCCGTGAACATGGAGCTCAGACAGAGATTATTAAGAATTCAGAAGTTGTTAGTGATCATTGTCCGAACTGTGGTGCGCCATTGACGATCGATTCAATCGACAAGTGTGAATATTGCCAAGCGTCCTTGAAGCACAATCCAAAAGATTGGGTCTTGGATGTCTACGAAGTCGTGGATGAAATTGAATTCTACAGATAGGAGAATGTATGGGATTTATTAAAGCAGCCCTTTCAGCGGGCATTTCAAGTTTTCAAGATAGTAAATTTAAGGAAGCCATTACATTGCCAGAAGCTGTTCCGGCAACAGCTTTGGCCATTAAGGGACAGCTCTTGACCAAAGATCCAGATGGACGCTCTCGTCAGAGCAACCAAAATACGGGGCTATTGACAGATGGATCTGTCGTCATTGTTCCTCAAGGCTATGTTGCTCTCTTGGTCAATAATGGAACTTTTCTAGGAGACCTTCTAGAAGCAGGTAGCCACGAATGGCAAGCTGGTGAAAATGCCTGGTTGTTTGAAAAGGGTGGCGTTAAAGGGACTTGGGACCAGTTCAAGAATCGCTTCTCATTTGGTGGCCAAGTGGTCACCCAACAAGAAATTATTTTTGTGCGGATGCAACCTTTTACAGGAAATAAATTTGGCACTCAAAATCCAGTCGAGTACTTTAGCGACCGTTACCAACAACTTCTTAGCATTCGTTTTTATGGTCTTTATGATGTTAAAGTGGTAGATCCTGTACTCTTTTACATCAGTGCAGTCAGTCGTCAAATCACTGCAGATAAGCCATTTACCTTGGAAGATGTGGCTCAGGGAACCTTGCGCCAAAATCTAGCACCAAAAATTGCAGTGGCCATTTCAAAATATACGGCTGAAAATAAGGCAGACATCTACAATATCAATGCGGACCAAGATGTCTTCAATGAAGTTGCAAAACGCGAAGTCAACAAAACGTGGACAGAATTATATGGTATCGAATTAACCAATGTCCTCATCGAAGATTTGAGCTACGATGCAGACAGTATGGCCAAGGTCAATAAACTGGACAGTGAATTGGCAGCGATGAAGTACAATACCATTGAAATCGAAGAGCGTCGTGCTCGCAATGAAGCCTTGGTCGCAGCTGCTAAAAATGAAGGTGGCAATGGCATGAACATGATTATGGGGATGAACTTGGGTCAAGCCCTTGGCAATGACCTTCAAAAACAAGCCTCTCCAGCGCAAGACAAGCCTCATACCTTCTACATTGAAGTAGATGGAAAATATGTCCATGTCACCAAAGATGCCGATGGCAATATTGTGCCCTTGGACCAATAAGGAATAGTGAAGATGGAGTTGGAGATACAGAGATTCTAAGGACTCGTTCCTGTAATCTCTCTCCGCCTTCTAGCCTTCCTAAAAAGAGAAAATTGCTGTTTGAGAAAAATCAAATAGTGTGTTACAATAAAGAGTAATCTATTTTTTAAAAAGAGGTAATAAAACATGATTGAAGCAAGTAAGTTGAAAGCTGGTATGACCTTTGAAACAGCTGATGGAAAATTGATCCGCGTTTTGGAAGCTAGCCACCACAAACCAGGTAAAGGAAACACCATCATGCGTATGAAATTGCGTGATGTCCGTACTGGTTCAACTTTTGATACAAGCTACCGTCCAGAAGAAAAATTTGAGCAAGCTATTATTGAAACTGTTCCAGCTCAATACTTGTACAAAATGGATGATACAGCTTACTTCATGAACACAGAAACATATGACCAATATGAAATTCCAGTTGTGAACGTAGAACAAGAATTGCTTTACATCCTTGAAAACTCAGAAGTAAAAATTCAATTCTACGGAAGCGAAGTCATCGGTGTAACAGTTCCTACAACTGTTGAATTGACTGTTGCAGAAACTCAACCATCTATCAAAGGTGCTACTGTGACAGGTTCTGGTAAACCAGCTACAATGGAAACTGGCCTTGTGGTAAACGTTCCAGACTTCATCGAAGCAGGACAAAAATTGATTATCAATACAGCTGAAGGAACTTACGTTTCTCGTGCATAAGAGACATCTCAGGGTGTCAAATAGAAAGGAACTTCTATGGCAACTGAACAATTTGGTGACATCGTTATTGCACCACGTGTATTAGAAAAAATTATTGCGATTGCGACAGCAAAAGTAGAGGGTGTCTATTCGCTTGAAAACAAGAGTGTTTCAGATAGCTTGTCCAAACGCTCACTTGGACGTGGCGTCTACCTTCATACAGAAGAAGATGGTCAAGTTTCAGTAGACATCTATCTTTATTTGGAGTACGGAGTCGCTGTACCATCTGTCGCTGTAGCCATTCAAAAAGCGGTTAAGTCTGCAGTTTATGATATGGCAGATGTAACCTTGGATGCTGTCAACATTCACGTTGTTGGTATCGCAACGGAAAAATCTCCAAAACCAGACTTGAAAGATTTGTTTAATGAGGACTTCCTCAATGACTGATGAAATTTTATTAGAATCACGTCGAGATTTGCGTGAGCGCGCCTTCCAAGCCTTGATGGCCTTGGAATACGATGGAAACATTGTTGAAGCTTGTCGCTTTGCTTATCTACATGACAAGGACCTAGCAGAAGACAAAGAAGTCGATCTTCCTGCCTTTCTCATGAATCTCGTGACGGGCGTCTACCAATCCAAAGATCAACTGGACCAGCAAATCGGTCAACATTTGAAAACCGGCTGGACTGTTGAGCGCTTGACCTTGGTAGAGAAAAACATCCTTCGTCTGGGAATTTACGAAATGACAGAGTTTGATACGCCACAGATCGTCGCAGTCAATGAAGCGGTGGAATTGGCCAAGGCTTTTTCGGATGAAACCTCTTCACGATTTGTCAACGGTGTCCTCAGTCAATTTGTGACAGAAGAATAAGTAAAAAGAGCCTACTGGCTCTTTTTTTGGTAAAAAAATATGAGAGTGGGACAGAAATCGGTAATTCGTTAGAATTCGATTTCGTCGTCCCACCTCCGCACAGTTGAGTAGGGCTGTAAAAGCTGATGAAATCAGCGTAGTAGAGCCCACTCAACCACTGCGTCTTGCTCGACAATCCAAAAATAATTGAGAGGCTAGGACTTTTGTCCCAGCATCGTTGTTTTAGACACTTTTTCCAGAGTGGAGACTAACGGGCAAGAAATAACCGGTAGTCGCTACTTTTTTTCCTTCGATCTTTTGGAGTAAAAGATCCACCATGAGGATAGCAATGTCTTCGAGGGGTTGTTGGATGGTTGTCAGTTCAGGTGTATAGGTCTCAATGAACTGGGTTCCATCATAACCAATCACTTTCAAAACCTGGGGAATCTGAATATCTAATTCTCTAGCGACTTTCATGATCAAGATCGCCGTCAAATCATCGGAGGCGAAAATGGCATCTGGTTTGTGGTGGGTTAAAATCTGTTTGATTTCCATTTCTTTGCGAATAGGGGAGAAATCACTGGAAACATTAATGATCATGGACTCAGGTAGAACCGATGCAAACCCCGCATGACGCAAGCCTGTTGGGGAGTTGGAGTTGTCATTCCCTGTGATCATGATAATCTTTCGGGCTCCGGTTTTTACTAAAGTTTCTGCTGCAAGCACCCCGCCAGCGTAGTTGTCTGAAGAGACAACCGGAATTTCTGGGGAGAGGTTGCGGTCAAAAGCAATGATAGGAGCAGTTACCCGGTTGTAATCTTCAATGCCCAAATTATGGCTTCCTGAAATGATGCCATCTACCTGGTTGGCCTCCAACATCTCAATATATTCGCGCTCTTTTTCGGAGTCGTGCTCACTATTGCAGATGATGGTTTTATAGCCGTGTTTGAAGAGTTGGTGCTCTAGTTTGTCGATTAATTCAGCATAGAAAACATTGCTGATGTTGGGAAAGATCAAGCCGACTAACTTGGCTGATTTTCCTTGGAGGCTACGAGCAACATTGTTAGGTTTATAGCCCAATTCTCGCATGGCTTCTTGGACTTTTTGGATCGTTTTTTCAGACAGGTATCCCTTTTTATTGATAACCCGTGAGACAGTAGTAGGGCTGACACCGGCGAGTTTAGCGACATCAGTTAGCTTTGCGACCATAATCAAGTTCGTAGTATGTTCCAGTAGGGGTTCCAGACTTGATCAAGATTCCATTTTGATCTGCATGTGGGTAGACCCGACCAGAAAATACTTTTTCTCCTTTATTGATAAAGATTTCAAAAATCGAATTGTCAATGAAAATATTAGCGGTTGTTGCTTGGTTAGCGATTGTGCAACTACGGCTCGTACCGAAGTCTTGGGCATATTGCTCACCAACCTGGCTTCGATCGACTGTGACCAATCCCTTAGAGAGATCGAATGAGAGAGCTAAGCCCTTTCCTTCTGCATCGGTAAAGAGGACGATTTCGTTTTGGCTATCTTTTTCAAACTGCAATTCCAATTCATAGCAGTTCTTGGTTTGAGCCTTGTTGGCAAATTCCTCACTCTCAGCTCGCAAGTCCTTGATGGCTTCAACTGGGTATTGGTAGAGCTTGCCATCTTTGATGGTTAATTCTTTGACTAGTGAGAGAGCTCCTTGGTAGTCATAGGAATCAGTTGGATAAGAAACGTCTGGAAGACCTAGCCAGCTAACAGCATAGGCACGTCCATCGGGAGCATTAAATCCTTGAGTCGCATAAGCTTCAAAACCATAGTCGAGATTATGCAATTCAGATACATCAACCATTTTGGCATTTTCTGGATCAAAGCTTGCCCCGATCTTGTACATATTTGGATAGATATTGTCATAATCGAGGACCGATTTATCTAAGCCTTGAGGGCAGTAGAGGAGAACGGGTTGGTCTCCAACAAAGACGAGGTTGGGACATTCCATCATATAAGCGGTCCGATCGTTTGCAAAATCCAAGTCACCGACTGGAACCCAGTTGGTATAGTCGTTATCTACAGCCTTATAGAGACGGATGAATCCTTTCTTCTCAAGGTCTTGACCACCAACGATAGCATAGTATTGACCCTTGAAATTAAAAATCTGTGGGTCGCGGAAGTGATCCGTAGAGTCAGCTGGTTGATCAATCAAAATTTTGTCAAATTTTTCAATCTTTCCATCTTTGTCCATCAAAGCACCGACTTGGTAAGGATGACGAACCCATTCTGCATCACGAACATTTCCGGTGTAGAATAAGAATAGTTTGTCACCAAACTGCATGGCTGATCCGGAATAAGCTCCATGGCTATCCAGATCTGTGTCTGGAAGAAGCGTTACACCGGTTTCTTTGAAATGAACCAAGTCTTCACTTTCTGTTTGTACCCATGATTTTAACCCATGGGCTGCACCAAATGGGAAATTTTGGTAAAACAAGATCCATTTTCCATCAAAGTAGGAAAAACCGTTAGGATCATTTAAGAGACCAGCTTTTGGCTCAACATGATAGTGTGTATGCCAAGGAGATTTGGCCATATGATCTTGGATGGCTTGCTTTTCTTCTTTTGTCCAGTCTTCGTAACGTCTGTAACGACGTTCAGTTGTCCATTCCATTTTATTCCTCCGAATTTTTTCTTACTTCCATAGTACCGATTTCCTATTAAAAATGCAAGCGATAAATGAAAAAAATGGCAAAAAATGTCAAACGCTTGACATCTATTTTGCGGCTCGAAGAAAAGAGGAGAAATTGAAAATCCATGAAAAAATGAAAGAAAATGAAAATAAAGAGTAGCTTTAAAGAGACAAACACAGTGCTCCAGGCCTCTATTGAAGTGAAAATAGTTTCATACTGTCAAAAGGTGTCAAAAAGTCCAAAAAAGTTTCAAAAAAATCCTGCAAAACGGTTGACATATTTTCAATACGTGGTACAATTAAAAACGTAGAGACGGGTGAACCGTTTACATTACAAAATATAAGGAGATTTACTTTATGGATTACAATAAAGTAGCCAAAGAGGTTATCGAAGCAGTCGGTAAAGATAACCTTGTTGCGGCAGCACACTGTGCGACACGTCTACGTTTGGTATTGAAAGACGATAGCAAAGTTGATCAAGCTGCACTTGATAACAATGCAGATGTCAAAGGAACCTTCAAATCAGATGGTCAATACCAAGTCATCATCGGACCTGGAGATGTAAACTTTGTTTATGAAGAGCTAATTAAAGCTACTGGTTTGAAAGAAGTATCAACAGACGATTTGAAACAAATCGCTGCAAAAGATAAGAAATTCAACCCATTGATGGCCTTGATTAAACTCTTGTCTGATATCTTCGTTCCAATCATCCCTGCCTTGGTTGCAGGTGGTCTCTTGATGGCCCTTCGGAACTTCTTGACTTCAGCTGGTTTGTTTGGACCTAAATCATTGGAAGAAATGTACCCAGCTATCAAGGGTCTTTCAGCTATGATCCAATTGATGTCAGCTGCACCATTTATGTTCTTGCCAATTTTGGTTGGTATTTCTGCAGCCAAACGTTTTGGAGCAAACATCTTCTTGGGTGCTGCGATCGGTATGATCATGACCACGCCAGATCTTGGTGGGGCTACTAAATTCTGGGATATCTTTGGCTACAATGTAGCACAAACAAACTATGCCTACCAAGTTATTCCTGTCTTAGCAGCGATCTGGATCTTGGCACATTTGGAAAAATTCTTCCACAAGAAATTGCCATCAGCTGTTGACTTTACCTTTACTCCATTGCTTTCTGTGATGATTACTGGTTTCCTTACCTTTACAGTGGTTGGTCCAGTGATGCTTTTGGTGTCAAACGGAATCACAGACGCTATTGTATGGTTGTATAACACAACAAGCTTTATCGGTATGACAGTCTTTGGTGGAACTTACTCATTGATCGTTATGACAGGTCTTCACCAATCATTCCCAGCCATTGAAACACAATTACTTTCAGCTTGGCAAAAAGGTGCGGGTCATGGAGATTTCATCTTCGTCGTTGCATCAATGGCCAACGTAGCCCAAGGTGCTGCAACTTTTGCCATCTTGTTCTTAACGAAGAGCGAAAAAACCAAAGGTCTTGCATCTTCTGCAGGTGTGTCAGCTCTTCTTGGTATTACAGAACCAGCCCTCTTCGGGGTTAACTTGAAATACAAATTCCCATTCTTCTGTGCCCTTATCGGTTCAGCTGTGGGTGCCCTCTTTGCGGGTCTTCTCCAAGTCGCTGCTGTTTCCCTTGGATCAGCAGGTTTCCTTGGATTCCTTTCAATCAATGCAACATCCATCCCATTCTACCTCTTGTGTGAAGTGATTGCCTTTGCGGTAGCCTTTGCATTGACTTACTTCTATGGTAAGACAAAAGCAGCAGCTGTGTTTGCGGCTGAAGGAAATGTAGCAGCAGCAGAAACTGCTGATAAAGCAGAAGCCAAAGAAGTAGCAGCTGCTTCTGAAGAAGTTGAAGCAACACTTGCGGATGAAGTGATTGTAACTCCTATCGTTGGTAGTACAGTAGCACTTGCTGATGTGAATGATCCTGTCTTCTCAAGTGGAGCGATGGGACAAGGAATTGCCATCAAACCAACTGAAGGCGTTGTCTATGCACCAGCTGATGCTGAAGTAACCATTGCTTTCGCAACTGGTCATGCTTACGGTTTGAAGACAGCTAATGGTGCTGAAATCTTGATCCACGTTGGTATTGATACGGTATCAATGAATGGTGAAGGATTTGATCAAAAAGTAGCTCAAGGCGATAAAGTCAAAGCTGGTGATGTCCTTGGTACATTTGATGCAGCGAAAATTGCCGCAGCTGGTCTGGAAGACACAACTATGGTGATCGTCACTAACACAGCTGACTTTGCTTCTGTCACACCTGTTGCAACTGGATCTGTTGCGAAGGGTGATGCGATCATCGAAGTCAAAGCTTAATCGAAACAATAAGTTCTCAAGGACTGGTCTATTATCTCCAGTCCTTGAATTTTATTTCTCAAAAAAAGGTGTGTTTTTTCTTTAGAGAAGAGAAAAAGATTGACTACAAAATATGCTATAATAAATACAGGATATTTTTCATAATAAAAAAGGAGCCAACATGACAAAATTATATGGAAGTTTGGAAGCTGGCGGTACAAAATTTGTTTGTGCAGTTGGTGATGAAAACTATAATGTTGTGGAAAAAGTACAATTTCCAACAACCAAGCCAATTGAGACGATTGATAAGTGTATTGAATTTTTCTCAAAATTTGAGGATTTAGTTGGGCTTGCGATTGGTTCATTTGGACCAATTGATATCGATCCAAATTCAAACACTTATGGTTTCATCACAACGACTCCAAAACCAAATTGGGCCAATGTAGATATCGTTGGGGCTTTCCGTCGTGCCTTGAATGTACCTATCTATTTCACGACAGATGTAAATAGCTCTGCCTATGGAGAAGTGGTCGCTCGCAATAATGCGGGTGGCCATATCGAAAACTTGGTTTACTATACAATCGGAACAGGAATCGGAGCTGGTGTCATCCAACGTGGCGAGTTTATCGGGGGAGCTGGACACCCAGAAATGGGGCACTACTATGTGGCTCAACACCCAATGGATGTGGAAAAAGAATTCAAGGGTGTTTGTCCTTTCCACAATGGCTGTTTGGAAGGTCTTGCGGCTGGTCCTAGTCTGGAAGCTCGTACAGGTATTCGTGGGGAAAACATTGAACTCAACAGCAATGTATGGGATATTCAAGCCTACTACATCGCACAAGCAGCAGTGAATGCGACAGTTACCTTCCGCCCAGACGTCGTTGTCTTTGGAGGAGGAGTAATGGCTCAACAACATATGTTAGATCGTGTTCGCACGAAATTTACTGCTCTCTTGAACGGTTACCTCCCTGTACCTGATGTGAGAGATTATATTGTGACACCTGCAGTTGCTGGCAATGGTTCAGCGACCTTGGGGAACTTTGTCCTTGCAAAAGAAGTGAGCGAGAAGCTTAAAAAATAAGAAGCAATTGTCTCTTAAAGGTTAGAAACAAGAGCGAGGAGGCTGGGACAAAAGTCCTAGCCTCTCAATTATTTTTGGATTGTCGAGCAAGACGCAGTGGTTGAGTGGGCTCTACTACGCTGATTTCATCAGCTTATACAGCCCTACTCAACTGTGCGGAGGTGGGACGACGAAATCGAATTCTAACGAATTATCGATTTCTGTCCCACTCACTTCTTTCGTCTATCTATCAAGAAGTGAGGAAGGAATGAAAAAGAATATTGTAAAAGATGTCTTATTCTTGGGTCAAAAGTCAGAAGAAGCGACACCTGAGGATCGCACCTTGGCTTTGGATTTGCAGGACACCTTAAATGCTCATCTCCTTGAGTGTGTCGGTTTAGCGGCTAATATGATCGGGGTGAAAAAGCGGGCGATTATTATCCGAATGGGAAGTGAAAATTTGGTCCTGTTTAATCCTGTTCTCCTTGAAAAGAAAAAGCCCTATCAAACAGAAGAAGGATGCTTGTCCTTGGTGGGGAGTCGACCGACCACTCGTTATGAGGAGATTTCAGTGGCCTATCGAGATGTGAATTGGAAAGCAAAAACAATTCATTTGTCAGGCTTTCCGGCTCAGATCTGTCAGCATGAAATGGATCATCTAGAAGGCATTATTATCTAAAGATGAAGGATGGAGTCGATTCGGCTCCATTTTTTTAGTTCTTATGGAAACTTTTTCTTGACAGGGATCTTTTTTGTGTTAAAATAGTTCTCATAGTAACTTTAAAGTTCTTAAGAGAACTATTTGGAGGAAATGATGGACAAACCTTTACTAGAATTTAAAAAGATCGGTCATCTCATTCACCTCATGGTAGAAAGAGAGGCCAAGAAGCAGGGGCTTGAATTTAGCGCAGGACCCCAAGGTCAGGTATTGAGCTTCTTATCTCATCGTGAAAAGGAGGGAAAAGTGACCTTGATTCGGGATGTTGAGCAGGAACTTCATATCGCAAAATCAGTGACGAGTAACCTGATCAAGCGGATGGAGAAAAATGGCTTTATTTATTTAGAGCCTAGTCCGACCGATAAACGGGCCAAGTATGTCTACCTAACAGACAGTGTGAAAAACAAGTTGAATGACATGAAACAATTCTTTGAGGAAGTGGACCAGAAGATGATGGCTGGCGTATCAGAAGAAGAATTGGCCATCTTTTTCAAGGTCATGCATCAATTTTATGAGAATATGAAAAAAAGGAGCGAGGAATGATCAATATGTTTCGGCGGTTAACCGCCAAAGAATGGGGCATGATTGCCCTTAGTACGGTCTTTATCTGTCTGGCTGTTTGGATGGATTTAAAGACTCCTGAATACTTATCTGATATCACGACCCTCTTAGCTAAGGAGGGGACCAAGGTTTCTGATATTATGGATCCGGGAAGCAAGATGTTGCTCTTCTCTTTTGGAAGTTTTTTGATGGCAGTTTTTGTGGGCTTTTTGGCTTCAAGAGTCGCTGCCAGCTTTACGACGCGACTTCGAGGAGAGATTTTCCATCAAGTGATGGATTACTCTGATGCCGAGATCAAGAAATTCTCCGTTCCCTCTCTTTTGACTCGGACGACCAACGATTTGACTCAATTGCAAATCATGATTGTCATGGGGATGCAAGTTGTGACGCGTGGTCCCATTATGGCGATTTGGGCTTTGACCAAGATTTGGGGGAAGAGCAGTGCCTGGACAACGTCTGTTGGGATTGCGGTCTTGATGGTCTTGATTCTTCTCTCTGTTCTGGTTCTTATTGCCTTTCCTCGCCAGCAAAAGGTTCAAGGTTTGACCGATGCCTTGAATGCGACGACACGGGAGAGTTTGACTGGGGTGCGGGTCGTTCGCGCCTACAATGCGGAAGCTTATCAAAACGAGAAATTCCAGGCTGAAAACAAGGGCTTAACCCGTCTAAATCTCTTTGTTTATCGTTTGATGTCTTTGATGAACCCGGTCATGACAGTGGTATCAAGTGGGTTGACCCTGGCTATCTACTGGATTGGGGCGCACTTGATCAATGATATCGCCATGCCAAAAGATCCTACAAAGATCCTCACCAGTCCTGCATTAGCAGATCGGACCAAGGTCTTCTCCGATATGATCACCTTCTCCTCTTATGCCATGCAGGTCGTGATTGGCTTTATGATGATGGTGGCCATCTTGATTATTCTTCCTCGTGCCTTGGTATCTGCCAAACGAATCAACCAGGTCTTAGCTTTAGAGCCGTCTGTAGCCTTCCCAAGTGAGTCAAAAGAAACAACAGGCCAAGAGGGTACCGTTGAATTTCAAGATGTTTCCTTCCGATATGGACGGACTTCCCGTGCTGTGATTGAACATGTGACCTTCTCAGCTCAGAAAGGACAAACCGTTGCCTTCATCGGATCAACCGGTTCTGGGAAATCCACTTTGGTCAACTTGATTCCGCGCTTTTACGATGCAACAGAAGGAAAGATCTTAGTGGATGGCATCAATGTCAAGAATTATAGCCACCAAGAACTGAATAATAAAGTCGGCTACATTCCCCAAAAAGCAGTGCTCTTTAGCGGCACTATTCGCTCCAATATGGAATTTGGAGAAAGTAGTCAAGGAAAATTAGAGGATGAAGCCATCTGGAAAGCTCTTGAATTGGCCCAAGCCAAAGAGTTTGTGGCCGCAAAAGAAAAAGGTTTGGATACAGAAGTAGCGCAAGGAGGAAGCAACTTCTCTGGAGGACAACGTCAACGTTTGGCCATTGCGCGTGCCCTTGCACGTAAGCCCGAGATCCTCATCTTTGATGATTCCTTCTCAGCTCTAGATTATAAAACAGATCGGATCCTGCGCCAAGCCCTGAAAGAAGAGCTGGCAGATACGACCAAATTGATCGTTGCCCAACGGATTTCGACCATTATGGATGCGGATTTGATTTTGGTCTTGGATCAAGGGAAGGTCGTCGGTCAAGGCACCCACAAAGAATTGCTTGCGACCAATGAAGTTTATCAAGAAATTGCCTATTCACAATTGTCTAAGGAGGAGTTGGAACATGCATAAAACAAAACAAGAATCGTCCCTTTGGAGCCAACTTTCTCCTTATTTGAAGGGCTTCCACCTATTTTTCGGAATTGCTATCCTCTTTTCGATCGTATCGAGTATTATCACGGTTATTGGACCGGATAAATTAAAAGAAATCACGGATACTATCACAAAAGGGATGGGAGGAGTCATTGATATTGACAAGATCACTTCGATTGCCCTGACCTTAGCCATCCTTTATGGAGTTGGAGCACTAGTGTCCTACAGCAGTAGCTTCATTATCTCAACCATGATTCAGCGCTTCGCAGAACGCTTGCGCAATGCCATCGCTGAAAAGATCAATCGTGTACCCCTCCAATATTTTGATAGTCACGAACAAGGAGATACCTTGTCTCGTGTGACCAATGACGTGGATTTGATGACCCAATCCTTTAACCAAAGCTTGGTTCAAATGGTCTCCTCTATCGTCTTATTGATCGGCTCCATCTTCATGATGTTTAAGACGGACTGGCACTTAGCTGTCACAGCGATTGTATCCGTCTTTGCTGGCTTTGCTCTTTCTAGCATCATTATGGTCAAGAGTCAGCCTTTGTTTAAACAGCAACAAGATAATCTTGCCAAAGTTTCAGGCTATGTTGAAGAAATCTATAGTGGCCACAATGTTGTTATTTCCTATAATGGCCGCCATCAAGCCAAAGATCATTTTGATGCCATCAACCAAGATTTGTACCATAGCATGTGGAAATCCCAATTCTTCTCTGGGATCATGATGCCTTTGATGCAGTTTGTAGGGAATTTCGGCTATGTCATGGTCTGTATCGTTGGGGCTGTCCTCACCATTAATGGAGACATTACCATCGGGACCATTGTGGCCTTTATGACCTATGTCCGCATCTTTACCCAACCAATTGGTCAAATGGCCCAAGGAATTACCCAATTGCAATCAGCCAGTGCTGCTATGGGGCGTGTCTTTGAATTCTTAGACGAAGAAGAAATGGAAGAGGAATCCCAAAAAACACGTCAATTGGAAACACCAAAAGGTCATGTCACCTTTGAGCATGTTCGCTTTGGCTATTCACCAGACAAGACTATTATCCATGACTTTACAGCTGAAGCGAAGCCTGGACAAAAAGTGGCCATTGTTGGTCCGACAGGTGCAGGTAAGACGACCATGGTCAATCTCTTGATGCGTTTTTACGACATTCAAGCTGGTAAAATTACCATCGATGGTGTGGATACTAAGGCCATGAGCCGAGAAGAAGTTCATGATGCCTTTTCGATGGTCTTACAAGATACCTGGCTCTTTGAAGGGACTATCCGGGAAAACTTAGTCTTTAATCAAACCAATATTTCAGATGAAGCGGTCGAAGCGGCAACCCGAGCGGTTGGGGTCCATCACTTTATTCGGACTTTGCCGAATGGCTATGATACTGTATTAGATGATTCAGTGACCTTGTCCGTTGGTCAAAAGCAACTTTTGACCATTGCGCGTGCCCTCTTGAAGGATGCCCCGCTCCTCATCTTGGATGAAGCAACCTCATCTGTCGATACCCGTACAGAAGAGTTGATTCAAAAAGCCATGGACAAACTCATGGAAGGCCGAACTTCCTTTGTCATTGCCCATCGCTTGTCCACTATCCGTAATGCAGATCTGATTCTCGTGATGAAAGATGGAAATATTATCGAGCAAGGAAACCACCAAGAACTTATGAGCCAAAATGGATTCTATGCCGATCTCTACAATAGTCAATTCACAGAAGAAGTGGCATAAAAATAAGATACAAAGCCCGTAAAATGCAAAGTGAAAATAGGAAATTCTTGCAGTGAGCCATGCTCACAAGAGAATTTATCTTTTTCACCCAGCATTTAGGGCGTGTTCAATTCGTGTAACGGCAAGCACAATGGTGCCTTGCCGACACGACTCACTAACTCCTCAGGTGGATAATATCGATCCACCTTCGTCCTTTCGCAATTCCAATAAGATACAAAGGGCGTAACATACAAAGTGAAAAAATGAGAGTGGGACAGAAATCGGTAATTCGTTAGAATTCGATTTCGTCGTCCCACCTCCGCACAGTTGAGTAGGGCTGTAAAAGCTGATGAAATCAGCGTAGTAGAGCCCACTCAACCACTGCGTCTTGCTCGACAATCCAAAAACAATTAAGAGGCTAGGACTTTTGTCCTAGCCTCATTTTTTTATCGATATTAGTAATGGAAAAGAGGTTTCTTAGAGACAGAAAAATGATAAATCATCAGATTTTAGTGCTAAATCATGTGAAAAAGAAGAAAGAAAGGATAAAAAAGAAGCCTGGCTTGACAGGCTTTCTTAGGATCGCGTATACTAGTAGTACAAAAACGAGATGATAGACAGGAGTGCCAACATGAAGCCCAATCTTCAAGATTATCCGAAATTTTATCGTTGGCTAACCCTGCCTTTTACGAGAAAGCCACATCGTGTGCAGGTCCTTCAAAGGACGAATCGAATCTTGACGTTCGCCATGCCAGGCATCTACGGCCTGGTCTTTTGTTGGCTGTTTTTTAAGAAAACTTCAATGGGAGGAATCTGGCCTTTTATCTGGATCCCTGCTTCGGGTTTTGTCTTGTTTAGCCTTTTTCGTCATTGGGTCAATGTTCCAAGACCTTATGAAAAATGGGAAATTCAACCCTTATTAGAAAAAAATTCATCCGGTCATTCCTTTCCTAGCCGACATGTTTTTTCGGCGACCATTATCTCCATGTGTGTCTGCCAGTTGTCGCTTCCGCTAGGAATGTGCTCCATGCTCCTATCTCTTCTATTAGCCCTTGTCCGAGTTCTTGGAGGAGTTCATTATCCCAAGGATGTCCTCGTCGCTTGGGGGTTGGGACTCATTTGGGGAGGACTCTTTTTGCTGGTCTGAATGAACAAATTGCTGAAAATTGACCTTTGTCTAAGAGCGAGGGATAGTGTATACTGGAAAGTGGACTTAGAATAGGAGAGAAGATGAAGTACAGAAAAGCAGAAAAAGCAGATCTGGATCAGGTGGTTCGAGTAGCCAGTACAGCCTTTGAGGACTATCTATTTTTAAAAGTTATCAAGGATTTGGTGCGAGATCCCAAGCAATACCCAGCCTTTGTTGAGGCAATGATGCGCATCCTGGTAAAGGTTTTTCTTAAGCACCATATTTGCCTTGTGGCAGAAAAAAACGATGAAATTTATGCGGTAGCCTTGTTGCAAAAGGGACCGATTCCTTTTCGGGCCTATCTCTTAAATGGGGGATTCGGTTTGCTCAAGTTTATTTCCTTGAAGAATATGTTGTCCTACTTTAAATTTATGGAGGACACGGATAAGGAATTGGAGGAAAATGTAGATTTTGATTGGTATTTGATGCTTCTCGCAGTCGCCCCTAAACACCAACGGCAGGGCTATGGCAGTCGCTTTATGACAGAAGGAATTGAGCCTTTCTTGGAAGAAATCAAAGGGGAAAAACTAGCCTTCTATACCAATACCAAAGGAAATGTCTATTTTTACACAAAAAATGGCTACAAGGAAGTCTATTCAAGTGAGATTAGCTTTAACCAAGTAGAGATGGGTAGTTGGTATTTCTTGAAAGAACTAAAAAAACACTAAGGATACAACCTTAGTGTCAGATTGATGACAAAGTCATTTTAGAAACTTTCCTTAGGTGAGTACGGACGTCAGCGAACTTCTACGAAGTTCCATGACTTAGTTTTGAGCCCCTTCGCTTTTCAATTTTTGGACTCTGGCTAAAACAGTTCCCCGAACTGTTTTACTCTCAAAACTCCCGAGCTCTTGAAACTTAATAGTTTCAAGAGCTTTTCTCACGTCGGAAAGTTTCAGTTGATGATTGAATAATTCTAACGAATAAATTTTTTTATTTTGACAGAAGTTAATAGATTGGTATAAAATAACAATTTGTATACGCCATCACACTAAGGTTACAACCTTAGTGTTTTTTCATTGTAGCTGTGAATCTGCTTGAATGCCGAATTTTTCAAAGAAAGCAGTTCGTTCTTCTATGATAGCATCGGTCGGATGTTTGATATTCAGTAAAAGATCGACAAGGTCTGGTGTGACTTCACGGAGCAGTTGCCCTAAGGACCAGATAGCCGTTGCAATATGGATCTGATTTTGCGAGGTCTCGATGATGTTCAGGAGTTTAGGGATGGCTGAGCGGTCATTGGCATTGGCTAGTGCGATAATGGCATTGCGTTGGAGGATATTCTTGCCTCGCCAACTTCCAGCAACATGCCCGAATTTTTCTTTAAATTGTCCGTTGGACAGTTCGATAAAGGGAATCAACTCTGGATGAGCCAGATCAGGATCGATTTCTGTTGCCAAGGGATTATCTAGCCCTTTGTTATAAGGGCAGCTTATCTGACAGATGTCACATCCATAGATGACCGTTTTAATTTTCTTACGAAATTCTAGGTCCATCATGCCCTTGTCCTGAGTTTGGAAGGACAGACAGCGTCTGGCATTCATAGAGCCATCCCCGATTAAACAGGAGGTTGGGCAAGCATCCAAACAACGTCGACAGTCTCCACAACCATAGTCGACTGGCTGATCTGGTTCGATTTCGAGGTTGGTAATCAATTCCCCCAGAAACATGTAAGAACCGTATTCTTTTGAAATGACCAAGCCATTTTTTCCGATAAAGCCAATACCAGCTCGTTGGGCGACAGCCGTATCTACCAGTGCTCCAGTATCGACCATGCCCTTGTATTCAAAATCCTGCGTCATTTCTTCAATCCCAGCAGCTAAGCGGTTGAGCTTGTCTTGAAGGACATAATGGTAGTCTAATCCCCAGCTGTTGGGGGTGAATTTTCCTCTTTTATAGGCTGTTTTTTGAGGTTGTTGCTTGAGTTTGTGGGGGTAGGCGACAGCGATTGAGATGATGGTCTTGGCGGAGGAGAGACTTAATTTGGGGTGGATGCGCTCTTCAATATTCTTATGCTCGAATCCAGAATTCCGTCCTTCCTCAACGGTCAAGCGGAGCGATTTTTCCAAATAAGCGAAGTCATCAGCAGTTGTAAATCCAATTTTTGATATCCCAATAGAATGCGCCAGTTGGATAATGTTTTCTTTTAGTGTCATCCCTTTCATTATACACAAAAATAAAGTTTCTGGCGAGAGAGGAAAACAATAGAAAGGGCTTTCAAAAGTTTTCTTTTTTTTGTATAATAGAAACATGAAATGCGAGGAGGATATTATGGGACAACCATTATTTTTACATTCAGTCATGCAGGAAAAAATTTGGGGAGGAACTCGTCTGAAAGAAGAATTTGGTTACGAAATCCCGAGCGACCATGTCGGTGAATTTTGGGCGATTTCAGCCCATCCACATGGAGTTTCTAAAGTAGCCAATGGTCCATACGAAGGAATGGGATTGGATCAGCTCTATCAAGAGCACCGGGAATTATTCGGCAATCGTAAAGAGCCTGTCTTTCCTTTATTAACAAAGATTTTGGATGCCAACGATTGGCTTAGTGTACAGGTGCACCCAGATGATACCTATGCAATGGAGCATGAAGGAGAACTTGGAAAAACTGAGTGTTGGTATGTGATTGCGGCCGATGAAGGGTCCGAGATTATCTATGGACACAATGCCAAGTCAAAAGAAGAACTCCGTCAGCAAATTGAGGACAAGAACTGGGATGCCTTGCTGACAAAAGTTCCTGTTAAGGCTGGAGATTTCTTCTATGTGCCAAGCGGGACCATGCACGCTATTGGTTCTGGAATCTTGATTCTTGAAACCCAACAGTCGAGTGATACCACTTACCGGGTTTATGATTTTGACCGTAAGGATGCTCAAGGAAACTTGCGGGAACTTCACTTGGAAAAATCAATTGATGTCTTGAACATTGGAGAGCCTGCCAATAGCCATCCAGATACAGTTGTCATCGATGATCTTCGAATGACCACCTTGGTTGCCAGTGATTTCTTCACCGTTTATAAGTGGGAACTGACTGGAAAAGCTGATTTTGAAAAGACCGCTGATTACAGCTTGTTGAGCGTCTTAGCCGGAGAAGGGAAATTGACGGTAGATGGAAAGGATTATCCTATTCAAAAAGGAAGTCACTTTATCTTACCGAGCGATGTTGAATCTTGGACTTTGGAAGGGCAAGGTTTAGAATTGATCGTGAGTCATCCATAAAAAAGAAAGGGT
The DNA here is from genome assembly GCF_000507765.1 of Streptococcus parasanguinis CC87K. GTDB lineage: Bacteria > Bacillota > Bacilli > Lactobacillales > Streptococcaceae > Streptococcus > Streptococcus parasanguinis_J. The sequence continues at coordinate 1,140,471 of NZ_KI669401.1, read as the reverse complement.
TTGAGTTAAAAGTTGTGAAACAACTCAAGCCTTTTTTATCTGAAAACTATTTTTATGTTAAGTCTTGACTCTGACCTAAGGGGAGGGATTATACTATCCTTGTAAGGAGGAAATCATGTATCATATCAAAGAAGCTGCAGAGCTGTCAGGTGTCTCTGTCAAGACCTTGCACCACTATGACAAGATAGGACTTCTCGTCCCTGTCAAATCTGAAAATGGCTATCGGACATACAGTCAAGAAGATTTAGAACGATTACAGGTGATTCTCTACTACAAGTATCTAGGATTTTCCTTAGACCAAATAGCAGAACTCTTAGCCGAAGAAAAATCTAACTTATTACCCCATTTAACCAAACAGTTGGACTATTTGACTCAAGAAAGACAACGTCTGGATACCTTGATTTCTACCTTGCAAAAAACCATTCAAGAACAAAAAGGAGAAAGAAAAATGACCATTGAGGAAAAATTTACTGGATTTAGCTACCAAGATACTCAAAAATACCAGCAAGAGGCGGTAGAGAAGTACGGTCAAGAAGTCATGGACCAAGCGCTTGAACGTCAAAAAGGTCGAGAAGAGGAGGCGACAAGAGCCTTTAATCAAGTCTTCCAAGTCTTGGCGAAAAACCTCCAAGCTGGTTTGCCGGTAACAGCGTCGGAAAACCAAGAAGAAGCCGCCAAACTTTTAGACGCGATTCGAACGTATGGATTTGACTGCTCTATAGAGGTTTTTGGCCATATCGGCAAAGGCTATGTCTATAACCCAGAATTCAAGGAAAACATCGACAAGTTTGGAGTTGGCACAGCCCAGTACACTTCGGATGTCATTGCCTTTTATGTCGAAAATCAAGCAAAATAAAAAAGTGAGAGTGGGACAGAAATCTGTCATTCGTTAGAATTCGATTTCGTCGTCCCACCTCCGCACAGTTGAGTAGGGCTGTAAAAGCTGATGAAATCAGCGCAGTAGAGCCCACTCAACCACTGCGTCTTGCTCGACAATCCAAAAATAATTGAGAGGCTAGGATTTTTGTCCCAGCCTCGTTTTTTGCTTGGATCAATTTGAAAAGAAGCAGGCCGATCTAAAAGAGCTTGAATGGATGAACATAATGAAAACTTTATGAAAATTTCACTATTTCGGTTGACAGTCTTGAAAAAAAGGAGTAGAATAACCCCTGTTTTATGAAAAGAGGCAGGGAATCCCCGGCCTCATGATCTTTTTTCAAGGAGTTTTTTATGTTTTCAACATTGAAAAAATGGTTTATTGGCCGTCCGTTGAAATCTGGTGCAGAAGGTGAAGGTGGATTGCTAGGGAAAATGCAGGCCTTGGCCATGCTTTCTAGTGACGCACTTTCTTCTATTGCCTATGGTCCAGAGCAAGTTATCCTGGTCTTGATGACCGTTTCAGCGGGAGCCATTTGGTGGTCTATTCCGATTGGGATTGTGGTCCTGGTTCTCCTAGCCAGTTTAACGATTTCTTATCGCCAGGTCATTCATGCCTACCCTCAAGGGGGAGGGGCCTACATGGTGACTACGGAGAACTTGTCTCCCAAAGCGGGGTTGATCGCTGGTGGGAGCCTCTTGGTCGACTACATGCTGACGGTAGCAGTATCTGTGTCTTCTGGTGCAGATGCCATCACGTCAGCGATTCCATCTCTTCATCCGTATAATCTTCACATTTCCATTTTGTTGGTCTTGATTTTGATGCTGATGAACCTTCGGGGGCTACGTGAATCAGCGACATCATTGATGATTCCGGTATACCTTTTCATTGTCAGTACCATTGCCTTGATCGGCTATGGTGTGATCCAAATCTTGACGGGTCACTTGGCCTATAACGCAACTGCTCATGTGGGTCAAACCATTTCAGGGGTTAGTATTATTCTCTTATTGCGGGCCTTTACGAGTGGATCCGCTTCCCTAACAGGGGTTGAAGCCATCTCCAATTCGGTTCCTTTCTTTAAGAAACCAAAAGCAAAGAATGCAGCTTCTACCTTGACCATTATGGCTTTGATTTTGGGGATCATGTTTGCAGGGATTACCTTCCTCAATTACTGGGTGGGTGTCGTACCAGCAAAAGGGGTAACAACTCTAGCTCAAATGGCCCAAGCGATCTTGGGAAATTCTCCGGTCGGACAAGCCTTCTTCTACGTTTTCCAATTATCAACAGCCTTGATCCTGGCAGTTGCGGCGAATACTGGGTTCTCAGCCTTTCCAATGTTGGCCTTTAACATGGCTAAAAACAAATACATGCCACACATGTATATGGAAAAAGGGGATCGTCTGGGCTATTCCAATGGGATTTTGACCTTGGCGGTTGGTGCCATCGTCTTGCTCTTGATCTTTGATGGGCAAACAGAAAGCTTGATTCCGCTTTATACCATTGGGGTCTTCATTCCTTTTGCCCTTTCTCAAACAGGGATGGTTATCCACTGGAAACGCCAATATCAAAAAGGATTTCTCAAGTATTCGCTTGCCAATATCCTCGGGGCAGCTATCTGTTATGGTATTGTCTTGATCCTCTTGCTGTTCCGTCTGCGTGAAATCTGGCCCTTCTTCCCTATTATTAGTCTTTTGCTTTGGATGTTCTTGAGTATCCGCAATCACTATGATAAAGTTGCGGCTCAATTGCGCTTGGGAGGTAAGATCGAAAAGACAAGTTATGCGGGCAATACCGTGATCGTCCTTGTTGGAAATGTCACTCAGGTAAGTGTGGGAGCGATGAGTTATGCCAATAGCCTCGGAAATGACGTCATAGCCATGCATGTCTCAACAGAAGAAACCAAGGTTAAAGATGCAGAGGTGGCAGAAGAATTTAAGCACTATTTCCCTCATATTCGCTTTGAAAATGTCATGACGAGCTACCGGGATATTATTCAACCAACAGTTGAATTTGTCTCTAAAGTAGCTGAGGAAGCTAAAGAAAAAGGGAATACTGTCACAGTCTTAGTCCCTCAATTCATCCCTAAAAAACATTGGCAAAATATTCTCCATAACCAAATGAGTTTGAAATTGAAGTACGCACTTCGTTGGCATGAAGAAGTGGTTGTGGCAAGCTATTCTTACCATTTGTCTGAATAACTATCGCATATAGAAAAGATGTCTGCTTGAGCAGGCATCTTTTTGGATTTTCTCACACGAAAAACCCCACTCGAAAGTCTTGTAAGATACATCCTTGATCTTGAAAAAATGTTTAAAAAATGCTAGAATAAAAAGAACATTTTAGATTTTGAAAAAATCAAAGTAAGGAAAAAAATGGCAAATTTAGTAAAAACAATTATTGAAAATGATCGAGGCGAAATCAAACGCCTTGAAAAAATGGCTGATAAGGTCTTTTCTTATGAAGACCAAATGGCAGCTTTGACGGATGACGAATTAAAAGTGAAAACAGTTGAGTTTAAGCAACGCTACCAAGATGGTGAGTCTTTGGATGATCTCTTGTACGAGGCTTTTGCAGTTGTTCGTGAAGCTGCAAAACGGGTTCTTGGTTTGTTCCCATACAAGGTTCAGGTCATGGGGGGGATCGTCCTTCACCATGGTGACGTTCCAGAGATGCGTACAGGGGAAGGAAAAACCCTGACAGCAACCATGCCTGTATACTTGAATGCCTTGTCTGGTAAAGGGGTACACGTTGTTACCGTCAATGAATACCTGACAGAGCGGGATGCAACAGAGATGGGAGAACTTTACTCATGGCTTGGCCTTTCAGTAGGGATCAACCTGGCAGCAAAATCTCCAGCTGAGAAAAAAGAAGCTTACCTCTGTGATATCACTTACTCAACCAACTCAGAGATCGGGTTTGACTACCTGCGTGACAACATGGTTGTTCGTGCAGAAAACATGGTTCAACGTCCATTGAACTACGCCTTGGTCGATGAGGTAGACTCGATCTTGATTGACGAAGCTCGTACTCCGTTGATCGTTTCTGGTCAGACAGCTTCTGATACGAGCCAGCTCTATCACATGGCGGATGCTTATGTGAAGACCTTGACAGAGGACGATTACATTATCGATGTCCCATCTAAAACCATCGGTTTGTCCGATTCAGGGATTGATAAGGCAGAAAGTTACTTCAATCTTGAAAACTTGTACGATATTGAAAACGTAGCCTTGACCCACTTTATTGACAACGCCCTTCGTGCCAACTACATCATGATTTTGGATATTGACTATGTGGTCAGTGAGGATCAAGAAATCTTGATCGTCGACCAATTTACTGGTCGGACAATGGAAGGTCGTCGTTATTCTGATGGGCTTCACCAAGCGATCGAAGCCAAAGAAGGTGTTCCAGTTCAAGAAGAAACCAAAACATCTGCATCGATTACTTACCAAAACCTCTTCCGTATGTACAAGAAGTTGTCAGGGATGACAGGGACAGGGAAAACTGAAGAAGAAGAATTCCGTGAAATTTATAACATTCGCGTGATTCCAATTCCAACCAACCGTCCGATTGCCCGTATTGACCATCCAGACCTTCTCTACCCAAGCTTGAAATCAAAATTCAAGGCAGTTGTGGAAGATGTCAAGTCTCGTCATGAAAAAGGTCAACCAGTCCTAGTAGGTACCGTTGCCGTTGAAACCAGTGATTACCTTTCTCAATTGTTGGTTCAAGCAGGTGTCCCTCACGAAGTTTTAAATGCGAAAAACCACTACAAAGAAGCGCAAATTATCATGAACGCTGGTCAACGTGGTGCTGTTACCATTGCGACCAACATGGCCGGACGTGGTACCGATATCAAGCTTGGTGAAGGTGTTCGCGAACTCGGTGGACTGTGTGTCATCGGGACAGAACGTCACGAAAGCCGTCGGATCGATAACCAGCTTCGTGGACGTTCAGGACGTCAAGGGGATCCAGGTGAATCTCAATTCTACTTGTCTCTTGAAGATGAATTGATGCGTCGTTTCGGTTCTGAACGGATCAAAGCAGTGCTTGATCGCTTCAAGTTGAGCGAAGAAGAATCTGTCATCCGTTCAAACATGTTCACACGTCAGGTAGAGGGTGCTCAAAAACGGGTTGAAGGAAACAACTACGATACCCGTAAACAAGTCCTTCAATACGATGACGTGATGCGGGAACAACGGGAAATTATCTACGCTGAACGCTATGATGTCATCACAGCTAACCGTGATTTGGCGCCTGAAATCAAGGCCATGATCAAACGGACCATCAAACGGATTGTTGAAGGAGCCAGCCACTCAAGTAAGGAAGAACGCGTTGAAGCGATTCTGAACTTTGCCAAATACAATTTGGTTCCGGAAGATACGATTTCTGCAAGCGATATTGAAGGAAAATCTGACAAGGAAGTTATCGATTACTTGTATGCACGTGCAGAAGAAATCTATGCTAGCCAAGTAGCGAAATTGCGTGACGAAGAGTCTGTGCAAGAATTCCAAAAAGTCTTGATCCTTCGTGTAGTGGACAGCAAGTGGACGGACCATATCGATGCTTTGGATCAATTGCGAAATGCGGTTGGACTCCGTGGGTATGCGCAAAATAACCCAGTGGTAGAATACCAATCAGAAAGTTTCCGTATGTTTAACGATATGATTGGATCGATTGAATTTGATGTGACTCGTCTCATGATGAAAGCCCAAATTCACGAACAAGAACGTCCACGTACGGAACACAGTATTTCAACAACTGCGACTCGCAACATTGCAGCGCAACAACAAGATATTCCAGCAGATATTGACTTGTCACAAGTGAAACGCAACGATTTGTGTCCTTGTGGTTCAGGTAAGAAATTCAAAAACTGTCACGGACGTAAATTTTAAGAGCTCCTCTGAAATAGAAAGAGGATGGGTCTAGCTAGCATAAGGAGGCCGTATGGTATTCATTACGAAGAGCAATAAGATTGATGAGCAAGAGATCACTTCGCTTTACCGCTTGGAAGGTCTAGCCTTGGAGCGCAAAGAAGCGCGTGATCGAGAATTGGAAGCTATTATCAAAGGAGAAGACCAACGGATCCTTCTTGTGATCGGGCCTTGCTCTTCTGATAATGAAGAAGCTGTGATGGAGTATGCCCGTCGTTTGGCAGACTTGCAAGAGAAAGTCAAAGATCAGATTTTCATTGTGATGCGGGTCTATACGGCTAAGCCTCGGACTAACGGGGATGGCTATAAAGGCTTGATGCACCAACCAGATACACATGCAGCACCAAGCTTTGTGGACGGTTTGAAAGCGGTCCGACATCTCCACTACCGTGTGATTACAGAAACTGGTTTGACAACTGCGGATGAGTTGCTTTATCCAGCAAGTCTTCCTTATGTTGAAGATTTGATTTCTTATCATGCCATTGGAGCGCGATCAGTTGAAGACCAGGAGCACCGCTTTGTATCTAGTGGGATCTCTGCTCCGACCGGCATGAAGAATCCAACTTCTGGAAATCTTTCTGTCATGTTCAATGCGATTTATGCAGCCCAACATCCCCAAAACTTTTTGTTCAATGCCCAAGCAGTGGAAACATCAGGAAATCCTTTAGCTCATGCGATCCTTCGTGGGGGCTTGGATGCAAGTGGTAAGAATATTCCAAACTACCATTATGAAGATTTGCTAGCGGCAGCAAAACGCTATAGCGAAATGGGCTTGCAACATCCTTTCATCCTGGTGGATACCAACCATGACAATTCTGGTAAACAATTCGAAGAGCAAGTACGCATCGTGAGAGAAACCATGATGAACCGTGCTTGGAACAAGGATTTGGCAACTTTAGTTCGTGGTTTCATGATTGAATCCTATCTAGAAGATGGCCGTCAAAATGAACCAGTGGTTTATGGTCAATCCATCACAGACCCTTGCCTGGGTTGGGAAAAAACACAGGCCTTGGTCAAAGAAATTGCAACGATGAATAAGTAAAAGGCAGGGGCGGAAGGAGTGATTCTTTAGCCCCTTCTCTTTTGTCAGTAAAACGATACTGAAACGATAAATAAGGATAAAACAAGATGATCAAAGGACATGGCATCGATATCGAATCGATCGCTGCGATTGAAAAAGCCTATCAGAAGAATACCCGATTCGCTGAAAAAGTCTTAACTGAGGCTGAGCGAGAGCGCTTTGAGGAATTGTCTGGAAAACGGAAAATGGAATATTTAACGGGCCGATGGTCCGCCAAAGAAGCCTTTTCAAAGGCAATGGGAACAGGGATTGGACCAGTTGGTTTTCAAGATTTAGAAATTTTAAATGATGCCCACGGAGCTCCCTATTTTTCCAAGTCTCCTTTTTCTGGGAAGGTATGGATTTCGATCAGTCATAAGGGAGACCTAGTGTCGACCAGTGTCATTTTGGAGGAAGAAAATGAAAGCAAGTAAACATAGACCAACTGTTGCTAGAGTCGATTTGGATGCCATTGCCTTTAATGTGCAACAAGTCAGTGACCATATTCCGAGTCAAGCCTTGAAATATGCAGTCGTCAAGGCCAATGCCTATGGTCATGGGGTCGTTGCAGTAACCAAAAAATTGGCGCCTCAGGTTGATGGCTTTTGTGTATCCAATATGGATGAAGCCCTTGAAATTCGTGAAGAAGGTTTGCAACACCCTATTTTGATTTTAGGAGTTGTGCCAAGTGAAACAGTGAATCTAGCCAAAGAGCATGACATCCGCTTAACAGTGGCGAGTCTTGCTTGGTTGGATCAATTGCTTGGACAAGAAGCAGATCTTTCAGGATTGAAGGTCCATATCAAGGTGGATTCAGGAATGGGGCGGATTGGATTCCGAAGAATCGAAGATATCAAAGAGGCTGAACGCCTCCTCTTAGCAGCTGGAGCTGAAATTGAAGGGATCTTTACTCATTTTGCAACAGCAGATGAGGCAGATGATCGAAAATTTCAAGCGCAATACCAGTTTTTCAAAGAAGTATTGGCTGCTCTTGAAACCCTTCCTACCATTGTCCATGCGAGTAATTCAGCCACTTCTTTGTGGCATGCGGATACGATTTTCACGGCTGTGCGCTTGGGAGATGTCATGTATGGTTTGAATCCCAGTGGTTCTGTGTTAGCCTTGCCTTATGAAATCAAGCCAGCCTTGAGTTTGGTGAGTGAGTTAGTTCATGTGAAACAGTTAGAAGCTGGTCAAGATATTGGCTACGGAGCAACCTATACGACAGAAGAACCCCAATGGATCGGGACGATTCCTATTGGCTATGCGGATGGTTGGATCCGAGAGATGCAAAACTTTCATGTGCTGATTAAGGGGGACTATTGTCCCATTGTTGGTCGCGTTTCGATGGACCAGATAACGGTTCGCCTTCCTGAAGAATTGCCTCTGGGGACCAAGGTTACCCTGATTGGACGAGAGGGCGAAAAAGAAATCACGGCAACAGAGGTTGCAGATTACCGTGGTACCATTAATTATGAAGTGGTCTGTCTCTTGAGTGATCGGATTCCTCGTGACTATACAGATGAAGAATAAGAAGAAGCAGGTGGGATTTTCCCGGATGGACCTGCTTTTTTATGAAAGAAAGGAGGAGAAATGAATCTACACCAACCCTTATCCGTACTGCCTGGAGTTGGTCCAAAATCGGCGGAAAAATTTAAAAAGTTAGGGATTGAAACCTTAGAAGATCTGCTCTTGTATTTTCCCTTTCGCTATGAAGACTTCAAAACGCGCAATGTTTTAGAGTTGGAAGATGGTGAAAAAGCAGTCATCTCTGGGGTGGTAGCAACACCAGCCAATGTCCAATATTATGGCTACAAACGAAATCGCTTGCGTTTTTCGATCAAACAGGGAGACCAAGTGATTGCGGTTAATTTTTTCAACCAACCCTATCTAGCAGACAAAATTGAGGTTCAGCAGACAGTGGCGATTTTTGGGAAATGGGACAAGGCCAAGGGGAGTTTGACAGGGATGAAACTCCTGGCTCAAGTGGAAGATGATTTGCAGCCGGTCTATCGAGTGACGCAAGGAGTCAGCCAAAACAGCCTGGTGAAATTGATCAAAATAGCGTTTGACCAGGGTTTGGACCAGCTTTTAGAAGAGAATGTCCCCCAGATCTTACGAGATCGTTATCAACTTATGTCTCGTTCCCAAGCAGTGCGAGCTATGCATTTTCCTAAGGATCTGGCAGAGTACAAGCAAGCTCTTCGCCGGGTAAAATTTGAAGAGCTCCTCTTTTTCCAGCTGCAACTCCAAGTGCTAAAAGAAGAAAACCACGATGCCAGCCAAGGGATTTCCTTGGCCTGGGATCCAGAAAAATTAGGAGAACGAAAAAAACAGCTTCCTTTTGAGCTAACACAAGCTCAAGAAAACAGCCTGAATGAAATCTTGACAGATATGGCCTCGCCTTATCATATGAACCGCCTCTTACAAGGGGATGTGGGAAGCGGGAAGACAGTCGTGGCTGGACTTGCCATGTATGCAGCCTTAAGCGCTGGGAAGCAAGCTGCCTTGATGGTTCCAACGGAGATTTTGGCAGAGCAGCACAAGGAAAGCTTGCAAAATCTTTTTCCGGACTTGCCAATTGCCCTTCTAACAGGAGGATTAAAGGCGGCTGAGAAACGAGAAGTCTTAGAAGAGATCGCCTCAGGAACAGCTCAACTGATTGTGGGGACACATGCCTTGATTCAAGAGGGAGTTCACTACCAAGATCTAGGTTTGGTCATTATTGATGAGCAGCACCGTTTTGGGGTTTCCCAGCGCCGTATTCTTCGAGAAAAAGGACAAAATCCAGACGTCCTGATGATGACGGCTACCCCTATTCCCCGGACCTTGGCTATTACAGCCTTTGGAGATATGGATGTGTCCATTATTGATCAGATGCCTGCGGGACGAAAGGAAATCATCACACGTTGGGTCAAGCATGAGCAGTTAGAAGTGGTCCTCGACTGGTTAGTCAAAGAACTTGGCAAAGGTTCTCAAGCTTATTTTATTTCTCCACTGATTGAGGAGTCAGAGGCGCTAGATTTGAAAAATGCCCTTGCCCTCCAAGAAGAGCTAGAGGCCTTCTTTGGGCAGCGAGCACGCGTTTCTCTTCTTCATGGGAAGATGAAAAGTGAAGAAAAAGATGCCATCATGCAGGCCTTTAAAGAGCACCAAGTCGATGTTTTGGTGTCTACGACCGTTATTGAAGTAGGAGTCAACGTACCCAATGCGACCGTTATGGTCATTATGGATGCAGATCGGTTTGGTCTTAGCCAACTTCACCAGCTTCGAGGCCGGGTTGGTCGGGGAAGCAAGCAATCCTATGCTATTCTAGTAGCCAATCCTAAGACAGATAGTGGCAAACAGCGCATGAAAATCATGACAGAGACGACCAATGGCTTTGTGCTAGCGGAAGAAGATTTGAAAATGCGGGGTTCAGGTGAAATCTTTGGAACCCGTCAATCTGGGATTCCAGAATTTCAAGTGGCGGATTTGGTAGAAGATTATCCCATTCTGGAAGAAGCAAGGAAAGTTGCCAGCCAGATCGTAGCCACGCCAGATTGGCGCGAACACCCCGATTGGCATTTGCTCTCGCTTTACTTAGAAAAGAAAGAACATTTAGACTAAAATATAAAAAGGGAGTAGAGTGGAAATTCTTTGGATTCCACTCTACTCCCTTTAAGATTGCATTTTACAGGCTTTGTATCTTGTTGAACTGCGACAGGACGAAGGTGGATCGATACCATCCGCCTGAGGAGTTAGTGAGTCGTGTCGGCAAGTCACCATAGTGCTTGCCGTTACACGAATTGAACACGCCCTAAATGCTGTGTGAAAAAGATAAATTCTCTTGTGAGCTTCGCTCCCGGCGACAATTTCCTATTTTCACTTGGCATTTTACGGGCTTTGTATCTTATTAATTGAACACGGGCTGCGGATTGTGTCAAAAAGATGAATCCTCCTAGAATCTTTTGGATTCTTCGTCGTATTCCCTATTTTGACTGTATCCGCTACGCCCTTTGTATCTTATTTTACCCTTCGATATAGTCTTTGAGTTCTTGTCCTTTTAGGCCGGCATTGAGGGCGATGAGGAGTTTGATGCGCGCTTTGGGTGCATTTAATTCTTTGATGAAAAAGACACCTGCTTGATGGAGTTGGACGCCTCCTCCTTCATATGCGTAGACGGGTTCAGCGATTCCATTGAAGCAACGGGATACTAAAGCGATTGGAAGACCTGCATCCATGAATTCTTGGAGTTTATGTGCTGTTTCTTTAGGGATGTTTCCTGCTCCAAAGGCTTCGATAATGAGACCATCAAGCTTTGAAAGATCCAGCATGTCCAGCAGATCGGTTTTCATCCCTGCATAGGTAGCAATGATCGGAACGAAACCATCGATTGTATCGAGATCAAAGCGCACCCTTGGCTCGGCTGTTTTAAAGAAGAGGATTTCCTTTTTCATGACCAACCCCAGTGGGCCGTGGGTTGGTGTCTGAAAGGTGCTGACATTGGTGGTGTGGGTTTTGGTGACGTACTTAGCCGCATGAATTTCATCGTTCATGACGACTAAGACCCCTTTATCACGTGCTTTTGGATCTGCAGCTACTCGAAGGGCTGTCAGAAAATTGTAGACGCCATCGCTTCCGAGCTCGTTGGAGCTTCGCATAGCTCCTGTAATGACCACAGCGATCTCTGGTAACTCCATGGTATCCAAGAAATAGGCCGTTTCTTCCAGCGTATCTGTCCCGTGGGTAATAACGATGCCGTCGTAGTTGTGAGCTTCCTCTTTGATTTTTTGATATAGAGCTAACATGTGACGGGGTGTCATTTGAGGGCTGGGAAGGTTGAAGAAGTCCTCCGAGGTGACTGCAATCCCTTCAATTGGTGAAGTAACTTGGGTCATGGGATTGACTTCATTGGTAATCACTGCCCCAGAGTCATCTGCCGCCATCGAAATGGTCCCTCCGGTATGTAGTGCTAAAATTTTCTTAAACATGTGAAGCTCCTTGGAATATATGATATAATTTATTTTATCATAAAAAGAAAGAAACAGTAGACATGGAAATAAAAGCAGTCTTTTTTGATATCGATGGAACCTTGGTGAATGATAGTCGAGCAGTCCTCAAATCAACAGAAAAAGCTATTCAGTCTTTAAAGGAAGAAGGGATCTATGTAGGCCTTGCGACAGGGCGGGGACCGGCCTTTGTCAAACCGTTTATGGAACGCTATGGTTTTGATTTTGCAGTGACCTATAATGGTCAGTATATTTTGACCAAGGACCGCGTGCTGTTTACTAGCCCAATCGATAAAAAGAGTCTGCACCAACTAATTGACTATGCTCAAGAACACCGCAAGGAAATTGCTCTCGGTACCAAGGATGGGGTATTTGGTTCTCGGATTATGAGTTTTGGGATGAGTCCTATTTCAACCTGGTCCAGTCGCTTTGTGCCCCGCAAAATGGCCCGTACAGTCAGTCGTGGATTTAACAAAGTGGTTAGCAAGGTCGTCCCACAAGATCAGGACACCCTCTATGCACTAGCGCAAGAACCAATCTACCAAGTGTTGATCTTATCGAGTCCAGAAGAGACTGCAAAAATTGAAAAAGAGTTTCCACATCTGAAATTCACACGTTCTAGTCCTTTTGCAGCAGATGTCCTCAACCCAGGGATTTCCAAGTTAGAAGGGATCCGCATCGTTGGTCAGGAATTTGGTTTTGACATCGATGAAGTGATGGCTTTTGGAGATTCTGATAATGACTTAGAGATGCTTTCGGGAGTTGGTTTGTCCATTGCGATGGGAAATGGGACGACAAGTGTCAAGGCGATTGCCAAGCATACCACGACTAGTAATGGCAAGGATGGCATTCAAAAAGCCCTGCAACACTTTGGTATTCTCTCAGAGAAAGAACTCTTTCTTTCTAAGGATGATCACTTCAATAAGGTCAAAACCTTCCATGGCGTGATGGATGGGGAAACCCAGGAGAAACCAGTGGTCTGGCAACCTCAAGATGCCCTTTACCGGACCATGTTCAAGCAAGAGGAATTGGTGGAATTTGTTCGAGCAGCTAGCTCAAGTGAGGAAGAATTCGATCGCTCGGTAGCGGCCCTTCACGAAGCTTTGGATAAGGCTGCAGATAAGGTGCGTAGCAAGCATTCGGCTGAGATTTCCATGGTGGGACAGGTCGATGCCTTGATCGATACCCTCTATCTGACTTATGGTAGCTTTGTTCTAATGGGAGTGGATCCTGAAGAGGTCTTTGAGATTGTTCATCGGGCAAATATGGGTAAGATTTTCCCAGATGGAAGAGCGCACTTTGATCCAGTGACTCACAAGATTTTGAAGCCAGATGATTGGGAAGAAAAATACGCCCCAGAACCAGCTATCCAAAAAGAACTCGATCGCCAGCTCAAGGCCTACGAAAAACACGCGAAACAAAAAGAAGCAAAAAAAGACAACTAAAAAAGTTTGGAACAAAGGTTCCAAACTTTTTCTTTCTTACATGGTTTTATCCTTATCGCGCACCACTAGTAAGTCTACTTTGGCGTGGCGAAGGATGTATTCTGAGGAGGATCCGACCATTAAGCGTTCGAATGCATTGAGTCCGGTAGCTCCGACCATAATAAGGTCAACCCCTTCTTTGCTTGGGATATCATTGGCCAAGAGGACCTTTGGATTTCCCATTTCTACAACAGTCGCAATATTTTGAACCCCGACTTTTTCAGCACGTTCCTTGTAGCCTTTGAGCAATTCATTGGCTTCTTCTTGCAATTCTTCGTAGACTTCAGCATCAAAGGTTGAGACACTTTGAAGGGCACGGGTATCGATGACGTGAACAATAGTCAATTTAGAGCCGTTGCGAAGAGAAACATTAACCCCTTTTTCAAAGGCTAATTCCGCTTCATGAGAACCGTCGACGGCGACCATGATGTTTTCGTATTTTTGAGACATAACCCTACCTCCTTATAGCTTGAAAACATGGATAGAACAGAAGTTTTTCTATTCTTTATACACTTATATTTTATTCCTTTTAAGCTAGAATGTAAAGGTAAAGTCTCACTTTTCTGGTATATTTTTACAGAATTTTTAAAGTCCTCAATTTGTACTCTATTTGAACTAGTGGTATAATAGAGATAATTTCGTGAATCGAGGCAGAATATGAAGGAATATAATAAATCAAGCAAACTCGAACATGTCGCTTACGATATTCGTGGTCCAGTCTTGGAAGAAGCCATGCGCATGCGAGCAAATGGAGAAAAAATTCTTCGTTTGAATACAGGGAATCCTGCTGAATTTGGCTTTACAGCTCCAGATGAAGTTATCCATGATTTGATCATGAATGCGCGTGATAGTGAAGGCTATTCGGATTCAAAAGGGATCTTTTCAGCCCGCAAGGCCATCATGCAGTACTGCCAGTTGAAAAAAATTCCAAATGTGGATATTGATGATATTTACCTTGGAAATGGAGTGAGTGAGCTGATCGTCATGTCCATGCAAGGACTGCTCGACAATGGCGATGAAGTCTTGGTTCCTATGCCGGACTATCCTCTTTGGACAGCAGCTGTCAGCCTAGCTGGTGGGAATGCGGTTCACTATCTTTGTGATGAAGAAGCAAACTGGTATCCAGATATCGAGGATATCAAGTCGAAAATTACCTCAAATACCAAAGCCATCGTTGTCATCAACCCGAATAACCCAACGGGTGCCCTCTATCCAGATGAGATCTTGCTTGAGATTGTAGAGATTGCTCGCCAAAATAACTTGATCATCTTTGCGGATGAAATCTACGATCGCTTGGTCATGGATGGCGAAAAACACACGGCTATTGCAAGCTTAGCGCCAGATCTTTTCTGTGTGAGTATGAATGGCTTGTCAAAATCTCACCGGATTGCAGGTTTCCGTGTTGGTTGGATGGTTCTGTCTGGTCCGAAGCATCATGTGAAGGGCTATATCGAAGGCTTGAACATGTTGTCCAATATGCGTCTTTGCTCAAATGTTTTATCTCAACATGTTGTGCAAACCTCTCTTGGAGGTTACCAATCTGTGGATGAACTCTTGCTTCCAGGTGGTCGAATCTACGAACAACGGAACTTTATTTACAAAGCCATCAATGAGATTCCGGGCCTCTCAGCTGTTAAGCCAAAGGCTGGATTGTATATCTTCCCTAAGATTGATCGGGATATGTACCGAGTGGATGACGATGAACAATTTGTTTTAGAATTCTTGAAGCAAGAAAAGATTCTTTTGGTTCATGGCCGTGGTTTTAACTGGAAGGACCCAGATCACTTCCGGATCGTTTACCTCCCACGTGTGGATGAATTGGCTCAAATTCAAGAAAAAATGACTCGTTTCTTGAAACAATACAAACGCTAATTAGTTAAAGGATTGAAGATGAAGGTCTTCAATCTTTTTTGTTTCATTCTATAAAATCCATGTTATCTCATCGCCATTTTTCTGAATTGTGCATAATTGTAGAAAAAATAAATAATTTTCAGATAATTTGATTGAAATTCCCACACTTATATGATATACTTGAGCTGACTATATGCGAGGTTTATTATGGCAAACTTATTAGAAAAGACACGTAAAATTACATCTATCTTGAAACGGACAGATGAACAGTTGCAGGCTGAGATGCCTTACAATGATATTGCCCAGCAATTGGCGGATATTATCCACTGTAATGCCTGTATCATTAATAGCAAGGGAACCCTTCTTGGTTATTTCATGCGTTACAAGACCAACAATGACCGGGTAGAAGCTTTCTTCCAAAATAAAAAACTACCAGAAGATTATGCCAAGGCGGCTAGTTTGGTCTACGATACAGAAGCTAATTTAGATGTGGACCATGATTTGAGTATCTTTCCGGTTGAAACCAAGTCTGAATTTCCTGATGGCTTGACCACCATTGCGCCTATTCATGTTTCTGGGATTCGGTTGGGTTCCTTAATCATTTGGCGCAATGATAAACAGTTTGCGGATGATGATTTGATCTTGGTTGAGATTGCTAGTACCGTGGTAGGGATTCAAATGTTGAACTACCAACGCGAGGAGGACGAGAAGAATATTCGTCGTCGCACAGCGGTGAATATGGCTGTCAATACCTTGTCTTACTCCGAGTTGCGTGCCGTATCTGCCATCCTTAGTGAATTGAAAGGCAATGAAGGTCAGTTGACTGCTTCTATCATCGCAGATCGTATTGGCATTACCCGCTCTGTGATTGTCAATGCACTTCGGAAATTGGAGTCAGCTGGTATTATTGAAAGCCGTTCTCTTGGAATGAAGGGAACCTATCTCAAAGTGTTGATTCCAGATATCTTTGAGGAAATTAAGAAAAGAGATTACTAATGACTAAAGCTTTGATTTCAATTGACTACACTGTCGATTTCGTAGCAGATGATGGTAAGCTTACGGCAGGTGCTCCTGCACAAGCCATTTCTGAGACCATTGCTCAGGTGACCCAATTGGCCTTTGACCAAGGAGCCTATGTCTTTTTTGCCATTGATGCGCATGATGTAGAGGATCCATTTCATCCTGAAAGCAAGCTCTTCCCACCTCATAATATCATTGGGACCAGCGGACGTGATTTGTACGGCCCTTTAGCAGATTTTTATCGGGAGCACCAAGCGGATCCACGCGTCTTTTGGATGGATAAACGTCATTATTCTGCTTTTTCAGGAACGGACCTAGATATCCGCCTGCGGGAACGCCATGTAGATACCGTTATTTTGACAGGTGTCTTGACTGATATCTGTGTCCTTCATACAGCGGTTGATGCCTACAATCTCGGCTACCAGATTGAAGTCGTGGAACCTGCAGTGGCGTCGCTCACTCCTGAAAATCACCAGTTTGCCTTGAATCATTTCAAGCATGTCTTAGGGGCAAGCTTGGTAGACGGCGCATTAGCTGTATTAGATACTAAATAAGAAAACATTGTAAAAGAGGTCATAGACATTTGTCTAGGCCTCTTTTTCGGGCCTAGAAATTGTTTTCCTCTCTTGAAAATGGTATTCTAATGAAAGAAAAAAGGGGAAGTTATGAGTAAAAAAGCTGTCGTGTTTTCAGCCAATCTATCTTATATGGAAAAGTTGGAAACCGCTATGAAGTCACTGTGTGCCCATCAGGACCAGTTGAAAATTTATGTCTTAAATGAAGATCTACCAACAGAGTGGTTTGCCATCATGAATCAGCGCTTGCGCCAGTTGGATTCAGAGGTGATCAATTGTCGGATATCTCCCGAGCAATTCCAATCCTTCTCGCTTCCAAGTGACCATATTCACTATGCGACCTATTTCCGTTACGCTATTCCAGAGTTTGTGGAGGAAGAACGGATCCTCTATCTGGATTGTGACATGATCTTTACACAGGATTTATCGCCTTTATTTGAGGTCGATCTAAAAGGTTATGGACTGGGCGCGGTGGTAGATAAGCCAACGACGATAGATGGATTTAATGCTGGGCTTTTGGTGATTGATAAGACTTGGTGGCAAGAGCACCAAGTAACAGAGGCTCTTTTTGACCTTACTCGCAAGCATCATCAACAGGTCTATGGAGATCAAGGAATTTTGAATCTGTATTTCAAAGATGCGTGGTTTTCATTACCTTGGACCTATAATTTACAAGTAGGCTCTGATAAGGATCAATACCTCTATGGAGATTTAGACTGGTATGATGCCTTTCAAGGGATTCCAGCGGTCATTCACTACACCTCTCATAATAAACCATGGACTTCCAAACGCTTCAATCGTTTTCGGGAACAATGGTGGTTTTACTATGCCCTCTCTTGGGAGGAAATTTTGCTTCGAAAACCGATTTTGAAGCAAACCTATCAAGAGCTAGTGGGAGAATTTCCTTATCATGCTGCCATTTATACCCATACAGCAGATATCCACGAGTTGGAGACGTTGTTAAAAGAGTTGCCAGACGTAGCGATTCATGTCCTTGCCCATAGCCATTTTGGTTTTAACTTGGTGCAATTGGAACGCTACCCCAACCTCTTTCTTTATCCCTCTTTTGATCCCTTGACCAGTCGAAAGGTCCTAGAAAAATTGGATTTCTATCTGGATATCAATCCCTATGATGAGGTGGATCAGATGACGCAAAGGATTCATCAATTGGGCTTACCGATTTTCTCTTTTGAAGGAACCAATCATGTGGAGAATGGAGAGAATCAAGTATTTGCGGATGATCAGGTGCAAGAGATGGTGGCAGCGATTCGCGATTATTTAAAGAGAAATGAGAAGAAGCATGGAAACAAATGAAGTAGTGAGTATCATCATTCCCATCTATAATGTAGAAGCTTATTTGAGACAATGTTTGGAAACGGTTGTCCATCAGACTTACCCTCACCTTGAAATTATCCTGGTCAATGATGGTTCGCCAGACCAATCAGAAGAGATCTGTAAAGAATTTTTTAGGAAGGATGCGCGCATCCGCTACGTTCGCCAAGAAAATGGGGGCTTATCTGCTGCTCGGAATACAGGAATTGAGCTAGCGACTGGTGATTACCTCACCTTTATTGATCCAGATGACTGGGTGACGGAGGACTATGTAGAAGTGCTCTATCGTCAACTGAAGAAGTATGATGCGGATGTTTCCGTAGCCAACTATAACCTCTATGATGACAGTAGTAGCAAATACTTGATCAAGGTAACAGACGACGATTATTCAGAGACCCTTTATGAGGGGAGAGAGATCATGGACCAGGATGCCATCCAGGAGACTAGAGATATGGCCTGGGCTTGTGCCATGATGAAGCTCTATAAGCGTAGCTTATTTGAAGGGCTTCGTTTTCCAGTCGGAAAAAATGTTGAAGACAACTTCCTGATGTACAAGCTCTTCTTAAAAGCCCATCGGGTAGTTCATACGGAGAAATGTATTTATTGGTATCGCGTGGGGCGTGCAGATACTCTGTCCCAGGTTTGGACAGAAAAGCGAGTCGTCGATGAGATGGAAGCTAAGCAGGAGAAGTTGGCTCTACTGGGGATGTTGGGCTATGATTTGACTTGGCATCGTTATATCTATAAAACGCGCTTGAAACGGGCCCTTGAAAAATTAGAGGAAGCAGGCTTGCAAGGGTCAGAAACCTATGAGCGCGTGGTGACCAACCTCCGTTTTATTGAAACGATGGACTAACCCCTTATTGATGAGAAAGGATCAGCATGTTCATTATTGCATCAGAGCAGACCAGAGAGCTGGATCGTTTGCAAAAATACTTGGACAAACTTGGCCAGCCCTATCGGGTATTTGTGACCAATTTGGAAACAGATTTGGACCAACAGACAGAGAGTCTTGCGACCTTTTTTACCCAAAAAGACCCAGCATCAAAAATTGGAAAACCTTTATTTTTCAATGATCTAGCAGTTCCAGAATTATGGGAATGTTGGACACTGGGGATCACAACCTATCTTTTTGATGGTGAGGAACGTCGTGCCAACGTGGTTTTGCGAGAGGATATCTTGTCCCGAACGGTTGACAGAGTGGAGTGGTTTGGTCAGGGAGAGGAGATCATATCGATTGATGTCTACAACCGCTATGGCTGGAGAAGCAAACGGAGTCTCCTTACGGAAGCTGGTCAACCCTATTTAAACATCTATTTGAACCGTCAGCAAGAAGAAGTCTTGCTTCACTTTGTCTCACAAGGAACCTTTTTACTTCAAACTCCTAAGGGACGGGATCGCCTGTATGCCAGTAAGAAAGAGCTGCAAAGAGCTGTCCTAGAACAAGTCTTGCCGGAAGATGAAGCCGTTCTTTTGATGGACAAGGCATTGCTAGATGTTGTGAAAGAGATACCAAAGGAAAGACTCGCCTATTGTGCCAGTAATGCGCATGATCTAGACGAGATCAAAGAACAAGTCAGTCAGATTTTGTTGGTAGAAGATGGTCTGTTGAGGGAGAAAAAAGACGGAATCACAGTCTTGTCAGGGCTGGTAGATGTGGAGCAGGAAAGTTTTCAACCAGAAGCTCTGGTCATGACGGCTTCTCAAGAGGTCGAAGGCCTATCTAGCCTAGTCCATCAATTCCCACAAGTGACCTTTCACATTGCTGCTTTGACGGCTATGGGGCCAAAATTAACAGACTTAGCAACTCGCTCCAATGTGCGCCTCTATCCAGGGATTTCGCTGGACAAATATGAGGACTTGTTATCCAGCTGCTCTATTTATCTGGATTGCAACCAGGGAGAAGAAGTGTGGAGTAGTAGTCTTCATGCTCTTGAAAATGGGCAGGTCTTATTTGGTTTGAAGAGCAAAGTGCATCATGAAGCCTATAAAGACTTGAGCACGATTACAGATTCAGTCGAAGAAATGGAACAGCAACTAGAAATAGTGCTCCAGCAGCCAGAGGCCTACAAAGAATTGGTAAGAGAGCAGGCACGAATCTTGAAATTGCCTGAAAAAGAAGCTTTGGAAGAGCTGTTTAAGCGATTAGAGGGAGGGACAGCATGACCATTTATACCTTTAATCTATTAGTGGGATTCGAACCCAATGGGGTCGATGTTGCCCAAGCCTCTCGGGCAAAGATGCTCCGGGGACTAGGAGTAGCAGCGAAGTTTATCTTTACCACTTGGCCCACTCAAGAAAAATTGGCTTACTACCTGTCTTTAGGTCACCGGGACGAGGAGTTGCTTTTTGCCCATGTAGCTTTTACGGATCAAGAGACTACGGTCCCTCAAAAGACGGTGGGAGCCTTGCAGATGGAGTTTCAACTGACTCGTTTGGATATTGTTGAAAAAACGGAAAGAGACATTCACTACCAATTTGCGGATGGAAACGCCCTGACCTTTCATCTGGATCCCTATCATCCAAACTGTGTCCGCTATGTAGACTATCTTTTGGCTGGAAATAGAATCAAGCGAGAGTATTATGGAGCTTGTAAACTTGTCACAGAGTATTTTCAGTATGGTAGTGTTGTCAGACGGACCTATCACAATCAAGATGGAACTATCGCTTTTGAAGAATCGAGGTTAGGTGGAAGCTGGCTCTATAAACTGGGGTCTGAGATTTTGACCAACCATACAGAAGTGATGAGACGTTTTTTGTCGCAGCTGTCCCTCAAAGAAGAAGATCTGATTCTGCTTGATCGGGCTTCGCGCATGGATTTTGCTCGCCCTTTGTTGGAGAAAGCTGCTCCTTCAAAGCTCGCCATGGTGTTTCATTCGGAGCATGAATTTGAAAATGGCCATCTCAATTATGAATATTATTATGTGTTCAAGTATGCCAAACGCTTCGATTACTTCATCACGGCAACGGATCTTCAAAAAGAAGTCTTGGAGCAGACACTTGCTAAACAAGGATGCCAAGGAATTCCAATCTATAGCATTCCAGTAGGGCATCTAGAAGAATTGACGGAATCACTAGGAGACAGACCTCCCTTTAGTGTGCTCACAGCTTCCCGTTTGGATCCAAGAAAACGCATCGATTTGGCTATTCGAGTAGTGGCTCAAGCACAGAAACGACTCCCAGCCCTTCAGTTTGATATTTATGGAAAGGGTGGGGAAGCGGACAACTTGCGCCACCTGATTCAGGAGCTTGCAGCACAAGATTATATTCACCTACGCGGTCATGCGGATCTTCAGCAGATCTATCCTTGCTACCAAGCCTACCTCACCACTTCTCAGTGGGAGACCTTTGGTTTGACTTTAATGGAGGCGGCTGGAGCAGGTTTGGCCTTGCTGGGCTTTGATGCCCGTTATGGCAATCCGACTTTTATAAAAGAGGGTGAAAATGGCTTTTTGGTACCTTATAGCGAGACAGTGCCAGAAGAAGAGTTGGTGAAAGAGTTGGCGGACAAGCTGGTCCAGCTCTTTGAAAGCGACCTCGCTCTATTTCATCAGGCTTCTTATGACTTGGCCTCTTCCTACCTCGCTTCTAACGTCCAGGAAGTCTGGAAAGAGACTCTAATGGAGATGGGGCAATTCGGCGGAAAAGAAATATAAAAAGAAGAATCTGTAGCGACAAAAAAGTCCTACAGATTTTTTCTAAGGCAAGCAAATTGGGCTAAATTATGGTAAAATAGAGGGTATTGAAAAATCATCATTTCACGAAAGGAAGCAAGATGAAAATTACGCAAGAAGAGGTAACCCACGTTGCCAATCTTTCAAAATTGAAATTCTCTCCAGAAGAGACAGCTGAATTTGCGACAACCTTGTCTAAAATTGTCGACATGGTGGAATTGTTGGAAGAAGTGGACACAACAGGTGTTGCTCCAACAACGACCATGGCGGATCGCAAGACCGTATTGCGTCCGGATATCGCTGAAAAAGGGACGGACCGTGACCGCTTGTTTAAAAATGTACCTGAAAAAGATAACTACTACATCAGGGTACCAGCTATCCTAGAAGATGGAGGAGATGCCTAATGTCATTCAACCATAAAACCATTGAAGAGTTGCACGACCTCCTTGTTTCTAAGGAAATTTCGGCAACTGAATTGACCCAAGCGACACTGGACGATATCAAGGCGCGTGAAGAAGCAGTCAATGCCTTTGTAACGGTGGCCGAAGAAGCTGCCCTTGCACAAGCCAAGGCCATTGATGAAAAAGGAATTGATGCAGACAACCTTCTGTCAGGGATTCCACTCGCTGTCAAAGACAATATCTCAACAGATGGCATCTTGACCACTGCGGCTTCAAAAATGCTCTATAACTATGAGCCAATCTTTGATGCGACAGCTGTTGCCAATGCTAAAGCCAAAGATATGATTGTCATCGGTAAGACCAACATGGATGAATTTGCCATGGGTGGATCTGGTGAAACATCTTACTATGGCGCGACTAAAAACGCTTGGGACCACAGCAAGGTGCCTGGTGGATCTTCTAGTGGTTCAGCAGCTTCTGTAGCTTCAGGGCAAGTCCGTTTGTCCCTTGGTTCAGATACCGGTGGTTCTATCCGTCAACCAGCTGCTTTTAACGGGATTGTTGGTCTCAAACCTACATATGGAACAGTTTCACGTTTTGGTCTCATTGCCTTTGGTAGCTCACTTGACCAAATTGGTACTTTCTCACCAATGGTTAAGGAAAATGCCCAATTGCTCAATGTCATTGCCAGCGAAGATGCCAAGGATTCAACTTCAGCACCAGTACGTGTAGCAGACTTTACTTCTAAGATTGGTCAAGACATTAAAGGCATGAAGATTGCCCTTCCTAAGGAATACCTCGGTGAAGGGATTGACCCAGAAGTCAAAGAAACCATCCTTAATGCTGCTAAACACTTTGAAAAATTGGGAGCAACTGTCGAAGAAGTCAGCCTTCCACACTCTAAATACGGGGTTGCCGTTTACTATATCATCGCTTCTTCAGAAGCGTCTTCAAACTTGCAACGTTTCGACGGGATTCGCTATGGTTTCCGTGCGGAAGATGCCAAGAACTTGGATGACATCTATGTGAACACTCGTAGCCAAGGCTTTGGTGATGAGGTCAAACGCCGGATTATGCTTGGTACCTTTAGTTTGTCATCTGGTTACTACGATGCTTACTACAAGAAAGCTGGTCAAGTTCGTACCCTCATTATCCAAGACTTCGAAAAAGTCTTTGCGGATTACGACCTTATCCTTGGTCCAACAGCTCCTAGCGTGGCCTTTGATTTGGATTCGCTCAACCATGATCCGGTTGCCATGTACTTGGCGGACTTGTTGACCATTCCAGTCAACTTGGCAGGTCTTCCAGGGATTTCGATTCCTGCAGGTTTTGCGCAAGGTCTTCCAGTTGGTTTGCAGTTGATCGGTCCCAAGTATTCTGAAGAAACCATCTACCAAGCTGCAGCTGCCTTTGAAGCAACGACGGATTACCACAAGCAACAACCCCTTATTTTCGGAGGTGACAATTAATGAACTTTGAAACAGTCATCGGACTTGAAGTCCACGTTGAATTGAATACAAACTCAAAAATTTTCTCACCAACCTCTGCTCACTTTGGGAATGAGCAAAATGCCAATACCAATGTGATTGACTGGTCTTTCCCAGGGGTGCTTCCTGTCTTGAACAAGGGTGTTGTGGATGCTGGTATTAAGGCTGCTTTGGCGCTGAATATGGATATCCATCAGCACATGCACTTTGACCGTAAGAACTATTTCTACCCTGATAATCCAAAGGCTTACCAAATTTCGCAATTTGACGAGCCGATCGGTTACAACGGTTGGATTGAAGTGCAATTGGAAGACGGCTCAACTAAGAAAATTGGGATTGAACGGGCCCACTTGGAAGAAGATGCTGGTAAGAACACGCACGGAACAGACGGTTTCTCTTATGTAGACCTTAACCGTCAAGGGGTTCCATTGATCGAAATCGTTTCTGAAGCAGATATGCGTTCTCCTGAAGAAGCCTACGCCTATTTGACAGCCCTCAAAGAAGTTATCCAATACACTGGTATTTCAGACGTCAAGATGGAAGAAGGATCGATGCGGGTGGATGCCAACATTTCCCTTCGCCCATACGGCCAAGAGGAATTTGGTACCAAGACGGAGTTGAAAAACTTGAACTCCTTCTCAAACGTCCGTAAAGGTCTTGAATACGAAGTGGAGCGCCAAGCGAAAATCTTGCGTTCAGGTGGGGTCATTCGTCAAGAAACACGCCGTTATGATGAAGCCAACAAGAGCACGATTCTTATGCGTGTCAAAGAAGGAGCGGCGGATTACCGTTACTTCCCAGAACCAGACCTACCACTCTTTGAAATCTCAGATGAGTGGATTGAGGAAATGCGTACGGAGTTGCCAGAGTTTCCAAAAGACCGTCGTGCTCGCTACGTGGCAGAACTTGGCTTGTCTGATTATGATGCCAACCAATTGACAGCGACGAAAGTCACTTCTGACTTCTTTGAAGCAGCTGTAGCCCTTGGTGGCGATGCCAAACAAGTGTCTAACTGGCTCCAAGGTGAAGTCGCACAATTCTTGAACGCAGAAGGCAAAACGCTGGAAGAAATCCAATTGACACCAGAAAACTTGGTTGAAATGATTGCCATTATCGAAGATGGAACCATTTCATCTAAGATTGCCAAGAAAGTCTTCGTTCACTTGGCGAAAAACGGTGGCGGCGCGCGTGAATACGTCGAAAAAGCTGGTCTGGTACAGATTTCAGATCCTGAAGTTTTGATACCAATCATCCACCAAGTCTTTGCAGACAATGAAGCAGCCGTAGCTGACTTCAAGTCAGGGAAACGGAATGCGGACAAGGCTTTCACCGGCTTCCTCATGAAAGCAACCAAAGGTCAAGCCAACCCACAAGTAGCCCTCAAGTTACTTGCTCAAGAATTGGCGAAGTTGAAAGAAGAGTAATAGAGAAAAAACCAGCCGAGAGGTTGGTTTTTACTATCCATAAAATTGTGTTAGAATAGGAAAGACCATTACATATCAACTGGCATTAGGAGGAGTTACATGAACAAATTTTTAAGAGTCTTATTTGTCCTGGTTATCATCGCCATGACTGGAGCGATTATCTTCCAGCTCTTCTTTCCATCCTATATGGGAAGTCATTCGGGATATGGTGTTTCTGTCGGTTGGCAGCGAGAGATTGGGATTTGGAATGTGGCAGTTCTTGTGATCCTGATTGCTGTCAATCTCAAATACGATTGGTTTTATCTTCGTACGGTTTTATTGGCCTTGATTATCGGTGGGCTTGGGATTGGTACCAATCATCTCTTTAGTTATTTTCACAATCATCTGCCGGTCAATGGGATCGGTGCACTTGAAAATTACCTCCTGGTCCTTGGTTGGATGGTGGGGTGGAGATTGGAATCTTCTCGGATCAAGAAGAAATAAGAAGGAGCAGTCAAAGGGCTGCTCTTTTTCATCTTCAGTTTTTCCTTGACAAACAAAAGGAAAACGTTTACAATTTAAAATATAAAGTTTCCTGAAAAGAAAACAAAAAACGTGAAAACAAGGAGATCATCATATGGCTACTATGAAAGCAGCTCGCTGGCATGCAGCAAAAGACGTTCGTATCGAAGAAGTGGAAGTACCTGAAGTACAACCACATCAAGTAAAAGTGGCAGTTAAGTTCACAGGGATCTGTGGT
This sequence comes from Streptococcus parasanguinis CC87K, assembly GCF_000507765.1. GTDB lineage: Bacteria > Bacillota > Bacilli > Lactobacillales > Streptococcaceae > Streptococcus > Streptococcus parasanguinis_J. Next base: position 1,114,625 of record NZ_KI669401.1, on the reverse strand, counting down.
ACGGACTTGCATGAATATTTGGATGGACCGATCTTCATCCCAACTGAAGAACATGTGTATTCTGGTCAAAAAGCACCGGTCACTTTGGGACATGAATTCTCTGGTGAAATTGTAGAAGTCGGAAGTGATGTGACTCGTGTCAAAGTTGGGGATCGCGTGACGATTGAACCAATTTTGGCAAAACATAACCTAATCGGTGACTATAACCTTGATCCAAACTTGAACTTTGTCGGCCTTGCTGCAGATGGTGGTTTTGCCAAATATTGTGTCCTTGATGGAGATTTGGTTCATGTGATTCCAGATAGCTTGAGCTATGAACAAGCTGCTCTTACAGAACCTGCTGCTGTTGCTGTGTATGCCGTTCGTCAATCTGCATTGAAAGCTGGGGATACAGCCGTTATCTTTGGTTTAGGCCCAATTGGTCTTTTGATCGTTGAAGCCCTTCGTGCAGCAGGAGCATCAAAAATCTATGCGGTTGAATTGTCTCCTGAACGCCAAGCTAAAGCAGAAGAATTGGGAGCAATCGTTGTTCGCCCAGAAGAAGGAGAAACAATCGTCGAAGCCATCCATCGTTTAACAGGTGGTGGAGCAGATGTTTCTTATGAAGTTACTGGAGTTCCAGTTGTTTTAGGTCAAGCCCTTGCAGCTGTTCATAAAGCTGGGGAATGTATGGTCGTATCTATCTGGGAACGTGAAGCCAGCATCAATCCAAATGAATTTGCTATCCAAGAAAAATCTCTCAAAGGAATTATTGCCTACCGTCATATCTTCCCTAAAGTGCTGGAATTGATGGAACAAGGCTACTTCTCTGCTGAAAAATTGGTTACCAAGAAAATTAAATTGGAAAATATCGTTGAAGAAGGATTTGTTGAATTAACACAAGATAAATCTCAAATCAAGATCTTGGTTCAACCTGAATAAGCGAATAAATTTATATGAAATATATGAGGCTGAAACGTTTCGTTTCGGCCTTTTATGATACAATAAAAGTAAGGAACAGATTTAGGAGGGGACTATGTCAAAGACGATGAAAGGAACACTCATGACCTTGATCGCTGGGATCGCTTGGGGCTTGTCAGGAGCCTGTGGCCAGTACCTACTGGCTCATGGATTTACAGCAATTGGTTTGACAACGATTCGTTTAGTGTTTTCAGGGGCTGTGCTGCTGCTTCTTGCTTATCTAGCAGACCAGGAAAAAGTAAAGGCCTTTCTAAGAGACCGCTCGTCCTACCTTCCCTTGCTCTTATTTGCTTTTTTAGGGTTGTTAATGACCCAATTGACTTATCTAGAAGCGATTGATGCGACTAATGCAGGTACGGCAACTGTTTTTCAATATCTCTGTCCCATTGTAGTTTTGGCCTATTCTTGTGTTAAGGACCGAGTAGCTCCGACAGTATCTGAGGTCATTTCCATGGTCTTAGCGATCGCAGGGACCTTTCTCATTGCAACCCATGGTCAACTAAATCAATTAGCCATCACTCCTAAAGGACTAGTTTGGGGACTGGTTTCTGCCTTTGCCTATGCCCTCTACATTATTCTGCCGATTCAATTAATTCAAAAATGGGGAAGTATGTTGGTGATTGGTATCGGTATGCTCATTCCAGGACTTGTGATGATTCCCTTCACAGGAAGAAGACTCTTTCATGGCCAATATAGCATGGACAATCTGATGGGCTTAGTTGGCTTGGTGGTGATTGGGACCATATTTGCCTATACTGTCTTTTTGAAAGGAACGAGTCTGATCGGTGCAGTTAAAGGAAGTCTTCTTGCAGCTATGGAACCTATTTCAGCAGTTTTCTTTTCTTTTATCATTATGAATGAACATTTCTTTGCCATTGATTTTATCGGAATGGCTATGATCCTCTTTGCGGTCCTCTTGATTTCCCTCAAGGATCTCATGATTCAAAAAGAAAAAGGAATCTTGTAAAACCAAAACCAATCATATTTTAGTTAAAAGGTTGAGACGAAGGTCTTGGCCTTTTTGTAATCCTCGCCCTCTGAGGGAGAGTTATCACTATATAGCGTATACATCGCTAGAAAAAGATGTTAAAATAGAACAAAACTTTTTTAAGGAGATGAGGATGAAAAAGATTTTTAAATGGACCCTATTTGCTGTAGCGACCTTGAGTTTAGCGGCTTGTGGAATCAGTGCTCAAAAGACAAATTCGCAGCAAGCAAAGACAGAAAAAGCAGCGAAAAGCTCTGCATCTGACGGTCAAGTAGAGCTGAGCCTAAAAGGAGGGCAATACATCAAACCGCCTGTCCTCAATGACTCAGAAAACGGCACTTATTTGGCCCTTCAATTAGAATTTAAGAATGTTGCTAAAGAATCTATTAACGTGTCAGATTCAGATATCACCATTTACGATGCGGAGAATAACAAGGTCAAATTGCAGTCAGGAATTTATGACCAAACGGAAGCCTTCCAATTGCTCAAGAGTGATCAGTTGGCCCAGGATAAAAAATTAACCGGCTATATTGTCTTCCCAGTCGAAAAAGGCAAAAAATACGAAGTGCGGTATGAACGAAAAACCTATAGCTCTGATAAAAAAACGAAGCCTCTAAAATTTGCGGTGGATTCTTCTCAGTATGAGGACAAGGTGGAAGCTTCCACCCTTCTAGCTGATGAATACATCAATCAAGTTTACTTTAGTGGCCAACGAAAGGTCAAAAAGGATGATGCTTTTGTTTTGGGAACTGATTTGAAAAAGGAAGCCAGTGATTTCCGTGCGAAATTTGCGGCTGATTTTACTCGCAAACTACACGATTACCAATTCTCAGAAGAAGAAGTGACCCAGTTTATCGATGCTTATGAAAAGGAAAATGCTAAGCGCGCGAAATTAACCTATAAGGTTAAACAATACCTCCCGGACAAGGTGGTCATTAGCTTGAATCCTGAGACTGTCAGCATGGAAAAGACGATCTTAAACCACATGCAGACCTTCTATCAAGAACATCGTAAAGACTACCCAGGGATCATCGAAGCGAATCAGGCTCAAAACAAGGCCTATAGAGAAGAAATGATGGCTTCTCTGGCAGATCGTCCTTTAACGACGCCGGATCGATACGACTACCAGTTGACCTTTGTTAAGAAAGATGGCAAATGGGAAGTAGAAAAAGCCTATAATAGTGATAGCTTTATGGAAAAATTCGAGGGAAATCTTTCTTAATCATGAAGAAGACACTCCTAGGACAGAAATCTAGGAGTGTTTTTTGTCTATAGTTTGAAACTATATCAAAACCCAAGAAACAAGAATTAGACGGAAACACCTATTAGTGATAAAATAATTTTAAGTTTGAAAGGAGATGAAGGCTCGTGTCTTTTTCTTATGAAGAGTTAGCAGAGATTCGCCACTATATCCACCAACACCCTGAATTGTCTGGTCAAGAATACCAGACAACCGCCTTTCTAAGGGAACGTTTGGAAGAGTTGGGGATTCGTATTTTAGAGAGTGGATTAAAAACTGGTCTGATTGCAGAAATTGGATCTGGTAAACCAGTGGTGGCGCTACGTGCAGATATCGATGCCCTTCCAATTTTGGAACAAACAAATCTGCCCTACCAAAGTCAACATCCAGGTGTCATGCATGCTTGTGGTCACGATTTTCATCAAACCAGTCTTCTAGGAGCAGCAGCTCTTCTCAAGGAAAAAGAAGACCAGCTGGAAGGAACAATACGCTTGATCTTTCAACCGGCAGAAGAAATTTCAGAAGGTGCTTCTGACGTTCTAGCAACAGGACTGTTGGAGGATGTTCAAGGAATTATTGGATTTCATAATATGCCTCAGCTAAAAGCAGGACAACTTGCTTTGAATGCTGGAGCTATGATGGCAGGGGTAGAGAAATTTAAGGTCACTGTAACAGGGGTTAGTAGCCATGCTGCGAGACCGGATTTGGGAGTTGATACGGTAACAGCCGTCACAACCATGGTTCAGAATGTACAATTATTAATTTCACGGACCATTTCTCCCTTTGAAACAGCTGTTTTATCGATTACGCATCTAAATGTGGGTTCAACCTGGAATGTACTCCCAAAATCAGGCTATTTTGAAGGAACGATTCGCTCCTTTAATCCGAGTGTGCAAAGAGAGTTGAAGGAACATTTCATTTCGATCATTCGTCATATAGCAAAAAGCCTGGAAGTGGATGTGGCTTTTGAGTGGGGAGTGACCCCGCCTGTTACCTTTAATGATGAGGAATTGACCAAAGTCGTTTGGGAAGCTTCACAAGGTTTGGCTGAAGTGATCCCAGCGAATCCTTCTACAGCTGGAGAAGACTTCGCCTTTTACCAAGAGCGAATTCCTGGAGTCTTTGCCTTTATCGGTTCAAATGGAGAACCGGATGCGCCAGACCTCCATCATGATCACATGACCATCGATGATGCAGCCTTTCAGGTGTCGGTTCCCTATTATGTTGAAAATGCGCAAGCTTTATTGCGGTATTTTAAAGAAAAATAAGTGTGATAAAGAAAAACTATCACCTCCATAAAAAATATATATTAGGCAAGTGAATGCTTTTCTGGTAAAATAAAAAAATACTTTTAAAATGGCGTTTTATGTGCCTGAAACGAATAAGGAGATCCTATGAATCTAAAAAAAGTGATTAAGTATTCTGCTTTAGGATTAGTTGCAGTCCTTGCAACCAGTGCTTTAGTAGCATGTTCATCTGGCAAATCAGCCAGTGGGAAGAAAACCATTGAAGTTGGGACTGTTGGAACAACCAAACCCTTCTCTTATGAAGAAAAAGACGGCAAGCTAACTGGTTATGAAATCGAAGTATTGCGTGAAATCTTTAAAGGTTCAGACAAATACGAAGTGAACTTTAACAAGACAGAGTGGTCTTCAGTCTTTGCTGGCTTAGATAGTGACCGTTTCCAAATCGGTGCCAACAACATCAGCTACTCAAAAGAGCGGGAAGAAAAATACCTCTATCCAAATCCATATGCTCGTAATCCACTAGTATTGGTCGTACCAAAAGATTCTTCTATTAAATCTTTGGATGACATTGGTGGCAAGAAAACAGAAGTTGTTCAAGGAACATCTACTGCTAAACAATTAGAAGATTACAATAAAAAACATTCAGATAAACCAACCGACTTGCAATACACAGATGGAACGATTCAAACCATCATGGCTAATCTAGCGGATGGTCGTACAGATTACAAGATCTTCGAACGGATCTCAGTAGATACTATCATTCGTGATCAAGGCTATGACAACTTGAAGGTTATCGAGCTTCCAAGCGACCAACAACCTTATGTGTATCCAATTATTGCAAAAGAAGATAAAGACCTTCAAAAATTTGTCAACAAACGTATCAAGGAACTCTATGACAATGGAACCCTTGAAAAACTGTCTAAAAAATACTTTGGTGGAGTTTATCTACCAGAAGCAAAAGATATTAAAGAATAATATATAATTAAAGGAGACTTCAAAATGAAATTGAAAAAAATTCTTGGTTTAACAGCTCTTGCAGCTATTGCAACATTTGCTCTTGCAGCATGTGGTTCTTCAAAATCATCTAGCAAAGATGGTGAAACAACTGTAAAAGTAGGTGTCATGACTTTGAGCGATACTGAAAAAGCTCGTTGGGATCAAGTTCAAAAGAACTTGGATGACGCTAAAACAGGAATCAAATTGGAATTCACTCAATTTACAGACTACTCACAACCAAACGTGGCTGTAAAAGATGGTAGCGTGGATATCAATGCTTTCCAACACTACAACTTCCTTGATAACTGGAACTCTAAAAACGACAATGCCCTTGTTGCAGTAGCAGATACGTACATCGCTCCAATCCGTCTTTACTCTGGTACAGAAAACGGTAAAAACAAATACACTTCAATTAAAGAAATTCCTAAAGGTGGAACAATCGCTGTACCAAATGACCCAACAAATGAAAGCCGTGCCTTGTATGTCTTGCAATCAGCTGGTTTGATTAAATTGGATACCAAAGATGGTCAATTGGCAAACGTGTCAAACATCAAAGAAAATCCAAAAGATTTGAAGATTTCTGAATTGGATGCTTCACAAACACCATCTGCTCTTCCATCAGTAGATGCTGCAGTCATCAACAATACCTTCGTTCGTGAAGCAGGCGTTGATTTCAAAAAAGCTATCTATGTTGAAAAGAAAGACAACAACTCAAAACAATGGTACAACGTGATCGCTGCTAAGAAAGATTGGGAAAAATCTGATAAAGCAAAAGCAATCAAAGAAATCATCAAAGCCTATCACAAAGACAATGTGAAGAAAGTGATCGAAGAATCTTCAGAAGGAATGGACCAACCAGTCTTCTAAGATTTGATCTCAAGTGTATGAAGGAGGTGGAGAAGCAATTCTCTACCTCTTATCGTGTATTAGGAGGAATGCATGCCTTTTGCAACAGAAGCGGAACAAATCCGTAAATTTGAAAATGATGAGGTCGCACAACATTATTTTGAAGTGTTGCGAACCTTGATTTCAAAAAAATCCATCTTTGCCCAACAAGTTGGTCTCAAGGAAGTAGCCAACTATTTGGGGGAAATTTTTACAGCTGCAGGAGCCAAAGTCGAAGTTGATGATAGCTACACAGCACCTTTTGTGATTGCCAAATTTTTCTCGCCAAATCCTGAAGCCAAAACCATCATTTTTTATAACCACTATGATACAGTACCAGCTGATGGAGACCAACCTTGGACGGGAGATCCTTTTACCTTATCAGTTCATTATGGGACCATGTACGGTCGAGGGGTTGATGATGACAAGGGGCATATCACGGCTCGTCTCACGGCTCTTCGAAAATACATTCGTGAAAGTGGCGATTTGCCAGTCAATATCACCTTTATCATCGAAGGAGCAGAGGAGTCTGCATCGACGGACTTGGATAAATACTTAGCTAAACACAAGAAACACTTGCGTGGGGCAGACCTCCTAGTCTGGGAACAAGGTACCCGAAATAATCAGGGTCAGTTGGAAATTTCCGGTGGTAGCAAAGGGATCGTCACCTTTGATATGGTGGTGAAGAGTGCAGAAGTGGATATTCATTCCAGCTATGGCGGTGTGGTAGACTCTGCTTCTTGGTATTTGTTAAATGCTATCGCCAGTCTTCGTGACAAAGAAGGCCGAATCTTGGTGGATGGGATTTATGATCAGATCCAAGAACCCAATGAACGCGAGCTAGCTTTGATCGAGCAATATGCCAACAAAGGACCAGAAGATGTAGCGGAAACCTATGGTTTAACCCTCCCAATTTTGAAGGAAGACCGAAAAGAATTCCTGCGCCGTTTCTATTTTGAACCAGCCCTGAATATTGAAGGTTTTGGCTCTGGTTACCAAGGACAAGGTGTTAAAACGATTCTTCCGGCAGAGGCGCGTGCCAAGATGGAGGTGCGCTTGGTTCCTGGACTGGATCCCAAGGATGTCTTAGAAAAGATCAAGCAACAATTGAAGAAAAATGGCTATGATCAGGTCGAATTGATCTATACTCTCGGTGAAATGAGTTACCGAAGTGATATGAGTGCCCCATCGATTTTAAATGTCGTTCGGCTGGCCAAAGATTTCTATAGAGAAGGAGTTTCTGTTCTTCCAACAACAGCGGGGACAGGGCCCATGCATACGGTATTTGAGGCTTTGCAGGTGCCGATGGCAGCCTTTGGAATTGGCAATGCCAATAGCCGTGATCATGGGGGCGACGAAAATGTGAAAATCGCCGATTATTACACCCATATTGAATTGATAAAGGAGTTAATAGCAAGTTATGAGTAAAGCAATGATTCAGCTGGACCACATTGATGTGACCTTCCAGCAAAAGAAACGTCAGATCCAAGCCGTCAAAGATGTGACCATTCATATTAATGAAGGCGATATCTATGGGATTGTAGGGTATTCTGGAGCCGGGAAATCGACCTTGGTTCGGGTGATCAATCTCTTGCAAGTACCTAGTGCCGGAACCATCACTGTTGATGGAGATGTGATTTATCAAGATCAGGTGACCCTAAAACCGGCTGCCCTTCGGGAGAAACGTCGGGATATCGGGATGATTTTCCAACACTTCAACTTGATGGCCCAAATGACTGTCGCAGAAAATGTGGCTTTTGCTCTTAAACATTCTAAATTAAACAAAGAACAAAAGAATGAGAAAGTGGCGAAATTGTTGGATTTGGTTGGTCTAGCTGACCGTGCAGAAAATTACCCAGCCCAATTGTCTGGTGGACAAAAGCAGCGGGTAGCGATTGCGCGTGCCCTTGCCAACGATCCAAAAATTTTGATCTCAGATGAGTCAACTTCAGCCTTGGATCCAAAGACGACCAAACAAATTCTAGCTTTGTTGCAAGAATTGAACAAAAAACTTGGTTTAACCATTGTCTTGATCACCCATGAGATGCAAATTGTCAAAGATATTGCCAACCGGGTAGCTGTCATGCAAAATGGCGAACTGATTGAAGAAGGGTCTGTTTTAGATATCTTCTCGAATCCGAAAAATGCCTTGACGCAAGACTTTATCACAGTTGCAACAGGTATCGATGAAGCCATGGTGAAAATCAATCAACAAGCGATTGTGAAGAACTTGCCTGATGATTCGATTTTGGCGCATCTTAAGTATGCAGGTTCTGTGACAGATACAGCCATCATCAATGATATTTACAAACAGTACCAAGTATCTGCCAACATTTTATTTGGGAACATCGAGATCCTTGATAACACGCCTGTTGGAGAGTTGGTGGTCATCTTATCAGGTGAGACTCAAAATCTGGAAACGGCCAAAGCTGAGTTAGAAAATGCAGGAGTTTCCGTGACTATTGTGAAAGATGGGAGAAAAGCATGATCCAGTTAATTCAAACATATTTACCAAATGTCTATAAATTAGGGTGGTCTGGCCAGTATGGATGGGGAACCGCTATTTACTTAACTCTTTACATGACTGTTATTTCCTTCATTATTGGTGGATTTTTAGGTTTGGTGACAGGGCTTTTGTTAGTCTTGACCCGTCCAGGTGGTGTTATCGAAAATAGAATCGTTTTCCAAATTTTGGATAAGATTACTTCCTTGTTCCGCGCCATTCCTTTCATTATCTTGTTGGCCTTTATTAATCCATTGACCTACTTGCTCTTGAAAAATACCATCGGCCCTACAGCGGCCCTTGTTCCACTGTCTTTGGCAGTCTTTCCATTCTTTGCCCGCCAAGTCCAAGTAGTCTTGTCCGAGTTGGATGGAGGCGTGATTGAAGCAGCACAAGCAAGTGGGGCAACCTTCTGGGATATTGTTGGTGTCTACCTTCGTGAAGGGCTTCCTGATTTGATCCGTGTAACAACGGTGACCATCATTTCCTTGATTGGAGAAACCGCCATGGCAGGTGCCGTTGGTGCTGGAGGATTAGGAACCTTGGCCATCAACTACGGGAAAAACATGTTTAACAATGATGTCATCTTTGTGGCGACCTTATTGATCCTGATTCTGATCGTTCTGGTCCAATTTATCGGGGACTTCCTTTCGAAGAAAATTAGCCACCGTTAGGATCAGTATCCAATGAATAGAATAAATGTGAATCAAATAAAACAAGTTGGAGCCTTCATTTTCCTCTATTTTCTTGCGATTGGACTGGGGGTCTTAGTTGGAAATCTGGTCGATCATCAAGGAAATATGTTTTATGCTCCTGCCTTTTCAGCCCTGTTTGGCGGGACGATCTACCGCTATTATCTAGAAAAAATAAAAGGAGTTGGATCTATCTTTATAGTTGGCTGCGTGATCGGATCCTTCTTCCTCTTTTCGCGTCATGGTGCAGGGGCCTTTATTCCAGCCTTGATCGCCGGAAGTTTTGCGGAGATGGTCGCCTCAAGTGGTCGTTTTCGCTCGAATTTACGAAATGCCTTGTCTTTTGTTATTTTTGCCTTTGCGACGACAGGACCCATTCTTATGATGTGGTTCTATCCAGCCAGTTACCGCATGTCGTTACTGGATCGTGGTAAATCGATAGACTATGTCAATCGGGTGATGGTATCACCAGATCTAGCGACCATCACTTGGTTTGTCCTCACGGTCATACTGGGTGCTGGATTAGGATGGGGACTATCGAACATCCTTCTTCCATTATTGGCCAAAAAAGGAGATAAAGATGCACAATAATTTACTAGTTCTTCAGTCAGACTTTGGTTTGGTGGATGGAGCAGTATCAGCTATGATTGGGGTTGCTTTAGAAGAATCACCAACCATTAAAATTCACCACTTAACTCATGATATTACCCCCTACAATATCTTTGAAGGGAGTTACCGTCTCTTTCAGACAGTAGATTACTGGCCAGAAGGGACAACCTTTGTTTCGGTGGTCGATCCTGGTGTCGGTTCCAAACGAAAGAGTGTCGTAGCTAAAACGGCGAAAAATCAATACATTGTCACTCCGGATAATGGAACTCTCTCTTTTATCAAGAAACATGTAGGGATTGTTGCTATCCGTGAGATTTCAGAAGTGAAGAACCGCCGGGCCAATACAGAGTTTTCTTATACCTTCCATGGGCGTGATGTCTACGCCTATACAGGAGCTAAGTTGGCCAGTGGCCATATTAGTTTTGAAGAAGTCGGACCAGAACTCAGTGTCGAACATATTGTGGAAATCCCAGTGGTTGAGACGGTTCTTGAGGATAATCTTGTTAAAGGTGCAGTTGACATCCTAGATGTGCGCTTTGGTTCTCTTTGGACTTCCATTACTCGGGAAGAGTTCAATCATTTGTCACCTGAATTTGGGGAACGTTTTGAAGTGACCATCTATAACAATGACATGCTGGTTTATCAAAACCAAGTAACCTACGGCAAGTCTTTCGCCGACGTGCGGATTGGACAGCCAATCCTTTATATCAATTCCCTTTACCGTGTTGGTCTTGCCATCAACCAGGGATCCTTTGCCAAGGCCTATAATGTAGGAGTTGGGGCTTCTTGGCATATCGAGATTAGAAAAATGGAAAATTAATAGGAGATATCATAATGAAACAGAAATCATTATTTTCAATTAAAGATGTTGTAGCTATTGGGGTTGGAGCAGCCCTCTTTGTCGTGATTGCTATGTTGCAAATCCCTGCACCTGCACCGAATACGAGCATTCAGTTGCAATATGCCCTTCAAGCTCTCTTTAGTGTAGTCTTTGGCCCAATTGTCGGCTTCTTAATGGGCTTGATTGGTCATGCCATTAAGGACGCTATGTCAGGTGGTCTTTGGTGGACTTGGATCATTTCAAGTGGTTTGTTTGGACTCTTTGTTGGTTTCTTCCGCAAACAAATCGGTGAATTTAAAGGGGAAGTGACAAAGAAAGAATTAATTGTCTTTAACGTTGTTCAAATCGTATCCAACCTTGTGATCTGGGGCTTGATTGCTCCGGTTGGAGATGTCTTGATCTACAAGGAAAGTGCCAATAAAGTCTTCCTACAAGGTGTTGTTGCCGGTTCATTTAATGCTTTAACAGTAGCTGTTGCAGGTTCTCTTCTCTTGATTGCTTATGCACGGACTCAAACAAAAGATGGAAGTTTGACCAAAGATTAAATGTACAGAAGATAAGAGAGTGGGACAGAAATCGGTAATTCGTTAGAATTCGATTTCGTCGTCCCACCTCCGCACAGTTGAGTAGGGCTATAAAAGCTGATGAAATCAGCGTAGTAGAGCCCACTCAACCACTGTGTCTTGCTCGACAATCCAAAAATAATTGAGAGGCTAGGATTTTTGTACTGACCCCAAAAAGTTAGACAATTAATTTATCCAAAGGATTTAGTTCTGTATTGTACAGGACTGAGTCCTTTTAATTTTACCTTAATGCGTTTGTTGTTGTAATAATCAATATAGTCTACAATAGCTTGTTCCAATTGCTCAAGTGAGTGAAACGTCTTCTCATAACCATAAAACATCTCAGACTTAAGAATGCCAAAGAAGGACTCCATCATACCATTGTCTGGACTATTTCCCTTACGTGACATGGACGGTTGGATCCCTTTATCCTCTAAAAATTGATGATAATACTGATGTTGGTATTGCCAACCTTGGTCACTATGGAGAATGGTATTTTCGTAATGCTCCTCTGTGAAGGCCTGGTCTAACATAGCTTTCACTTGTTCTAAGTTTGGTGAAGTTGAGAGATTATAGGCGATAATTTCGCTATTAAAGCCATCTAAAACTGGTGATAAGTAGAGCTTTTGACTGCTCGCTGGAATGGCAAACTCTGTCACATCTGTGTAGCACTTTTCCATTGGTTTGGATGCTTCAAACTGGCGTTGAATAAGATTATCTGCTTTCTTGCCAACTTCTCCTAGATATGAAGAATACTTACGTTTAAGACGAATACGAGCTGTTAAACCAAGAATTTTCATCAGACGCTGCACCCTTTTGTGATTGACCGCACGACCACGATTTCTTAATTCAAGAGTAACTCTACGATAGCCGTAATTTCCCTTATGTTCATCATAAATGGCTTGTATTTCCACTTTGATAGCTTGATCTTTATCCACTTGATTCAGTTGCTTTAAGTGGTAATAATAGGTTGAACGAGCAAGTTTGATAATGTTTAGAAGGATATCTAAAGGAAACTCTGTTACCAATCCTTGAACAATTTCTGTTTTTCTTCTTGCTCCTTTTCGTCCCTCAATCTGAGTTCCCTCAACTTTTTTAGAATGGCATTCTCCGCTCTCAAATATTCTAATTCTTCCTGAAGTCGCTCTATCTCTGTCATCTCTTCGGGGTTCTTCTTTGGTTTACGTCCCATTTTAGGCGGTCTCCCTCTTGTTTTCTCAACAATAGTATACCCGTTTTTCTTATATTGTGCTATCCAATTAGGCAACATTCCAACACTTGGAAGAGCATAATCTAGAGATACCCTTATTTGTGAACGACCTTCAATCAGAACTTTATCAATGATCTCTTGTTTTAGTTCAGGTGAATAGTAACAATTCTTTCCTTTTTTGACGATTTCTATTCCATAACGATCAATCAATTTAATCATGTACTGAAGATTGGGAATTTTTATCCCAAATATATTTGAAAGCTCTTTGAAGCTTCTCCCTTGTTTTCTAAGTTCATAGACCTGAACTTTATCTTTATAAGTTAATTTCATAATAAAAACACCCCAAAAGTTAGATTTTTTCTGTCTAACTTTTGGGGTGCAGTTCATTTTGTCCCAGCCTCTTTTTTGTTTTATCAAAAATATTTTTTACAAAATGTAAGATATATATTGCAAAATAGAAAATATAGTGTATAATAGAGCTATAAAAATAAGAAAGGAAAAGCCTGTGGCGAAAAATCTCAAATTAAAAATGGCCCGGGTCGAGCATGACATGACCCAGGGGGATCTTGCAGATGCCATTGGAGTGACGCGCCAGACCATCGGTCTGATTGAGGCGGGAAAGTATAACCCAACCCTCAGTCTTTGCCTTGCCATCTGTAAGACCTTGGATAAGACGCTGGATCAACTGTTCTGGGAGTAACAGTTTTAATAATAGAAAGAGGAAGAATATGAAACAAAAGAAAGAACCAATTGTAAAAGATGAACGGACCATGCTACTTGATGGAAAAATCGCAGGAGAACTTGTCCTTGGTATGACCTGCTTTATTGCCCTATCTGCCTTTGTGAAATCCAGTATCCTGGACTTAGACCTAGTCGCTTATCTCCCTGAGATGTTCCTTCTGATTGCCATGGGAGCCTATGCCTTTGTGAGAAGGATCAGTTCAGGGATTGATATCCGAGATATGTTAGAAAAAGATAGCTGGTTGAGTCGCCTTGGGTCAGGTCTATTCTTTGCTGTGCTTGTGACAGCTATGGATGTGATTGGAAAGAGAGAAGCAATGAGCTTTATCTTGAGTCCAAAGTATCTGGTCAAAATTCTATTAGAAATTCTCGTCTTTGCCATCCTGACAGATCTGCTTGAAAAACCACTTGCTCTTATCAATCGGAAAAAACAAGAGAAGATCGAGGCAGAATTAGAGGATGAAGAATAAGGAGGAAGGGATGAGATTACAATTGCTGAACAAACAAATCATAGATGAACGAGAAGAAGGCTTAGCTCATAAGGCTGGTGCTGAGATGGCTGTTTTTCTTTTCCTTGCCTTAACTGTTTTTAGTGTAGGATCCATTTTTACATCTAAGGTGGGGCTCAGTCCAATCATGGTGGTAGCCTTACTCATCGTCTCAGGATTATATTATTCGGTGCGTTGTCAACGATTGGGTGTGAGATTTATCAGTTATAGCTATCTAAATGTGACGGGAATTGTAGCAGTAACCTCTATTCTCTCCTTGTTCATCTGGGCTCAAAATTTTCAATTAAACCAAGCTGTCTATCAGGCAAATCCCTTCCATTCAAAATTCTTACTAGTACTTCCTATTACCTTTTTACTGAATCTTCCAATTGTATGGGGAGTGAATACTCTTGTAATGCTTCTTGCAAAAGTTGAGAAAAGACGCTATGAAGCCTATCTGGATCAGTTGGAAAAGGAAGAGTAGGAAGTTGGAACCCTGGTTTCATCGTATAAAAGTCTGGGAAACCAGGCTTTTATTTTTCAGTCAAATAAATTGCATTCGTTTTCTTGGGAGAGTATACTGGTATAGTTGAATGAAAAATTCTGATAATTTAATCTTAGAAAAGAGAATGACATGGCAAAACCTATTCGTGTATTACTTTATTATAAATATGTTCCCATCGAAAACGCAGAACAATTTGCGGCTGATCACTTGGCCTTCTGTAAATCAATCGGCCTCAAAGGACGTATCCTAGTCGCTGACGAAGGAATCAATGGAACTGTTTCTGGTGACTACGAAACAACACAAAAATACATGGACTACGTTCACAGCCTTCCAGGGATGGAAGACCTCTGGTTCAAGATCGATGAGGAAGAAGAGCAAGCTTTCAAGAAGATGTTTGTACGTTATAAGAAAGAGATTGTCCACCTTGGTTTAGAAGATGATAATTTCGATAACGACATCAATCCCCTTGAAACAACAGGTGCTTATTTGTCTCCAAAAGAGTTTAAAGAAGCTCTTCTCGACGAAGATACCGTTGTCCTTGATACTCGGAATGACTACGAGTACGATCTTGGACACTTCCGTGGCGCTATTCGTCCAGACATCCGCAATTTCCGTGAGTTGCCACAATGGGTCCGTGATAACAAGGAAAAATTCATGGACAAACGCGTTGTCGTCTACTGTACTGGTGGAGTCCGCTGTGAGAAATTCTCTGGCTGGATGGTGCGTGAAGGCTACAAAGATGTTGGTCAATTGCATGGTGGAATCGCCACTTACGGGAAAGATCCAGAAGTTCAAGGCGAACTGTGGGATGGGAAAATGTACGTCTTTGACGAGCGGATTGCAGTCGATGTCAACCATGTCGATCCAAGTGTTGTCGGAAAAGATTGGTTTGATGGCACACCATGCGAACGCTATGTCAACTGTGGAAATCCTTTCTGTAACCGTCGCATCTTGACCTCAGAAGAAAACGAAGACAAGTATCTTCGCGGATGTTCGCATGAGTGCCGGGTTCACCCTCGCAATCGTTATGTTGAAGAACACAACTTGTCACAAGCAGAGGTTGCTGAGCGTTTGGCCCTTATCGGTGAGACACTTGATGGAGCACCTGCATAATGGAAACAAACAGCCTGAAAGCTCAGGCTGTTTTTATATGGAAATTGATTGAAAATTGTGCTATACTTTAGGTAAGCGATTTCACAAAGGAGAAAACAAATGAGTATCGTGTTTTCAATCAAAAATAAAAAGAGCTTATTTGGCTATCAGAAAGTACTCACAGCACAGGAAGTTCTTAAATTAGTGGAGGGGTTAACAACCTACAACTATGATCCTGCCACCCTTCATCGTCCTTTAAATGATTTTGAAGGCTTGAACTGTATCGTATTTGGCAAGAGCGGTCTTCCTCTGCAGTTACGCTATTTTGATGAGGAAGAGTCTTATCAGATTCAGGTGCCCTCTTTTGCAATAGAAGAAGATTGGCAGTTGGCCCTTCGATGGATCAGTCGCCTAGGAGAAGTACTAGGAACCGAAATTGTATCGAGTGAGGGTGCAAGCTATACTCCAGATTCTATTTTCCATTTTGATTATGAAGTCGTTATCCTAGAAACGCTGGGGAATTTGACCAAGGAAAAAGATCTAAAAGAGTTTGAAGTACAAGGCTTCGCTCATCCAGTCTATTTGGATCGGGATACAGTGCAGGAAGTCTTGAACCATGTCCATCCACTAGAAGCCTACTCTGCCTTTATCAAGAAGATTCAATATAGTGCAGCTTATTTCAGTCAAGTTCGTTTTTATCAACAGGAGGAGACAGGAGCCTTCTTAGCCAGCTATAGCTTGACAGAAGATACGGATACGGTCTTGCCAAGCGTGCCACATGTTCCTGCAGAATATGTAGAAATTGTGGGCTTAGCGGGTATCATTGATTGGCGAGTTCTATTGGTTGCGATCGATGGAGATCCGGATAAGCCAGAAAATTACCATCCAGTCGGTTCTCTTGCACTGAAGAAACTTATAGAAGCGCTAGAGCCAGATGAATACCAGCTGCTAGATGCTAGTCAAATTGAAATTAAAAAATTGTCCAAAGAGCGCTTGCTAGAATTAGCGCAGTTGGAAAACAAGTAACAATATCGTAGGGAACTGTCCTTCCAACGTTTGATCCGAAAAATCTAACGTCTGGGAGCAGTTCTTTTTTTATGCTCTTCCTTTGATCAAAAACCAATGACTAGGCTAATTATGGTATAATAGGGGCCTAGAAGTAGAATGAAAGAGGTGCACGAAATGCTGTTAGAAGAATTTGATGCCAATCGACAGGCGATTATCAATCCACAAGACTTACACCAACCAATTGAAGGATTTCCCAAAGTAGTCATCTCTTGCTTTTCAAGAGTAACTTTTGCGCGCCTCCTTGAGAATTATGACCATGAGGTCATTGCAAGAACCTCCATGGCCAACTTTGAAGTCCTGGTCTATGGGATCACTATTGAAGACCAACAAATTGCTGCCTTTAATGCACCCGTTGGGGCTGCTTCCTGTGTGGGGATTATAGAGGATTTGATTCAATTTGGGATGGAAAAACTGGTGCTCTTTGGGACCTGTGGGGTTTTAGACCGTGATATCGAAGCGACTTCCATCATCATTCCAACGGCTGCTCTTCGCGACGAGGGGACTAGCTACCACTATCTGCCGGCTAGTGATGAAGTGGAAGTAAACAAGAAAACCCTCCCTCTCTTCCAAGCCTTTCTGGATAGTCACAAGGTTTCTTATCAGTCAGGAAAAGTGTGGACGACAGATGCACCCTACCGGGAAACCATCGACAAGATGAAGCGACGAAAGGAAGCAGGAGCCATCTGTGTGGATATGGAATGTTCGGCAGTGGCAGCCCTAGCAGTTTATAGAGGCTTTGAGCTCTGCCATTTCTTCTATGCAGCTGACCACCTCTCGGAAGAAAAATGGGATATCCGAACCTTATCTAGTCATGAAGATTTAGATAGCAAGGATCGCATCGCGGAGTTAGCCATCCAATTTGCTCTCTTTTGGGAAAAGGCAAACTAAATGAAAGAAGCAATGATTGAACTGAAGGATTTTTCCTTCCAATACAAGGCACAGTCTGAACCAACCTTGAAAAATCTCAACTTAACCATTTATAAGGGGGAAAAGGTTCTGATTGTTGGGCCGTCTGGTTCTGGTAAGTCAACCATTGGCCAGTGCTTAAATGGGATTATCCCTAATATCTATAAGGGAACCAGTAGTGGGCAATTCCTCATTCAGGGGAAAGAAGCCTTTGATCTCAGTATTTATGAGAAATCTCACTTGGTCAGTACGGTTTTGCAAGATACAGATGGCCAATTTATTGGTTTGAGTGTCGCAGAAGACTTGGCTTTTGCTCTTGAAAATGACATGGTGGATCTGGGAACGATGAAAGAGCGTGTGCAGAGTTGGGCAGAACGCTTGGATTTGATGAAGCTCTTGGATCATCGGCCACAAGATTTGTCCGGTGGGCAAAAACAGCGAGTGAGCTTAGCAGGTGTTCTGATTGACGAAAGTCCGATCCTCCTTTTTGATGAACCACTGGCTAATCTAGATCCCAAGTCGGGTCAGGATATTATTGATCTTATCGATCAGATTCATGAAGAACAGGGGACGACCACCATTATTATCGAACACCGTTTAGAGGATGTACTCTACCGTCCTGTCGATCGGGTTATCTTGATCAATCAAGGTCAAGTTCTCTTTAATGGGAGCCCAGATGAGTTGTTGAGGACGACACTGCTGGCTGAAAATGGGATTCGAGAACCCCTCTATTTAACAACTCTTCGCCAGCTTGGACAGGATATCAATCAATTGGAGCATCTGGATCGTTTGGACGATATCCAACTGGATGATGTAAATTGTGTGATTCCAGAAGCGACCTTTACTAAAACTGGTGAAGCAGAAGAACTATTGAAGTTGGAGCAGATTTCCTTTGCTTATCAAGAAAATCATCCGATCTTAAAAGATATATCACTCACGATTCCGAAAGGGCAGCGCTTAGCGATTGTTGGGAAGAATGGGGCAGGGAAATCAACTCTTGCGAAAGCCATCTGTGGATTCATTACCACAGAAGGGCAATACACCTCTAGAGGCGAAGATATCAAGCAGGAGAGTGTCAAGGAACGGGCTGAGCGAGTCGGCTATGTCCTGCAAAACCCCAATCAAATGATTTCGACCAATATGATTTTTGACGAAGTCGCTCTAGGTTTGCGCTTGCGGGGGATATCGGAAGAAGATATTAAGGAGCGTGTCTATCAAGCACTGAAAACTTGTGGTCTCTATGAGTTTCGTAAATGGCCGATTTCTGCCCTCTCATATGGGCAAAAGAAACGGGTGACCATCGCCTCTATACTAGTTTTAGGACCAGAAATTTTGGTCTTGGACGAGCCGACAGCAGGTCAGGACCAACGCAATTACACTGACATCATGGAATTTCTAGATAGCTTGCAAGAAAAAGGCCATACCATTGTCATGATTACCCATGATATGCAACTGATGTTGGATTATTCTGATCGTGCACTTGTGGTATCAGACGGACAAATTCTAGCTGATCTCTCACCTGCAGAGCTGTTCACTCATCCGGATATTTTACAAGAGGCTAATCTCAAAGAGACTTCGATTTTTGCCTTAGCCAATCGATTAGGAATGGATCCCTTGGCGCTAACGCAGTTTTATATGCAACAGAAAGGAGTAGATCATGAAGCATCGATTAGTCGGCTACCATGAGGGGACGAGTTTTCTTCATCGCCTTTCAGGTGCGAGTAAGTTACTCTTTCTTCTTTTTGTATCTCTTGCGGCCATGTTGAGTTATGATACCCGGCTCCTTCTAGGAATTGGTGTGGGCGCCTTACTGTTATTCTCTACAGCTCGTATTCGATTTCGGGATATTTCATTTGTACTTGCATTTGCTCTTGTTTTTGCACTGTTAAATGTTGTCATGGTCTATCTCTTTGCCCCTCAGTATGGTGTAGAGATCTACGGGGCAAAGACGGTACTGATGAAGGGGTGGGGCTCCTATAGTATAACCTCGCAGGAACTCTTTTATCTTTTTAATCTAGCTCTTAAGTATGTCTGTACCATACCTCTAGCCTTGATTTTTTTGATGACGACCCATCCTAGTCAGTTTGCTTCAAGCCTCAACCAAATTGGCGTATCCTACAAGATTGCCTATTCTGTCAGCTTGACTCTGCGTTACATTCCTGACGTACAAGAAGAATATCAAACGATTAAATTGTCTCAGGAAGCCAGAGGGGTGGAGTTGTCCAAAAAGGCCAAGCTGATCCAGCGGATCAAAGGCAATTTACAAATCATCTCTCCCTTAATCTTTAGCTCACTTGAGCGGATTGATAGTATTTCTACAGCCATGGAATTACGTCGCTTTGGTAAAAATAAAAAGCGGACCTGGTATTCTCATCAAGCCATGGAAATGAAAGATTATGGGATGATTCTATCAGCCTTGGCTGTTCTGGTTTTGAGTATTGTCCTGATCTTTCTCAATCAGGGACGTTTTTACAATCCATGGAGGTAATGACATGTCAGAAACGATTTTAGTAACAGGAGCTTCAGCTGGTTTTGGTCAAGCGATTTGCCGTCGCTTAGTAGCAGATGGATACCGTGTGATCGGATCAGCTAGACACATCGATAAATTACAGGCCCTCCAAGAAGAGTTGGGAGAAACCTTTTATCCCCTGCAAATGGATGTGACGGATCTTTCTCAGGTAGATCATGCACTTGCCAGTTTGCCAAAAGCTTGGGAGAGAGTGGATGTTTTGGTCAATAATGCTGGCTTGGCTCTAGGCCTCGCCCCAGCTTATGAAGCAGAGGTCGCAGACTGGCTGACCATGATTCAGACCAATATTATCGGTCTGACCTATTTGACCCGGCAAATCCTCCCCCAGATGGTGGAAAGAAATGACGGTTATGTCATCAATATGGGTTCTACGGCAGGAACAGTGCCTTATCCAGGAGCCAATGTCTACGGAGCATCCAAAGCCTTTGTCAAGCAATTCTCCCTCAATCTTCGAGCAGATCTAGCAGGGAAGAAGATTCGTGTCAGCAATATTGAACCCGGTCTTTGTGAAGGAACAGAGTTCTCGTCTGTTCGCTTTAAAGGAGACGAAGAACGGGTAGAGGCTCTCTATCGCGATGCCCATGCCATTCAGCCCGAAGACATTGCGAATACTGTAGCTTGGTTGATCCAACTGCCTAAGCATGTCAATGTCAACCGGATTGAAATCATGCCGGTTTCCCAAACTTTTGGCCCTCAACCCGTTTATCGAGATTGAAAAGAGAAACAACCAATCCACAAGGGATTGGTTGTTTTTTATGTTTCCTCTGGTATAATAGAAGGCAAAGTAAGGAGAAAAAGATGACAGCTGCGTTAATTATTGGTTCTACCGTTTGTGATGTGATGATTTACTTGGATCGTTTGCCGAGTCGTGAAGGAGATGCCCATATTGATCACCAACAATGGTCTGTGGGAGGTTGTGCATTTAATGTCGTCAATATTCTTCATTTTTTGTCGCAACCCTACCAGTTTGTCTCGCCTGTTGGTTCTGGGATGTATGGTGATTTTATTCGGAGAGAGCTAAAACAATTAGGGATTTCTTCTAGCATCTCATTAGAAGGGGCCAATGGGTGCTGTTATTGCTTTGTAGAGTCTGATGGTGAGAGGACCTTCTTATCGGACCACAGAGTAGAGTATAGCTTCCGAGCAGAGTGGCTAAAAGAGATCGAGACAGATCCGTTTGATTACATCTACTTGTGTGGCCTTGAAGTCGAGGAGCCAACCGGTCTTGCATTGGTGCAGTCTGTTTCGCAATTAGAAGGCCAGGTGATTTTCGCACCAGGACCACGCGGACTCATGATTCCCAAAGATCGACTGGAAGCAATTTATGATCTGCATCCGATTCTCCATGTTAATGAGGCTGAAGCACTGGCTTTTTCTGGGTGTAGAGAGATCCAGCCAGCCATCGAACGTTTGTATCAGAGAACGGGACAATTAGTCATTGTCACCTTGGGGGAAAAAGGAGCGGTTGCCTATGATGGCAACTGGTATGAGGCGGCCGGTTTCCCAGCAGAAGTTGTTGATACAGTAGGTGCTGGGGATAGCCATGTCGGAGCTTTTCTGTCAGCCCGATTAGAAGGCTTAGATATCGCACAAGCCTTAAGCTTTGCCAATAAAGTCTCTAGCCAGATTGTTGCAAGTAAGGGCGTTCATCTGACAAAAGAGCAGCAAGAAGCCCTACGAACAGAATTGAAACAAAAATAAAAAAGAGAGTGGGACAGAAATCGGTAATTCGTTAGAATTCGATTTCGTCGTCCCACCTCCGCACAGTTGAGTAGGGCTGTAAAAGCTGATGAAATCAGCGTAGTAGAGTCCACTCAACCACTGCGTCTTGCTCGACAATCCAAAAACAATTGAGAGACTAGGACTTTTGTCTCAGCCTCTTTTTTGACTTTATCCGCTTGGCCCTTTGTATCTTATTACAAAGGCCGCTTATTGGGCATGCCTGCTTTTCTTGGGTATTTATTGGGGGTTTCTTTTTTCTTTTCTACAACAGTGATATAGCGAGGATCCCCATTTGGCAATTCATACTGTAGATTGTCTTCAACATTGCTAAATAGCAGATTCAGGGCGTTTTTGGCTTCCTCCAACTCTTCTGGAGCATTGCTAGCTTTAAGTGCGAGGAGGCGCCCTCCTACTTTCAAATAAGGAATGGTCAGCTCAGAAAGGACCTGCATCCGAGCAACGGCGCGCGCAGTTACGAGGTCAAATTGAGCACGGAAGGCCTTATCTTGCGCAAAGTCTTCAGCTCGTCCATGGTAGAAATGAACTCCACTTAAGCCCAACTCTTCAGCCAGCAAGTGGAGAAAATTGATCCGCTTATTGAGGGAATCAATGATGGTCACATCCAGCTCAGGGAATAGGATCTTCATTGGTAGGCTGGGAAAGCCAGCACCAGCTCCGATATCCAAGAGACGGATGGGTTGATTTTCGATCAAACCTTGTAAAATGGGTGCGATAGAATCATAAAAATGCTTGAGATAGACTTCGTCTTTTTCGGTGATGGCAGTGAGATTAATCTTTTCATTCCATTCCACGAGGAGCTCGAAATAGCGTTCGTATTGCTCTTTTTGACGATCAGTTAATGGAAAGCCGAGATCGGCTAAAAGGACATAAAATTCTTCTGGTTTCATGCTTTTATTTTACCACAAAATAAGGGAAATTTGATATACTGGTAGAAAGAAATGAAAGGAATTCAATAAAATGATTTGGATTATTCTTGGGATCATTGTGGTCCTTGTGTTGATTGTAGTAGGAGTTTACAACGGTTTGGTGAAAAGCCGCATGCAAACTCGTGAAGCATGGAGTCAAATTGATGTGCAATTGAAACGTCGGAATGACTTGATTCCAAACTTGATCGAAACCGTTAAAGGCTATGCCAAGTACGAAGGAGATACACTAGCAAAAGTGACTCAACTTCGCCAACAAGTAGCGCAAGCTTCTTCACCTGCAGAAGCAATGGCAGCCAGTGATGCTCTTTCACGCCAAGTAGCAGGCATCTTTGCGGTGGCTGAAAATTACCCAGACTTGAAAGCCAACACCAACTTCATGCAATTGCAAGAAGAATTGACCAACACAGAAAACAAAATTTCTTATGCTCGTCAATTGTACAATAGTGTCACAAGCAATTACAATGTCAAGTTGGAAACTTTCCCAACAAACGTGATTGCTGGAATGTTCGGCTTCAGACAAGCTGAATTTCTTCAAGTGCCTGAAGAAGAAAAAGCAGTACCAAAGGTGGACTTTAGCGGATTAGGAGACTAATATGCTCTTTGACCAAATTGCAAGCAATAAAAGGAGAACCTGGATTCTCCTTATTGCTTTTTTCATACTCTTAGCTCTTATCGGAGCAGCCGTTGGTTACCTCTGGTTAGGCTCCTCCCTTGGTGGCGTCATCCTAGCTTTGATTATTGGTGGAATCTATGCCTTTAGCATGGTTTTTCAATCCACCGAAGTTGTCATGCGGATGAATGGGGCGCGTGAGGTAACGGAAGAGCAAGCCCCTCAACTCTACCATATTGTACAAGATATGGCTATGGTAGCCCAGATCCCCATGCCTCGGGTCTATATTGTAGATGATCCTTCTATGAATGCATTTGCGACAGGGTCCAATCCTCAAAATGCTGCTGTTGCAGCAACGACAGGTCTTCTAGCTGTGATGAATCGTGAGGAATTGGAGGGAGTTATCGGACACGAAGTCAGCCACATTCGAAATTACGATATTCGCATCTCTACGATTGCAGTGGCCCTTGCCAGTGCCATCACCATGCTTTCTAGCATTGGTGGCCGGATGATGTGGTGGGGCGGTGGCCGTAGCCGGGACGATGATCGAGAAGGTAGCGGTGGTTTAGAAATTATTATTCTGATCCTTTCCTTGCTTGCCATCGTTTTAGCGCCATTAGCAGCGACCCTGGTCCAGTTAGCCATTTCTCGTCAACGGGAGTTCCTAGCAGACGCTTCAAGTGTCGAATTGACACGGAATCCTCAAGGGATGATCAATGCTTTGTTAAAACTAGACAATAGCGAACCCATGCAACGACATGTCGATGATGCGAGCAGTGCTCTTTTTATCAACGATCCAAAAAAAGAATCCGGATTGCAAAAACTCTTTTATACCCACCCACCCATTGCTGAACGGGTGGCTCGCCTAAGAAAAATGTAAAAAAAATCCACCAAACGGTGGACTTTTTATTTGGTTGTTAAGAGGAGGGTAGTGAAACCAAGGATGGCAAAGGTCCCCCAAGCTAGGGGAAGGCTCCAGATAGCTAGACTAGAAAAGAGAGCTGTCCCAAGTGGCATGGCAAAGCTGACCATCAGTCCCAAAAAGCTAGAGGTAGAAGCTAATTTTTCAGCAGGCAATTTGCTCATTAAAAGACTGGAAACTTTTGGGTTGATTTTTGCTACAAGATAACCAAGGAAAGTGATGAGTAGAAGAGAAAGAATGTCCCAGTGTACCAGGATATTTGTGAGCCCAAGCATGGTCAGCCCACCTGCGATCCACAGGAGGATATGATGGAGCGATTGTTTGGAAAAATAGTCATGGGGTGTCAAGCTAGCCCAGACCATGCTTAAAATAGTCACAGCCTCTAAGATCAAGAGGGATTGGCTAAAACTCAACTGAAAGAAGGGGGAGTGAAGCAGTTGCAAATTGTAGATACCAGAGATGGATCCCCCTAGGGCATTGATGAGAACCAATGAGAAGAGCAACTTGCCAAAGTGGTGAACCTCCTCATCTGCAAAAATACTTTTGGCGTTCTGGTACATCTCTTGGCATTCGTGTATCAACGAATTCTTACTTTTGGGATCAACGACGGGATCATGTATCAGCTGTTTTTTTCTGATCAGGAGACAGGTAGAAGACAGGAGAAAAGTCACTGCATTGATCGAAGCGACCAGGGCAAAATTTTGATGGCTGATGGCTAACAGCCAAACTCCCAGGGCTTGTCCAGAAATCGAGCAGACCATACTAAGTAGTTGGTTGAAGGAATAGGCCTCCATCAAATCCTCGTCAGGGATGTTCTTTTTCATGATAGGGAGTTGCAAGCCACCGCGATAATCACTTAAACAATCTGAAACAATGTTTAAGAAGCAAACAATCGAAAAGGCTAGGTAACCCGGAATCTTGGTCATGAGAGCAATAAGGATGAAGAGGATGGCTTGAAGATAGCCAATGCGGATCAACCAGTTAGCTTTTTTTTTCGTGCGGTCAGCCTTCATCCCGACAAAAACGGTAAAGAGGCTAGGAATAAATACAATGAGATTAGCAATGCCAACTGCTAGGCTCGGCTGTGGCATGCTGGCAGCAAAGACCACAAAGACCAGATTGTAGATGGCAGCGCCAAGGGTATTTAAAAAGCGTGAAAGACTAAGTAAGGCAAAAATCTTATTACGGACTAAGAGTTTCATAAGCCTTCCTCCTTCACGTGATCAGTTGCTAGGACTTGTTTGATGGATCGAAAGATCTGTTTGAAGAGATCCAACTTCTCCTTTTCAGAGAGAGCTAGTTCCTGATCCTTCAGATAGACGCTGGTATGTGAGAGAAGAAAGCGGAGGAAGTGGTTTTTTAGTTTGGTCATCATGGGAAGAACCTTCTTTCTTTACTTGATGATCCTATTGTAAACCTAAAAAGCAAGAAAAAATTAATGTTGCATATTTTCAACAAAAACTCACAGAGTAGATCTGTGAGTTTTTAGGATTTATTGATCAGTTCTTGCAGGCCCTGTTTGTAGTAGTTGGCACTGTCCTTACAATCCAGAATAGAGAGAACCTGGATGGCCTGTTCCATCTTTTCAAGACCGATTTCTTTTTCTCCCTTTCGATAGAGAAATTCTCCTTTGGCGTAGAGATAAACCGTCCGAAGGTAGGCTTCGTTCTCAGAGTAAAAGTGGTCGTTAATTAGGTGATCAAAAAAAGATGCATCTTCAAATTCATTTGAACTAATGGCGAGAAAGAAGCCATTAAGAAAAATAGAGTTAAGGGCAGAACGAGAAGAGTCTAGGAGAAGCTTGAAATCCTCCCTTTGGACCAACTCCTCTGTGTATTGGCGATAGAGGCGACTAGAGAAAAGTGGAGAGGTCAGAGAAAACAGGTTTAATTCAAAATTTCCCCAGATTGTGACAGAGAAGAGATAATCATGGAGGAAATCCAGTTCCTCTTGGCTAGCGGTGAGCTCCACCTCAGGATAGAAGCCAAGCATTTGGACTTTGAGAATAATGCTGGCTAAGAGGTCTTCTTTTTTCTGATGTTTCTGATAGGCTAGCTGGTAAGTTTGGTACAAGGCTTGGTCGTGTTCCAAGCTCATGTTTTCATAGTGCTCTTTCAACAATTTGGGAATAAAAGAGTGCTGATCGATTCCAGCTAGATGGGAAAACTCACTGAGGCTGGTTTTGATCTGTTGAAGGGCCTGAAAAAAACGTTGCGTGGTCAGGTCATTTTCCCCTCTTTCAAATCGAGATAGCATGGAGCGTGAAAATTCGCCACCCGTAGCCTCCTCTAAAGAGATGTGGCGACTTTCACGTATTTGCCGAAAAACTGCTCCGATATCTTTCATGAATTCTCCTCTATCTAACAATGCCCTAGCAAGTGACTCTCTTTTGTCCAAGAGATGGTGGGACCTTGTGTACAACACCAATTGCCTAGTTTCTGTATCTTTTTTCATGATTATAACAAATTTTTGAGGAGACTTCTTGGTTGAGGGGCAGCTTCATGATATACTAGTAGTATCTAGAAGATTTGAGGACAAAAGAATGAACCTATTTACACAAGAAATCCGTAAAAATCCTGAAGGACTAGCTTTTGATCAAGAGTTGGATTTGCTCAAGGAATTGCAAAAGCGTAATCCAGAAATTCTTGATTTAAAGAATGTGACAGCGGCAGGACGAGTAGCCTATGATACAGGCCTCTATGTCTTGGATTACCAGTTGACCTACACCATCGTTTTGGCATCTAGCCGAAGCATGGAGCCTGTTGAGCTTCAAGAGAGCTATCCTGTAACAGAGGTGTTTGCGGAGGATGTACAGTCTGACGCAGATATCGAGGCCCTAGAGGAAGACTTGATCCTTCCAATCGAAGGTGGGAAGATTGACCTGAGTGAGAGTGTAGCGGATAATATTCTGCTCAATATTCCTCTCAAGGTTCTCACTCCAGAAGAAGAGGCTGGACAAGGTTTTATCGAAGGCAATGATTGGAAAATCCTGTCCGAAGAAGAATACCAAGCCGCTCAAGCGATCAAGAAAGAAGAAAACAGTCCTTTCGCTGGTCTAAATGGCTTGTTTGACGAAGAATAAGCTAGAGATTGCATTTGATAAATTTAGACATAAATACAGGTCTTTTCTTTGAGGAAAGGCCTTCTTTTGATATACTAGGATTAATAAATAACAGAGGGGAGACCTCTAAAAAAGGAGAAAAAGTATGGATACTTTATTTATTCCAGGTTGGTTGATTACTGTTGTAATCGTAGCCATTCTTGTATTGATCTTGTTGGTCAAAGGGTATGTCAATGCTAAACCCAACGAAGTCGTGGTCATTACCGGTCTTCGGAAACAACGTCACTTGCGTGGGAAAGCTGGCTTTATGATTCCCTTTGTCGAACAACGCTCTTATCTTGATATTGAGCAATTCTCGACAGATGTTCGGACGTCAGAAGCAGTCCCAACATTGGACTTCATTAACGTCCGTGCCGATGCAGCTGTTAAATTAAAAATTGGTACAACCGATGAAATGATTGCCCGGGCTGCAGAAAACTTCTTGAACTGGAATACGACAGATATTTCCAACTCTGTCCAAGATGTCTTGGAAGGAAACCTGCGGGAAGTGATCGGTCAGATGGAACTCCGTAAGATGGTCAATGACCGTCAAGAGTTTGCCTCAAAAGTGCAAGACAACGTAGCGCCAGACTTGGCTAAAATGGGTCTAGAAGTCATCGCCTTTACGGTTCAATCCTTCTCTGATGAAGGGGGAGTCATCGATAACCTCGGGATTGAAAATGTTGAAACCATTAAGAAAGATGCCTTGATTGCCAAAGCCAAAGCAGAACGCGAACGCAAGGAAGTTGAAGCAGAACAAGATAAATTGGCCAACGACAAACGCGTCGCTGCCGATCTTGAAATTGCGCAAAAACAAAACGAATTAAAACTCAAACAAGCAGCCCTCAAGCAAGAAGCAGATATTGCCCAAGCAAAAGCAGATGCCGCTAAAGGGATTGAGGCAGAAGTGCAACGTCGTGAACAAGAGCGCGTGGCAGCCGAAGCCAATATCATGAAACAGGAAAAAGAAGCGGAAGTCAAAGAGCGCGAAGTTAAGGTTCGTGAGCAAGAATTGGATGCCAACATCCGCAAACAAGCTGAAGCTGAAAAATATGCGCGTCAACAAGCTGCAGAAGCAGAATTGATCGAACGCCAACGCAAGGCGGAAGCAGAACTCTTCGAAACACAAAAAGAAGCCGAAGCTCGAAAAGCTCAAGCCGAAGCTGAGAAATTTGCCCAATTGCAAGAGGCCGAAGCTATTGAAGCCAAAGGTCGTGCTGAGGCTGAAGCCATTCGCTTGAAACTGGAAGCTGAAGCCAAAGGTTTGGACCAAAAGGCCGAAGCGATGAAGAAAATGCAAGAAGCAGCCATTACTGAAATGGTGGTCGACAAATTGCCTGAAATTGCGCGTGCTGTCGCTGAGCCATTGACCAAGGTGGATAAAATCACCATGTATGGCGAAGGCAATGCTTCTAAGATGGTGGGCGATATTATGCAAAGTATCGACCAAGTCTCTCAAGGAGCTGGATTTGATATTCGTCAATTGCTAGCAGGAGCTCTTGGGGTCAATATGACGGTCAACAAACTCAAAGAAGGAGAACAACCGGTCATTGAAGCGGATGAATTAGCTTCAAAAGAAGATTAATACGATCAACAGAAAGTGTCTGAGAACTGTTTCTCGGGCACTTTTGTTTTTAAGATCAAATGACTTGCATGCTCTTCTCGCTCTTGGAGAAGTGGGAAGCTATTTTCTGCTTTCATTTGATGTCAAAAAATGATAGAATATAGGCAAACTATAAAGAGGAGTGTCACATGACTAAAGCAAACTTTGGTGTTGTCGGTATGGCCGTAATGGGTCGTAACCTTGCCCTTAATATTGAATCTCGTGGCTATACAGTTGCCATTTTTAACCGTAGTAAAGAAAAAACAGAAGATGTTGTTGCTTGCCATCCTGATAAGAACTTTGTGCCAAGCTATGATATCGAAAGCTTCGTAAACTCTATCGAAAAACCACGCCGTATCATGCTCATGGTTCAAGCAGGACCTGGTACAGATGCAACCATCCAAGCCCTTCTTCCACATTTGGATAAAGGCGATATTTTGATTGACGGAGGAAATACTTTCTACAAAGATACCATCCGTCGGAACGAAGAGTTGGCAAACTCTGGTATCAACTTTATCGGTACAGGAGTTTCTGGTGGTGAAAAAGGTGCCCTTGAAGGTCCTTCTATCATGCCTGGTGGACAAAAAGAAGCTTATGAATTGGTAGCAGATGTTCTTGAAGAAATCTCTGCAAAAGCGCCTGAAGATGGAAAACCATGTGTCACTTACATCGGTCCTGATGGAGCTGGTCACTATGTAAAAATGGTCCACAACGGGATCGAGTATGGCGATATGCAATTGATCGCGGAAAGCTATGACCTCATGCAACACTTGCTTGGACTTTCTGCAGAAGACATGGCTGAAATCTTCACTGAATGGAACAAGGGTGAATTGGACAGCTACTTGATCGAAATCACTGCGGATATCCTTGGACGCAAAGACGACGAAGGTCAAGATGGACCTATCGTAGACTACATCTTGGATGCTGCAGGAAACAAGGGAACTGGTAAATGGACGAGCCAATCAGCTCTTGACCTTGGTGTGCCATTGTCACTCATCACTGAGTCAGTATTTGCACGTTACATCTCTACATATAAAGAAGAACGTGTACACGCTAGCAAGGTGCTTCCAAAACCAGCTGCTTTCAAATTTGAAGGAGATAAGGCTGAATTGATTGAAAAAATCCGTCAAGCCCTTTACTTCTCAAAAATCATCTCATACGCACAAGGATTTGCGCAATTGCGTGTAGCTTCTAAAGAAAACAACTGGAACTTGCCATTTGCGGACATCGCATCTATCTGGCGCGATGGCTGTATCATCCGTTCTCGTTTCTTGCAAAAGATCACAGATGCATACAACCGTGATGCAGACCTTGCTAACCTTCTTTTGGATGAGTACTTCTTAGATGTCACTGCTAAGTACCAACAATCAGTTCGGGATATCGTAGCTCTTGCTGTTCAAGCAGGTGTACCTGTACCAACCTTCTCAGCAGCCATCACTTACTTCGATAGCTACCGTTCAGCGGATCTTCCAGCGAACTTGATCCAAGCACAACGTGACTACTTTGGTGCTCACACATACCAACGTAAAGACAAAGAAGGTACCTTCCACTATTCTTGGTACGACGAAAAATAATCTTGCTCTATGGTCAAACGAGTTCTACTAGTAGAAAATGAGAAGCAAATCGCTCGCTTCATTGATTTGGAACTTCAAAAAGAGGGGTATCAAGTTGATGTGGTCGAGGATGGAAAAGCGGGTCTGGCTTTGATTGCTGCGACCAAATATGATCTGATCTTGTTTAATTACGATCTGTCAGATATGTCTGGTGAAACATTCGCAGAGGAAATCAGTCGGATTCGCCCAGCTTCTGTTTTGATTGTTTTGGATAGCCGCGAAAAAATTGCTGAGCACAAAGAGAGTATTCAGCGCTTTGCCGTTTCCTATATGGTCAAACCCTTTATTATCAGCGATTTGGTAGATAAGATCACAGCCATTTTTAGAGGACGTGATTATATTGACCAACATTGTAGTCAGATGAAAATCCCAACATCATACCGCAATTTGCGCATTGATGTGGAACACCATACCGTCTATCGTGGGAAAGACATGATTAGTTTAACCCGCAGAGAATATGATCTCTTAGCGACTCTGATGGGGAGCAAGGGAGTGGTGACACGAGATCAGTTATTGGAAAGTGTCTGGAAGTACGAGAGTACAGGTGAGACTAATATTGTGGACGTCTATATCCGGTATCTTCGTGGGAAAATTGATCTACCAGGTCAAAAAAGCTATATTAAGACCGTTCGTGGGATTGGCTATGCCATGCAAGACGCATTAGAATAAAACATTCGAACCCTTAGAGGGTTCGAATGTTTTTATACTTCAAGGGAAACGTTTGCATCGAAAAAGAATGAGTTTTAAAAAGAATATGGCTTAAAAAAGATAAAAAAAGATAAAATTTGGAGAAAAAAATGAATGTAAGGCTTTACAAATTTTTAAAATATGGTATACTAGAAACAAATTAAGCGCAAACGTTTTCTTAAAACAAAGCCTTAAACAATATAAGGAGGTTGAATGATGAACAAAGGATCATTCAAAAGTTTATTTAGCTTTGAATTCTGGCAGAAGTTCGGTAAGGCCTTGATGGTCGTTATCGCTGTCATGCCAGCGGCTGGGTTGATGATTTCAATCGGGAAATCTATCCCTATGATCAACCCGAATTTATCTCCACTTGTTATTACAGGTGGAATTCTCGAACAAATCGGTTGGGGGGTTATCGGAAACCTTCACATCCTCTTTGCCCTTGCTATCGGTGGTAGCTGGGCCAAAGAACGTGCAGGGGGTGCCTTTGCAGCTGGTCTCTCTTTCATCTTGATTAACCGTATTACCGGTGCAGTTTTCGGAGTGACATCTGCAATGTTAGCTGATAAGGCTGCTACGGTTCACACAATCTTCGGTGGATCAATTAAAGTTGCGGACTACTTTATCAGTGTTCTTGAAGCTCCAGCTCTTAATATGGGGGTATTTGTAGGGATTATCTCAGGTTTCGTTGGAGCAACTGCCTTCAATAAATACTACAACTACCGTAAACTCCCAGAAGCCCTTTCTTTCTTCAACGGGAAACGCTTTGTACCATTCGTTGTTATCGTTCGTTCAGCTCTAACAGCCTTGGTTCTGTCAGCCTTGTGGCCAGTAGTTCAATCAGGAATTAATGGATTTGGTGTTTGGATCGCCAACTCACAATCAACAGCTCCAGTATTGGCACCATTCTTGTTTGGTACCTTGGAACGTCTTCTCTTGCCATTTGGTCTTCACCACATGTTGACCATTCCAATCAACTATACTCAATTGGGTGGTAGCTACCAAGTTCTTACAGGTGCTGCCAAAGGAACAACTGTATTTGGACAAGATCCACTTTGGTTGGCTTGGGTAACAGACCTTGTTAACTTGAAGAAAGCTGATCCTAGCCAATACCAACACTTGCTTCATGCATACACACCAGCTCGTTTCAAAGTTGGTCAAATGATCGGATCATTTGGTATTTTGATGGGGATTGTGGTGGCTATCTACCGCAATGTGGATCCAGATAAAAAAGAAAAATACAAAGGGATGCTTTTTGCAACTGCCCTTGCAACATTCTTGACAGGTGTAACAGAACCAATTGAATACATGTTCATGTTTATTGCTACACCATTGTACATCATCTATGCTCTTGTTCAAGGGGCTGCCTTTGCAATGGCTGACTTGGTTCACCTTCGTGTTCACTCATTCGGTTCAATCGAATTCTTGACACGTACCCCAATGGCCATCAATGCTGGTTTGGCATTAGATATCTTTAACTTTGTATGGGTAACAGTCCTCTTTGCCTTTATCATGTACTTCATTGCTAACTTCATGATTAAGAAATTCCATTATGCAACTCCAGGACGTAACGGTAACTATGAACAAAATGATGATGCCCCTGCAGGAGATGGTGCAGCAGCAGGTGCAGCTACAAGCTCAGCAAGCTCACAAGTCATTAACATTATCAACCTTCTTGGTGGACGTGCCAATATCGTAGACGTTGACGCATGTATGACTCGTCTTCGTGTAACCGTTAAGGACGCTGAAAAAGTCGGAACAGAAGAACAATGGAAAGCTGAAGGCGCTATGGGTCTTGTCATGAAAGGACAAGGTGTCCAAGCGATCTACGGACCTAAAGCTGACGTATTGAAATCTGATATCCAAGACGTTCTTGATTCAGGTGAAGTTATTCCTGAAACACTTCCTAGCCAAATGACAGCAGTTCAAAAGGCTGAAGCAACCTTTAAAGGGGTAACTGATGAAGTGCACTCTGTTGCAGATGGTGAAGTGATCAACATCGAAGATGTGAAAGATCCTGTATTCTCACAAAAAATGATGGGTGACGGATTTGCGGTTGAGCCTGAAAATGGCCACATCGTTTCACCAGTTGCTGGTAAAGTGACCAGCGTCTTCCCAACCAAACATGCCCTTGGTTTGGTAACAGATAATGGTTTGGAAGTCTTGGTTCACATCGGTCTAGATACTGTTAGTCTTGAAGGAAAACCATTTGAGGTTAAAGTTTCTGAAGGTCAAACAGTGGCTGCTGGAGACCTCTTGGTAGAAGCAGACCTTGATGCGATCCGTGAAGCTGGTCGTGAAACTTCAACAATTGTTGTCTTTACAAATGCAGATGCGATTAAATCCGTTAATGTCGAACATACTGGTAAATTGGCAGCAAATGCGCCAGTTGCAACAGTAGAATTATAAAAGACATCGGCAAAGAAAATGAGGTTGGGGCAGTGCACCCGGCCTCTTGCCGTTTCTTGATTTGGAGAGAAGGAGAAATCAGGGGATGAAATTTTTAACATTAAATTCCCATAGTTGGATGGAAGAGAATGCTCAGCAAAAATTTGAAACCCTCAAGGAACAAATTTTAGAAGCGCAATATGATGTGATCTGTTTCCAAGAGGTCAATCAAGAAATGGCCTCAGAAACAGTCGAAACAGATGAGTATTATCAAGCTTTGCCATCATCTGTAGCGATTCACAAGGATCACTTTGTTCGCGTATTGGTAGAAGAGTTAGCTGCTCATGGACTCCACTATTATTGGACTTGGGTCTACAACCATATTGGATATGATCACCTCAATGAGGGTGTGGCCGTTCTTTCGCGTCAACCCTTGAAGGCGGATGAGATTTTGGTATCCAATATGGATGATCCAACGGACTACCATACTCGTCGAGTAGCCGTTGCCCATACAAGTGTAGATGGCAAAGAGATTGCTGTTGCCAGCGTCCATCTTTCTTGGTGGGACAAAGGTTTCCAATTTGAGTGGCCACGCATTGAGAACTACTTCAGCCAAGTAGGCAAACCTTTTATTCTAGCTGGTGATTTCAATAATCCTGCTGGTCAAGAAGGGTATGAAACGATTCTATCCAGTTCGCTAAAACTTCAAGATAGTTTTATCGAAGCCAAAGAAACAAAGGGGACTTATACTGTAGGTCCTGGAATCGATGGCTGGACGGATAATCAAGTTCCATTGCGAATCGATTACGTCTTTGCAAGTCCAGAATGGGACATCCAGCGTCTACATGTCATTTTTGATGATCAAAACAAACCCCATGTCAGTGATCACTATGGCTTAGAAGCTGAATTATCACTTTAATATAAATGGAGAGTCGAAAGGAAAACGATTTTATTCAATCGTCCTTCGACTCTTTTTTATGGATCAATGAGGGGCAAGCATAGGGGATTCTCCTGTTCTTCTGCTTTCTTTACGATTCAATTTATGGTAAAATGAAGTGTTAAAACAGTTTAAGGAGGTAGCAAATGCGTTGTCCAAAATGTGGTGGAAGTAAGTCTAGTGTGGTGGATAGTCGACAAGCTGAAGATGGGAACACCATCCGTCGTCGCAGGGAATGCGAAGAGTGCCATTATCGCTTTACTACCTACGAGCGAGTGGAAGAGCGGACCCTAGTGGTTGTCAAAAAGGATGGGACACGCGAGCAATTTTCTCGTGATAAAATCTTTAATGGTATTATTCGCTCAGCTCAAAAACGGCCTGTTTCTAGTGATGAAATCGAAGAAATTGTGAATCGGATCGAGCAAAAGGTTCGCAGCCAAAGTGATAATGAAATCAACAGTGAGTATATTGGTTCTTTGGTTATGGATGAGTTAGCGGATTTGGATGAGATCACCTATGTCCGTTTTGCTAGTGTTTACCGGAGTTTCAAGGATGTCGGTGAATTAGAGACCCTCTTGAAACAAATCACGAAGGGAACCAAGAAGAAAAAGGAAAAATAGATGAAGCCCAATACGCCTTTCGCATTTTTAAAAAATAATCTTCTTCCACCGGCAGGGGCTGCATTGGAGCAGTATTACCTGCCTATTTTAGAGACGGAAACAGTAGCAGTTTATCGTTATCTGCTCGCCTCTTATGATCAGGGTGAAAACCAATATTTACTTGCGCAAATCCTCAATCATTTGAATATAGGATTTCCACAATTGCTACTTGCCTTTGATCGTTTAATTGCCATGGGTTTGATCGATCTCTATGAGGAAGAAGTTGGGATCACCATTCAATTACATGCCCCTCTTGAGGCAGAATCCTTTTTTTCAAATGCTGTTTTTAAACGCTTACTGGAAAAAAAGATTGGGGAAAAGGCGGTGGAGGATCTGCTTCCAGCACGCTCTTTAGGAACTAGACGGCAAGTGTCCTTCTCTCAAGTATTTGGACTAGATGCTGGTGAGGTGACTGTTCTTCCAAGTAAGAAACAGCAGTTTGATATGGAGATGTTTAAGCGAATGATGGGGCGTGATGGACTTCGTTTTGCGGATGAAGGAGAAGCAACCCTAGCCCTCTTTGCCATCGCAGAAGAGCAACAATGGACCTGGTATGAAACCTATCTCCTGGCGAAAGAAACAGCAGTAGACCGGATTGTCTCTCCAAAGAGAATGAAGCAAAAGTTGGCTCAGGCGAGCCAGGAGCAACCCCGCATGTCCTATAGCCGTCAGGAAGAAACCATTCTGAGGGAAGCTAAGGCAAAATCCAGCCTACAATTTCTAGCGGAGATTAAGAAGGCGCGCAATGCGACCATTACGCAGAGCGAACGCAAGACTTTATCCAAGTTAGCTGATCTAGGCTTATTAGATGAGGTGATCAATATCATCTTATTGTTGACCTTTAATAAGACCCAGTCTGCTAATCTCAATGAAAAGTATGCTTTGAAGGTAGGAAATGATTTTTCTTATCAAGGGGTCAACAGTGCAGAACTAGCGATTTTAAAAGTTCGAGAACGCCAGGAACAAGCTAAGGCTCAAGGAAACAAGGGAACGAGTCCTACATCAGCCAAGAGCAAGCACAGCAATGTTCCCAAGTGGAGCCAACCAAACTATCAAAATCAAACCAGTCAAGCAGAAAAGGTGGATCTTGCTAAAGAGAAACAACGCCTGTTAGAAAAACTGAATCAAGGAGGTGAGTAGATGGAAAGTGTAGGTCAAACCATGTCTCACATGAACCGTGTGCGTCAATTTAACTATGAGGATTTGGTCGCACAGATCTTGGCAGACCAAGAAGTGGCTGCCTTTATCAAGGACCAGTCTTTGTCTGAACAAGAAATTCGACGGAGTATTTCAAAATTTAATCAATACATTAGTGAACGCAACCGTTTCTTATTGGGAGATCCGGATTATATAGCCAAAGGTTATAAGCCCATCCTCACCATGAATGAAGGCTATGCGGATGTCGCTTATGAGGAAACGCCAGAGTTAGTCGAAGCCCAAAAACGAGCTGCGATCAACCAACGTCTCAACTTGATCAATCTCCCTTCAACCTTGAAAGAAGCGAGTCTAGCCAAGGTAGAGCTCGACGATAAGGGAAGATTTGTGGCCTTTGAGGAATTAGCTAATTTTGTGGCCAACTATCCGGAATATCAAAAGGGGATCTACCTCTATGGTGATTTTGGAGTAGGAAAGAGCTACATGATGGCAGCCTTGGCTCATGATTTATCCGAAAAACGTCAGGCCTCTACCACTCTACTACATTTCCCAAGTTTTGCGATCGATGTCAAAAATGCCATCAGTTCAGGCTTGGTCAAAGAAACCGTCGATCAGGTGAAAAAAGCCGAAATTTTAATTCTCGATGATATCGGTGCGGAACAGATGTCAGCCTGGGTGCGAGATGAAATCTTACAGGTGATTTTGCAGCACCGAATGCAGGAAAATCTCCCAACCTTCTTTACTTCTAACTTTAATTTTGAAGAGTTGGAACGTCATTTTGCAGCTTCGCGTAATGGAGATGAAACCTGGCAGGCCAAACGTGTTATGGAGCGCGTAAAATTTTTAGCCAAGGAAATCCATCTGGAAGGAGTCAATCGCCGATGAATGAAACCATCCGTTTAATGAAATCTCATTTTTCTGTTCGCCGTTTTAAGGAAGAAGCCATCAAAGAAGCTGACCTCAAGGAAATTTTATCAGCTGGGCAGATGGCATCAAGTTGGAAAAACTTTCAGTCTTATTCTGTGATTGTGGTCAAAAGCAAGGAAAAGAAAGAAGCTCTTTACGACTTTCTTCCTCAAGAAGCAATTCGCCAATCAGCCGTCTTTCTCCTCTTTGTTGGGGATTTAAACCGTGCTGAAAAAGCTGTCAAACTTCATGAGCAGGATTTCCATCCTGAAGGGGTGGACAACTTACTGATCACCTCAGTGGATGCGGCTCTAGCAGCTCAAAATACGCTATTGGCAGCTGAAAGTCTCGGCTATGGTGGAGTGATTATCGGCATGTTGCGCTACTGTTCAGAAGAAGTCGCAGAACTCTTCCGTCTGCCAGACTATACCTATCCTGTTTTTGGGATTGCTCTCGGAGTACCTAATCAGCAGCATGCAGTGAAACCACGTTTGCCATTGGAACAGGTTGCTTTTGAAGAAGAATACCAAGAACAAGACCTATCAGTTGTGACTGCCTATGACAAGGTTCAGGCAGATTACGCTGGAGCGCGTGCAACCGATAGCTGGAGCGAGCGCCTTGCAGCTCAATTTGGTCAACCTGAACAAGAAGAGACCAAAAAACTACTAGAAAAACACAAACTATTATGAAATGAAGAGAGGCGTTCTTGAACCGAAGTCTCGCCTTTCATTAGAAAAGAGGAAATCATGGCCCTACCAACTATTGCGATTGTAGGCCGTCCCAATGTCGGAAAATCGACGCTCTTTAACCGGATTGCCGGTGAGCGGATTTCCATCGTTGAGGATGTAGAAGGAGTCACTCGTGACCGCATTTATGCAACAGCTGAGTGGTTGAATCGAAAATTTAGTATCATCGATACGGGGGGAATTGATGACGTAGATGCCCCATTTATGGAGCAAATTAAGCATCAGGCAGAAATTGCCATGGACGAAGCAGATGTGATCGTCTTTGTTGTTTCTGGAAAAGAAGGGATCACCGATGCGGATGAATATGTCACTCGTATCTTGTATAAGACCCATAAACCGGTGATTCTTGCAGTCAACAAGGTGGATAACCCAGAGATGCGCAATGATATCTATGACTTTTATGCCTTAGGACTGGGTGAGCCACTACCGGTATCCTCTGTCCACGGGATCGGAACTGGGGATGTGCTCGATGCCATTATTGAAAATCTTCCGAATGAAACAGAAGAAGAAAATCCAGATATCATCAAATTTAGCTTGATTGGTCGCCCAAATGTTGGGAAATCAAGCTTGATCAATGCGATCCTTGGAGAAGACCGGGTCATCGCAAGCCCTGTTGCTGGAACTACACGGGATGCCATCGATACCCATTTTACCGATGCAGATGGCCAAGAATTTACCATGATCGATACAGCTGGTATGCGCAAATCTGGTAAAATCTATGAAAACACTGAGAAATATTCTGTCATGCGTGCCATGCGTGCCATCGACCGTTCAGATGTGGTTTTGATGGTCATTAATGCCGAAGAAGGAATTCGGGAGTATGACAAGCGGATCGCTGGCTTTGCTCACGAAGCTGGTAAAGGTATGATCATTGTTGTCAACAAATGGGATACTATTGAAAAAGACAACCATACCATGAAGCAGTGGGAAGATGACATTCGCGATCAATTCCAATACCTTTCTTATGCGCCGATTGTCTTTGTTTCTGCCCTAACTAAACAACGCTTGCACAAGTTGCCAGAGATGATTAAACAGATCAGTGAGAGTCAAAATACGCGGATTCCTTCAGCTGTCTTGAACGATGTGATTATGGATGCCATTGCCATTAATCCAACGCCGACCGACAAAGGAAAACGCCTCAAGATCTTCTATGCGACACAAGTGGCAACCAAGCCGCCAACTTTTGTGGTCTTTGTTAACGAAGAAGAACTGATGCACTTCTCATACCTCCGTTTCTTGGAGAACCAAATTCGCAAGGCCTTTGTTTTTGAAGGAACTCCAATCCATTTGATTGCGCGAAAACGGAAGTAGGGAATACGAGACAAATGGATCAAAGTGGAGAAGGATATTTCAAATGATAAAATGCTCATTCTTCCAACTATGAAAACAACTAAAAGTAGCGCATAAGCGTTGCTTTTTTTAATAAGCTGGTAAAATGAAGTGGAGGATAGTCAGATGCGTAGTATCATAGTCCGGATATGCTTTATTCCTTAGCTTTTTTTAAGGTTGAGAAGAGTAAACTCATGAAGATCATGAGAGCTTTAGGTTTGTGTACTTATTATTTAAAATCTATCTGTATCTCTTGTTTCTCGGTTCGATCGTAAGCTTGGAGCTCTTGATCCTATTGTTGGGGATTTATTAAAAAATAGGTCGTATTTTTTCTTTTCTCTATGAGCAATCGGGATTTTGCTATTCCCTTTGTTTAGCTATTTGATCAAACAGTTAACAGATAGATATTAGGGATAGCTGTTTGAACTGAGAGTGTTACGAAATCAGGTAAAAAACGGGCTAAAATCCTTTCAAGATGATAACTATTTTTTCTAATTTTATCTTAAATATGGTATAATAAAGGGATTAATCTAAGGTGGTAAACATGGCAAAATTAATTCCTGGGAAGGTTCGTTCACAAGGGAGCCTTCTCTATGAAGCTGGGAAAGTTTCCCTTCAGGAAGTAAAAGAAAAATACCTGTATTTTCGGGTGGAAGAAGAAAGCTTGCGGTACAGTTTAGACGACGATGCTGTTTTTTGTAGCTGTGCTTTCTTTCAAAAGAAAAAATTCTGTACGCATCTGGCAGCTGTAGAAGCTTTCTTGAAGAATGATGACAGTGGGAAAGCAGCTCTTGCAAGTCTTGAAGAAGACGCCACGGCGACTGAAGAAACGCAGGAGAAGGTTTCTTTTGGAAGTTTGTTTTTAGACCAGGTCCTTCCAAAAATCGAAAAAAAAGAAACACGCTATGTCTTATCGACAGTTGGGCAGGAGGATGAATACTCTGGTCAATTCTTGTGGACCCTTCGCATTCGTCGCTTGCCAGACGAGCGTTCTTATGTGATCAGAGATGTGCTAGCTTTTTTGCAGACCCTTCAGAAAGAAGGCCACTTTGCAATTGGCAAAAGTTACTATGAACCTATTTCTTACTTAGAATTTGATGGACCTAGTCAGGATGTGATCAATTTCCTACAAGGCTTGGTCACAGATAGTGGATCAAAAGAGCAAGATTTCTTTCCCAATGCTGGGCGCCATCTTTATTTTCCACCGACTCTATTTGAAGAAGCTGTAGAATTACTAATGAATTTGGATTCCTTCCTCTTGCAATATAGCTTGTATGATTTTTCTGAAGTCTATTTTCAGGATGTCCATGGGGAGGAAGATCTCTTTCATTTTCAGGTGGAAGACCATGGTGATTTTTACGAATTGATCATTACTGAGCCACAAGTGAAGGTTGTCGAGTCTGCTGTTTACCTGTTTCGAAATGGTGTCTTCTATCACCTGACGCCCCAACAGCGGACCTTATGGAAGGCGATCCAAGATCTTCCAATGGATCAGGATCGCAAAAAACGCCTGCATTTTGATCCAACGGACCAAACAAAGCTTTCCTATAGTTTAAAAGAGTTCAAAAAACTGGGACAAATAACAGCCCCGACCAGCTTTTTAATCCACGATTTCACTCCGGAATTTCATTTTGATCTAGCACAGGATCAGACTGTATTACTGGATGTTGTCTTTCAATACCAGGATCGTGTGGTGACCACGCGTGAGGAACTTCTCAATCTTCCTTATTCTAGTGATTTCGATAAGGAGCAAGAAGTCTTTTCAACCATGCTAGCAGCAGGTTTTACGGATGATTTTTCTTCCCAAAGAAGTCCTTTATCAAGTGAGCAAATCTATCCATTCTTTCACCAACAGATCCCGACTTTTGAAGCCTTAGGAGAGGTTACCCTCTCTGATAGCCTTTTAGATCTTTATCAAGTGGAGCGTCCAAAAATTGATGTTAAAACCAATGGCAGTCTACTGGAGATCGGTTTTGACTTTGAAAGTGTGGATCCAGCCGAAGTGGACCAGGTCCTCAAAGCTCTAGTAGGGCAAAAAGACTATTTTGTCAGCCATACAGGGAAAGTTCTTGTCTTTGATGAAGAAACCAAGAAGATCAGTCGAGCCTTAGCAGATCTGCGGGCGAAAATGAGCAAGGGTGGGAAACTACAAGCCCGCCGGATTGCCGCTTATCAGCTATCTGATTTGTTGGCAGATCAAGACAATGTTCATTTTTCAGAAGACTTTCGAAATTTAGCTCATGATTTGACTCATCCAGAAGACTTCCAACTCCCTCAGATGACAATCCAAGCGACCCTAAGGGATTACCAAGAAACAGGGGTTAAATGGTTCTCCATGTTAAATCATTATGGTTTTGGTGGTATTTTAGCGGATGATATGGGGCTTGGGAAAACCCTGCAGACTATTTCCTTCTTGACCAGTGTCGCAAAAAAAGAAACTAAAATCTTGATTCTAGCTCCATCTAGTCTCATCTACAATTGGAAACAAGAATTTTCAAAATTCGCTCCTCAGATGGAAGTGGTAGTCGTCTATGGTCTCAAGCAGCACCGAGATGAACTCATCGCAACCAATCCACAGGTAGTTATCACTAGTTACGCGTCTTTCCGTCAAGATGTGGAGGAATACCAGAAGAATCAGTATGAGTACTTGATTCTAGATGAAGCCCAGGTCATGAAAAATGCCCAAACCAAGATTGCCCAACATTTAC
Organism: Streptococcus parasanguinis CC87K; assembly: GCF_000507765.1. Lineage (GTDB taxonomy): Bacteria > Bacillota > Bacilli > Lactobacillales > Streptococcaceae > Streptococcus > Streptococcus parasanguinis_J. The sequence continues at coordinate 1,072,529 of NZ_KI669401.1, read as the reverse complement.
GTGGCTTTGAGGTTCCGCATGTGTTTGCCTTATCTGGGACACCGATTGAAAACCATGTGGGTGAACTCTGGTCTATTTTCCAAATTGTCCTTCCAGGGCTCTTCCCAGCTAAAAGAGAATTTCAAAAATTGAGTCCTGAGACCATTGCGCGCTTTGTCAAACCTTTCGTCATGAGACGGAAAAAAGATGAAGTGCTCCAAGAATTACCGGACTTAATTGAAACAACCTATCACAATGAGTTGGATGAAAGTCAAAAAACGATCTATTTGGCTCAATTAAAACAAATTCAAGATCGAGTTCGAACCTCTAGTGAGGAAGAACTAAATCGAAGCAAGGTGGAGATTCTCTCTGGACTCATGCGTCTTCGCCAAATCTGTGATACCCCCGCCCTCTTTATGGAAGACTATCAGGGAGATAGTGGGAAATTGGAGAGCCTTCGAGATCTTTTGGGTCAAATCAAGGATGGCGAACACCGGGTTTTGATCTTCTCTCAATTTAGAGGCATGCTGGATATCCTAGAGCAGGAGATTGACCAGCTTGGCATGACCTCCTTTAAAATCACAGGTTCTACTCCCGCTAAAGATCGACAAGAAATGACCAATGCTTTTAATGCAGGTGAGCGCCATGCTTTTCTCATTTCTCTGAAGGCTGGAGGGGTTGGATTGAACCTCACTGGTGCCGATACGGTCATCTTAGTCGATTTGTGGTGGAATCCTGCAGTGGAAGACCAGGCTATTGGACGTGCCCATCGAATGGGACAGGAACAAAATGTCGAAGTTTATCGTATGATTACTCGTGGTACGATCGAAGAAAAAATCCAAGAACTACAAGCTTCCAAAAGACACTTGGTCTCAACGATTTTAGACGGAACGGAAACACGATCTAGTTTATCGGTTGAGGAAATTCGTGAGATTCTTGGAATTCAGTCAGAATAGCTTGAAAAATTCTGTGAATAGTTTATAATTAATGGAGTGTCGAAAGGAAGAAAGCATGACAGAAAAATATTTTCCTCAAGTAGGGGATAATGAGTTGATGTTAACAGAGATGCCCCACATGAACCTGTATGATGAAACAGACTTGATTAGTAACATTACAGGCGACTATGTGGATAAAAATTATTTGGAATGGCAACCGATTGCTGAAAATACCAAACCTAAGCATCCTTACCACCAACCATTAGAAGAGCCCCTACCGAAAAGACGGCCAGTAAGAAAACCTGATTTTAAAGAGCCGATTGATAAAAAAAGCCCAGCCAATCGTTATGCAGAGGAAGCGAGAGAGCGCGCTCGTGAAGATCTGAAAAAGAAACGCACAGCTCCCTATCTGACAACGGATCCAGCAGCTACTACAAGTAAACGGAAAAAACCATTTATTTCTGAACGAAAACCTGGTCAGCCAACGGCTCCCTTCCAAAAGGAAAATCCGGGTGAATTATTGAAATATAGCAAACGATTACGACAAGATCAGTTGATCCTTGCAGAGTTCGAATCTGCAGGAGAACCAGAAGTGGCAGAACCGACTGAAAAGAAAAACAATTATGATTTCTTAAAGACTAGCCAAATATACAATAAAGATCAGCACAAGTTGAAACCACAGCCAATCAAACAAGAATTGGATTTAACCCATCTAGATCAAGAATAAGGAGAAAACATGTCTAATACATACCATTTTATTGGAATTAAAGGAGCAGGGATGAGTGCTTTAGCCCTCATGCTTCACCAAATGGGACATACGGTTCAAGGGTCAGATGTTGAGAAGTATTACTTTACGCAACGTGGCTTGGAACAAGCAGGAATTCAAATTTATCCATTTGATGTGAAAAATTTGGAAGGCGACAAGATCCTCATTGCCGGGAATGCTTTCCGTCCAGATAACAATGTGGAAATTGCTTATGCAGATGAGCATGGCCTAACTTATAAACGCTACCATGAATTCCTTGGTGAATTTATGCGTGACTTCGTCAGCATGGGGGTTGCCGGAGCACACGGAAAAACCTCGACAACAGGGATGCTTTCTCACGTCTTATCAAATATCACTGACACCAGTTATTTGATTGGTGACGGGACAGGTCGTGGCTCTGCAGCAGCCAAATACTTTGTCTTTGAATCAGATGAGTATGAACGCCACTTTATGCCTTACCATCCTGAATACAGCATCATCACCAATATTGACTTCGACCATCCAGACTATTTCACGAGCTTGGAAGATGTCTTTAATGCTTTTAACGATTATGCCAAACAAATCAGCAAAGGCCTCTTCATCTACGGAGAAGACAAAGAATTGCGTCGGATTACCTCATCAGCACCAATTTATTACTATGGTTTTGATAAGGAGACGAACGATTTTGTGGCAAGCAACTTGCTTCGTTCAACGACTGGTTCAACCTTCAACGTTCATTTCCGTGGAGAAGATTTGGGGCAATTCCATATCCCAACTTTTGGTCGCCACAACATCATGAATGCCACAGCAGTCATTGGTTTGCTTTACATTGCAGGATTTGATTTAGATTTAGTCCGCGAGCATTTGAAGACCTTTGCTGGAGTGAAACGTCGCTTTACTGAAAAAGTAGTCAATGGAACAGTGATCATCGATGACTTTGCGCACCATCCAACGGAAATTATTGCAACCTTGGATGCAGCCCGTCAAAAATACCCAAGTAAAGAGATTGTGGCGATTTTCCAACCACATACCTTTACACGGACCATTGCCTTGTTGGATGAATTTGCTGAAGCCTTGAATCAAGCAGATGCTGTTTACTTGGCACAGATCTATGGTTCTGCACGGGAAGTCGATCACGGCGATGTGAAAGTTGAAGACTTGGAAGCAAAAATTGTCAAACGTTCAGCGATTATTACAGCTGAGAATGTTTCTCCTCTTCTTGACCATGAAAATGCGGTCTATGTCTTTATGGGAGCAGGAGATATTCAAACCTATGAATACTCATTTGAGCGTTTATTATCTAGTTTGACACATAGTGTACAATAAGAGATGATTGAGTCTGGAATCGATTGGTTCCAGACTCAAATTTATCTGTCCACTGAAGGAGTATGAGATGAGGAAAGCAGGATGATGATTCGATCAATCACCCCAGCTGATCAAGAACAGTTGCTGTTGCTAGAAGAAGAACTTCATGACAATGAAGAAAAGAAGCACAAGGCCACTCTTGAGGAAGCGCTAGGTTCGAAGGGAGCCATTTCTTTGCTTGCAGAGCAGGCGGGGGATGCTGTGGCTTACTTGTTGGCGACAGAAGACCAGCCTTTAAAAGGATACCTAATTGTATTGCGACTAGCAGTGAGACCAGCCTTTCAAGGTCAAGGCTATGGCTCTATTTTGATCGCTGCTTTAAAGGATCTAGCTGTTCAAAAGGAAAAGGAAGCCATTTGGATCGATTGCCCAGAAGACTTACTATCTTATTTTTCCCAGCAAGGATTTCGAGATGAAGCTGAGTCTGATCGAGGTGTCCATATGGTTTGGGAACGATAGAAGGGGTAAATGATGAAAGAAAAGATTCACATTAGACAGGCAGAGCTGCAGGATTTGGATGCCATCGAGCGTATTGAGCTTGAGAATTTCTCAGAAGAAGAAGCGATTGCGCGTGAGATTTTAAAAGATCACATCGAAAAGATTCAAACGACATTTCTTGTAGCAGAGTGCCAAGGTCAGATTTTAGGCTATTTAGAAGGACCTGTTAGACCGGAGCGCTATTTGATCGATTCCTCTTTTTCAGAGGTTGAAGATCTAAGTCAGTTAGAAAAGGGCTTTATTTCCATTACGAGTCTATCCATTGCTAAAGAAGCTCAAGGACTTGGAGTGGGAACCCTTTTGCTTGAAGCGATGAAAGAGATTGCGTTGAAAGATAATCGCCAAGGGATCAATTTGACCTGTCATGATTATTTGATTCCTTATTATGAAAAGCAAGGATTTACCAATGAGGGTCTCTCAGAATCCCAATATGCGGGTGAAGTTTGGTACAATCTGGTCTGGGAAAATGAAAAACTTGATTAAATAGGTATTTTAAAGAAGAAGAGCGATTTGTATTGCTTTTCTAAATCTTTTAAGATATAATATTAAGGATTATGATGAGGGAGGTCAATTATTTGACTGATAAATCACAAGACAGTGAGAAGTTATTAAGCTTCAAAGAGCAGATCCTCAGAGACTTAGAAGAGGCTAATGAGCAACTTCTAAAAATCGAAAAAGAGTATGATCTACCTGATCGAAGTATTGAAACCCCTTCTTCACTGAAAGAGGAGGAAGAAGCAACACTACCTCCAAAAGTAGAAGAATCTGCGTTGGCTCCCAAAGAAGAACCAGTGGAGCCGGTAAAGGCGACTCCTGCTGTGGAAGAAAAGAGTGAGCTTACAAAGCCTGCTAAAAAAGAACCAAGTCAGGAACCGGTAGAGGAAAGCTTATCGCGCTCTTCTCGTAACCAGCGCCAACAAAAACAAAAGAAACAAAATAAAATCGCTAAACGAATTGTGCGGACAGTAGTCAGCCTTTTGCTGATTGTGATCGTGGCTACAGGGATCTTTGCTGTGACCTATATCCATTCAGCTGTCAAGCCGATGGATAAAAATGCAACAGAATTCGTAACGGTTGAGATTCCAGCAGGTTCAAGTAATCGTGAGATTGGCGCGATCCTTGAGAAAAAAGGACTCGTGAAAAATGGTCAGTTCTTTAACTACTATACCAAGTTCAAGAACTATAGCAATTTCAAATCTGGTTATTTCAATTTGCAAAAGAGCATGGATCTAGAAACCATCATCCAAAAACTGCAAGAAGAGGGAACCAAAACTCCTCAGGCTCCAGTTCTTGGAAAGGTCACGATTCCAGAAGGTTATACGATCGATCAGATTGCGACGGCTATCACCACCAATGTCTCCACTAAGAAGGCAGGCAAGACTCCATTTAAGAAAGAAGATTTCTTGAAGGCTGTCCAAGACGATGCCTTTATTGAGAAGATGGTGGCCAAATATCCTAAGCTCTTGGCGAATCTGCCAAGTAAGGATTCTGGTGTTCGCTACCGTTTAGAAGGTTATCTCTTCCCAGCAACTTATAACTATGGGAAAGATACCACAGTGAAAGAGATGATCGATCAGATGCTTGCGGCAATGGATCAAAACTTAAGCCCATACTATGAAACACTTGAGAGCAAGAACATCAATGTAAACGAAGTATTGACTCTTGCTTCCTTGGTTGAAAAAGAAGGGGCGACGGATCAGGACCGCAAAGATATCGCGAGTGTCTTCTATAACCGCTTGAACCAAGACATGCCTTTGCAAAGTAATATTGCAATTCTTTATGCAGAAGGGAAACTTGGTCAAAAGACGACCTTAAAAGAAGATGCAACGATCAATACAGAGCTGGATTCACCTTATAATATTTATAAGAATACCGGCTTGATGCCTGGCCCAGTGGATAACCCTGGAGTATCAGCGATCGAAGCGGCGGTGAACCCAAGTAAGACCGATTACTTGTATTTTGTCGCAAATGTCGAAAATGGTGAAGTTTTCTTCGCTAAGACATACGAAGAACACAATAAAAATGTTGAAGAACACGTCAATAGTAAATTGACACAAGCAAGTTCAAACTAGAAAAAGCATGTGGCGCGTCCACAGCTTTTTCATTCAAATAATAGAAAGAGAAGAATAATGGCAGAAAAAACATACCCAATGACCCTAGCAGAAAAAGAAAAATTGGAACAAGAATTAGAAGAATTGAAATTGGTCCGTCGACCTGAAGTGGTGGAACGGATTAAGATCGCTCGTTCATATGGTGACCTCTCAGAAAACTCTGAGTATGAAGCGGCAAAAGATGAACAAGCTTTTGTGGAAGGTCAAATCTCTAGCTTGGAAACAAAAATCCGTTATGCAGAAATCGTCGATAGTGACGCTGTTGCAGTAGACGAAGTAGCGATCGGAAAAACCGTTACAGTTCAAGAAGTTGGCGAAACAGATGAAGAAGTATACAGCATCGTTGGTTCAGCAGGGGCAGATGCCTTTGCAGGAAAGATTTCTAACGAAAGCCCAATCGGTCACGCTTTGATTGGTAAGAAGACAGGTGACGTTGTCACTGTTGAGACACCAGCTGGAAGCTACCAAGTGAAAATTTTGAACGTAGAAAAAACAGCGTAACTATAAAACGCAAGCCCTCCAAGAGGGCTTGTTTTTTTGTGCTCTTAATCTTTTTGTGAGAGTGAAAATTCTTTGCTGACTGAACGATATCAAAAAAAGCACTTGAACCTTGGGTTCAAGTGCTACTGTATACCGCTAGAATTAGTGGTTTGTACTACTTTCTATTGCGTTGTTTTCCTGCATTGCGGTTGTTTTTTGGTTTGTGTTGGATTTGTGTCGTTGCAGTAGGTGTGACATCTTTTTTCACGCGGTGACTAGTCGCTTTAGGAGGATTGTTTTTGTATTCCTCAGCGACTCGTTTGCGAAGATTTGGACGAATCAAGTAGTTGATGACAAATTGTTGGATAATTTGGATCACCCCACCGACTACCCAGTAAAGAGTCACTCCGGCTGAGGAGATCAATGAGAAGACACCGATCATAATCGGACTCATCAGTGATGCTTTGCGCATGCTTTCCTTTTGGGTTTCATCTTCAATTCCATGAAGAGAAAGCATACTTTGGATATAGTAAAGAACTGCTACGATCGCTGTCAAGAGCAAGCTTGGTTTGCCGAGAGCAATGCCAAGGAAGCTACTATCTGCTACCCCTTTGGTGTGCTGAGCTGCAAAGAAGAGAGCTGAGAAGAATGGCATTTGGATCAAGAGTGGCAAACACCCAACTCCACCAAACATGCTAACTCCATTTTCACGTTGAGCAGCCATTAATTCCTGTTGCGCCAATAGCTTTTCTTCTTGTGTGCTAGCGTTCTTCATGCGCTCTTGGATTGGCCCAAGGATAGGTTTTAAGTAGTTCATCTTTTCAGATTGGTAGGTTGCCTTCCATGATTGGTACAAACCAAGTGGCAAGATGATCAACCGCACGATCAAGGTGACGATAATAATCCCTATCCCAAAGCCCAAGCCAAGGTTGTTGGCAAAGAATTTGATGGCTTCGCCCATTGGACGGCCAAGAAGATTCCAGATCAATCCAGTCGGATTTCCAGTTTTCCGATCGACACTCACGCATCCTGATAAGAAGACAAGCGAAGCTAGTCCCATCGATGCAAGTAATGCAAGTTTATTTTTTTTCACAAATAGTTCCTTCTTTTTTAAAATGTTACCTTTCTATTCTACTGTTTTTTTTTAAAATACACAATAGTTCTCTAGTCTTAATTTGCAATTTTAAAGTCTGTATAGTTTTCAAAGTTTGCGAGCGTAACATCTAAATAAGTTACATGTGCAAAAGGTGTAGGACCTTTGCGAATTTCTTGAATGAATTTGGCCATTTGGCTACTAGACTCTGCCTGGGCCAGAATGCCAACCGTTCCGTCGTCATTATTCCAGACACGGCCAGTAATCCCACCGATCTCTAAAGCAAGACTGTAGACTCCCCAGCGAAAGCCAACCCCTTGAACCCGTCCTTGGGCAATCATTTTTACCTTTTGCATGTGCGACCTCCTTGACTCGAAGAAATCTATCTGAGGTATGATTTCTTCTTTTTCTTTGTGCTATAATAGTTCTATGAATATTATAACGTCTAAATCCAATAATGTAATCAAAAATGCTAAAAAATTACATCAAAAAAAATACCGGACAGATTCTTATCTCATTGAAGGCTGGCATCTGTTTGAAGAGGCAGTAGAAAATCATGCGAAGATTCGGCAGGTCTTTGTTTTAGAAGCCTATTTAGACCGGGTAGAGGACATCCAAAAAGTCACTATCGTGACTCCGGAGATTTTAAGCCTCTTGGCAGATTCGAAGACTCCTCAAGGGATTGTCGCAGAGATTCTTCTAGAGCAGCCAGAGCTTCCGGATCAGCTACAAGGGCGATTCCTCTATTTGGAGGATGTACAGGATCCTGGCAATGTTGGGACTATGATTCGAACAGCAGATGCAGCAGGTTTTGATGGCGTCATGCTTTCGAAAGCCTCCGCAGATCTATACAGTCTCAAGACCCTTCGATCCATGCAGGGCAGTCATTTCCATATTCCTATCTGGAAACTGGATCGAGAAGAACTATTGGAACGAGCTGCGCACTCTCATCTAGCAGTTCTCGCAACGACGCTTTCAGAAGCTTCCATTGACTACCGTCAGCTTCCTCAGACCGATCAGTTTATTCTGGTTATGGGGAATGAAGGAAATGGCATCAGCCAGGAAATGGCGGCACAAGCAGACCAGCTGGTTCATATTCCTATGCCAGGTCGGGCCGAGAGTTTGAATGTTGCAGTGGCAGCAGGAATTTTGATGTTTTCTTTAAGGAAATTTTGAGAAAAAGAAGTATACTTAACCTGTAAGAAGAAGTTGATGGAGATCTTATTGGGAGAGCTTATCAACGAAAGGTGGTTATCTTATGCAATATCATCGTGACAAAGAATACATGACCTATGTAGGCCATCTGATCCAGCATCCTAAGGTTCAAAAATTAGCTGACATTCCCCACCATATTCATTCCAATCGTTTGGAGCATTCCATTCATGTTAGCTATACCAGTTATAAACTGGCTAAAAAATTTGGTTGGGATGCCAAAAGTACGGCTCGGGGTGGCCTCCTGCATGACCTCTTTTACTATGATTGGCGCGAGACCAAGTTTACGAAAAGTCACGCCTGGATCCATCCCCGCATTGCCGTGAGAAATGCACGAAAGATCACAGATCTCAATGCCAAGGAAGAAGACATCATTATTAAACACATGTGGGGAGCTACCCTTGCCCCGCCTCGCTACAAAGAATCCTTCGTAGTGACGATGGTGGATAAATACTGGGCTGTTAAGGAAGCTTCAGAACCTTGGCGTAAAAAGATGGCCAAAAGGAGATTTTTTCATCGAAAAATGTTAAAATCATAGTAAACAAATTTGAAAGGAACTTGTTTATATGTATAATGATTCAGTAATCCAAGAACAAAGTGGATTGAATGCTTTTTATAACAAAATCTACTCATTAGTTGGGATCGGTGTTGGGATTTCAGCCCTTGTGTCTGGTCTTATGATGACAGTCTTTCAAGATTTCTTCGTTCAAATCTTGACAACAGCACCAATGGTTTACTATGCAGCAGTGGTTGTAGAATTGATCTTGGTCTTTGTTGCAAGTGGGAAGGCTGTTAAAAATAGCCCGTCTGCTCTTCCGATCTTCTTGATCTACTCAGCTTTGAATGGCTTTACCTTGAGCTTTATCATTGCTCGCTACATGCAAGCAACTGTCTATAAGGCTTTCTTGGTCAGTGCCTTGATGTTTATTGTCATGGGAGCTATCGGACGCGTCGTGAAAAAAGACCTGTCTGGTATGGGACGTGCCTTGATGGGAGTCTTGATCGGTGTGATCATCGCTTCTGTTGTGAACATGTTCTTGAGAAGTTCTGGAATGGACTATATCTTGAGTATTATCTCTGTCTTCCTCTTTGCAGGATTGACAGCTTGGGATAACCAAAAGATTCGCTATGTCTATGATCAAACAAATGGTCAACCTGCTACAGGTTGGGCAGTAGCGATGGCTTTGGAACTTTATCTTGACTTTATCAACCTCTTTATCAGCCTTCTTCGTATCTTCGGAAGAAACGACTAATCAAAGAGCAATTGAGCTGGGGCAGTTGCCTCGGCTTTTTTTGTCTTCCGACTTGTGCTATACTAATAGTGACTAAAGTATAGAAATGAGCGCTTATGAAAACACCTTTTGTAACCCGTGAACAATTAGAAAGCCTGACCCAAAAATTTCCGACCCCTTTCCATCTCTATGACGAAGCAGGAATTCGTGAAACAGCGCGTGCCCTCCATCAAGCTTTTGCTTGGAATGAAGGATTTAAGGAATATTTTGCCATCAAGGCGACTCCTAACCCATCGATCCTAAAAATTTTGCAAGAAGAGGGCTGTGGAGTTGACACGGCCAGCTATGTCGAATTGTTGATGGCGGATAAACTGGGATTTAGTGGAGAAGAGATCATGTTTTCTTCTAACAACACGCCAGCTGATGAATTTGTCTATGCTAGAGAATTAGGGGCAACTATCAATCTGGATGCCTATGAAGACATTGCTTTCTTGAAGTCTGTGACTAGCATCCCCAAGGTTATTTCTTGCCGCTATAATCCTGGAGGGGTTTTTGAACTGGGAACCGATATTATGGACAATCCTGAAGAAGCTAAGTTTGGCATGACCAAGGAACAATTGATCCAAGCTTTTATCGAGTTGAAAGAACTAGGTGTGGAAGAGCTTGGAATTCACGCTTTATTGGCTTCTAATACAGTATCCAACGACTACTATCCAGAGCTGGCGCGTCAACTTTTTGAATTGGCAGTGGAAGTCGTCGAGAAAACAGGTGTTCACTTGGGCTTCATCAACCTCTCTGGTGGAGTTGGGGTCAATTACAAGCCAGAGCAGGAACCAAATGATATTGCCATTATTGGGGAGGGCGTACACCGCGTCTTTGATGCGATTCTCAAACCGGCAGGACTTGGTCATGTGAAAATCTATACGGAGCTTGGTCGCTTTATGCTAGCTTCACACGGCCTCTTGGTAACCAGAGTGACGCATAAAAAGAAAACCTACCGGACCTATGTGGGTGTCGATGCTTCAGCTGTGAATCTTCTTAGACCGGCTATGTACGGTGCTTATCACCATATTACCAATATGGATCGTTCAGATGAACCAACTGAAGTGGTCGATGTCGTGGGAAGTCTCTGTGAAAACAACGATAAATTTGCCAAACAAAGAGAATTACCCGTGACGGAGATTGGAGATTTACTCGTGATCCATGACACTGGAGCCCATGGATTTTCAATGGGCTATCAGTACAATGCCAAGTTGCGTTCGGCAGAAGTTTTGCTTCAAGAAGATGGGCAGGCCCGTTTGATTCGTCGAGCAGAAAAACCAGAAGATTATCTTGCGACACTCTACGGCTTTGACATTGAAAAATAAGCGATTGTCTGATATAATGATAGTTATGTAAAAATAATGGATCGGAGAAAATTGTATGAATCTCTTTTTAGGAATTTTGTTGATTATTTTAGCTTTCTTTGGTGGGATGGTTGCAGGAATGTTCTTGCTTCGTCGTCAATTTGAAAAAGAATTTGCATCAAACCCACGTTTGAATGTTGAAGCAGTTCGTACGCTTTTAGGTGCGAGCGGCCAACGTCCAAGCGAAGCAAAAGTTCAACAAGTCTATCGCCAAATTGTGAACCAACAAAAATCAGCAATGGCGAAAAACAAGAAAAAATAAGAGTGGGGCAATCTCACAATAATAAATGAGAGGGGCTTGGAGGAATTTCTTAGTCCCTCCTTTTGGAAGGAAGAGATATGGATAACCGACCGATTGGTTTTTTAGATTCTGGAGTAGGGGGCCTAACTGTTGTCCGCGAATTGCTCCGTCAGCTTCCTCACGAAGATGTCGTCTATATTGGAGATTCAGCGCGTGCACCTTATGGTCCTAGACCAGCAGACCAAATTCGCGAGTATACTTGGCAGATGGTGAACTTCCTTCTGACCAAAAATGTCAAGATGATTGTCTTAGCCTGTAATACAGCGACGGCAGTGGTTTGGGAAGAAGTCAAGGAGAAACTTGATATTCCTGTTTTAGGAGTGATTTTGCCCGGAGCTTCTGCAGCCATTAAATCGACGACCCATCAAAAAATTGGGGTCATTGGGACACCGATGACGGTTTCTTCTGGAATTTATAAAGAGAAGATTCAAAGTCTAGCACCAGACATGGAAGTCAGCAGTTTAGCTTGTCCCAAGTTTGTTCCTTTAGTGGAATCAAACGAGTTGGCATCCAGTGTGACCAAAAAGGTGGTTTACGAAACCCTAAAACCACTAGTTGGAAAGGTTGATACCTTAGTCTTGGGATGTACCCATTATCCCCTATTAAAACCGATTATTCAAAATGTGATGGGACCGGATGTCAAATTGATTGATAGTGGGGCAGAGTGTGTTCGGGATATTTCCGTTTTATTAAACTATTTTGAGCTCAATAAGAGTCGGGAACTCTTAGAGCAGACCCACCGCTTTTATACCACTGCAAATGCCAATAGCTTTGCAGCGATTGCCGAAAAATGGCTAGAACGTTCAGTGAATGTGGAGCATGTAAATTTATGAGTGACAAACTATTTGAATACAAAGATCCCCAAGATTGGTATATTGCCCAATGGGGAGAAGATGCAGACTACAACCAATTTAGTCAAGTGCCTGCGGAAGCTTCCACTCTGTTAGATCAGCTGGAACTTCTCTTTGCCAAGGATCCTGAAGGATTCCCTCTCAATCTATCGGTGATGCGCTATGGTTCAGCCTTTCGTTTTCTGACCTTTTTGACTGAAATCTTGAATGAAGTCAAGGGAAAAGCTTTTGAGATCGTACAGCGTCAAGGAGCCTTGCTCTTGGTTGAAAAAGGGAAACTGCTTTACTTGCATTTGCCAAGTGATGGGGTGGATGTGGAAGCATTCTTGGGTCAAGACAAGGTCAAAGATACGATTCTTATTGCGACTCGAAATGAAGGAAAAACCAAAGAATTCCGTAATATGTTTGAAAAGCTGGGCTTTGAAGTGGAAAATCTCAATCAATACCCAGAGCTTCCAGAAGTCGAAGAGACAGGGATGACCTTTGAAGAGAATGCCCGCCTAAAAGCTGAAACGATTGCAGAGCTAACTGGGAAAACAGTCTTAGCGGATGATTCAGGTTTGAAGGTGGATATCTTGGGAGGCTTACCAGGAGTTTGGTCAGCTCGCTTTGCGGGAGTTGGTGCGACAGATGCGGAAAACAATGCGAAATTGTTGCACGAATTGGCCATGGTTTTTGACTTGAAAGATCGTTTGGCCCAGTTCCATACGACCTTGGTGGTTGCAAGACCAGGCAAGGAAAGCCTAGTGGTGGAAGCAGATTGGCCAGGGTATATTAATTTTGAGCCCAAAGGGGAACATGGCTTTGGATATGACCCTCTCTTCTTGGTTGGGGAAACGGGCCGTGCTGCTGCTGAATTAACGCTAGAAGAAAAAAATACACAATCACATCGTGCTTTAGCTGTTAAAAAGTTATTGGAGGTATTTCCATCATGGCAAAGCAAACAATCATCGTTATGAGTGACTCGCATGGAGACCGCTCCATTGTTGAAGCTATTAAAGAAAAATACCTAGGTCAGGTCGATGGGATCTTTCACAATGGGGATTCTGAATTAAAAAGTGACGATCCTGTCTGGGAAGGGATCCACGTTGTCCAAGGAAATATGGATTTTTATGATGGCTATCCGGAACGCTTGGTGACCCAACTAGGGCCGACACGGATCATCCAGACCCATGGGCATCTCTTCCAGATCAATTTTAGTTTTCAAAAATTGGATCTGTGGGCCCAAGAGGAGGAAGCAGATATCTGTCTTTACGGCCACCTTCATATCCCAGATGCTTGGAAGGAAGGAAGAACCCTCTTTGTGAATCCTGGATCCGTTAGTCAACCTCGTGGTCTGATTCGCGAGTGTTTGTATGCCAAGATAGAGATTACCGATTCGAACTTCAAGGTAGAGTATTATACGCGAGATCATGAATTGTACCCTGAATTGACAAAGGAGTTTAGCAGATGATAGCAAAGGAATTTGAACGTTTCTTGCTGGCGCAGGAAGAGACGTTCTTAACTCCTGCCAAAAATTTAGCGGTCTTGATTGATACCCACAATGTAGACCATGCAGTCTTGCTGTTGAGCCAGATTAGCTATAGTCGCATCCCGGTAGTGACGGATGAACGCAAGTTTGTGGGAACGATCTCCCTAACGGATATTCTATCTTATCAATTGAAACACGAGATTCCTGAGGAGACTTTTGCTTCGATGGATATCGTAGACGTTGCAAAGAAGGAGGTCGGGGTCATCGGCTTAGACTTCAATTTGACAGAAGTCCTTCACAAGTTGGTGGATGACTCCTTCTTATCAGTGGTGGATGAAGAAGGTTATTTCCAAGGGATTATTACGCGGAAATCGATCCTCAAAGCCATCAATTCGCTAATGCATAATTTTTCAAATGAATACGAGATGATTCCAAAATGAAAGAATTTATTGCAAGTTTTATTGATCAAAAAGAACTAAGTGAAAATTCTCAGTCAGCCTATTTCTATGATTTGGACCAATTTATTGAATCAATTCATGGAAAAGTGACGCCGACGAATTTGAGAATTTACCAAGCTTCGATTAAAGATTTTAAACCGGCGGTTCAAAAACGAAAATTATCCGCTGTTAACCAATTTTTATATTATTTGTATCAAGAACGCTTTATTTCTGAATACCATCGTTTGGTCTTGCCTAAAATTCAACCGGCCAAAACCCATGATCGTGAATTGTTGGATCTGACCCATTTTTGGGAAGAATCAACCAATCCACAGGGACGCTTGATGGCCTTGTTGATTCTGGAGATGGGCTTATTGCCAAGTGAGATCCTCCAAGTCAAAGTCGAAGATATTCAGCTGGACTTTCATGTCATTCGAGTGGGCAAAGATGGCCAAAAACGGGTTTTAAAAGTTCCAGAGCCTTTACTGGATGAGTTGCAACTCTTCCTAGATGGTATTTATCTCTTTGATAATAAAGGAAAATCCTACTCCCGTCAGTGGGGATTTCGACAATTAGAAGCCTTCTTGATCGAAAAAGGGAATCAAGACCTTTCGGCACAATCGATTCGTGAGCAGTATATTTTGAAACAACGAGAACTCGGTGTGGATCTTTTTAGTATTGCGCGTGAATTGGGCCTAAAAACCATGGTGACATTAGAAAAATATAAATAATGGATATTAAAATTAAAGATTTTGAAGGGCCTTTGGACCTCTTGCTCCACTTGGTCTCTAAATACCAGATGGATATTTATGAGGTCCCCTTGATTGAGGTGATCGAACAGTATCTGGCTTATCTGGCGACCCTCCAGGCTATGAAACTAGAGGTAGCAGGAGAATACATGCTGATGGCTAGTCAACTAACCTTGATCAAGAGTCGAAGACTTCTTCCTAAGGTTGCAGAGGAGATGGATGAAGCAGAGGATCTCGAGCAGGACCTCCTTTCTCAATTGGAAGAGTACCGTACTTACAAGCAATTAGGAGAGTTGATGGCCTCACAGCATGAGGAGCGCGCCCTCTATTATTCAAAACCAAAGATGGAATTGATTTATGACGATACCGAATTACTCCATGATCGCACCACGGTGGATCTCTTCTTGGCTTTCTCAAAACTATTGACCAAGAAAAAAGAAGAATTCCGCCAGAACCATACAACCATTGTAAAGGATGAATACAAGATTGAGGATCTGATGGACCAGCTGCGTCACCGATTCCACGATCGCTCACAAGTTCTCTTGCAGGACTTGTTTCTAGAAGCAACGGATCTCCAAGAGGTCATTACTCTATTTCTTGCAACCCTTGAATTGATCAAGATTCAAGAGGTCACAGTGGTACAGGATAGGGCTTTTGGAGAAATTTACTTAAATAGGATTGAACATGAGCAAATTAGCTGAAATTGAAGCACTCTTATTTGTAGCGGGTGAAGAAGGAATTACTGCCAGACAAATCGCAGACCTTCTCTCTTTACCCCCAACAGGTGTGGTGCAAAGTTTAGAAAAATTGGCCCAAAAATACCAGGAGGACTCAGATACCAGTCTGTGTTTGATGGAGACAGCTTCCCGTTATAAATTGGTGACAAAGGCAGACTACGCTTCGGTTTTACGAGACTATTCTAGAACGCCTATGAACCAAAGTTTGTCTCGGGCTGCCCTTGAAACCTTGTCAATCATTGCTTATAAGCAACCGATCACCCGCGTGGAGGTCGATGACATTCGAGGCGTCAATTCCAGTGGTGCTATTACCAAACTACTGTCATTTGATCTGATCCGTGAAGATGGAAAAAAAGAAGTCATCGGGCGTCCTAATTTGTATGTCACGACGGAGTATTTTTTGGATTATATGGGGATCAATCATTTGGAGGAATTGCCAAAGGTTGAGGAAGTGGACATCGATCCAGAGGAAGGTCAATTATTTTCAGAGAGAACAGAGGAACTAGATGAGAATTAACAAATATATTGCCCATGCAGGCGTGGCTAGTCGTCGCAAGGCCGAAGAACTGATCAAGCAAGGCTTGGTGACGGTCAATGGCCAAGTTGTGCGTGAATTAGCGACTATCATTAAAACCGGTGATCAGGTTGAAGTAGAAGGGACTCCAATCTATAACGAAGAAAAGGTCTACTATCTTTTAAACAAGCCACGTGGCGTCATCTCTAGTGTATCGGATGATAAAGGACGGACAACAGTCGTTGACCTTTTATCTCAAGTACCAGAGCGCATCTATCCAGTGGGACGTTTGGACTGGGATACATCTGGTGTCTTGATTTTGACCAATGATGGCGATTTTACAGATGAGGTGATTCACCCGCGAAATGAAATTGATAAGGTCTATGTGGCGCGTGTCAAAGGGATTGCCAATAAGGAAAACTTACGTCCCTTGACGCGAGGGGTGACCATTGATGGAAAGAAAACCAAGCCAGCGACTTACGAGATCTTAAAAGTGGATGTTGAAAAGAACCGTTCAGTGGTTCAGTTGACCATTCATGAAGGGCGTAACCACCAGGTCAAGAAGATGTTTGAAGCTGTGGGACTTTTAGTGGATAAACTCTCCCGGACCCAGTTTGGGAATTTGGACGTCTCAGGACTACGTCCGGGTGAATACCGTCGCTTGAACAAAAAAGAAATTAGCCAGTTGCACAATCTAGCAGTGACTAAATCTAAAAAAGCATGAAAACAATCCTGATTGCGCTGGTCAGAGGCTATCAAAAATGGATCTCTCCCCTATTTCCGCCTTCTTGTCGCTTTCAACCGACCTGTTCCAATTATATGATCCAAGCGATTGAACGTTTTGGTGTGAAAGGTGTCTTGATGGGTATTGCAAGGATTCTACGTTGCCATCCTGGAACCAAAGTAGGACCAGACCCCTTGCCAGACCATTTTAGTCTGAAGCGAAATGAAGAATCAAAATAGGACGATCGCAAATAAACAGAAACACCCTTAGAAATTATTTTTCTAAGGGTGTTGATTTTGTAAAAGAGTTGTCTATCAGCGTTTAGACCATGTTTTAGGGAGGAAGAGTAGAATCATTGGATAGATTTCAAGCCGTCCGGCAATCATGGCTAAGGAAAGTAACAGTTTTGAAATCGGACTAAAGATGGAGAAGGTTTGACCTGTTCCAATCATAGGTCCAATGTTGTTGAAACAACTAAAGACAGCGCTGACAACCGTCATGAAGTTATTATTGTCTAGACTGACTACAAAGAGTAGGCCGATCGTGATAAAACTGTATATTGTAAAGTACTTGAGGATCTGATGCTGTGTATCCTTATCCAATACCGTATCATTGACATGCAAGGTCAGAACGCGATTCGGAGACAAGGTCGAAAGAACCTGATTTTTTGCGATTCGCCATAAGGTCAAGCACCGAATGACTTTTAGCCCCCCGGCGGTCGATCCAGCAGAACCACCGACAACCATCAGCATCAAGAGGATGAACTGAGAAAAGAGAGGCCATTTTTCCGTCGTTCCATAACCAAAACCGGTAGTGGTGATGATATTGGAAACTTGGAAGAAAGAAATTTCAAAACTCTTAGCGACATTGGCATAGAGATGAAGGACATTGTAAGCGATCAAGACACTGGACACGAGGACGATGGTGATATAGGTCCGCAATTCCTCATCTTTAAAGAAGGCCTTGAATTTTCGGATCATGAGGAAGTAGTAGAGGTTAAAGTTAACCCCGAAGACTAAAACCCCGATACTGACCAAATAGGTGATTAAACTACTATTGTAGTGGGCAATTCCGTCGTTAAAAACGGTAAAGCCCCCGGTTCCAGCCGTCCCCATGGCGATGACAAAACTATCATAAAGGGGCATGCCAGCAAGGAAATAAAGAACTACAAAGAGGAAGAACAAGCCCAAGTACAAGAAGTAGAGGATTTGAGCTGTGTTTTTTAATTTGGAAACGACCTTGCCAAAAACTGGACCAGGAACTTCTGCCTTCATGACTTCAAGGTGGCTGTTCTTGTTATTGTCCATAATGGCAAGGGCGAAGACCAATACTCCCATCCCCCCAATCAAGTGGGTAAAACTGCGCCAAAAGAGGAGAGAATGGGTGAGGACACCCACATCATCTAATATCGTTGCCCCTGTTGTTGTAAAGCCAGAGCTGACTTCAAAGAAGGCATCGATAATGTTGGGAATTTGTCCCGAAAAGACAAAGGGAAGGGCGCCAAAGAAGGACCAGAGGATCCAACAGAGGGCTACAATCAGGACTCCTTCTTTAGCATAAATGTGAAAGTCCTTTGGTTTGTGAAAACTACCAAGTAGCCCCAGCCCAAGTAAGATGGCCATGGTTGCCCCAATAGAGACAAAGACCTTGGCAGGTTCCTGATAGATCGTAGCGACGACTAAGGGAACGATCAGGAGAGCTGCCTCGATTAAGAGGAGCTTGGACAAGAGGTAACGAATCATGATTCTATTCATCAGGCTTACCTCTCAAGTAGATCGTAGATTTTTGTGACATTTTGAATCAAGGTAGTTACGATAATCCGATCTCCTACCATCAAACGGTCATCTCCATTTGGGAAAATAGCCTTGCCGTCTCGAATAATGGCAGCGATCAAGACGCCTTTTTTCAATTTCAATTCAGAGAGGGGATATTGGGTTAGTTTATTGTCTTCCTTAATTTGGAACTGCAAGGTTTCAATCCGGCCGTTTGCGACATGGTGCAAGGCTTCTAGGTTTGAGAACTGTGCATTGTAGCGTCCACGAATAAAGTGCATAATGGTATCTACAGCGATGCGTTTTGGCGTAACGATACTGGTCATATCTTGATCGCCAATGATCTCCAGCAGACTAGTTCGGTTGACCTTGGTAATGTTCTTTTTGACTCCGACAGAATTTAAGAACATGGAGGTGATGATGTTTTCTTCATCGACCCCTGTCAAAGTAGCCACAGCATCGAAGTTATTGGCACTCTCTTCTAAAAGAATGTCTTTAGCAGTTCCGTCTCCATGGACGACATAGAGATCAGGAAATTCCTGGCTAAAGAATTCCGCTCGTTCACGATTGACTTCTAAAACCTTGAGATCGATCTTGCGGCGCACATCTTGAAGAATATTGAGTAGGTAATAGGCAATTTTCCCAGCACCAATGATCATCATGCTCTTAATGACCTGAGGGCGAACATTGTTGTGGAAGAGAACGACCTCGATCCGATTACCTGTTACGAAAATCTTGTCTTGAGGTTGTAAGACAAAGTCTCCGTTTGGAATGGTGAGTTCATTGCAACGCTCGATCGCACAAACAATGACGTTTCCGTATTTCTTTCGGAATTGGGATAGGCTCATATCGCAGAGATTGCTATCTGGCTTGATCTTAAATTCCATCAAGGCAACACGGCCGTTTGCAAAATGCTCCACAGAAAGGGCATTTGGGAAGTCAATGATATTAGCAATATAACGAGCTGTCAGCAATTCCGGATTGACAACCAAGGAGAAGCCCAAGATATTTTTTTCCTTGAAGTAGGAATTGGAATATTCCGGATTCCGCACCCGAACGATGGTTTCTTTGGCTCCCATTTTTTTAGCTAAAACAGCAGAAACCATATTCACTTCGTCGTACTCGGTCATGGAAATGAAGATGTCGCAGTCTTCAACATCTGCTTGTTCCAAGATCTTGAAGTTCGCCCCATTCCCTAAAATTCCAATGATATCAAACCGTTTGGTAATATGATTAAGAACGGATTCGTCTTTTTCGATCAAAATAACATCGTGGTTTTCAGCAACGAGAGAACGACAAAGGGCCGTTCCGACCTTTCCTCCACCAACAACAATAATTTTCATAGAATACCTCCAGAGTATGCTTCTATCATACTCTATTTTCAAGAAAAATTCATCTTTTTTAAGGATTTTCTGGTGGAATTTTGAGAAGCTAAGAACAAGTAGGAAAAATCGTCAAAAGAGTAGAACGAGGAGGGATTGAAAACTTTGGTAAAGTTTCTTAAAAAAATCTAAAAAAACTATTGACAGGAGCTTCAAAAGTGTTATACTTAGAAAGTACCTTCG
This sequence comes from Streptococcus parasanguinis CC87K, assembly GCF_000507765.1. Taxonomy (GTDB): domain Bacteria; phylum Bacillota; class Bacilli; order Lactobacillales; family Streptococcaceae; genus Streptococcus; species Streptococcus parasanguinis_J. Next base: position 1,052,352 of record NZ_KI669401.1, on the reverse strand, counting down.
TTGATTTACCTCAAACCTGTTGTGAGTTAAGTTAATGAAGCTGTAACCACGCTGTTTGCTGAGCTTGACTCCGGGCAGTGTGGCTATTTTTTTATCAGAAAGAGATCGAGTATGAATATTGAAGAACTGGACTACCAAGAGTCAGCTGCTCAAAACCACATCGTCTTGTTCCAACCTCAGATTCCACAAAATACGGGAAATATTGCACGGACTTGTGCGGCGACCAATTCCCCCTTGCATATCATACGACCCATGGCTTTTCCGATCGATGATCGCAAAATGAAGCGAGCAGGACTCGATTATTGGGACAAGCTGGATGTCCGTTTTTATGATAGTCTAGAAGAGTTTATGGAAGCAGCGAGCGATGGTCAGGTACACCTAGTGTCCAAGTTTGCAAATCAGACCTATTCGGACGTTTCTTATCAGGATGGGAAGTCCCATTATTTCTTGTTTGGACGCGAGGATAAAGGATTGCCGGAAGATTTTATGCGCCAGCACGAAGAGAAGGCTATTCGCATTCCGATGAATGATGAGCATGTCCGTAGTTTAAATGTCTCTAATACCGTCTGCATGATTGTCTATGAGGCACTCCGCCAGCAAGGTTTTAAGGGGCTGGAGTTGAGCCATCATTATGAGCACGACAAGCTCAAGTAAGAACGAAAATTTAAAACCCGAACGATGTAATCCATGACGTTACAAAAACTTGCCTAGGCAAGTTTTTTTTGTTATCATAAAAGGGTCTTCAGGGCAGGGTGTAATTCCCGACCGGCGGTGACTTTTACTAGGAAATGTTCTTTTCCATACTCTAAAAGAAGTCCGCGAGCGCAAGCTGATGTGGTGTGACTCCACAACCGACAGTATAGTCTGGATGGGAGAAGACGAGAGACGAATAGACTGACAGCTATTCTGATCTGTTTAGAGCTGATGCATGGGAATAAAACGTTAGTGGCTGGGACTGACTAACGGCATGTTTCGATGGAGATCAGCTAAAGTAACTAGAATAGTTTCTAGTTTAAGCTTTGTTTAAATAGTTTAGAGTAGAATGATGGAGTAGACGTCTTTCCAGCTTCTCTAATTTTTTAAAAAATTGGAGGAACCTGTTATGACAAATACACGTAAACTGACCCTAGTGGCTGTTTTATCCGCTTTATCTTTTATTTTGATGTTCTATCAATTTTCTTTCTTGATAGATTTCTTCAAAATTGATTTGAGTATCATCGCCATTTTGTTGGCTTTGGTCCTATTGGATTTTAAAAGTGCCGTTTGGGTAACCTTGATCCGATCTGTTCTTAAGTTAGCCCTTAATAATAAGGGGCTTGAAACCTTGATCGGATTGCCAATCAATATCATTGGAGTTCTTGTTTTTGTCCTTGCTTTTGCATGGATTTGGAACAAGGAACGGACCCATGGTCGATTTGTCCTGGCAACGATTGTTGGAACGATCAGCTTGAGTATCACGATGGTATTGGTGAACTATGTCTATGCAATCCCTTTGTATGCTCGTTTTATGAACTATGATATTTCGAAAACACTAGGGCTTGTCCACTATTTAGCTGCAATGGTTGCACCGTTTAACCTGATCGAAGGGGTGATTTGGGCCATCGCATTTGGGTTGATCTATACCTTATTGCAACCGATTTTGAAAAAATATGAAAAATAAACAACAACATTGGGCGAAGGCAAGCTTCGCCCTTCTCATTTTTGTCATTCTTGGGTATGTGATTCGCTTTTACCCGCAACAATTAACAGGCTTTGATAGCACGATTCAATCTGCTATTCGAGGCGATCTGCCTGCAACACTGACGGCCTTCTTTACCAAGGTGACCCATGTCATGGATACCAAGATCATTGTCATCTGGGTGGGGCTTCTGCTAGCGGTTTTTGCCTATAAGAAGTGGTACAGTGAGGCCCTCTTCCTTGGGAGCAATCTGGTATTGACTGGTCTTTTGGTTCTTCTTCTAAAGAATATCTACCAGAGACCGAGACCAAGTATTCTTCATCTAGTAGAGGAAAAAGGCTTTTCTTTCCCGAGTGGTCATTCACTGGCGTCTACCCTTGTTTTGGGAAGTTTGATCATCATCATCAGCCAACATGTAAAACATAAAACAGCCCGCTATTGCCTTCAAGGCTTGCTGGTTCTGGGAATCGTGACCATTGTGGTTTCCCGCGTCTATGTCGGGGTCCACTATCCATCAGACGTTCTTGGCAGTATGATTTTGGGTCTTGCTGTCTTACAGTTTGAGTATCCCTTGTATGATCGCTTGCGGTTTCAATGGCGCTTTACAGGCAAGCAAAAATAACTAACAAATAGGAGTTGAACTCGCGTTTTGAGTTCGACTCTTTTTTTGCTATAATGAAGGGTATGAAATCCTACAATACCTTGAATGATTATTATCGAACCTTATTTGGAGAAAAGACCTTTAAAGTCCCTATTGATGCAGGCTTTGATTGTCCCAATCGAGACGGAACAGTCGCCCACGGTGGCTGTACTTTTTGTACGGTCTCGGGTTCAGGAGATGCCATTGTGGCCCCAGAAGCTCCGATTCGAGAACAGTTTTACAAAGAGATTGATTTTATGCATCGGAAATGGCCAGATGTGAAGAAGTACCTGGTCTATTTTCAAAATTTCACCAATACCCACGATAAAGTGGAAGTCATTCGAGAGCGGTATGAACAGGCCATCAATGAACCAGGAGTGGTAGGAATCAACATTGGTACGCGTCCGGACTGTTTACCAGATGAGACCTTGGCCTACCTAGCAGAGCTGACAGAGCGCATGCATGTGACGATCGAGTTGGGGCTTCAGACGACTTATGAAGCGACTTCTGAATTGATCAATCGGGCCCATAGTTATGATCTCTATGTTGAAACAGTCAAGCGTATTCGCAAACAGGTGCCCAAGGCAGAGATCGTATCCCATTTGATCAATGGCCTTCCTGGGGAGACGCATGAGATGATGGTGGAAAATGTTCGCCGTTGTGTGACCGATAATGAAATTGATGGCATCAAGTTACACCTCTTGCATTTGATGACCAATACACGGATGCAACGGGACTATCATGAAGGACGACTTCAACTCATGAGCCAGGAGGAGTATGTCAAGGTCATCTGTGACCAGTTGGAGATCATCCCCAAACACATTGTCATCCACCGGATTACAGGGGACGCGCCACGGGATATGTTGATTGGCCCTATGTGGAGCCTCAACAAATGGGAAGTCCTAAACGCCATTGAAACTGAAATGCGTCGGCGTGGAAGTACCCAAGGATGTAAGCTAGAAGAAAAGGAGACTGCTGATGCTTCGACCACTTGAAATGGCCCATCAATTTTTAGCAGAAGTCATCACCAAAGAAGATGTGGTGGTGGATGCGACCATGGGAAATGGACATGATACGGCCTTTTTAGCCCAACTTGCAGGCCAGGTCTATGCCTTTGATATTCAAGAGCAGGCACTTGTAAATACTCAAGAAAGATTGGAAAAGTTGGGACTTCAACATGTCCGGTTGATTTTGGATGGCCACCAGCATGTGGACCAATATGTGGAGACCCTTAAAGCAGCTATTTTTAATCTGGGGTATCTGCCGTCTGCAGATAAATCGGTCATTACTCTTCCAGCTACCACGATTGAAGCGATGGAAAAAATCTGTGCTCGCCTAGAAAAAGGTGGGCGAATGGCTATTATGATCTATTATGGTCATGAAGGAGGAGACATCGAGCGTGATGCGGTGCTGGATTTTGTTAGTCAGCTTCCTCAAAAAGACTATACAGCGACCATCTACCGGACACTGAATCAAGTGAATCAGCCACCGTTTTTGGTCATGATCGAAAAATTAGAAAGCTACCGTCATGGATAAAGAATATTTAAAGAATAAAATCGAAGGATTGAGACATCATTTTGTCGAATCAACCATCCACGAGCGTGCAATAGGTTTTTATGATGAAGCTCATATGACCAAAAAGATGCTCAAAATAAAAAAGAAATTGGTTTCGCTTGAGATGGAACGGTGCCAAAAGAAGATTGAGCACAAGGATGTTACCAAGACAGACCAAAAGATTGCGGAGTTAAAACAGCAATTTGAGACCTGTTGCCAAGAACGCTAAGGAGGGAGTGATATGGAACTACTCCTTTATGCAGTGATCTTTTCGATGATTTTGATCGTCTCAAATGCCACGAATAAACTTGTGCCGAGCCTTCCTCTGCCCTTGATTCAAATTTTACTAGGGATTGGTTGGGCTCTCTTTGTGCCAGAAGAAAATTTTCATCTGGATACTGAGCTTTTTCTGGCCTTGGTCATTGGCCCTCTCTTATTTCGAGAAGCAGAAGAAGCAGATATTACTTCCGTCTTAAAGCACTGGCGGGTCATCCTCTATTTGATTTTCCCAGTGATTTTTATCTCCACCATTAGTTTGGGCTGGGCAGCCCACTCCTTGTGGCTGAGTCTTCCTTTAGCAGCCTGTATGGCAGTTGGGGCAGCTCTTGGGCCTACCGACTTAGTAGCCTTTGCTTCTCTGTCTGAGCGCTTTAGCTTTCCAAAGCGGGTTTCGAATATCTTAAAAGGCGAAGGATTACTAAATGATGCCTCAGGTCTAGTTGCCTTTCGAGTGGCCTTGGCAGCCCTTGCGACCGGAAGTTTCTCCCTTGGAGAGGCAGGGGTTTCCTTAGGAATCTCCATCATTGGAGGATTTGCGGTGGGGATCTTGACGGCTTTTGTGAACCGGTGGCTGCAAACCTTACTCTTGAGTGTTCGCGCTAGTGATATTGCCAGTGAATTGTTATTAGAATTGAGTCTCCCGTTATTGACTTTTTTCTTAGCGGAAGAACTCCATGTGTCTGGTATCATCGCTGTGGTCGTGTCAGGGATCCTAAAAGCCAGTCGCTTTAAGCACATTACCCTTCTTGAAGCCCGGGTGGATACTGTGAGTCATACTGTCTGGAATACGGTCAACTTTATCTTAAATGGGTCGGTCTTTGTGATTTTGGGAATGGAACTAGAAATGATCGCCAAGCCCATCTTAAGTAGTCCCATTTACAACAATCTTCTTTTAGTTGTTTCTGTCTTTCTGTTGACAGCCTTGCTCTTTTTGATTCGTTTTGTCATGGTTTACCTTTTTTATTGGTTCCGAACGGTTCGACTAAAAAAATCATTGAGAAATTATCTGAAAGATGCCTTATTGCTGACCTTTTCGGGTGTGAAGGGAACGGTTTCGATTGCGACGATTCTTTTGATTCCAACCAAAATCGAAAAAGAATACCCCGTCCTACTCTTTTTAGTGGCAGGAGTTACCCTTGTCAGCTTTATTGCTGGCTTAGTGGTACTTCCAAAATTATCAGAAGACAAGGAAGAAACCAATGACTACCTGATGCAGATCGCGATTTTAAATGATGTCGTCATGGAATTAGAAGCAGACCTAAAGAATAGCAAGCACAAGGGTCCCTTGTATGCGGCGATTGATAACTACCATGGTCGCATAGAAAACTTGATTCTAGGCCAAGAAAACAGGCTCATTCAAAGGGACTGGGAACAGTTGAAGCTCCTGATTTTGAGTATTGAAAGTGATGGCTTGGAACAGGCTTATGAAGAAGGAAAGATTCGAGAGCGGGGCTACCGCGTCTACCAACGCTATCTTCGCAATATGGAGCAACGTGTCAATCGCAATCTTTCGTCTCGTTTAACCTATTACCTCTTGGTGTCTTTCCGTCTCTTGCGTTTATTAGTTCATGAGATCTTAACCTTTGGGTCTGGCTTGCGAAACTGGTGGACCCGAGAAGACAGTAAGTTAGAGGCCATTGATTATGACCAGATTGCGGCCCTTTATCTGGCCAATACGGAAATCATCATCGAAAGTTTGGAAGACCTCAAGGGGATTTATCGGAGCAGTTTGATCTCTTTCCTACAAGAATCTCGTCTGAGAGAGACAGCTATTATTACCAGTGGGGCCTTTGTGGAGCGGGTTATTAATCGCGTGAAACCAAATAATATCGATGAAATGTTGAGAGGCTATTATTTGGAGCGTAAGATTATTTTTGAATATGAAGCGCAACACCTGATTACCGCCAAGCAAGCGCGCCGTATGCGCCAAAATGTCAATGAATTAGAAAGTTATTCCCTAAGAGAAAGTGCCAATACGCTTCCATATGATATGATCGAGTATGCACGGAATCGTTGAGAATAAGAGTAAAAGAGGCTGGGACAAAAGTCCTAGCCTCTCAATTATTTTTGGATTGTCGAGCAAGACGCAGTGGTTGAGTGGACTCTACTACGCTGATTTCATCAGCTTTTACAGCCCTACTCAACTGTGCGGAGGTGGACGACGAAATCGAATTCTAACGAATTACCGATTTCTGTCCCACTCTCTTTTTGCTTTATTCATTTTCTTTTCAGTGTGCGATTTCTGGTTTGACAAAGAGTCGCTCGTCACCCAGATCAATAAGGGATACTGGTGCTTCGTAAAACTGGCTAAGTACATGAGGAGTTAGGATGTTTTCCTTTGGCCCTTCTTCGACCACTTGACCATGTTTGAGCAGGAGCACATGGGTCATATCTTTTGTAATTTCTTCTGCATGGTGGGTGACGTAGATCATGGTTGGCGCGTGATCCAGTTGTTTGATATGATGGATCTGACGGAGGAGCTTTTCTCTGGCAAAGAGATCCAATCCACTTGAAGCTTCGTCAAAAATGATCAGATCTGGCTGGTCCATGAGGCTTCGTGCAATGAGGACGGTCTGCTTTTCTCCCTGGGAGAGCTCCCGGTATTTGCGACCGATCAAAGAGCTAGCTCCAATCGAAGTCAGCATATCCCGTGCCCAGTTCAGTTCCTCCTCCCCGTATGCAGCATATAAAATACTACTCTTGTATTGACCAGTGAGGACAATTTGCTCGGTTAGGAGATGCTCTGGTAATCTTTCTGAAATAAAGGAGCTAACGATTCCAATACGCTTCCGTAATTCAGGAATTCCCCCTTCTCCAAAACGAGTCCCAAGGACGGTTATCTGACCGGAGCTAGCCCAGTATTCTGACATCAACAGTTTGAGGAGGGTTGATTTTCCTGCTCCATTGAGGCCTAAAATCGCCCAGCATTCATTTTCTTTCACCTGCCAGTTAACCTCTTTTAAAAGGGCTTTTCCATTGCGGATCAAATTGACGTCTTGTAGTTCAATCAAATTATTCATAACTTCATCCTTTTGATTAAAATCCCCTCTATTCTATCATAAAATATGGTAGAATAGAAAACAGGAGGTAAGGAATGTTTCGAAATAGTAAATTGTTATTCTGGACATGTGAAATTTTATTATTGACGGTGATTTTCTATATTTGGAAATCAATGGGGACTTTAATTTCTCCATTTGTCTCTGTTCTGAATACCATCCTCTTACCATTTTTAATTGCAGGTTTTTTATATTACATTACCAATCCGATTGTTGAATTGTTGGAAAAACACTTAAAAATCAAGCGTGTGTTTGGCATTTTGATCACCCTAGTACTCTTGTTTGGGATCATTGGCTTAGGGATCTTTTATCTGCTCCCCATCTTGATCAATCAGTTAACCAGCTTGATCAATTCGACTCAAGGGCTCTACTGGGAAGTCCAAAGTTTGGTTCGAAAACTCTCAACCAATCCTTTGTTCCAGAATGTAAATATCCAGTCGACGATTCAGCAGTTGAATCTCTCTTATATGGATATCCTACAAAATCTCTTGAATAGTGTGACCAACAGTTTAGGAAGTGTGGTTAACACCGTTGTCAATACGGTCTTTATCTTAATCATGACCCCTGTCTTCTTGGTTTATTTCTTGATTGATGGCAAGAAGTTGTTGCCGATGTTAGAACGGACCATTTTACGCAATGACAAACTCCACATTTCAAGCCTCTTGGTTAGTTTGAATGAAACGGTCTCTCGCTATATTAGTGGTATTTCGATCGATGCTTTGATCATTGGAACCCTAGCCTACATTGGCTATAGTTTTATTGGATTGAAGTACGCTTTGGTCTTTGCCATCTTTTCTGGATTGGCCAACCTCATTCCATATGTAGGACCAACCATTGGTTTGATTCCGATGATTATCACCTATGCCTTTACAGATGTGGATATGATGATCAAAGCAGTCATTTACATGTTGATTATCCAGCAGATCGATGGGAATATTCTTTATCCGCGTATCGTTGGAGGCGTGATGAAGGTTCACCCGATTACCATTATGGTTCTCTTATTGCTCTCAAGTAATATCTATGGCATTATCGGGATGGTCGTCGCAATTCCAGTTTATTCGATTGGAAAAGAAATTGTAAAATTCTTGGTGAATCTTTATGATAACCATCGTGCTGCTAAGGAACAGAAGAAAAAAGAAGAATTTGGCATCATTAATAAATCTTAGACTCTAGCGCCTATATGGGCCTTGGAGTCTTTTTTGTACATTTTTTTGAAAAATGCTGGAAAAAAGTCAACAAGTGCTATGAAATGTGTTAAAATATAAGTGATTTTGAAAGAAAATATGAAATTAGGTAGGGAAAGATGAGACTGCTCTTATCCAAAAAACAAAGACGTCAACTCCAATTGCTAGAAATCTTGATCAAGGAAAAAAGATGGTTCCACTTGAAAGAGTTGGCCAAGCGTTTGGATTGTACAGAACGTTCGTTAAAAGAAGATTTGTCTAATCTTCGTAGTACATTTGATGACTTTTTAATTGAATCATCTACCAATGGGATCAAGATCAGTTATGAGGATTCGGTTGGGCTTGAGGTGATTTACCATCACTTTTTTAAAGAATCACAAGCGTTTGCTTTGATTGAATATCTCTTTTTCAACAAGGATGTTTCCAATGAATATATTTGCAGAAAGTTTGATTTGAGTTACCAATCTTTCTACCGCTTGATTCGGACGATTAATCAGAAGCTTCAAACCAAATACAATGTAAAGATTGATTTGAAACCCTTGAACCTTGTCGGAGATGAGATTGACGTTCGTTTCTTTTATGCCCAATATTTTGCGGAACGTTATTACTACATGGAGTGGCCTTTCCCAGAATTTAAGGAAGAGGCGGTGACCGATTTGATCACCTTCTTCTTCAAGCTTTATGGCTATCCATTGACCTTCTCTGTACTCAGGTCTTATAAAGTTCTCTTGACAGTCTACTTATCACGGATTAAGCAAGGTTACTTCATCGACATGCCAACGAACTATGATGTGTATAAGGACCAGTATCAAGGGGTGACCAATGTCGAGGAGATGTTGCGCTACTTTAGCTTGCAGTTGGGTGTCGAGTTGAATGAAAAAGTGCTGGAGCAATTCTTCATCATCTTCATTCAAGAGAATTTCTATTTCAGCCCAGAAAGCTTGATCGAAGCTGCAGAAACAGATCCTTATGCCAAAGAATCAACGACGCTCATCAGAGATATGTTCAAGGATCTATGCTATACCTATGATTTAGACATTGAAAATCTGGATGAGATGTTGATGCATGTCCATAACACGTCTCATCTCGATCGGAAGGAATTATTCTCTGAGTTTCTTTTATTTGATACCAAGACCAATACCAACGAAGATTTCATGAGCATCTTCCCAGCCTTCTATGATGATTTGAAGGAGCATATCATCACTTATATGAAGACCATGAAGCATGATCTGAATGAAGAGATCATCAAGCACATGATCTACACGGTCTACACTCACTGGGAACGTCTCTTGCCGCAGTTATTGCGCCGTCGGAAGTCTATTAAGGTCTTGATTATCAGTCGTTTTGACGATCACCATGCCAAATCCATGATCGATTTTCTAGATTTCTACTGTACGGATAACTTTGAATTTACGCAGATGATCAAGTACAATCTAACAGTGGATGATATTGAAACTTCGGATGCAGATGTGGTGGTGGCCAACTTTATGATGCCTGAATTAAAGAAAAAACCTTTTATCTGTACAAGTAGTCTCTCATCGCTTGAGCTGGTTGAAAAACTCAATGCCTTCTTTTATGATTTTACCAGTGCAGAACACTAAAGACAAAGTCTTCTTAGAAACTTTCCTTAGGTGAGTACGGACGTCAGCGAACTTCGAAGAAGTTCCATGACTTAGTTTTGGAACTGGGGTTCCAAAACTCCCGAGTGCTAGAAACAATCGTGTTTCTAGCACTTTTCTCACGGCGGAAAGTTTCAGTGTAGGTTTGAATGAAACGATTATATATTTTGTTTTAAGTTTTCAGCGTCACTTAGGTTATTTTATGTGAAAAACAAAATGTTCACATTCTAAAATCAGGACCTGGTCCTGATTTTTTGATGGTAAAAAAAGAAAATTTTATAGAAGAATGCAGGCTCTCCTATTTTGTGGTATAATATACGATATTATATACTGGAGGAATTTATCCATGGAAGACCCTGGCAGTCAGGAAATTTTACTGGAATTTATTTTATTGATTGTTTTGACATTATTGAACGCCTTTTTCTCGGCGGCTGAAATGTCAATGGTATCGTTGAATCGCTCTCGTGTAGAGCAAAAGGCTGAAGAAGGAGATAAAAAATACATTCGTCTTCTTAGCGTATTGGAACAACCGAACCATTTCTTATCCACTATTCAGGTGGGGATCACCTTGATTAACATCTTATCTGGGGCGAGTCTTGCAGAAAGTCTCGGTCATGTCATTGCTGGATGGATGGGCAATACCAAAACAGCTCTTGCAGCTGGAAGCTTTTTATCTCTAGCATTTTTGACTTATATTTCGATCGTATTTGGTGAACTCTATCCGAAACGAATCGCCATGAACTTGAAAGATGAGTTGGCTGTTCGAACAGCTCCGATTGTGATTCTATTAGGAAAAATTGTCAGCCCCTTTGTTTGGTTGCTTTCAGCATCGACCAACCTTTTGAGCCGTATCACGCCAATGGAATTCGATGATCCGGATGAAAAGATGACGCGGGATGAAATCGAGTATATGCTGACCAATAGTGAAGCAACACTGGATGCGGATGAGATTGAGATGCTCCAAGGGATCTTTTCATTAGATGAAATGGTAGCGCGTGAAGTCATGGTGCCACGGACAGATGCCTTCATGGTTGATATCAATGATGATACCAAAGAAATTATTGAAAGTATCCTTAAGCAAAACTTTTCACGGATTCCTGTCTATGATGATGACAAGGACAATGTCATCGGCCTCATCCATACCAAACGTCTCTTGAACGAAGGATTTATCAATGGCTTTGATAATATTGTCTTAAGAAAGATTTTGCAAGAACCTTTGTTTGTTCCAGAAACCATTTTTGTGGATGATCTTTTGAAGGAATTGCGCAATACGCAAAATCAAATGGCCATTCTACTCGATGAATATGGTGGGATGTCTGGGCTGGTCACTCTTGAAGACCTCTTGGAAGAAATCGTCGGTGAAATTGACGATGAGACTGACAAAGCGGAAATTGATGTCTTTGAAATTGCGGACAATACCTATGTCGTACAAGGAGCCATGTCTCTAAATGACTTTAACGAATATTTTGACGTTGAGTTGGAAAGTGATGATGTGGATACCATTGCGGGGTATTACCTGACAGAGGTTGGGCGAATTCCAACCTTGAAAGAGCGACTCAGCTGTGAAGTCGATAGTCAAAAGAAACACTTGATCTTGACGAATGACAAGGTGAAAAATGGTCGTGTGACCAAGGTAAAAGTTGAAATTTCTGAAATCGTCGAAGATGATGAAGAAACCAAATCAAAAGAAGATTAGATAATAGAGGCATGGACGTGTTCCAGCCTCTATTTTTTTCTTGTCAGGGTTAGTTGAATTTTCAAAAAATTTGAAAAATTTCTGAAATAGTCTTGACAGCCAAAAAAAATTAAGGTAAGATAATACCCATAAATAAAGAAAGCAGAAAATAAACATGAAGCAACAAGCCATTTCAACTCAAAAATTTTACTTTAGCTACTTTAGATAGTGTTTGTAGACATGATCTCATGGATGCAAACAACCCAAGCAATTTGTTTGTATCTATGTGGCTAAGATTTTTGATGATGGTCCATAGAGCTAGTATCTAAATGGACCGAGGTTTTGTAACTTGTTGGAGAATTTCAAGCATCCGTTTAGAGTATCATCTAAGCGGATTTTTTGTTTATTTTGCAGAAAAGGAGTCAATAAATGAAAGTAGTGAAAAAATTGCTAGCACCTGTCCTGGTTGTAGGACTTCTGTTAACATCATTGGTGACCTTACACAATCTAAAGGATACTAAAAAAGACAATGTCTTTCGAATTGGGATTTCCCAGTACATCACCCATAAGTCGCTCGATGCGACACGAAAAGGCTTTATCGAGGAGTTGAAGAAAGAGGGCTATGTAGATGGGAAAAATATTCAGATCGATTTCCAAAATGCTCAAGGGGAGCAACGAAATCTGAAAAATATTTCTAAACAATTGGCAGAAGAAAGTGATCTAGTCTTTGCGATTGCAACCCCTTCTGCACAAAGTTTGGCTAATACCACTAAATCAACACCTATTGTCTTCTCAGCTGTCACAGATCCTTTGGTAGCGAAATTGGTGAAAAACTTGAAAGAACCAGGTGGCAATATCACAGGGACAAGTGACCAGTCAGAAGATGCGATCGCTACACAGGTAGACATGATTAAGCAAGTGCTTCCAACGGCGAAAACAGTTGGGATTCTCTATACGCAAAGTGAGCCTAACTCCGTCGTCCAAAAAGACAATGCGAAGAAGATCCTAGAAGCTAAGGGCTATCAAGTGGTTGAAAAAACAATTCTTGATAGTAACAATGTGAAAGCTGCAGCAGACAGTATCATGTCAGAGGCAGATATCGTCTTTGTTCCGACGGACAATATTATCTCTTCTACAATGGACACTGTCAAACAGGTTTCTATCAGCCATAAGGTGCCAGTTTTTGGTGGGTCTGCTGAGATGGTGGCTACTGGTGGTTTGTACAACTTCGGTACCGATTATGAGGAATTGGGAAGACAAGCTGCTCGGATGGCTGTTCGCATCATGAAGGGTGAGAAACCTGGAAAAGTCGCAGTTGAAACACCTGAAAAATTAGAATTGCATACCAATAAAGAGATGGCTAAAGAGCTTGGAATTGATATTAGCTCGTTGAAGGTAGAAAAATAGGAGGTTTGAGATGAATTTTGTTTTATCAAGTTTATCAGAAGGTTTATTGTGGTCGATCATGGCGATCGGTGTTTACTTAACATTTCGAATTTTAGATATTGCTGATATGACGGCAGAAGGAGCCTTTCCACTTGGGGCAGCAGTTGTAGCATCCCAAATTCAAGCCGGAAGAAATCCTTGGCTTGCAACCTTTTTAGGCTTCCTAGCCGGAATGATCGCAGGATTGGTCTCTGGAATTCTCCATACAAAAATGAAAATTCCAGCCCTCTTGACAGGGATTGTCACTTTGACCGGTCTCTACTCTATCAATATTAAAATCATGGGGGGAGTACCCAACCTCTCTATTGGCGATGCCAGTACCATTTTCAAAAGTGTCATGAAATTGGGCTTGTCCAATGAAGAAGCTGTCTTTTTGATTAGTGTTTCTTGCTTGATCATCGTCTGTATCTTATTGACCCTCTTAATGAAGACGCAACTTGGCTTGGTTTTGCGCTCGACTGGTGATAACATTCCAATGAGTGAGGCCAATGGGGTCAATGTAGATAACATGAAGATGTTGGGCTACATGATTTCCAATGGCTTGATTGCCCTTTGTGGAGCCATGTTTGCACAAAATGATGGTTTCTCAGATGTGACTTCTGGTACAGGGACGATCGTAGTCGGCTTGAGTGCGGTGATTATCGCTGAAGTTTTGATCCACGAATTGACCATTGGTTGGCGCTTGCTTTCCATCGGGGTTGGAGCCATTGTGTACCGTTTGATTATCTTAAATATTTACGAGATCCCAAATCTCGATCAAAATATGGTCCGTCTCTTCAATGCAATCTTGCTCGCGATTGTCTTGTTCGCTCCTGAGGCGCAAAAACGTCTTCGTGTTCGCGGATTGAAGTTAGGAAATAAGTAGGAGAATAGTATGGCAACATTATTATCAATTGAAGGTATTCATAAGACATTTGAAGCAGGAACAGTTAATGAAAACCATGTCTTAAAAGGCTTGGATCTCCAAGTGGAAGAAGGAGATTTCATTTCGGTTATCGGTGGAAATGGAGCTGGGAAATCAACCTTGATGAACATCTTGGCAGGAAATCTAGTCGTGGATGAAGGGGATATCTTGCTAGAAGGTAACTCCATCAAAAATGCGAGTGTTCGTAGGCGTGCGAAAGATATTGCGCGTGTCTTCCAAGATCCCAAGATGGGGACAGCTTCTCGTTTGACCATTGAAGAAAATATGGCCATTGCCCAACGTCGGGGGAAATCTCGTGGTTTGGGCTGGGGAGTTCGGGAGAAAGATCGCGAATTATTCCGTGAAGCCTTGAAGGAACTGAATATCGGTTTAGAGAACCGCCTCAAAGTCGATACCCAATATTTGTCTGGTGGGCAACGTCAAGCTTTGACCTTGGTCATGGCAGCCTTGGTCAAACCCAAACTCTTGCTTCTGGATGAACACACCGCAGCGCTCGATCCCAAGACCAGTGAAATGGTCATGGAATTGACACAAAAGATTGTGGAAAGCCATGATTTGACAACTTTGATGATTACGCATGATATGAACCATGCCATTGAATACGGCAACCGCTTGATCATGCTCTACCAAGGCAAGATCGTTGTCGACGTCAAAGGAGAAGAAAAGAAAAACCTAACGGTTGAAGATTTGATGCGCCTCTTCCAACAAAACAGTGGTGAAACCCTGGTAAGTGATGAATTGGTATTAGGATAAAATGAGAGTGGGACAGAAATCGGTTATTCGTTAGAATTCGATTTCGTCGTCCCACCTTCGCACAGTTGAGTAGGGCTGTAAAAGCTGATGAAATCAGCGTAGAGAGCCCACTCAACCACTGCGTCTTGCTCGACAATCCAAAAATAATTGAGAGGCTAGGACTTTTGTCCCAGCCTCCTTTATTTCCTCCGTTCTGCATAGTCGACAAAATGAAACTTGTCTAATTTGTGTCGGCTTTCGGTGAATTGGAATTGGCGTCCGTCTGCTAGGTGAACTTGGGAACGGACAGTTTCCACGTGTTTGTCTTTTCCAAGATCCAGTAAGACTTTGTCACGATTATCGATTGGTGAAATCAAGATTTCTTTTTTGGCATAGCCAATCTGCAATTTCAAGTCTTCTTCTATATATTGGTAGATAGAGTGCTGGGCAATTTCCTTGGTCAGGCCAGGGATCAGCTCTCTGTCTAGGTAATCAATATCTAAGACAGAAGCGACACCATCCACCACCCGTTGCCGGGTTACTTTCCAAACCAAACGGTGAAGAGGGAAACCTGTCTTTTTAGCTCCTTTTTCATCGATACTGATTTGTTCCAAACGAATGACATTGGTTTCTGAGCGAAGACCAGAAGCTTTGACGATTTCTTGATAGCTGGTTAATTGGGAAACGGGGAAGTCAAAGTGTGCTTGCCTACAAATTTGCGACCCCATCCCTTGAACAGTCTCGATAAAGCCTTCTTCCTGCAAGAGCTCAAACGTCTCTATCATACTTGGGGCAAGGAAATGAGTGAACGTGGTGGTTGGAGTGCCCTTTTCTGGAATAACCATGACCAACCTCGTGCTTTGAATCGCTTTGTAGATATCAAGAACTTCCGCAATGAAGGAGCGACCATGCTCGCAGCTAGCATTCACTTGTCACGTGGGACCCCTTATATCTATATGGGGGAAGAAATCGGCATGATTGATCCAGACTATGATTCGATGGCAGATTACGTGGATGTGGAGTCCATCAATGCTTACCAAATGCACTTGGACCAAGGCAAGTCACCTGAGCAAGCCTTCAAGATTATCCAAGCTAAGTCACGTGATAATTCACGTACGCCCATGCAATGGGATGCTTCTCTAAATGCCGGTTTTTCAACAGGCACGCCATGGTTGAAAGTTGGGAAGTCCTATAAAGACTTCAACGTTGAAAAGGAGATGGATGGACCAATCTTTACCTTCTATAAAGAATTGATTCGCTTGCGCAAAGAAATGCGGATCATTTCAGAAGGAAGCTACCAGCCAGCACTGGAAGATAGTCAAGAAGTCTATGCTTTTGAACGCCACTTAGACGGTCAAAAACTCTTGGTACTCAATCATTTCTATGGAAGTGAAGTTGAAGTAGCGATTCCAGAAGACTACCAAGCATGGCGCGTGCTCTTGTCCAACTATGAGAATGTAAAGCTTTCTGAAAAAGTAATTCTGAAACCGTATCAGACACTGGCAATTTTAGCTTAAGTTCTTGACACTTCGATCTTTTTGGGTCGAAGTGTTTTTCTTTTTGAAAAATATTTTTGAAAGCGCTTGAAAATGCAAAGTCATTCCCTTATAATAAAAGAGGAAAACTTTTTAGGGATGGAGAAACGCATGAGAAAAAACGGTAAAAAGATTCGCCTACTGGGAGTAGCCACCTTATTGGCTAGTCAGTTGGGGGTCTTTAGCAGTGCCCTCACGGTAGTTGCAGACGAGACCACAGCTTCGACTTCAGAGCCAGCGCTTGTGACGAATACTAGCAGCGAGGAAAGCTCGACAAATCATTCGACTTTCGCTACAACAACAACTACAGACGCTACGACGAGAGCTTCGAGTGATAAAGAAGAGACATCTAGCAGTTCCTCAGACGCTACTGAGGAGAAAACGGTTAAGATCGGGGACATTCAAGGGGAATCGCAACGCTCTCCACTGGAAGGCCAAAAGGTAGCCATCAAAAATGTAGTGGTGACCAAGACAGACCGCTATGGTTTTTATGCCCAAGATATTGAATCGGATGGGAATAGTCGGACTTCAGATGGGATTTATGTAGTTTCCAAATACAAGGTCAAGGTCGGCGACAAAGTTAAAATAACAGGTACTGTCAAGGAAGGCTATATGGAAGAAGTCACCTTGGGAGCTGGGAAGACCTTTAAGGAACCAACGAATAGTTTAACGGTGACCATGCTGGTCGATACTTGGATCACCAAAGACGGGACAGCCCCTCTTCCAGAAGCTGTGAATATCACTGCGGGCATGCCAGCAGATGTGAAGCCTAATCCGACTGCTTATGCTCCAGAAACCGATGCCCTCGATTATTGGGAAAGCCTGGAAGGAATGCTCACGGTGGTGAAGAAACCGCATGTCCTTGGTCCCCAGTACAAAGGAGATATCTATGTATTGGGAGAAGATTTTACAGGCCTTCCTTTAAACAATATTGGAGGTCTGAATCTACGGCCACATGCGCAAAATACAGCGACGATCCCGATTTATGTTGGTAATCAGTTTGTCGCAAAAGCCAAAGATTACTTTGCAGAAGATGTGACAGGAGTGGTGACTTATCGGAATAGCTTTTATAAGGTAGAGCCCACTCAACAGTTGACAGTTCAAGATGGTGGCTTGCAGCGTCAAGCAGCTCAAACCCAACCAAGTGAGGACAAGCTGACCATCGCTTCCTATAATATTGAAAATTTCTCGGCTAACAATGACAAAAATGAAACGCCAGAGGATAAGGTGACGCTGATTGCCAATTCCTTTATCCATGAAATTCACAATCCGGATATTATCACTTTGATCGAAGTGCAGGACAATAATGGTAGTGTGGATGACGGGACGACCAGTGGTCTTGAAAGTGGACGCAAACTAGCCAATCGGATCAAGGAATTGGGTGGCAAGAGCTATGAGTATACGGAGGTTGCTCCAGTAGATGGCGCTGACGGAGGAAAGCCAGGTTCCAATATTCGCTTAGGAATTCTCTACAATCCAGAACGTGTGACCTTAGCCAAGAAAGAGGTAGCGACTAGCAACGAAGCAGCACAATTTGACAAGGGACACCTGGTTAAAAATCCAGCTCGGATTGCCCCTAATGACCCATCGTTTAATCATACTCGCAAGTCTTTAGCTGTTGAGTTTGAATTCAAAGGTCAACCAGTTGTGGTGATTGCTAATCACTTGAAATCAAAAATCGGAGATGATGCTATTTATGGGGCAAGCCAACCAGCAGTGGAACATACCTTGCCAACTCGTGAAGCACAAGCCAGTGTCATCCATCAATTCGTCCAAGAAGGCTTGAAGCAAAATCCGAAGACCACCTTTGTATTGACGGGTGATTTTAATGATTACGATTTCTCAACCACGGCCCAGATCCTTGCGGGTAACGAACTAACCAACTTAATGGCTCAACATGATGTAGGCGATCGCTATTCTTATTTCTACCGTGGAAGCAATCAAGTTTTGGATAACATTTTTATCTCAAACAACATGGCAGCCAAAGCAAGGTTTGAACCAGTCCATATCAATGCTTCCTTTATGAAGGAACACGGTCGTGCATCAGACCATGATCCTGTCTTGGTCCAAATCGACTTTAATGGAGCACAAACTCCAGGAACACCGACAGATGATCAACAAGGAAATACAGGACAACCAACGGATCAAACCAGCCCTTCTTCATCGAATACAGGATCTCAACTAGTCCCTCATCAGACTCAAGCCAATGAACAAAAGAGTTCAACAGCTGAAAGCAAAGAGAAGGGCAAGAACGAAGATGAGAAGCAAGACGACAAGGAAGAGGCCACAACAGAAACCAAGACACCAGGTAAACGGAAAATCCTTCCATCTACTGGACAAGAAACAAGCTATCTAGCTCTTTTTGGAGTGGCAATAGCTACGATGAGTCTTGTCTTGTATAAGAAGAAAAGGACGACTCACTAACGGTTTCAAAAGAAAGATCTAAAAAAGGAGTCGCTGGCTCCTTTTTTATTGCAACATACAGGACAGATAGTCCCATATTGGAAACTGTACTAGGACAATGAAAACTACTGAAAAGAACAGTTTCTTTTCAAAAAGAAGCTAAAACTCTTTAAAATAGATGGAATCGTGTTATAATAAAATCCTATAACGCAAAGATACGCTAAACCCTTGATACATAAGGGATTAACGTATCACAATGTAAAAAATGTTCTCCTTTTTAGGAACTTTTGACATTATTTAGTGCTGTTTCAAAAATTGAGACAGCTTTTTTTGCGCTATCTTTTGAAAGGTGACTGTATGTGTCCATAGTCATAGATAAAGTAGCGTGTCCTAGTCGGTGCTGGAGTTCTTTGTAAGGTATTCCAGCATTTAATAACAAGCTAGCGTGAGTGTGTCGGAAACCATGGAAACCAATACTAGGAACGTTTGCCTCTATGAAATGCTTTTTTAATCTATTCCCTAGTGTTCTATAATCAGAATATTTTCTGACTAGACTTGAGAAAACAACTGTTTCATTTTTTCCAATCTTCCAAGCCTCTTTAATTTGTTGGCGCTTGTATTGTTTGAGCATTGTAACCGTCTGAACGTCAATATCAATATCTCTAATACCGCTTTTAGACTTTGGACTATTCGGAACTTTTCTTAAGTTCAATGTCTTTGTGATATGCACCACGGCATTATCAAGATCAATATCAGACCATTCCAGCGCCAATGCTTCATTGATACGGCAACCCGTAGCAAGTAGGAACTTGTAAAGAGTGACACAAAAGAGATTTTTAAATCTTGTTTGATCCAAGCTATCCAGGTATTCAAAGAACTGTTTTAATTCTGAATCTGTGAAATGCTTGATTTTTGCTTTCTCTATTTTGACTTTGGGAACTATTATATCTTTTGCAGGATTGAACGGAATTGCTTGTAATGAAGCCCCATACTGTAAAATGCTTTTATTATATGAATGAAGCTGGGCATATTGTTTAAAACCATTGTTGTTTTTGTTGTAATCATTAGCCCATTTGTTCACTTGTTGCTGAATGATGGCAGGGGTCAACTTTTCTAGTTTGATATCCCCAAAAGCAGGGCGCAAGTACTTTTCTATTTGCGATTTAATAGAAATTTTTGAATTTGGTTTGATCGTGGGAGAGTATATTTCCCACCAACTATCCATTAATTCGCTGTATGTTTCAAATTGAGTAAAAGCGGTGCGAGTTGCACCATTCTTTTCAAATTCGAATTTTGCTTGTAGAGCCTTGTTCTTAATTTCTTTTTTGGTGCGGGCTGAAATGGTTGTCTTAATCTTCTTTCCCGTGATTGAATCGACACCAAGATATAAGCTGGTGCGGTACACTATTGTACCGTCTTTCTTTTTGTATTCTGTAATATTCATGATCGAAAACCTTTCTAATTCATCAGCAGGCAAGCCGTGTTATAGGTTTTAGAAAGTTTTCGTGTATCTGAATTAGTTATTTATCAGATGATTTTTTCTTTATCTTTTCGAGTGCTTTTTTCCCCTCTTTGTCTAGTATATGAAATGCAAATATCATAGCACTAAAGGCAAGGAGCGTACAAGCAAACAAAAACCAGTCAAATAGTTCACTGTTTTTCAATATCTAACCTCTTTTCTAATTAAGCAGTCATATTTTGAGACCTTTAATAATTTATTTTTTTAGTTTTACCTTGTTTGGGGTGGCAATTGCTTTATCAAAGTAAGAGATATTGACGTGTTGTTTATCAATGTTCAGGATAGCAAGCCAATCACTTATAACATTCTCTAGTATCTCTTTATCTTCCTTTCTACGACTCCATATATATCTATCAAAATCTCTAAACTGTTCTGATGATCCTGATTGATATCCATGTTTTATTAGAATGTCTGTACGACCAAAAGCATTAAAAAATGTTTCTACAGTTATCGGATCAATAACAATTTCTCTATCATGATCTGTAATTATGGCACGGAAACCAGTAAATAAAGGATCTTCATTCTCTTTAATTAGTTTAATGACACAATACTTTAACCTAGAAATTTCGTTTAATGTTTCTGAAATATCTTGATTGATATCTAAAACAGTATAATAGTAGTCTTGTAATTCAACAGAGGGAATAGGCTGAAAACGTTTGTCTATTGCAAAAATTGGTACACCAAGTAAATCAGCAATATTTTTTGAGTTTTCTTCATTAGGTAACGTTCTACCTTTAACATATCCTGTTAAAGTGCTTTTAGGAATATCAAGAGCATTGCTAATATCGATCTGTCTTATTCCTTTTGATTTCATAATTTTATTTAATTGATTTGAGAAATACTCTCTATTCTCAACATCTTGTGGACTATTTTTCGCCATTCTAAATCTCCAAATTTTTTTATCTCCATTATAGATTATACCACAACTTTTGCCAAATACGAAAAAAATAATATTTTGTTTTAAAATTGTTGACACAGTGCGAGAAATATAGTATCATTGGTATAAGCTAAAAGAAAGGGGGGTGAGAATATGGATAAACTAACATTAAGAGGTGTACGTGTATCACAAGGTTTAACGTTACGTGAAGTCGCTAAGAAAGTAGATAGAAATTTTCAAACTATCTCAAAGTACGAAAAAGATAGTACTAAAATTCCTGCTGACTTACTAATGAAACTCCTTAACCTATACGATACTCCAATTGAATCTATTTTTTTAGGGAAAAGTACGAAAAAAACCGTACTTTGAACACAACAAAAAAGGCTCACAGTCGCCAAACTATCAAGCCTTTTTCAATGATGAACTAAAACACAACACAAAGCAGGCAAGCCGTGTTATAGGTTTTAGCAATATTATTTACTTAAATTATACCATATCTTGGTATAGAGCGCAAAAAGTTGTACAGGAGGTACATAAAATGGAAACAGAAAAAACAGAATTAGAACTAACAGAATTAGAATTAGAGGAATTTTTAGAAGAGGTGGAAAAGGTTCAAGCACAATTAAGATTTAACAAAATTGTTCAAGAGATGAAAGAGAATGATCCTAATCTTTATCAGATCCTATTTGATTTTCTACATAAGAAACTCTCTCTTGATGAATTGAATGACTTTCTTTCATTGGAGGGTGAAGCACGGCGGGCATATATAGACAGCTACCAAGCTAGATAAGGAGATCAAAAATGATTGATGATTTATTAGGCGTTGGAATTTTCTTTCTATCATTCGTGAGTATATTCTTCCTTGCTGAGTGTTTCCATGAGTGGGCTGTAGCTTACAAGAAAAGGGGATATATCAGCAAAAGACAGCTAAAACGTATGAAGAAATGGCTTGAAATTATGGAGGCTAGATAATGGCATACCAGCAAGAGGAACGGGAAACAGTTGTAAGATATGATGAGCAGGATAACGCTTGGTACTTTGAATCAAACGTAAGACGGCATATTTCAAAGTTTTTGAAAATGGCAAAGGCATTTGAAGAATTGCATGAGGAAAAGGAAGCTGGGCGAGTTGTTTCTATTCGTGCCAAACTTTCAGATCTTGACAATTTTTCAGTAAGTCCATTTGTCAGAAACAAACGCAAAGGACAAACTAACAATTTAATTCACGCACAGAATCGATTTTAGGGCTTGAAACTAGCCCTTTAATCGGTGAAATTCAACTTGAAATATAACAGGGGTATGATTATACCTCCCAAACGTGCAACCGCAGGGAAAACGATTTTAGAAAGGAAAATGAATGTTTAGTTTAAGTAAAGAAAGTGAACAAGAACTCAGTCAAGGAGTTTTGACTTTGATTGATACGTTTTTAAAGTCACAAGATAAAGTTTTTCAAAAATCTTTGGGGCTTATGACAGCAAAACAATTGAAAGATGAGTTAGATATAAAGGACAACACACTAAAACGGTGGGAAGAAAACGGCTTGAAACGCTATCAACCACCGCTAGAAGATACACGAAAAGCCTATTATAAAGTAAGTGATATCTTGATCTTTTTGGGGGCTGATAAATGAGAACAATAGAAGTTACTGTTCACTCTGATAAATTAACAGCATTAGATTTTCTCAAGGACAATCCAACTTTAGTACTGCAAAATGGAAACTATTATAAATTTGTTTATTTTGAACCAATTGGAGCAGGATTGACAGACTTTCGCACTAAAGGGATAACGATAAGACTTTGTGATAATCAACAGAAAAATTCTCATTGGAAAGTTGCGAGAAAGATCTATCCAAAATTTATGAAGCCTGAACCATTGGCAGTATTGCAGAAGTTAGAGGCTGGTAAGTTGAGTGAAGCAAGAGAGAATCAAGCAATAGAATTAAATGGCTGGTTATTCGATATTATCACTAATGGAATCTATACCAAAGAAGATACAGCGCTTTTTATTCGGTTGCTATTCCTGCATGGTTATAGCTTCGAGCAGGTTACACAGCTATTCTCTTCAATTGTGAAGCGTGTGGCACTTGCAAAGTGCTTTCTAGAAGAAATGAAAATAATTTATAAGGGGGTGAGTATTTGAACAATGGCAACAATAAAGCACAACCATATACAAACGCTGGATACAGTCAAGCACTAACTCAAGAGTTAACTGATCTTACAGCGATTAGAGAAACAGAACAGAATAGTTTAAACCTTGACCAAAAAGCAAAGGGTGACGGCTACGCTCCTGTTCTAAACAATCTCAGAAAAATTCTTGAGCGTGATACTCGGTTAGCTGGTAAGCTAAAATACAATGAGTTTACCAATGAAATTGATATTTCAAACTCTATTAATTTGAACGGTGCTACTCGTTTAGACGGGGTTGCTGATGACGCTCTAATAAAAGAAATTCGCTTATATATTGCCCAAAAGTATAAGATCGATTTTAAAAAGTCTGATATAGCTGATGTAATGGAGGTTGTAGCTAGATCGAACCAATACAACCCATTGAGATCATTCTTACTTGACTGTGAACAAGAGTACTCCCATTTAGCAGATCAGAAAGATCCATTTGATATCCTACGATATTATTTAAACGTAAAAGATAATCAATACAATCGAATTATCTTTGATCTGTTCTTTCGTGGAGCAGTTGCCAAAGTATTTGATCCAAGTATTAAGTTTGACTTTGTATTAGATTTAACAGGCGAGCAGGGAGTAGGAAAGACACAGTTTTTTGAGCAGTTATTTACAGATCAATACTTTACAACCGTGGATACACTCACAGAAAAAGACGATAAAGCCCGAATGGTGCGGAATTGGTGCGTTTTTGATGATGAGATGATCGCAACTAGAAAAGCGAGTTTCCAAGTGTTAAAAAGGTTTGTGACTGATAGAAAAATTGAATTTCGCCCACCTTACGCAAGTTCAGATAGAAGATTGATGAAAAACTTTGTATTTGTACGGGCTACTAATCAACCTGATTATCTGAATGATCTGACAGGAGAACGTAGGTTTTTAGTTGCTGAGGTATTCAAAGATAACTCTTACCGAGGTAGGAAGTGGTCTGAACAGGATCGCAGGGCATTCTGGGGCGCTATGGTGACAGCGTGGAGAGCAAACCAAACATTAACCTTATCAGACAGTCAAGAACACCTTATAAACACCGTAAGAGAGCGCTATAAGGTTATAGATGATGAACTAGAGGCACTTGAAAGGTATTTATCAACTCCTTACCCTGAAAGAATGTACTTTGCTCCAATCAATGACAGTCTGAGAAGAACTTATATCTATGAGATGATGAACAATGGAGCTTACTTAAATGGTAACGGGGAAGAAGCCAAAATAGATACAGCAAAATATGGGGAGTTAGTTCCCCGTGAAAAAATGTCAATCGCACTATTTTTTAAAGAGGTTTTTCTGATCGATAAGCCTACACCGCAACAGAATGCAAAGATACGGCTTGCAATGCGTGGTAAGCATGCATGGGAGTACAAGAGAAATATCAAGTTTGGAAGAACTCCGACCTCAGGTTTTCAGAAAGTAGGAGAATCAGAATGAGAGTAGAAAAATTAAATATAATGTTCCTACCGCCCTAACCCCATGAGAGAGTAAGAGTTTCGAACAGTTATCGTTCGTATGGGAGGAATTGTTTAGAAAAAATTCTACCACCCTAACCCCTTGAGACTCTAAGGATAAAAGGTACTCGGTAGGAAAATAATAATATTTTTAATAATAATATTTATTAATGAATTAAATAGGTATTGTTGTTTATATAATATTTTTGTTGCTGAATTTTTTCCTACTTTCCTACCAAGTACTTAAATCGTTGATATAATGGGCTGGGATTGGTAGGATACAACTCCTACCCTTATCCTCCCAAACAAACAGATCCTACCAATGGAGAAAACAAGAATGCATGAAAAAATTTTGATCGAAAAAATGGAAGATGGCTACCTATTTTATTTAAAAAATGGTATAATAGAGAGTGTAAAAGTTCCAGCGTACGGGAAACTTACACTAGTCTATCAACATGGCAAGGTGTGCTATGTCGAAAAGACTGAAACAATAAAATAGATCTATCGGAACAACCGAGGGTGAAACATTTCGTGAAGATTGCATAGGCTTCATGAGGGTTCATTCTCGGTTTTTTGATTAGGTACAGAAAGAGGAAAAAGATGACATTCACAACTATTAAGAGCGAACTTAAAACATTTGCAAACAAGAAAGTAGACTATATGCGCTCATACATTGAGTTACAAGAGAAACTAAAAAAAGAGGTTGCTGAGGGTATGAAAGGGAGCAAACAAGCACAAATCGAACTAGCTGACCTCAAGAGTGAGGGAGAAACGTACTCACAGAAAACCTATGATAAGATCATGTCTGATATCGAGCAAGAGCGCACCAAACAACTTGAAGAACTCAAGTCAGAAAAGAATAGCGTGACTGCTGATGATGTGGCTGAATTGATGTTACTTGAAAGCACAAAGGATATTTCATGGGAAGAGTTTGAAGAATACCTGGAGAAATACAAGAACAAACCGCTAGCAATTAAAAAGCTGGGAGAGATCGCCCAATCTCATACAGATTTATCATTCTTTGACTATGAGAAATACAATATTAAAGATCGTACCGAGAAGTTAGCTGAGTACTTAAAGAAACAAGCTAAAACTTATCACAGCGAATTTTTAATTAATGGCGATAATATGTTACTTGTCACAGCGGAATTGAGTTTAGAAATTAATGAAACGGC
This sequence comes from Streptococcus parasanguinis CC87K, assembly GCF_000507765.1. Classification (GTDB taxonomy): domain Bacteria; phylum Bacillota; class Bacilli; order Lactobacillales; family Streptococcaceae; genus Streptococcus; species Streptococcus parasanguinis_J. Next base: position 1,026,440 of record NZ_KI669401.1, on the reverse strand, counting down.
TATAGGACGTTTCTTTGAAGAGAATGGGCTTTAAAATTGTCTGAAATTGCCTCAGAATGTCCGATAGAGAGGGGGTAGGGGTAGGTATGGAAGAATTAACGTTAAAAGAAGAAAAGTTCCTGACGGCTTTAATGCTTGCCCCAAATATGGGCAAGGCTTGCGAAAAAGTGGGGATCTCTAGACGCACGGCACAGCGTTACATGGCTAAAACCACGGTAAGAAGTGCATACCGCAAGATGAGAAACCAAGCAATGGAGCAGGCTACAAGCAGGCTGAATAGTGTGGCTGTGGACGCTGTGGAAGTCTTAACAGCTATCATGAATGATCCAACTATAAGCCCGTATGCACGGCAACAATCAGCAAGGACTATTCTTGAGTTTGCTTATAAAGCATACGAAAATGAAGCAATTATAGAAAAGCTGGAAGAGTTGGAAACAGTTATCAGTATAGACAATAAGGATATTTAGAGTTGAATAAAAGAGAGCTTTTAAAGAAAATTGATGAGCTAAAACAGATACACAAGATGAAAACGGGTGGTTTTGTCTTGATAACTGAATCAGATAAAGGGATTGAGTATATCAATGTAAACGGTAAGGACTATCTAGACTATGAAGCCTTGGCAGTATTAAGAACATTTTCAGATGATAGTATCATCATATTCGATAATATAGATGATAGCTGGGAACGTAGAACTATTTCAGATGATTTTAAAGAGATGATATTCTTTCCAACTGTGGAAGATAGAATGGATTATATTCGTGTAAATAAGGGGATCAACCCCCTTTATCATGATGAATCTGATCCATACCATACGATATCAAGAAAAGAGTGGCTTGACTCTTACAAAAATACAAGCCCCTGAACCCTATTTGTAAATGTATTTGTAAAGGAGGCAAAGCATGAATATAGGGCAGGAAGAAAAAAGGAGTAAGAAAGAGCTTGCTAGAAATGTACTGTGTCAATATCGTTCTTTATGTAGAATAGCTGGGGTTGATTATCTGACAGGCGATTTACTTGATAGTTGCATAGATCAACAAAATCAGCGCCAAAACATGGCTTTAACCGAGGTAAATCGAATTAGAAAAGCTATTGAGGGTATTTCATCAGCAATAGATAAACGTATCCTAGAAATGAGCTTTATTGGGCAAAAAAAGGTATCTGTTTATGAACAAATGGATATACTTTCTATTTCAAGCAGTAACTATCACAGGCGCAAGGCGAGAGCCTTACTTGAGTTTATAGATCATTGGCAATAATATAAACCCTGTTTTACATGAAAAAGCGGTCAAGATATGTTATAATCTAATTAGGTGGTAGGTTTTCGAGTACCCATTGGTACGCGGACGCCTACCATTTTTGAAGATAAAAAAAGCACCGTGTGAGGGTGCTAGATCTTGCCTGCTGAACTCGTAAATTGATAGATACCCCAAGGGGTATTTTTTTGTGAACTTTTTTTAAGAACTTTTTAGGAACTTTGTGAACTGTTTAAGTCGGTTTAATAGAGTGATAGAGTCCTAAAAACGCCTATTTTACAGGCTTTCAGACTTTAAATTAACCATATTATCTATATTGTGATATAATAAAATCATAAAACGTTTTCAAGAGAAGAGGTTCCTCAATGGAAAATGAAACAGTTGACTATGGAAAAGTAACAGGAATGGTACACTCAACAGAAAGTTTTGGGGCAGTAGACGGGCCTGGGATCCGCTTTATTGTCTTCCTTCAAGGGTGTCAAATGCGGTGTCAATACTGCCACAATCCAGATACTTGGGCAATGGAAACCAACAAGTCCCGTGAACGGACAGTGGATGATGTCCTAGAAGAAGCCCTCCGTTATCGTGGCTTTTGGGGCGAAAAAGGGGGAATCACTGTCAGTGGTGGAGAAGCCCTCTTGCAGATTGACTTCTTGATTGCTCTTTTCACCAAGGCTCAAGAGTTGGGCATTCATTGTACCTTGGACACCTGTGCTCTTCCTTTCCGGAATACGCCTCGTTATTTGGAAAAATTTGACCGCTTGATGGCAGTGACAGACTTGGTGCTTCTTGATATCAAGGAAATCAATGATGAACGACACAAAATTGTGACCAGCCATACCAATAAAACGATTTTAGCTTGTGCCAAGTACTTATCTGATATTGGAAAACCAGTCTGGATTCGTCACGTTTTGGTGCCAGGTTTGACAGACCGAGATGACGATTTGATCGAGCTTGGAAAATTTGTTAAAACCCTAAAAAATGTCGATAAATTTGAGATCCTGCCTTACCATACTATGGGGGAATTCAAATGGCGTGAATTGGGCATTCCGTACAAATTGGAGGGTGTGAAACCACCGACAAAAGAACGGGTTCAAAATGCAAAAGATTTGATGGAAACAGAAAGTTACCAAGATTACCTGAAACGGGTCAAAGGATAAAAACTATAGACAGCTGGGCCTTCCAGCTGTCTTTTTCTGATGAAATGCACAACTATTCCCTTTCTTTAAATGGCAAAACGTGCTAAAATAGAGTGAATCTATAAATGAAATAAAGAGGTAGAAACATGTCAAAAATTCTCGTTTTTGGTCACCAAAATCCTGACTCAGATGCTATCGGCTCATCTGTAGCTTTTGCTTATCTTGCAAAAGAAGCTTATGGTTTGGATACAGAAGCAGTGGCTCTTGGAACTCCAAATGAAGAAACAGCTTTCGTATTGGACTATTTTGGTGTGGAAGCACCACGCGTCATCACATCCGCTAAAGCAGAAGGTGCAGAGCAAGTCATCTTGACGGACCACAATGAATTCCAACAATCTGTTTCAGATATTGCTGAAGTAGAAGTTTATGGTGTAGTGGATCACCACCGTGTGGCTAACTTCGAAACTGCTAGCCCACTTTACATGCGTTTGGAACCAGTAGGATCAGCATCTTCTATCGTTTACCGCATGTTCAAAGAACACGGTGTAGCAGTGCCAAAAGAATTGGCAGGTTTGATGCTTTCAGGTTTGATTTCAGATACCCTTCTTTTGAAATCTCCAACTACACACCCATCTGATAAAGTGATTGCACCAGAATTGGCAGAATTGGCTGGTGTCAACTTGGAAGAATACGGTCTTGCCATGCTTAAAGCTGGTACCAACTTGGCAAGCAAATCAGCAGAAGAATTGATCGACATCGATGCCAAGACTTTTGAATTGAACGGAAACAACGTTCGTGTGGCTCAAGTGAATACAGTTGATATTGCGGAAGTTTTGGAACGCCAAGCTGAAATCGAAGCAGCTATCCAAGCTGCCAATGCAGCTAACGGCTACTCTGACTTTGTTTTGATGATTACAGACATCGTCAACTCAAACTCAGAAATTCTTGCCCTTGGTGCTAATATGGACAAGGTAGAAGCAGCTTTCAACTTCAAACTTGAAAACAATCATGCCTTCCTTCCAGGTGCCGTTTCACGTAAGAAACAAGTGGTTCCTCAATTGACTGAAAGCTTTAATGCATAATGATAGGTGGGAAAACCATCGTTAAAAAGGAGTTTCGGCTCCTTTTTTGCTAGGAGAGAAGTATGTTAGAAAATGGTGATTTGATTTTTGTTAGAGAAGATACGGAAATGGGGCAGGCCATTCAGACTTCGACAGGTAACTACAGCCATGTGGTTATCTTTTTGGACGGTTCCATTTATCATGCCACGGTGGAAGGTGGCGTCCTTGCCCAATCCCCTGAAAATTTCTTTGAAGACGGGAAAGTATATGACCTTTATCGCTACCCGAAAATCGATCTCAAAGAAGTCAAGAAGCGGGCAGAGAGCCTTTTAGGGGCTCCCTACAATGCGTCCTTTTATCCAGATGGAGATGGTTTCTATTGTTCCCAGTTCATCGCTGAATTACTTCCTATTTTTGAGACCATTCCCATGAAGTTTGGAGATGAGGAAGAGGAGATTAGTCCGTTCTGGCTGGATTACTACAAGGAACTTGGCCTAGCCGTTCCCCTAGATCAGCCCGGGACCAATCCGAGTCAGTTAGCCCAATCACCACAGCTACAGTTTAAAGAAAGGTATTTGGATGATTTGGATTCATGAAACAACAATCTGAATCTTTGATACAGTTTATAAGAGTTACATCAAACTAAAGAAAAATAATATTTTAAAAATATGTTCTACCTTCGAATACAACTTGTAAAAGTTGTATTTTTTTCTAATATCCTCTGGATGTTTCTTGTTTAGACAGATAAAATATGATATACTTCACAAAAAAACTAACCACTGGTTAGTTTTTGATGGAAATCAAAGGAGGAAGTAAATATGTCTTTCTTGTATCGTTTATTAACACGTACAAAACAAATCAGTCCACATATAAGAAAGTTTGAGTTCGAATTGGGTGTTTTTGTTGTCAGCATATGGCTAGTTGAATCATCTGGTCGCTTTTATGTGATTGATACGGGAATGCGAGGAATGGAGAAGTACGCTGCCCAGTTTTTACTCCCACAAAAAATTGAAGCAATTTTTCTGACCCATGGACATCCAGATCATATCAAAGGTTTGCCCTATCTTAGACAGCACTTTGGGAACATCCCGACTTTAATCAGTGAGAAGGAATTCCCCTATATTTCAGGCAAAGAACCTTTTCCTAATAGAAAAGAGACGGAAAAAGTGATTTTTGATCCGGCTACTTTTATAACTGTTGAAAGTCAAGAAGGTCAAGACTTGATAAGTAGTGCAGGACTAAAACCACTATTTTCTCCTGGTCATTCCCCTGGTCATGTTGTTTATTACCATGAAGAGGATCAAGTTTTAATTGCTGGAGATCTTTTTACAGCTACGAGAAATGGAAAGTTGCGTCCACCAATGAAAGGATATACAGCAGATATGAGACAGGCTTTAGCTAGTGGTGAAAGAATTCTCAAGGATTATTCACAGGCACTTGTTAGTGTTTGTCATGGTAGTGAGGTAAAAGATGCAGTACGAGATTTTGAGGCATCGGATGGGTTTAAAGGGAGTTTGTAATGGCAAAGGATACAAGGTCCAGAATTATCAGAGTAGCAGAGGAAATTTTCCGAAAAGAACCTTACCAGAAGGTGGGAATTAGGCAGATTGCTCAAGCTGCAGGATGTTCACATACAGCTATTTATCAGTATTTTAAAAAGAAAGAGGATATATTATATGCAGTAGTGGAAAAACCGTTAACTCACCTCTATCATACTTGCTTAGAAATCAGTCATTCCAAGCAGAATGATAAGGAACGTCTGCTTCAAATCTGTCAAACATACGTGGATTTTGGGTTTAGAGAACGTAATTTTTATGAATTATTGATTTTTTACCGTGGAGAGCATGAAGATTCAGGCGATTGTTCGCAACCGTTGATGCAATTGAGAATGAAAAGTTATCGTTTATTGGAAGAAGCTATTGATGTCTTTTTACCGAAAGACTTATCTGATGCAGAAGCGCTAAATATTCGTAGTGGAATCTTTATTTTTTTACATGGCTTAGTGAGTATCTACAGTAGGGACAATGAAGAATGTCCAGAACGCATTAAGCAACTACTGACTGATTTTATTTCTTTTAAAATAATAGAAATGAAATGAGTTGGAATAACTTATGGGGCTTCTACAGTAAACTTGGATTGAAAAGACTAAGTTCTTTTATTGCCTTATTTTCCCCTCTTGTCTGCCTATCCATAAATTGAAGATTTTGTCCTTTGGTATTGATTTCGCTTAAACTAATTTTTATGTTACAATAAGAACGAACCGATAAAACAGTAAACGAGACCTATTTATGATTACAATCATTAATCCCACACGTTTGACACGTCAGCCATTTTTCAAGGACTTGATCAACTATTTGGATCAGCATGACGATGTGATCCTGCGGCAAATTAAGGCCCAATTTCCGGATCAACCAGTGGATAAGCTGATGGAGGAATATATCAAAGCGGGCTTCATACTTCGAGAAAATAAACGCTACACCCTCAACCTGCCCTTCTTGGAGTCAGCTGATCTTGTTGACTTGGATCAGGAGGTCTTTGTCCGAGAGGACAGTGCAGTTTATCAAGAATTAAAAGCCAGGATCTTCCAAACGGAACTTCGCAATAGTACCAATGAAGCGATTTTGGTGGAGGAGACGGACTTTGCGCGAAATGCACAGACCCTTTCCAATTACTTCTACAAGGTGAAACACCAATATCCATTGACGGAGGAGCAAGAAAAGCTCTATGCTATCTTGGGAGATGTCAATCCTGAGTATGCTCTCAAGTATATGACCAGCTTTTTGCTCAAGTTCCTCAAAAAAGAAGTAGTCCAGCAAAAGCGCAAGGACATCTTTGTCGATAGTTTAGAAGTCTTAGGCTATATCCGCAAAAATGCTGAAGGCAAATATGAATTAGCAGTGGACTTGGACAAGGAAAGACTGATGTTTATCAAATAATAAACAAGGCTAGGAAAATTTCCTAGCCTTGTTTCGTTTGATTATAGATAACGTTCAGCAATGGCGGCGTCACCTGGATACTCTTCTTTTACGCCATTGACGATTTGGTAGCAATCCGCTCCTTTTCCGGCGATAATGACGGCATCTTCAGGCTTGCTGGTTGTTGCCATAGCCACTTGAATGGCTTCTTCGCGATCTGCGATTTTCTCGACAGGGCGCGTGATAAAACTACTAATCTCTTCAGCGATAGCCAAAGGATCTTCATAGTTGGGATCATCCGCTGTGAGGAAGACTTGGATCTCAGGATGGTCTTCTAAGAGTAAGCCAAAGTCTTTGCGGCGGCTCTCTCCTTTATTACCAGTTGATCCAAGGACCAGTGAAATCGTCCCTGTTTGATGGGTTTCGACAACTGAGAGCAGTTTTTTCAAGCTATCTCCATTATGGGCGTAGTCGATGAAGACCTTAGCGCCGTTTTTCTGAGTCAAGACTTCCATTCGGCCTGGAACGCGCGTCTTAGCAATCCCTTTTTGGATATCCTCGAGGCTCGCACCTAGGCGAAGGCAGGCAAGACCTGCTGCTACAGCATTTTCTTGGTTGAAATGTCCAATCAGTTGGATTTCATAGTTTCCAGCTAATTTACCAGTGGCTGAGAAGCTGAAGGCCTTAGAGTTTTCAATTTGATTCTCAGACTGGCTTCCATAAAAATCGTGGTCTTGGTTCGCGACTTGGTCCGCTAAAACTTGGAAATGATCCATATCACTATTGATGACAACGGCTTGGCTGTTCTTCATGAGGAGACGTTTGTGGTAGAAATAATCCTCAAAAGTTGGGTGTTCAATCGGGCCAATATGGTCAGGACTGATGTTGAGAAAAACACCAACGTCAAAAGTCAGACCGTAAACCCGTTTCACCAGATAAGCTTGACTGGAAACTTCCATAATCAGGTGGGTCCGATCATTGGCTACTGCCTCAGCCATCATGGCAAAAAGATCCAAACTCTCTGGCGTTGTCAGGGTCGATTTAAAGAAGTTTTTACCATCCAGTGTCGTATTCATGGTAGACAGCATAGCTGGTCGGTGACTTTGTTCCAAAATATGGTAAGCAAAATAGGCCGCGGTTGTCTTTCCCTTAGTCCCTGTGAAGGCCAATAGTTTTAATTGTTTCTCAGGGTGCCCATAAAACTCCATGGCAATTAAGCTCATGGCCTGTTTGATATCATTGACGAGGATAGCAGGAATACCAACTTCATAATCTTTTTCAGAGACATAAAAGCCGAGTCCATTAGAAATAGCCTGTTCCAGGTATTCTTTTTTGAAGTTGGCCCCTTTGACAAAAAAGAGGGTGCTAGCAGAAACCTTCCGGCTATCATAGCTAATAGCATCAAAACTTGTTCCTTCTAGATGGTAGTAGTATTCACCATTTACTAGAATTTCTCGGAAATTTTGGTCATGTTTTAAAATGTTGAGGGTTTGTTCAATTGTAATCATAAAACTATTGTAAACCTAAAGTCCCTATTTTACAAGTGTCATGGAAAAGTTTATAATGAAGAGAAGAAGAAACGAAAGAGGATACCAATGAGTCACGAACAAAATGACCAGCAAGCCCAGATGCTACGCGGGACTGCCTGGATGACAGCCAGCAACTTTATCAGCCGTTTGCTAGGAGCCGCTTATATTATTCCTTGGTATATTTGGATGGGGAAATATGGGCCACAAGCCAATGGTCTTTTTACAATGGGCTACAATATCTATGCTTGGTTTCTCTTGATTTCGACAGCTGGAGTGCCCGTAGCTGTTGCCAAGCAAGTAGCCAAATACAATACCCGGGACCAAGCCGATCATAGCTTTGCTTTGATTCGGGGTTTCTTGAAGTTCATGGGAATTCTAGGCCTTGGATTTGCCATTCTCATGTATCTTTTGTCTCCTGTCTTTGCTAGTCTTTCAGGTGGGGGAAAAGAGTTGATTCCGATCATGCAGAGCCTTTCTTGGGCTGTCTTGATCTTTCCTTCCATGAGTGTCATCCGGGGATTTTTCCAAGGTTTTAACAACATGAAGCCTTACGCCATTAGCCAGATCGCTGAACAAGTGATCCGGGTCATCTGGATGTTGCTCACGACCTTCTTCATTATGAAGATTGGCTCAGGAGACTATGTGCAGGCTGTGACGCAGTCGACCTTTGCGGCCTTTATCGGTATGGGAGCGAGCCTTCTGGTGCTCTTTTATTACCTTGCAAAGACAGGCTTGCTCTCTTCTATTTTTAGAAAGCAAGAGGGAAGTGAAGGGATTGACACTCGGGCTCTCTTGATCGATACGATTCGGGAAGCTATTCCTTTTATCATTACTGGTTCTGCGATTCAGCTCTTCCAAATTGTTGACCAGATGACCTTTATCAATGTCATGTCTTGGTTCACAGACTATAGTCAAAAGCAGCTCATGGTCATGTTTAGTTATTTCTCTGCTAATCCAAACAAAATTACCATGATCTTGATAGCAGTAGCGACTTCGATTGGGGGAGTTGGGATTCCTCTCTTGACAGAGAATTATGTGAAGGGGGACCTAAAAGCAGCTGGGAAGCTCGTACAGGATAACTTGACCATGTTGCTAGCTTTCTTGCTCCCAGCCACCTTTGGTGCAGTAGCAGTCGCAAAACCACTTTATACGGTTTTCTATGGGCAACCAGATAGCTTGGCCTTAGGACTCTTCATCGTAGCGATGTTGCAGACGGTAATTCTCGGTCTTTACACGGTCTTATCGCCAATGATTCAAGCCCTCTTTCAAAATCGCAAGGCCATCCGCTACTTCTTTTATGGTGTAGTGGTGAAATTGGTCCTACAAATTCCATTTATTTTGGTCTTTCGTTCTTATGGGCCGCTTTTGTCAACGACCATTGCCTTAATGGTGCCAATCGTTCTCATGTATCGGGAGATCCAAACCATTACTCAGTTTAATCGAACCATCATCTTCAAGCGGACCTTGCTTGGTTCTATCCTGACTGTAGTGATGCTACTTGGAGTCTTGATCGCAGGCTTGATTTTGGGCTGGATTTTCCCACCAAATGGCCGTGTATCGAGCATGATTTATATCATCGTCATAGGCGGATTAGGAGTTGCTATTTATGGAGCCTTAGGATTATGGCTACGGTATTTTGACCGCTTTATTGGAGGTCAAGCTGCACGTCTCAGACAAAAATTCCGGATTAAATAAATCAGAGGTTGGGTAAAAAGTGCCCAGCCTTTTCTTATAGTTTGAAACTATAGCTAGGTCTTGAAAATGGGAAAACCGCTCTCCTCATAATAGTGATAAAATAGTAATCAGTTAGATTGAATGTTTATCGGAGGGCAATATGAGTAAAAAACGCAATATCAATACGATTTTGGCACAGGCAGGAATCAAGTCGGATAAAGCAACGGGAGCTTTGACGACTCCTTTGCATTTCTCTACGACTTACCAACACCCAGAATTTGGTCAGTCTACAGGTTTTGACTATACCCGTACGAAAAATCCAACACGCGCAACAGCTGAAAAGACTTTGGCAGCTATAGAAAGTGCAGATTATGCTTTGGCGACAAGCTCTGGAATGTCAGCTATTGTACTTGCTTTTAGCATTTTCCCTGTTGGTTCAAAAGTCTTAGCCGTTCGTGACCTTTATGGAGGCTCTTTCCGCTGGTTTAACCAACAAGAGCAAGAAGGTCGTTTCTCTTTCACCTATGCCAATACGGAAGAAGAACTGATCCACCATCTAGTTCATGATCCGGTGGATGTCCTCTATATTGAAACACCAACCAATCCATTGATGTTGGAATTTGATATTGCTCATTTAACTAAATTGGCCCATGCAAAAGGTGCCAAAGTCGTGGTGGACAATACTTTCTATAGCCCAATCTATCAACGCCCAATTGAAGAGGGAGCAGATATTGTTCTTCATTCAGCAACCAAGTACCTAGCTGGTCACAACGATGTCTTGTCTGGTGTTGTCGTGACTAATGATGCGGACTTGTATGACAAACTCTTTTACAACTTGAACACGACAGGTGCTGTTCTTTCCCCATTTGACAGCTATCTGCTGATCCGTGGTCTCAAGACGCTCTCTATCCGGATGGAGCGCTCTACAGAGAATGCTCGCAAGGTGGTCGAGTTTTTGAAAACCTCCCCTCAGGTCAAAGAAGTCCTCTACACTGGAAAAGGTGGAATGGTCTCTTTTAAAATTCAAGATGAGAAAAAAATTCCTAACTTGTTGAATTCCCTTCAAGTCTTTACCTTTGCAGAAAGTCTTGGCGGAGTTGAAAGCTTGATCACTTATCCTACCACTCAAACCCATGCGGACATTCCTGCAGAAGTTCGCCATTCATACGGTTTGACAGATGATCTGCTTCGTTTGTCCATCGGAATTGAAGATGCGGATGATTTGATTGAAGATTTGAAACAAGCATTGGAGGCTTAAGATGACCAAATATGATTTCACGACTTTACCGAATCGCTTGACCCACCATACCTACAAGTGGAAAGAAACAGAGACAGATCCAGAAATCATTCCGGCTTGGATCGCGGACATGGATTTTAATGTCATTCCAGAAGTACGAGAAGCGGTGATCGGTTATGCGGACCAAATGGTCTATGGCTACACCTACGCATCGGATACCCTCTACCAGTCTATCCTTGATTGGGAAAAAGAAGAGCACGGCTATTCCTTTGACAAGGAAGCTGTCGTCTTTATCGAAGGTGTTGTTCCAGCCATTTCAACAGCTATTCAAGCCTTTACTAAGGAAGGGGATGCTGTCTTAATCAATACGCCGGTCTATCCTCCATTTGCCAGAAGTGTCAAACTCAATCGTCGAAAATTGATCGAAAATTCATTAGTTGAAAAGGATGGTCTTTTCCAAATTGATTTTGATCAGCTCGAAAAAGACATTGTGGAGCAAGAAGTTAAACTCTATGTTTTGTGTAATCCGCACAATCCTGGAGGCCGTGTATGGGATCGTGAAGTCTTGGAAAAAATCGGCCACCTCTGTCAAAAACATGGTGTCCTTCTCGTTTCAGATGAGATCCACCAAGATTTGGCCTTGTTTGGCCACCGTCATACCAGCTTTAACACGGTTGATCCAATCTTTAAAGACTTCAGTTTGATCTTAACCAGTGCAACCAAGACTTTCAATATTGCAGGAACAAAAAATTCCTATGTGGTCATTGAAAATCCAAAGCTTCGTACGGCTTTTAAACAACGGCAATTGACTAATAATCAACATGAAATCTCAGGCTTAGGGTATATTGCTACAGAAGCGGCTTATCGTCATGGCAAGCCTTGGTTGACAGAGCTCAAGCAAGTTTTTGAAAAACACATCGACTATGTGGTAGATGAATTGCATGAAAAGACCAAAATCCGTGTCATGAAACCCCAAGGCACCTATCTTCTTTGGTTGGACTTTTCAGCCTATCCTTATACCGATGATGAGCTGCATGCTAAAATTCATGACCAAGCCAAATTGATTTTGAACCGTGGAACAGATTTTGGAAAAGAAGGAAACTTGCATGCTCGCCTCAATGTAGCAGCCCCTTTCACCCTCATTGAAGAAATCACCAAACGCTTGGTGGAAACTTTTCACAAATAAGTGTTGACTTTCTGTGAGTGAAGGAGTAAAATAAACTCGAAATACGGTAGGTGAGGCTACCACAAGGATACGGATGACTACCGCAAAGCAGTGGAGACACTACTCGTTGGTTAACAGTCCTGATCGCAAAGGTCAAGACTAAGCTCATTTCATTGCCTTGTGGAGCTAAAGCTTGGACGGTCAGTTTTTTGAGAGTTTTGATTGAAAAATAAATGACGAGTTTCATGAGTCCTACCGATCGAGGGTAGGACTCTTTTTTATGCCTTACCAAGAAAAGAGAAAGGAGAGAGCTATGATACAAATCGACGATCATCCCGAACCGCACCGAACCAGCCAATCGCTGATTTGTGTCGTAGGGACTCCAAAAGTGATTGGCTCCTGATTGAAAAAGGAGATACCAATGCAAACAAATAAAGAAAGACTCATTGCTGCTCTTCAAGAACCACTTGAAAGCACCTTTGCCAACTACAAAACCAGTGCCCTTGGTTTAGTTGACGATCAAGTAGAAGAAAACCGCGATGCCTATGGCGAAAATGTCATCACAAAAGGTCAAGAAGATTCCATGATCAAAAAGATCTACGAATCCATCATCAATCCTTTTACAGTGATTTTGTTAGTCATTGCGCTGGTTTCCTTCATTACTAATGTCTGGCTAGCAAAACCAGGTGAACAGGATCCAACGACCTCCATCATCATTGTGACCTTGGTCCTGATCTCTGGTGGTATCCGCTTCATTCAAGAATTGCGGAGCGACAAAGCAGCTAGCAACTTATCACGTATGATTGTCAATACAGCGACCGTTCTTCGTGATGGATCAGAACAAGAAATTCCGATCGATGAAATCGTCGTAGGAGATGTGATCAAACTGAGTGCCGGCGATATGATTCCAGCAGATGTGGTCTTGATCGATTCCCGTGACTTCTTTGTCCAACAATCTGGTCTTACAGGGGAAAGTGATGCTGTTGAAAAGATTTGTCTCAGCAAGGCTGAGAGTCAAAATTTAGATAGTCTCTTGGCGAGTGAAAGCTTGGCCTTCATGGGAACCAATGTCATCTCCGGACGGGCAACAGCCTTGGTCCTGGTCGTGGGGGATGAAACCATGATGGGAGCTATTGAGCAAACCATCAACACCTATGACGAACCAACCTCATTTGAGAGAGAAATGAATACCATCTCTTGGCTCTTGATTCGGCTCATGTTAGTGATGGTGCCCGTTGTCTTTGTGATCAATGGTCTCACAGATGGTGACTGGTTAGAAGCGGGTGTCTTTGCCCTCAGCGTTGGGGTTGGTTTGACTCCGGAAATGCTGCCGATGATTATTACGGCGAGTCTTGCTAAGGGCTCCATCATCATGGCCAAGGAAAAAGTCGTTATCAAAAAACTCAATGCCATCCAAGACCTTGGGGCTATTGATATTTTGTGTACTGATAAGACAGGTACCTTGACCCAAGATGAAATCGTTTTGGAGTATCCGCTTGATATCCATGGCGAATTGGATCTATCAGTCCTTCGCCGAGCTTACTTGAATTCCTATTTCCAAACCGGGCTAAAAAATTTGATGGACCGAGCGATTATCAATCGGACCCAGAAAGAAGCCAAGAAACATGAGATTGTTCGCGATCTGGATCAAACCTTCCATAAGATTGATGAATTGCCCTTTGATTTTGAACGTCGTCGCATGAGTGTCATTGTCAAAGACGAAGACGGTGTGGTCAGCATGGTGACCAAGGGTGCCTTGGAAGAAATGCTTTCTGTATCGACTTATGTTGAGTACAAGGGGGAGATTAAACGCCTGACAGATGAAGTCCGTCAAGAGGTCCTCGCTGAAGTTGCTCAATTAAATGAACAAGGTCTTCGTGTTTTGGGCGTCAGCTACAAAACCGACTTGGACGAAAATGACATCTTTAGTGTTGAAGATGAACGAGACATGATCCTAACCGGTTACCTTGCCTTTCTTGATCCACCAAAACCTTCTGCAGCTCCAGCAATCAAAGCTCTTGCAGAATATGGGGTAACCACCAAGATCTTAACTGGGGACAATGAAAAGGTCACCCAAGCTGTCTGTGAAAAAGTAGGACTAGATGTCGAGCGGATTCTTTTGGGAAGCGAAATCGATACGATGACAGACCAAGAGTTAGCAGAAGTTGTGGAAACAACAACGGTCTTTGCCAAACTATCACCAGATCAAAAAGCGCGGATCATCCTCTGCCTCAAGAATAATGGCCACAAGGTTGGTTACATGGGAGATGGGATCAACGATGCTCCATCCATGAAGGTCTCAGACGTTGGGATCTCCGTGGATACCGCTGTGGATATCGCCAAGGAAACGGCAGATGTCATCCTTCTGGATAAGGATTTGATGGTCCTTGAAAAAGGTTTGGTTGAAGGCCGCAAGGTCTATGCCAATATGACCAAGTACATCAAGATGACGGTCTCTTCTAACTTCGGGAACATCTTCTCTCTGCTCTTCGCCAGCATCTTTTTGCCTTTCCTTCCAATGGCTCCTGTTCATTTGATTGTGCTCAATCTTATCTATGATCTTTCTTGTATCGCCCTTCCTTTTGACAATGTCGACAAGGAATTCCTCAAGAAACCTCGTATCTGGGAAGCAAACTCTATCATGCGCTTTATGGCCTGGATTGGTCCAATTTCATCTGTATTTGATATTATTACCTACATGCTTCTTTACTTCCTTGTTGTTCCTATGATTTTAGGTCATGGCTACAACCATGGAGCAACAGATGCAGCAGCCTTTATCATGGTGTTTCAAACCGGATGGTTTATCGAATCTATGTGGTCTCAAACCATGGTTATTCATATGTTGCGTTCACCAAAACTGCCATTTATCCAAAGTCGTCCAGCCTTCTCAGTCGTGGTGACGACCTTAGCAGCAGCCTTCTTTGTAACCTCCCTTCCATATAGTCCTTTGGCTTCTATCTTGAAGTTGAGCCAACTAAATGGATTGTACTTTGTTCTATTGTTTGCGATTATCGTCCTCTATATGCTGAGTGTGACGGTTGTCAAACGTATCTATATTAAGAAATACAAAGAATGGTTGTAATTGATTGATAGAAAGAGTGAGTCCGAACTTAAAAAATTAAGTGTAAGGGCTCTCTTTTTTTTGTAAAATTTGGTATAATAAGAAGAATGTAAAGTTGGAAATGAAGATTTCCATGTGCTGTGAGTATCAAAGAGGGACTGAAAGAAAGAGTAGAGCTTGACTCCACTTTTATCATAGCTCTTTTTTGAATAATAACAGCTTAGAAAGAAGGATCTCAAAATGGGAAAATTAGAAGTTATTACACATCCACTGATTCAACACAAATTGTCTATTCTTCGTCGTACAGATACCTCTACGAAGGCCTTTCGTGAATTGGTAGATGAGATTGCTATGTTGATGGGCTACGAAGTGTTGCGTGAATTGCCTCTTGAGGATGTTGAAATTGAAACTCCTATTACCAAAACCGTTCAAAAACAAATCGCAGGTAAGAAATTGGCTATTGTCCCAATTCTTCGTGCAGGGATTGGGATGGTTGATGGTCTCTTGAGTTTGGTACCAGCTGCTAAGGTTGGCCATATCGGGATGTACCGTGATGAAGAAACCTTGAAACCAGTTGAATACTTGGTGAAATTGCCAGAAGATATTGATCAACGTCGTATCTTTGTAGTAGACCCGATGCTTGCTACGGGTGGATCCGCTATTCTAGCGATTGATTCCTTGAAAAAACGTGGCGCTAGCCATATCAAATTTGTCTGCTTGGTATCAGCGCCAGAAGGGGTGAAAGCTCTTCAAGAAGCTCACCCAGATGTTGATATCTTTACAGCAGCCCTCGATGATCATTTGAATGAACATGGCTACATTGTTCCTGGTCTTGGAGATGCGGGTGACCGTTTATTCGGTACCAAATAAGAAACCATTCATGATTCGTCCGAAAGGTGCTTAAGATTTGACCTTTTTTGACCATTGGTTTATAATAGCACATATACTTTGAACCTCACGAATCGTGAGAATGAATGGATACTAAAGGAGAAGAATAGATGATTCCAGTAGTTATTGAACAAACCAGTCGTGGAGAACGTTCTTACGATATTTATTCCCGTCTGTTGAAAGATCGAATTATCATGGTAACAGGACCCGTTGAGGACCAAATGGCTAACTCCATTATCGCTCAATTGCTCTTCTTGGATGCCCAAGATAATACAAAAGATATCTATATGTATATCAATACACCAGGAGGCTCTGTCTCTGCAGGTCTTGCCATCGTAGATACCATGAACTTTATCAAGTCAGATGTCCAAACCATTGTCATGGGGATGGCAGCTTCTATGGGAACAATTATCGCTTCAAGCGGTGCGAAGGGCAAACGCTTCATGTTGCCAAACGCCGAGTACATGATTCACCAACCAATGGGTGGTACTGGTGGTGGTACCCAACAAACCGATATGGCGATTGCAGCAGAACACTTGCTCAAAACACGGAATAACTTGGAAAAAATCCTTGCGGAAAATTCAGGTCAATCCATTGAAAAAGTGCATGCTGATGCGGAACGTGATAATTGGATGAGCGCACAAGAAACACTTGAATATGGCTTTATTGATGAAATCATGGCCAATAATAAATTGGGCTAAACCATCCTGTGGGAAGGCCCGTCAAGAGGCTGGGACAAAAGTCCTAGCCTCTCAATTATTTTTGGATTGTCGAGCAAAACGCAGTGGTTGAGTGGGCTCTACTTCGCTGATTTCATCAGCTTTTACAGCCCTACTCAACTGTGCGGAGGTGGGACGACGAAATCGAATTCTAACGAATTACCGATTTCTGTCCCACTCTCTTTTTTGCTCTCATAAAAGAGTAGTTCTTTTTCTTGAAATTTGATATACTAGTAACAGAACGAGAAAGGGATTGACCATGTTTGAGAAACAAGAAAGAACAGGCTTAATTGTTAAATTGTATTACAATCGCGACGGGAAAAAATTACAATCAGTCGGAGATGTCTTGTACCATTCTAAGAAATGCCGTTATGTCCAATTGTATGTGGACAGTGACAAGGCGGATCAAGTCATGGAAGACTTAAAGAAAGAACGTTATGTCAAAAAAGTCTTGCCTTGCCATCTCAAAGATTTAGATACAGATTTTGTGGGGAGTTTGCAACGATTGGAGACCCCATCTGTGGTAACAGAAGTTTAGAAAACGCAATCATTTGATGGATTGCGTTTTTTTTATTGACAATTGTCAGATAATTCGGTATATTCTTAATGTATTTATTTTAAGATTCATTTAAGGAGATCATTACAAATGAAGAAAAAATTTGCTCTTTCATTTTTAACCATTGCAAGTGTCGCTCTTCTTGCTGCTTGTGGTGAAGTTTCTACTTCAGGTTCAAACACAACTGGTAACGAAATCGGCAAAGAACTAAAAGTCGGTTTTAACTTTGAAAAAACTGGTGAAGTAGCAGCCTACGGTAGCGCTGAACAAAAAGGTGCTCAATTGGCCGTTGATGAAATCAACGCTAAGGGTGGAGCTGACGGTAAGAAGATCGTTGTCACAGATAAAGATAACAAATCTGAAACAGCTGAAGCAGCTACAGTCACTACAAACCTTGTCACTCAATCAAAAGTGAACGCTCTTGTAGGACCTGCAACTTCAGGTGCTACTGCAGCAGCGGTTGCCAATGCTGGTAAAGCAGGTGTTCCATTGGTTACACCATCTGCAACTCAAGATGATTTGACAAAAGGTCAAGATTACCTTTTCCGTGCAACCTTCATCGATAGCTTCCAAGGAAAAATCATTGCCAAATACACAACGGATAACTTGAAAGCGAAGAAAGTCGTTCTTTACTACGATAACTCATCTGACTATGCGAAAGGGATTGCTGAAGCCTTCAAGAAATCTTACAAAGGTGAAATCGTAGCAACAGAAACCTTCCAATCTAAGGATACAGACTTCCAAGCTGCTCTTACAAAAATCAAAGATAAAGACTTCGATGCGATTGTTCTTCCAGGTTACTACACAGAAACTGGTAAGATCGTAAACCAAGCGCGTGGTATGGGAATCAAACAACCAATCATTGGTGGGGATGGATTTAGCGATGCTAAGTTCGTTGAACAAGCAACACCTGCTGCAGCTACAGACATCTACTACGTAGCTGGATTCTCTACTGAAGGTGAAATGACTGATAAAGCCAAGAAATTCGTAGAAGCTTACAAAGCGAAATACAATGAAGAACCTTCAATGTTCGCAGCTTTGGCTTATGATTCAGTTTACATGGTTGCAGAAGCATCTAAAGGTGCTAAGAACTCTGTCGAATTGAAAGATAACCTTGCGAAGTTGAAAGACTTGGAAGGTGTGACTGGTACAATGTCAATTGACAAGAACCACAACCCGGTTAAATCAGCTCTTATGATTGGCTTGAAAGATGGTAAAGTCAAATCAGTTGAGTCTGTTAAACCATAATTATCATTTGTTGTTTGTACAAGAGGCTGGGAGAATGAAAATTCCTGGCCTCGCTCTTTATTGTTAGAAAGGATGGTTCAAATGCTCCAGCAATTAGTGAACGGTCTAATCTTGGGAAGCGTCTATGCACTCTTGGCCCTTGGTTATACCATGGTGTATGGAATTATCAAATTGATCAACTTTGCCCATGGAGATATCTACATGGTAGGTGCCTTTATGGGATATTTCTTATTGAACTCGTGGAAAGTGAACTTCTTTGTAGCCTTGCTCCTAGCCATGGTTGGGACGGCTATTTTAGGGGTTGTAATTGAATACCTGGCTTATCGTCCGCTTCGTCATTCGACTCGGATTGCAGCCTTGATCACAGCCATCGGGGTTTCCTTCTTGCTCGAATATGGGATGGTCTTCTTTGTAGGGGCCAATACCCGTTCTTTCCCGCAAGTGATTAAAACGGTTCGTTACAACTTCGGTCCTATTTCAATCTCCAACATTCAGTTGATGATCTTGGGAGTGTCTGTTTTCTTGATGGTCGCTCTTCAATTTATTATTCAAAAAACAAAGATGGGGAAAGCCATGCGGGCTGTATCTGTGGATAGTGATGCCGCTCAATTGATGGGGATTAACGTAAACCGTACGATCAGCTTTACCTTTGCTTTGGGATCAGCCTTGGCAGGTGCTGGTGGTGTCTTGATTGGTTTGTATTACAACTCGATCGAGCCTTTGATGGGGATGACACCAGGGATCAAAGCCTTTGTCGCAGCCGTTCTTGGAGGAATCGGAATCATTCCAGGTGCTGCCCTAGGTGGATTTGTTATCGGTTTGTTGGAAACCTTCGCTACAGCGATCGGTCTTTCAGACTTCCGTGATGCCATTGTGTATGCCATCTTGATTGTAATCTTGCTCATCCGTCCAGCAGGTATCCTCGGTAAAAATGTGAAAGAGAAGGTGTAAGCCATGAAACAAAATTTAAAAGTGAATTTAGTCTGGCTTGGTCTTTTGGTCGCAGGTTTTGCCTTGATCCAAGTCTTGGTTGCAGCGGGTGTGCTCAACCTCTTCTATATCCAAATTTTAGAACAAATCGGAATTAATATTATCCTTGCAGTTGGCTTGAACCTCATCGTTGGTTTCTCAGGTCAATTCTCACTCGGCCATGCCGGATTTATGGCGATTGGTGCCTACTCTGCAGCTATTCTCGGTTCCAAATCACCAACCTATGGTGCTTTCTTTGGCGCGATGGTTTTAGGTGCTTTGATTGCTGGTGTCGTTGCCTTGATCGTTGGGGTTCCAACCCTTCGTTTGAAAGGGGACTACCTCGCGATTGCGACACTTGGGGTTTCTGAAATCATCCGGATCTTGATCGTCAATGGTGGTACCCTCACCAATGGTGCTGCTGGGATCCTTGGTTTGCCAGCCTTTACAACTTGGCAATTGGTTTACCTCTTTGTTGTCATTACAACGATCTTTACGATTAACTTCTTACGTAGTCCAATTGGACGCTCTACCCTTTCTGTTCGTGAAGATGAAATCGCAGCAGAATCTGTTGGGATCAATACGACCAAAGTCAAAGTCATCGCCTTTGTATTTGGCGCGATCACAGCGGCGATTGCTGGATCTCTCCAAGCCGGCTTTATCGGCTCTGTTGTTCCTAAAGATTACTCTTTCACCAATACCATTAATGTCTTGATCATTGTCGTGTTTGGTGGTTTGGGATCAATGTCAGGAACAGTTGTGGCAGCCATCGTCCTGGGTATCTTGAACATGGTGCTTCAAGACTTCTCAAGTGTCCGTATGATCATTTACTCATTGGCTTTGATTCTCGTGATGATCTTCCGTCCAGGTGGTCTTCTTGGAACATGGGAATTCAGCTTGAAAAAACTACTCTCAAAAAAGGAGGCTAACTAATGGCACTTCTTGAAGTAAAAGATTTAACAAAAAACTTTGGTGGTTTGACAGCCGTTGGGGATGTGACCATGGAACTCAATGAAGGGGAATTGGTTGGTTTGATCGGACCCAACGGTGCCGGGAAAACAACCCTCTTCAACCTCCTAACAGGGGTATATGAACCAAGTGAAGGGACCATTACCTTAGATGGTCAGCTACTAAATGGTAAAGCACCTTATAAAATCGCTGCAGGTGGTCTGGGACGGACTTTCCAAAATATTCGTCTCTTTAAAGATTTGAGCGTTTTGGACAATGTTTTGATTGCCTTTGCCAATCACCACAAACCACATGTCTTTGCGAGTCTTTTCCGCTTGCCAAGCTATTACAAGAATGAAGAAGCTTTGAAAGAGAAAGCCCTTGAATTGTTAGCGATTTTTGGTTTGGAAAAAGAAGCAGATACCTTGGCCAAAAATTTAGCTTACGGACAACAACGTCACTTGGAGATCGTTCGTGCCCTTGCGACAGAGCCAAAAATCCTCTTCTTGGATGAACCTGCTGCAGGGATGAACCCTCAAGAAACAGCAGAATTAACCCAATTGATCCGTCGCATTCAAAAAGAATTTAATATTACGATCATGCTGATCGAGCACGATATGAGTTTGGTTATGGAAGTAACGGAACGGATTTATGTATTGGAATATGGTCGCTTGATTGCCCATGGTACGCCAGATGAAATCAAGACCAACAAACGCGTAATCGAAGCCTATCTAGGAGGTGAAGCCTAATGTCTATGTTAAAAGTTGAAAATCTTTCTGTACACTATGGCATGATCCAGGCTGTCCGTGATGTCAGTTTCGAGGTCAATGAAGGAGAAGTTGTTTCTCTTATCGGTGCTAACGGTGCTGGGAAAACATCTATTCTTCGTACCATTTCCGGTTTGGTGCGTCCAAGTGCTGGGAAAATCGAATTTTTGGGTCAGGAGATTCAAAAGGTTCCGGCTCAAAAGATTGTAGCAGCAGGACTTTCTCAAGTTCCAGAAGGCCGCCACGTCTTTCCGGGCTTAACTGTTATGGAAAACTTGGAGATGGGAGCTTTCTTGAAGAAAGATCGAGAAGAAAATCAAGCTAACTTGAAGAAAGTCTTCTCCCGTTTCCCACGTTTGGAAGAACGGAAGAACCAAGATGCAGCCACCCTATCTGGTGGGGAACAACAAATGCTTGCAATGGGTCGTGCACTTATGTCGACGCCAAAACTCTTGCTTCTGGATGAACCTTCTATGGGATTGGCTCCAATCTTTATCCAAGAAATCTTTGATATCATCCAAGATATCCAAAAACAAGGGACAACTGTTCTCTTGATCGAGCAAAATGCCAATAAGGCCCTTGCCATCGCAGACCGCGGTTATGTTTTGGAAACAGGGAAAGTCGTTCTTACCGGAACAGGAAAAGAACTCTTAGCCTCAGAAGAAGTCCGCAAGGCCTACCTTGGTGGATAAGATTTCTAAAGTTTGTTTGAAAAGAAAAGTTAGCTAAACCTTTCTTTGGATTGATGATAAAGAAAATTTAGAAACTTTCCTTAGGTGAGTACGGACGTCAGCGAACTTCGAAGAAGTTCCATGACTTAGTTTTGAGCCTAAGGTCTCAAAACTCCCGAGTGCTTGAAACAATCTTGTTTCAAGCACTTTTCTCACGGCGGAAAGTTTCATTATACTCCCAAATGATTCAAAAAATAGCATAATTTCTATTATGAAGAAACATTAATCTCATTTTATAGGAAAAACAGTTTGAATATGTTCGAAAGAAAGGTCCTGAAGACCTTTCTTTTTTCATTTTTACTGGCTAAGATTTTTTCTTAGTAAAATAATTTAAAATATATAATTTCCTTTATTAATTTGGTAAAATAAACGTAATTACTAATGACTGAAATGGATTATAAGTTATGCATATAGATCGAAAAATTCAATTGGGTGAATTATATAAGGAACTAAGAATTGCCAGAGGATTAAAACAAAAGGATGTTGCTAGAAAAGGATTAAGCATAGCACAATTGTCTAAATTTGAAAATGGGCAAACGATGTTAAGTGCTGATAAATTATTAATAGCGATAGAATCAATCCACATGACTTTTGAAGAGTTTGGCCATAAATTAAATAATTATGAATTACCTAAAGATATTATTTTAGGTAAGAAGATATCCACTTTATTTTTGAAACAGGATATTAAAGGATTAGAGTATCTATTAACTGAAGTATTACAGAGTGAAGAGACGGATCAATATCAAAGAATTCAGTCATTTATTATTGAAAATGCGATTCATTCATTAGATCAAAACTATGAAATAAATATAGAAGATAGAAAAGTATTGGTAGATTATCTATTTTCAATTGAATCTTGGACATGGTTTGAATTATATGTATTTGGAAATACAATGACTTTAATTTCAGATGAAGATCTAATATTTTTTGGAGAACAGCTTGCGGAAAGGACTAAAGACTATAATTTTCTTAAACACAATTTAAGTTCTTTAAAATTAACGTACATAAATTTAATTGGCGAATTAATTTTAAGAAAAATTGATACTCAAGTTCCATTGTTTATACTCGAGCTAGAAAAGCTTCTTTTCCCATATGATATGCTAGAAATCATGTTGTTAAAATTTTTAAAATTAGTAAATGGTTACTTAAAGTCAAAAAATTCTAAAAAGGAAATTAAACAATTTATAGAGTCTCTTCGAGTTGTTGGTGATAGTCAACTGATTAATATTTTAGAGGTAAAATTGGACCAGTTTGGGATACATATAAATTAGGCAAAAGATCAGATGTATGAGACAGGATATTTCATATTTGAAACTCTGTTAAATATTTAAAATTTAGTAGTAAACTATATTTAGATATAACAATTAAATACTTCGATATTTTGTTAATTCATATAAAAGAAAAAGTAATTCTGAAAAACTTAAAAATATTTTTTATTTGAATGAAGTTATGTCTATCAAGTTTCTACTAGAAAGGTATAGCAGATGAAAGTTTTTTTAAGAAATATTTTTTTTAGGAATCTGGTCTTGTCTAGTTTCTTCGATGATTTAGGATCAACTATTTATAATCTTGTTTTTGTAGTTTTTGCAGCAAGTATGGCGAATAGTAAATTGGCGGTTGGTGTAGCGAGTTTTATACAATATATTCCAACGATTCTTGCTCTTTTTATTGCAATGCAAGCTGATAAAACAAAGAATAAGAAATTGTGGTTGCTATTATTAGGATATATACAAGCAGTATTATTTATTATGGTTGCGTTCTTATCGAAAGAAAATTCATGGCTAGTTTTCTCAATTGTATGTTTCATTAACATCCTATCAGATTGTATTGCAGAGTACAGAAGAGGCCTAGTATTACCTATGTTTCAGTCACACATTCCCGAAGAAGACCTGATGGAAGCGTACTCTTTTGATCAAGTAATTAGTCAAATAACTTTGATTTCTGGTCAAACTTTGGGAGTTTGGTTACTAACGATTTCTCATAATAATTTCTTCTTTTTAGCTACGATAAATGCTATAAGTTTCTTATTATCGTCGATGGTATTGCTTAAAATCCAAAGACAATTGACACATCCAGAAGTTAATTATTCACCAGAAAATGGGTTTATCTCACAACTTAAGAACCTTTACAAAAATAGTAAAAGTATATTTAAATATCAACAGAAAGTACGTTTTGGTCTAATGATTTTTTCAATTTTAGGATTAAATTCGCTAGGCAGTGCTATTTTAATAATGTACAATTTGAAATTTACAGAAATAACTCCCTTTGGTTTATCTTTTGCTCAGTCGGTGTTTTTACTTCAAACAATATTATTTGTTTCAGCCCTAATTGGTGGAATGACCCCTAATGATTATTTTTCTAAACTTTCACTTATTAAAATACTTCAAATAGATAGTGGATTATTAATAGTAATAGGAATATGTGGTTGGATAAATGGTTTGGAAATAATTTCTTTTAGTGTGTTGGCATTCATAATGTATCTTAGTAGTAAGGTAAATCCCAAATTAAATAGTCTCTTAATGGCAAAACTTCCACCGGATATTCTTGCACAAACTAGTAGTTTTTTTAAGGTTATATCAGTATTATCAATGCCATTAGCAACTATTTTGTTTACAAGTTTATCCATGTGGAACTCTCAGTTTGCTTGGGGTGTATTCTTATTATTATCCATTGTGGTATTTGTACTTTCCTTATTTTCTAATAAATCGGCTACTAGTGACTAAGATTAGTTTGCAAGATTTAAATGTTGAATAAAAAGGTAGGTGTGTTTGATTTTTCTAAATTTTGAAAACAAGAGAAAACTGCTGAAAGCGTTTGAAATCATTCTTAAAATCAAGTATAATAAAACTAATAAAAGCATAGGAGAACTTGTTATGGCTGTTAAAGATTTTATGACACGTAAAGTGGTTTACATTAGTCCAGATACTACAATTGCCCACGCGGCAGATTTGATGCGCGAACAAGGTTTGCACCGTTTGCCAGTCATTGAAAATGATAAATTGGTTGGTTTGGTGACAGAAGGTACGATTGCAGAAGCAAGTCCATCTAAAGCAACAAGCTTGTCTATTTTCGAGATGAACTATCTGTTGAACAAGACCAAGGTTAAAGATGTCATGCTTCGCGATGTCATTACCGTCTCTAAATTTGCGAGCTTAGAAGATGCGACCTACCTCATGTATAAGAACAAGGTGGGAATTCTTCCAGTCGTGGACAATGACCAAGTATCCGGTGTCATCACAGACCGTGATATTTTCCGTGCCTTCCTTGAAGTATCGGGCTATGGAGAAGAAGGAGTTCGTGTTCGCTTTGTGACTGAAGATAAGGTTGGCGTTTTAGAACAAATCATTCACTTGATTGTAGAAGAGGGGTATAACATCGCCAATACAGTCAATATCCCAACCAAAGACGATCGTGTCGTTATCGAAGTTCAAATTGATGGGGTGACAGATCTAGAAGGAATCCGTAGTAAATTTGAAGCCAACGGTTTGAAAGTTGATGAAATCACTCGAACAACCGCAAAAGCAATTTAATAAAAAATCAGGCTGGATGACAATCCAGTCTGATTTTTCTATTAACGGTTAATGGGTTGTTTTTCTTTATCTAAAGTGAAGCCTTCGCCGAGAATTTCATGGGCTTCAGAAATGGTGATGAAGGCGAATGGATCGATCTGATTGATGATGTCTTTCATTTGTTTCATCTCATTCCGTGAAACGACACAGTAGACGATATCTAAGTCCTTACGGCTGTAATAGCCCATCCCGCGGATAAAGGTAATCCCGCGACCCAGATCGTCGGATACTTTTTGGGCAATTTCTTCTGGTTTAGAGGTGACGATAAGGAAGCCTTTTCCAGCAAAACCACCTTCTCCAATCAAGTCGATCACAAGGGTGTCAATCAGGATAAAGAAGAGGGTATACATAGCCGTACGGACATCTTGGAAGACAACGACAACAGTTATCAGAACAATGGCATCTACAATCAACATGAGTTTTCCCATACTGAGGGAAGTGTATTTGTTAAAGATGCGAGCGAGGATATCTGTTCCTCCAGTAGTTCCACCGGCATTGAAGATAATCCCTAGACCTAAACCAAGGACAACCCCTGAGGCGATACAGGCAAGCAGAATATCTCCTTTAAAGGCTGTAAAGATAAAGTGATGGTAGCGGTGGCTGAGGGGTATGGCTTCAAAAATCGCCATCCAAGCGGAAACCGAGAAAGTCCCCAGTAAGCTCAGGTAAAGAGATTTCTTGCCCAGCAGTTTCCAAGCCAGAATGAAAAGAGGGATATTGATTAGCAAGTTCATGATGGATACGGGGATTTTGAAGAGGTAATAGGTGATCAAGGTAATCCCTGTCGCTCCTCCTTCATAGAAGTGAAAAGGAATGACTAAAAAATAGATCCCAAACGAAAAAATGCCGGCCCCCAAGATGATAGCCAGAATATCTTTAAATTTAAACATGATAGGTTGTCTCCTAAAACTTTATAAGAACATTGTAACAAAAAAGTGAAAAAATGAAAATGACTTTGAAAAATTTTCTCTCCTAAAATACAAGATTTTTACCCTTATTTTTGGTAAAATAAAAAGAAGAAAACTAGAAAGAGGATACTATGGTAAACGGTACATTAATTTCATTTGAAGGTCCAGAAGGAGCGGGGAAATCATCGGTCCTAGAAGCCGTTTTGCCTCTACTTGAAGAAAAAGGAATTCCTTTTATTACAACCCGTGAACCAGGCGGTGTAGACATTGCAGAAAAGATCCGCCAAGTCATTTTAGATCCAGACCATACTCGTATGGATGCCAAGACCGAGTTGTTGCTTTATATTGCTAGTCGCCGGCAGCATTTGGTGGAACGTGTCTTGCCAGCCCTTGCAGCTGGGAAGATTGTCTTGATGGACCGCTTTATTGATAGCTCGGTCGCTTATCAAGGGTATGGTCGCGGTCTGAGTGTGGAAGATATCGAGTGGCTCAATCAATTCGCGACAGATGGTCTTAAACCAGATCTCACCCTTTACTTTGATCTGGATGTTGAAGAAGGGCTCGCCCGAATTGCCAAAAACCAAGAGCGGGAAGTCAATCGTTTGGATTTGGAAGGTTTGGAGCTTCACCAAAAAGTCAGACAAGGTTATTTGGCCTTGTACGAAAAGGAACCAGAGCGCATTGTGAAAATCGATGCCAGTCAATCCTTTGAAGCAGTCTTTGCGGATGTCTTGGCTGTTTTAGAAAATCGCTTGGGGATATTGAAATGAAGCTAGAAGAGATCCAACAGCTCCAGCCAGAATTGGTGGAGCGCTTCACCCAGATCTTGGAACACAAACAGCTCAGTCATGCTTATCTCTTTACGGGTTCTTTTGCCAGTTTTGAGATGGCCCTCTTGCTAGCTCAAAGTCAATTTTGCGAAGATTTGCAGGGAGTCTGGCCTTGTGGCAAATGCCGTTCCTGCCGCTTGATTGAAGAAGAAGAATTCTCAGACGTAAAGATCGTGCGTCCAGTCAACCAAATCATTAAGACTGACCGCATTCGCTCGCTCGTTCAAGACTTTTCTCAATCAGGATTTGAAGGCAGTCGGCAGGTCTTTATCGTCCAAGATGCGGATAAGATGCATACCAATGCGGCCAACTCTCTCTTAAAAGTCATGGAAGAGCCCCAGAGTGAGATCTATCTCTTCTTGTTGACATCTGATGAAAACTTGATCTTACCGACTATCAAGAGTCGGGCCCAGCAGGTCCATTTTCCTAAAAAGCAAGCCTACCTAACCGAACTGCTAGAAAAAGAAGGCTTGATTAAATCGCAAGCAAGTCTAGTAGCTCGTTTTAGTTTTAGTCTCGAAGAGGCAGAGCAGCAAAAAAAGAATGCTACGTTTTTTGAACTGGCAAAAGTTTGTGATCAGTTCATCGAACGTTGTCAATCTAATTTGAATCGTGCTTATTTGGAAGTGACCCGCTTAGTGAGCCTAGCAGATGATAAGGAAAAACAAAGCCAGGCCTTTCGTTTGATGGAGTTGGCTTTAGAAGAGCAGTTGCGCTTGAGTAGATCCCAGCAGTTGCTTGAGAAATTGGGTCTTGCTCGCAGGATGTGGAAGGCCAATGTTTCTTTTCAAAATGCTCTAGAATATATGGTTTTGAGCTTAGAAAGTTAAGGAGTCAGAATGAATAAAAAAGAATTATTTGATGCTTTAGACGGCTTTTCTCAGAATTTGTTGGTCACCTTGGCTGAAGTCGAAGCCATCAAGAAAAATTTGAAACAAGTCATCGAAGAAAATACAGCTCTTCGCTTAGAAAATGATAAATTGAGAGAGCGTTTGGGGGAAGTTGAGAAGACCTCATCTGCAAAGTCCCAACACCACGGCCGTGAAAATTTGCAACGTATTTACAACGATGGTTTTCATATCTGCACTTATTCCTATGGTCAACGCCGTGAGAACGATGAAGAGTGTATGTTTTGTGACGAGTTGTTATTTAGGGAGTAAGCATGCAGATCCAACGAAGTTTTAAAGGGGAAAAGAAAACTGGGGTGCTTTACTTGGTCCCAACACCGATCGGTAACCGGGAGGATATGAGTTACCGCATGGTCCAGACCCTAAAGGATGTGGACTTGATCGCAGCTGAGGATACTAGAAATACAGGCCTCTTGCTCAAGCATTTTGAGATTGCGACACCCCAGACTAGCTTTCATGAGCATAATGCCATGGAGAAAATTCCAGATCTGATCGCCCATTTAGAATCCGGAAAGGATGTGGCGCAAGTCTCAGATGCAGGACTTCCTAGTATTTCTGATCCTGGTCATGATTTGGTCAAGGCAGCGATTGAACGCGAGATTCCTGTCGTAGCTGTTCCTGGTCCGAGTGCAGGGATTACGGGTTTGATTGCCAGTGGCCTAGCCCCTCAACCTCATATTTTTTATGGATTTCTGCCTCGCAAAGAGGGGCAACAAAAGGCCTTTTTCCAAGAAAAAGTGGCCTATCCGGAGACACAGATCTTTTATGAGTCTCCCCATCGAGTGAAGGCAACCCTAGAGAATATGTTGGCTGTCTATGGGGATCGTCCTGTCGTATTGGTTCGTGAATTAACCAAGATCTATGAGGAATATACTCGCGGCAGTATTTCTGAGTTAGTCGCATTTCTTGAAGAAAATCCTCTCAAAGGGGAGTGCCTCTTGATTGTCGAAGGAGCCAAGGAAGAAGAGCTAGACCTAGAAGAGGTCGACTTGATCCAAGAGATCGATACCTTGGTCCAAGAGGGCATGAAGAAAAATCAAGCAATTAAACAGGTCGCCAAACAATACGGCCTGCAAAAGAGTGAGCTCTATGCTCGTTACCATCAAGACTAGGAAAGGTTGGAAGCAGGATGGAAATTAGAATGGCTTATCCCAACGAGATCAAGCGAATTATGGAAATCATCCAAGATGCCAAGGAAAGCCTGGCTCAAAGACAGGTCGACCAGTGGCAGGATGGCTATCCAGATGAAGAGATCATTTTTGAGGATATTCTAGAAAGTCGTGGCTATGTGGCCGTTGAAGATCAGGAAGTCGTCGCCTATGCAGCTGTCTACAAGGGAAATGAAGCGGCCTATAATGAGATTTACGATGGCAAGTGGGAGCATGACAACTATATGTATGTCACTTTTCACCGCGTCGCTGTAGCCAAAGAAGCTGCTGGCAAAGGGGTGGCTCAGACCTTCCTTCAAGGTTTAATCGAAGGAGAAAAAGGGCCGGATTTCCGTTGCGATACGCACCCGGATAATCTAGTCATGCAACATTTGCTTGAAAAATTGGGCTACCATTATTGTGGGAAGGTCCCTATTGATGGCGTCCGTCTGGCTTATCAAAAGATCAAACGAAAAGCAGAAACGAGTCTATTCCAAGTTGTCTCAGAAGAGGACCGCTGGGACCAAAGAGCAGAAGCAGCCTATAATGATTCTCTATCTTAAACAATTTTATGAAAGCCCTATGGGGCTTCTTTCGATCATTGTCAGTGAAGAAGGCCTTGTAGAGCTTGATTTTTATGATCCGAAAGAGGAGGCGCCTGATCCCTATGGGGCGCTGGAACAGATCCATCCCTACCATGAGAAGGTGACGGAGTGGTTGGACCACTATTTTGCTGGGGATCCAATCGCTATCAGCTTTCCACTAGCACCGCAAGGGACAGCCTTTCAAGAGCGGGTGTGGCGGTTATTGCGAGAGATCCCATATGGTGAGACCAAGACCTATGGCCAGCTTGCCCAGGATCTTTCTTGTGGTTCAGCCCAGGCCGTGGGACAGGCTGTTGGACGCAATCCCTTGACGATCTTAGTCCCTTGCCACCGCGTGATGGGAAAAGATGGACAACTGACGGGCTATGCGTCTGGACTCGATCGCAAACGCTGGCTCTTACAACACGAAGGAATTACCTGGAAGGAGAAATAAAATCGATGTATACCTTTATTGAATACCCAAAATGTTCGACTTGTCGAAAGGCTAAATCAGAATTGGACGGTCTCCAATGTGAGTTTCAGAGCCAAAATATTGTAACCGAAACACCGACTAGTCAAGAATTACAGGACTGGATAGCAGCATCTGGCCTACCGATCAAATCTTTCTTTAATACCAGCGGGATGAAATACCGGGAACTCGGCTTGAAAGATAAGGTAGATCAACTGACAATAGAAGAAGCAGCGGATCTTTTGGCTAGCGACGGTATGCTGATCAAGCGCCCCCTACTTGTCAAAGACGGAAAAGTGGTTCAAGTGGGCTACCGGAAACCATACGCAGACTTAGATTTGTAAATGAAAAGGGAGTTGGATTTTCTTCAGATCTATAATAAAAGTATGCCAGAAGCTTTCCTTAGGTGAGTACGGACGTCAGCGAACTTCTACGAAGTTCCATGACTTAGTTTTGAGCCTGAGGTCTCAAAACTCCCGAGCGCTTGAAATTTAATAGTTCAAGCGCTTTTCTCACGGCGGAAAGTTTCGGTATATTCTTTATGAAATTCATAAGTTAGAACTTATTTTGATTTCTTGACAAAATCGCGTAACCTATCTTACTTATAATTTATTTATATATATTCTAAAGGGAGTTGGGCTCCCTTTTCATTTTGCAGTGAAGATGATATAATCATACGAGTGAAATCAATGAAAGAGAGTCAAGCATGAGTATTTTAGAAGTGAAAAATTTAAGCCACGGTTTTGGGGACCGGGCGATTTTTGAGGATGTGTCTTTCCGTTTGCTAAAGGGAGAGCATATTGGTCTTGTCGGGGCCAATGGTGAGGGGAAATCGACCTTCATGAGCATCGTGACCGGTAAGATGCAGCCAGACGAAGGAATGGTCGAGTGGTCTAAGTATGTGACTGCTGGTTACCTGGACCAACACGCTGTCCTAAAAGAAGGACAAACGGTGCGCGATGTCTTGCGGACGGCTTTTGATGAGTTGTTCACAGCTGAAGCTCGGATCAATGACCTATATATGGCCATGGCAGAAGAGGGAGCTGATGTTGATGCTTTGATGGAAGAGGTTGGGGAACTCCAAGAGCGTCTAGAAAGTCGTGATTTTTATACCTTGGATGCCAAGATCGATGAAGTGGCGCGTGCTCTTGGGGTCATGGATTTTGGGATGGAGACGGATGTGACCTCCTTGTCAGGTGGGCAACGGACCAAGGTCCTTTTGGCTAAATTGCTCCTTGAAAAACCAGATATCCTTCTCTTGGACGAGCCGACCAACTACTTGGATGCAGAGCACATCGATTGGCTCAAACGCTATTTGCAGAATTATGAAAATGCCTTTGTCCTCATTTCCCACGACATTCCTTTCTTGAATGATGTGATCAATATCGTCTACCATGTGGAAAATCAGCAGTTAACCCGCTATTCAGGAGACTACTACCAATTCCTTGAAGTCTATGAAATGAAGAAATCGCAATTGGAAGCGGCTTATGAGCGCCAGCAAAAAGAGATTGCTGATTTGAAAGATTTCGTAGCCCGTAATAAGGCGCGTGTGGCTACACGGAATATGGCCATGTCTCGTCAGAAGAAGCTGGACAAAATGGAACTCATTGAGTTGCAAAGTGAGAAACCAAAGCCATCCTTTGAATTTAAAAATGCCCGGACTCCTGGCCGCTTTATCTTCCAGGCCAAGGATCTTCAGATTGGCTATGACCGTCCTTTGACCAAGCCTTTGAACTTAACCTTTGAACGCAATCAAAAGGTGGCCATCATCGGGGCCAACGGGATCGGAAAAACCACTCTCTTGAAGAGCTTGTTAGGAATCATCCCACCAATCGCTGGAGAAGTCGAGCGGGGAGATTACCTAGAGCTTGGTTACTTCGAGCAAGAGGTCGAAGGTGGCAATCGCCAGACACCGCTTGAAGCAGTTTGGAATGCCTTTCCGGCTCTCAACCAAGCAGAAGTCCGTGCAGCTCTTGCCCGCTGTGGCTTGACCACCAAGCATATCGAGAGCCAAATTCAGGTGTTATCCGGTGGGGAGCAAGCCAAGGTACGCTTCTGTCTCTTGATGAATCGTGAAAACAATGTCTTGGTACTAGACGAGCCGACCAACCACTTGGATGTGGATGCCAAAGATGAATTGAAACGGGCTCTGAAAGAATACAAGGGATCGATTCTCATGGTTTGCCACGAGCCAGACTTCTATGAAGGCTGGATGGACCAAATCTGGGACTTTAATGAATTGACTTAAAGACAAAAAGAGAAACTTGTCTCGCTTTTTAGAATGAAGAAATTTTGTTGTTTACATAAGGCGGCACAAGTAATTCAAAAAATCTAAATGATTCTATTTTTAAATTTAGTCAAGTAATGACCGAAACATTCCGCAGTGAGAAAAGTGCCTGAAACAGATTTGTTTCAGGCACACGGAATTATTGAGACCTTAGGCTCAATAATTAGTCATGGAACTTCGCAGAAGTTCGCTGACGTCCGTACTCACCTAAGGAAAGTTTCTAAGAAAAATTTACATTTGATAGAAAAAGAGAACCGTTTGGTTCTCTTTTCATTATTTCTTGAAATTGTAGTCTTTTAAGATCTCGATTTTCTCGATCTTGATATCTGTTTTTGGTTTGTCCTTATCATCGGTTTCGGCAGAGGCGATTTTATCGACCACATCCATGCCATCGATCACTTGGCCAAAGACAGTGTAGTTACCACCATCGAGGGTTGGATTTCCACCATTTTTATAAGCATCGATGATCTTAGCTGGGAAGCGGTCAGTTGGGAGTTTACTTGAAATATCATCCTTATTTTGGTTGATATAGAATTGACTACCATTGGTATTTGGACCAGAATTGGCCATGGCAAGGGCTCCACGAAGGTTGTAAAGGTATGGAGAATACTCATTCTCAAAACCAGTACCTGAATCTTTGGATTTGTCTTTGCCCTTCCAGATGGATTCGCCACCAGTACCATCTCCCTTAGGATCCCCAGTTTGGATCATAAAGTTGTTAATAACACGGTGGAAAAGCAAGCCATTGTAGTAGCCTTCTTTTGCGTGGGTCAAGAAGTTTTCAACTGCAAGGGGCGCATATTTAGGGAAAAGCTTCACAGTGATATCGCCTTCAGTCGTAGTGATTTTAACCTCTGCTTCGTCTTCAGCCACTTCATTTGAGAGTTGTGGGAAGACGGCATTTTCATTGGTCATGGCATCGTTAAAATCTTTGCGCAGTTGTTCTAATTTCTTTTGTTCTTCTTCAATTTTCTTTTGATCTTTTTCACTAGAGCTAGAAGTTGCTGTCTGCTCTGTCTTTTCTTTGCTTGCACTTGAAGAGCTAGCGTCTGTCTTATTGGACGAACAAGCTGTCAAAGCCAAGCCGGAAAATAATAGTAGTGCGATTAATTTTTTCATATTCTTCCTTTCCAACATAGTTGTCTTTCTCTATTGTACCTTAATTTTGCGATACTTTCAAATCTGGACGGGATTCTCTATTTTCTAAGGTTGTTTCAAGATTGATAACATTTGATAAATCACTAATTAAGAAGGAGTTTGCATATAGATAGATAATTCGGTATGATGGAAAGTGCTTTTAGAGTTGTGAAATAGATTTTTTATAGAGGAAGAATATCATAAATGAAACAACCACGTAAATTTTATATTTACTCGAGAAGTTCACTGTATTTTTTGACCTTTTTGGCAGTGTCGATGCTCATCGCTGTCATACAATTACTGATTGAAGATAATTTTTTTGAAAACCTAACAGCCTTATTGGCTGCTTGTTTTCTTCTAGTGACAGTTGGCTGGATTGCTTTTTCATCGATGGGAAGAATAGAGATTAGGAACTCAGAAATAGTGGTCGATCGCAATTTCAAGCGCTATCGCCTAGACCCATTCACCATTGTGGTCCGTATGGGAGAAAAGAATACGTCTCGAGGAATCACCAATTATCCAATTTATGTGGAAGGAAACGTCATAGGGCACGGGACTTCTGATTGTTCAGTTACACTTAAATTCCTTGGTACCAAACAGAGAAATAAGGAATTACTGAAGTATTACCAAGAGCATCTTCAAGCCCAGGTAGAAGCAAATAAGACTCTTGAGCAGGAAACTACGGAAGTGGATTTTGAACAGATTGTGTTAGCGTCGAAGGATCGACAACAATTCCCTTTACGCGATTTGGTCGAATTCGGAGTAGATCAAGGGAATCTCAAAAAAACAGTATTTTATCATCCTAAAGAAAATAAACTATATGTCGGAAAAAGTGTTCCATTTCCCATTATCTTTACCCCGAGTAGCGTTCTTTTTTATGGCATTTATCTGTTAACAGATCGAGTATCCTTTCATGGACTCATCCCACTAGTGCTATCGTTTGGATTGATGCTTGTCATCGCTATATGGCAATTGAAACGCAGAAGGCAGACGTATACAGTGAATGTCATTCCTTATGAAATACCTGAGCATTATTTTCAAGTACAGAAGTCGAATGGATTGAAAACCTATTTGCTGATTCTTGTTTTTGGACTCATCACCTTAGGATTATCCATCTTATATCTTACCTTCGGAAGCTTTCTGTTATTGTTTATAAGTTTTTTGATGTGGTATCTCTTTGTTGTGTTAACATTATCTGGCCAATTCAAGAAAACACACTATTTAAAAATTTTGGAAAAGAAATATTTTCCTTAATTTTTTAGCATTCGTCACCCTTGAGGGTGTTTTCTTTTTGGACTAAATCACTAATTAAGAAGGAAGTTGCGTATAGATGGAAAATTCGGTATGATGGGAGATATGTTAATTTGTTGGAAAATGAACGAATTCCCTCAAAAACCGTATCATGAATAGGAGGCTACAAATTGGATTATAAAACTCTACGAAAAAACTATAGACTCTATATTAGATCTGCTGGCTTGTTGGCAATGCTTCTCATTATTTGTATTGGGTTCGTGGTCAGAGATACTCTTCTTCAGACTGCTGCGCTCTTATTGGTCCTTGCAGGCTTGTTTTTATTCATCCAATTGCTCAAGAAGAGCTATACCAACAAGTGCAACACCTTGCTCCATGTAGACTTAGATTTAGCTTTTTGGCAGCAATACCTTCAGTTGAACAAGAATGTGAAAAAGCCCATTTTACAGATAGATATTAAGCTGACATCGGTTGCCTATTCGTTTATGATGGGAGATTTTGATACTGTTATAAAGGAAGCTAGAGAAGCAATCAGTCAGACGGATTATCCGCAGAAATATAAGAACTTTTTTGAGAGTTATCTCATGCGATCTACTGTTCTCACAGATCCTGATTTGACTAGAGAAGAGCTAGAGGCTCAGTTAAATGGATTGACCATCACAGACCCGACTTTAGCTGAAAAAACTAAAAAGGTCTGTCTCGCTTTTTATGATTTAACCATTGCCCACCAAAGCAATGACTATTTCGAAGACTTAAGCAATGACTTCAAGTATCAACAGTTGGAAATTATCTACTACCAAGCCTTGAATGCTACTCTTAAAGGTGATAAGGATAGAGCGAAAGAGCTTTTTCGTAAGTTGATTTCAGAAGATGAGTCACTCTATATCGTTCGAAAGGCTAAACAATACTTGGAGGATGAGGGCAGTCATCTGTAAATCCTCTAATCGAAATAGAGATTAATTGAAAGAGCCTGAACAAACACAAGGAGTTTTTGGAAGGTAAGAATGAAGAAATCAATCTTTAAGGCTAATTTTTATGAAAGCCGTCGTTTGCGTCACGATGGCTTTATCGATTATATGGTCAAGGACACAAATAGTCGCAAAATCTACACAAAGCCATTTAGTATTGCGAGGAAACTATTTTCATTTATGGGGATGCTGTTCATGTTTGGATTTTCTGCATTAATGGAGTCGGAAATTCACCATCCTGATCCTGATACACCATTTGAAACCTGGGGGATCAATTTCTATCCACTTTGGCTGTTTTTCTTGTGCTGGTTTTTGTGGTTTCTTGCTTGCAGAAAAAATCTGCGTAGAAAATATGATGCAAAGATTCCTTATACTAGTATCTTGAATTCGAATCTGTATCTGATTTGGATGGTGCTTGCTCTGAATTTGTTTTTTATCACCATCATAGGTAGATACCTTACGATTTTGGGGTTGGTTTTATTCTATGTTCTTACCGGAATCATATTGTTTATGATTATCCAATCTAGAATGAAATCGCTAAAAACTCGTCTTTATGGAGTGCAGGATCCTAGTGTAACTGCTAGACAGAAAAAGTTTATAGAAGTCATTACTGGACTAGGTGGGATAATTATAGTAGGTTGGTTAGCTCTAAAATTTCTTTTCCCCCAAGTTGGAGAAGTGAAAGCTGATTTTTTAGGAACCATATCATTTATAGGAATGATATTTTTTGGAAATATTATTATGCTGGGTATGATAGTAGTGATGATGTTACCATATTCACTGTATGGTTATTACCGAAACAAGTATTCAGAAGAGTATCGAGAGTTCGAAGGAAAATCGCTGGAAGAATGGTATGGAATTAAATACCTGAAAAAACACAAGGAGTTATTAAATAATGAATAAGAATTTTAACGAGATGTCGTTTGATGAATTGAAATGCTACCGTAGAGAAGGTCTTTGGAGATCTTTGGGACTATTGTTGGTCATTATTTTGGTGATTACGGGGATGGTCCTGATGGAAGTGAACCATGTTTCTCCTTCCAATCAGAATCGTTTTCGAGTTATTGGTTTGACCACGGTCGTTGCGCTCTTTGGCTACCTTATGCCTCTGATGGCAGCAAATCGTGTGATGCGAGACCATCCGGATTGGGTTAAGAAATCAGGGATTCGAGCAAACATTCCCTTGCCGATGGCTTGGCATGTCAAAAGGCTTTGCGTCCTTGGAGCGAGTCTATTGGTGATTGGAGTAGGATTTGCTTCGTCATTCAAACCACAAGTCCAACAAACAAATGTACAAGATCAAATTGATATCATTCAAATGGATAACGAATTGGAAAGAGAGCAAAAAGTCGACCAAGTTCTAGATACCATCACACCGGAGGATAAAAAATCTGAGTAAGATCCATTTTGGAATTTGAACATCATTGAATATCGTTCTAAACAGCTCTAAAGAACAGTGCCCACTCGGTGCTGTTTTTCTGCTTTCTGCTACAAATTTGTGAAAGTGATTTTACTAGAGAACTAGCTTGGAAATGTGATATAATAAAGGTTATGGCAAACAATAATCAATCAAAAAAAACACGGTCGACAAGACGACTGTCCAAAGCAGAATTAGAAAGAAAAAAAGCGATTCACCGCATGATTGTGACCATACTGATTAGTCTGGTTTCAGTCTTTGCGGCCTTGAAGTTGGGAGCAGTAGGGGTTTTGGCCTACAACTTGATCCGACTCTTTGTTGGAAGTTTAGCCTATTTGGCTATTTTAGCGACCTTTTTCTACCTTTATGCCTTTAAATGGTTGGACAAACACGAAGGGGTGATCTCAGGATTCCTAAGCTTCTTTGCTGGGGTTCTCTTGATATTTCAGGCCTTCTTTGTATCCTCCCTTCATTTAGACAATAATGGAATCAAGGTCACTTTTTCAAGAATCATGGCAGACTTGATTCATCTGCGGGTGGAGAGTTTTGCTGGTGGTGGTATGATCGGTGCCCTTCTTTATGCTCCGATTTCCTTCCTGTTTTCAAATATTGGCTCTTATTTTATCGGTCTGCTCTTTATTGGGTTGGGGATCCTCTTGATGAGCCCTTACTCCATCTATGATTTGTTTGAAAAGGGGTCCGAAGCCTTCCATGCTTCTATGGAAAAACGTAAAGAGCGTCGCGAACAGAAATTCCTTGAAAAAGAAGCAAGAGCTGCCGAGGAAGCTGCTGCAGCTGAAAGAGAGCAAGAAGAAGCAAGAGCTGTTCTTCCAACTCCCCTTTCAATGGAAGGGCACCCTGTAGATCCTGAAACAGGAGAGGTATTGGCGGAAGAGCCGTTCACAGAGCCCTTTCCAGAAGCTGAGATTGTTGCACCAGCAACACCAGAAATATACCTGCCAGATGAAGAATGGCCGGAAGAGCCTGAAGCATACGAAGAGCTTCCGGTAGCCGAAGAATTCGAAGACGATGGGGAGGAAGTTCAGGTGGACTTCACACCTAAGGAACTCCTTCAGTACAAACTCCCAACGATTGATCTCTTTGCGCCTGATAAGCCCAAAAATCAATCCAAAGAGAAAAATATCGTTCGCCAAAATATCCGCATTTTGGAAGAAACCTTTGCAAGCTTTAATATCAAGGCGACAGTGGAACGGGCGGAAATTGGTCCTTCTGTTACCAAGTATGAAGTCAAGCCAGCTGTCGGTGTGCGGGTCAACCGCATCTCCAACCTAGCAGATGATTTAGCCTTGGCCCTAGCAGCCAAGGATGTGCGGATTGAAGCGCCGATTCCAGGGAAGTCTCTGGTCGGGATTGAAGTGCCCAACTCAGAGATTGCGACCGTTTCCTTCCGTGAATTGTGGGAGCAGTCCAAAACTGATCCTGCCAAACTCCTTGAGATTCCTCTTGGGAAGGCTGTTGATGGCTCAGCTCGGACCTTTGATTTGGCTCGGATGCCCCATCTCTTGGTAGCGGGGTCTACCGGATCTGGTAAGTCAGTAGCGGTCAATGGGATTATTTCGAGTATCTTGATGAAGGCTCGTCCAGACGAAGTCAAATTTATGATGGTCGATCCTAAGATGGTGGAGCTTTCTGTCTACAATGATATTCCTCATCTCTTGATTCCAGTGGTAACCAATCCACGCAAGGCCAGTCGAGCTCTGCAGAAGGTCGTTGATGAGATGGAAAATCGCTACGAGCTCTTCTCAAAAGTAGGCGCTAGAAATATTGCTGGCTTTAATGCCAAGGTGGCTGAGTACAATGCCCAGTCTGAGATGAAGCAAGTGCCCCTTCCATTGATCGTGGTCATTGTCGATGAGTTGGCAGACTTGATGATGGTCGCAAGTAAAGAAGTGGAAGATGCCATTATTCGCCTTGGACAAAAGGCGCGTGCGGCTGGGATCCACATGATCCTTGCGACCCAACGGCCATCGGTTGACGTTATCTCAGGTTTGATCAAGGCCAATGTGCCTTCCCGTGTCGCTTTTGCGGTATCATCTGGGACCGA
The DNA here is from genome assembly GCF_000507765.1 of Streptococcus parasanguinis CC87K. GTDB lineage: Bacteria > Bacillota > Bacilli > Lactobacillales > Streptococcaceae > Streptococcus > Streptococcus parasanguinis_J. The sequence continues at coordinate 987,039 of NZ_KI669401.1, read as the reverse complement.
CTCACGGACCATCTTGGATGAAAATGGGGCAGAGAAACTACTCGGTCGCGGAGACATGCTCTTTAAACCAATCGATGAAAACCACCCGATTCGTCTACAAGGCTCCTTTATCTCAGATGACGATGTGGAGCGGATTGTCAACTTTGTCAAGGATCAGGCAGAAGCCGATTATGATGATGCTTTTGATCCAGGCGAAGTATCGGAGTCGGACTTTGACGGAAGCATGGGTGGCTCTGATGAAGGCGATCCTCTCTTTGAAGAGGCCAAGGCGCTCGTGGTTGAAACTCAAAAAGCCAGTGCTTCGATGATTCAGCGCCGCTTGTCAGTTGGCTTTAACCGAGCGACTCGCCTCATGGAAGAGTTGGAAGCAGCCGGTGTGATTGGACCTGCTGAAGGAACCAAGCCTCGGAAAGTATTGCAACAATCATAAGGATAGGGAAAAAGGGCGCTTGTCCCACTCCCTTTTCTTTTTATAGGAAATAGAAAGTAGGACCAGATGAAGTTAGACATGATTCATCATATTGCTATCATTGGACGGGATCGCGATGCCATGTTGCATTTCTATGTGGACCAGTTGGGCTTTGCGATTGTCAGTGAATATGACCGTCCTGAACGCGGAGATATCTTGATCAATCTCCGCCAGGGTGAGCTGACGTTAGAACTCTTTATCAAACCGACGGCCCCAGAACGGCCAAAGCTCCCCTTGCCCGAGCATGCGGGACTACGACATCTGGCCTTTAAAGTGGAAGATGTAGAGGCGTATCTAGCTAGATTGGATCAGCTAGGTATTGAGAATACAGGCCTTCGCTATGATGATTTTGATGGCAAGAAGATGGCATTTTTCTTCGATCCAGAAGGATTGCCCTTGGAAATACATGAGTGAGGAAAGTAATGGTTAGATTAGAAGGACTCAGTCAGGAAGAAGTAGCAAAAAAGATCCAAGAGGGCAAGCATAATAAGGTCACGATTAAGACAGAAAAAAGTATTGGGCAGATCATTCGAGACAATGTCTTTACTTACTTTAATCTGATTTTCCTGGTCTTAGCGGTCTTGCTGGTAGCAGTGAAGTCTTGGAACAATCTCTTGTTTGTCCCGGTCGTCGTGGTCAACTCCCTGGTAGGAATTGTGCAGGAAGTCCGCTCTAGACGGATCTTGCGTCAGATGCAATTTCTACATATGAGTGAGGCGATCGTTCTTCGCGAAGGAAATGAATTTGCCCTACCTATCGATCAGCTGGTGGAGGGCGATCTGGTTCGCTTTCAAGCTGGAGATCAGATCTATGCGGATGGGGTCTTGCTGGAGGGCGAGCTAAAAGTCGATGAGTCGCAATTGACCGGTGAAGCCGATGAGGTCAAAAAAGGAGCGCAAGACGCACTCATGTCAGGAAGTTTTGTGATCGCTGGTCAAGGTTTAGCGAGACTGGAAAAAGTTGGGAATGACTCCTACATCAACCAATTGAGCCTGGAAGCTAAGCAAGTCAAGTCTCATGAGGAGTCTGACATGGTCCATGCGGTTAATCGTATTGTGGGGATCATTGGTCTCCTTATCATTCCGCTAGGTTCGCTCCTTTTTCTTCGCAGCTATATCAGCTTAGGTGATAGCCTCAAGCTCAGTGTGACTTCAACAGTCGGGGCCTTGATCGGGATGATTCCGGAAGGCTTGTATCTCTTGATGACCTTGGCGCTGGCTCTGGGTGCTGTCAGATTGGCCAAGGAAAAGGTCCTGCTCAATAGCATGAAGGGGATTGAGACCCTATCGCGCGTGGATGTCCTTTGTGTCGATAAGACAGGGACCATTACAGAGCCTGGTATGGAAGTGACAGAGATTCGTCCAGTTAAAGACGTTCACGACTTGGAAGCTCTAGCTCAGTATGTAGAAGCTAGTATGGATCAAAACGATACCATGGATGCGATCCGAAAATTTCACAAGACGCCAGTCAGCCAGCCTTGGAAGAGTCTTGAAATACTACCCTTTACGTCTAAAAAAAAGTATGGGGCCATTGCCTTTGAATCGGGTATCTATGTATTAGGCGCTCCAGAATTTGTCTTAAGAGAAGGCTTCTCTGAGGTTGAAAAAGAGATCGCCCAAGCTACGCAGGCAGGTAATCGGGTCTTGGCCTTTGGGAAATATCGGGGAGAACAACTGGGAGAGACTTTAGAGGCTCCTGTAGACTTGGTGGCCTGGATTGTTCTCTCCAATCCTTTGAGAAAAAATGCCAAAGAAACCTTCGCCTACTTCAAACAACAAGGAGTGACCATTAAGGTCATTTCAGGGGACAACCCAGCAACAGTCTCAGCTATTGCACAAAAAGCAGGCATTGAAGGAGCAGAGGGTCTAATCGATGCTAGAACCTTATTGACGGAAGAAGACTTGCACCAAGCGGCGAGCCAATATACGGTCTTTGGACGAGTGACACCAGAGCAAAAGAAAAGCCTTGTAGAAAGCTTGCAGGCAAAGGGGCATAAAGTCGCCATGACCGGAGATGGCGTTAACGATATTCTGGCCCTCAAAACAGCGGATTGTAGTATTGCGATGGAATCTGGAAATGATGCAACCAAAAAGATGGCGCAAGTGGTTTTACTGGATTCCGACTTTGGAAAGATGCCGTCCATCGTGGCAGAAGGTCGGCGGGTGGTCAATAATATTCAACGATCAGCCAGTCTCTTTTTGATCAAGAATATCTTTTCTATTTTGTTGGCTATCTCAGTGACGCTCTTAGCTTTTACCTATCCCATCATGCCGTCTCAGATGTCTTTGATCAGTGGTTTTACGATTGGGATTCCAGGATTCTTTCTAGCGCTTGAGCCCAATAGCGAGCGCATCAAAGGACGCTTTATCGAAACGGTCTTTAAAAATGCGCTACCTGCGGCCTTGACGGATTTTATACTGATCTTCAGTCTGGTCTTGCTGTCTTCTACATTTGGCATGAGGTCGGAAGAACTCTCGAGTGCAGCCATCTGCTTGATGGCCTTCGTAGGCTTTACCATCATCTACCAAGAATCCCAGCCTCTCAATCACTACAAGAGACTGGTTCTTCTAGGAAATATCCTAGCCTTCCTGGTTTCAAGTAGTATCCTAGGTAGATTCTTTAACATGAGCCCCTTGAGACTTCAAACACTGGTTATCTGCGCCATCATGGCGGTTCTTGCTCTCATCTTGATTCAAGTCTTCAAGAAACTAGTGGGATGGTTCTTTTATCGGAAGAAATAAAAAAAAGAGAGTAGGACAGAAATCGGTAATTCGTTAGAATTCGATTTCGTCGTCCCACCTCCGCACAGTTGAGTAGGGCTGTAAAAGCTGATGAAATCAGCGTGGTAGAGACAACTCAACCACTGCGTCTTGATCGATAATCCAAAAACAATTAAGAGGCTAGGACTTTTGTCCCAGCCTCCTTTTGGCATTAGATAAACAAACTAGCGGTTAAGATCAGATAGAGCAAGAAGGTAACTAGAAATCCAGCGCGCCAGAAGTATTTGATAAATTTCGGATAATAAAAACACTTTTTCTTTTTTAAGAAATAAACCGTTAGCCCCAAGGCCAAAAGCGAAAGACTCAAGGCCAGCAGTGGTAAGAGGCTGTGGTAAAAGGCGCTGTCTGAAATCAGGTAGTACTCCAAAGCAAATAAAGGAAAGGCAATATCGGTGGATCGCCATCCTCTTTTTTGGAGTTTAAAGAGGTGAACAATGATGCCGCTCAGAATCAGCGTTAAAAAAATAAATAATACAGAAGCAACTTTGATTAACATAGCTTCATTCTATCATAAAACGAAAAAAAAGTTTACTATATTTTAATTTTTTCTTGCAAAAAAAGAGAAATCGTGTATAATAGAAAGGTATGCACAAAGCATACTTGTGGGAGGTAAAAATCTGTAATTACCGCCAAAACCACAAAGGAGGATTTAAGAAATGGCTAAAAAAGTCGAAAAACTTGTAAAATTGCAAATCCCTGCTGGTAAAGCTACTCCAGCTCCACCGGTTGGTCCAGCGCTTGGTCAAGCAGGTATCAACATCATGGGATTCACTAAAGAGTTTAACGCTCGTACAGCTGATCAAGCTGGTATGATCATCCCAGTTGTTATCACTGTTTATGAAGATAAATCATTCGATTTCGTTACAAAAACACCACCAGCTGCTGTTCTTTTGAAAAAAGCTGCAGGTGTTGAAAAAGGTTCAGGTACACCGAACAAAACGAAAGTTGCAACTGTAACTCGTGCACAAGTACAACAAATCGCTGAAACTAAGATGCCAGATTTGAACGCTGCAAACATTGAGTCTGCAATGCGTATGATCGAAGGTACTGCTCGTTCTATGGGATTCACTGTTACTGACTAATTGTAACAATCCTATTTGCCCGCAATACACTTGATCAAATGACGAGTGACGTGGGAGATGAAAATCGATATGACCACATTACAAGGAGAAAGATAAAATGGCTAAAAAAAGCAAACAACTTCGTGCTGCTCTTGAAAAAATCGACAGCACAAAAGTATACAGCGTAGAAGAAGCTGTAGCTCTTGCAAAAGAAACTAACTTTGCAAAATTTGACGCAACTGTAGAAGTTGCTTACAACTTGAACATCGACGTGAAAAAAGCTGACCAACAAATCCGTGGTGCAATGGTATTGCCAAACGGAACTGGTAAAACAGCTCGCGTACTTGTATTTGCACGTGGTGCAAAAGCTGAAGAAGCAAAAGCTGCTGGTGCAGACTTCGTAGGTGAAGATGACCTTGTTGCGAAAATCAACGATGGTTGGTTGGACTTCGACGTTGTTATCGCTACACCTGATATGATGGCTCTTGTTGGACGTCTTGGACGTGTCCTTGGACCACGTAACTTGATGCCAAACCCTAAAACTGGTACAGTAACAATGGATGTTGCGAAAGCAGTTGAAGAGTCTAAAGGTGGTAAAATCACTTACCGTGCTGATAAAGCAGGTATTGTTCAAGCGATCATCGGTAAAGTTTCATTCGATGATACTAAATTGGTTGAAAACTTTAAAGCTTTCAACGACACAATCCAAAAAGCAAAACCAGCTACAGCTAAAGGTACTTACGTAACTAGCTTGACTTTGACTACAACTCAAGGTCCTGGTATCAAAGTGGACGTTAACTCACTTTAATTGATATAAAAAGCTGCCTTCGGGTAGCTTTTTTTGTACTCCATTTTTATTTGCTACAGTTGGTAAAACTAATCGGATGGAAAAAAGAAAATTTTGATGGATATGACTATATAAAAAACGTAATTTATGGTAAAATAATACAGATCAAAAAAGGAGAGAGAAAATGGTAGAACCTAAGTATAAACGTATCTTAATCAAGCTATCTGGTGAAGCCCTTGCTGGCGAACGTGGTGTCGGAATCGATATCAAAACTGTCCAAAATATGGCTCAAGAAATCAAGGAAGTTCACGAACTTGGAATTGAAATTGCCTTGGTGATTGGAGGGGGAAACCTTTGGCGTGGAGAACCTGCTGCAGAAGCAGGGATGGATCGTGTCCAAGCAGACTACACAGGGATGCTTGGGACTGTCATGAACGCCCTTGTGATGGCTGATTCGCTTCAACAAGTTGGCGTGGATACCCGTGTTCAAACTGCGATTGCTATGCAACAAGTTGCAGAACCATATATCCGTGGTCGTGCCCTTCGTCACCTTGAAAAAGATCGGATCGTGATCTTTGGTGCAGGGATCGGTTCTCCTTACTTCTCAACAGATACGACCGCAGCCCTTCGTGCAGCTGAGATTGAAGCAGATGCCATTCTCATGGCCAAAAATGGGGTCGATGGTGTTTACAATGCCGATCCGAAAAAAGATGCTTCAGCTGTGAAATTTGAGGAATTGACTCACCGTGATGTGATCAACAAAGGTCTTCGCATCATGGACTCAACAGCCTCTACTCTCTCCATGGACAACGACATTGATTTGGTTGTCTTTAATATGAATGAACCAGGCAATATCAAACGCGTTGTCTTTGGTGAAAATATCGGTACAACCGTATCAAATAACGTAGAAAAATAATAGAAAATAGAGGAAGATTATGGCAAACCCAATCGTAGAAAAAGCAAAAGAAAGAATGACCCAGTCTCACCAAAGTTTGGGACGTGAATTTGGTAGCATCCGTGCTGGACGTGCAAATGCAAGTCTTTTGGATCGTATTTTCGTAGAATACTACGGAGTAGAGACACCATTGAACCAATTGGCATCTATCACCATTCCAGAAGCGCGTGTCTTGTTGATCACACCATTTGATAAATCATCTTTGAAAGACATCGAGCACAGCATCAATGCTTCTGACCTTGGTATCACTCCAGCCAACGATGGATCTGTTATCCGCTTGGTTATCCCAGCTTTGACTGAAGAAACTCGTCGTGAATTGGCAAAAGAAGTGAAAAAAGTGGGTGAAAATGCTAAAGTAGCGATCCGTAACATCCGTCGTGATGCTATGGATGAAGCGAAGAAACAAGAAAAAGCAAAAGAGATCACAGAAGATGAATTGAAAGGTCTTGAAAAAGAGATCCAAAAAGTTACGGATGATGCTGTTAAGCATGTAGATGAAATGACAGCGCACAAAGAAAAAGAATTGATGGAAGTTTAATCCATCCCAACCATTACAGGAAAGAAAGACTCAGTTGGCACTGCTGGCTGGGTTTTATTTCCATTATTCTTGTGAAGAGGCAAGAGGAAAGAAGGAAACATGAATACGAATCTAGCAAGCTACATCATGGGAATGGTCATCGATGAAAATGATCACTTCTATTTTGTTCAAAAAGATGGCCAGACCTACGCGCTTGATAAAGCAGAAGGCCCACACAAAGTCGGAGAAAGTGTCAAGGGCTTTGCCTATACGGATATGAAGCAAAAGCTCCGACTCACGACACTTGAAGTCACTGCAACTCAAGAAAGCTTTGGCTGGGGAACGGTCACGGAAGTGCGCAAGGATTTGGGAGTCTTTGTGGACACAGGGCTTCCAGATAAGCAGATTGTTGTCTCACTAGATATCCTACCGGAGATCAAAGATCTATGGCCTAAAAAGGGCGATCGTCTCTATATTCGTTTAGAAGTCGATAAGAAAGATCGGATTTGGGGGATCTTAGCCTACCAGGAAGATTTCCAGCGTTTGGCTCGTCCAGCCTACAACAATATGCAAAACCAAAACTGGCCAGCCATTGTCTACCGCTTGAAATTGTCTGGAACCTTTGTTTACCTTCCAGAGAACAATATGCTGGGCTTTATCCACCCAAGTGAGCGCTATGCAGAACCTCGTTTGGGAGAGGTCGTAAATGCTCGCGTCATCGGATTTCGGGAGGTGGACCGGACCTTGAATCTATCTTTGAAGCCACGCTCTTTTGAAATGTTGGAAAACGATGCCCAAATGATTTTGACCTATTTGGAAGCTAATGGAGGCTTTATGACCTTGAATGATAAGTCATCTCCAGAAGAGATCAAGGCAACTTTTGGGATTTCAAAAGGCCAGTTCAAAAAATCTTTGGGTGGTTTGATGAAGGCCAAAAAAATCAAGCAAGACCAGTTTGGAACAGAGTTGATCTAAGAGGAGGCTTATGCGAAAATCATTTTATACTTGGCTGATGACGGAGCGCAATCCTAAAAGCAATGCTCCTAAGGCCATTCTAGCAGATCTTGCTTTTCACGAGTCTGCTTTTCCCAAGCATACAGATGACTTCGACGAGGTCAGTCGCTATTTAGAAGAGCATGCCAGCTTTTCCTTTAATCTTGGCGATTTTGATGCGATTTGGGAAGAATACCAAGCCCACTAGAAAAGGACAGGTCGAGGATGGTTTTTTCTCGGCCTCTTTGTTATAATAATAGAAAAACACAGGTAGAGAGGTTCTTTATTTGCAAGAACATTCAGTTGAAATTACATTAACGCATCCAGACGATCTCTTTCATTTGTTTGGATCCAACGAACGCCATCTCCGTTTGATGGAGCAAGAATTTGGGGTGACCATTCATGCCCGGACAGAAATCGTCCAAATCATTGGGGAAGAAGAAAGCTGCGAGCAGGTTCGTCAGGTCATTCAGGCTCTCTTGGTCCTCGTCAACCGCGGCATGACCATCGGAACGCCAGATGTGGTGACCGCCATTACCATGGTGAGAAATGGGGAATTGGATAAGTTCATCGCTCTTTATGAAGAAGAGATTATCAAGGATAGTTACGGCAAGCCCATTCGGGTTAAAACGCTTGGTCAAAAGATCTATGTCGATAGTGTCAAGAACCATGATGTCACCTTTGGGATTGGACCAGCGGGGACTGGGAAAACCTTCCTAGCCGTGACCTTGGCAGTGACTGCCCTCAAGCGTGGTCAGGTCAAGCGGATCATTTTGACGCGTCCTGCTGTAGAAGCTGGAGAGAGCCTTGGTTTCCTACCAGGGGATCTTAAAGAAAAAGTAGACCCTTATCTACGTCCGGTCTATGATGCTCTTTACCAGATTTTAGGGAAAGACCAAACAACTCGGATGATGGAGCGGGAGATTATCGAGATTGCGCCTTTGGCTTATATGCGGGGGCGGACCTTGGACGATGCCTTTGTCATCCTCGATGAAGCGCAAAATACCACCATCATGCAGATGAAGATGTTTTTGACCCGTCTTGGTTTTAACTCTAAGATGATTGTCAATGGGGATACTAGCCAGATTGACCTTCCTCGAAATGTCAAATCAGGCTTGATTGATGCTCAGGAGAAATTGAAGAACATTTCTCAAATTGACTTTGTGCATTTCTCTGCCAAGGATGTCGTTCGCCATCCAGTAGTAGCAGAGATTATTCGGGCCTATGAGCCCATTCCAAATCCAGTCCTCAAAGAAAAACCGGATGTGGAAGAAGAAGAATAAAAGAAAAGGCAAAGATCATCAGATCTTTGCCTTTTTTATGTTAGAAATTAAACCAATTCATCGATTGGGGTGAAGTCGCGCTCTAAACCAGTAGCAACAGGTTGGCTTGTGATATGGCCTTGGTAAGTGGTGACCCCTTGGCGCAGGCCTTCGTCGAGGGCAATTGCCTTGTGGAAGCCATTGTCAGCTAGGGATTCGACATAAGGAAGGGTCACATTGGTAAGGGCGATAGTAGAGGTACGAGCGACAGCCCCTGGGATATTGGCAACGGCATAATGGAGCACGCCATGTTTTTCGTAAACTGGCTCCGTATGCGTTGTGACACGGTCTGCTGTTTCGATAACCCCACCTTGGTCAACGGCCACATCGACGATGACTGAACCGGGACGCATTTGTTTAACCATATCGTCTGTCACTAATTTAGGAGCTTTAGCACCAGGAATCAAGACAGCACCGATGACAACATCGGCATCACGGACGCTGGCCTCAATATTAAATGGGTTGGACATAAGGGTTTGGATTTGATGACCAAAGACATCTTCCAGAACAGCCAGACGTTTGGCGCTGATATCTAAGATGGTCACTTGGGCACCGAGTCCAAGGGCGATACGAGCTGCGTGGGTTCCAACGACCCCGCCTCCGATGATGGTGACTTTCCCTTTGGGAACACCTGGCACCCCACCTAGGAGGACGCCTGATCCACCTTCTTGTTTGGTCAGGAAGTGAGCACCGATTTGCACGGCCATCCGTCCAGCAACCTCACTCATTGGCACCAAGAGAGGCAATTGTCCATCAAGGTCACGCACCGTTTCGTAGGCCACCCCTGTTGTTTTAGCTGAGACCATAGCGTCCGCTAATTCTGGAGCAGCAGCCATATGCAAGTAAGTGAAGAGCAAGAGGTCTTCGCGAAGGAAGCCGTATTCTTCAGCGAGAGGTTCTTTGACTTTGACCACCATCTCAGCGGCCCAAGCTTCTGCAGCAGTTGCTACAATAGTCGCTCCTTGTTTGGCGTAATCTTCATCGACAAAGCCAGAACCAAGTCCAGCATTTGTTTCCACCAACACTTGATGTCCTTTCTTCACCAAGCTTTGTACGCCTGCAGGTGTCAAACCGACCCGATTTTCGTTGTTTTTAATTTCTTTTGGAATACCAATTAACATGATTATTTCTCCTTGCTTGGATTTAGGTGTAAAAAGGCCATTGGTGTGAGATGGCTCTCTTGACTCAATGACCTTTTTACTCCTTATCCGATTGTTTTAATTGATTTTATTGTATAGAAAAGTGGGTAAAAATGCAAGAAAAATTTGAGCTTGCCTTCTTTTATGTTATCTGCTAAACTAAACCCTAAAGAAGGAGAGTCAAATGGAAAATCTATATGTGAAGTTAGCAGCTTATCGTGAAACAGAGACGGAGCGTTTGCGCTTGCGTCCGGTCACTCTTGAAGATGCACCGGCTATGTTTGAGTACGCTTCTGATGAAACCGTTACGCGCTATACGTTTCCAACCAATCAAAGTCTGGAAGAAACGCGTAATAACATTGCCCTCTTTTACCTAGCGAGCCCACTTGGAAGATGGGGGATCGAGCTGAAAGAGAATAGAAAATTTATCGGGACGATTGATTTACTAAATTTAGATCTTTGTCTGAAAAAGGGGAGTATCGGCTATGTTCTGAATAAAAATTATTGGAACCAGGGACTAGCGACAGAGGCTACCAAGGCAGTCATTGGCCTGGCTTTTGAAGAGTTAGGGATGAACAAGCTCATTGCTGTTCATGATAAGGACAACCCAGCTTCTGGACGGGTGATGGCCAAAGCAGGGATGAAATATTCTCACGAGGAGCCCTACGCGATGCTAGACTTGCATGAAGAAGGGCGAATGGTGACGAGAGTTCATTATGTCCTCACTAAGGAAGAATATTTGGCAGAAAAATGAGTCAGGATATTGACAAAAGACCTATCTCCATGATATAGTAGATAGGTACTGCTGGTTTAGCTCAGTCGGTAGAGCGCATCCATGGTAAGGATGAGGTCGCCGGTTCAATCCCGGCAACTAGCATAGCAGAAGAGAGAAGCTTAGAGACGATCTAGGCTTCTTTTTTTGCGAGTCCATCTTAAAAATTTTGCTTTTTTCAATAATTTTCAAAAAAGCGTTGACAAGCAAGGAAATAAGTGGTAGAGTTATAACAACAAAGAGAAAGGAGAAAACCATCATGAACAAAGTAGATGTTTTGATGACACAATTGAATACAAAGCTTCTCCAATCTCAGTTGAGTTCGATGTAAACTATAAATGGAACCCAAGATGGAGGAGTCTGTCTTGGGTTTTTTGTATGCATTTTTACCTGCCTTAACTGAATTGGTGATAGGCATCAGAAGGCCCAAGTGTGGACTGAGCACGTACTCAGCTCCTTGCTTGGGTTTTTTCTGTGCCATTTTGAAAAGGAGAATATATGATCAGAGCTATTTGGGAGTATATCAGGGAGCGCAAATGGCGATATGTGAAGATCGCTATGGTCCTGATTCTTTATGATTACACCTTATTGATCCCGACGCAAGTCATCCAGCGCTTAGTGGATCATTTGAGTCAGCGGACGCTGACGCAATCGAACTTTGTATGGGATATGGTCCTCTTGGTAGGATCAGCTATCCTCAATTACCTAACGGCTTTTTATTGGCAGTTGCGACTCTTTCAGTCGTCAGTCCATTTCAAGGCGACCCTTCAGGGACAAGCTTTTCGTAAGCTAGTAGCTATGCGGCGTCCGTTTTTTGAGAAATTCCGTTCAGGGGACCTCTTGACGCGCTTTACGACAGATGTGGATGGGATGGCTGATATGGCGGGTTACGGGATGATGGTGCTCCTGTTTGGCGGTGGCTTGTTTGCCTTTATTATTCCGACCATGTTTTTCATTTCTTGGCAATTAACCTTGATTTCCTTTATTCCTATGATCTTCCTCGTCGTCTCGACCTATTTTTTGAGTAGAAAGCAGGAGGAGTATGTTGAGCAAAACCGGGAAGCGGTCGCTCAGTTGAACGATGAAGTCTTGGAGTCCATCGAGGGGATCCGTGTCATGCGGGCCTATAGTAGACGGGACCAGCAGGTCAAACAGTTTCAGAAAAAAACAGCCAGTCTCTCCAAAACAGGGGACAAGATTGCTTCTATCCAGTACTCTTTTGGACCTTTAGCCCTGTTGTTTATTGGATTCTCGACAGTCTTGCTCCTGCTATTTGGAGGCCAGTCCCTGGCAAGCGGGCAGTTGAGCCTTGGCAAGTTATTGGCTTTACAGCTGTATTTGGTCTTTTTAATTGAGCCTATGTGGATGATGGCAGACTTGATCTTGGTCTACCAGACAGGTCAAATGTCCTATAAAAAATTAAAAGAAGTGATTGATGAAACGGATGATCTGGAGCCAGATGGTCCTCACTACTTAGAGCAGATTGATTTGGTGCAGTTTAAGGACTATTCTTTCAGCTATCCTGGTGCTGAGCGAAAGAGCCTGTCAGGCATTGATTGGACCATCCAGAAAGGACAGACGGTTGGGATTGTTGGTCGTACTGGAGCAGGAAAGACTACCCTGGTTCGACAATTCTTGCGGCAGTACCCAGTTGGTGAGGGAGAGTTTTTGATCAACCAGCAACCGATCGTGGACTACAACCGACACTCGATTGAAGAAAAAATTGGTTATGTTTCCCAAGAACATATTTTATTCTCCAAGTCTATCCGTGATAATATAGCGCTTGGTAAAAAAGGAGCCAGCCAAGAAGACTTGGTGGAAGCGATAGCCCAAGCTGCTTTTGTGGATGATCTCGAGCGGATGTCTCAGGGAATGGACACCCTGATCGGTGAGAAAGGGGTCTCTGTATCAGGAGGTCAAAAACAACGGATCTCCCTGGCGCGTGCATTCTTAAGAGATGCTGAGCTCTTGCTGTTAGATGATTCCCTTTCGGCAGTAGATGCTAAGACTGAACAGGCCATCATTGACACGATTCAAAAAGAACGAAATGACAAGACGACCATCATTGTTTCTCATCGCTTGTCTGCTGTTCATCAGGCGGATTGGATCATCGTCTTGGATCAAGGTCGTATTGTAGAAGAAGGAAGAGCTAGTGATTTATTGGCTCAAGAGGGCTGGTATTATGAACAATACCAACGGCAACAAAAACAGGAAGGAGAATAATATGAAAGTTTTAAAACGATTATTATCGAGGATCACACTTTATCCAACTGTCTTTCTTGCTGGCTTTATTTGCCTCTTGCTAGCCACTATTTTTTCTGAATTGTCACCCTTTCTTCTCCAAAAGATGATCGATGGACCTTTGACTGCACTGACCCACGGTGGCGGGCAAGGGGACTTGCTTCAGATGGGAGGCTTTTATCTCTTGGTCTTGAGCCTGGGGCAGCTGATTAGCTACATGGGCAATCGGATCTTGCTACATGGAAGTAATCAAGTAACCGCTAGTCTGAGAGATCAAGCCTTTCAAGTCATGCAAGGGCTGCCTATTTCTTATTTTGATGATAAGCCGGCTGGGAAGATCGCGACAAGAATTGTCAATGATACGGAGACCTTGCGGACCCAGTTTTATAACTCTTGTATGATTTTAGTCATCTACTTGGTGCGTTTCCTCTTTATCCTAGGGATTCTCTTTTACCTGAGTCCTATGATGGGCCTTCTCTTGTGTTTGGTCTTTCCGATTTTTTATGGGATCCAGTATCTCTACAAGGTCATGACGGACCAGCCTATGAAGGATTTCTTTGATGCGAGAAGCGAGGTCAATACCCAGGTCAATGAACTCTTGCATGGTGCCAGTATGATTCAACTCTATCATCAAGAGCCTGGTGTGGTGGATGAGTTTGAAGCCACTACTCAGAAGATGCTAGGAGCTAATGATCGAATCCTCTTAGCCGATTCCATTGCTTCTTGGACCTTGACGGAATTGCTCAAGTTTTTAGTGATTGCAGGTATTTTGACCATCGCTGGGATTTCTTTCCTACAAGGCAATATCGGTGTGACGGCTGGTTTCTTATTTATCAATATTAACTATGTCATTAATCTATTTGATCTCATGGCCAATCTTAGTCGTCAATTCCCAAATATTCGGCGATCCTTAGAAACGGGGAGTCGCGTCCTTGCCTTCTTGGATCAACCCTTAGAGGCCGATGGTGTATCGGAACTGAAGATAGAAAAGGCTCAAGTCGTGTTTGATGATGTTCAATTTGCTTATGAAGAAGGCAAGCCAGTTTTACAGGATATTGCCTTTCAGGCGAGTCCCGGGGAAACCATCGCTCTTGTGGGCCATACTGGATCGGGTAAGTCTTCTATTATGAATCTGCTCTATCGTTTCTATGATCCTCAAGAAGGAGCGATTTTGATCGATGGGCAAGATATTCGCCAAGTCTCTCGTGAGAGCCTGCGAAGCCACATGGGCATTGTTCTGCAAGATCCGTATCTATTTACAGGCACCATTGCCAGTAATGTGGCCATGAGTCAGGATCATATTGACCGGGATGCGGTTAAAGAGGCGCTGAAAAAGGTCGGGGCTTGGCCCTTTGTAGAGCGCCTTGAAAAGGGAATCGACCATCCAGTCGTAGAAAAAGGATCTGCCTTTTCAAGTGGCGAGCGCCAGTTGATTTCCTTTGCGCGGACGCTCTATATGAATCCGCAAATACTGATTTTGGATGAGGCAACCTCTCATATCGATACGGAAACAGAAGAGGTCATCCAACAAGCTATGGCGGTCCTGCAAAAGGGCCGGACCACCTTTATCATTGCCCATCGCTTGTCCACTATCCAAGATGCGGATCAGATCTTAGTCTTATCTGAAGGACGCATTGTAGAGCGTGGTAGACATGAGGAACTGGTTGCACAAGGCGGGATCTATGCCCAGATGAATGCCATCCAGCAAACAGTGGTGTAAGATGATCATGCAAAGAAAAAGTTTGAAAACCAGCCTGTATCTAGTATATAGGCTGGTTTTTGTGATATAATAAAGTGATAATAGTGAGGTGATCCAGATGTATATTGAAATGGTAGATGAGACGGGCCAAGTTTCTGACGAAATCTTAAAACAAACGCAAGAAATTTTAGAATTTGCTGCTCAAAAAATTGGGAAAGAAGACAAGGAAATGGCTGTGACTTTTGTGACCAATGAACGCAGTCATGAACTAAATCTTGAATACCGTGATACGGATCGTCCGACAGATGTCATCAGTTTAGAATACAAGCCAGAGATGGAGATTTCTTTTGACGAGGAAGACCTTGCAGAAAATCCAGAATTGGCAGAGATGATGGCGGAATTCGATACCTATATTGGTGAGCTCTTTATTTCAATTGACAAGGCGCGGGAGCAAGCGGAAGAATATGGCCATAGCTTTGAGCGCGAAATGGGATTTTTGGCAGTACATGGTTTTCTTCACATCAATGGCTATGATCACTATACGCCAGAAGAAGAAAAGGAAATGTTTGGCTTACAGGAAGAGATTTTGACAGCCTATGGACTCACAAGACAATAAGCGAAAATGGAAAAATCGAGACTTCACTTCAAGCCTGGAGTTTGCGATAACAGGAATTTTTACTTCGATCAAGGAAGAGCGCAATATGCGCAAGCATGCCTTATCAGCCCTTGCAGCAATGCTTGCTGGTTTGGTATTTAGGATTTCTGCGACAGAATGGCTCTTTTTATTGCTCAGCATTACCTTGGTGATTGCTTTTGAGATTATGAATTCAGCCATTGAAAATGTGGTGGATTTAGCTAGTAACTACCATTTCTCCATGTTGGCAAAGAATGCCAAAGACATGGCGGCTGGAGCAGTCCTTGTCGTATCAGGTTTTGCCCTACTAACAGGACTGGTGATTTTTGTGCCCAAATTCTGGGCCTTGGTATTTGGATAAGAGGGAGCATGCCCTCGTGAAAGGATGTTATGACATTTAAATCAGGTTTTGTAGCCATTTTAGGACGTCCCAATGTTGGGAAGTCAACTTTTTTGAACCACGTCATGGGGCAAAAGATTGCCATCATGAGTGACAAGGCGCAGACAACGCGCAATAAGATTATGGGGATTTATACGACGGATAAGGAACAGATCGTCTTTATCGATACCCCAGGGATTCACAAACCCAAGACAGCGCTTGGAGACTTCATGGTGGAGTCGGCCTATAGCACCCTTCGTGAAGTGGATACCGTTCTCTTTATGGTGCCAGCAGATGAGCCACGTGGGAAGGGCGATGACATGATCATCGAGCGCCTCAAGGCTGCTAAGGTGCCGGTTATTCTGGTGGTCAACAAGATCGACAAGGTGCACCCTGACCAACTCTTGGCGCAAATCGATGACTTCCGTAGTCAAATGGATTTCAAGGAAATCGTGCCGATTTCAGCCCTTCAAGGAAACAATGTTTCACGTTTGATTGATATTTTAAGTGAAAACTTAGAAGAAGGTTTCCAATATTTCCCTGCCGATCAAATCACCGATCACCCAGAGCGCTTCTTGGTCTCTGAAATGATCCGTGAAAAGGTTTTGCATTTGACGCGGGAAGAAATTCCCCACTCTGTTGCCGTAGTGGTGGATTCTATGAAGCGGGATGAAGAGACAGATAAAGTCCATATCCGAGCAACCATCATGGTCGAGCGCGATAGCCAAAAAGGGATTGTCATCGGAAAAGGCGGCGCCATGCTCAAGAAGATCGGAACCCTTGCACGCAAGGATATCGAACTCATGCTGGGGGATAAGGTCTTCCTAGAAACTTGGGTTAAGGTCAAGAAAAATTGGCGGGATAAGAAATTAGACCTAGCTGATTTCGGATACAACGAAAAAGAATATTAAGAAGAGGTGGGCAGAAGGCCTGCTTCTTGTTTTTGAAAGGAGTTCTATGCCTGAATTACCAGAAGTAGAGACGGTTCGACGCGGTCTTGAGAAATTAATTCTTGGGAAAACCATCCAGTCCGTGGAAGTAAAGTATCCAAAGATGATTCAGACGGATCTGGATACTTTTCGTCAAGATCTCCCAGGCCAAGAAATTCGGGTCATGGGGCGCCGTGGGAAATACCTTTTATTTTATCTGAGGGATCTGGTCCTCATCTCGCATTTGCGGATGGAAGGCAAGTATTTCTTTTATCCAGACGAGGTTCCTCTTCGCAAGCATGCCCATGTCTTCTTTCATTTTACAGATGGTAGCACTCTGGTCTATGAAGATGTCCGCAAGTTTGGGACCATGGAAGTCATCATACCTGAGCTTGTCGAGAGCTATTTTTTGGCGAAAAAGATTGGTCCAGAGCCAACGGAAGCGGATTTTAAAGAACCAGCCTTCCAAGCAGCTCTTAAAAAATCAAAGAAACCAATTAAATCAGCTCTTTTAGACCAAAAATTAGTGGCTGGTCTGGGCAATATCTATGTGGATGAGGTCCTTTATCGAGCCAAGGTTCATCCAGCCCGTTTGGGTCAAAGCCTGACTGCTAGAGAAGCCAAAGTAATCCGCAAAGAAACGATTGCTGTGCTTGCTCAAGCTGTTGAAAAGGGTGGCTCCACCATTCGCTCCTACAGCAATGCTTTTGGAGAAGACGGCACTATGCAGGAAGAACACCAGGTCTATGGAAAAACAGGCCAGCCGTGTTTGCGCTGCGGGACGCCGATTGAGAAAATTCAGCTGGGGGGACGTGGAACCCATTTTTGCCCTCACTGCCAAAAGGAGAACTAGATGGCGAGAATCATTGGATTAACAGGAGGGATTGCTTCAGGAAAGTCCACTGTCACCTCCTATTTGAGAGAAAAAGGCTATCCGGTAATTGATGCTGATCGAGTGGTCCATGACTTGCAAGCACCAGGAGGAGCTCTCTACCGTGTCTTAGTAGATCATTTTGGGAGAGAGATCCTTACCAAAGAAGGAGAGCTGGACCGCGTCGCTTTGGGTCAGCGGATCTTTTCAAATCCTAGTGAAAGAAACTGGTCCAATCGCGTCCAAGGCAGGCTTATTCGTGAGGCTCTAGCTGAGGTAAGAGATAGACAAGCTGCACAATCCGATCTCTTTTTTATGGATATTCCACTCTTAATCGAGCAAGGCTATGAAGAGTGGTTTGAATCTGTCTGGTTGGTAGCTGTATCAAAAGAAACCCAGCTCAAACGCCTGATGGAACGCAACCACTTATCAGAACTGCAGGCCCAAGAACGCATTGCGTCTCAAATGCCGCTAGATGAAAAAAGCGCCCATGCAGATCTGGTCTTAGACAATAATGACGATCTAACGGCCCTCTATGCCCAATTAGATGCAGCCCTACAACAATTAGAAAGAAGATGATCTTATCACAAGAGAAATCAATTGGCGTAAAAATCTATATATTGCCTGGATCGGCTGCTTTTTCATCGGAGCCAGCCTTTCTTTAGTCGTTCCTTTTATGGCCCTCTTTGTGGAAGAGTTGGGTGTTACGGGCAAGGCTGTTCCCCTTTATGCTGGCATAGCCGTTGCGAGTTCTTCTGTGACCTCTGCGATCATGTCTCCCATCTGGGGGAGCTTAGCCGACCGCTATGGTCGAAAACCCATGATGCTTAGAGCCTCCATTGCCATGACACTGACCATGGGAGGCATTGCCTTTGTACCATCCGTCTTTTGGCTCTTGGTCCTACGCTTGCTCAATGGGGTCTTTTCAGGCTTTGTCCCCAATAGTACAGCCCTGATTGCCAGTCAAGTTCCAAAGGACCAATCTGGCTACGCTCTAGGGACTTTATCGACTGGTGTCGTGGCTGGAACCTTGATGGGGCCTTTGATTGGGGGACTCATTGCTGAAAATCTAGGCATGCGCAATGTCTTTCTCTTGGTCGGCTTCTTCTTATTTTTGGTTTCCCTCTTAACCTTCTGGGGCATTGAGGAAGACTATGAGCCCCTTCCAAAAGAAGAACAAAAATCCAGTTGGGAGTTGCTCATGTCCATTCAGCAAAAAGATATCCTCTTGGGACTCTTTTTGACCAGCATGACCATTCAAATGATCGCCCAATCTATTTCTCCGATCCTGCCTCTTTATGTGCGAGCTTTGGGACAAAGAGATAACCTGATCTTTGTATCGGGGATGATTGTTTCAGCTATGGGAGTCTCTAGTATGCTCTTTTCAGGTTGGATGGGAAAACTCGGAGACCGAATCGGGAATCACCGGCTCTTATTAATCGCCCTTCTCTATAGTGGCTGTCTCTATATCCTTTGTGCCCAAGCGCAATCACCCCTTCAATTAGGGATTTTACGCTTCCTCTTTGGGATCGGGACAGGAGCCCTACTACCTGGAGTTTCTGCATTATTGAATCGTTTAACCCCTCCTGAAGGGATTTCTCGGATCTTTAGCTACAACCAGCTCTTTTATTACTTAGGTGGTGTATTAGGGCCAATGATGGGCTCGAGTATTTTCATGCATTTTGGCTATCATTGGGTATTTTACGGTACAGCCCTTTTGGCCTTTACCGATTTGATGTTCCTCTTATTCTTATTTAGAAAGTATTTGAAAGTGAGAGACGTACGTGCGAATTAAAGTTCAATTGACCTGCACCAGCTGTGGGAGTCAGAATTATTTGACCAGTAAAAATACCAAAACCCATCCTGAAAAGATCGAGGTCTTGAAGTATTGTCCCAAGGAAAGAAAAGTAACCTTACATATTGAATCAAAATGATTTTCATGGTATAATAGTGAAGATTTTAAGGAGTTTTGAATATGAGCGGAGCATTAACAACTATTTTACTAGTATTATCAGTATTGATTATTATCGCAATTTTTATGCAACCAACAAAAAACCAATCGAGCAACGTCTTTGACGCAAGCTCAAATGACTTGTTTGAACGTTCAAAAGCGCGCGGGTTTGAAGCCGTGATGCAGCGTTTAACAGCTATTATGATCTTCTTTTGGTTATTGATCGCGATGATCTTAATGGTACTTTCTAGTAGATAAGATAGGCTCAGACATTGTCTTTGCCTATTTTTATTTTGCAAAACAAAGACACAAGTAGATAGAAAAAAGGAGGCTGGATAACCAGCAAATAAATCAATGAAAACAAGTATTAAAGAATATTTACAAGAGCATGACAAAGTCCAGATCAATGATCTAGCAGCAGCTCTAGGAAAAGAAGGGTCAAAGGATTTCCGTGACTTGGTCAAGACCATCTCTATGATGGAACGCCGCCATGAGTTGAAATTCGAAGATGATGGCTCTCTTCGTTTGGCTCAAAAGAAGGCCCCAGCTATTACCCTCAAGGGGATCTTTCATGCGCATAAGAATGGCTTTGGCTTTGTCAGTTTAGAAGGCGAAGAAGAAGACCTCTTTGTTGGCCGAAATGATGTCAACCACGCTATCGATGGTGACACCGTTGAGATCGTCATTACCAAGGTAGCAGACCGAAACAAGGGAACGGCAGCAGAAGCTAAGATTATTGATGTCTTGGAGCATAGCATCAAAACGGTAGTTGGACAAATTGTCCTGGATGAGGAAAAGCCTAAATATGCCGGCTACATTCGTTCGAAAAATCAAAAGATCAGCCAGCTGATCTATGTGAAGAAGCCAGCCATCCAATTGGAAGGGACCGAAATCCTCAAAGTCGAAATTGATCAATACCCGAGCCGCAAACACAATTATTTTGTGGCGACTGTGCGGGATGTGGTCGGTCATGTAACAGATCCAGGAATCGATGTCTTGGAAGTCTTAGAATCCATGGACATTGTCTCAGAATTTCCAGAAGAAGTGCTGAAAGAGGCTGAACAGGTTCCAGATGCACCGTCTGCAAAGGATTTAGAGGGACGATTAGATCTGCGAGAGGAGATCACCTTTACGATCGACGGGGCAGATGCCAAAGACTTGGACGATGCAGTCCATATCAAGCCACTCAAGAACGGCAACTTTGAGCTGGGTGTTCACATCGCAGATGTTTCTTATTATGTTACAGAAGGTACAGCACTCGACAAGGAAGCTCTAAATCGGGCAACCTCTGTCTATGTGACCGACCGAGTAGTACCCATGTTGCCAGAGCGTCTCTCCAATGGGATCTGTTCTTTAAATCCGAATGTGGACCGCCTGACCCAGTCTGCCATCATGGAGATCGATCCTCATGGCAAGGTCGTCAAGCATACCATTACCCAAACAGTGATCAATACAACCTTCCGAATGACCTATAGCGAAGTCAATGATATCTTAGCGGGAGACGAAGAAAAGGCTCAAACCTTTAAGAAAATTGTCCCAAGTATTCATCAAATGGCCACCTTGCATGGCATTCTAGAAAGCATGCGGATTTGTCGCGGCGCCCTTAATTTTGATACCAATGAGGCTAAAATCCTGGTCAATAAAGAAGGAAAACCGGTCGATATCGTTTTGCGTCAAAGAGGAATTGCCGAGCGGATGATTGAGTCCTTTATGTTGATTGCCAATGAAACAGTGGCGGAGCACTTTACGCGACTGAAACTGCCGTTTATCTACCGGATCCACGAAGATCCAAAAGCAGAAAAAGTACAGAAGTTTATCGATTATGCTTCCAGCTTTGGAATCCAAATCTACGGAACGGCTAGTGAGATGAGCCAAGAAGCCCTGCAAGAAATTATGCGCAAGGTCGAAGGAGAACCCTATGCAGATGTCCTTTCGATGATGTTGTTGCGCTCGATGCAACAGGCCCGCTACTCAGAGCACAACCATGGCCACTATGGGCTTGCTGCTGAGTATTATACCCACTTTACCAGTCCCATCCGTCGGTATCCGGACCTGATGGTTCATCGAATGGTGCGCGAATATGGAAAATCCCAAGAAGTGGCAGAGCACTTTGAACAAGTCCTTCCAGACATTGCCAACCAATCCTCTAGTCGGGAACGCCGGGCTATTGATGCGGAGCGCGAAGTAGAAGCCATGAAGAAGGCTGAATACATGGAAGACTATGTTGGAGAAGAGTACGATGCCGTGGTTTCCAGTGTGGTGAAATTTGGCCTCTTTGTGGAGTTGCCAAATACGGTTGAAGGCTTGATCCATATTACCAATCTTCCTGAATTCTACCATTTTAACGAACGAGATCTAACCCTTCGCGGAGAAAAATCAGGAGTGACCTTCCGTGTCGGTCAGCAAATCCGGATCAAGGTAGAAAGAGCCGACAAGATGACAGGAGAGATTGATTTCTCTTATATTCCAAGTGAATGGGATGTCGTCGAAAAAGGCCTCAAGGCTAAAGGGCGTGACCGAGATGGCAATCGTAGGGAGCGCAGACGCAAGGACAAAAAAGTTTCTAAGGGATCAACCGCTAGAAAAGATGACAAGCGGAAAGATTCTTCCTCTAAATCCAAAAAGAAAAAAGGGAAGAAACCATTTTACAAGGAAGTAGCAAAGAAAGGAGCCAAACATGGCAAAGGGCGAAGGAAAGGTAGTCGCGCAAAATAAAAAGGCGAGACATGACTACACCATCGTGGATACGATTGAAGCAGGGATGGTGCTGACGGGGACAGAGATCAAAAGTGTCCGTGCAGCACGCATTAACTTGAAAGATGGCTTTGCACAAGTTAAAAATGGCGAAGTTTGGCTTAGCAATGTCCACATTGCCCCTTATGAGGAAGGCAATATCTGGAACCAAGATCCAGACCGTCGTCGCAAGCTCCTTCTTCATAAAAAGCAAATCCAAAAGCTGGACCAAGACACCAAAGGGACCGGAATGACCTTGGTGCCTTTGAAGGTCTATCTCAAGGATGGCTATGCCAAATTGCTTTTGGGGCTCGCTAAAGGGAAACATGATTATGACAAGCGTGAATCCATCAAACGTCGGGAACAGAACCGGGACATCGCACGGGTCATGAAACAATACAATACACGTTAAAGAAAAAGGCAGTTTTGAAACTTGTTTCAGAACTGTCTTTTTTCTTAGAGATGGGCTCTCCTTTTTCAACTTGTAAAAAGGGGCTTTTTTCTGTATGATAAGGATAGTGAAAGAAAAAGGAGAAGCAGCATGACACAAAAATTGATCGCCTACAAGCGCATGCCTATCTGGACCAAGGATAGCATGCCAGAAGCTCTTCAAAGAAAGCACAATACCAAGGTGGGAACCTGGGGGAAGATTACAGTTTTAAAAGGTCAGTTACGATTTATTGAATTGACCGAAGAGGGGGAAGAAATCGCGAGCCACCTCTTTGAAGCAGGAGCAGAAAACCCCATGGCCGAACCCCAGGCCTGGCACCGTGTGGAAGCAGCGACTGACGATGTGGAGTGGTACCTAGAATTTTACTGTGAGCCAAAAGACTATTTCCCAAAAAAATACAACACCAATCCTGTCCATTCAGAAGTACTAGAAGCAGTGGAAATTGTCCCAGCTGGAAAGGCGCTGGATCTAGGATGCGGGCAAGGTCGCAACGCCCTCTTTTTGGCCCAACATGGCTTTGACGTGACAGCTGTAGATCAAAATGAACTGGCTCTTGAGATTTTACAAAGTATTGTCGCTGAGGAAGATCTAGAGATGCCAGTGGGCCTTTATGATATTAATGCTGCAGCTCTTACCCAAAACTATGACTTTATCGTATCAACTGTGGTCCTCATGTTTTTAGACGCTGATCGGATTCCAGCGATCATCCGCAATATGCAAGAGCATACCAATCCAGGGGGCTATAATCTCATTGTCTGTGCCATGGATACGGAAGATTATCCCTGCCAGATGCCCTTCTCGTTTACCTTTAAAGAAGGAGAATTGGTGGAGTATTACAAGGATTGGGAATTGGTCAAGTACAATGAAAATCCAGGCCATCTCCATCGTCGAGATGAGAATGGCCATCGGATTCAACTTCGATTTGCAACCATGTTGGCAAAGAAAAAATAAAGAAAAAGCAGGATGTTAAGATCCTGCCTTCATATTGAAGACAAAGTCATATAAAAAACTTTCCTTAGGTGAGTACGGACGTCAGCGAACTTCTTCGAAGTTCCAAGACTTAGTTTTGAGCCTAGGGTCTCAAAACTCCCGAGTGCCTGAAACGTTATTGTTTCAGGCACTTTTCTCACAGCGGAAAGTTTCGATATTTTCTTGAATCGATTTAAAAATTGGAACTCATTTTTATTTTTTTTGCAAAATCGCTTAACTTATTTTACTTTAAAGTAATTTGTCTACATTCTAAAAGCAGGATGTTAGGATCCTGCCTTTTTGCTTGTCTACAAACAAGTTGAACTAGGTGATCTACATTTTGTTCATTTGCCAAAAGAAAAACCTTCTCCATAAAGCTAGGAAAAGGTTGGGGGATTTAGTTCCAGCTAGCAAAGTCGCAGACGCTAAGAATGATCGTCCCGATTTCGATTGGCTCTTCCTTGGCACCGGATTCTAACCAGGTCACAATCACAGATTCAATCGTAGCGATGAAAATTTCTAGCCCATACTTGTATGGAACTTGAAAGTCTGAAATGATGTGTTCTTTCGCATGGGGAGTATCGTCTAGTGCATGAAGGGTAAAACTTCTTACCAATTTACGGAAGTCCGAGCAACAGGATTGTGACAATGCATAAATAAAATCATAATTCTCTTTAATAGTAGTCAAGACATTGAGAAAGTTTACCTTGACAGGGCTTCCTTCAACGAAGAGGCTATCCAATTTTTGCATCATGTCCATTTTCATTTGCTCAAACATGTCGTATTTATCGACATAGTGCAAGTAGAAGGTCCCGCGGTTAATCCCAGCGGTTTCAGTTAATTGTCGAATAGTGATGCTTTCAAAAGGTTGTTGCAAGAGGAGTTTTGAGAGCGCATTTCGTAAGTCTGACTTGGTTGTTGTTTGTCTTTGGCGTACCATATGTTCCTTTCTGTAGTTGTATAAATTTATTCTTATTTATTTGACGTTAAAATAATTTATATGTTAAATAATTTCACGACACTAACAAAGAGCATTATACTCCAAAAGAATAAATTAGACAACAATTCTCATTTTTGTACAGATAACGAAAAATGTACAAAAATTTTATAAGTTTATGAATGACGGGCACTGGCAAGATTTTGTGAAAACCTCACAACAATTAGTGATTTAAAATAATTCCCTCCTAAAAAAATGGTCAGGAAATTTTTAGGAAAAGGAGGAACAAGATGGAAAAAGCAGTGTGATAAACCAAAAGAGGCTGGGACACAAGTCCTAGCCTCTCAATTATTTTTGGATTGTCGAGCAAGACGCAGTGGTTGAGTGGGCTCTACTACACTGATTTCATCAGCTTTTACAGCCCTACTCAACTGTGCGGAGGTGGGACGACGAAATCGAATTCTAATGAATTACCGATTTCTGTCCCACTCTCTCTTTATTTGATAAAAGTTGTCACGATCAGATTGAAATTTAAGATAGTTAAGACAATCGCAACGAGATAACCTAAGAAAGTATTCCATTTCGCATTAACATGTTCTCCCATGATTTCCTTGTTGGAGGTGAAATAAACCAGAGGGAAGATGGAGAATGGAAGAGCCGCTGATAGGAAGACTTGAGAGTAGACTAGAAGGTCGTCGAGGACATGTTCCTGATCTCCAAATAAGATCGCAACGATGATGACAGGAAGAAGGGCAATGATCCGAGTCATGAGACGAACGACCCATTGTGGTAAGCGGAATCTCAAGAAACCTTCCATAACGATTTGACCGGTTAGGGTCCCAGTAATGGTTGAATTTTGACCACTGGCTAACAAAGCGATGGCAAAGAGGGTGGATAAGAAGGGACTGGCGATAGCACCGGCAATATGGTTATCCTTGAGGGCGTTGTACATGCTAGAGAAAGCACCGATCTTATCTCCGTGGCCAAAGAAGAGGGCTGCTCCAAGAATCAAGAGGAGGGAGTTGACGACGAAAGCCAGACTCAATTCAATATTTGAATCCCAGGTCATAAAGCGAACTGCCCGTTTGATATCTGCTGGATCCTTGTAATCGACTTTTCGCGTTTGCGAAATGGAAGAGTGGAGATAGAGGTTGTGGGGCATTACGGTTGCACCGATGATCCCAAGCGCCAAGGTTAAGGCTTCATTTCCTTTTGGAAGCCCAATTCCTAGCACCTCTTTTTGAGGCAGGAAGCCAGCGAAGATTCCTCCGATATCAGGTTTCGATAGGAAAACCAGATAGCCAAAAATTGCAAGGATCGTGAGGATCAAGGTTGATACGATGGCCTCGATCTTTCGAAATCCTAGATGCATGAGCCCCAGTAATAGGAAGACATCAAAGATGGTGATCAGGATAGAAAAGAGCAAGGGCCAGCCAAAAAGAAGGTGGAGGGCAATCCCTGATCCGATGACTTCCGCTAAATCTGTCGCCATCAAGGCAAGCTCAATCACAATCCAAAGGGTATAGCGAAGCCATTTTGGTAAATGATGGGCGGTTGTTTGGGCCAGATCCTTACGATGGACAATCCCTAGTTTACCAGCCATTTGTTGCAATTGCATGGCGATTAAAGACGAGAGAAGAACCACTGATAAGAGGAGGTAGCGGTATTGGGCCCCTCCGACGACACTGGTAATCCAGTTTCCCGGATCCATATAGCCGACAGCTACTAGACTTCCAGGCCCCGAAAAGAGCAGAAGAGTCTTCCAAAAAGGGATCCCTTTTGGCACGTCAATAGATTGGTTGATTTCTTGAAGTGATTTCCTTTCAAACTGTTGTAAACTCACAATGAGCCTTCTTTCTAAGAATAATTCAAATTTATCTCTAATTATAGCATAAAATTTATAATAGTTCATGATAATTTAGGATAACCTTGTTTTCTACTACCTCGATTTCTTTGTAATCTATCAGAAAAGGACTATAATATAGATAGGAAGTAGGAGGGAGGAGAGGAAATGGCCTACATTGAAATGCAGCACTGTTACAAGCGCTATACGAGTGGAGAGACAGAGATTTTCGCTAACCGGGATGTTTCCTTTGAGATTGAAAAAGGCGAGTTGGTCATTATTTTAGGAGCTTCAGGAGCTGGAAAATCAACGGTTCTCAATATCTTAGGGGGGATGGACACCAATGACGAGGGTCAGGTTCTGATTGATGGGGTGGATATTGCAAAGCTAAATTCCCATCAACGGACGGATTATCGACGAGATGACGTTGGCTTTGTCTTTCAATTTTATAATTTGGTCCCTAATTTGACAGCTAAGGAGAATGTTGAGTTGGCTTCAGAAATTGTTTCTGATGCTCTGGATCCGGAAGCTGTTTTAAGAGAAGTAGGACTTGGCAATCGTCTTGATAATTTTCCTGCCCAATTGTCAGGCGGCGAGCAACAACGGGTGGCGATCGCTCGGGCAGTGGCTAAGAACCCAAAAATTCTCCTTTGTGATGAGCCAACGGGAGCCTTGGATTACCAGACGGGTAAGCAAGTATTGGGGATTTTACAGGATATGTCTCGAAAAAAGGGAGCGACGGTCATCATCGTAACCCATAATGGTGCCCTAGCTCCGATTGCAGACCGTGTGATTCGCATGCATGATGCCAAGGTCAAGTCGGTAGAAATCAATGAGCTTCCTCAAGATATTGCTACGCTAGAATATTAGAAGAGGTGGTAGCATGAAACGAAAAGTCTATTGGAAGGATCTATTTGCTTCCTTTACACATTCAAAAGGACGTTTTCTCTCCATCTTAACCTTGATGTTGTTGGGAAGCTTGGCCTTGGTAGGTCTAAAGGTGACCACTCCAAATATGCACCGAACGGCTAACCAGTTTATTCAGCAACAAAAGATGCTAGATCTTGCTGTCATGGGGGACTTGGGATTAGACCAGGCAGATCAAGAAGAGCTTTTAGGAGTCAAAGGGGCGCGTGTCGAATTTGGTTCACTGCTAGATCTGACAGTGAAAGGAACAGGAGAGGCAATTCGACTTTTTTCTGCCCCAAAGAGCCTTTCTTCTTTTCGTGTGACCAAGGGTCGCCTACCAAAGAAAGAAGAGGAACTCGCTCTAGCTAGTTTTTTGGAGGCTCGCTATCAGATAGGAGATACCCTCACACTTGAAGAAAAGGCTGGAACTCGCTCTAGTTTAAAGCAAAAGCAATTCACCATTGTTGGTTTTGTTCAATCTTCTGAGCTGTGGTCTCAAAAGAATTTAGGCACTGCCATGAGTGGCAGTGGGAATCTGGATGCCTATGCTCTGGTTTCAAAAGAGGTCTTTACGACTAAACTTCCTGTGATAGCGCGGATCCAGTTTGATGATCTGCGATCTTTGGATTCTTTTTCGCAAGTCTACCAAAAACGGCTCGAAGCTCACCAAGAAGAGTTAGAAAAACTTCTGAAAGACAATGGAAGGGCTCGCTATCAAAGACTCAAGAAGGAGGCGGATGGGCAGATCCAAAAAGGCCAGAAAGAACTCAGTCGTGCCAAGGAAACACTCCAGTCAGCCAAGAATCAGATCGATCAGGCTCAAAAGCAATTAGACTTGCAGGAGACGCAGCTCAGTAAACTAGCTCCATTTCTGCCAGCTAAAGAGCACCTAGCCAGCCAAGAAAAAATCCATCAAGCTAAAGAACAACTAGATCAGAAAAAGAAGGACTGGACCAAAGGTGAAACGGAGCTTGCAAAAAAAGAGGAGGAGCTAAAAAAAGCCCAAACCGAGCGAGATCAGCTGGGAATTCCAACTTATCATGTTTATGATCGCAAGACCATGCCAGGCGGACAAGGTTACCTGATGTATAGCAATGCTAGTAGCAGTATCTCTGCTGTCGGAAATATTTTTCCAGTCGTTCTTTATCTGGTAGCCGCCATGGTGACCTTCACCACGATGACGCGCTTTGTCGATGAAGAGCGGACCAATGCAGGCGTTTTTAAGGCGTTGGGCTATCGAACCAAGGACATCATTTTCAAATTTGTCCTCTATGGATTCTTTGCTGGTACGATTGGAACCCTTCTAGGAAGCTTGTTGGGGCATTATTTCCTATCGGGAATCATCTCCAACATTATTATGCAAGGGATGGTTATAGGAGAGAGCAGAGAGTATTTTTATAGGGATATAACTCTGATTGCGCTCGGACTGTCTTTCATTGCAAGTGTGCTTCCAGCTTACTGGGTTGCTCGTAAGGAATTAAAAGAAGAAGCCAATCTCTTATTACTGCCCAAGCCACCGGTATCCGGTTCGAAAATTTTTCTGGAGCGTCTCCATTTTATTTGGAAACGTCTGAATTTCACGCACAAGGTTACTGCTCGCAATCTCTTTCGTTACAAACAACGGATGCTGATGACCATATTTGG
The DNA here is from genome assembly GCF_000507765.1 of Streptococcus parasanguinis CC87K. Classification (GTDB taxonomy): domain Bacteria; phylum Bacillota; class Bacilli; order Lactobacillales; family Streptococcaceae; genus Streptococcus; species Streptococcus parasanguinis_J. Next base: position 958,054 of record NZ_KI669401.1, on the reverse strand, counting down.
AGTGGCAGGTTCTGTTGCTCTTCTCTTCGCAGGGCTAGGGATTCAATCTTCTGTAGGAGGGGTTCCCAAACGCCAATTTCAAGAGATCCTATCATATGAGTTGATTGTAGCCAAAAAAACGAATGCATCAAGCCAAGAAAGCAAGGAACTAACCAATCGTCTGGAAAAATCAGATATCAAAGATTATCGACCGATCTATAGTAAGGTCATCGAAGCATCTTTAAAGGGTGGACGCGACAAGCAGACCATTACGATGATGGTTACAAATCGTGCAGATTTTTCTCCCTTTGTCAGCTTGCGTTCTCTCAAGCAAGGAGAGCCCTTGTCTCTCAAGAAAGGGGTTATCATCAGTAGTAAACTAGCACAACTAGCCCGGGTTACAGTCGGTGATCGACTGACCTTAGATGGCCATACTTTTACGGTAGCAGGAATCACTGAAAATTATGTAGGCCATTTTGTCTATATGGATCAGGCAAGTTACCAAAAAATCTACGGAAAGCGGACTTCAGCAAATAGCTATTTGGTGCAGTTGAAAAATCCTTCTACACGACAAGTACAGGCTGTCAGTCGGGATATGATGAATCTTGCAGCTGTGAAGGCGGTTAGTCAGAATGCTTCGATGATTTCCCTCTTTAATTCAGTTGCCAAATCCTTGGACACCACTATGATGATTCTAGTAGTCGTATCGATCTTGCTAGCCATCGTGATCTTGTATAATTTAACCAATATCAATGTGGCGGAGCGGATCCGGGAATTATCGACCATTAAGGTCTTAGGATTCCATAATAAGGAAGTGACGCTCTATATTTACCGCGAAACTATCTTATTGTCTATCATAGGGATCCTTTTGGGATTAGTGGGTGGTTATTATCTTCACCAATTCCTCATTGCCATGATTGCACCAGATGCCATTCTCTTTTACCCTAAAGTGGGACTTGGAGTTTTTCTCTTTCCTGTCGGAGGAATGATCCTTCTCTTGATCCTGTTAGGAATTTATGTTGACCATTATCTCCGAAAAGTAGACATGCTCGAAGCCCTCAAATCAGTAGACTAAGATACAAAGCCTGTAGCTGATAGCGACAGGCCCTCTAGCCTGAGTTTTCATTTCTAGTAGCATGGAATGTTCATAAAACTTTCACCTTTGGGTGGAAGTTTTTCTTCTCTTTGTTATAATGGAGAGAAGGAGAAGATCATGACTAAAATTGCTTTACTTTCAGATATTCATGGAAATACGACAGCATTGGAAGCTGTTCTAGGGGATAGTCGAAAAGCCAAGGTGGATGAATATTGGCTCTTGGGAGATAGTTTGATGCCTGGGACAGGGAGACGGGCCCTCTTGGAGATGTTAGAGGAGTTACCGATTACGGTTAAAGTCCTTGGAAACTGGGAAGATAGTCTTTGGCGGGCCATGAGGGGGATGTTGGATGAGACCAGACCAAGTCATCGCTACCTCATGCGCCAGTGTCAATATATTCTTGAAGAAATCACGCCCCAGGAAATTGAAGACATGCAGAAAATGCCCATGCAGGTCCATAGAGAAATCGCAGGTTTAAAGATCGGCATTACCCACCACTTACCTGATAAGAATTGGGGGCGCGAATTGATCCACATTGGTGAGCAGAAGGATTTTGATCGCTTGGTGACAAACCCGTCTTGTGATATTGCAGTCTACGGACACATTCACCAGCAGTTTTTCCGCTACGGGACAGGAGGAGAACTGATTATCAATCCTGGCTCAATCGGTCAACCTTTCTTTTTGGAAAAGAATCTTCGCAAGGACCTTCGGGCCATGTATGCTATTCTTGAATTTGATCAAATGGGGTTAAAAGATGTAGATTTTAGACGGGTGGACTATGATGTCCAAAAAGAACTGAAACTTGCAAAAGACCTCCATCTTCCTTATTACCAAGTGTATTATGAAAGTTTGGTCAATGGCATTCATCATACCCACAATCATGAGCTTCTTCATGAGATTGAGCAGAGAGAAGGTCATGATCGAGAAATCGATGCTTGGTTAGAGGACTTCTTCCAATAGTGTAACTGTTGACATTACAACTGAAAAGAGTATAATAGGAATAACGAAAGTCGTCCCTTGACGGTTGTTCAATAGACTCTACCTTCAAAAACGGGTAGAAAGGAGTGAAGTTATGCAAATTTCGAGTCGTTTTACCATTGGGACTCATGTCTTGATCATGATTGCTCTACAAGGAGAGAAAACAAAAGTAACCAGTGATTTTTTGGCAGGAAGTGTCGGCGTGAACCCTGTTATTATTCGAAAGACCTTGTCTCAGTTGAAGAAAGCTGGATTGATTCATGTAGCGCGTGGGACAGGCGGAGCTGAGCTTGCAAAAGCAGCCGATGAGATCAGCCTGCTGGATATCTATCAAGCAGTAGAATGCTTAGGTTCGACAGGTCAATTATTTGGTTTTCATGACAATCCGAATCCAGCCTGCCCAATTGGCCACAATATCCATAATGTTTTAGATGGAAAGCTTGAGGACATTCAGACTGCTATGGAAAAAGAAATGTCCCAAACCACTTTAAAAGACGTCGTGGAAGATACGCAGAAAAGAATGAATCTCGAATCGGTTTCATAAGAAAAATGAGAGTGGGACAGAAATCGGTAATTCGTTAGAATTCGATTTCGTCGTCCCACCTCCGCACAGTTGAGTAGGGCTGTAAAAGCTGATGAAATCAGCGTAGTAGAGCCCACTCAACCACTGCGTCTTGCTCGACAATTCAAAAACAATTGAGAGGCTAGGACTTTTGTCCCAGCCTCATTTTTTATAATTATTAACGAAACATTCTGCATGGTGCGACTTGGACCTACAAAAGGATTAGTCAAAGTAAAGTAAGTCTTTGCTGGTTTCTGTGAAGAGTCCAAATCCGTCTTTTGTGACATACCCACAATCTTCGATACGGACACCGACTTTACCTGGAATATAGATTCCTGGTTCAACTGAGAAGCACATGCCTTCTTCAAGTACCATGTCATTTCCTTCCATAATAGAAGGGAATTCATGCACATCCATTCCGATCCCGTGTCCGAGGCGGTGGTTGAAGTATTCACCATAGCCAGCTTTTTCGATGACGCTCCGTGCAGCACGGTCTACGTCATGTGCTGTTACACCTGGTTTGATCATGTCAATGGCTGCTTGTTGAGCTTCTAAAGTCAAGTGGTAGATTTCTTTTTTGAAATCATCAGGTTTTCCAACAGCAACAGTACGAGTCATATCTGACGCATAACCATTCACCATACAGCCAAGGTCAAAGAGCAAGAGAGCATCGTTTTCGACTTTGTTGCTTCCAGGAATTCCGTGTGGGTTAGCTGCATTATTTCCCGTCAAGACCATGGTTTCAAAGCTCATTTCATAACCCAAGCGTTTGATACCAAAGTCGATTTCTGCTACGATATCAGTTTCAGTTTTATCCAGTGATATGGCGTCGAATCCCATATTGACAGCCTTATCTGCATATTGACCAGCCACCAACATTTTTTGGATTTCATCAGCAGATTTGATCAAGCGCATGCGGTTAATTCGTGGTGTTAAGTTAGTAAATTCCGCTTTTTCAAAGACAGTACGCAAGCCATTGTATTTGGTAAGGATCAAGTTATCATATTCAAGTGCAACGGTTTTGGCATCTGGTTTTGCGATAGCCCCTTTAATCTTTTCCCAAGGGTTTTCAGAATCCACATAGCCAACCACTTGGAAATCGACAACTGCAGTCGCCCGTTCCACTTCAAGTGCAGGAACGAAGAGAAGGGGTTCGTGGTCTGTGTATACGAACAAGAAGAGTTGACGTTCGTGGGGATCACTGTAAAATCCAGTCAAGTAATTGATGGTGACAGGATCAGATACAACAGCGACATCTGTTTTTTCAGTTTCAAGAAAATCGACGATTTGATCTAATTTAGACATAATGCTACCTTCTTTCTATGGATCTATTTTGTCAAATTTTCCCCAAAAAAGCAAGAGTTTACAAAATTTTACCAAAATACTTGAAAGTGTTTACAATCCATGATAAAATAGGATTAATTAGAGAGTGAAAACGAAATTTTCAATAATGAAAGGAAATCTTATGAATACAGACGATACAGTAACGATTTATGATGTCGCCCGTGAAGCAGGGGTTTCAATGGCAACCGTTAGTCGTGTAGTGAATGGAAATAAGAACGTTAAAGAAAATACACGTAAAAAAGTTTTGGAAGTGATCGAACGCTTGGATTACCGTCCAAATGCTGTTGCGCGTGGTCTTGCCAGTAAGAAAACCACAACAGTCGGTGTTGTGATTCCAAACATTACCAACAGCTATTTCTCTACCTTGGCTAAGGGGATTGATGACATTGCGGAAATGTACAAGTACAACATCGTCCTTGCAAATAGCGATGAAGACGATGACAAAGAAGTTTCAGTAGTAAACAACCTCTTTTCAAAACAAGTGGATGGAATCATTTTCATGGGCTATCACTTGACAGAAAAGATTCGCTCAGAGTTTTCACGCTCTCGGACGCCAGTCGTCCTTGCTGGGACAGTCGATGTAGAACATCAATTACCAAGTGTCAATATCGACTACAAGCAAGCGACTGTGGATGCTGTTGCACAATTGGCAAAACACAACAAGAAAATTGCTTTTGTAAGTGGTCCATTGGTGGACGATATCAATGGAAAAATTCGTTTGTCAGGCTATAAGGAAGCTATGAAAGCGAAAAAATTGAGCTATAGCGAAGGGCTTGTGTTTGAATCGAAATACCGTTATGATGAAGGTTACAACTTGGCAGAACGCATCATTGCGTCAAAAGCAACAGCTGCTTTTGTGACAGGTGATGAATTGGCTGCAGGTCTCTTGAATGGCTTGTCTGATCACGGTATCAAAGTACCAGAAGACTTTGAAATCATTACTAGTGATGATTCACAAGTAACACGTTACACGCGTCCAAATCTATCAACGATTGGCCAACCTTTGTATGACCTTGGTGCGATTAGTATGCGTATGTTGACCAAGATCATGCACAAAGAAGAGTTGGAAGAACGCGAAGTGTTGTTGTCTCATACGATCAACCAACGTGGTACGACGAAAAAATAGGGATTAGTTGACTAGAGTCTCGACTTGGGAAGACGTGTCTACTAGTCTGAGAGGTTAGAACAAAACTGTTCTAGCCTCTTTTTTATACTAGAAACAGGTAGAGACTTGCTGGGCACTCTTTATTTCGGTATAATAGAAGGTATGAAAGTTTTACTGTATTTAGAAGGAAAATCCGTATTACAAAAATCAGGAATTGGTCGAGCCTTGCAGCACCAAATGCATGCGCTTGATTTGGCTGGGATTCCGTATACGACAGATATTTTAGGAGATTATGATGTGGTGCATATCAATACCTATGGCCCACGGAGTTTCCTTTTGCTCCATGCAGCAAAGCGTCGTGGAAAGAAAGTCATCATGCATGGCCATTCAACCCGTGAGGATTTTGAAAATTCCTTTATCGGGTCTAACTTTTTTGCGCCCTTGTTTGGAAAGTATTTGGCTCACATGTACCAAAAGGCAGACTATGTGATCACGCCATCTGAGTATTCCAAACACCTGATTCAGTCTTATGGGGTGACTACACCGATTATCGCGGTTTCCAATGGAATTGATTTGGAAAAATACAAGAAGGATCCGAAAAAAGAAGAAGTCTTTCGCAAGCATTTTAATATCCAAGAAGGCCAAAAAGTTGTTATCTGTGCGGGGCTGTATTTTAAACGCAAAGGAATTGAAGATTTCGTAGAAGTGGCCCGTCGCATGCCGGATGTGCGCTTTATTTGGCTTGGATCGATTAACAAATGGATCATTCCGCGTAAGATTCGTCGCATAGTGGAAAAGGATCATCCTAGTAATGTGGAATTCCCTGGCTATTTCAAGGGAGCGGTCTTCCAAGGAGCTATGACGGGTTCAGATGCTTTCTTCTTCCCATCTTATGAAGAAACGGAAGGAATCGTTGTTTTAGAAGCCTTGGCTAGTCATCAGCATACGGTCTTGCGGGACATTCCCGTATACAATGGCTGGATCGACGAAAGCTCATCTGAATTGTGCCACAATGTGGATGAATTTGTGGATTCCTTGAACAAGGTCTTGAACGGACAAGTAGATAAGCGGGAGGCTGGCTACAAGGTCGCTGAGAGTCGTTCGATCGACTTAGTGGCTCATCAATTGGTCGAAGCCTATCAAACAGTTTTGGAGATGTAAGATGCGTGTAGGATTATTTACAGATACCTATTTCCCGCAAGTTTCGGGAGTGGCGACCAGCATTCGGACGCTCAAAACAGAATTAGAAAAATTGGGTCACACGGTCTTTATCTTTACGACAACGGATAAAGATGTGAACCGCTATGAAGATTGGCAAATTATTCGGATTCCAAGTGTGCCTTTCTTCGCCTTTAAGGACCGCCGCGTTGCTTATCGTGGTTTTTCAAAGGCACTTGCCATTGCCAAGCAATACCAGTTGGATATTATCCATACCCAGACTGAGTTTTCATTAGGCCTTTTGGGAGTTTGGATTGGACGCGAATTGCGGATTCCAGTCATTCATACCTACCATACCCAGTATGAGGACTATGTCCGCTATATTGCGAGAGGCATGGTCATTCGCCCAAGTATGGTCAAATACATTGTGAGAAGTTATATGAATGATCTGGACGGCGTCATCTGCCCAAGCGAGATCGTCTATGACTTGCTCCAAAAGTACAAGGTCAAGGCAGAAAAACGCATTATTCCGACAGGGATTGATTTGGCCAAGTTTGACCGGCCAGAAATTACTCCGACAGAGACTGCGGCTCTTCGTGAAAAATATGAAGTCGCAGAAGATGAAACGCTTTTATTGAGCTTGTCGCGGGTCTCTTATGAAAAAAATATTCAGGCTGTTATTGCGGCTCTTCCTGATGTCCTTCAAGCCAATTCTAAAGTTAAGTTGATTGTGGCTGGGGATGGACCTTATTTGGATGATCTGAAAAAACAAGCGGCGAAACTTGGCGTTTCAGATGCGGTTGTCTTTACAGGAATGATCCCACCCAATGAAACAGCTCTCTATTATAAGGCGGCTGACTTCTTTATTTCAGCTTCAACGAGTGAGACGCAAGGCTTGACCTTTTTAGAGAGTATTGCGAGTGGTACCCCGATCATCGCTCATGGCAATCCTTATCTCGATCATGTGATTGATGACCCTATGTTTGGGAAACTCTTTTATGAGGAGAGCGATCTGGCCCAAGCGATTCTTGAAGCGATTGACGAGATGCCTGCAATCGACGAGACCAAGTGGGCAGAAAAGATCGATGATATTTCTGCAGCAACCTTCGGCCGTCGAGTCTATGAATTTTACCTGGATAAAATCATCTCTAAAGACTTCTCAAATGACTTGAACCCAGAGCAAAGTCGGGTCAAGCGGATGTCTAAGACCATTGTGAAAATCCCAACCAAGGTGATTGCTCTTCCGGTTAATGGATCTGTGAAGATAATGAAGGCGTCTGTCAAACAGGTGAAGAAAATCCGTAAAATTACGCATTTCTTTGATTGAAAATAAAACTTTTTCTTGCAAAATTTTTCAATCGTGCTATAATAACTGAAAGAGACATATCAAATCTAGGAAATCTAATAGAGAGCGCGTGGAGCTGGAAATCGCGTAGAGGATAGGTTTGGGACTACTCGTATTCTTTTTATGCAAACATAAAACGGTGGCTACGTTAGAGCCAATCAGAGGTGTCCCTCTTTTTTGAGGAACATAAATGAAGGTGGAACCACGTTGCGACGTCCTTTCGAGGAGGTCGCTTTTTTGATTTCTTAATGAAGACATCAAAAGGAGTGACGATTCCAATGTTCAAAGACACCTTCCACCCATTTAGCTACTAAAAACTTTATAAGGAGAAAATCATGATTAAGATTACTTTCCCAGATGGCGCTGTTCGTGAATTCGAATCTGGCGTTACTACTTTTGAAATTGCCCAATCTATCAGCAATTCTTTGGCTAAAAAAGCCCTTGCTGGTAAATTCAACGGCAAATTGATTGACACAACTCGTGCCATCACCGAAGATGGAAGCATTGAAATCGTGACACCTGATCACGAAGATGCTCTTCCAATCTTGCGTCACTCAGCAGCACACTTGTTTGCCCAAGCAGCTCGTCGCCTCTTCCCAGATATCCACTTGGGTGTCGGTCCAGCGATTGAAGATGGTTTCTACTACGATACAGACAACCAAGCGGGTCAAATCTCTAACGAAGACCTTCCTCGTATCGAAGAAGAAATGAAGAAAATCGTCAAAGAAAACTTTCCATCTATTCGTGAAGAAGTGACCAAAGACCAAGCGCGTGAAATCTTCAAAAACGATCCATACAAATTAGAATTGATCGAAGAACACTCAGAAGACGAAGGTGGGTTAACTATCTACCGTCAAGGTGAATACGTTGACCTTTGCCGTGGCCCACACGTCCCATCAACTGGTCGCATCCAAATCTTCCACCTTCTTAACGTTGCTGGTGCTTACTGGCGTGGTAATAGCGACAATGCCATGATGCAACGGATCTATGGTACAGCATGGTTTGACAAGAAAGACTTGAAGAACTACCTTCAAATGCGTGAAGAAGCTAAAGAACGTGACCACCGTAAACTTGGGAAAGAGCTTGATTTGTTCATGATTTCTCAAGAAGTTGGTCAAGGTCTTCCATTCTGGTTGCCAAATGGTGCGACCATCCGTCGTGAGTTGGAACGCTACATCGTTGATAAAGAAGTAGCAGCAGGCTACCAACACGTCTACACTCCACCAATTGCTTCTGTAGAACTGTATAAAACTTCAGGTCACTGGGATCACTACCGTGAAGACATGTTCCCACCAATGGATATGGGTGATGGAGAAGAGTTTGTTCTTCGTCCAATGAACTGCCCTCACCACATTGAAGTCTACAAACACCATGTGCACTCTTACCGTGAATTGCCTATCCGTATCGCTGAAATTGGGATGATGCACCGTTATGAAAAATCTGGTGCTCTGACTGGTTTGCAACGTGTCCGTGAAATGTCACTGAATGATGGTCATACCTTTGTGGCTCCAGAACAAATCGAAGAAGAATTCAAAAAGATCCTTCAATTGATCATCGATGTGTATGAAGACTTTAACTTGACGGATTATCGTTTCCGCTTGTCTTACCGTGATCCTGAAGATAAACACAAATACTTTGACAACGACGAGATGTGGGAAAATGCTCAACGCATGTTGAAAGCCGCTGTTGATGATATGGGTGTTGAGTATTATGAAGCAGAAGGGGAAGCTGCCTTCTACGGACCAAAATTGGATATCCAAGTGAAAACAGCTCTTGGTAAAGAAGAAACCCTTTCTACCATCCAATTGGACTTCTTGCTTCCAGAACGCTTTGATCTTCATTACATTGGAGCAGATGGAGAAGAACACCGTCCAGTCATGATCCACCGTGGGGTTATCTCAACGATGGAACGCTTTACTGCGATCTTGATTGAAAACTACAAGGGAGCTTTCCCAACCTGGCTTGCTCCTCACCAAGTAACCCTTATCCCAGTATCGAACGAAAAACACGTGGACTATGCTTGGGAAGTGGCTAAGAAACTTCGTGACCGTGGTGTTCGTGCAGATGTGGATGAACGCAATGAAAAAATGCAGTTCAAGATCCGTGCTTCACAAACTCAAAAAATTCCTTATCAATTGATCGTTGGGGACAAGGAAATGGAAGACCAGGCTGTAAACGTACGTCGTTATGGTCAAAAAGAAACAGAAACCATGTCAGTGGATGCATTTGTAGAATTGATTCTTGCAGATATTGCAAATAAATCCCGTGTTGAGAAATAAACCATTTAACCTAGAACAAAATCTCAGCCACCTAAAAAGCAACAACTGAAATAGTTGTTGCTTTTTTACATTTTGATTAAGCTGAGCTAGTAGTGATCTGTCAAACCACCACAAATAGTATCCTCATCAACAATCCTTTCTATCCATTAACTTTTGGATATAGGATATCCTCCCAAGATTTGCTTCCATGAGTTAGATAAGTTGACTATCCTCAATCCTTGTCTGCTTCATTTTCTTTTACGAGATCGTTTTGTGAATCTTTTTCAGAGAGTTTTTGATCGATATACTTGTCAATGTTTTCGTAAAATTCCTTGGTCGTCTCACTATCTAATTTTGTCGAATTATGGACTTGATTGACTTTCAATTGAACAGATTGAATACCGTAAGAGTCTTGTTTTTGGCGAATGGTTTCTAATTCTTCTTCTGAAATCGGATCTCCAACAACTGTCAAGACCAATTCATTGCTACTTGACTTGTAGACTTGATTAATGATCGTATGATTGGCAAACTCTTTTCCTACAAACTGTTTGATCCCTTCTTTTCGTGCTTGATCCATCGTCAGAGTGACTGCTGAATAGCTGGCTGGAAGAACCAATAATACAATCAAGGAGATCAACCCAATTCTCATTTTCATGTTTAGCTCTTTAAATGAACTTAAGGGAGATTGTCTCATCAAAATTCTTGTTCCAACAATATTGATTAGCATGATAAAGACACAGTTGATCAAGAAAAGATAGAGAGCCCCAAATAAAAATCGTACATTTCCATTAGCTAAACCATAGCCTGCAGTGCAGATAGGTGGCATCAGAGCTGTTGCAATAGCTACTCCTGGCACGATATTGTTTGCTTCTTTTTTTCTTGAACCAATGACACCTGCTATCCCACCCGCAATAGCAATGAGAACATCCCAAATGGTTGGAGAGGTTCGTGCAATCAATTCGCTACTTGCATAAGATAAGGGAGAAATCCAGAAATATAGAGTCGAGACAAGCAAACTGACCAATACTTGAGTAAATAAAACCCCTAGAGATTGCTTGATTAAACGCGTATCAAAAATAGCTAAACCAAACCCCAGTCCAATAATCGGTGTCATAAGAGGGGAAATCAGCATGGCTCCAATAATGACAGCTGTTGAATTCATATTTAGACCTATAGAGGCAATAAAAATCGAACACATCAAAATCACTGTATCTCTTAATCGAACATGAAGGTCATCATATAGTTTCTCGCGGAATTCACGTGTTGAATAGTTTCCGGACATTGGTTACTCCTTTTATTTCATATAATCTTGTTTCTGCATGGATGATGGTAGAGAGACTTCTGTCCAATCTTACATATTTTTAATTCTCACCTGTCATTCTTTTGAACATAATTTTTTAAATATCCATCAGTCCATCCTTGATATTATATCAAAAAGTTTACAGTCTTTCTCTGAAGAAATCAATTCATTTAAAAGATAGAGAAAGGAAGAAATTTTTGTCTCCTTATCTGAAGAAGAAAAACGATATCTCCTCTGAAAGTAGATACCGTTTTAATGTTTAAAGATGATGAGTTTGTAGCAGCAATCCTAGCTGATATCGCCAACAAATCACGTGTTGAGAAATAATGAAAAAATAAAAAGATTGAGGATAAAACAATCTAAAAACCCTTCCCTTAGGTGAGTAAGAACGTCAGCGAACTTCTATGGAGTTCCAAAACTCCCTAGAGAGGCTGGGACAAAAGTCCTAGCCTCTCAATTATCTTTGGATTGTCGAGCAATACGCAGTGGTTGAGTGGGCTCTACTACGCTGATTTCATCAGCTTTTACAGCCCTACTCAACTGTGCGGAGGTGGGACGACGAAATCGAATTCTAACGAATGACCGATTTCTGTCCCACTCTCATTTTTCTCACGACGGAAAGTTTTTAATAAATGATTTATTCATTCTAGCAAGTAGAAAATTAACTATTTTTAGAATAACTCAAGTGATTTTATCTTCTACATATCATTCGTTTTTTCTGAGACGGAGATTTTAACTTCTCGGTCTTTTTTAACCTTTCTTATTGGAAAGTCCAGCAATTGAGGCTCCACATTTCTTCATAAGTTTGATATAATAAGAAGATGGAGATTGATAAGGAAAAGTATCATTAGAAACAGGTATGTAAGATGAAAAAAATATTAGTAGTTGATGATGAAAAACCAATTTCAGATATTATCAAATTTAACATGGCAAAAGAAGGCTATGAGGTATTGACAGCCTTTGATGGTCGGGAAGCTTTAGAGGTCTTTGCGGCTGAAAATCCGGATATTATTATTCTTGATTTGATGTTGCCAGAGATTGATGGTTTGGAAGTGGCGCGTACGATTCGTAAGACTAGCAATGTGCCGATCATTGTCCTATCTGCTAAGGATACGGAATTTGATAAGGTTATCGGGCTTGAAATCGGGGCGGATGACTATGTAACCAAACCCTTCTCGAATCGGGAATTGCAAGCGCGTGTGAAAGCCTTGTTGCGTCGTTCTGAGTTTGCGGCTGATCCTCAGCTTGAAAATGAGGCCGATACGGAAATTGTCATTGGTGATCTTCACATTCTTCCAGATGCCTTCTTGGTTCAAAAAGGCAACAAAGAATTGGACTTGACCCATCGCGAATTTGAATTGCTCTATCACCTTGCGACCCATGTCGGTCAAGTGATGACCCGTGAGCACCTTCTTGAGACGGTGTGGGGCTATGATTACTTTGGTGATGTTCGGACAGTAGACGTGACGGTTCGTCGTTTGCGTGAAAAAATCGAGGACACACCGGGACGTCCAGAATATATCTTGACCCGCCGTGGTGTTGGATATTATATGAGAAACAATGATTGATCAACTAAAACAATTTGTAATGTCGTCGAACTTTGTCTTTGTTCTGATTACGGTTGGGTTTATCATTGTGGTAGCCTTGCTTTTGTTAGAAAACCGTAGGGACAATATTAAGCTCAGACAATTAAACGCCAAAATTAAGGATCTGATTGCAGGGGACTATTCTGAAGTGGTCGACATGCAAGGGAGTCCAGAATTGACAGATATGACCAATAGTATCAATGATCTGTCTGAGGTTATTCGCCTGACGCATGAAAACTTGGAACAAGAAACCAAGCGTTTGACCAGTATCCTTTCTTACATGACAGATGGGGTGCTTGCGACCAATAGACGTGGTCAGATCATCATGGTCAATGAAATGGCCGCCAAGCAATTGAATGTCAATCCAGATGAGGTGCTTAATACCAGTATTCTGGATTTGCTTTCGATTGGAGACGAGTATGATCTGCGCAGCTTGATTACAGAAGTACCAGAGTTGACCATCGATTCCCAGGATGAAAATGGGGAATACTTAAGTCTTCGTGTGCGCTTTGCCTTGATTCGTCGCGAGTCAGGTTTTATCTCTGGTCTGGTAGCTGTCTTGCACGATACGACAGAGCAGGACAAGGAAGAGCGGGAACGTCGCCTCTTTGTCTCCAATGTGAGTCATGAATTACGGACACCTTTGACCAGTGTGAAATCCTATCTGGAAGCCCTAGACGATGGCGCTTTGTCAGAGCCGGTAGCACCAGATTTTGTCAAAGTTTCACTCAATGAAACCAACCGCATGATGCGCATGGTCACAGATCTATTGAGCTTGTCACGAATCGATAATGAAACCAGTCAGTTGGACATCGAGTTGACCAACTTTACGGCCTTTATCACCTTTATTTTGAACCGGTTTGATAAGATCAAGAGTCAATCGCAAGAAGATACTAAGAAGTATGAACTGATCCGGGAATACCCGATCACCCCGATCTGGGTTGAAATTGATACGGATAAAATGACCCAGGTGATCGACAATATCTTGAACAATGCCATCAAGTACTCACCTGATGGTGGAAAGATCAAGGTAGGGATGAAAACGACAGATGCCCAGTTGATTATCTCCATCTCAGATGAGGGCTTGGGAATTCCCAAGAAAGACTTGCCTCGCATTTTTGATCGCTTTTACCGAGTGGATAAGGCACGTAGCCGGGCCCAAGGAGGGACTGGTCTGGGCTTAGCCATTGCTAAGGAGATCGTGAAGCAACACAAAGGCTTTATTTGGGCCAAGAGTGAATATGGCAAGGGATCTACCTTTACCATTGTCTTGCCGTACGACAAAGACGCTATTAAAGACGACTGGGATACAGAAGAGGAAGAATAAGGAGTCAATGACAGAAGAGGGATTTAAGTATAGTATTTTAGCTTCAGGTTCTAGTGGGAATTCTTTCTACCTTGAGACGCCAAAGAAAAAACTGCTTATTGATGCAGGGCTATCAGGGAAAAAGATTACGGGACTATTGGCTGAAATTGATCGTAAACCAGAAGACTTAGATGCCATTTTGATTACGCACGAACACTCAGACCATATCCATGGTGTGGGTGTTTTAGCGCGAAAATATGGCATGGATCTATATGCTAATGAAGCAACTTGGAAGGCTATGGAAGGCACCAAGTATCTAGGCAAGGTCGATGATGCTCAAAAGCACATTTTTGAAATGGGGAAGACCAAGACATTTGGCGATATCGATATCGAAAGTTTTGGGGTCAGTCACGATGCTGCTGCCCCTCAATTCTATCGCTTTATGAAGGATGGCAAAAGCTTCGTCATGCTGACGGATACAGGCTATGTGAGCGATCGCTTGGCAGGCATCGTCGCGGATGCAGATGGCTATCTGATTGAGTCCAACCATGATGTAGAGATCCTTCGAGCAGGTTCTTACGCTTGGCGCTTGAAGCAGCGGATCTTGTCAGATCTAGGCCACCTTTCTAACGAAGACGGGGCGGATGCCATGATCCGGACCTTGGGAAATCGCACCAAGAAGATTTATCTGGGTCATTTGTCAAAAGAGAACAATATCAAAGAATTGGCCCATATGACCATGGAGAATCAACTGGCTCGAGCAGATCTAGCTGTTGGCCATGATTTTGAGGTGTTAGATACCTCGCCAGATACCGCGACCCCTTTGACGAAGATATAAGATAGAAAACCACTTTCGGGTGGTTTTTTATCTGCCTATTTGAGGAAATCTATATCTAGTAATGAATTTGCTCTTTACCCAAAATTCGTGTATGATAGGAAAGAACGAATTCTGAGTGAGAATCACGAAAGTAGAGGAGAGATAATAAATGAAAAAAATGGTGTTATTACTGGCTGGTTTGGTTGCTTTAACTGCTTGTAGTCAGTCTAAGCAAGCTACGAAAGAGTCGACTTCCAATCAAACGACGAAGGAAACAAAAGTATCAGAGTCTTCTAAAGATAAAGAAGAAAAAGGTTTGAAATTTGTGGTGGCCCCTCAAAATGAAGGAAAGACGTCTGATCTTATTGAGTTAGGGAAGAAATTGGTTAAAGAACATCCTGAAGTTGGTAGCGAGGGGAATATGGCGATCTATTTTACCGGGGCTGTTTCAGATGGCAGGGCGGCACTCATGCTGGTCAATAAGACAGATGTAGATATCAAGAAAGATTTGAACTTTTCAATTACCTGGTCTTATGATGGAAAGGCTATTTTTGAGAATCAAAAGGTTAGCTATTTTATCAAGGATAGTGGGGAATTACCTTCTCATACAGCAACTATAATATTATTGCCATTAAATGAGGAACAACAGAATATTGTGGATGGAATGTCAGATCCATCTAAGATGAAGCTTCTAATGTCAGATGTGAACACTGTAGAGTGATTATGAAACAAGAAACATACAAAGGAGAAGTAAATGCGCCTTGTTTATCTTACGATTGGTTTTATATCATTGGGACTAGGAATTATTGGGATTCCATTGCCAATTTTACCGACAACCCCCTTTTTATTGCTGTCCATGGCTTGCTTTGCTAAAAGTTCCAAACGCTTTGAAACTTGGCTTTACCAAACCAAGCTTTATCAAACCTATGTAGCGGATTACCGAGAGACCAAATCGATTGCCAAAGAACGGAAGAAATGGATCCTTCTTCAGATCTACATTCTGATGGGCATTTCCATCTATCTGGCCCCGATTATTTGGGTGAAGCTTGCTCTAGGTGCTTTGACGATTTTTATCACCTATTATCTCTTAAAAGTGATCCCTAATAAGCCTGAAAATCCAACAGAGGAAAATCCTGATTAAAATTGGAGAATTCAGGCCCTAGAACTAGGAAAAGAAGTGCGTTCGTGCTTCTTTTTTGGTATACTTAAAGGTATGAATTTATTAGAAAGTAGGCTTCCTATGGAGAAATTACAAGCCCTGTTATCGGAACGGTTTCAGATCGTTTTTTCAGATAGCAGTTTATTAGATACAGCTTTTACACACACGTCTTATGCCAATGAGCACCGCCTCTTAAAAATTTCACATAACGAACGTTTGGAATTTTTAGGAGACGCTGTTCTTCAATTAGTTATTTCCGAATATTTGTATAAGGAACACCCAAACAGACCTGAGGGAGATTTGTCTAAATTCCGTTCCATGATTGTCCGTGAAGAAAGTTTGGCTGGTTTTTCTCGGGATTGCCAATTTGACCGTTATATCAAACTAGGCAAAGGCGAAGAAAAATCTGGTGGTCGAGACCGCGATACGATTCTTGGCGATTTATTTGAAGCCTTTTTAGGTGCTCTTTTACTGGATCAAGGAGTGGAAGCAGTCAAGCGCTTTGTCTATCAGGTCATGATTCCCAAAGTGGAAACGGGTCAATTTTCCCAAGTTATTGACTACAAGACCCGTTTGCAAGAACTGTTGCAGGTTCACGGGGATGTGGAAATTCAGTACCAAGTGGTAAATGAGTCTGGTCCCGCTCATGCAAAGGAGTTTGAAGTGGAAGTGTTCGTGAACGGTAAAACCCTAGGGCACGGTCATGGTCGCTCCAAGAAATTAGCGGAACAAGAAGCAGCCCGCAATGCAGTTGAAACGAGGAATGATGGGCCATGTATCTAAAAGAGATTGAAATCCAAGGCTTCAAATCCTTTGCGGATAAGACTAAGGTCGTATTTGACAAAGGGGTTACTGCCGTTGTAGGGCCTAATGGATCTGGAAAATCAAATATCACAGAGAGCTTGCGCTGGGCCTTAGGGGAATCCAGTGTCAAGAGTCTACGTGGAGGCAAGATGCCCGATGTCATTTTTGCAGGGACAGAATCGCGTAAACCGCTGAATTATGCTTGTGTCACAGTTGTCTTAGATAACCAGGATGCTTTTATCCAGCAGGCAGGTAAAGAAATTCGGGTCGAACGCCATATTTATCGCTCGGGAGACAGCGAGTACAAGATCGATGGTAAGAAAGTACGTCTCAGAGATGTGCATGATTTGTTCATGGATACGGGATTGGGACGGGATTCTTTCTCGATTATCTCCCAAGGTCGTGTAGAGGAAATCTTTAACTCCAAACCGGAAGAACGCCGGGCTATCTTTGAGGAAGCTGCTGGTGTCTTGAAATTTAAGACGCGGCGCAAGGAAACGGAGACCAAACTCAACCAAACCCAGGAGAATTTGGACCGTCTAGAGGACATCCTCTATGAATTAGAAGGACAGATCCAGCCTCTTGAAAAGCAAGCGACGGTTGCTCGTCGTTTCTTGGAATTAGACCAAGAACGCCAGGTTCTCTTACTGGACGTTTTGGTCGCTCAAGTCGATCTGACAAAGGACCTTTATGAAAAGGCTGATCAAGAAGAAAAAGCCATTCAAGAACAGTTGGCCTCTTATTACCAACGTCGTCAGGTCTTGGAAGAGGATAACTTGCGCATTAAGAAAGCCCGCCATCAGTTGGATGAAAGCTTAGCTGAGGATCAGGCGAGCTTGCTAGAGGTTACTCGTTTGATCAGTGATTTGGAAAAGCAAATTGAAGTCGCTAAGTTGCAATCGAGTCAAGCAGCCCATAGTCGCAAGGAAAATCTAGAGCGACTGGATGCTGTTTTGGCCCGTCTGGAAGAAGCGAAAAAAGAGCTGTCTCAAAAACAAGAGACGCTAGCAACTCTTCAACAAAGACTGATAGAGAACCGTCAGCAACAAGAAAAGCTGGAAAAAGAATTAGCCAACTATGAAGAAGATCCGGAACAAGTCATTGAGCATCTACGTGAGCAGTATGTGGAGCTCTTACAGACAGAAGCTGAAAAATCTAATGAGCGGACAGCTATTGAGAGCCGGATCCAAGCACTCCTGCAAGAATCTAGCCATCGTCAAGAGGACTTGATCAAGGCGCAATCCAATTTTGAAGCTGCCAAGGAAAAAGAAGTTCGCCAATTGGAAGAGTTGGATCAGGCACAAGCGACGGTCAAAGACCTATTAGCAGAATACCAAAATCAATTGGTAAAAGTGGAGCAGGCCAAAGCTGCCTACCAAGAGGCTCAAACGGCTATGTTTGACTTGATGGATGAGAGCAAAAACAAACGGGCGCGGATCAATAGTTTGGAAGCCATTCAGAAGAACCATAGTAACTTCTATGCAGGCGTCAAGAGCGTCTTACAAGAAGCAGACCGTCTAGGAGGCATCTGCGGGGCTGTTAGTGAGAATTTGAGTTTTTCAAAAGACTATCAAACAGCGCTTGAAATTGCTCTGGGGGCTAGCAGCCAACAGATCATTGTCGAGGATGAAAAGGCTGCAACGCGAGCGATTGATTTCTTGAAACGCAATCGCTTGGGACGGGCAACTTTCCTTCCGCTAACGACGATCAAAGCCCGTCAACTATCCCCTCGGAATCTGGAATTGATTCAAGCAAGTGCAGGATTTCTAGGAATCGCGAGTGACTTAGTGACCTATGAGCATCGTTTTGAACAGATTTTCCAAAACTTGCTTGGAGTAACGGCCATCTTTGACACGACGGAGCATGCGCGTGAGGCAGCTCGTACAGTCAATTATCAAGTCCGAATGGTGACCTTGGATGGGACCGAATTGCGGACCGGAGGATCGTACGCTGGTGGTGCCAATCGTTCCCAAAATACAGTCTTTGTCAAACCAGAATTAGATAGTTTGAAGCAGGAAATGCAAGCTCTGGATGCTCGTTTGAGAGAAGCAGAGCAGGAGGTAGAGACCAAGGACAATCTGCTCAAGCAGGCGCAAGAATACCTGGCTTCTATTCAAAGCCAGGGTGAGCAAGCTCGTCTGGAACAACAGCGGGCCCAATTGGCCTACCAACAAAGCCAAGAGCAACTGAAAGAAATTCAGGAACTCTTAGAAGCTTTGAAGTCAGAATTGGCAACAGATGCGACCCAGTCTCTCCAAGAAGAGCTGGAGTCCCTTACCAAGCAATTGGCAGAAATTGAGCTTCAAAAAGAAAAATTGAACCGCGATATTGAAACCATGAAGTCGGACAAAGATGTTCTGCAACAAAAAGTACAAAACTTGCAAGAGCAATTGGCAGAATTGCGACTTCAACAGACCGAATATAAGAGCCAACAAAGCTATGAGCAAACAGATGCTCGTCGCTTGGAAGAAACGATCTCCCAGTTGGAAGTAGAAGAGCATCAGTTGCAATTGCTGATTGAACAAGGCGAGGCCCAAGTTCAGACAGTCGATGTGGAGCAACTAGCTAATCAATTGACACAGGCCCAAGCCAAGAAAACGGATTTGGAACAAGGGGTTATTCGGAAACGCTTTGAGCTGGATGATTTGGAAGGCCAGGCCGAAGATGTGGCAGAACAGATGGAACAAGCTCGCAAGAAAAACGAAGAGTGGATTCGTCAACAAGCCAAGGCTGAAGCGACACGTGAAAAGCATGCAGATCGTTTGAACAAGCTCTTAACGCAAATTACCGATGAATTCATGCAAAGCTTTGACCAAGCCAAAGAACAGGCCAAACCTGTTGAAAATCTTGCAGCAGCTGAAAACCAGCTCAAGAGCATCGAAAAAGATATTAAGGCACTTGGTCCAGTCAATGTGGATGCGATCGAGCAGTACGATGAGGTGAAGGGGCGCTTTGATTTCCTTTCCAGCCAGCGTGAGGATGTCTTGGCTGCGAAAAACATGCTTTTGTCTACCATCAACGACATGAATGATGAAGTCAAGGAACGCTTTAAATCAACTTTTGAAGCCATTCGTGAATCCTTTAAAGTCACTTTCCGTCAAATGTTTGGTGGGGGGGCTGCTGATTTGATTCTGACAGAGCCAGATCTTCTGACAGCTGGTGTTGAGATTTCTGTGCAGCCACCTGGTAAAAAGATCCAATCCTTAAACCTCATGAGTGGTGGAGAAAAGGCCTTGTCTGCCTTGGCCCTCTTGTTCTCGATTATTCGTGTCAAGACCATTCCATTTGTCATTCTGGATGAGGTAGAGGCTGCCCTAGATGAGGCTAATGTTAAGCGCTTTGGGGATTATCTGAACCGCTTTGATAAGGAAAGCCAATTTATTGTCGTGACGCACCGGAAGGGAACCATGTCAGCTGCAGATTCCATCTATGGTGTGACCATGCAGGAATCTGGGGTTTCTAAAATCGTCTCAGTAAAATTGAAAGACTTAGAAAATGAAGAATAATGATATTAAATTGATCGCTACGGATATGGATGGAACCTTTCTAAATGACCAACATCAGTACGATCAAGACCTTTTACGCAAGGTATTAGCAAGTTGCAAAGAAAAAGGCATCTATTTTGCTGCTGCAAGTGGCCGTGCCCTTCTTTCTCTCAAATCCCTCTTTAAAGGATTTGAGGACCAGATGATTTTCATTGCTGAAAATGGTAGTGTGGTAGAATTTCATGGAGAAGATCTTTATGAAGCAACCATGTCCAAAGACTTTTATTTGGGTGTTTTTGAGGCCTTGAAATCCTCCCCTTATGCAGACCCCAATAAATTGCTTTTGACGGGGAAAAAAGGGAGCTATGTCTTAGAAACAGTAGATCCCGACTATCTGGCCTTGAGTCAGCACTACAATGAAAACATTCAAAAAGTGAAAAGCCTAGCGGATATTCAGGATGAAATTTTCAAATTGACCACCAACTTTGATGCAGCTCTTGTGCTTGAAGGTGAGCAATGGGTCACTGAGAATATCCCCGGTGTCAAAGCGATGACGACAGGTTTTGAATCAATTGATATTGTCCTCGATTATGTCGATAAGGGAGTGGCCATTACCGCCTTAGCGGATAAACTAGGGATCTCGATGGATCAGGTGATGGCTTTCGGGGATAACTTAAATGACCTCCATATGATGCAAGTCGTGGGCCATCCTGTAGCGCCAGAAAATGCACGTCCTGAAATCTTAGCGATTGCTGAAAAAGTCATCGGCCACCATACGACGGGTTCTGCCCTACGCTACATGGAGGAAATTGTATGAGTCAGATTTCCTTGATTGCGCTGGATTTAGATGGGACCCTTCTCAATTCTGAAAAAAAGATCTCCCCTCGCAATAGAGCAGCCCTCGCTGCTGCACAGGCCCAAGGTGTCAAGGTGGTTCTAACCACTGGTCGCCCCTTGAAAGCCATGGATTTTCTTTTGGAAGAATTGGGAACAGCAGGCCTCAAAGAAGAGTATACGATTACCTTCAACGGTGGTCTAGTGCAGCGAAATAATGGAGAAATCCTCTCAAAAGTTGTCTTGGCACCTGAAGATGTCGAAACCATTCATGATGAAACAGCCCGTCTAGGCCTTCCGCTGGATGCTATCAGTGAGGGAACGGTTTATGAGATTCATGCAGAGCGAAAGTCTCTCTATTCCCTTTACAATCCCTACCTAAACTTTATTGAGACAGATTTTAAAGACCTGCCATCCACGATTTCCTACAACAAGTGTGTGACAGCCGTCGATCAAGACTTTTTAGATGCAGCGATAAAACAGATCAAGCCGGAGTTATTTCAAGACTATGAAATTTTTAAATCTCGGGAGATGTTGCTGGAATGGTGTCCTAAAAATGTTCACAAGGCGACAGGTTTAGAGGCACTGGCAACTATTTTGGGTCTTGAGGCAGATCAAGTCATGGCCTGTGGAGATGAAGCCAATGACCTGTCTATGATCCAATGGGCTGGACTGGGGGTTGCCATGGGCAATGCGATTCCAGCAGTGAAGGAAGTTGCAGCGCTTGTGGCTCCTGTGACCAATGACCAGGATGCCGTCGCATGGGCGATTGAAAATTATGTGCTAAAGGAGAGTGAATAAATGGGATTATTTGATCGTTTATTTGGAAAAAAAGAAGAAACTGAAAAAGTGCTTCCGTCTTCGGAAGAAGTGACGGAAAGTACTGAGGTTGAAGAAACTGTCAAAGAGGAGCCGGCGGCTACCTTAAATGACAAGGAAGAGCAAAAAATCGCAGATATGGAGGCTTATTACCAAGAGCTTAAAGCGCGAATTGCAGCCACTCATCAACCTGTTTCAACCGTTGCTCAAGAAGAGCCGGCAGAGGAACCTCTTGTTGAAGAAATAGGAACTTCAGAGACTCCTGAAGTTCAAGAACCGGTAGAGGAGTCTCCAGTTGCCTTTGAACCTGCTCAAACAGAAGCAATTCCTGAAGAAGTTTCACCACTAGCTGATGACACGGAGACTGAGTCTCTTGAAGAAGTGAAAATTGAAGCGGAAGTTAATGAAGATGGTGAGGAAGCAGATGGGGCTAACGGTTCAGAAATGGAAGAAGAGTCACCAATTGCCTCTCCATCATCTGACGCTGAGCCAGTAGAAGAGAGCACGACAGAAGAGGAGTCTCCAGAACTAGTAGAAGCTCAGGATGAGGTCCCAGAACCTGAAGTATCAGAAGCGATCGCTCAAGTGGAGGAAACTTCAGAAGTAGCAGAAGCTGAGTCCAGACTTCCGGAAGGAGAAGCTGCATCAGCCGTTGAGGAAAGGACTGTTGAAGAGGCAGAAGAGCCAATTCCAGACGAGGTTAAGCCTCAGCAAGAAACCATTCAGGAAAAATACGATCGTAGCTTGAAAAAGACAAGGACTGGATTTGGAGCACGCCTCAATGCCTTCTTTGCCAATTTCCGTTCAGTCGATGAAGAATTCTTTGAAGAATTGGAAGAACTCTTGATTATGAGTGATGTTGGAGTTCAAGTGGCCTCTAATTTAACCGAAGAGTTGCGCTATGAAGCCCGTTTGGAAAATGCCAAAAAACCAGATGCTCTCAAGCGCGTGATCATCGAAAAATTGGTGGACTTGTATGAAAAGGATGGCCAATTTAATGAAGCCATTCGTTTTCAAGACGGTCTTACGGTCATGCTCTTTGTTGGGGTCAATGGAGTTGGTAAAACAACCTCTATCGGGAAGTTAGCCCACCGCTACAAACAAGAAGGCAAGAAAGTCATGTTGGTTGCAGCAGATACTTTCCGTGCAGGAGCAGTAGCTCAACTGGCAGAATGGGGACGCCGCGTAGATGTTCCAGTTGTAACAGGTCCTGAAAAATCAGATCCTGCTAGCGTCGTCTTTGATGGAATGGAACGTGCGATCGCTGAAAACATCGATGTTCTGATGATTGATACGGCGGGTCGTCTGCAAAACAAGGACAACCTCATGGCGGAGCTTGAAAAAATCGGCCGCATTATCAAGCGTGTGGTACCTGATGCACCGCATGAAACCTTGCTGGCCCTCGATGCATCAACTGGTCAAAATGCCTTGGTGCAAGCTAAAGAATTTTCAAAAATTACACCTGTGACAGGAATTGTATTGACCAAGATCGATGGAACGGCTCGAGGTGGGGTCGTCCTTGCGATTCGAGAAGAGTTGGATATCCCAGTGAAGTTGATTGGATTCGGAGAAAAGATTGATGACATCGGACCATTCCACTCAGAAAACTTCATGAGAGGCCTCTTGGAAGGCTTGATTTAAGAGTCAAATAGAAAAAGACAAATTGTTTAAAAGACAATTTGTCTTTTTGTTTCCTTGCGCTATCAAAAAAACCACCCGAAGGTGGCTTTCCTTAATTCTTAGGTTCAGGTTTCCAAACCCATTCGGCTCCGTATTCTGCAAGGAGATCATCGGATGCAGTTGGTCCCATGGATCCAGACTTGTATTCATAGAGCGGTGCTCCATTTTCGGCCCATAGTTTTTCAATCCGGTCAATCAATTGCCATGAAGCACGGACTTCGTGCCAGTGGCTGTAATTGGTTGAGTCATTGTTCAAAACGTCGAAAATTAATTTTTCATAAGGCTCTGGTGAAGCCCCAGTTGCAGTCGCATCTGTTTCATAATCAAAGGAAATTGGTGCGATGCTGAATTTTTCTCCGACCTCTTTTCCGTTGATGCTCAATGAGAAACCTTCATTTGGTTGGATATAAATTGTCAAGACATTTGGTTGCAAGCTATGTCCAAAGATGGAGTCGGTTTGCTTGAAGACCACATTGACCATGGTTCCTTTTTGCGTCAAGCGTTTTCCGGTACGGAAGAAGAAAGGCACACCGCGGAAGCGATCGCTATCAACAAAGAACGTACCAGAAGCATAGGTCTCCGTAGTAGATTCAGGGTCGACATTGGGCTCACTGCGATAAGAGATATCTTTTTTCCCTTTGATCGTACCTGAATGGTATTGACCACGGATAAAGAATTTCTTCAATTCGTCATCTGTTGGATTGTGCAATTGCTCAAATACTTTTACTTTTTCAGCCCGAATCGCATCCTTGGTAAAGGTAGCTGGTTTATCCATGGCAAGCAAAGACAAAAGCTGAAGGGTATGGTTTTGCACCATATCTCGAAGGGCCCCCGAGTGATCATAGTAGCCACCGCGTTCTTCAACTCCTAAGCGTTCAGCGAAGGTAATTTGGATATTGTCAATAAAATCTCGATTCCAAAGATTATCAAAAATAAGATTTCCAAAACGAATGGCAAAGATATTTTGGATCATTTCTTTTCCAAGGTAATGGTCGATACGGAAGATTTGTTCTTCATCAAAGGTTTCTTCCAATTCCTTGTTGAGCTGACTAGCCGTTTCTAGGTCTGTACCGAAAGGTTTTTCAACGATCAAGCGCTCAAAACCTTGTCCATCCACAATGCCTTCTGATTTGAGGTGTTTAGCAATGGTTCCAAAAAATTGAGGAGCCATGGACAAGAAGAAGACCTTGTTGTGTTC
Organism: Streptococcus parasanguinis CC87K; assembly: GCF_000507765.1. Taxonomy (GTDB): domain Bacteria; phylum Bacillota; class Bacilli; order Lactobacillales; family Streptococcaceae; genus Streptococcus; species Streptococcus parasanguinis_J. The sequence continues at coordinate 933,241 of NZ_KI669401.1, read as the reverse complement.
CGTTTGGTATTTTTCATCCAAGCTATTTTGCAATTCGCGCAGGGCGATGTAATGTTCGGTATCATTAACATCATGACTTTGGTAGTAGAAATGACTGGCGAATTCTTGGGCTTGTTGAGGGCTATCTGCCAGGTCTGTGATGGATTCTACCACGACTGATTCAAAGTATTCCTTGCTCCATGGTCTGCGGGCTGTTCCGATAACCGCAAAGTTTTCAGATAGATTTCCTGATTTATAGAGTCTAAAAAGGGATGGATAGAGTTTGCGCTTGGCTAAATCTCCACTGGCCCCGAAAATGGTTACAATAACTTTTGAAGACATTTAAGTACCTATTTCCTATTTTATTAACCATATTTTACCATAAAATCCACAAGATTTCTTTGATGGAATCGTTGTTCCGAATATTTTCCGCTTGGATTAGAGGATTTGAGAGGAAAGCATAGAAAAAGCTAGAACGAAGGAGCGTTCTAGCTTTCATGGGGTTAAGGCCTATCGAAGGAACTTAGTCTATTCATTAAAATACGCGGTAGACATAAGGATTATCTGGTTGTGTAATGGTTTGACAATCCGTCACGTGGAGGACAGGCAAGCTTTGCTTGAGCTGTTTGTGGTATTCAATGGATAAGGTTCCTTTTGCATGGATCCAGGTATTGTTTTCAAAATGTTGAGGGGCACCGGTTGTTAAAAGACCGTAAACACCCGAGTCTGCGATACAGTGGATGATCCCAAAGCGAAAGAGGAATTGGCTATCCTTGTTATTGGGGTCATTGTATACAAAGCCGGTCAGCTCGATCGTCTTTCCTGCAAATTGGTCAGGATAATCATAAATAACTTCCATGACTTCCATATAATTCTCAGTGGTCACCTGGATCACTTTTTCATCAACATATTTCTTTGCCGCCTGCTTCATTTCTGACTCATAGGCAGATTTGGTAAAATAGCTACTAGTATCTGGTTTGAGATACTGGGTTGTTGTCCCTTCGTCCTGCTGGATTTCCTTGGAAGATCCAGCAGCAACCGGGAAGTGATAACCTTTGGCAGAAACCGTTTGGGAATCTAGTGTCACAGTAGGAAAAAATAGCCCGACAAACAAAGGAATACAGAGCAAGAAAATACTCGCTACTTTTGCCCAGAAGCCAGAGAGATGACTGTGGATCTTCATCTGCTTGACCCAGATGATTAGCTGCACAAGAGCTAAAACAAAGGACAAGAACATGGAAATATAAGCCAAGTAAGAATAGTGTAAGTTGATGTATTGATTGAGCTTACCAGATAATTGCAGGTACATGGTGAGCTCAAAATAGCCAGCTAATATCAAGAAACGAATCATAGCACTACCCCCACAAACCAAGCATAAAGGAGCACAACTCCACTCACAATCCCGATAAATTGCCAGATGAAACGGGTTTTGAGATAATTTTTCATCATGAGGAGATTTTTGACATCAAGCATAGGCCCAATCACCAAAAAGGCAAGAACAGGCGCTACTCCAAAACTTGTTAGAAGAGAGGATCCAACAAAGGCGTCCGCCTCGCTACAAAGTGAGAGGAGAAAGGACAAGACCATGAGAAGGAGAATAGCAATAACCGGTGTCGCGCTGATCGAAGTGAGGATCCGTGTTGGGACATAGACTTGGATGAGGCTGGCAAAGAGGCAACCAAATACCAGGTAACGTCCCGTATCAAAGAATTCATCAATGGCTTGTACCAAGACTTGGAAGAGCTTTTGACCTTTGCTCAAGTCCCTAAAATCATGTTCATGTACAGCCTTACGATGTTCTTTTTGGATCGAATCTGTCTGAATAAAACCAAGAAAGATTCCAAGTACCGTTGCGACCAGTAGGGAACCAAGGGCTCGGTAGAGGGCCATCTTGACAGAATTCCCAAAGGCTGAGTAGGTCGCAAAGAGAACGATAGGATTGATGACCGGTGCTGTCACCAGAAAGGGAACAGCAGTATAACTTGGAACTTTCTTTTCTAGAAAGCGATTGATAATGGGGACAATTCCACATTCACAGGAAGGAAAGATAAAGCCGATAAAGGTCCCAAAGAAGATCCGCCCAAATTTATTCTTGGGAAGAAAGCGGTAGACCCTCTCGGGGGTGATATAGACCTCAATAATCCCTGAAATGATACTTCCGATTAGGACAAACGGTAGGGCTTCGATAATAATCGAGAGAAAAATAGCCCCAGCCTGCAAGACGCTAGAGGGAAGGTGTTGAAAGAATGTCATTACTTAACCTTCTTTGCTTCTTTAGTGGTAGCAGTTTCTGCCTTCTTTTTTTCTTCAGGAAATTCTACTTTCTTTTCTACATCCGGAAAACTCGCAAAATTTTCAAACATTTTATCAAGATCATCTGTTTTTGAGAATTTAATAGCCATTGTTGGGCCTCCTTTTTATTTTCTTTCATTATAACAAAAAGGAAAGAGCAAGGGGGAAATGGAGCATAAAAGGAAAGAACCATAGGGTCAAAATTATTCTCTGAAAAATCCCTGAAACAGAGACCAGAACAGGCGCTCTCACCCTTGATGGCAGCAAAATATGCTATAATAGAGGCTATGGATAAATATGAAAAAATAGCCCAAGAATTGGGTGTTAGCTTAAAACAAATCGATACCGTATTGAGTCTGACCGCAGAAGGCTCAACTATTCCTTTCATTGCCCGCTATCGAAAAGATATGACGGGAAATTTAGATGAAGTAGCGATCAAGGCCATTATTGACCGGGACAAATCCTTAACGACTCTAGCCGAACGAAAGGAAACTGTCCTTGCTAAGATTGAGGAACAGGGCAAACTGACAGAGGCGCTCAAGCAGGCTATTGAGGCTGCTGAAAAATTAGCGGATGTCGAAGAGCTCTATCTCCCATATAAGGAAAAACGGCGGACCAAGGCGACGATTGCACGAGAAGCAGGACTTTTCCCCTTGGCACGTCTCATTTTGCAAAATAGTCCAGACTTGGAAGCAGAGGCTCGGAAATTTACCTGCGAGGCCTTCCCAACTGAAACCGCAGCATTAGCTGGTGCAGTGGATATTCTGGTAGAGGCTATTTCAGAGGATACCCAATTACGGGCCCTCACCTATCAAGAAATTCATGGGCATTCCCTCATGACGTCAACCTTGAAGGATGAAAGCTTAGATCCTAAGAGAACCTTTGAAATCTATTATGATTTTTCTGAGAAGATCAAGAATATGCAAGGCTACCGGACTCTAGCTCTCAATCGTGGGGAAAAATTGGGCGTTCTCAAAGTCGGATTCGAGCACCAACTGGATCGGATCATTCGTATTTTTGAGGCTCGTTTTAAAACGAAAAATGCCTATGTCGATGAGGTTATTCAACAAGCGGTTAAGAAAAAAATCGTTCCTGCGATTGAACGTCGGATTCGGACAGAGTTAACGGAGGTGGCAGAAGACGGAGCCATTCAATTGTTCTCTGAAAATCTACGGAATCTATTGCTCATTCCTCCATTAAAAGGGCGCGTGGTCCTTGGATTTGACCCAGCCTTTCGGACCGGTGCTAAACTAGCCGTTGTCGATGAGACAGGAAAGATGCTTGCCACCCAGGTCATCTATCCAGTTGCTCCTGCAAAACCAGCTCAGATCGAGCAGGCTAAAAAGGATCTATCCTCCTTGATCAAAGAGTTCGGAATAGAAATTATTGCGATTGGAAATGGAACCGCCAGCCGTGAAAGTGAGGCCTTTGTCGCAGAGGTGCTTCATGACCATCCAGGAGTTCGCTATGTTATTGTCAATGAAAGCGGAGCCTCTGTCTATTCAGCTAGTGAGTTGGCCCGTCATGAGTTCCCAGAGCTAACCGTTGAAAAACGCTCGGCCATCTCCATTGCCCGTCGCTTGCAAGATCCGCTAGCAGAATTGGTGAAAATCGATGCCAAATCCATCGGTGTCGGTCAATACCAACACGATGTCAATCAGAAAAAACTGACAGAAAGCTTGGATTTCGTGGTAGATACTGTCGTCAACCAAGTTGGGGTCAATATCAATACGGCTAGTCCCTCTCTCTTAGCCCATGTAGCAGGACTCAATAAAACCATCTCTGAAAATATTGTGAAATACCGGGAAGAAGAAGGAATGATTCTTTCACGAGCACAGATTAAAAAAGTCCCTCGTCTCGGCGCCAAGGCTTTCGAGCAAGCGGCTGGATTCTTACGCATTCCTGAAAGTAAAAATATCTTGGACAATACCGGCGTTCACCCTGAAAGTTACAAGGAAGTTGAAAAACTTTTTCAACTTCTTGAAATTACCGACCTCGATGCATCCGCTCAGGAAAAATTAAAAGCTGTGAACATAAAGGAGATGTCTACTCAGCTGGATCTGGGACCAGAAACCCTGAAAGATATTATTGCCGATCTCCTAAAACCAGGTCGCGATTTGCGGGATTCCTTTGATGCACCCGTGCTCCGTCAGGATGTCTTGGATATTAAAGACCTCCATATAGGCCAAAAATTAGAAGGGGTTGTGCGCAATGTGGTTGACTTTGGGGCCTTTGTCGATATTGGCATTCACGAAGATGGCTTGATTCATATCTCCCATATGAGCAAGCAGTTTATCAAGCATCCAAGCCAGGTCGTATCAGTAGGTGATTTGGTAACCGTCTGGGTGAAGAAGATTGATGTGGAACGCGAAAAAGTCAATCTCAGTTTGGTAGCTCCGAATGAATCTGACTGAGTATGTACGCCAAGTATCCCTAGAAGATTTTGGGAGAGAATTCCGCCATCAAGCAGAGTGGAATTCACGTCTTCAAACTACTGGGGGTCGTTTCTTTCCCAAAGATCGACACCTTGATTTCAACCCGAAAATATACCAAGCTTTCGGGTTAGAGGTCTTTCGTAAAATCGTCCGTCACGAGCTCTGCCATTACCATCTTTACGATCAAGGAAAAGGCTATCGCCACAAAGATCTAGACTTTAAGCAACTTCTCCAGCAAGTGGACGGTCTTCGTTTCACACCTCCTCTACCAGATAGAACTGGGCGAGTCAAGCGGATCTATCTCTATCAATGTCCCCATTGTGGCCAAGAGTATAGACGAAAGCGAAAAATCGATCTGAAGAAATATGCCTGCGGTCGCTGTCACAGCCGCCTGCAATTTCTTGAAATGAGACAAGTGTAAGAATCAGTCTTTAGGCGGATCTCTTTCCAGTTCGACTCTGCTAAAATAGGTCTAACTAGAAAGAGGAAAATCAAATGACATCATCATTTTACAAATTAAAACGACATCGCCTGGTTTCAGGTGTGCTAGCTGGCTTAGCCGATAAATTTGGTCTTAGTGTAACTCTCCTACGCTTCTTGTTTATTCTTTTTACGGTTTCTCATGCCTTTATCGGTGTGATTATCTATTTACTGTTAGATACGACCTTGCCTTATAAGGACGAGGAGGAGCAGGAAATGTTTGACTATGGCCCTCGACCTCGTCGAAGAAAAGAGGCCGAACCCATCCATGATCAGAATGATAGTCCATTTTTCTAAAAGGAGATTTGAGTGAAGCAGAAGTTCTATTCCCTTGCTTTTATTCTATATCTCTTCTTCAGTTTTATAGGACAGTTTTTCATTTTAAATCGTTTTTTTGGTGAAGGAGTTGGAACAGTTTTGATCGGAATGCTCCTTTTTCCACTGGGCATTTGGAATAGTCTCTTCTACCTCTTGTTTCTGCCAACAGAAATGGCTAGAAAGCCACAAATTTATCGGTTTTCGATTTTATTTCTGCCGGTTTTGTATCTGGTTTTCTCCTTGTTGGGGGGAGGACCTGCCGTCTTTATGCTCGGATTGATCGCATTCCCTTCAAATGCGGTGGTCTATGCGGTCTCTACCGGAATCAAATCCATGATTACAGATTACTTGCATGGTGAAGGCTAGAGCATTTTTCATATGTTCCCATCATTTCCTAGAGGTTGGAGACCTTTGTCTTCGCCTCTTTTTGCTTGCCTTAAAAAGGAGTTGAAAATGGATCTTTCAAATGACACTTCAGGCTCTCGTCTGAAGAGAAAATCTGCTATAATAGAGAGAGAATTTGAAAAGGGAGAATGATATGGCAGTTACTGTTCGCGATCTACAGGAAAAGCTTCGTCTATCGGTTGTTTATGGGGATGATAGCCTCTTAAGCAAGGAAATTACGACTGCGGACATTTCACGTCCAGGTCTTGAAATGACGGGCTATTTCGACTATTACACACCTGAGCGGATTCAGCTTGTAGGAATGAAAGAATGGTCCTACCTGGTGAAGATGAGCTCTCACAACCGTCATCAGGTCCTGCGCAAGATGTTCCAGCCAGAGACACCTGTCATCATTGTCGCGAGGAATTTAGAAATTCCAGAAGAAATGTTGCGAGCTGCTGAAGAGAAGCAACTAGCCATTTTGAAGAGCAATGTTGCAACGAGTCGTTTATCTGGAGAACTTTCTAGCTATTTGGATAGTCGCCTAGCAGAACGTACGAGTGTACACGGTGTCTTGATGGATATTTATGGGATGGGTGTCTTGATCCAAGGAGATAGCGGAATCGGGAAAAGCGAGACAGGTCTGGAACTTGTCAAGCGGGGGCACCGCCTCGTAGCAGATGACCGAGTCGATATCTATGCGAGAGACGAGATGACCCTTTGGGGAGAGCCAGCTGAAATCCTACGCCACTTACTAGAGATCCGTGGTGTCGGGATTATCGATGTCATGAGTCTCTACGGCGCAAGTGCTGTCAAGGATTCTTCACAAGTCCAAATCGCTGTTTACTTGGAAAATTATGCTAAGGATCAAGTTTATGATCGTCTTGGTAATAATGCAGAAGAGTTGGAAATCGGTGGTGTGACCATTCCTCGGATCCGCATCCCTGTGAAGACTGGTCGGAACATTTCGGTCGTGATCGAAGCCGCAGCGATGAATGTTCGGGCCAAAGAAATGGGCTATGATGCTACCAAAACTTTTGAAGAACGTTTGTCCCAGTTGATTAGTCAAAATGAGGTGAAGGAATGAATCCAGTAGCCCTTCAATTAGGTCCGATCAGTATTCGTTGGTATGCGATTTGTATTGTCTCTGGCTTAATTCTAGCCGTTTATCTTTCCATGAAAGAAGCGCCCCGTAAGAAAATTGATCCAGATGATATCATTGATTTCATTTTGATCGCTTTTCCGCTTGCGATTGTGGGTGCCCGACTCTATTACGTTATTTTTGAATGGGGCTATTATAGCCAGCATCTTGGTGAGATTTTCGCCATCTGGAACGGAGGAATCGCGATTTATGGTGGCCTCTTGACAGGTGCCCTTGTCCTCTATCTATTCTCTCGTAGACGCTTGATTGAGCCAATTGATTTCTTAGATATTGCGGCCCCAAGCGTCATGATTGCACAGAGTATTGGACGCTGGGGAAACTTCTTTAACCAGGAAGCTTATGGAGCTGCTGTCAAAAGTCTCAACTACCTACCCTCTTTTATTCGAGATCAAATGTATATAGACGGCAGTTATCGTCAACCAACCTTCTTATATGAATCCAGTTGGAATCTGCTAGGATTTATCTTGATCTTGATTCTTCGTAGGAAGCCCCAATTTTTGCGACAAGGTGAGATCACAGCCTTTTACCTTATCTGGTATGGTTTTGGTCGGATGATCATCGAAGGAATGCGGACAGATAGCCTGATGTTTGCGGGCTTACGTGTTTCCCAGTGGTTGTCGATGATCCTGATTCTAGTTGGACTCGCCATCATCATCTATCAACGTCGCAAAAAAGCCCCTTATTATGTAGAAGCAAAGGAGTAATATATGTTTATTGAAATTGCCTACGGTCTCTTAGGCCTTGCCTTAGTAGCACTTGTCATTTATATGATTTTTTTCCTCTCAAAGATTGGAAAAGTTGTAGATGAGACGCAAAAAACCATCCAAGTTTTGACATCAGATGTCAATGTCACCTTGCATCAGACCAATGATCTATTGGCAAAAGTCAATGTTTTAACGGATGATTTGAATCAAAAAGTTGCAACGATTGACCCACTCTTTACAGCCGTGGCGGATCTTTCAGAGTCTGTTTCAGATTTGAATGATCAAGCCCGTCAATTGAGTGTCAAAGCTGTATCAGCTGGTGGAAAAACAGTGAAAGCCTCTATCGGATTAAAAGCGATTAAGATGGCTTCAAAATTATTTAAATAGAATCGAGGAAGAATATGGGACGTTTATCTAGTTTATTAATTGGTGTGATTTCAGGTGCTTCAGCAGCCTACTATTTATCAACAGAGCAAGGAAAGAAAGTCACTAAAAAGGTGGTGCGCTTCGTAAAAGATTATCAAGAAGATCCTCAAGAAGTACATGAATCGGTGAAACAAACTGCTAAGGATGTTTCAAAACAAGCAGCCGAAGTGATCCAACAAACCAAAGAAAAAGTTGGTTCTGGAGAAATTACGACAGGAACTGTTTTGGAATCTGTCAAAGAAAAGACGCAAGATGTGGTTGAAAAATCTCAAGAAGTCTATCACTCATTTAAGGATAAACTTCAAAAAGAAAATCTAAGTGGCAATGACTTGGTTCAATCCATTCGCAAACAAACAGAATCTGAAGACATCGTGTTAGAGTTGGATGAAAAAGATTCTGAAGAAGCAGCTGAAGAAGAAACAAAAGAAGTATAAAAAATGAGGCTCACAGAGCCTCATTTCAGATTGAAGACAAAATCATCTTAGAAACTTTCCTTAAGTGAGTACGGACGTCAGCGAACTTCAAAGAAGTTCCATGACTTAGTTTTGAACCTAAAGTTTCAAAACTCCCGAGTGCCTGAAACATAATTGTTTCAGGCACTTTTCTCACGGCGGAAAGTTTCAAAAGATCATTGAATAACTTTAACTCATAAAAAGTATTTATTCTTATAGAATTCCTAGAAAGTCTTTGAATTATCAAACAACATACCAAGTTTTTCTGAGTTACATGAAAAGTCTAACTTAATTTGACAACTTAGGAATTAATAAAATTCGAGTAAATAAAAAAATCAGGCGAACCTGATTTTTATTTTTTTCGTTTATTGTAGTAAATTCGGAACCCTTGAATACTAGCAAAGCTAGAACCAATCGCTAAAGCAAACGCAAAGAAGGTATTCATTTTTGTTGCTAAAAAGATAAAACTAAATACAACCGTCAACACACAGAAAATAGCGATATTTAAAAAATATAGCAATTCACTTAATTGAGGTGCGGGTTCAACTTCAGGAGCATAGTCCTGAATAGGGGTTTCTTGGGTTTGTTTGGTTAATTCGATATAATCGAATTCTTCTTCATAGTGTCTTAAATTTCTTACGGGCATTTTCTCTCTCCTAACAGTACTCTATTATTCTATCATGAATTCAGGTATATAAATGTTACAAAAATGTTACAAATTTTACAAAATGAATAAATTTTTCTAGAATATCGGAATTTTTGTTATAATGGTTCTATGAAAAATATTATTATTACAGCAACAGCAGAGAGTGTTGAGCAAGCGCAAGCCCTGATTGATGCAGGGGTTGACCGAATCTATGTCGGTGAAAAAGACTACGGATTACGATTGCCTCAAACTTTAAGCTATGACGAAATAAATCGAATTGCCCAACTGGTCCATGCTGCTGGCAAAGAATTGACAGTGGCTGTAAATGCACTCATGCACCAATCGATGATGGATTCAATCAAGCCTTTCTTAGATTTTCTAAAGGAAATTCAGGCTGATTATATTACTGTCGGAGATGCGGGCGTTTTTTATGTCTTGAAACGAGATGGCTATCCATTCAAAACGATTTACGATGCATCAACCATGGTCACTTCTAGCCGCCAGATCAATTTCTGGGGAAAACAAGCAGGAGCTTCTGAGGCTGTTTTGGCTCGTGAGATTCCATCTGCCGAATTATTCGTAATGGCTGAGAATCTTCAGATTCCAGCAGAAGTATTGGTTTACGGTGCTAGCATTATTCACCATTCAAAACGACCTCTTCTTCAGAACTATTACAACTTCATCAAGACAGAGGACTCTGTGACCAAAGATCGCGATCTGTTCTTAGCAGAACCAGGAGATCCAAATTCTCACTATTCGGTCTACGAAGACAAACATGGAACCCATATCTTCTCAAATAATGACTTGAATATGATGACCAAATTGTCTGAGTTGGTAGAACATGGCTTTGATCATTGGAAACTCGATGGTGTCTACTGTCCGGGTGAAAACTTTGTCAAGATTACAGAGTACTTTGTCAAGGCCCGTGATTTGATTCAAAAAGGAACATTTACACAGGATCAAGCCTATCTGTTTGATGAAGAAATCCGCAAATTGCATCCAGCTAATCGTGGTTTGGATACTGGTTTCTACGATTATGAACCAGATCGTGTAAAATAACAAATAATACTAGGGCTTCTTCGTTTGTGAGTTTTCCTTTTTCAGGGAACGAAGAGGCTATTCATCATATCGACAATCTTGTAAATTGGAGAAAACATGACAAATACAAAAAAACGTCCAGAGGTTTTGGTACCTGCTGGAACATTAGAAAAACTAAAAGTTGCCGTTAATTATGGGGCAGACGCTGTGTTCGTTGGTGGACAAGCCTATGGTTTGCGGAGTCGTGCCGGAAACTTCACCATGGATGAGCTTCGTGAAGGAATTGAATATGCTCATGCACATGGCGTAGATGTGCACGTCGCTTCTAACATGGTAACTCATGAAGGAAATGAACAAGGGGCTGGAGAATGGTTCCGTGAATTGCGGGATATGGGCCTTGACGCCGTGATCGTCTCAGATCCTGCCTTGATTGAAATCTGTGCAACTTATGCACCTGGACTCAATATTCACTTGTCTACGCAAGCTTCTGCAACCAATGTGGAGACTTTCCATTTTTGGAAAGAATATGGCTTGACCCGTGTCGTCTTGGCCCGCGAGGTATCCATGGAAGAGTTGGCAGAGATTCGTAAGCGTACCGATCTTGAAATCGAAGCCTTCGTTCATGGAGCGATGTGTATTTCCTATTCCGGACGTTGTACCCTTTCTAACCACATGTCTGACCGGGATGCTAACCGTGGTGGCTGTTCTCAATCTTGCCGTTGGAAATACGACCTGTACGACATGCCATTCGGCCAAGAACGTAAGAGTATCAAAGGACAAGTCCCAGAAGAATACTCTATGTCAGCCGTTGACATGTGTATGATCGAGAATATTCCAGACATGATTGACAATGGGGTGGATAGCTTGAAGATTGAAGGCCGAATGAAATCTGTCCATTACGTATCAACAGTGGCTAACTGTTACAAGGCTGCTTGCGATGCTTATATGGAAAGTCCAGAAGCCTTTTATGCCATCAAGGATGATTTGATCAATGAATTGTGGAAAGTCGCTCAACGTGAATTGGCAACTGGATTCTACTACCAAACACCGACTGAAAATGAACAATTGTTTGGGGCACGTCGGAAGATTCCTCAATACAAATTTGTAGGAGAAGTAGTAGACTTTGATCCATCTACCATGACCGCGACGATTCGTCAACGAAATGTGATCAATGAAGGGGACCAAGTGGAATTCTACGGACCGGGCTTCCGACATTTTGAATGCCAGATCCAAGACTTGCATGATAAGGATGGAGTGAAGATTGATCGCGCACCAAATCCGATGGAACTTCTCACGATCACTGTCCCACAAGAAGTCAAGCCAGGAGATATGATTCGTTCTTGCCAGGAAGGTTTAATCAATCTCTACTCAAAAGATGGGGCAAGTAAAACCGTTCGAGTGTAACAAAAAAAGAGAGGGTTAAACCTCTCCTTTTTGTTGAGCGATGCGAATATTATTGGGGACCAAACTGATTTTCTGGATCTCAGAAATCCGAATAATCGTGGACATACTCTTTTTAAAATTTTTCACGATCAGTTGTCGGCGTTCTTGGTCATACTTGACAATGTCGCCTGTAAAACTCTTGTTTGAAAAAATAACATGTACCCCTTGTTTTTTTCGCAATGCTTGTTGAATGATTTCAATAATTCTCTCATCTTCTAATGGGGCAGGAGTACTGACTTTTCCATTGAAAAATTCATTTGCTCGGTCTTTAACGATCTCGAGAAATTTTTTCATAGCTAAATTCTCCATAACTTGATACAATATATTATAGATAATTTCAACGATTTTGTAAATGATTTACGAATAATAGAGATGAGAAGGCAAGAAAGGAGTCGTGAAATGGCAGAATTTTCATTCCAAATCGAAGAACATTTGCTAGTCTTGTCAGAAAACGACAAGGGTTGGACCAAAGAATTGAACCGTGTGAGTTTTAATGGTGCTCCTGCTAAGTATGATATCCGGACCTGGAGTCCCGACCATACAAAAATGGGGAAAGGCATTACACTCACAAACGAAGAGTTCCAAGTCATGCTCGATGCATTTAAAAATTAAGAAAAGGGTCCTTCAAGGACTTCTTTTTTTGTTATAGTCTAAGGCTATATAGATATCAAAGATATTAGATTATCCCAAACCCTTGTTTATCAAGTGTTAGACTGATATAATGGTTGCATTAATGAATTAATGTAAAACTTATAGGAAAGAGGGAATCATATTGACACATACACATGCACCTTATCGCGTAGACCATGTTGGTTCATTTCTTCGTCCAGCAGCTTTGGTTCAAGCTCGTGAAGATTTCGCAGCTGGAAAAATCAGTCAGGCTGACTTAACAAAAGTAGAAGATCAGGCTATTCGTGACTTAGTTGAAAAGGAAATTGCTGCTGGTCTAAAGTCAGTAACAGATGGAGAATTCCGCCGAGCTTATTGGCATTTGGATTTCTTCTGGGGCTTTGGTGGCATTGATCATGTCCAAGCTGCCCAAGGCTATCAATTCCATGATGAAACAACCAAGGCTGACTCAGCGCTTGTAGTTGGAAAAATCACAGGAGCCAATCATCCATTTGTAGAGCATTACAAGTTCTTGCGGGATCTTGTAGCAGATGTAGATGGTGTAGAGGCTAAATATACCATTCCAGCACCTGCGCAATTCTATTTTGAATTGATCCGAGATGCAGAACATGTAGAACAATTGAATACCATCTATCCTGATTTTGCGGCTGTTCGTGAAGACATCAAGCAAGCCTATCTTCAAGTGATTCAAGATTTGTATGATGCAGGTCTTCGGACTCTTCAAGTAGATGATTGTACGTGGGGTGTCTTGGTAGATGATAATTTCTTGACGGCTTGGGGAGCAGCTCAAGGCAAGTCAAAAGATGAGGTTCGCCGAGAACTCGCTGATCTCTTCTTGACCTTTAACAACGATGTCTACCAACATGTTCCAGCTGGTTTGACCGTCAATACGCACGTTTGTCGTGGGAACTTCCATTCTACTTGGGCTTCATCAGGTGGCTATGCGCCGATTGCCAAAGAACTCCTTGGAGAAGAAGCGGTCAATGCTTACTTCCTAGAGTTTGATACTGATCGGGCTGGTGGTTTTGAACCACTTGCAGAAGTAACCCCTGGTAAAGGTGTGGTATTAGGCCTCTTGACATCTAAGAGTGGTCAATTGGAGAACAAGGACGAAGTGATTGCTCGTATTAAAGAAGCGAGTCAGTATGTACCGTTGGAAAATCTTTACCTGTCTACTCAGTGTGGCTTTGCTTCGACAGAAGAAGGAAACATTTTGACAGAAGAAGACCAATGGAAAAAAATCGGTTTAATTAAGGAAATTGTCGCTGAAGTTTGGGGCGAATAAGGAGGAAGAAACATGTCAGATTTACTAAGTATTTATAAAGAATTGCAAGCTAAAAAATGGGTGGACTTGAGTCACCAAATCAATGCGGAAAGTCCACACTTCCCAGCCCTTCCTGCTTTGCAACAAGAAGACCTTTTCACATTAAAAGATGGTTTCCATGTTCAAAAATTTACAGTGGTTGGTCAATACGGAACGCATATTGATGCACCGATTCACTTTGTAGAAGGGGGTCGTTGGTTGGATGAGATTGACCTCAAAGATCTCCTTTTGCCACTTTATGTTATCGACAGGTCTAAAGAAGTTGCTGCCAATCCAAACTTTATCTTGAGTAAACAAGATATCTTAGACTTTGAGGCAGAGCATGGACAAATTGCTGAGGGTGCTTTTGTTGCCTTCCGTAGTGATTGGTCAAAACGTTGGCCAGATCAAGATGCTATGCGCAATCTTGATGAAAATGGGGTTCAACAAAGTCCAGGATGGAGCCGTGAAGCCTTGGAATTCTTGATTCATGAACGCCATGTTAAGGCTGTGGGTCATGAAACCTTTGATACCGATGCAGGTATTCCAGCAGCAGAGCATGGCTTGGTCAATGAATACTACCTCTTGGAACAAAATATCTACCAAGTTGAAGTCTTGAACCAATTGGACCAAGTTCCAGCTGTAGGTGCTTTGATTTCGATTGCTTTCCCTCACTGGGACAAGGCAACTGGTTCACCTGTCCGTGCCATTGCCATCTTACCATAAACAAAGAGAAAAGCTTGAAGACAGACGTCGCATTTGGACGTTTGTCTTTTTGTATTTTCGAAACTATTTTCGTTATCATCTGATATTCCATCTAAAAACCTGATTTAGAGAAAATAAAAAGGATATTCGTTAATTATTTTGTCAATGTTTTGAGATGTAGACGTACCGGTGTAAGCCAAATCTTTATAGGGCTTACACAAAGAAAAGAGAGTGGGACAGAAATCGGT